>JBAYIS010000005.1:0-157218 GCA_041665525.1 Bacteroidota bacterium | reverse complement strand
TTTACTATGGATATTGCTACCCAATTCTCCCAGACTTGCATGTGTTAGGCACGCCGCCAGCGTTCGTCCTGAGCCAGGATCAAACTCTCCATTGTAATAAATTTCTTTATTTTCAACTTAGAGTCTGTAAATGAAACGTCTAGTTTTGACTTGTTGAGCCGTACACACAAATTTTCAAAGAACAATTACCGTCGGTTTGTTTCCAAACGGGTTATAAATATAACACATAAAACCCCGATTGTCAACCACCAATTTTAATTATTTCTCAAAGAACGTTGAATCGTGTTACATTGAAGAGTTTTTAATATACTACATGTTTATTCAGAAGTCAAGTTTTTCCATATCCTTATGATTAAAATTCCTTAAGAATTCATTCACCTTTGGTTACGTAGATGATTCCGGACGGTTTTCTCCCGTTCGTTGCACAACATCACAACGATTCCTATATTGAGGCATACTATACTGCCTGATGAATCTCGCTCTGATACTTTACAACATCCTCGTCGTTCCCGTTCTCTGGATCCTCTTTCATATCGGAGGCGTCGTCAATAAGAAAATTCGACGCGGCATCCGCGGAAGGAAAACACTGTTCCGAGATTTGCAGAATAATGCAAATAGACTGACCGGTGCTTCACGTTTTTGGTTCCACGCATCTTCACTGGGGGAATTTGAACAGGCAAAACCGATCATCGCTGCAATAAAACAGCGACATCCGACCATCGATATCATTGTCACTTTTTTTTCTCCATCCGGATATGATAATTCGAAAAATTATAAGCTAGCAAATCTCATCTCTTACATTCCGTTCGACTCTCCTTCCGGAGCGAAGCGTTTCATCGACATTGTGAAACCGAATGTTGCCGTGATGGTGCGATATGATATCTGGCCAAATATGATCTATGCGCTGAAACGTAATACCATCCCGGTGGTGATCGCAAATGCAACGATGAAAAGTACCTCCCTCCGTACGGCGCCGCTTGTCTTTCAATTCCACCGTTCACTGTATGACTGTTTTGCACAGATCCTCACAGTGTCGAACAATGATGCTGCTGCCTTCCGCGCCTTCGGCACGACGCATCCGTTGATCGATGCGATTGGAGATACTCGATTCGATCAGGTGATGTCACGGAGCATCGATGCGCGCAACAGGAACCTGTTGTCCCCCTCCATCATCAACAACAAAAAAATATTTGTGATCGGACAGAGCTGGGCGGAGGATGATGATGTCATCATTCCGGTGTTATTAAAACTCCAGCACAAAGAGGATTCGCTGCTGACGATTCTTGTCCCTCATGAACCGACGGTAGAACACTTGGAAGAAGTGGAATCTAAACTGCTAGGGAAAATATCGTTCATTCGATTTTCGGAAATGAACAATTACCACGGAGAGAAAGTAATCCTGATCGACAGTATTGGCGTGCTTGTAGCGCTATATCAATATGCCCAAGTAGTGTATATCGGCGGGAGTTTTCGTCAGGGGATCCACAACATTTTAGAACCGGCGGTGTTCGGCGTTCCTGTGATCTACGGCCCGAAACATACAAATTCGCAGGAAGCAGTCGAACTTGCCAAACGCGGAGGAGGCTTCGTGATCGGGAATGAAAAAAATCTGTACCGTGTATTGCGGACTCTGCTCGAAAATTCTGCCGCCCGGAAAAAGGCTGGATCTATTTCCGAGTCATTCGTCCGCGATAATTGCGGCGCCACCGATCGTTTTCTGCAACACCTGCAACCGTATCTGAAATAATGAATTCAAAACTCGTCAATGTTGCGCTGCCGGTACCGGTATCGCAGCTCTTCACTTATATCATTCCCCGTCATCTCGTCTCTGTCGTTGTGCGGGGATCCGCAGTAGTTGTCCCATTCGGCAAAAAAATTATGACCGGTATCGCTGTCGATTTCCCGAATGAGCGCCCAAACGTGGCCCTAAAGGAAATTTCCGACATTGTTGAGCTTCAACCTATCATCAACGAGCATGACCTGCAATTGTCCGCCTGGATCGCCGATTATTACAGCACACCGCTTGGGGAGACTGTGCGGCTGTTTCTGCCGGCGGGGTTCGGACAATCCAGCAAAAAAATTGTCACGCTATCGGGGCATGCAACCGAACTCTCTCTGTTAGCACCGCAGCAGAAAAAGATTGCCGCCTTACTCAATGACGGCCCGCTGACGATCCAACAGTTGCAGAAAAAGCTCTCAACAAAGAATCTTCACTCCATTGTCAATGAACTGTCACAGAAAGGTATTGTCGTCGTTTCGGAACAGCGTACAAAACAGGCGCAGCCAAAAAAGGGCTGGTTCTTTTCGAAAGTGTCAAATAACTCCACTCCAGAACTCCGGGGTGGTAAACAAAAAGAGTTGTGGAATTCGATCATGTCGTATTCTGAAAAGGAGATCGAGGTCACTACATTTCTTAAAGAGCATAACGGTACACTGGCAACACTCAAATCTTTCGCTGCAAAAGATTTGATTTTGCTTTACGAAAAAGAGATTGAACGGAAAAGCGGATTTATGAGGGATGACAGTGATATAAAAAGTTTATCCTTCACGCTCAACAGCGATCAATCCGTTGCGGTTAAACAAATCACTTCGGCAATCGATACACAATCTGCCCAGACATTCCTTCTGCACGGCATCACCGGCAGCGGCAAAACGCAGGTGTATATCGAGTCCATCCGGCATTGCCTTTCGCAAAACAAGTCGGCAATAGTCTTGATCCCAGAAATATCGTTGACACCGCAGACTGTCCGCCGGTTCCAAGTCCATTTCGGTGATCTGGTCGTGTGGATGCACAGCAGAATGTCCGACGGTGAACGGTATGATGCGTGGCGTTCCGCAAAAAATGGCAAATACAGAATCGTCATCGGTCCCCGCTCCGCTCTGTTTGCTCCTCTTAAGAACATCGGACTCATCATCGTGGATGAGGAACATGAATCTTCCTACAAACAATTCGATGCAAGTCCCCGGTATCATGCGCGGGATGTTGCCATTATGCGAGCAGCACAACTGAACGCAGTGGTCGTTTTGGGCTCTGCAACGCCGTCCATCGAATCGTATTCCAATGCGGTCAATAATAAATACATATTGCTCTCCCTTCCGGAACGTGCGGACAATGCTGTTCTTCCGCCCGTTTCTATTGTTAATATGGTGGATGAACGGAAGAGGCATTATAACGCGGCAAAAGTACAGGCTAAACAATTGGGGAAAAAAGCATTCGAAAATCTTGTGCGGAGTATTTCTACCGGTCTTGAACTGAAGATTCGCGACCGGCTTGAGAAAAATGAAGGGATCATACTGCTGCAGAACAGGCGCGGATTTGCCCCGTTCATCGAATGCAATTCCTGCGGGCATGTGGAACAATGCGACCAATGCAATGTGACTATGACGTATCACGCAACCAAAAAACATATCCGCTGTCATTACTGCGGGAAAGTAAAACAGCCCCCCACTGTCTGTCCGAACTGTGGTGGTTTTGAATTTACGATGACCGGATTTGGAACACAGCGGGTGGAACAGGAGTTGACGGCTCTTTTCCCTTCTGCTGTTATCCTTCGTATGGATATGGATTCGACCACGAAGAAAGGATCGCACGAGAAGATCCTTCAGCAATTCGGAAACGGCGGTGCAGATATACTGCTGGGAACGCAAATGGTCGCAAAGGGTTTGGACTTCCCGAGAGTCACTCTGGTCGGCGTGATTTCTGCTGATACCCAAATGATGCTGCCGGATTTCCGGTCGGCGGAACGGACGTTCCAATTATTGACACAAGTTGCAGGACGCGCCGGAAGAAGCACTTTGGCGGGCGAAGTGATTATACAGACTTCGCAGCCTGGCCACTATGCTTTAAAGCATGTGCAAGACCATGATTTTAAAGGATTCTATGCCGAAGAAATCGAATACCGACGCTCCATAAATTACCCGCCGTTTTCGCGCATTGTAGTCGTGGAATTCAAGGGAAAAATCGAAAAGAATGTTGAACAACTTGCAATGAGCGCCGGCCAAAAACTGTTTGCCCTATTGAAACGGGAATGGATTCTCGGTCCATCACCGGCTGTGCTTTCTAAGATCAAGAATGAATTCCGCTGGCAAATTATTATCAAAGCAGATAAGGAGAGTGATAAAAACGGAACACGCGCCCGGACTGCCGTGGCGCGTGTTGTGAATGAACTTCAAAAACAATCTTCATCCTTGAGTGTGAGGATTATTGTGGATGTCGACCCTGCAGGTATATTATAAAGTCAATCAGAATCCAAAGTCGACAAAGACTTTAATCAGTGTCCAGATCAGCCATACTCCGCCTACGGCTCCCAATGCTTTCCCCGTCGATACATTCCAAATTTTCGAAAGTCCCACGCCGATGACAAACAGGTTCCAGAACTCCAGTAGATTCAGTGCTGCAAGAAATTTATGTTCAGTATTTAGCGGATCGAAATCGGCAATGAACAGCGTCGGACTTATTGACGCATACAGCGAACCCATCGAAACAACAATCACCATCGACAGTAATGAGACAATCGCTGCGACATAATAGGAAAGTCCATTGACCTCCAACACTTTTTTATACGTGACGGACGATTTAAAGAGAATTTTCCCGACCACGATATAGACCGCGCTGTAGGCAAAGAGGCTGAATACCAGAACAACAACCACTCCGAGAGTTCCAAATATCAGAAACATAGGTGATCCCGGTTTTGCCGGATTCATTTCTTCCGTTTGGACCATTTGTTCTTGCGTCATCTTTCCATTATCAACTCTCTGCTGGAGCGCTTTGTGTTGCGTCTCGATCATCTGATCCTGAATCGGCGGCTGTGAGAAGACAACGAAGGTGAAGATAATTCCGACGATTATGGTTAACACCAATGGAATAGCCCAGTTGGATGTTTTCGGTTCTGTACCGACGATACTTTGATACACTTCTCCGGGAGAGGAAAGTATCCCGACAAACTTATCGCTCAGTGACATTTCATTGGATGGTTGCGGAGTAATGAATTCTTCCGGCATGACGTTTTTCCTTTCTAAAGGTTGAAGAATGCGCTGTAGTTTACCAAATGAATCATGAAGTGTCAATCATGGAATTGCCATTTTTCTCATCGAACTGGATTCATGTTCCCGAAACTGCAATTGAAGTGTTTAGGTGACTTATGGAGTGATTCTTGCGGACCAAATGGTATTGTATAGAAATAGTAATGCGGAAAACCGGTGCAGTATGGACGGAGTTCCGCATTAGTGAAATATCGTTGAAAATACGATCGTTTGAATCTATTTATGTTTTTGTTCGATTTTCGCCCACGTATCTTTCAGCGTCACTACGCGATTAAAGACCGGTGTTCCGGGCAGACTTTCCTTCGGATCGACCGAAAAATATCCGGTCCGTTCGAATTGAAATCCCTCCCCTGCTTTTGCAATGCCCAGCATCGGCTCCACTTTGCAGTTCTTCAACACCTGCAGCGAATTCGGATTGATATTGGAAAGGAAGTCTTTGCCATCTTCTACATCGTCCGGATTTTCCTTTGTAAAGAGCCGGTCATATAATCGGACTTCAACATTCTTCGCATGCGCCGCTGAAACCCAGTGGATTGTTGCCTTCACTTTTCTGTTTGCTCCTGCCATCCCGCTTTTTGATTCTGTATCGTAGGAGCAATGCACTTCCGTTATGTTGCCAGCATCATCCTTCACCACCTTTTCACATTTTATGATGTAAGCATATTTCAATCGAACTTCCATTCCCGGTGAAAGGCGGTGATACTTCGGCGGAGGAACTTCCCGGAAATCTTCCTGTTCGATAAATAGTTCACGACTGAATGTCACTTTGCGAGTGCCGGAAGATTCGTTTTCCGGATTATTCACTGCCTCACACTCTTCCGTTTTCCCTTCAGGATAATTGGAGATGATGATCTTCAACGGATTGAGCACCGCCATGGCGCGCTGGGATCGTTTATTCAGATCTTCGCGGATGCTGTATTCCAGCAACGACATATCGATGGTATTATCACGCTTCGCCACGCCGATAATATCACAGAAGTTCTTGATCGCATCGGAGGTGTATCCCCGTCGGCGGAATCCGGCAATGGTCGGCATACGCGGATCGTCCCATCCGTTGACATGTTTCTCTCCAACAAGTTTCAGTAACTTCCGCTTGCTCAACACCGTGTAGCTTAGATTCAGGCGGGCAAATTCGATCTGCTGCGGATGATACACTTCCAGTTCGTTTAAATACCAATCATACAACGGACGATGATTTTCAAATTCCAGCGTACAGATGGAGTGTGTGATTTTTTCAATGGAGTCTTCGATGCCATGCGCCCAATCGTATGTAGGATAGACGCACCACTTGTTTCCCTGCCGATGATGTTCGTCGTGAACAATTCTATACATCACCGGATCACGCAGGTTGATATTTGGCGATGCCATATCTATCTTCGCGCGGAGCGTTTTTGCGCCATTCGGAAACTCGCCGTTCTTCATCCGTTCAAACAGATCAAGATTTTCTTCAACAGATCTGTTTCGAAACGGACTCTCTTTTCCCGGTTCAGTCAGTGTTCCACGGGTCATCCGCATTTCATCAGCATTCAGGTCGCAGACAAACGCTTTTCCCTTTTTAATGAGCACGACAGCGTACTGAAACATCTGCTCAAAATAGTCCGACGCAAAAAACAGCCGGTCTTCAAAATCACCTCCGAGCCATTTCACATCCTCGATGATGGAGTCGACATATTCCTGCTCTTCTTTCGAAGGATTTGTATCGTCAAAACGAAGGTTGAATTTGCCCTTAAAATCTCTGGCGATACCGGAATTGAGGCAGATGGATTTTGCGTGACCAATGTGCAAATATCCGTTCGGTTCGGGAGGGAATCGCGTGTGAACACGCCCCTGGAATTTGTTTGTTGTGAGGTCTTCGGTAATGATTTCGCGGATAAAATCCGATTTCTCTTTTTCTTCCATAATGGATTAAAATACAAAAAAGTGCGGATTTTCGGAAGAGAATAGCGTCTCCAGTATGTGTATTCTAATCAGTAATTGAAGTTCCATATCACAAGAAAACCGGTCATGATGAGCCCTCCTGCCGGACGGTCAGGAAAGGCTCCAGTGAAGATATTTATGTCATCCAACGACTCATCCTCAAGGAAATTCGGGACTCACTCAAGATGATTGCTGGTTCTGCGCCGCGTCGAACCATTTTATGGTAAAAATGTTTTTCACTCATTGAAAATCAATAAACTCTTCCTATCTTAAATCGTGCAAAACGTGCTTTCATCTTCACTAAGCAATACTATGAAACCAGGACTACTTTCTACAGCAGACGTATCAAACATATTGAAAGTGAACGAATCCTCGGTGAAGAGGTGGACAGATAGAGGTATGCTTCGCTGCATTAAAACTCCCGGCGGGCACCGGAAGTACAAGATAAAAGATGTTGTGGAGTTCATGGACAGCAATGCCTACGATGTAATCGACCTGATCATCCCATCCAAGAAATTGATGAGCACTGTGAGTACATCTGCAGATTATGCCATACTCACAAAAGATTTTTCAGCATTGACTGATATTTTCTATAACACTGTGCTGGAGGGAAATCGCGAAAACACTTTTCAGTATCTCAATCTGCTTTCCGCGAATAGAATCTCTCAGGTCGATCTCTTCGACCGGATCATCTTCCCTGCGTTTGCAAGAATCGGCATGAAATGGGTAACCAAGGAACTGGGGGTGGAACAGGAACATCTCGCCTCCAATACTGCGCTGCATGCCATAATGAAACTACAGGACAACATCGCAAAAAAGCCGAAACACGGAGGCATTGCGTTGTGCGGCTGCCTGGAATACGAATACCATGAGATAGGCATTACCTGTGTAAACAATGTGTTGGAAGCACACGGGTGGACAACACTCTTTCTCGGTACGAACCTTCCTGTAAAATACTTTGTCGATGCCATCGAAGAGCACGTGCCCGATCTTATCTGCGTTTCTTCCACCACACCGAAATCCCAAAAACAATTTGTGGAATCGTGTGCACTGTTATTTGAAACAGCACAGATCATCAATGCAAAAATGATTGTGGGTGGTTTTGCTATCACGGATAAACTAATAAAGAGAATTCAGGCTGGCCATCATTCCCACTCTATTGCCGATCTGATGACGTTTGTGAATGCGCTGCCGATAAAAAAATGAGATCGCATCGTCCCGATTAAAAGTTACAGGACTCACCACGATGCGCCTATAGAGGTACAGATAAAGGGCATTTCTTCGATGGAAACAAAAAAGGCGGACCTCAGTCCGCCTTTTGTATGTAACAATTTTACTTCGACATTATTTAATGAACATCATTTTCTTTACAATGCCGAATGATCCAGATTCAAGTCTGTAGAAATAAATACCGGAAGACAGTTGGGAAGCGGTGAACCGTACCGAATATTGTCCTGCCTGCTGATATTCATTCACCAATGTCGCCACTTCCTTTCCGAGAACATCATAGATCTTTAAAGTTGTCCGGTCGCTCTTCGGCAGTGAATAATTAATCGTCGTGCTTGGATTGAATGGATTTGGATAATTTTGTTCCAGCCCATACAATGTCGGCTGCACTGAGGTATTCACCGTAACGCTAGTTGTCGCGTTCAGTATCAGGTTTGCCATGCCGTTAACAGGATTTCCGCTTCCGTCATACGAAGCAGAAACATTAACAAGCATCGACTCATTGAATCCCGCTTTATCCGCAAATATAGAATACTCGCCCGGTCCAATTCCTGTAATGGCATATTTTCCTTCAGCATTGGTGAACGCGTATCCAACAGGGACACCGTCCCGGTATGCATAGACAAGAGCACCTGCCCTCAGCGATCCGTTCGTGCTTCCGTTGCTGCCGTTGAACGATACTGTTCCAACAATTGCTGTAAATCCGTGTGCCGACGGTTCGAAATGTCTCACATAGATATTAATATTGTCGATACTGTTGCCGTTCACTTCCACTTTGGATGCAAATCTCCAGCGGACATTATTCGTATCCTGCGAATAAAACGCCGGTGCATATTCACCCAGCGGCACAGCTAAAATAACGTAGTTTCCGGGGAGTAGGTTTTCCAGCGTATATGTCCCGGTCGAATCGGTATCAGCTATATACACACGTCCGATCCTGTGGATATCCTTGAATCTCCAGCCGTCACGGAATGCAATCACCCGCGATGGAACAAACACTTTGTTCACAGAATCGATCACCGATCCGCTAATCTCTCCCAGCACAACAGGGGGCATCGGGGAAAGTGTAAAATTGATATTCATGGTATCTTTCGGCACACGAATGATATCTGCCGCAAGAATGCTGGGTTGCTCGTTATAGAACTCCACTGCATACCCTTTTGCTTTTGCGAAGGCGATATAGGCGCCCGGCGGAACCTTCATTTGATAATTGCCAAGGGAATCTGTTTTTACTTTAAACACAAATTCCGAATTTCCTTCCAAACGGAAATCGCCGTGCATATTCATTTCAAAATATTTCCGGAAGTTTTCTATCCCTATTCCCATACCTCCGCCGAAATTCAATGCAAACTCCGCACGGACAAATACCACGCGACTGTCAGATCCATTGATCGCCGTTCCCGTCGTATCGGTCACTCTGCCGCTGACCGTGACCGGCAGCGGTGCCGGGCCGGCATCACGTAATTTTATCGAGAGTTGTGTGATTCCTTCGGATGAATCCGGTATAATAACGATTCTCGCATTCGATACATCACGGGCGGTATCTGCCCACACGCTGCGAAACATCATGGATGGTGAATTTGCGCGGACCTTATAGTTTCCGGGATCGATATGACTGATCCAATAATTCCCTTTACTATCCGTTTTTGCAGCATACGCAAAGGAAATGTTGGACACTTCATCCACTCTGAACACTTCGAGAATAACATTCGGTATTCCAATGTCGCTTTTGTCGGTCACTTTGCCGTACATCACCCCGTTCCCATTTGTTATGGAGATCATAAACTCCTGTCGGGCTTTCCCGCCGAAGGAAGATTTTGCGGCAAGAACGATCTTATACGTTCCCTTTTCCGTCGGTGTCCAATTCACTGTGCCGGAGACAGAATCTATGGAAAATCCCGCTGGATAATGTTCGGCAAAGTACCGAATCACAGCGGACGAATTGTCCGATTGTGCAACCGCTGTGTATTCAAACGACGTATCCTTTTTTGCAAACGGATTCGGCCGGGTGACAAACCACACTTTATCTCCGGTTGGTTTGGCGTACACCGTCAGCTGACGAGTTGTGCTGAATAATACTTCTCCTGTCGTGAGGACCGCTTTCACATAAAATATAAATGTTACCGGCGAGTCCGGATCTGATACAATGGGTGCGGCTGTTACCGACAACCGGTCTACGGTGGAATCTATTTTTGTATGAAATGGTTTGTCATCCCCAAGGTGACCGCGGAACACCAAATAATAACTCACCGTACCGACCGGAGGTGCATCCCAATGCAAACTCACCGAAACACTATCCACATGTCCTTCCAATTTAAACGCACCGAATTCCGGAATACCCGGCACAGGAACAAAAACAATATTACTAAGCTCAACAAGGATTCCGGTTTTTGCAACAATTTTGTATGCATACGTTATCGGCGTCAAAGAAATAACCGGAGGAATGTGATCAACAAAGGAGGTATCCGTTGTTGTAAGGATTAACTGCGCAGTTGTATCGGGAAGTTTTGCACGGTACAATTCGTACACTGTAGTTGTATCGATGCCGTTCGATGGCGTTGTCCACGCTAGTTTCACCTCGCCGTTGAGTTCAACTTTCAAAGCGATCAGTTTCACCTGCGACGATGAACCTTGTGCCAGTAATAACACTGCCCCGAGCAACAGCAGTAACCAAAATGTAAGACGTTTATTCATAACTCCTCCAAAAATATGAGACTCAAAACAACCAACTGATAAAAATTCAATTTGCCGATGTACCGGCAGTCCGAGTTCTTCCCGCGCTATTGGACAGCACCAAAATCCACGGGAATTGATGCAGGTGAATGTAGAACGACGCAGATTATTATTGCAATCACCATACCAAAGAAAAAACTGCAATATTCATCAATTCTCGCTGTTTTTTCCTGCTTTGGTGCGCAAGCTCTGCATAGTTCATGCAGGATATGCATCGGAATTCCCGCTAAAACCTCACCCGGAATTGAACCTGTTGACCGTTGTTTTGAGCCGGTACGGATTCGATGGAAACCGCACCGTGTGTAAAAATATCGTATTCGGAAAGAAAATAAATTGCAGCAAAAGCGGCAAAAGAATAAATCTCTGCTTTGCGGTATGAATTATATGTTTTGTATTTCGACGCAATGTCCGATGCCGCCGTCGCATTCAAATACTCCTGCCGTGCATCAGCCCTGAGTAGTTCAAAGACAATACCGGATGAAAATGCGGCGATCCCCGCACTCAGAAAAACTGTTCCGGCGCTTGTTCTTCCTTGATACAGTTGTTCCCATCCCGGAAACAGTACAGAACGAAACGTTACAGTTTGATCCTCTGAATTGTTCAAAGTAAAATCCCTCTTTGGCTGTTCCTTCCGCCGGGCGACGAATCGACTTCGCGCATCATTGAATACGGAAAGAATCTTCGGAGATGTCAACACCGGATCCAACTCAAAGTCCTCGTCGATCGAGAGTAATGCTACAAATCGTTCTTTTGCAGCGGCACTTTTCCCCTGGGCGATGAGTGAAAACGCGATCCATTTTTCAAGTTGTACTTTTACTGTATCGGACAGTCCTGATTGTTCGGTCATCCTTCGCGATTCCAGTTCTGCGGCAAGATATTGGCCAGAGGTGTACATCTGTTCGATTTCTATTAGTGCCGAGTCAGCTGAAAATTGCTGGGCCGATGTTATACAGCAGAGTGCAATCGCTATGAATGATATGATAAAGAGTTTTTTCATTGGACAAAAGTTACTGCTGCATGTGTTGTATCTCCGGCAATAATGACGATCTCTTTTACCTGATCGGCAAACGATTCATTTTTGAATCGGACTGTATGCTTCCCCGCAGAGAGAATGATCGGCTTCGTTAGCGGAGTTGTATCTTTATATTGTTCATCCACATAGATTTCCGCCCAGGGTACAATCGTGCACATGAAATATCCAGCATGTTCCAAAAAATTTCCGGTCACGACGATATCCCGCTCGGAGCGGACAGTGACGGATTTGATGATCGGATCGAATGCCGGATTGGCGAACATTACCGAATGATTTCCCGCAGAGAGTTTCACAGGTTTTGCGATCGGTGTTTCGCCGATCAATTGATTATCAATAAACACTTTCGCCCATGGAGTGCTGTTGAGGAACACTCTTCCCGAATCGACTGAAACGGCGGCGGTGCTTTTTTCAATCACATTTTCCGGAACCGGGGGATGCGAAATGTTGTCCAGTCCTTTTTCGGAACGCTGATCGGCCTCCAGTAAAGGAGAGTTTGCAGAATCTGCCGTTTGCGGAGTTTGATATTGAATATTCGGCCCTTCTTCACCAGTGTCCGGCTGCACAAATTTCACTAATCCTACAATCACCAGGCACACAATCGCCGTTATCGCTAAACTTATCGGCAGCGTATGTTTTCGGCGGACAGGCTGGCTCTGCTGTTCAAATAAGGAAGAGGCGGTATCATGAAGAGCATTCAACGCTTCGCGTGCAGATGCAAAACGATTTTCCTTTTTGGGCTGAAGCATTATTTTTAAAAAATCCGAGAATTCCGTATCCGATCGATCATCGAATCGTTTCAACTCCTCTCCAGTAAACACCAGTACCTTTTTCATGCATTCGGAGTACGTCGACCCTTCGAAGATACGTTCCCCGCTCAACACTTCAATCAGGGTAACACCAAGTGAAAAGAGATCAGTTCGCTGATCGACTTCGTCTCCGCGTACCTGTTCCGGAGCCATATACGCCGGAGTGCCGAGCACCATCCCTTCCATCGTCACGGTGGGAGAAAGCGCAACATACGCCAGTCCAAAGTCCGTTACCTTAATCGCACCTTTTTCCGAAACCAAAATATTTCCCGGTTTAATATCCCGGTGAATAATTCCCTTCTCATGGGCAACTGTTAATGCCCGGAGCACATGGGTCGCGGTTTTTTTTGTCACAGCCAGCGGTTCGGGAATTCCGGCTGCGATCACATCTTTCAACGATCGCCCTTCGACAAATTCCATCACGATCGCCGGTGCACCGTCGATCTCCGTCAGATCGTACACCTGCACAATATGCTCGCTTCGCAGCGCAGCACAAGCGCGTGCCTCACGCATAAAACGCTGCTTCAATCCGTCATCGCCGATCAGATGCTTTTGCAGTACTTTGAGCAGGACAGGACGATGCAGCATCTCGTCAAAAGCGCGGTAGACGATGGTCGTTGCACTTTCGTTGATCTTGTGTTCTATTTTAAATTGGTTTCCGTTCATCGCTATTTCTCACGCAAAGACGCAAAGGATACACATTCGTCGCTTTTCGTCTTTGTATGAGATCCTTATTCATTACCCCATTCTTTAATGCGGTATTGCAGCCATCGCAGCGAAACGCCCAGTCGTTCTGCTGTTCGTGTACGATTGCCGTTCATTTCTGCCAAAGTTGTTTCGATCAGTTGACGTTCCACATCTGCAAGAGTCATCGCACTTTTCTGCAGCGCCGATTGGTCGCTCGAATCGAACAGAAAATCATCCTTCGTTAATTGCGTCCCCCGGCATAGCACCACTGCCCGTTCGATTACATTCTGGAATTCGCGGACGTTCCCTTTCCATGGATTTGCCAGCAGCAACTGCATCGCTTCGGGATGAATGCTGTCGATCGGCCGTTTGTAATTTATTGCCGCCCGCTTTACAAAATGTTGCGCCAGCAGGGGAACATCATCCTTTCGTTCGCGGAGCGGCGGCAGATGGATGCCGACCACATTCAAACGAAAATACAAATCTTCCCGAAACCGGTTCGCCTTCACTTCTTCTTTCAGATCTTTATTTGTGGCGGCGATGATACGGATATCTGTTTTCCGATTAACAGTATCCCCGACACGACGGTATTCTTTTTCCTGCAGCAAGCGGAGAATCTTCGCCTGAAGTGTCGGCGCCAATTCACCGATCTCGTCCAGAAAAAGCGTTCCCCCTTCCGCGACTTCGACCAATCCTTTCTTGTCCGATGCCGCACCCGTGAACGATCCTCTCACATGACCGAATAATTCGCTCTCCATCAACTGTTCCGGCAGCGCAGAACTATTGACAGCCACAAAGGGCTGTCCGGCACGCGTTCCATGTTCATGAATGGCGCGGGCAATCAGTTCCTTGCCGGTTCCGCTCTCTCCGGTGATCAGCACTGCGGCATCCACATCCAGAACGCGCTGGGAGATTTCCAACACTTTCCGCCATTTTTCGCTCGCTCCAATGATATTACTGAACAGATGCGACACATCGGCCTGATTCTTTAGCCGTGTGTTTTCTTTTTCCAATGTGGAATACCGTTGCGCATTTTCAATCGCAATCGCAGCCAGGCTGCCGAAAACCGTCAGGAATTTCAAAGCATCCTCCGTGAAGGCCTTCCGGGATTTACTGCTGTCCAAATAGACGGCGCCGAAGATCCGTTCGCCGGCACGGAGAGGGATGCAGATGATTGAAAGAATCTTTTGCGCCATAATGCTCACGGACGATTCAAATCGTTCGTCACTCATAGCGTCAAATGTCAATATCGCTTCGCCGGACTGCAGAACGGATTTCACTACCGAAGAAGAAGCTGCGAATTCTTCGCTCGCTTTTTTTGAATTAAAATTCTTCACTGTCACGACAGTGTATCCGCTTTCACTGTTGGTGTCCGCCAGAATCACAAAACCCCGTTCTGCCGAAAGATGCTTCATGGCGATCTCCAGCACTTTTTCCAGCAATGCATCCGGTTCCAGGATGGAGTTGATCGTCCGAGTGATCTCAAATAAGGCGTTAAAGTTGTCTTTGGGATGTTCCATTTATTGCACCACAAAATAAGATTCACGTGAACGGGAATAATTCCCGAATTTATCGACGAGGGTAATCGTCCAGAAATAATTCCCCTTGGTCAACGTTGGAGCACTCCCGTTCGACGGATACTGCAGTTCTTCGAAGAACGGTATCAATCCGGAATAGGTCCATACGACTGTTTCAGTTCCGGCACGATACACCGTGACGGTATTCGTGTATTCATAATTAACATTCGGCGGGGTCCAGGAAAACAGCGGGGTCGCACTCGTTGTGTCCTGATCGACCGGTACTGAAGAATTTTCGATGACTCTGGTAACAAAAAATGATTCGCTGACGCTGAAGGAATTATGGATATCCTTTGCAATGATGTGCAGCGGTTTTCCCACAAGCCAGTCAATGGTATTTGTTGGAAAGGAATCTTTTTCAAGTGTGACTGTAAAATTTTTTGACAAAGTGGAATATGTCAGCGGAAAACTATAGGTGGTGACGTTGAACCATGCCGAATCCGGATCATAAATGCTGTTCGGATCTGTGACGGTCGCGACAATATCGACAAAATATCGGGGACTATAATCGATATAGTCGATCTTCCGCGACAGAATCTGTTGAAAGGTCACTACCGGTGCTGCATTTAATCCACGAACGACTTGCGCTGTTGTTTTGGGTCGAATCGTCACAATAAATGTATCGTTGGCATATTTTTCCGCCGACACAATACACCGGTGCTCCCCTTCCGATAATTTCGCAAAGGAAAAATTTCCTGAGGTATCCGTCGTCGTACCGATGCCTTCTGTACTATTCCAGACAAAGGCGCCCGGAACTCCTTCAGATTGGTTGGCGATGATGATCCTACCAGTCAAGTTCCCCTCGTTCACATATCCAGCGGATTCCGGATCAAGCGGATTATCATGCGGCGCATCGTCAATACAGCCGGTCAAAAGAATGCCCAAAAAGAGCAATGTTGTGGTTCGTCTCATCTGTGGTGATTGAATTTACTATATTTTAGCGAAAAAACCGCAAAAATCAGATTTTAGACAATCGAGACTGAGATGTGCTTAAAAGAAATGAAAAATATTGTGTTATTCATCAACGAGCAGTTTGAATCCTTTGCCGCGGACATTGATGATGGAGATCTTCGGATCACTTTTGAGGTATTTGCGGAGTTTCGAAAGATATACATCCATGCTGCGTGCAGAATAATAAGAGTCATTGGTCCACACTGAATTGAGGATTCGTTCACGTTCGATAACGGTATTCATTGCAGCGCACAGAAATGCCAGCAGTTCCGCCTCTTTGGATGTAAGTGTGATCGGTTTTTTCTTATTGGCCAGCAGCAGCGATTTCCGGACGTCGAATCGGAATGTTCCGATCTTAAATTCATTTTGCGGTTTATCAGACAGTTCCATTGGAGACGATCGTTTCAGTACGGCGCTAATCCTCAAAAGAAGTTCTTCCATGCTGAATGGTTTCGTGATATAATCATCCGCTCCGATCTTCAGTCCTTCGATGCGGTCCTCTTTCAGCGATTTTGCTGTCAGGAAAATTACGGGTGTTTTTTGATCATGCCCCCGGATCTCTTTCACGAACGAGAACCCGTCCTTTTTCGGCATCATGACATCCACCAGACACATTGAAATTTTTTGTTTTCGGAATTCGGCTAAACCTTCGACGCCGTTGGCACAGAGTGTCACTGCAAAACCGTTCATCTCAAGATGTTCCTTTAAGATAAAACCGAGATTTGCATCATCTTCCAGCAGCAATATGCGGCGATGCGGTTTCATACAGGAAACGTGATCTCCACTGTCGTCCCTGTTCCGGGAATACTGCTGAGCGAAACAGTACCATGATGGGAACTGACGATCAGTTTCACGTAACTTAATCCCAATCCGAATCCTTTCACATCATGTGTATTTCCGGTAGAGACGCGATAATATTTATCGAACACTCGTTCGACATCCTCTTTCGCGATGCCGATGCCGTTGTCGCTGATCCGGACAACGACAGAGGGACCGGCATTGTGCGTGCTGATTTCGATCACCGGGATGGCTGAAGAATATTTAACCGCATTGTCCAGGATGTTGTTCAATATGTTCGAAAGATGAATAGAATCCCCTCTCACGACGAAACTGGCCGCCTTCAAATCTGTGGTGATCTTTCCATTCCGTTGCTCTATGACGAGAGAGAAATTCTTCACCGCCTGAAGGATCGACTCATGCAGGTTCACATCGGATATCTTCCATTCGGCAGTTCCTTCTTCCAGAACAGCCATCTGCAGAATCTTGTCCACCTGATGTTTCATCCGGTTGTTTTCGTCCACAATGAGTGAGGTATATTTCAAAACTTTTGGCCTGCTCTTCAACACTTCCGGTTTGGCGATTGCTTCCGACGCAAGCGCAATGGTTGAAATCGGCGTTTTGAATTCATGGGTCATATTGTTAATGAAGTCGATGATCGATAGAGAGAGGCGTTTCTGCAGAACAATGACACGAATTGAATACACGAAGCTGACGATGATGATCGTCATAAACAGCAACGACATCAGCATCAAAGCAGCCATTTCCCCGAGCACAACCGAAACTTTATCCGGTAACAGCAGCGCTAACTCGTACCGGGAAGAAAGGACATCGTTCGGGAACAATTGGACTTTAAACGGAGTCGCTGATAATTCCGTATGCCGCACTGAATCGTTCGCCAATTTTACAGAATCGCCATCGCCGACGGTTACACGAAAACTGTATCTCATGGAAATACCAACCGAAGAAAGAGATTGTTTGATTAATGAATCCAATGTCCCCAGTTCGATCCGTTGTTCCAGCGGCAGTGTTTCGATTAAAAAGAGTTTATCCACGACCCGGGCGACAATCTCACCACGTCTCTTTTTTGTTGTATCCCGGAAAAGCACCGATGCGGAATCGCGCATGCTGGTGGAAATCCGCACACCCTGCTCATCGGTTGAAAAACTATAGGAAATCGTCTGTTTCTCGTGAGGCGTTCCGGTATGCTTTTGAACGAATACTGAAGTCATCGTGTCCACACCGGATGAATGGAACACCTCTACGCGCATCTGTTTCCCTTGTTCGTTCTTTACTGTATCTGAAATGATCCATGTATAATTTCCCTTCTTCTGCGCCGATTTGCCAGGAACCGGAGGGATGGTCCTTCTGAATTTCTTCATAGGGCCGGAGGGGGGAATATCCGATGGATTCAGAGCTACGGTGAAAATCTTCGACGCGGCTTCATTCTTTTCGATTTGTTGCGAAACGGTATTAAGCGCATTCAACACATTACGGTCAAACGCCTGCTCCTTTTGTGCGTAGGATTCGGACAATAGATAGATTTGCAATGCTATCAGTCCGACGAGCGCGACGGAGATAACAGCGATCATGATTGCGATATTCCTTGTCCCTTTTTTCACACCTTTAATCTAATGATCCTCCACCACAAATTCCTCTCTTTTAACACTATTTAACAGAGCATAACATTCTTTAACTATGAAACGTGCAACTGCAGAGGTAGATTGTCCGTGAAACAGCACAACAAAAACAAACGGAGAATCTATGAAACATTTTCTTGCTGCACTCACCACTGCACTGCTGCTGATCAACCCGCTCCATTCCTCGCAGGAAGTAAAACAATTCACACGGACTATTTCAGCTGATGATGCAATAATTATCCGCGAAATAGGCGCGGTGGTTCTTCCGAAAGAAAATATGCTTGTTGTCAATATCATCCTCGGCAACCATGAAAAAACATCTGTCGATATCCAAAAGGATGATCGTATACTGATGATGAACGGGAAAAAACTAAAAGGGATAAAAGATCTTCGTGAATTGTACGAAAAAGCATCGGTTGGACAGGAAATTAAACTGGGTCTGAAACGGAACGAGAATCTTTTAATTGCCACCTTTACGAAAAAGAGCAATGAAGAATTGAACAAAGAAGGAAGCCGCGGCGGCATGGTGATGCGGATGGAACGCGAAGAGGGCGAAATTCTTCTGCCGGCACTCGGGCTTGCCCTGAAAACGAAGGGAGACAAGGCCGTCGTGAACAAAACACTTCCGACTGCATCCAATAATTTTATTACATTTTCACCGATAAAGGATGATATCATCGTCTCCATCAATGGGAAATCCGTTTCATCTGCAGAAGAGTTCGATGAAGCATATACCGAATTGAACGAAGGCGATAAAGTAACAATCGTATTTTCACGCGATGGAAAAACATCCAAGGAAACATTCAACAAGCCGAAGCCCATGGGCCGGATGATCATGCGGAAATGAACGGTATTTCCATCAACGACACGAAGGGATGATACCTTCATCCGTTCAGTAAACAACGACGAAGACATTTTCTTTCCAACAATATTATGAAACAGTTGTTCTGGTATTTATTTTTCATTGGTGTGGTCGCATTCCCTACCGCACAATCATTTGCACAGGCAAACCCGTACTTCAATCAACGGGATGACAAATATCGTCTGCTCGGCTTGAAGCGTGCAAAAGAAGCATACGAATTCAGCCGGAAAGAATTCGAGCGGCAGCAGGACCTTTTTCGGAAAGGACTGCTCTCGCAAGCAGAACTCGACCGGGCGAAAGTTTCGTACTCCGATGCTGAAGTGAACTATCAGCAATCCCTGCTTGCCGTATTGTTCGAGACCCAGTTTATTTCGGTGGAAAAAGCGGTGAAGTATCAGACGCGGGACGGAAAAAAACATGTCCGCATTACACTTATCAATACCTCCGGCGGGAATGCCGAGTTTCAGAAATTGATCAAAATGGAGGATCAACTCTTCCGCTCGCTGCAGCCCGATGTAATACCGAATATCTACGTCTCTATTGCAAATACGGACAATTCTATTATCAGCCAGCCGTATGAAGCAAAGATCGATGAACTCCGCTTCGGCCATCCGAAAGAACTGGATTTTATCCTGCTGCAGGATCTTGATGCAGTTGTGGTCAATCTCATTTACGGCAACGGTTCCTCCCGAACGATGAAGATCTTCCTGCAAAAAGATGCGACACAAAACACAGTGATCGTACAATCACAGCAATTCTCACAGGAAGCGGAACTGAGTAAAACTGCAACCTACGATCTGACACTTGAACTGTTCAGCGGTACGTCCAACACCTTCGCACTGGAAGTGGTGAACCTGCCGCAGCAATTGAACAGGTATTTTAAGGATCCGCAAACAGGTGCGCGATTGAGTCAATTCAAATTCCTGGAAAATGCCAACACCCGCCGGGCTGCGCTGGATGTTTCACTTCCCGACCGTCCCACGGACGAGATCAGGATGGACAAACCGATTCTCTTTTTCGTGTTGGTGATCCCGCGCGACCGGATGGATGAATTTAAGAATGTCGCCTCGCGTCTGTGGACTCAGGATGAGGTCGAAAAACTGCAAATCGGTTATGTAAAACTGGAGCTAGTCCCCCGCGGGAAAGGAAGGCTTCTTGTCCGCGCTCAACAGTTGTTCCACTCCATCATGCCGGATGGAAAGGTGCAGCTATCCGTTGAGCTCGTTAATGAAGGGACGCGAAGGCTGGATAATTTAAAGATCGAAGCCGATGTACCACTGAACTGGACGAAGAAGATCGATCCGATGGTGATCCAATCCCTCGATATTTCCGAAGAAAAACGGATCTCGTTGGAATTTACTCCTCCTTCCGGCATCGCAACCGGTCGCTACGAAATACGATTACGAACGACGGCGTTGTCCGACAATCAGCCTGTCAACGGAGAGGATAAAACGATCACAGCAGAGATCCAGGCGGAAACGAATGTCTTCGGCACTCTCATCGTTGTGCTCCTGATCTTAGGCGTTGTCGCGGGAATCGTCTGGTATGGTATCAAACTGTCAAAGAGATGAACTACTGAAAATTGTTTCTTTCATTTATCAAGGAGAAATGTATTATGGAACACCTGCCACTGCTTGAAGCGGTCGATCTGACAAAACGGTATGAGGACGGTGCACTTGCCGTCGACAATATTTCGTTTTCTGTCCACCCGGGAGAGATCTTTGCCATGCTCGGGGGCAACGGCGCTGGAAAGACGACCACCATCAACATCTTTCTGAACTTCCTCGAACCGACATCGGGCGAGGCGCGCATTGCAGGAATTCCGACCCATGTGGAACCGTTGAAAGCAAAGAAACATGTCGCGTTCGTGTCCGAAAATGTGATGCTCTATACAAACTTCACCGCCCTGCAGAATCTGGATTATTTCGTCCGGCTTGGTGGAAAGACCCATTACACGAAGGATGATTACCGCACGGTGCTGCTTCGGGTTGGACTGCAGGATGAAGCACATGATAAGAAACTGAGGGAATTCTCAAAGGGAATGCGGCAAAAGTGCGGCATCGCCATTGCCATTTTGAAAGATGCCCCTGCCATCCTGCTGGATGAACCGACCTCCGGACTCGATCCGAAATCGGGATTTGAATTTATGCAGCTGTTGGAATCACTGCGAAACGAAGGGAAAGCGATATTGATGTCCACCCACGATATCTTCCGGGCGAAAGAATCTGCAGACACCATTGGTATCATGCGCCAGGGACATCTGGTGATGCAAAAGAAGCGTTCAGAACTTTCGGGAGAAGATCTTGAGAAATTGTACATGAATTATATGGCAGGCATAAACGAGTAAACGTATCCGTCGACTGCAGATCAACTGAAGCTCCAACAAAAGGAAACACCTATGCTAAAACTCATCATCGAAAAAGAACTTCGAGATATCATCGGATCCACAAAATTTGCCATCACGTTCAGCATTTGTTCCGTACTGATCCTGTTATCATTTTATATTGGCGTTAAAAACTATCAGATTGCACAATCTCAGTACGAGGCTTCGAAGAGGGCAAATGTGCGGCAATACGAAGGGATCACCGACTGGGTCCGTGTGCATGAATACAAGATTTTCCTTCCACCGCAGCCGTTGGCAACATTGGTGAACGGTATCTCCAATGACATCGGACGGACGATTGAAGTGCGCGGACGGGGCGAATTACGGAGTGAAGACAGCCGGTACGGCGATGATCCGATCTTCGCCATGTTCCGGTTTCTGGATCTCGATTTTATTTTTTCCATCGTCCTCTCCTTGTTTGCGATTCTGTTCGGATATGACCTGATCAACGGAGAAAAGGAACGCGGAACACTCCGTTTGACATTCTCCAATGCAGTCCCGCGCGGGTACTATGTGGTCGCAAAGTTCGTCGGATCGTTTCTGGCGCTTGCCGTCCCTCTGCTGATCCCGATATTGGCCGGTATCCTTTTTTTGCCGGTATTCAATATTGCCCTTACCAGCGATGAATGGTTCAAGCTTTTTCTGATCATCGTAGCAGGAATGTTATCGATCGGAGCCTTCCTTTCTCTTTCGCTCTCTGTATCTGCAAAGACCGAGCGGTCATCCACCTCCTTCCTTGTTCTGCTGTCATTGTGGATCATGACGGTGATGATCATTCCGCGGTTGTCTGTGATTGGCGCCGATCTTTTCGTGGATGTGCCGAGTTTGGATGAAATTAATTCACAAAAAAGCAGGTTCATGTCCCAGGTCTGGAACGAAGATAGGGAAAAGATGAGCGCGTTCTCTCCTCCCAAAACGGATAACATGCAGGAAGTGATGACTGCCTTCAACAAATTCATGCAGGATCTTGCTGATGAACGGGAAAAGAAATTCAACGAGCTCGCCGCCCGGTTGAACGAAGACCGGATGAACCGACAAGCGGAGCAGCAACAACTGGCACTGTTCTTTTCCGGAATCTCGCCGTCGGCATTATTCTCGTTGTCGGCATCTGAGGCGACCGGGACCTCGCTTCGACTCGAACAGCATTATCTTTCTCAAGCGAAGAATTATCAGCAGCAATACGCCGCGTTCATGAAGGAGAAGACCGGGATGAACACCGGAGGATTTTCCATGGTCTTTCGCATGGTAAGCGACGATAATGCGGAAAAGCCAAAACCAATTAATATCAGTGAGCTTCCGCAATTCGAGTTTGCACCCTTATCCGCCATTTCGGGAATCGGGTATTATGCCGGCTATACAGGAATCCTTGCAGCGTTCAATTTGCTGTTCTTTGCCGGAGCGTTTATTTCTTTCAAGTATTATGACGTCCGGTGAGCAACGCCGGGACGGCGACACAATTCAATTATGGAGCGGCCATGCTTTCCTACATCATTACGCACGAATTAAAGAATATCTTCTTCAGTCCGAAATTCACTTTGACCTTCGCTGTCGTTACGGTGTTACTCCTGCTCAGCGTCGTCGTCGGGATCGGACAATTCAACAATGCCACGCGACAGTATGAGACCAGCACACAGCTGGTTCAACAGGAAATGCGGGAGGCGCGCGGGTGGATGGCGCTGAACAACAAGATCTTCCGGAAACCGGATCCAATGCAGATTTTTGTCTCCGGCGTGCACAACGACATCGGCAGAATCTCCGGCATAAACAGTTTCAACAGTATTAAACTGACACACAGCACGTACAGCGACGACCCGATCTATGCGGTTTTCCGTTTCATCGATTTTGCTTTTATCGTCACTGTGGTCTTTTCGCTGCTTGCCATTCTGTTTACATTTGATGCGGTGAACGGCGAAGCGGAGCGGGGAACCCTGCAATTAATATTCTCCAACGCCGTTCCGCGAACACAGTATATTACTGGTAAATTCATCGGTGCGTGGCTGGGATTGGCGATACCGCTCCTTCTTCCGTTATTGCTCTCCGTTTTGCTGCTGCTTGTATGGAATGTACCCATGACAAACGATCATTGGTTGAAATTAACAGCCCTCTTTGGCGCCGCATTGTTGTATCAGACATTCTTCATTGCGCTCGGACTTTTCCTGTCGACAACGACGAAACGTTCATCCGTTTCTTTTCTCTTTTCCCTTGTTGTCTGGGTTTGCCTGGTGTTCATCTTCCCGCGGGCGGGGGCGACGGTTGCAGGGCAGATCATTAACGTACCGACCGTTGCGGAGATTGAAGGACAGCGCGATGCGTACAGTAAGGATCGGTGGACGCAGTACGAGCAGGTGATGCAGGATAAATGGAAGGCGCGAAACGCTCCGACAAACGGATTGAGCAAAGAAGAACGCGAAACATACCGCGAGGAAAAGATGTGGCAATGGATGGAAGAAGATGACAACGACCGCAAACAGGTACAGCAAGATATCGATGCGTTCACAAAGAAAGTGAACGATGACGTACGGAACAAGAAATCTGAACAGGAACGGTTCGCATTTACTCTTTCCCGTTTCTCCCCCGCCTCTGCATTTCAACTTGCGGCGATGAACCTTACAGGAACAGATATCGCTTTAAAGACACGGTATGAGGATGCATTGAACGATTTCCGTCCTCTCTTCACTTCCTACAAGGATAAGAAACAAAAAGAGAGCGGCGGTATCGGCGGGATCCGGATCGAGATGAACAGCGATACCGGAGTGAAGATCGATACCGGGCGGGAAAAAGGCGTGCTGGATATTTCCGATATGCCTCAGTTCGAACACCCGGCACACTCGTTCAGGGATGCGGCGATTCCGGCGATTATCGATGTTGGTCTGTTGGGGATCTTTTCACTTGCGGTCTTTGCCGGTGCGTTTGTAAGGTTTTTACGGTATGATGTACGGTGATAAAAAAACATGACTGTCATCTGACAGATGACAGTCATGTGATAACACTTTCACTTCTTCTGCGATCTTAATGCCACATCAATTTCAGCCATCAGGAATTTCATATCCAGCGGTTTATGGAAGTAATGATCGACACCCAGCCGGATACCGGCACGAATCACCTTGTCGTCGTCGAATGCCGACATAAAGAAGAATGGAATATGCTTCAGGTGCGGCAGCTGCTCCAGTTTCTTGAAGAAAGAAAAACCATCCACGCCTTTCTCCTCAAAAAAGATTTCGCTAATAATGATATTCGGTGTCCGGTTGATCAAAACATTCAGCGCGTCATCGATATAATGAGTTACCAGTATTTCGTAATTTCGCCGTTTCAGTTCACCGATCATGCTGGTGAGTGTCTCCATATCGCCGTCTACCAGCAGAATCGTCCCTTTGCTGGAACGGGATAAGCGGGCTTCGTCGATCTTCAATTCCGCAGAGAGATGCTCTTCTGCAGAGATGGAATATCGCTGCCGCATCATTTCCAGCACCTTTTGCTCATTCTCGGTGACGATGCCGTCCTTCCACGCCATCTGCAGCGCTTCCACATACGCCTGAACCTTAACTTCCCGTTCGATCTCCGTATGCTCTTTTACGGTAATTCCGAAAAGATCGCGCACGGATTGTAATTGCATCGCTTCATCATTACTGATCTTCCCATCAAACCAGAACTCTTTCAACATCTCTCTGTACATGAACAGACTTCCTTTCGGCAGCTGTTCTCGCGACGATGACGATTCCGTCGGCGAAGATTGAATCACGTTCGCAACTTCGGCAACGTGGGTCATTTGGCGCTGATTGATGTTGTCGAGGTATGCTTTCGCATAAAAATTTTCCGGATCAATGGAAAGTATCTCATTGACCTTTTCCTTCGCGCGGTGGAAATCCTTCTTTGACAGCAGCTGTTCAATATCCTTAAATAACGCCGGGATCAGCTTCATCTTTTCTTCCGGAGTAAGGTGTTTCGCACCGGCCGGCGAAGCAGCGGCAGACTGCCCTTGTTTCAATGCCAGCTTCACTTTTTCCATGAAGTTCCGTGCAAGCATATTGCGCGGATCATAAGTCAAGGCTTTTTCAATTTCTGCAAGTGCCGCATCAAAATTCTTCACCCTGAAATATTCATCTGCTGTCCGCAGATGTTTTTGGATGGCTTCGCGAGAGGCATTATCCAGACCGTACATAACCTATCCCCCTATAATTATGACGAATTATCTTTTTATTCGAACCAATTCACGCGGTGAAACGGCTGCTCGTAGTCCCTATTTAAGGAACGTCATTTTTTTTGTCTGCACATTGCTGCCGGACTGTAACGAATAGAAATACAATCCGGACGGCAGATCGTCGGCAGCGAAATGGACACGATGACTTCCCGCTTCCTGTTTTCCATCCAGCAGCACTTTCACTTCTTGACCGAGCACAGTAAAAATCCTGAGTGTTATAAATCCAGACACGGGAAGTGTGAAGCGGATCTCCGTCGACGGATTGAACGGATTTGGAAAATTCTGTTCCAGAATGAACGAGTGAGGAACGCTTTGTGAAGAAGGCGCAGCCGTAATGCCGGATGTTTTGAACGTGATACTCGTCTCCGGCATCGGCACGTTGTTGATGCTCTTCAGGTTTTTTATCTGCAGTGTGTACGTCGTCTCCGGTTTCAACGGAGACGTTGTCACCATAATCTGCGAAATATCCCCGTTCACTCCCCATGTGACTTCCGCAGCAGTTCCAACCGAATGGTCGATGATAAAATTCTCTTTCGTGACCGCTGCCGTCGAATCGAGATAGCGGGAAAAGTCGAGGATCACTGTTGTCACTGTCGGACTGCTGATCGAAACAAGTGCAGGTGCCATTCCGGTCTGCCAGATCTCGGCGGCAAATTCCGGATGATCGATGAACGGATTACGGTTTTTCTGAATTCCGTACACCGCCTGATTGCGGTTGATCTCCTTCGTACTGACAGAGTCCTTGATGTGCCACGAATAGAGTAATCCTGCATACCATGAAACCAGATCCGATTTATTCGTCGCATCGCTGAAACTCCAGGTACCATCCTCTAAATAATAGCGGACTGACATATACATCTGTGCGCGGGCAAGATCTCCTTTGTAGGCATCGATCGGTTCAAAAACTGTTTTGGAATATCCCGGAACGATAGACTGTCCAAGTTTGCTTCCATTTAACGAAACCGTATTCACCACTCCGACATTCCCGTACGGATAATTACTTCGTATGCCGTTCACTTTACCGTCTGTCGGAAAGAGATGGAACAAATCCGAATATGGCGGGCTTACATCATTGAACCAGCTTTTCGGCCAAGAGTGTTCGCGATTGTAGCAATCCCCTTCAACGCTGTACAAACCGCATTGATCAGTAGAAAATGTGAATTCATAGGGAAGCGTTCCTCCAGGAACATCAGAATACATGTCCCACACTTTCCCGTTCGGTTTTTTATCCGTTGTCTGCATATGTGTCCAAAGCGAGGCATATGAAACGACCGTATGCCCTTTAATAATGTTATGCAACGCTGTTCGCAAAGCGGTGCCATAGAGTTTATAGGCAGATTCATAATAATCTACCGTACTAATTACGGCAGATTCCTGCAATGGGCGGATAGTTTGGGCTGTGCCATAAAAACACAATAGAGCTAGTAAAATCACTGTTTTTCGCATCAATAAAAGTCCTTTTTCTAAGACAAACTTTCCTTACCTTCATTTCAATTTAGTTCATAATTACTCCATTTCAAAACGTCTGGCAGGAGGTTGTATGAAGCTATTGCTTTCTATTCTATTCACCTTAATCCTTACAGGAATCATGTATTCACAACTCCCACCGATCATCGATCGGGAACTCTTTTTCGGAGACCCAGAAATCTCCGGCGCCCAACTCTCTCCTGATGGAAAATATATTTCATTTATCAAACCGTTCAACGGAATCCGAAATATATGGATCAAAGGAATCGACGAGGCATTCGAAAAAGCCCGTCCAGTCACCAATGATACCAAACGGCCGATCTCGTCGTACTTCTGGTCGCGCGGCGGGAAATACATCCTTTTCGTTCAGGATAAAGGCGGAGATGAAAATTTCCGTATTTATGCCGTTAACCCGGCAGACCAGGGAGACCCGGTCCCCGCGGCACGCGATCTGACACCAATGGAAAAGGTCCGGGCGTACATCTACGATGTTCCGAGAAAAACTCCGAACGAGATCATCATCGGCTTGAATGACCGGAAGCCGGAACTGCATGATGTCTACCGGCTGAATATTGAATCGGGCGAAAAAACACTTCTGCGGAAGAATGATGAGAACATTGCCGGTTGGGATATCGATAACAAAGGGAATGTGCGGTTGGGATTGAGGCAAACTCCGGACGGGGGAACAGAATTACTTTCCGTTGAAGGCGATAAACTCGTTCCGATATATTCTGCCACTTCCGAAGAATCGTTCGGTACGATCCGTTTCACTCCCGATGATAAAAAGATTTATATCACCACCAACAAAGGAAAGATCGACAAACAGCAATTTGAACTGTTCGACCTGAAAACTCTAAAGTCGACCATTGTTGAAAAGGATCCGTTGAAGGAGGTCGATTTCAGCGGATCAATATTCTCTGATAAAACTGATAAGCTGCTGGCAACGTTCTACCTTGGGGACCGTTTGCGCATCTATTTTAAAGATAAACAATTCGAATCGAATTATAAGAAGATGCAAAAGGCACTTCCTCCCGGCGAGATCGGACTCAGTGGTATGACCGAAGATGAAACATTGTGGATGGTCAGCGTCGCCAGCGACGTCGATCCCGGCTCCCGATACATTTACAATACCAAAACGGAGAAAGCAACGCTGATCTATAAGTCGCGTCCAAACCTGCCGAGTGAGAATCTCGCACCAATGAAACCTGTCCGTTACAAAGCACGCGATGGTATGACTATCCCGGCATATCTCACCGTTCCCAAAGGAATCCCGGCAAAGAATCTTCCCGTTATTATGTGGATTCACGGCGGTCCGTGGGGACGGGATACGTGGGGATATCATGCGTATGCACAATTTTTTGCCAACCGCGGCTATGCAGTGTTGCAGCCAAACTTCCGTGCATCAACAGGATACGGCAAGAAATTTTTGAACGCGGGCAACAAACAATGGGGTATTGGCGCAATGCAGCACGATATTACTGACGGAGTAAATTATTTGATTAAAGAAGGTATCGCAGATCCGAAGAAAATTGCTATCGGCGGAGGCTCGTACGGCGGTTATGCAACGCTTGCGGGATTGACATTCACACCGGATCTGTATGCAGCCGGATTCGATATCGTGGGTCCTTCCAATATTATTACACTGCTCAATTCGATTCCTCCTTACTGGGCACCAATGCGAAAAACATTTGCCATACGTGTGGGAGATATGGAGAATCCGGAAGAGAAAAAAATGTTGGAAGAACAATCACCATTGAACTCTGCAAAGAATATTATAGCGCCGTTGTATGTTGTACAGGGAGCAAACGATCCGCGAGTGAAGAAAGCAGAAGCAGATCAGATCGTGGTAGCAACTCGCGACCTTGGCAGACAGGTTGAATACATGGTCGCTCCTGACGAAGGTCATGGATTTCAAGGTAGGGAAAATCGGCTGGCGATGATCGTTGCAATGGAAAAATTCTTTGCGAAACATCTCGGCGGCCGCGTACAGGACAACATCCCGGCAGATATCCAAAAGAAACTGGATGAGATTACTGTTGACGTTGCGACCGTAACTATGCCGAAAGCAAGCACGCCGTCTCCCGCTGTCGCATCGCCACTTCTCTTCAATCCGGCTCTCATAACCGAAGGAACGACAGTGTACGACATTACGATAACGATGCGCGGTCAACAAATGGCGATGACCATGACACGCTCGGTGTCGAAAGCAAAATACAACGGCAAGGAAGTTCTCCGAATCATCGAAACTTCCAGCGGAGCTATGGGCAATGCCGTTGATACAGTTGATTATGATGCGGTTACACTGTGGCCCATCCGGCAGCAGGTGCAGCAAGGACCTGCGACGGTATCCTTTACCTTTACAGATAAAACGGTGACGGGAAATATTCAATCCGGCGGTCAAACAATGCCGATCAACGCTTCGGTGCAGGGTCCGACGATGCCGAGTTCATCATCAGTGAGCGTGATTCTTTCGACGCTTCCGCTGGAAGAAGGATATCAAACAATCTATTCGTCCTTCGATATGATGACGGCATCGGCAAAGAACATCTCGTTAAAAGTGCTCGGAAAAGAAACAGTGACAAATGCCAAAGGTATTTTTGAAACATTCAAAATTGAGGTCGGCCACGGAGAGGGGGATAACATGAAATCGTTATATTGGGTGAATGCTGCAGACCGAACTATGGTAAGAAGCGAAGCAACGATGCCCGCGGCAATGGGAGGCGGCACAATGGTGAGTGAAATGAAATAGTAGAATGCTTCATCAGTGGATCACTGAAACGAAAATGCCCGTCTGTATCGTCAGATGGGCATTTTTGTTTTCAATAATCACCGCACAACTATGGTTCCTGCGGTTATTGATTTTTTCTCCCGGCAACATCAACAACGATTGGTGAAAAGAAGAGTGCATCCGGATTGTTACGGTGCTCCAGCCAGTCCGCCAGCATCGCATCCCCTTTCTGCTGTGTTACCACCTGTTTCTCTACCATATGCTGAATATGTGTTGAGAAAAACCGATGTGCCCATTCCATAATCGGGCTCTCCGGTCCGCCGGCATAGGAATGCGGTGAATAGTCGATTGTCTGCAGACCATAGTGTTTGAACCATGCCGGGATCTTTCCGGTGATGTACGGATCGCCGCCTGCAGTGTGGTAATAAGCGCGAACAACATCGGCCATGCAGTCAAACGCCCCGCCCCGCGGATAGACCGATAATCCTTCATAATAGTAATCCTGTATAGCGATGATGCCGTTCGGTTTTAGCGCCGAAAGGAGCTGCGTAAGGAATTTCTCCGGCTGCGCTACAAACGCAATCACCCAACGGACGAAGATAAAATCAAACTGTTCCCGGGGTAGTTCGGTATCTTCCGCGGTGCCGTTCAACACATAAACATTTTTCCATTGTTTCTGCACAATGTGTTTCTCGAACCACTGCAGAAACATCGTCGAAGGTTCCAGTGCGGTTACCGATCCCGTCTCTCCGACTCGATCCCGAAGCTCGAACGAGACAAAACCGGGTCCCGCGCCAACATCAAGGCAGTGCAAACCCTTTCCCACGCCAAGCCTGTCAAAGAACGCATTCGTATTGGAGCGCCAGACGCTGTGCTGAAATTGCAGCCGGTCGAACTCCGATTGATTAGCACCGAGAAGATATTCAGAATTGTTCGAGGACATACGTGGACACCGTACCTTTTGTTTAAAAAAAGAGACGACCGTCTGGTCGTCTCCTGCAATAATATGGCAGAACAATTTTTGCATCGTTCTGCAGCTTCTCTCCATTAACCCTTCTTAAATTCTGCTACTAATTCCTGCATCACATTCTTCGCATCGCCGAAAAGCATCTTCGTATTTGGTTCGTAGAAGAGAGGATTTTCGATGCCGGCAAATCCTGTAGCCATAGAACGTTTCATGACGATGACCGTCTTTGCCTTGTCCACGTTGATAATCGGCATACCGTAGATCGGGCTGCCTTTATCCGTGCGGGCGGCAGGATTCACTACATCGTTGGCTCCAATTACGATACACACATCAACGGTGTCCATCGTTGGATTGATCACTTCCATTTCCAGCAATTGATCATAGGAAACATTTGCTTCCGCCAGCAGCACGTTCATGTGACCAGGCATACGACCGGCCACGGGATGAATGGCAAACTCCACTTTAATGCCGCGTTTTTCCAGCTCATCGCTCAATTCACGAACCGTATGCTGTGCCTGTGCAACCGCCATACCATATCCAGGAACAACCACAACGCGTTCCGCTTGTTCAAGAATGAATTTCGTATCCTCGATCCCGAACCGTGTAATCGGTCGTTCTTCATGCAGTTTAGACGTATCCACTTGCGGACTTCCCACGGCACCGAACAATACGTTGGAGAATGACCGGTTCATCGCTTTACTCATGATAATGGAAAGAATGAATCCGGACGAACCATCCAGCGATCCGGCAATAATCAACACTTTATTGTCGATGGCAAAACCTGTTGCCGCGGCCGCAAGCCCCGCGTAGGAATTCATCAGAGAGATGACCACCGGCATATCAGCGCCGCCAATCGGCATAACAATGAAGATGCCAATGAGGAACGACAGAGCGATCATAGTATAGAAAATAGTGACATCGTACGGGAAGAAGATTAGATAGACAAACATACCAACCGTCACGAAGAACAAAGTGATGTTGACAATATTCTGTCCTTTGTACGTGATGGGAGCGCCTTTGATCATTTCATTCAGCTTACCGAATGCCATCAAACTGCCGGTTACCGTCAGCGCACCGAAGAGCAATTCAAATCCGATCGCGCTCATCAGTCCCTGCGATAGTTCGCCAAGATGACTCTTTTCGATATATTCGTTCACACCCACAAGTACGGCTGCTAGTGCGCCGAAAGCATGTGAGAGTGCAATTCGTTGCGGCATCGCGGTCATCGGCATGAAGATGGCCATTGCGGCACCGATTGCAGAACCGATCGCAATACCGGTGATGATCCATTCCCAAGTGAGAATGCGGCCGCTGACAAGCGTTCCGACAACGGCAAGCAACATACCGATTTCGGCCATGTGCATACCGCGCCGCGCCGACTCAGGATGGCTGAGCCCCCTTAATCCAAGGATGAACAAGATAGAAGAGATGAGATAGACAATTTCCATGGAATAATTCATGATTTCTTCTCCTTCTTCTTAAACATCTTCAACATTCGCTCCGTAATCATGAATCCGCCGACGACGTTAATCGTCGCAGCGGTCACAGCAACCAAACCCAGCATCTGTCCCGTGAAGTGATCACTCCCGGCGGCGACGAGCGAGCCGACCAGCGAAATACCGGAGATCGCATTGGTCGCGGACATCAGCGGTGTATGCAGCGTGGGGGTTACTTTCTTGATAATCTCAAAGCCGACAAAGCCGGCCAGAATCAGGATATAAATTAGTGGTATAAACTCATTATTCATAGGTTCTCCTCGTGGAAAGTCCAACGTACGTTGGCGCCGTTGCCGGCGTGATTATTTTTTTTCATTTTTTTTCGGCGCAAAGTTCGGATGAACGATCTTTCCGCCGTGCGTTATTAAACAGCCTTTGATGATATCGTCGTCCAGTTTCAGGTCGAATTGCTTTGTTTCTTTATTCCAGAATTCTTCCAGGAAATTGTACAGATTGTTGGAATACATCAAGCTGGCATTCATGGCAACGCGTTCGGGCATGTTTTTGATGCCGATAATTTTCACGCCGTTCTTCTCCACGATCTTCCCTGCAATAGCGCCTTCCACGTTTCCTCCCGTTTCCACCGCGAGGTCTACAAGAACGCTGCCGGGTCTCATCGCTTCGACCATCTCCTTTGTGACAATAACCGGTGCTTTGCGTCCAAACACCTGTGCCGTGGTGATAACGACATCGGCAGCAGCACAATATTGTTTCATCACTTCGCGCTGTTTCTTCAGCTGTTCTTCCGTCAATGCTTTCGCATATCCCTGCGCAGTTTGTCCAGTTTCACCGAGATCAATCTCCACGAATTTCGCACCGAGGGAAAGCACATCATTCTTTGCAACAGGACGGGTATCGAAAGCGTCAACTTTAGCACCGAGACGTTTTGCCGTTGCGATAGCCTGCAAGCCTGCAACACCCGCGCCAATGACGAATACTTTGGACGGCTGGATCGTACCTGCCGGGGTCATCATCATCGGGAAAATCTTTTGAATAGTGTTCGCCGCCACCAGTACTGCAGCGTATCCCGCCAGGCTCGCCTGCGAGCTCAGCGCATCCATCTTTTGTGCACGGGTGGAGCGCGGGATCATTTCCATGGAGACAGCGGAAATATTCTTCTTAGCCAGATCTGCAATTAGTTTTGGTTCGTTGAATGGATCCAGATAACTGACATGGATCGCTCCTTTCTTCATACCGGTAAGCTCTTTAGCATCCGGTTTTCGCAGGCGCAGTACGATATCGCCGGAAGCAACCAGTTTTTTCCGGTTCTTCTCAATAACCGCTCCGGCTTTCTTGTATTCGGTATCCGTAATACCAAGCGTGGCGCCAAGTCCTGCTTCGACGGTGATCGTCGCTCCCTTTTTCACCAATTTTTCAACTGTCACCGGCAGCACTGGAACGCGCTGTTCGACGGTTGAATTCTCTTTGGGGATGGCTATGTTCATATGGTTTTCCTATTGTTCGAAATCATTAAATGATTGGGATTGTATTTCATGACATCATTCTCTCCTTAACTGCATTATCATGTGGAACGACTAGTCGGCAGTGAAGTATGGACAGACTGACGAACTGCGATTGCAGTGGATGACGCGGAATCAACTGGCGGAAGTGATACAGTGGAACAATATCCGAACTTGTCCAGAGACGCAGAAACCATCAACACAATTCTCATTGATATCTGAAATATGAAAAAATGACTTGCCTAGAATATAGCAATCTTCTCTACGGTGAGCAAGATGTCAAATTGGACTCAATTATTGATACTGGACAAAGATTTTGCTAAGTTAATCCTATTATTCATCCTATATTTATCGGAACTTGCGCACAATGCTGGAGTGTTTCAATACCGGCGGTCGCAAGTATATGAGCATCCATGTTCCCAATCTTTTCCGCAGTTATTCCGCAAGATCCTCGTCATGCAGAATTTGAACAGCAAACGCTTCCCCATATGGAAGTGCTGTACAATTACGCCCTGCGGATGACCGGAAACAAGGAAGATGCCAGCGACCTGCTTCAGGAAACATTCCTGAAAGCATATCGATTCTGGAATAAGTTCGAACAAGGAACGAACTTGCGGGCGTGGCTGTTTAGAATAATGAAAAATACGTACATCAACGTGTACCGCAAGGAAGTGAAGGAGCCGGACAAGGTCGATTACGAAGAGATCGAAGGTTTCTATAATCTTGTCCGTGACCGGAACAGCGATGATAATGATCTTCAAAAAAAGATGTTCGGACAGCTGCTCGATGACGATGTTTCGGCAGCGCTCGAGTCGCTTCCGGAAGAGTTCAGAACGGTAGTGATCTTGTGCGATATTGAAGGTCTGGCATATGAGGAGATAGCGGAATTTTTACAGATCCCTGTCGGTACAGTTCGTTCCCGGCTCCATCGCGGACGAAAATTGTTATATGTGAAATTGTACGACTACGCAAAACAGCGCGGTTTCATTGGTAAAGAGGCCAACGATTAATTATTGATAGTAAGGTGTTCGTGTGAATTGCAATGAATTCAAAGAATGCGTCTGCGAAGCCGTCGACAAACGACTTTCCGAAGAACGCGCCGACGAACTGATGAAGCATACCCGTGTCTGTCCGCATTGTCAATTCGAATATTTCTCACTCCTATCTGCAAAGAACATCATACACGAAAAGCTCAAACAGGAACGTGTCCCTGCAGATGTTTATTATGCAATTGTAAACGCCACCCTGAATCGGTCCCACTCTTCGTGGTTTAAGAAACTCTTCGGATTCAAATTGAATCCAGTTATCGCTGTGGTAGCGTTTGCCGCAGTAACTGTCGGATTGTATTCGTTGTTCGCACCGTCGAACGCCGGTATGTCTGATGATGCGAACATTATTTTACAGTCGGTCAAGAATTATCAGGCGGTGATCGGCGGTTCCATTAAACCGCAGTTAATCAGTACCGAAGAGGATGTACATTCGTTCCTGACGAAAGAAGTGACGTTCGACGTAAACGTGCCGAAGATGAAAGGGTGCAGTTCCTGTGCCGGCGTACTTTCCAGTTTCAACGGTGTAAAACTCGCGCATGTTGTCTACCGGGTCGGCGATAAAGACATTATCTATATCTACCAGGCGTCCATGAACGAAGCAATGGACGGACATACGATCGGTTTACCGGATGAAGCACGCGAGGAATTGGAAAAGACCGATTGGTATATTCGCGACCTTTCAGATAACATGACGATCGTGCTATGGCGGTATAAGAATACTCTTTGCTCCGCAGTCAGCAAAATGGATAAGAACGAATTGATAGCATTACTTACCGAAAAGGATATAAAGGAATGAAACAGTTATACATTGCTCTTTTGGCATTGACCCTCTCTGCCTGCCAACCTAAGACCGATCCGCAGCAATCCGCACAACAACAGCAACCGGCACCTCAGTACAAAAAAAATGTGTCCTTGTTGCAAACCATAGAGACCGCCGGGAACAATCAAATCCCAAACTTTTCGTGGTTCGATGAAACCGGAAAAAAGATATCGTTTGCAGAATATTCAAAAGGAAAACCGGTGGTGCTGAATTTCTGGGCTACGTGGTGCGGACCGTGTATAAAAGAAACTCCGGACCTTGTGGAGTTAAGTAAGGAATTCGAGCCGCAGGGCGCGTTGTTCATCGGCATCTCCGCCGACCTGGGAGATGATGCCATGGACCTCGTCACTTCATTCACGAAAGAGTACAGCGTACCGTATCAGATTGTCATCGATAATCAGGGAGACCTGCAACAGGCAATCGGCGGATTGCGAGGCTATCCAACTACATTCTATGTGGATAAGAACGGTGCGATCGTAAAAAAACTTGTCGGATTGCAATCCAAAGAGAGATTCACGCAGGAATTAAAATCTGTCATTTAAAGCAAATCAACAAGAATACATGCTTGCCCCGGACCGCTATGTCCGGGGTTTTCATTTTAAATAGATTTTCTTTGGTCGTGTCTTAGTTTGGTTATTATGCATTAGCAAGTAGAGTCTTCCTGAGCAATCGGTCCCCTTTTTTTGCTCCGCGCGTCTTCCGCCACCAACACTATATCTTAAATTGTTCCAGTACCCTTTCTTTTGTAGTGTTTTTAATTTAACAAATAGCGTCAAGCAGAACTCGCTTCGGCATCTTTTAATAGTAAAGATGCTGACATCCGTCAGTGACGAAGTCATCACTTCGTGACATGACGTTATTCTGAAGTTTCAAATTAAGACACTACCCTTTCTTTCTCTTTCTTTGGGATGAACAAAATATTTCGTAGTTTGTGGAACACAAGAACAATTATGGACTTATGAATAAGACTCTTACAGCAAAACTCAAGAAAATTAAGATCCTGGTAACAGACGTGGATGGTGTGCTGACCGACAGCGGAGCATATTATTCCGACGAAGGGATTGAACTGAAAAAATTCTCCATTCGTGACGGAATGGGGATCAGTTTAATGCAAAAGGCCGGTTATATCGTAGCCATTGTCACCACCGAAAAGACAAAAATTGTGGAACGGCGCGCTGAACGTTTGAAGGTGACCGATATTTATCAAGGCGTGATCAATAAAGTGGCTGCCGTTGAAGAGCTGCTAAAAAAATATTCGCTGACATGGCAGGAACTTGCATATATCGGCGATGATATCAACGATCTTCCCGTATTAAAAAAAGCGGGCTTTGCCGCCGCCCCTTCCAACGCCACCAAGATCAACAAGAAAATTGCTGACTTTGTCACACAGGCTGAAGGCGGCCACGGTGCTGTCCGTGAAGTATGTGATCTTCTTCTGGATTTGAAATGGAAAGGCGAATCGATCGCTGACCTGTGGTTGACAAAATAACACCGATGAATAACGTCCTTTTCATTTCATACTTCTGGCCTCCTTCCGGCAAAGCGTCATTACACTGGCCGTTGTTTGTTATGAAACATTTGCCGAAGTTTGGCTGGCTGCCAAGTGTTTTGACGGTAGACGAAGATTCTTTTTCACACAAAGACGAAAGTCTGATGAACGTTGTTGGGAAAGAGGTCGAAGTTGTAAAGACCAGGGCGAATGAACCGTTCGACATCTACAGAAAATTTCTCGGTAAAAGTTCTGATGCCCCACTTATTGCCTCTGAAACAATCTCGCTGAGCTCAACTGATTGGAAACACCGTCTGGCAATTTGGGTTCGAATGAATCTGTTCGTTCCGGATGCGCGGGTCGGCTGGTATTTGTCTGCCGTACGGGGCGGAAAAGAACTTATCGCATCACACCGTCCCAAAGCGATTGTGTCGATTGGACCTCCGCACAGTTCCCACCTGATTGGGAAGAAATTGAGCATGAAGTTCGGAATTCCCCATATTCCAGTGTTGATCGATCCATGGGTTGACATTGTGTATTACAAGGATTTCAAGCGCAATCCTCTTACCCTTGCGTTGGACCGCCATTTCGAACGGTCCACAATGAAACATGCACGGCAGATCATTTTTGTGACTCAAAGTTCTCGTGAAGAATATCTGAAGAAATATCCCTGGATAGAGAAAAAGTCTCATGTCTTATATTGGGGCTACAACGAAGAAAATTTTTTAGAAAATTCAGAACCTAAAAAATCTACAGAACAAGAAGTGATCCTGCATGCCGGAAATATTTTCGATTATCAAAATCCAGAAGGATTGTGGAAAAATATCCGGGCGGAGATCGATCGGGGGAGAAATCTTCGGCTTCGCTTTGTCGGAACGGTTAGTCCCGGAATCAAACAATCGGTTGCTGCCGCCGGATTGGATGCACACACTGATTTTGCCGGATTTCTTCCCTATCACCAAGTGGTACAGGAAATGATGAAAGCATCATATTTGATTGTCTGTGCGACGGAAAAGCGCCATGTTCCCGGAAAACTGTTCGAATATCTGCGGACAGGAAACCGCATTATTGCATTCGGGGATGATAATACTGAAGTCGAGGGGATCTTACGGCAAGCAAACGCTGGAATTCTACTTCCCTATGCGTACGCTCAATCTGATATTTTTGAACAGCTCACAACACTCAACCCGAACGCGTCCAACGCTAAGCAATACAGCAGAGAAGGAATTGCGGAATCACTTGCGAAAATCCTGAACTCGCTCCTCTGATCAAAATCCGTTCATCACTTCTATCACCCGCTCAATTTCGCTCTTCGTATGACAATATGAGATTGGAAGACTTAACGTTGTTGCATGAATTTCTTCTGAAATCGGGAAAGACTGTTTTGTCAGCACGCCGACCATTGCTTTTTGATTGTGCGGAGCGACCGGATAGTGGATATCGGTTTTAATCTCATTCTTTAGTAAATATTCTTTCAACATATCCCGTTTCGGATGACGGACATTATAGATATGGAAAACGTCATAATAGTCTTGATGGACCTGCGGCTTAATATAATCACTTTTCAATCCATCATGATACAATTGGGCAAGAGCACGCTTATGTTCTGTAATCTCTTCAAGATGACATAATTTTATTGATAAGAATCCTGCCTGCAATTCATCCAGTCGCGAATTGTATCCAACCACTTCGTTGTAATATTTCTTTTCTGAGCCATAGTTCCTGAACATTCTGATTTTCTGTGCGAACGATTCATCATCAGTAGTCACTGCTCCACCGTCCCCGAGGCATCCGAGATTCTTTGTGGGATAAAAACTGAATGCTCCATGACCGAACGTTCCCGTCATTTTCCCTTTGTACTTTGCCCCGTGCGATTGGGCGCAATCTTCGATAATAGGCAAGTGATGTTTTTGAGCAATGGCTGTTATTTCATCCATCGTGCACGATTTCCCGTACAAATGGACAACCATGATTGCTTTTGTTTTTTTAGTAATCGCTGATTCAATTTTATGAGGATCGATATTATACGTAGCAATATCAGGTTCGACTAGGACCGGGACCAGGTTGCAATGGAGAATGGAAAGAATCGTAGCGATGTATGTGTTGGAAGGAACAATCACTTCACTTCCCTGCTCAAGATTCAGTGCCCGCAGGCAAAGAATAAGTGCATCCAAACCGTTCGCAACACCGACGCAATATTTGTTACGGTTCCATGCTGCAAATTCTTGTTCGAAGCTCTTCACAGCATTGCCGAGAATGAACCAGCCGCTGTCCAACATTCCTGAGAATGAATTTTTATATTCGTCAAAAAACGCTTCATTCGCTTTTCGGAGATTTTCGTAATCGATCATGCGTATGGTTCGTATATATAATCGTTCGGATCAAACAATTCGGAAGCAAATACCAGAAAAACCGTTTCGGGAGTGAAATGATGCATTGTGTGCCAATCTTTCGGTTCCAAGATCAAGCATTTGCTCGGATGATCGAGAATGAAATCCTGTTTCACCGAACCGTCATTATTGGAGACGGTGCAGCTGCCATGCACACAGATACACGCTTGATATGTTGTATGATGCCGGTGGCCGCCACGGATTGAGTCATCGACCCCGTAAATATAAAAGGTCCGCTTCACTGTAAACGGTATCTCTTTTTCTATTACCGTAAGATTGCCGCGTTTATCGGAATGAGTTTTTAATTGAAGCAGATATGCCATAAATATTTTTTGTCTGCAATCTATTTGTCAGTCAGTCAATGGATGAGATAAATCGGCTTTTCGAATAAATATGATAAATGCCGAAAATCTTTCGATACAAAAATAGGATCGGTGTTTTCCATGAAAATGGAGAGCTGGATGTACCATGAGGATCGAACGATGGGTCTATTCGATTGATCTCTTGTTTTGCCATTTCCAATGCTTTCAGATATGGAACATATAGTTTTTGTATAACATTGTCCGACAGCACTCTCCGTCCCAGTTCAATCCGATCACCATCGAGAAACCGGAGATAATGATAATGATAAAAGATCACTGGAAATCTGTGCCCTGTGCGTAATTCGATGCCGATTAATTTACCATTTTTTTCGTCGACTTCATATTGTTGGATATTCCACGCCGCCATTCCACCGCCAAGATGTTGAAGTTCATGGATATTCTCGAATCGAGTCGTCCAATCATCCAGATATTTTTGGTCTCCGAACTTCCCATCTTCAAACCGTGCAAAGCACCATTCAATACAGCGGTCGCGCCACCATTTCAGTACTGTCAATCCCCGCGCATCATTCCTGAACGAGACGAATTGCACGCAATATTTTCCGCTGAGTGCTTCTTTGTTATAGCGCGGCGAATACCGATGCTCCGTAATCAAGACAGATTTGTTCCCCATTTCATCGAACAGGGTTTTGGGAGATTCAAAGAACATCATATCCGCATCGAGATATGTGCACATGTCTACATGATATTTTTCGAGCACAAAAAGAATCGTCGACGATGTCGAAGTCCAGCAATATTCCGCCCGCGAACGGGACGGTTTCACCTGCAGAAGTTCTGCATCCTCGAATTCCTGTAAAGAGATGATGGTGGCGTGCGGCAATTGCAGATGGCGTAAAATATTCAGGCTTTTCTCATTAAAAGCGAAAATATACAGGTGGAAATTGTCGCACACCCGTTCCAGGGATCGGTATAATGTAATACCTCGGGAGAGATAATTGGAATCGAACAAAGTGCAGAAATTATACATCCTTCACCTTTTTCGCGAGCATGATATTATCCAGGTAGAGATCTTCGTTGGTGGGCAACACTGCCGAAATGATGATTCCAATGATCGTTACGGGGGAGATCAACAAAACATTCAGCATTTGTCGCAGGAACACATTATTGACATACGTTTTTTTATAGATAAACTCAGCGATCAGTTGAAAGATTACTGCGGCATTTGTGACACTTTTTTTGTGCCGAACTACTTCAAATCCGTGCAATTCAAGAATATGCCGTAATCCAAACGAAGTATAGCGGGCATAATCGTGCGGCTGCTCATGTTCGTCCCACACAAATGGTACAGTGAGGAGAAACTTTCCGTCGATTTTCAATACTCTATTAATTTCGGTCAGGAATCCCGATGGATTGAAGACATGCTCGAACACTTCATTTGCCAATACTGAATCAAATTCATGTGCGGCAAAAGGCAATTTGTTTCCATCGTAAAACAGATCCGCTTTGGACGTCGTTCTGCTCCGTTCCGTATCAATCTCAACACCTATGTATTTCCTGACTGATAGATACGGTTCGTAGGGTTTTGTGCCGCAACCGATATCGAGTAGGTTCCCCGAAAGTTCTTTTCCCAGATCGGTCATTGCGTGAAACAATCCCCGGCGCGAAAAATAGAATGGATTGGTGAAGATGCCGATGACACCGGGATTGAATTGTTCTTTTTTGATGATGCGTGTTATCAAACTCATAGACATTCTGTGCACATTAATTATGTCGATTCTTTCTCTATCAAATAAATTGGGATTAGGTGAAAGAGATTTGGGAAAGAATCGGCAATCATATTTTTCAACGGCGACAGATCATCAGCATATTGCTGTTCAACGATCTTCAATCCACCAACCGTATTCACCAAGTTCTTAAAATCATGTATTGAGAGTTGATGAATATGACCTGTTGCGTACCATGGATATCCAAAGAGTACATGATGCGGCATTCTTCCTTGCAATAGTAAATCAATTCTGTTTTTCCAAAATGCAAAATTAGGGAATGAAATGATTTGACGTTTTGCTACACGTTTCATCTCGCGCAATAATCTTTCGGGATACATCACCATCTGAATTGTAACGTTACAAATTGCGTAGTCAAATTCAGTGTCATTAAATGGCAATACCTCATCAATTCTCCCCTGCAAAACACTGAGATTTTTTTGTCGGCAAATTGAGACTGCATTTTCCGAAATTTCCATTCCGAACGCATGAACGTGCTTCTGGAGAATCAAACGCTCAAGTAATACTCCATTCCCACAGCCAAGGTCTACTATTTTAGAATTTGGTTTGACAAGGTCAACAATACGGTTATATTCTTTTCGAACTTCATTCTCATGACCTTCATACGAATATGCTCTATTATCATTTTCTTCAGGAGTGTCAAATTTATTTACCATTAGAATCCTTCAGTTGATTTTGAACGATCTCATGAAGTAATGCGGCACGATGTTTATACGTATGATCCTTTAATACTCGCCGCTGCCCTCTCACGGCTATTTCTTTGCATTCCTTCGGATGATCAATGAGCCATCGTAATTTTTCGATACACTCTTCCTGAGATTTATATGTAACAATTTCCGAATCAACATCAAATATTTCTTGCAAATTCTTTTTCCAATCGGTAACCAAGCAGCTTCCCACGCCAGTGACTTCAAACAAACGGACATTCGCGGCATACTCACCAGCGATTTCACCATGGATATTCAATCCAATGTTAGCACGTGACAATGCTTTAAACATATCCAAACCATAAATTGGCGGCTTTGAATTTTTTTCAAGCATCGTAACATCGCCGAAATTTCTCGGCAATTCCGTTAAAACATACGCCTTTTGAATATACGGTAGCTTTTTAGCCGCAGTTCCTAATCCTAGTTTCTTTAAACCTTGTGTTACTATGTAAGCACTTCTACGTAAAAATAAATCTTTTGTCGTCAGGCTGGTGATATTGGCATACAAATCCATATGAATGCCCGCCTTCAAAATTTTTTCAACAAGCACTTGCCGATCATCATGAAATCCGGCTCCAGGAATAAAAGAACCCAAAAATATACAATCTGATTGAGGGAAAGTATTAGCTATTGGTATTCGTTTCAGCAAAGATTCTTCAAATGCGTGTCTCAACAGATATGTCTTTAATCCATGTTTCGTAAATTCCTTCACATAATTATCAGAGCAAACAAACATCCAATCAAACGCGTGAAACTCTTTTAAATGTTCCTGCGAGAATATTGTACAGCACCACCCTATCGCAAGTTTTATAGAAGGAACTTCTTTTTTGAGGTGGGCAATCCACTCACTGTTAAATATCAGACTATCTTGAAAAAAAACCACATCGGGTTTTAATGATTTAATCTGTTCAAGAACAATATCCTTACCGTGAACATTTAATCCGTGTTCACGCGCCCAAGAATTTTGCAACGGTTCAGCATTTGCTACAATTTCATGTGCATCAATTCCAAGTGACTGGAGATTTTTTGCATAATAATCAGACCAACCAAAGGCTTGCGCCATGAGATGTGAATACTGGTCGGCATACGACAAACCGGGAAGATGCGGATGGGCACCGTAATATCCTTTTAGAAAATCACGATAGTATGTTGTGATTTTTACAATTCGGTAGCTCATCGACTTCCTAATACCATTTTTATCCGAATGCGCACCTTACTCATAATGTCATTAATTTCATCAGATGTATTAAAAAAGACTGCGCCACCGAGAAAAACTGAGAGTATTAGAATACTCCGCACAAAAATATTAATCAAGGGATATCCAATCTCGGGCATAAATACATTTCCCACAATTACAGCAACACCTAACATTATTACAACAACAGTGGAGAATGAAAACGGTTGCATAGTGAATAGTTTAGCAATAAAAATAAATCGAGCAGTATTAAATAGAAACACGGAAATCGCAGACGCAATTGCGGCGCCAGTTATTCCCAAGAGAGGAATTAGTATTACGTTTGCAACAATTCCCACAATACTAAGGAAAATATAAAACACCAGATCGAACTTATAATATTTTGATGTTCCAATGATTTCAGAATTAATTCCTGTCGCCATATCAAATAGCTTTGCAAGACCTATGTAAAACACCACCCATTTCCCTGCAACGTAGAGATGCCCATTCGGAATTAATTGAAAAATATTTTCAATATTGCACCAAACACAAAGAAAAATACTTCCGCCCATAATAAGTTGATTGATCGATGATTTTTTGTATAATTCACGCAACTTGGGAATATCGTTATTTTTATTTGCTTCCGATACTAATGGGACCAAAACCTGAGACAGTGATCGCTTCGGGATTTCTACCACTTGTGCAATAAAAAATGCAATTGTGTAGACTCCCGTACTTTTTAATCCCGAATAGGCACTCACCATCAAGCCGTCGATATTTGCAATAATAGCACCGCTGGCATTTCCCATAAGCACAAAGCCGCCATACACCATCATATCATTGATACGATGATGTGCAAAAAATGAACGGCTTGGTTTTAAGAATAGAATGTTTTTCGACTTCAGATACAAAAGGGTGGCAACAAGAGCAAATACATATGTCAAAACAATCGATCGAACATACCAATCAAAAGAAAAATATTGGGTATATAGCAAAATCAATCCCACTGCTAAAAGTCCTCTTACGCCAACCTCTCTTACTAAAGCCGGTACTACAGGTAATTGATTAACTATACTGTAACTTTCGAAAATATTCCAATACACAAGCACCGCCGTAAGCGGAATCAAATAATAGACATATTCAAGAAACAACGGTGCTTTTTCAATGTAGGTAGATACTAAAACGGATTTTAATCCAAAAAATGCCAAACAAAAAACTGCGATACCGATTGTTCCGACTGTGAGCAGAAAAAATAATATGCCATGATGCTGTTTTGATTGATCCTTGAAAAAGGGAAAGAATAACATCGGCATATTTGCGGCGCCAAAGGAAGCAAAGGTAGCCAGCAATAATCCCGCATTGATCATTGTACGGGTCAATCCCACTTGCTCTTCTGTGAGAACAAGAGGATACAGTAATAAAGTATTTAATACACCAAAAGAAATGCCGAAATACGTTGCGACTACTGTCTTAAGACTTTGGCGGACAATTATTCCCATGTATTAAAATATTTCCTTCTATGCCATAAATCAATTTCTTTTTGAAACCGATAATTACTATTTTATTTTTAGACGTGGTAATATAGAGAATTTTCTCAACTTAAAATAATTCGTTCCGGGCTTTCATGAAAAAACTACGGTATAAAGTTCTTTTCCTGGCTAGTTGGTACCCTAATAAAGTACATCCGCTCCTTGGTATTTTTGTAAAGAGAAAGGCAAAAGCAATGGCTCAGCTTTGCGACATTGCCGTAATTCACGTTACCGATGATCCTTTTTTAGAGACTCCATATCACATTTCTTTTTCAATTGAGGAGAACATACCTACTGCCATAGTGTATTTCAAACCTGCATCTCATCCTTTGCTAAAAGGATTAGTCTATAATTTTCGTTACTTCAAATCATATTTTCTCGGTTGGAAAACGGTAAAAACAAATTGGGGATTACCGGATCTGCTCCATGTTAATGTAGTTGACCGTGCTGGTTACTTTGCATTCATAATGAAATGGCTCCGTGGTTTTCAATATGTGATTACTGAACATTCAACGCCAGACATCGATTTCCTGAGAGGATTAAAACAAAAAACACACATCTCCCTAAAGTATTTCAAATCCCTTGTTATTCGCAACAGTTCTGCACTCAATGTCGATTCGCAGCAATCGCTGCAATATTTACAAAAAACCGGATTCAAGGGAAATTTTTCTGTTATTCCCAATGTGGTTGAAATCAATGAAGAAATCGTATCTCTTCCCAAGAAATCGACCGGCATAAAAATCATTGCTCACATTTCAAATTTAATCGATCGTAAAAATGTTTACGATATCATCCGCGTTTGTTCAAAAATTTATACTGCAAGACAGGATTTTGAACTTCACATTGTTGGTGAAGGCAGTAATAGAAAAAAACTTGAACAACTTGCCAACGAACTCCATACGTTGAATACGTGTATATTTTTTCACGGTGTTATTGATGAAAAGGAAAAGCAGCGCCTCCTGCAATCAGCTCACGTTCATGTATTAAATAGCGATGAAGAAGGATTCTCGGTCGTAACTGCCGAATCCATATGTTACGGCACTCCGGTTATTGCAACCCGCTGCGGCGGACCAGAAGATTTTGTCACCTCTAAAACAGGCATACTAATTGAACGCCGCAATAATGAAGAACTTGAAAAGGCAATTGTTTTTATGCTGGATCATTCCCAAACATACTCTCCATCAAAGCTTGCGGAATATGGGAAGAATAGATTTAGCGAATTTAGTGTTGCAGAACAGACATACACGATGTATCAACAATCAATCACGAAATGGAGTGCTGGAAATACATCCTTCCCTGTTTCAATTTTACCGAATTGGAAATTACTTGATGTAGGCAGCGGACATCAGCCAAATCACAGAGCAAATGTTTTGCTAGAACGCTATTTAGAGCCAACAATACACAGAACAAATCAAAACGTTCCGGCACCTAAAGACAAATATATGGTAGTAGGCGATGGATTATGTATGCCGTTCCCTGATAAAGCATTTGACTTCGTAATTGCATCTCACATTGCTGAACACGTTGACGACCCGGTACAGTTTTGCAAAGAATTGCAACGCGTTGCTAAACAAGGCTACATTGAAACACCCGGACCGCTAACAGAGTGGTTAATGCCTACAGCATCACATAAATGGATTATTACAAAAAATAGAACTACGGTACGTTTTAAAAAAAATTCCTACAAAACAACTGCATCTATGTCGTTCTTTCGTTTTTTTTATCTTAACCGGGATGGATATGTTCCCAATACTTTAAAGACTGACAACATCTTTTTAATAACTCTCAATGTGCTTTTATTAAAATTTTGGGGCTTTGTTCCTTACGCATATATGAAGCTCCATTGGAAAGAAAAATTTTCCTGTACTGTTGATACATAATCATTTAAATAATAAATGCCCTTTCAAACGAAAGGGCATTTGCTGTAATTTGTCTTAAGCGTTTTCTTTTTTAGTTTTCACTCCAGTACAATGCATTAATTTCAGTTAAACTCAGTGCTTGATTATAAATTCTGATTTCATCTATTGAACCATTATACGTTGGTATGCTTGGGGTTGACGAATCACCCGGCAGATGTTGTCCACCAATACAAATTTCCTGAGATGTATTTGCTGTATGTGTGCCCAAAATTCCTTTTTGTAATTCGAATGTATTTTTCAACTCAGTGTTTATGTAAATCTTAATCCTTTCGTTGATTGGTAGCCCACCGTCAAACACAAATACAAAATGAAACCATTCATTCATCTCGGCGGTCGACGACATTACCGATGTGCCGTTTGTAAAAAGACTATCACTAGCAACATGTCCATGAACAGTTTTATCACTATAATGTGCCATTGCCCATTGATACGGACCAATACCACCTCCTGTTTTACCAATAATAAGTCCCCCTCCGGATGCAACACTTCCCGGAACATTAGTCTTTGCCCATCCTGATATACTAAACTTTGCTGCCGATACACTAAAAACGTCATCTAAAATATCGCCGACTCTAATAAAATTTCCTGAACCGTTAAAGCTCATTGCACTTGAATCAATTCCAAACCTATTTTTTGTCGGGGTTGCTCCATACACAATTCCATTATAATGATTCCCGCTCGAATCAATTGCGTTGCCATTCAGCTGATAATACAACACCAATCCTTGAGTTAGAGTAGTAGTATCAGCACTTTTGAATGTAATACTTTTAATTTGGGATACATTAACCGAATCAGTTGTATTATCGTACTTATTGATATACATGGTTGTTTGCGCAAATGTCATCATTGACATTGCGACTAACTGTATAGAAAGTTTAACTGTTCTCATTTTTAGCCATTTTTATTTTTAGAGATTTCTGAAATATTCAGTTTAAGAGGTTTTTTAGTACCAATTCTTTCGGTGAAGTGTTATATTCGAATAACATAATCGAAAAATGAAACGATGAAACTAGAAAAACGCTCAAACAAGATCAAAAATGCAGATTTATTTACTACGGCAGCCAGCAAGCATTATCAGAAACACATCACGACCCAAAGCAAATAATCATTGAAGTTCACGACGAACTCCTGCTTGGCACAGAGAAGCGAGTGCCTGCTGACAAAGGATATGCAAACAAAGAATGTCGTATCGCACTTCGAAAAGCTGGTATCGCTCCCAAGATCATCCATAAGTGATACCAGAATCGACCATTAACCAAAAATCAAATTGCTTAGAACAAGATATACTCTTGAATCAGAAACGCAGTGGAGAAACCGTTCGCGTTTATGAAAGTGGTCTTGAATTACACATGTTGCAGATACTTTGACATCAAACATAACCGGTTCCAGTTTTCGATCGCTGCTTTTGTCTATAATATCAGGAGAATGATGACTCTGACGCCGAAAAGAACTTGAAGGAGTGTCTAACAATGATCTCCTCTCCGGGGGATCTTCAAATGATAAATTGACCCTGTCAAAGAACATTTTACATAACAACTAACTCTTTTTTTACATCCTCTCGCTCAATTGTACCTGGGAGAGGGGTTTTTCAGAAGTCTCCTAATGATAATATGCGTACAATTATCCATTGGTATGATCTTAACCAATTACTTTAGTCTATATAAAGCTAAAATTTCTATTTCAGATAATGCACGGTTATATATTCTGATCTCATCAATATCTCCAACAAAATTATTTTCATTTACATTCACTCCGCCGATCGTCAAATCTTTTGCTGTATTTTGTGTTGTCGTGCCTAAGCTGCCAACTTTTACAAATTCGGATAATTTTGAATCCGTATTAACATAGAACATTATTCTTTGATCACTGGTTAAACTACCATCAAATACTAAGGCAAAGTGAAACCATTTATTCAATCCAAGATTAATTCTTTTTAATTGATAATTTTGGGCAAGACTATCCGAAAATACGCCACAAGATGCTACGGTATTAAAAAAATGGCTTACATCCCACTGATATGGTCCTTGCCCTCCCGCTAACTTACCTATTATCAACCTACCAAAACTCAAACTGGATAACGATTTTGCCCACCCTACGATAGAAAACTTTGCCAATGGTTTACAAAATACAGAATCCAGAATGTCTCCAAAACTAATTATTCCATTACCATTAAAACTATATGCGCTCTTTGGATTTCCAAAACGGTCATTTGTCAATGTAGCATTTTGAACCACTCCATTAAATTGATTGCCGCTTGAATCATTGGCATTCCCGTTAAAAGGACAATATAACACTAATCCTTCGTTGGAAACTTTCATTTCATCACCTCTAAACGAAATACTTTGAATTTGAGATATCAAAATTGAATCGGCACTTCCATCAGTTTTATTGATAATCAATTTCGTCTGTGCAATTGTAAAGCATGATATCAATGACAAAAATAGTATTATTGCATAAAATTTCAATTTATGCCCCTCAGGTTAATTTGATAATATTTATTTAATCAATACAAGTTTCTTTACCAAGACATTTCCGTTAAATTCAACACTGCAAAAATATGTTCCACTCGATACCGGAATTCCATTGGTGGTTCTTCCGTTCCATACCACTTTGTGGTCTCCCGCCTCCTTAGGTGTCTGTTCCAATATGCTCACCAAACGACCCTGGATGTCATAAATATTCACATGAACATTGCCTCGATCAGGAATCGAATATTCAATAGTTGTGCTCGGATTAAAAGGATTGGGATAATTCTGACGCAATGCAAATGAGGAGACAATATGTTGGATCAATTGTTGTTCTCTTCCGGTTATCACTTCGGATGAGAATGTAATTTCATGAATCTCGGTGACTGAATACCACAGTTTCATTCCATTGTACATTTCAACAAACATGGAATCGGTTGGACGTAAAGAAATAGATTGTTTCTGCGGTTCTGTAAATCCAATGGCATCATATTCAGGTCCGCTGATAAGAACGCCAGCATAATAAACTCTATATTTGTCCCCGATGTTAATAAAGCAGGGATATCCAATACTATTCGCCCATGGGATTTGCGAAGTCTGGAGGCTGAAGAATGGGGTTGAAGATATTTTCGACCATGATTTTCCGTCAAATGAGGATGCCATACCAAAACCATTTGTGTTTCGTGAGGCATAGACCATTTTGTAGCTTTCGCTATCTTTAATAACAGAGGGGAAATAGATTTCACCACCTTCCCATGGCTCGGATGCGGTAAGAATAGGATTTCCGCCATATTTTGTCCATGTTATTCCATCCAGCGATGTAGCTACTCCAATTGCTGTTTTGCTTTGTTCGTTGACACCGTGGTAGTACAGGTAAAATAGGCTATCAGTTTTTATGACACTCGTTGCACCAATGTTATTTGTTTCCCAAGATTCGGTTGGCGACAAAACGGGACTTTGGTTTTTAATCCAGTTGATACCGTCTGAAGAAATTGCAAGTCCAATTCGAAGCATTATACCATCATATCCCGTATAGAACATATGATATAACGTATCCTTTTTTATAACCGGTCCTGCTGCAACTAAAAGACTATCCCAGGAACTAGTAGAATCAGCCTCTAGAACCGAACGTTTGTCAATATGAGTCCATTGAACTCCATCAACTGAAGCTGCATATCCAACTCCGCCGTTGGGCGATCTTAATGAAAACCACATTTTATAGGAACTATCAGTATAGAGCAAATGCGGTATGTATATACCCGTACTAATTGCATCATACTTTGATTTACGGAGAATAGGATTTCCGGGATGATCTTCCCACAGCGTTATTGTTGAGTCATACCCTGGCGATGATTGAAAACCGACATTTATTATCTGGGACAGTTGAAGCGAATCAACTTTTCCTGAGATTGTGTTGATATACATTTTATATTGAGCGTCACTAATCGACACTGTAAGAATAAGAGCAATGAAAGGAACGAACTTTTTCATAATTGTCCAGAGTTGGTTTTTCGAGGCTACGATAGAATATGCAAGCGGTAGTCGCAATTATTGTCAGCATTATCCTATTGTTGACTATTACTGATTGTTAGAGAGAAATGTTGTCGCTATTGCCTTGTTGAACAAACTATTAAATTATGCACTATATTACAATCACGTAAATACGTGGTATTGAAACAGCAGAACAAAGGGAGATCTATAACTCAAAAATTTACATATCCAATCAAGAATTCTTAATTGCAGGATAATTAACTGCTGCAGTTATTTCTGCACTTCTTTTTTACCACGGAGTTTTACAAGATACATCACCCAAATATACCCAATCCCCCCCAACAACAATAGGTTAATCCACATACTCAACTGTTTTCCTAAAGAATATGCGGTAGAGGAGTATTTCATTGTCACCGTATGCTCTCCCTGCGGCACTACAACACCACGAAACATATAATTCAGCCGATAGATCTGTGTCTCTTCCCCGTCAATATATGCTTTCCATCCTTCCGGATACCACGTTTCGCTTATAAACAGAAGATTATTTCCCGTGGCCGTTACAGATAATTCCACATCGTGCATTCCAAATTTTTTGTAATCTGCTTTCGCCTCAGTTTGGGGCGGATCTATTTTCAATCCCGGATCTTCCATAACATAGGCAACATCACGCGGATCAAACGACATCGATTTTATATTTTGCAGAATCTCAATACCGGTTGCCACTGCATAACGGTTCACAAAAAAGGTACGCGGCAATGCTGCTCGGTTGAATAGCACATTCTTTCCGGAACCGGAATAGACCGGCAGCAAAATGTTATTGGAATCGGGACGGTCTGAAAGAATATATTTCACATTCATCAATCCCCACATGAGCGGATTTCCCAATCCGATCACATCGAACATATCCTGCACCTGGCGCATTTTTGTTCCGGAATATCCATACGCACTTTGAATTTTCCAGTACGCGAGTGTATTATTATACGGAGGTTGTCCGTTCTCAAATTCCAGCGTGCGGAACATTGTTGTATCCTGTTTTAGGAAGTGAACATACTCCGGTGTAGAAAATGTACTTTGCACTTCACGATGCGGTTTCGTATCCATCGGTTTATAATTCACCCGCCACAGGTCAGACAATACTATCACGACTAGAACTCCTGTTAACACCGTGATCGATAATTTCTTTTGATGATACAAATACAATGCCCCCAACGAAATCAGCGTGAACATGAGACCAAACGTAATGTCTGTCGAGACCATGTCCGTAATGACTCTGTACAGTTCGTTCATCACCGTTGGATTCGGTTGGTACGACCGTGAAAGGTTCTGTATGATTTCCTGCTGAGAAAATATCATATCGTAGAATGAGATAAAAATGTTTTTCGCGATGAGGGAAAGGATCAGCAGACCGCCCACACCAAACAACGCATAGCGGAACTGTACGTTCCTTTTCACATTTGATTCTTCCGCATCGTTCATTAGCGTAGCGATGCCGTAGCCGGCGAGGACAGGCATCAATAACTGGACAAGAATCAGTATCATTGAAGGGATACGGAACTTATTGAACATCGGGAAATAATTGAACATCAAATCATACAGCAGCGGAAATTCTTTCCCGAACGAAATGATCAATGAAAGAAAAATGACAAGACCGGCATATTGTACGAATGGATCTTTCCGATTCCTCCAAAAACCTATTCCACCCAGAATCACAATCACAACGCCCATATACTGCGGTGCATCCGTGAATGGCATATTGCCGAAGTACGTATTCAAACGCATTTCTTGATTCTGCGACAAGGCCCCCTGGTAATTGAACCATCCGAAACCATGGGATGATGGAATAAAGAATGTCAGCATCTCACCAGGGGAAAATGACCAATTCGTTGCATACTCATAGTCCAGTCCTCCATTTGAATTCCCAATCTCCTGTTGTTTTGGTGAAGGGATAATGGAATCGGCGCCGCGTGTTGAATACTTAGAATATTCCAGTGTCGAAAGATATTGATCCCCAGTCATTGCAAAAGCCAATATCGAAGCTGCGGCAAATACCAATCCTGATCTGATAATGCCCTGCCAGCGTTCCTTTTTTATTATGGCACGTATAAAGAAAAATAGATAATACAGTCCAAAGGCAAGATAGCAGTAAAAAATCATTTGAATATGGCCGGGTAGGAACATAAAGTGCACGAGCAGAGTCAGCAACAATGACAATATCAATGAAAATTTCTCGCGGAGACGCTCGAGAATCAGAAAAATAAATGGAAAAAATGCTACTACTGGAACTTTGGTCATATGGCCGACCATGACCAGAATTATTATATACGTTGTATGCGTTACTGCCAGCGCTGAAATCAATGCTGCAATCTTATTTTGCAGTTTATCGTACACAAACCAGTAAAATCCGCATCCAAGAATGAAATAATACATCAATTGCCACCCGATATCTTTATTGTTCACGATGAATGCAAAAAAGTTTTGCGCCCACCCCAACAAGTATGCGGAAACATCATACATACGGCTGCCGTGCACCATCATACTGCCAACGCCAGGCATTCCGCAAAAAATATACGGATTCCATAATGGCGCCTCATCTGCCTGCATCGCATCATCGATCAGTGTTTCAAAACTTTTTGATGCGATGGTATCGGCGGCACCGAACACCTTTCCTTCAAACACTACATCATGAAAGAAAATGATTAAAGAGAAAAAAATCACTGCTATCGACGCAGCATGTTGAAACTTCGGCGGGATCAGCTGACTTTCGGATTTTTGTTTGGACGGTTTTCCTTTTTTCATTATTGCCATAATATTCAACTGTAGTTATGAAAAATCGATAAAATTTATTAAATGAAAATAGGATAAAATCCGCAGAGATACAAAGTAAAAGCGCCGCAGTCAATGATGCTCTGCCGTTATAACGTACGGTCAGGATAATATTGACGAAGCGAATGTCAATTACTACAACCAACTTTCCAATTGATTCTGCAACATAGCGTCGTTATATTTTCTCCACATGTATATGACTGAGCGAAAATTTCCGATTGTCCTTTTTTCATTGATCTTTGCCTTTATTGTTTGGGTGTCGGTCAATTTGGGGAATCAATTCAAAATTTCCATCGATGTTCCGGTAAAAGTGGAAAATCTGCGGCAAAACCAGGCGATTGCAATTCCATTACCGACCACGGTACAGATTAGCGTACAAGGCACCGGTTGGCAGTTACTAAACACTCTCTTGACACCTAACCTGTACTATACGATCGATTTCAAGTCCCTTTCCAGGAAGAGCCTTCTTCTCACTTCTCGTGATCTCAACGAACGAGTGAATTTATCCAGTGATATTCGCGTGATGGATTCTTCACCTGAAACGCTGATCGTTCAGTTAGATGAAAAAGTATCGAAGAAAGTTCCTGTCGTGCCAATAGTGAAAGCAGAATTTCGGGATGGTTTTGGAATTGTGGGAAAAGTAAAATCATCACCGGACAGCATTGTGGTAACCGGGGCACGTTCACTGTTAGAGAATATTCACCGGTGGCAAACTGAGACAATTCATTTGTTTGACATCAACTCTCCTGTGGATGTAGATATTCCGTTGACAGACTCACTGCAATTTGAAATTGCTCGCCCAATAAGTAATGTCCATGTCTTTTTTGATGTTCAACCGATCGCCGAGAAGACCATCAACGATATCTCCGTCGAAATTCTTCAGGCTCCCGAAAGCAGAAAGGTAGTACTTATACCGCCTAAAGTATCGATCATAGTACGCTCTGGCGTCAATAACGTCGCCAACCTATCGGCTAAGGATTTTTATGCTTTCATCGATTACAAATCGATTTTACTGGATACTAGCGGTTTGATGCAGGCGAATATTGTAGGACCGGACAACGTTCAGATTGTACAGATCGATCCGGAGAAAATCCAATATGTGGTCAGAAAATAAAAATGCCTCTGTCGTGACAGAGGCATTTTTGCAGATATTTATTTCGACCAATCAGAATGCCCGGTGTAACCGGAAGAAAATGGATACCGGTGCTTGTTTATCCGTTCTCCATGCAAATCCTAAACGAGCATCTCCATCATGCCATGAGATTGCAACACCGTAATCTGATTTCACCGTGTTCGATGTGATCGCATCGAATCCTTGATACACTTCCTGTTTGGTACTTGTCGTGGCGACAGCGCCTGCATCACCAAATGCGATCAGATTTAAACTGCCGGGCCAGAAGAAAATTTCGTCGATCCAATCTCCGGTCATTCTATATTCCACGTTTGCCAACACCATTCTGTTACCCGAGAATTCCTTGAAACCGAATGCCGGGAGTGTGTTCGCTCCTCCAAGTTCGAATACTTTTTGTGCAATTGGAGCACCACCCAGCGACCCGGCGCGGATTCTCATATTAATCTGGTCTTCGTCTATCACCGGTTGGAAGCGACGTAGATCAACAATCGTCTGTGTAAACGAGTAATCTCCACCCAGTTCATTCCCGCCGTACTCGCCCCGCGCAAAAATGTTCCAGCCTTCTGAATGATATCTGTATTTTTCAACGGTACTGACTCCAGCACTTACTGTGACGCTTTTCATCGTTCCAACATTGACCGCAGGATTTGAACGGAAGGAACTGCCCCCAAAGACTGCCCATTGCGCTGTGTTGAACATAGACGCATAACGATCATTCAAAAATCGTACATCAATCATCGTGGAGACATCGCCGCTTTTCGTATAGCGGGCTGTATGCAAGGAAAAACCTTCCCGTTGATAATAATCTCTGAAATCCTCCCTGAAGAACAATGCAGTAAGATTATTCTCCGCAAGATTCATCACCCATTCATCCTTTGTGTCCGTAACGCTATGACCTTCCGCACCGATTTCGTAGAGTTCTTCATCAGATACGGCATACTGTCTATCTAGACCAAGTTGCAATCGCCATTTGTGCGAAGCAAATCCATATCCAAAAGACCCGTATCCAGAAACTCTTTTGCTTCCGTCCCAATAGAATTTTTTCTCCGAGCCAAAACCGAAGAAGAATCCTTCAACGCGATTATAGCGGAAAAGGAAATTATCATCGATGACATTCTCTTTGTTCCAAAAATATGGAGTGAAGGAATAGGAATATTTTGTTCTGTAAGTCTTTTTACGATTGTAGCTTCTCTTTGAAGTGGATGAGGATTGCTCGGTATACCCTTCAACAAATGCTCCATCGTCTTTGTTGATCCCACCATTCATCGCGCGGACATTCCCATACACTTTCGATGAACTCTTCAATTCGATATCACCATTGACAACCAGAACATCTCCCGTAACAGTTCCTCGAACAGTTAATGTACCATTCTTTACAACCAGGTCGCCTTGAACCGTATCCTGTTCTGCTATTTCTGTATCTCCATTGAACGTGATTGCGTCTGAAGAAAGAGAGGGTGTATTCTTTTCTTTATCCTGATCTACATCTGAATAATATTCGCTCCGCGGTGACCGCTCATCAACGATCCGATCTACTTGTGTTTCTATTTGTTCGACGAGGCTTTCAACAAATTCTCCGAAATTATCTGCTGTTTGATCGATTCTATGTTTGTCGACATCATCCTGAGCGGTTGCAAGTGGAAGGAGAAAACAGAGGAAAAGTACGAGTGTGTATAATTGTTTCATGGGAAACTCCGTCGAATTTGTGTCACTTTTCTACGACCTGTGGAATAAAAAGTTACGGAACTGCTGACGCAAATACTTTGAATAATCGATGAATTTATGTAATTTTTACGAAGAACAATGAGACTTTGTATAAATATTGACCATATCGCGACGCTTCGAAATGCGCGCGGTGGAACGGAACCAAATCCGGTGGAAGCGGCAATCGCGTGCGAACGAGCCGGTGCGGACGGTATTGTTGTTCATTTACGAGAAGACCGCCGACATATTAAAGATCATGATGTTTGGAAATTACGGGAATCAATTTCCACAAAACTTGATCTTGAAATGGGCGCCTCCGAGGAGATCGTACGAATTGCGATGGAAGTTGTTCCCGATCTTGTGACACTCGTACCGGAAAAACGGCAGGAATTGACGACCGAAGGCGGACTGGAAGTGCTTGCACAAAAGGAACGGTTGAGACATGTCATTCAGCAGTTCCATTCTAAAAAGATCCCGGTCAGTTTATTTATCAATCCTTTGCAGCAACACATCGAAACATCAAAGGAGATTGGTGCCGACATGATTGAAATTCACACTGGAGAATATGCAGAAGCGCGAAACGCCGGGGATGTTCAACGGACTTTGATGGAAATTATCAATGCAGCACAATTCGGAAAACAGATTGGCCTGGAGGTCAATGCAGGACATGGATTGAATTACCGTAACGTGCAGGCAGTTTCAACGAGTTCTCCTATCGATGAGATGAGCATCGGTCATGCGATAATTTCGCGCGCTGCTTTTGTGGGTTTGGAGCAGGCTGTAAAAGAAATGCTCGCTTTACTGAAATAAAAAACCGCTTTCGCGGTTTTTTTATTGATCCATTATTCCCAGTTTCCTAATATCGTCCCGAAGCTTAGCCGCCTTTTCATAATCCTCTTTTTCAATAGCTTCTTTCAACGACGATTGTAATTGTTCGAGTTTCGATAAAGGTTTTTGCGTTTGTTCCGGTTCTTCTTTGGTCGCTGTTTCTTCCGTTTCTTCGTCATCCTCAGAGATGACACCTGCTTCGTTCAGGACCTCTTCGCCGACATAGATCGGTGCGCCATAGCGCACTGCCAGAGCGATCGCATCGCTGGGACGTGAGTCGACTTCCTGGATATCGCTTAATCCTTCGATCGTCAGTTTTGCGTAGAACGTGCCGTCCCGAAGTTCATTGATGCATACTTCATTCAGCGACACGGCGAACGTATCAATGATATTCCTCATTAGATCGTGCGTGAGCGGACGCGGCGGTTTCATTCCTTCCAATTCCAATGCAATTGATTGAGCTTCAAACGCACCGATGATGATCGGCAGCTTCCGCTTTCCATTTGTTTCCTTCAAGATCAATGCATACGCACCGGCGCTCGACGGACTTGTCGATAAACCGAGTATGTCAACTTGAACTTTCTCCACTATGTTACTCCTAATTCTTCGATATTTCGAGTATATCAATTTCCAAAGCGAGGTGCAATACGCTGTATCACTTACCGAGTAATTTCTTCACTTCCGCAGTCAATGCCGGAACAACTTCGAATGCATCTCCGACAATTGCATAGTCTGCAACTGATAAGATTGGTGCATCCTTGTCCTTATTAATGGCAACGATGTATTTTGACGATGACATTCCTGCAAGATGTTGCACGGCACCGGAAATTGCAACTGCCACGTACAGCGAGGGAGAAACGGTCTTGCCTGTTTGTCCAACTTGTTCATCATGCGGACGCCATCCCGCATCAACAACCGCTCGCGAAGCACCCACCGCTGCACCCAAAGCACCAGCAAGATCTTCGATCATGTTGAAATGTTCCGGACCTTTCAATCCTCTTCCGCCCGAAACGATAATATCCGCTTCAGCAACATCTTTTTTTCCGCTTGCCGTCTTTACTTCTTTGACCATAACAGAAAAATCCGTATCGGAGAGGTCGAACTTTTTTGATTCCACGGTTGCCGCAGAACCGTTCGATGGTCCGGCGGTGAAAACATTCGGCCGCAAGGTGAAGACTTTTGTTGCCGTTTTTACGGAAACTTCGAGCAATCCCTTACCTGCATACACAGGCCTGGTTGCTGTGATGGTTCCTTGGTTGATTTTGACAGCGGTGCAGCCAGCCGCGAGACCTGCGCCGAGTTTCACGGCAACGCGTGGTGCGACATCCTTGCCCATTTCGCTCGCGGGCAGGAAAACTATTTCCGCTGATTCTGTTTTTGCTACTTCTGCAATAATCTTTGCGTATGCTGTTGCCGAGTATAATTCGAGACGTGGGTCATCCACAACAATCACTCTCGCCGCGCCAAACCCGCCGAGTTGATCTGCGATCGATGCACAACCGTTGCCAATGACGACCGCAATTGTTTCTCCCTGCAATTGATCGGAAACTGTTTTTGCAGCTTTGACTACTTCAAACGCAGTTTTTTTGAATTGACCGTTCCGCTGTTCCGCAAATGCTAAAATTTTCATAAATACTTTTCCGAATTAAATGATTAGATCACTTTGGCTTCTTCATGCAATAAGCGGACCAATTCGGCAGCAGCGGTTGCATCCGCACCGACGATCTTTCCCTGTGCTTTCGCAGGAGGTTTGCTCATTCCGTTTACTTCAACTCGAGAGTCTGCCGCTGCAGGCGCTTTCTCTTCGATCGGTTTCCGTTTCGCGTCCATGATTCCTTTCAGCGAAGGATAGCGCGGTTCGTTCAATCCCTTTTGAGCACTGATGAGCGCGGGGAGGGTTGCATGAATTATTTCATGTCCTCCTTCAATTTCTCGTTCCGCGATGATGTTCCTCTCATTGATCGTCAATTTTACAACGACTGATACCGACGGAATGCCGAGCATTTCCGCTACCAAGCCGCCGACCTGTGCATTATCATAGTCGATCGATTGTTTTCCACAGAAGATGATGTCGGGTCCATATTCCTTTGCATATTCAGCCAGCGCGAATGCCACTGCGTAGGAATCACGAGAAACTGCATCCTTTAACAGAACCGCCTTATCACATCCCATTGCCAGCGCCTTGCGGAGCGTCTCTTTATTGGAATCGCCACCCAGCGAAACAACCAACACTTCTCCGCCGAATTGCTGTTTTGTTTTTAACGCTTCTTCAACGCCGAATTCATCGTATGGATTTAGCATGTAGTTGACCCCTGTAGGATCGATTACTTTTCCATCTGCGCCGACCTTCACTTTCGTTTCCGTATCGGGAACATGGTTTACCAGAACTAAGATCTTCATTGAACTCCTGTGTGTGAGTGGATTACCAGAACAGAATCAATCCAGATTATCCAGCTATTTCAAATATTTGTGCACGGCTGCCAGGAACAGTTTATTTTCCGATTCCGTACCGGCATTCACCCGCAATGTATTTTCCAGCAGCGGATACGAACTGACATCGCGGATCAAAACATTCTCCGTAAGCAAATTATCAAACAGTTGCTGTGCATTATTCATTGGTTGAAAGATAAGAAAATTTGTCTGTGAAGAAAAGACTTTGATTCCGTCGGTTATCGACAACTCCTTAAACAATTTCTCTTTTTGCTGTTTAATGTATTGAATTCGTTCGGAAATCAATTTCTTTTCCTTCATCACCCTTACCGCTGCTGCCATTGATAAATTGTTGACTGTAAACGGGATCTTTGGCTTCAAGAGTTCGGAGCACACTGCTGGTTGGGCAAGTAAATAACCTATTCGTAATCCAGCAAGAGAAAATGCTTTGGAGAATGTTCTCAGGATGATGAGCCGGTCATACCTCTGCAGAAGCGGCAGCACAGAAGGCATATCGGCAAATTCGATGTATGCTTCGTCCACCAAGATCATCGCATCCGTACCCGTAATGATGCGTTCGATATTTTCGAGCGTCAGCATCTGTCCCGTCGGACTATTGGGAGAATTCAGAATGATCAGTGACGGCCGTTCTTTTACCGCTGTTGCGAGAATTCGTTCCACATCAAACGACAGGTCGGGCTTTGCCGGAACGCTAACCAATTCACCTTCAAGAATCCTGACAATCTTTTCGTACAGAAAAAATGTCGGAGCCGGGATCAGAACTTTTGTTCCTTTGGAAACAATCGCCATGAGCGCCGAATACATTAATTCATTCGATCCATTTGCTGCGATGATGCTCTCCATAGGAATACCGACAAATTGCGACAGCGCTTCGATCAGTTTTGCAGGGAAAACATCGGGATACCTATTCCACGGTTGTTGAAGGAACTCTTCGACCAATTCCCGTTTCATTTGCTCCGGAAGATCGAATGGATTTTCATTCTGGTTGAGCTTGATAAGATCTGGTGAAATTGGTTTACTTTTTACCGAGTAGGCTTCCAGTGCCTGTACTGATGATTTTATGTTTTGAATGAATGTCATTTGCTTATTGTTTTTTTCTTAATCGTAATGAAAGTGCATGCGCCGTTAGTCCCTCCCGTTCAGCAAAAAAGGCCACATCGTCCGCAACGGCTTTCATTCTTTTTTGTGAATAACGGATCACGCTCGATTTTTTGATGAAGTTGTCGACAGACAACGGTGAGGCAAACCGTGCGGTCCGGTCGGTCGGCAGCACATGATTGGGTCCTGCAAAATAGTCACCGATCGCAACAGGAGAATAGTTCCCGAGGAATATGGATCCGGCATGGTGGATATGCTGCAATATCATTTCATCGTTGGTAGTAATAATTTCCAAATGTTCCGGCGCAAGGGCGTTGGTCACCGCAATACCTTGTTGCAGCGATGAAACAAGATATATCCTGCCCTGTCCCTGAAGCGATTTCGCCAGGATGTGTTTTCTCGGCTGTGTGTCCAGAAGCCTTCTCAATTCTTGATTCACCGTAGTCGCCAGCGTTCTGCTCGGTGTTACCAGCAATGGGACAGAGCGCTCGTCATGTTCTGCCTGCGCTAACAGATCGGATGCAATAAACGTTGGATTGGCGGAAGCATCCGCAAGAATCACCACTTCACTGGGGCCGGCAAATCCATCAATACCGACGGTACCGTATACCATCTTTTTAGCAGTAGCGACAAAGATATTTCCCGGTCCGACGATCATGTCTACGGCAGGAATGGATTTCGTTCCGTATGCAAGCGCTGCGATTGCCTGAGCGCCGCCGACTCTGTAAACATTTTTTATTCCTAGTAAAGAAGCGGCAAGGAGTACATCCGGATGGATATTCCCCTCTTTGTCCGGCGGTGAAACAAGGTGGATCTCTTTTACTCCCGCCACTTGCGCTGGAATTATATTCATCAAGACGGTGGAAGGATACACCGCTTTCCCGCCAGGAACATACACACCTACTTTTTCTATCGGCCGATAGATCTGCCTAAGCCGTGAAGCATCCTTCACTTTAATAGTAAACGGCGCGCGCACCTGTGCCTGGTGGAATTTTCGGATATTCGCTGCTGCCGCATTCAGGATCCGGATAAATCTCTTGTCGGCCTTTTTGCGGGCTGCATCAATCTCTTTTTCCTTAACCAGAATGGAATTCAATGATGCATTATCAAATTTTTTGGCATAATAGCGCAGAGCAGTATCGCCATCTTTTTGAACACGACGGAGAATCTGTGCGACTACTGCTTCAATAGTTGAATTGTCCGACGGTCCCGATATTGATCGGATCGCTGCGATCTTCTTCTTTCGTACATCAATTATTTTCATCATGGTGTTTAAATATAATAAAAAAGGAAACCGTTTTCCCGGTTTCCTTTTTGACGATCCTTTCTTCGATCGCGACGATCGGACAAATGCGTATGAAATGGAATTATTGGTTCTGTGAAAGAAGTTCGTCGATCTTTGCGAGAACTTCTTTTTCATTCGGTTTCACTTTTGACGGAAATTTCGCGGCCACTTTGCCGTTCTTATCGATAAGGAATTTCGTGAAATTCCAGGCGATCTCCTCTTTGTACGGTGTTTCAGTCGTCAGGTATTTATACAAGGGATGAATATCACTCCCTTTCACGCTGATCTTGCTGAACATCGGAAAGGTCACGCCGTAATTGCGTTCACAGAATGTTGCAATGTCTCCATCGTTCCCGGGTTCCTGTTTACCAAAATTGTTCGCCGGAAAACCGATGATTACAAATCCCAGATCCTTGTATTGTTTGTACACCGCTTCCAGATCCTTGTATTGCGGCGTATACCCGCAAAACGACGCGGTATTCACGACCATGATCACTTTCCCCTTATATTCTGCGAGAGATCTTTCTTTCCCCTCGAGTGTTTTCATGGTGAAGCTGTAAATGGGCGCACTCATGTTCTTTGATTTCTCCTGCGCCGAAATCGTTCCGGCGGCGATAAAAACGGTTAAAATTATTATTGCAATTTTCTTCATTGAACGATCCTTAAAGTAATAGTATAAAGACACATTCTATAACATTAAAATAGTCATAAATAGTTCAACGTGCGACGGTAATGTGAAAATCGACGGGGGGAATATTTCCTATGGATTTTGGGCAATTTTTCAGTACATTTGTTCATCAGGTTTGCAAGAACGCCTTTGCCCTAAAAGAGAACCTCATCTTGCACCATTCGACCAGACATATATTCTAAAACTTCCGGCAAAGCTGCGGCCTCGCCATCTATCAACCGAGGGCACGAGATAGAACAAAAGGAGTTTGTATGAATATATTTCACACACATTACGAATATCTCAAAAACGAAGCGTCGCTGTTATTAAAGATCGTTCAGCAAAGTCACGCTTCGACCCTTTCTGCAAAAACCGATGTGATTGATCAGAATGACTCGCAGGAAAATGCTGTTGACCGGTTTCGACAATTATCATCGTTCGCAACCCTTACTGCCGATGATAACAATGCTTTGAATGATCTGCAGTTGAAACATGCATTCAATGTTATTGCTGTTGAGAACGGTTACGAATCATGGAATGATTTGAAATCTGCGTTGGATAACGCTGCGGAAAATTCTCCTCTTGCAGAGATTAAAGAGCAGTTCTATCCGAAAGGATTCACAACATACTGGAACATCTGGTTCGCGAAATATTCGCAGGCAAAAAAGGTTCTGGGGGAAGGAAGGGGATATTTACTTCCGTTTAAGAATCAATATTTCATTGTTGAGGAACATTTCGTGGACAGCATCGGACTGCCCCATACCCTGCGGGAATGGAAAGAGATCGGAAATGACTGGGTCCATCCAAAGAATGTGAAGGCATGGCTTGCGCTAAATGAACGGTATGCGAACGTGATGAAGGACCGATAAAACCGGTACAGGAAAAAAAAATCCCCGAAGCGTACGCTCCGGGGATTAAGGTTTTCATACCAGAAAAAATCAGTATCGATAATATTCGGGTTTATACGGTCCTTCAACCGCTACGCCGATATATTGCGCCTGATCTTCCGTCAGAACGTCGAGCTCCACGCCGATCTTCTTCAAGTGCAGGCGTGCAACCTTCTCGTCCAGATGCTTAGGAAGTGTGTAAACCTTTTTCTCATATTTTTCCGAGTGATTCCACAATTCTAACTGGGCGAGCACCTGATTGGAGAATGAGTTGGACATGACGAATGACGGATGTCCCATCGCGCAGCCGAGATTGACAAGACGTCCTTCCGCCAGCACGATAATATCCTTGCCGTCGATGGTATATTTATCCACTTGCGGTTTGATGGTATCTTTTGTCTTTCCGTAATTCGCATTCAGCCAAGCCATATCGATCTCAATATCAAAGTGACCGATATTGCAGACGATGGCATTGTGTTTCATCGCTTTAAAGTGCTTCGCAGTGATGATGTTTTTGTTTCCGGTGGTGGTAACAATAATGTCGGCTTCTTTCACCGCTTCGTCCATTCGTTTTACTTCGTAGCCTTCCATCGCCGCCTGAAGAGCACAGATAGGATCGATCTCTGTGACGATCACGCGAACTTTTGCATCTCGTAACGAGTCCGCCGATCCCTTCCCCACATCACCGAAACCAGCCACAACTGCAACCTTACCGGCGAGCATCAGATCCGTTGCGCGGCGGATCGCATCAACCAGCGATTCGCGGCATCCGTATTTGTTGTCGAACTTCGATTTTGTGACAGAATCGTTCACATTAATCGCGGGCATCAGCAGTGTACCGTTTTTCATCCGTTCATACAAACGATGAACGCCTGTTGTCGTTTCTTCGGAAAGGCCTTTGATCCCTGCCGCGAGTTCGGGGTATTTATCGAACACCATGTTTGTCAAATCGCCGCCATCGTCAAGGATCATGTTCAGCGGTTTGCCGTCCTTGAACGCATGCAATGTCTGTTCAATGCACCAATCGAATTCTTCTGCGCTCATTTCCTTCCATGCATAGACCGGAATACCTGCTGCCGCGATGGCAGCCGCAGCATGGTCCTGTGTGGAAAAGATGTTGCACGAAGACCACGATACTTCCGCGCCAAGATCGATCAACGTTTCGATCAGCACTGCGGTTTGGATTGTCATGTGCAGGCATCCGGCAATGCGGGCGCCTTTTAACGGATTCTTCCCTTTGAACTCTTCACGAATCGCCATAAGTCCGGGCATTTCCGCTTCTGCCAGTGTAATCTCTTTGCGGCCCCATGTTGCCAGCGAAATATCTTTTACTTTATACGGAAGTGATGGCTTGGTAAACTTCTTTGCCACTGCTTCGTCCATAACTGCACTCATTGTTGCTCCTTTGATTGTGAATTTCATCTTATCTCAACAGTATTCCATCGAGACAGGATTCGTTGGTAGACATCGACAGCAGGCAGCCGCCGAACATTTATTTAGCTGCTTTTCGTAACGTTGAAACCAGATCCAATTGTTCCCATGAGAATTCATTTCGGCCGAAATGACCATACGCAGCAGATTTCTTGTATACAGGGCGCAAGAGGTTCAATCGCTTAATAATTCCGCGCGGTGTCATGTCGACATTCTTCACGAGGATTTTCGAGATCTCGGCATCGGGCATTACACCGGTACCGAAGGTCTGCACATAGATGGAGACCGGTTCCGCAACGCCGATGGCATATGCAACCTGGATCTGACATTCTTCGGCAAGTCCTGCAGCAACAACATTCTTTGCAAGGTGACGCGTCGCATATGCCGCGCTGCGATCCACTTTAGAGGGATCCTTACCGGAGAAGGCTCCGCCGCCGTGCGGTGCACGTCCGCCGTAGGTGTCGACAATGATTTTGCGTCCCGTCAGCCCGCTGTCTCCATGAGGTCCGCCGATGACGAAATTGCCGGTGGGGTTCACATAATATTTTGTTTTCTTATCCAGGAAACGCGCAGGGATCACTTTCTTGATGACATTATTAATAATGTCATCCTTGATCTTCTTCTGTGACACAGTTGGATCGTGCTGGGTGGAGATCACAACGGCATCCACACGAATCGGCTTACGGCCTTCGTACTCTATTGTTACCTGCGATTTTGCATCGGGACGAAGATACGGCATCAATTTTGGATTCTTCTTTCGGATATCAGCAAGTTTTTTCACCAACTGGTGTGCGTACATGATTGGTGCGGGCATCAACTCCGGAGTTTCGTTATTTGCATATCCGAACATCATTCCCTGGTCGCCTGCGCCGCCGGTGTTCACGCCCATGGCGATATCCGGTGATTGCGAATGAATGGCATTCAGAATGCCGCACGATTCGGCATCGAATTTATATTCCGCTTTTGTATATCCAATCTCTTTGATCGTACTGCGAACTACTTCATGGATATCGATATAGGCATTCGTCGTTACTTCGCCTGCTACAACCACCTGTCCGGTGGTGACCAACGTTTCGCACGCGACACGTGAATATTTATCCTGTGTCAACAGAGCATCGAGTATGGCATCAGAAATTTGATCGGCAACTTTATCGGGGTGTCCCTCGGAAACCGACTCAGAGGTAAAAAGATAACGCATTAATGAAAAACTCCTGTTTAGATGTTTGAAAAAAGTAGAAAAGCAGGAAAACTCTTTCCCGCATGTTAATGATATTCAAGTTCCGATGAATCACCAATGTTAATCCTGCGAAAACCGCCGGTGATGATTGCATTGCTGCCGACGATCGAATCGTCCAACAGCGCTTTCTCCACCGTCGCATTTTCGCTGACGATGGAATTCTTCACGATGGAATCGATCACGCGGGCTCCGTCCGCAATGGTGGCAAACGGTCCAATCACGGAGCGTTCGACCTTCGCCGTCGGTGCAATAAAGACCGGCGGAATGACCACCACGCCTTCATGGACTCCGCTTGTCTGCGTCTCTTCCAGCAAGTGACGGTTTGTTTCTAACAGTGTTTCCGGTTTCCCGCAATCGTACCAGCCTTCAATGGAAAACGTCGTCAATCGCTCACCTCGTTCAATCATCGCTTGCAGACCGTCCGTTAATTGATATTCGTTCTTCGTTCGCACATCGCGTTTGATATTTTCTTTCAGACAGTCAATCAATATATCCGGATGTTTGATACAATAGAGTCCGACGATTGCCAGATTACTGGTCGGATGTTCCGGCTTTTCAACCAGTTTCGTGATGAATCCGTCCTTCGTTTCGGCTACACCAAATCGGCGCGGATCCTGAACTTCTTTTACTCCGATCGTCGAATACTCGCTCTTAATCATTTTCCCAAGATCGACATCGAACACAGTATCACCCAAAATAATCAGGATGGGATCCTTAGAAATCGTGTGCCGAGAAAGATAAATGGCATGTCCCAGACCGAGCCGCTCTTCCTGTTCGACAAAATCGACCTTGATCTTATAATTTCCCGTGATGTATTCCTTGATCAGATCGCCGAGATATCCCACGATGATCGTTGCAGAATCGAAGCCTTCGGCAATGATCTTATCCATAATGTGGCCGATAATCGGTTTTCCGGCAACATTGAGTAGGACCTTTGGAACCGTGAATGTATGTGGACGAAGCCGGCTGCCGACCCCTGCCACAGGAATAATTGCGCGCATATTCACTCAAAAAATGGATTTAAAGTTACCCAAAATCCACCTGAGAAGCAATGAATGCCCGTCACCAAGAGTAATTCTGCAGGCTTGTATGGACTCATCCCACGGACTTGTGAATTACGCCCGAGTGATAAATGGGTGTCTGCAGAAATGATTCCCGCTAAAAACTTCGCTGTTTGAGTCCCACCATAGCGGGGTCTCTGAAAAAAAATCCTCTGAAATGACGTTTTTTCGCCTGTCAAATCTTTTCTTGAGAAATATTTTAAAAATAATTCCGCCACAGGCTCCAATTTCCGTTTTTTCCGGATATATGTATACAGATAGTCATAGTGTGTCCGACTGTTACCGAAAGCGATTCATTGTACGCACTAGATCTTTAACAACAGAATATCTGATTACTTCGCCATTATCGAGGTATATAACTATGAGTCGTACCATTACTGTCACAGAACAGCAGCATTTCGACAATCGCACGATCAATGCCGTGTGGGAAAAAGCGCAAAATGAATTTGGTTTTTATTTTTTCAAGCGCGATCACCTGGGTGATATTATCGCAAAACATGACTATGGAAAGAAAAGCCAATACGGCTGGGAGATCGTCCGGATTGTTTCGGACGAACAAAAGAGTTCCGAAGGAGTAGAGCAACTGCTTCCGGTGCACTGGAAAAATGTGCCGCAGGGAGGAGGTTGACAACATGTACAGCGGTTGATATCTTCATCGCCAGGTTGCGGCAATGCGGGTCAGTTTGTATATTCGATGCACACCATAGTTCACCGTCAGACATGCATCCTCAATCATGATCCCGCTATACGCAATGCCAACGAACGACGATTTCTTAGATATCTCCCTGCTGCACGCTGACACGGGCGAATTCATTCTGCGTTGTCAGCGCATCATCTCCATTATCGTCAAGCATCAAATTAAGAAAGGGATGTTCTTGCCGGATCACTACAGCGACGTCGTTCAATCGGTGAATGAGGAACTGATTAAACGGCTGCCCGGCATTCAAAACAATTTCGATAACAGCGTTATGCTGGTCACGTATATGAATGTTGTCATCCGCAATATTTGCATTCGTTTGTTTGAGCAGGAGCGTGCGACAGTTGCAACGATCCCGCTGCATGACGCTGCTCATTTGATGGTGGACGGGAATTTCACTTCGATTCTCATACGGGAAGAAGCCAACCGGCTGGGTATTCTGTTCCGAATGTACGGCACGCAGCAACATAAACTTGTTGTTTGCTTAAAAACCTACTTTCGCATACCAGTGACGAAGCAGGATCTGGATCGATGTTTCAGCAGGAGCACCCGCAAAGAGCGTGCGACATTGCTGAAGGAATGTCTGCGGTATTACGACAAAACGCCGGAGATCGAAAATTTTGGGAGGTTGGTTCAGCAGATGATCAACCAGGAGCAAAAAACATTCTCCGCAGATTCATTAAGACGATGGACCAACGAACATATCCATAGAATCATAACACTGTTGAACGGTAGACCACCGCAAAAAGCACATACGATTGAAACGGTGAAAACACTCTTTGAGCAATATATTAACGAACAATAACAGCACAGGTCACATCATGACAGAACAGACGTTCTTCACCAACACACATCACCTGAATGAATCCGGTATTGCATTGTATGTCGATTCTGTACTGCTGGACCGGGCAGATGATCTTCCGACCGAGATCTTGGACCATGTAGAGCAGTGTACCGAATGTGCGGCACAAGTGCTGGAAATGTGTGAGATCATGCAGGAAGTCCGGATCGACCGGACGATGAAGCATCCTACACTGGACGCGTCAGCGAAGGAACCACAACGGTTATTCACTTTCTATCGTGTCGCCGCGCTTTTCCTTTTCGGAATATTCGGCGGAACACTCTATTATTATCTCTCCTCTTATGAGAAGAATGGTATGCCGGAAACAGCCCGGTATTCATTGCCTGCCGATACTCTGGCTGAGGAGATTGAAAAACCTTCTCCAAAAACAACGAGTGATCAGTATGCGATGAATTTTACCCCGTCTCCCAATTTGGATGATCTGGTACAAAGTGAATTCCGCTCCGAAGCGATCACAGTTATTTCACCGGAGATCGGGGCGATCGTCGCCCCTCCCATCACATTCCGTTGGAAATCGTACGGAGCACCGGTGAAGATTAAAGTCCTTTCGAATAAAGAGGTGACGGTGTTGACATCAATAGTGAACGCAAATTCATTCGTCACGGCAAAACCATTTGCACCGGGATTGTACTATTGGAAACTGGAGGCGAACGATGATCTGCTGTTCGTGGGGAAATTTTTTGTCAAGTAGGCTATTGACCGATCAGCACGAATCCGCTCCACTTGCCGGGGAATGCGGAATCCTTCGAACGAATCATGGAGAGTTTCGCAGCACGCAGGGAAGCAGCGTACGTGCTTCCGGATGCGAGATTCTTATAGAATTCATCCATCAGCACATAGGTCTGCCGGTCGGAGACCTTCCATAATGAAACGATGATGTTCTTTGCTCCGGCATAGAATAAACCGCGCGAAAGGGCCATCATTCCTTCGCCGTCCACCAAAGTACCGATACCGCTTTCACAACTGCTCAGCACTACCAGTTTCGCTTTCAGATTCAGATTGAATGTTTCATGCAGATGCAGAATCCCGTCCTCCCCTGCGGTCGTTGGTCCGGGCTGAGAGAATATCACCGCCGAATGTTTCGGATCCTTTTCATTGATGAAACCGTGGGTTGCCACATGAACAATGTCGTATAACGGAGCGTACGTTTTGAAATTCTCTTCCGTTGCTTCTTCATTCAAATAGCTCGCCGCGGAAAGCGCATGCTGCCGGAAGGTTGTTCCAATGGATGTGATCTCCTCATCCGAATATTTTAATTCGTTGAATGTTTTCCCGTCCAGTGTGATGGAACGGACATCGGACATGCCGCTCCGTTCTGCAAACGAGCGGTTGGCAAAAAAATCACTGTTCTTTCCCGTATCCTTAAACACAGGCGCAAAACCGATGAAGCTTTGCGGTCCAGCGGACTTTCTGTCCGTTCCAGCGTTTAATTTCAAATCAAACGCGGTGGAATATGAGTATGTCACTTCGTGATTCGAAATAACATACGATGCAGTTGAAAAATCGAATGCACTGCCGTTGTAGCTCATTGTCGGCAACGATTCAAATGGAATGTGATACAGGAATCCATCCGGTATGATGCGCAGGTCCGACGAGCGGCCGATCACCGCTGCGATCGGTTGGAGTACCGAATTGTATAAATCGTAGCCGGTCCGGAAAAACATTTCCGTATCATAGGTCTTTAAGGATGCGGAAAATTGTTTTGTCAACTCCTTAATACGCGCAGTATTGCGGAGTATTTTCACAGACAAAGAATTTTTCGTCACCGCAAAAAGATAGATCGAATCATTATCGATCATATACTCCGCGATGACGGTGTTCGGATCAAGTTTCTGTTGCAACTGCGGAAGAGAAAGTGTATACCTCCCATATTTCAATCCAAAATACTTTGGATAGGATTGTTCCAGCAATCCCACCAAATCCTGGTGCCGTTGACGTGCAGAAAAATATTCCGCATGAATTTTGGCAAATTCCGGATCTTCCCTTTTTTCCTTACCATTCACCAGTCGCGCCATTCGTGATTCGGACTTTGCCTCGATATTAAGCAAATCCTGTTCATAGGCCAACAGCGAATCCGGTATACCGCCGATGGCTTTCGCTTCGTTGTCGAATAGTCGTTCCATCAGGGCATTTCCTTTACTGCGGTCGGAAGCAAGGAAGGCCTGTTCGAGATACCCGCGATCTTTCGTCTTTTTATACAGTACTAATGCAACGCGGCATCCGTTCCGGTAGATCTGTGATCCGGTCTCTGCGACATAAAATTTCGACGCGTCGGATGAAAGATGCTTCCGGATATCGTCCAGGAGATCCATCGCCGATTGATAGTGCGCTAATGATGCCTGCAGTGCACTGTGGTCTTTCTTGTTCCGAGAGATCTTTTCAAGAACTCCGGCCTTGTTCAATAGCACAGATAATAATTCTTTCTTATTGACGCTGCCCTCGAAGGAAGGAATTCTCTGTTCTCCATCGTACCGATCATCCTGCGACAATGTTTTAAGAGCAATGTTGTAGGAAAGCAATGCACGAGAATAGTTGCCTTGCTGTTCATAATAATCGCCGTACTGTTGTTGAAGAAGTCCCAGTAATAGGATATTTTTTTCGGACGATGTGTTCTCAATTGAAGCTGCCCGCTGCAATTCGGCGAAGGCCGAATCACGCTGATGTTTCTGTAACCATGCATGCGCAAGCGATACATGCAACATTGCGATATCGTTCCGTGCGGCGACATCCGTGACACGTTGACGAGCAACCAGCGCTTTATGATAAAAGCGGACAGCGTCATCATAGCGTCCCGCATTCGAATAGACACCTGCAAGTACTTCATACATAAATCCCGCCTGCGGATGATATTCGCCGTAGGCTTCTTCGTACAACCGCATCCCCAGTTCGCACTGCTGTATCGCTTTCTGTTTTTCACCGATCTTCCAATAGATGTCGCCCAACCGCTGATACACCGCGCCGATAGCAGATTTTTTTTGAGGATATTTCGTAGAAAATATGGTGAGCGCCCGAGAAAAATATTCTACCGCATTGTTGTAATCACCAAGATTCGCATACACTTCGCCGAGTTTGGACAAGGTGCTTGCCATATTTGCGTGTTCCTGCAAATTCGCTGACTCTAAAATCGCCAACGCCTTTTTACCGTACACTAAAGCATTCCGATAATCACCTTTATTGTTGTATGAAGACATCGTGTTCAAATTACACGATGCTGCGCTCATTGTACCGCTGCTCCCGACAAGAGCAAAGAGTGAGTCCGCCTTATGGTAGTAGTGAATTGCATCGTCAAATTTATTCTTATCATCATGGATCATCCCAAGAAACAGCAAAGTATTTCCAATTGACAATTTGGATATATACTGCAGTGATTGTTGGATTGCGAGCGCGCGCTCAAAGTACGAGATTCCTGCATCGTAGTTTCCTTTCGCTTTTTGAACGGCACCACATGTATAATATGCGGATGCTGTCTTTTCACTCTGTTCACCATAATTCGCTATCAATGTTGCAAGTCCGCGGGTACAGTACGTTTCCGCCGTATCAAACCGTTCATTGACCAGAAAACAAAATCCCAACAGCATATCGATGGTGCCGGCTTCGGCAGATTGTGAATACTGTTTTTCTAGGACAATCGATTCCGCGTTTTGCAGCAGTATTATTGCATTTTCGAAATCACCTTTACGTAACAGGATATTCGATATACCGATCTGGGATTGTAAGTAGGAAAGGGATTTTTCTTGTTGGATCAGATTGGAAGCACTGCGATATGAAAAAAGTGCGCTGTCATATTCTAACCGTTGAAAACAACGGTCTGCTTGTCGTATCAGGCTATCCGCTTCCGCTAATTTTTTCCGATCACCGGCAGATATAGCACTGCTGGAACTGATCAAAACCAGAATAGCGCAAAAACAGAAGAATTTCGAAGCATTGACCGTCATTATTGCCTAAAAAAAAGTTAAAATATTTTTCCCCTGAGGCTCCAATTTGGAAATTTTTCGGATATATGTACGTACAAGGACAAATCAGCGTCACGCGTATTATCAAAAAAATTCATTATAAAAGGAGCTTATATGACAACAATTCTTACAACCTTGTACCTGGCATTAACCCTTGGGTATGCCGTTGAAACCACTTCATTATCCGTTGATACCACTACCGAAGCACCGATTTGTGCGGAACCGATTGGACAAATTCCACCCCCACCAGTCAATTGATTTAAGGTAAAAAAAAAACTTACAAAGGGAAACCAAGAAGACCTATTTCTTCCTGAAAAAGAGTGAAAACAAAGGAAATCATGAAAACACCGGACGAACTCACCGATCCATTCAAAGGGAACGGTGAGACACTACTGATCATCGATGATGAAGATTCATTTGTGGAAGTTACCAAGATATTGCTGGAAATGGCCGGATACGTTGTGATAATTGCCCGCGACGGCCTGGATGGAATCCGCCAATTCGAGAAAAATAGGGAGAAAATTGATGCAATTATTTGTGACCTGAATATGCCCAAATTAGGGGGGAATGCAGCGGTGCAAACCTTCTTATCTTTAAAGCCCGGGATCAAGATATTGATTATCAGCGGTTCGATTATGGAGGAAGATATGCCGACAAATCTCATTCCAGGAAAGATTGAATTTTTGCGAAAACCATTCCTGACGGAAAAACTGCTGGAAACACTTCGGGAGTTGTTGGAAAACCGGGGAGGACAGGAAACGATATGATGAATGAAATTCTCTTCAATACTGAAACTGTTTCAAAATTGCTCCACGTGAGTAAATCGACTGTAAAACGGTGGACGGATGAAGGAATCTTGAAGTGTGTACGGACGCCGGGCGGGCATCGAAAATTTACACTATCCAATATTCAAGAGTTTACATCTTTGTTTCACTTTTACCCACTATCATCCGATGCACAATTACTTCACCTATCAGCACCTCTTCTACACTCTTCTAAAACATTTAAAAAATGAATGACCAACAATAATATTACATCACAAATATTTTCATAGCAGCATTACACTGGTATGAATACGAAAAAAGTGAACCTCTTTTAATTGAAGATTATTGAGTCCATAATGATGGTACCCCCCCCCGCAGACTGTGCGTTCTTGCATCGTTATGAAATTCTCTGTATTATTTTTCAGTTTCACTTCCGCTTGCAATTATTACTCCGGCGGATTATACCACAATTAGGCAACCACCTCGATTCTTTTTACACCGTTTTTGTCGCAATTCCACCAGCATATATTAAGCATCAAACAATACGATGTATTTCCAAACATAACTTTTTGCGGGGGATGTTGTGCGAAACTGATTTTTTAATTATTAGAACCAATACACGGAAGTATTTTACTGGATTTACGTGAATTCGAAGATCAACAATTTCTTTTCCCAAATTAATAATCAAGGAATATACCCAATGTCCATGAAAAGCCTTTTAGTCATTCTGCTCAATGTTTCTGTTGTATTAAGTCAAGAAAGTCTATTGCAACAATTCGACGATGAACTTTCATTGCTGAGACAACACGGCATTTCTCAAAGCACTATCGATCAGTACAATATTTTCTTACGTCACGGAAATGGCCCAGCAATAATTAAAAATCTACAGCAACCAACAATATCAATTGGTGATACTGGTGATTTGATTTTGACTCTTGCCGATCTTGATACTATGGCATATTACAACAAATATCGATTCATGGCTGAATTGCCTTTAGGGGATTTTTCTGTTTCAAATAAGTATGTCATCCTTGATGCTAACAACAATGGGATAAATGAATTCTATGGTAATAAAATGCGTAATACTGTTGGAGATGCTTGGTCCCATGAAGGAGTTATTGGGTTTGAAGTGGGAAGTGATACGTTATTCAAGCAAGTATTTTTTTTACCTGACTCATTCGTCTTAGGACATGCTGCTGGTAATGTCGATGGTGATGCCTTGGTTGATTTTGTGATTCAAAAGGGTGCTTATCCGGATATTCGTAATTTTCTTTATTCTCAATCTTCTCCGAATTCATTCCCATACACTGTCCAATCGGAATTTGATACGTTGGCACGATTGGATGCACAACTTCGTTCATTTGTCGATCTTGACGATGATGGCCGGGATGAAATGATTTATAAAGTTGTCGGTTCTAGTTATGAAGAATTTTCAGGGATTCCGACAGTTGTTGCTCGTTATGACACTATCATGAAAGAGTTCAAGACTATCCTTAATTACAAAATAAAAGATCCTGGTGAAAGCCTAACCTATACGCATGGCCTTTCATTCGGAGATTTTGACGGTGATGGAAAGTTGAATGTCGGAACCGGCAGCCAAAATGGATATGCATACACCCATGAGTATCAAGGGAACAATGTATTTACAACCACATTGATCGCCCAGGTACCAACTAAAAATTTGTACTTAACATGCGTCACCAACGACTTTAACAAAAACGGTAAGCCTGAGGTCTGGTTTGGCGGTGATACGTTCTTTAACGGCACTGCTATAACAAGGCTTTTTGCATTCGAGGCGACGGGAGATGATCAATATCAAAAAGTATATCAAATCGATATTGTTGGTTTATTCTCGTTTATCGGGTTTGGCATGCATTCGCGGGATATGGATAACGACGGTAAAGACGAACTCTTCGTCCATCTTGCACAGCGGATTCTGATCTTTAAGAGCAACGACCAGGGAAAGTTCGAACTATGGTTCATTAAGATTAATGAATTGGCAGCAGCGGGATTGGGCAGTGTCATTTACTCTTCCGATGCAGAAGATCTTACCGGCGACGGAAACATGGAAATAATTCTTGAAACAGATTTAGATCCCGAGGGATTTGGTATAAAAAAATTTACAACGGTATTTAAAAGATCTCTGTCAACATCGGTACATCACACTCAATCTAAAATACCCAGTGATTTTCATTTATATCAAAATTATCCGAACCCGTTTAACAATCAAACAAACATCAGGTTTAGCATTCCACAAAATCAAAATATTACTATCAAAATATATAACTCTTTGGGAAAAGAGATTGTTGAACTTATCAATGACTATTTACCGGCCGGAACGCATACCATCCCCTGGAAGGGAACCACAATACAGGGAGAGTCTGTCAATTCCGGTGTTTATTTTATCTCGGTTGAAATGAAGGGCGTGAAAAAAACTATTAAGGCAATTTTAATTAAGTAAAGGAATATTATGATGAAGAAGCTATTCGCGGTTTTACTTTTTGCGGTGAACATACTATTTGTGTTTGCGCAATCTTGGACAGACGAAGTAACAAGCATTCAAATTGGCAGTAATCAAAAGATTGCATCTGCTTCAGATAAATTCGGTATTCATATTCTGTATTATTCAGGTGGAACGTTGAAATATGGTAGAATTAATTCTGCAGGTTCAACACTGGTATCAGATATTACCATTGCAACTGGAATTGGTAATTATGCTGCGATAACAACACATAATGATAAAATTTATGCCATATACGATAAAAATACAGATATCTATATTGCAAAAAGTACCGACGGAGGATCAAGTTGGACAACTCCTCTAACACAATATTCAAGAACTAATTCAATAGGAAGTTTGTCCGCGACATCTGATGACAAAGGAGTCCATGTTGTATGGTCTGAATATGCAGCCGGAATTAATGAAGCATATTATGCTTTAGCACCTGTTGGGGAACCAAGTCCAAATTGGAAGTATTTTAAAGAGGTGAGTGACTATAGCAATCATGCCGGTGTTAATCCTAGCGTTGCTGTTTCAGCAAATGAAGTACATATTACTTACCAGGGCTTGTACGGTACTGCAAAATCGCGCGATTTTCTCATTAATCAATCTACTCCCACATGGGAAGATCCTGTTGATTTGGATTATTTTCCGAGTGGAAGTGTAAAGAACAATAAGACAGTAGTAAGGGGTAACAATGTGTATGTAATCACTTTGGAATCATACTACATTGGAGACTCCTATACTTTTAATGTGAGACAATATATACGTGCGGTCAATTCGTCGAGTTTTTCAACAACCACTCTCGCAGATGAATATTCTTCTAGCTCTCCTAACCTTCATTTGCTCACCACGGCCAATGGAGATCTCCACTTGTTTTATAACAAACGGTATTTTGAAACTAATCCAAGCACTCATGTAAAGTTCAATGGATCGTCATGGAGTACAGTCCAAAATAACCTTATTCGGAGAGATAGAAACCATATTTCATCCGTTGGAAACGATTTATTTCTTGTTCAGGAAGATCAAGTGTTCTCAGATAAATTGAGCGTCCGCCAATATGATGCCGCACCAACAACAGTTCAAAGCCCGTCTATTGCCGTTGTGAATATTAACGGAGAAAACTATCCACGTGTATCATGGATACTAAATCCTGAACCGGACGTGTATGCTAATTCATCCGCATATGAAATCTGGCGAAGAGATGATAATACTGGAAGCGGAGCATGGACTGCATGGTCATTAAAATCATCGATCAGCGGTTCTATCAGCAGTTATACCGACACACAGATATTCGGAGCCGGTTTTGGGCCGCAACGGCATGAATATAAAGTTCGCGCAAAGGATGTCGGCAATAACACCGGTAATTATAGTTCTGTTGTGACTGTACGATCGGGGGCAGGTTTGGAGAAACGGGGAGGTGAATCCGGAGATATAATTCCAACGCAATACAGCATATCACAAAATTACCCCAATCCGTTCAATCCAGCAACAACAATCACTTTTTCATTGCCAGAGGCAACCCATGCAAATGTGACTGTATTTGATGCGCTCGGAAGGGTCGTTTCGGTTCTTGTTGATGAGCAGCTTTCGGAAGGAATGTATTCGTTTGCTTTCGATGCATCACACCTTTCCAGCGGAATGTATTTTTATTCTTTCCACGCAGGTGCATTCAATGAAACGCGGACTATGTTATTGATAAAGTAGTTCCATAAGATTATTTCCATTGGTATACAATAAAGTCCCGATAAACGGATCTCCGTATTTCGGGACTTTGTCTTATTTTTCTAAAATGATTTATTACTTACACTTGAATCTCCCACGACTTCAGCTTTTCAATCATCGAATAATTTGTGAGATCAAACTGGATCGGCGTAATGGAGACCTTGTTATTTAAGATCGCCCGCTGATCGATATCTTCCTCTTCATCCAATTCCACCAGTTCCCCTTTCAGCCAGAAATATTGCTTGTTACCCGGATCGCGGCGGGCTTCGAATTCGTCATTCCAGATCGATTTTCCCTGGCGCGTTATCACAACACCCTGGATCTCGTTTTCGGGAAGATGAGGAACATTCACATTCAGCAAAGTACCGCTCAGTAAACCATTCTCTACCACCTTTAATGCGAGATTTCGTGCAAATTTTGCGGCGTAGGAAAAGTCCGCATTCGCCTCAAAGGTCGTCAACGACATGGCAAATGACGGGATTCCGAGAATTGTTCCTTCCGTAGCTGCGGAGACCGTTCCCGAATAAATAACGCTGATAGCGGTATTCGAGCCGTGATTGATACCGGAAATAACTAGGTCCGGTTTTGATTTCATAACACTGCGGATGGCAAGTTTCACACAATCCGCCGGAGTACCATCTACTGCATAGCCGAAAAATTTCCCGTCCTTTTTTACCTCACGCACACGCAAAGGACGATGCACGGTGATGGCGTGTCCCACTGCGCTTTGCTGACTGTCCGGTGCAACGATCGTCACATCGGCGATAGACTGCAGTTCATTAACGAGCGCCCCTAATCCTTCGGATAAAATTCCATCATCATTGGAGACTAATATTGAAAGTTTCTTTTCCATAGTGAAAACGTACCTTGACTGCCTGCTATTTATTGAGTATATTATTAAACAAAATCATCGCGGGGTGGAGCCCCGACAAACAACGTCGGGATTTCGAGTTGCAAACATCGCAACTCTCAACAATTGGCTAAGTTCTTTAAAATATCATCGCGGGGTGGAGCAATTGGCAGCTCGTCGGGCTCATAACCCGAAGGTTCTAGGTTCAAGTCCTAGCCCCGCTACTAAAAACAACACATTTTCGCCAACTTTCGAGTTGGCGATTTTGTTTTTAAAGGGTTTTAACGAGATTCCAGCTTGCACTTTAGCTTGCACTTTTTGACTCCATATTAATCACAGAACACTTCGAAACTGTGATGGACTTGATCTATGTTGAAGTGTTTTTCTTCGCTGTAATATAGACTTACCTCAAATTGCAATCAACATCGATCAACAAATTTTACCAGCGATGCATCTTTGGTTTTTCAACAGTGGATCTTAACATGCCTTTCATTGTCCATGCTTAAATAGCATATTAGATTTGTTTTTGGATTGTAGTCGCAGGTAAGCTTTCAACTCGTATCACTGAGGACAAAATGTTTATGAATAGTGAGACAAATTCCATTGATTAAACCTTTTTCATGACATAGAGATTAAATTCTGCAGCAAGTGAAGAAATTCCTGCAACCTTATAGTAAACAGACCGACCTTCTTGCTGTCGAATAAGCAAATGTTGTCTGTATAGCTTAGACAAATAATTGCCAGAAAAATCTTGCATTATTTTTACACCGTGTATCTGGTGGTCTTTAGCACGGGCACCGCCCTTTTCGGCGATTGACTTTAACACTTGTAATTCTTTTGGTTTTAAGTTAAATCCATCTAATTCTGATTTTACAATTTCTTTTAATGCAATTATTGCAGCGCTTTCCGGTATTACTCCTTGTTTTAAAAGATTGCCAATGGCTTTATCGAAAATAGGTTTATTATCAGCAGTCATAGTGCCTTTACTAATAACGTTTGAACGGATATTTTGCACTATATTTATACAAATGCTCTCACTATATTTTAGGACAAATCTTAATTCACCATGTGAAGCTTCATAAAGATATTTGTGAATCGCTGCTGGTAATGGGGCTTTCCCTGTACCTGATAGATGAAACCGAGTAACACGTTTATCGATCGCTGCGTTTAGTTGATTTAATGGTATAGGTTTCAACTCTAATCCAGTACCCGACATCCTTTGCGCAACTCTCGGATCAATTGATTGGATCAAGCTGCTTAATCCGCTTTGTCCAATTAACACCCACCAAAGATCCGGGATCGTGAACAATGTATCTCGAAAGGTCATCAGCATTTTAGTTAAAGTATCATCTTCTAAATTTTCAACGTTATCCAAAACTATAACAAGACTCTTAAAATCAAATTGCTTAATAACCTCGTCAACCACACATGTTATAACATCTTGAATATGTTCAAACGAGACATCGCTTACGCTTGGAACAGAAAATTGCCTACCTAACGAGCCACCAAAACCCATGACTTGTAAACCAAGTTCAAAACCACTTGAACCTTGGTGAGCCAACCATTTAATTATGTCCTTGGTTTGCTTTGGAACATCAGCATTGATTGTTTGACAATACAATTCAATAGAATCACTTAATGATCTCAAAGCTCTTAAAGCAACATCCCTAGGAGTGTCATCAGGTTGGACGGGACATAATTTTCGTGGTGCCATTATCTTTGGTCCAAAATATGCTTGGCTTGTTTCTAATAAAAATAGTTGCGTGTTAAGAAAGCTTGTTTTTCCAACTCCTGGTGGACCCGAAATAATAAAAACACCATTTCTTTTCGATTCAAGATGAGTGATAAATGCTGCTGCATCAGTTTGACGACCCACTAGCAGATCAACATCCTCAGCCGTTGGTCGTAAAGGAGACGAATCATAAGGACTTTGTTTAAATTCTAATGATTTCCACATTTTTTTCTCGATTCTATTGTTAAGTGATTTTTATTCAAATCAATTTATCTATTTGTAATAAGAGACACAATACTTTAAACTTCTATCAAAAATTGGCTCAACTGTAAGCCCCCTTTTAACGCAATAAAAAGTCACGAATAAAAGCTCACCCCCCCCCCCTCATTTTTCTATTGTGCTGCTGACCTATTCCTCTTTCATCCTGCCTCTTCGCACGCAACCGCTCAACAACATCTACTACCATACTACAAGACACTACGAGTAATCGCTTAGAATTATTGTCTCTCAAAAGGAGGCAATAACATATGAAGGCGTACATCCAATCAGTCTCATGGAAATTCCGTGAGTGCACATCAACCTATCCAGAGCTCCAACAGCGGAAGATCTACATCAAGAGTCCTGAAGATGTCTTTCGATACTTCCAGTTCCTGTTCAAGGATCAAGTGAAGGAACGCTTTGTCACTTTCTGGCTTAACTCTGCCAACAGAGTCACCGGCTTCGAGATCGTCACTGAAGGTCTTTTAAACTCATCGCTCGTGCATCCTCGTGAAGTCTTTCGAGGCGCTATCGTTGCAACCTGTGCGTCCATTATCATCGCTCATAACCATCCATCTGGCAACCTAAACCCTTCCAACGAAGACCTTACCATCACGAAACAGATAGTGGAAGCAGGTAAGATCATTGGCATCCCAGTTCATGACCACATCATCTTTGCTGAAGACACCTACACTTCCTTCGTCGAGAAGGGATACATCTAATTATTTACTAAATCCACACTATTTAAGGAGAAGCACCATGAATCCATACGCACATATCGAAGTTACGCCCCTGTTTTCTAAAGACGGGATGAAGTCTCAAGGTAAGTCAGTCCGCATTGAAGATGCTGAATCGAAGACCGGTTGGAATGAGCTGGGCGTTGTCTCGCCGAACTACCTGCTTATTCATAACACGCAGGTGAAGGAGACTGTTGATACAATTGCTGAGCGCTCCAAGATCAACGACTGGAAGCCTGGTAAACAGTTCTTTGACGGTCGGCGGTTCGTTTACACGCTCACCACTGATACCATCACAGCTGAGATAACCAAAGGTGATATTGTACGGTTCGGATTGATCGCTTACAACAGTTATGATGGTTCCAGAGCTCTTTCTGTCGGTATGTACGCTGAGCATCTGATCTGTGCCAACGGCATGACCAGTGAAATGTACTTTGCTAAACATTCCTTTCGACACAATCAGGGGAACATCACTTGGAGTGAACAGACTGAGAAAGCGTTCGCTCTCCTGCTTCCGAACTCCCGTACACGTCTCACCCGGTTCGCAAAGACCATTGGTGCGCTGAAGCAAAAGGATCTCGTCATCAATGACCTGCAGACGATCCGTGAAGCGCACTTGAAAGAACTCTCCGCAAGTCTGTGGGGTAAGGTTGTTGATAGGTACCTGTCTCATGAATCCCATACCGCATTCGGTCTGCTCGACGCATGCACACATTCCTTCTGGCATCATGATAAGGAGACGTTCGCCGACTTCCGCAATAACTCATACTCAACCGACGGTATGATCAACTACGCTCAACTCTTATCCAAAAACTGAAAGGGACATCATGTCAAAACCAAGTCCGTACTACAGCAACGAGAAAGAACGCCAGGAGCTGATCCAGCGCCGTGACAACTTTCAATTTGCTGAAGTGGATGACTTACCGAAGTTCGTAGCTCTCCTTGCTGGCAAGGAGGGCTCCGGTAAGACGCATCTCGCTTGCACAATGTCTGAACTTGCACCTGTGTATCTGATTGATACCGAATACCGGGCTCAGATCGTTACAAAGAAGTTCCAAAACATTAAGTTCGCTACTGCTAAGAACTATCTGGAACTAGTCGTTGCTGTCAAATATATCCTCTCTTGCCAACCGCAGGGGACGATTATAATAGATAGTGGTTCCGATCTCCAGACGTTCGCTGAAATCGAGTACCTGGAACGTACCGATAAAGAGAAGGTCGGGATGGCTTGGAACTGGTCTGAAGTGTGGCGACTGTGCAATGCGGTGATCGACGAGATCAAGTTCTCAAAGAAGTTCAACCTTGTCATCACTGCACGCATGAAGGATGAATACGTCGGTGAGAAAGCAACGGGACGACAAATACCACGTATCTACGCTCCGCTGCCGTATAAAGCTGACGCTATTCTCCTGCTCACCAACGATAAAACACGCAAGATCACCCTCTCCAAAAACGGCTTTACGGGTAATCTCTCTCAAGAGATCAGTAGTACTGACTCACTGCCGAACATCATGGCGTCGTTATCTGATTGCAAGGAGTTATTGCCTCTTAAGAATACACAGGAAGAACCTATCCAACCACCACAAACCCGCAAACTGACTGTCTTGCGGAAAGCATCATGAAAGGATCACGCATATGACACTCTCCACCAACAACCCGTACGCAAAACCGACTTTTGGCAAAGGAGTCTACATCAATGAGGCAACGATCATTGAGGTGGAAGACGTCTCCGGTACGACGCCGCAGCCGTTCATCAAACAGGTCGATATCGGTATCCGTCTGACGCTGGACATCGGAAAGACCTTCTCCACGAAGATGTTAATTGCAGGTGATTTCAAGCGCAATGAGAACCAGGAAGTGACATCGTGGGGCGCCGCATTCATCGTGCAGGAAGCGTTTGCGAAGCTCGGCTACAAGGGCTCACTCAATCCAGACAATTCTATACCTGACGAAGCGCTGGAATCTCTGCTCGACAAGAAGTTTCTGAAGCTGTCGTACGTCTCTGGCGTGCGAGAGAATGGCAAGTTCTACTGGACTGACTGGAACAATATCTGTTCCGTTGAAGAAGGCGCTGAGCAACTGGCAAAAAGGTTTAAGGCATCCCTTGCAAAAGGGTACCCGAAGAACTACAGACCGGAACTGCTCGACCGTGAACCAGCAACCGAGGAAGCTGTTGTTGTCACAGTTGATCCTACAGATGAACGGATATTCTGATCATCAACATCCTCCCGTATAACCTACGGGAGGAGCTTTATTCGCTCGCACACGCCAAGAAGTGAAGCAGAGCATATAGTTTTTCTTAAGAACCAACGAATCGTTTCCTCGCTTTCGTTCTCCGCAAACCGTGATTCAGTAATGACCCGCTTTTAATAATAGCATACGATCATACATCATACGCTGCATCGCATTCGTGTTAGGGGCACGCAAGTGCCCCTAAATGACACGAAATAATTATCAATCACAATACTCGCCGAAAGGAAATACCATGTACAGAATCATCGATTTCATCATCAATATCTTTATCTGGGCATTCGAAATAGTGCGATGGGGCGCCGCTTTCACGTTGATTGTGGTCTTCCCATTGTTTGCGCTGTACATGATGCTTCACGTGATATTTAGTGGTGATGCGTGTAGAGGTTCATATGAACCTGATCCACAGGAACAATACAATCCATAGAGTCGCATGGTATCATCAGTGGGTTACGGATTCTCCGACAATATGTGTTTGTTGTTGTCGGGTTCCGTAGCCTTCATCAGCTGCGTATTAGTTGTTGCTCCATAGCAGGGTTTCTTCGGTTGCTTCGCAACCGTAGATCAAGAGCAGGATCAAGAACACAGATGTATAATTACAAATCTCGTGTCGTCGTCCATTGATGCCTGCACGATGTCATGCAATCGTTCGTGGTACTGTTGATATCGATTGCGCTGAAGCGGCACGGAACGAACTTTTCTCGCACCTTGCTGTTGGAAGGTTTCAAAGGTTAGAGCAACAAGTGGAAATATCAAAGATCAGGTAGGTAATAATTTCGTGCTAATTTATATTCTACTCTATTTGAATGAAGTCCAGTTAAAAGCGTAGTATGTAATAATAGCATGCTATAATAAGGTTACGATCCTTACAACGATCTCATCAGCATTTCTATGGAGAGGATGTCCTTGCTGAGTGAGCACCGACGGAGCCTTGATTAGCTTGGTTTCGTGACTATTACTCGATCGGTAGAAGGAGCAGATGAAGTATATGTATTATGAATATGTCATGTGATAAAGGTAGTTGGAAGTATATATCCTGTCAAGATGATTATCAAGGGAGAAATAGCCAAGCCCGCTGTGCATTCAAGAATACCTTCCCCGACCCATTCTTTGCGAATAGGTCGGGGTGTGAGTGGGTCATTTTAAAATTGATCCAGCTCTAACGGTGTATCAGAAGTGCTATCTTTAAATATCCCAAAACAAATAAGATGGCATGTCGTACCTCTTTCAGCATATCGTTTAACGATTTTCATATCCTCGTCATATAGTTCACTGCAATTCGTATGATTACAGAAATATCTTTCTTTTATTCCCGATACCCTAGTTAGCGTTCTATCAATTCTATTTCCACAATATTCGCATTTTGTAGTGACCAAAATAACTTTAGAATTATGTATTGGTATTTCTGAGGTTTTTAGAGCTGTGGGGATCCTATAACGTATATTTGATTCTATTTCCATTCTTTCAGTTTTGTATGACATGGTAGTTTTCCTTTGTAATTAGTGAGTTTCATTGTCTTTGGTAGAAGTGATATTTGATAAACACCCGATACCTGCTCGGTTAGGGTTTTTTCCAAAGCGAAATGAGTAGAGGTTGCAACCAGGTAGATTACATGTTGACACTTCAGAAGAATGATCTCCTTGGCAACTGAGGCATTCCCCTCGTATTGCTTTTAAGGTTGTATTGTATTCTAAATCGATTCCTTTTGGTATTTTTCCAAATCGGTATTCATGAAAAATACAGTCCGTTATTCTGCATTCAATGACATCTGTGAGACTACCACTAGAGCATTGAATGCAATATGCTCTAATAGCGGTTATTGGAGTGAGATTTTTCATCACCAACCTTTCCAGAAATGTTCGGAAATCGAAGTAACAGGATACAATGGTTTATACTCCGGTTATGAACGATCAATCCGTAGCGGCAAGCGATTAGTAGTTATAAGTTAACCTATGCCTCTCGCTAAGAGATAGCGAAAGCTTAAAGGTTTGAGGGGATTAAAAAACAATTATTCTCTGAAATCAATGGTAGGATGGTGAAGTGAAATACTTATCGCTTTAAGCTGTTGTGCGTTCTCGCTGACGCTCTTTAGGGAAGTGAGAAAATGAGAATTTCAGAATTTCTTATATAAATAAGTGATTTTTCGGAATATGTAGGATTCGTTATACTAAAGAATAACGCCCTCCCCTGAACACTAAAATCCCCTTGGCAATATCTTTATCTACTTGCCTGTATGCCGTTGATTTAGCTCTATTAATTATGGGCATCAATCGTTCGACCAAATCACTCCTTGACAAATCAATGTCATCACGGAATACTTTTTGATATATGCTTTCAATATTTTTACCCGTAAAAAACCAATAAGAATCTTTATCAAACTTTATGTTGATATTATTGGGAGATTTAGCGTGACGAAGGTCGAAGCTGAGAGTTTGCTCTTCTTCTCCAGAATGGATTGTAATATTTGAATCATATTCACCTAATATAACGGAACTGCCCCTGGCATTTTTGAATTGATTTTTCCCGGTATGATGAACGAGAATAATTGACAGATTGTAATCTTCTATAAAACTCCTGATGATCCCTAAAATAACCGACATTTCTGTAGCGGAATTTTCTTCGGCTTCATGAAACCTTATTAGGGGATCTATAATTAATACTTCGGGATGATATGTAGAAATTAGTTTTTGTATTTTTTTTACGTCAAGCGTTCGGGGTAACTTAAAACGTGCATCAAACCAACAGTGCAATATAGATCCAAGAATCATTTTTTTTGAATCACACATCTTCTTTAAGCGATTACTATTCGAGTAATACCCACCTTCACCTGAAAGCAACATGACTTTATATGGTCTAGAAATATCAAAACATGCAAATGATTTACCATTACTGAGGGACAACGCCATATTCATACCAAGAAAGGATTTTTTGGATTTATGTGGTCCACTTATCATTAACAAAGATTTTGGAGGCAGAATGCCTCGACCAATAATGTCTGCCGGTGGGATTGATTGATCGGATAGAATGGAGTGAATTGATCTGAGTTTACGCAACATTAATTTTACCCCTTTTAATACATCTACTTTAATCAGTCATTATTGCTTCACTCGGAAATGTTGCCCTGATCGTTGCCTTGAGATTTTCAGCAGCAGTATCTAAGTCCGCTTCATCCCAAATAATTGTCGTATGGTGGTTCACATCAAAATGAACTTTCTTTGCATCAAAATCTTTCTTATCACAAAGATAAATCACTTGTTTTCCAAGCCCTTCCGCATAACCTGCCTCCCAATATGCACCTTTGTTTTCATTGGTCACATCTGCAAGTAAGAATCGACAATTCCGTATATCTACTCGTAGGCGATTATCAATTAACCCTGCTTCAGGTCTTTCATCTAATCGAACTAATTGAAACCCAGTCAATTCTACTGCGGGCTTAAATTTATCTTTATAAATAGCATCAAGCCGTGAATCTCCATATTGCATTGCCATAAAGGCATGCTTAGGGTTTGAAGCAGGCAACGATTTAATTTCTTCATATCTCTGCCAACCGAGCACATTAAATTTAACAATTGACATACCACTATCAATTGTTTCAAGATAACCAAGTTTTTCACATTGTATGATGAACTCAATAAAATCATCTGGGGTTTTTGCAAAGACAAATGGATAATTATTAGTCGGATTTACTTCAACTGGGTTCGCAAAAGAGGTTGACATATCACCAATGAACCTAATTGTTTCAATCAAATAATCAGTCAAAGATTTTGGAACTAATGCAGAAGAAATTATATTGTCAATGTTTGTTGTGGATAATTCAATTGTTCTTCCTGTAAATGTTGCATTTTTAATGACACCAGATAAAATATAGAACCTAGAAGACCACCTATTTATCATAGGTATTAATGTTCCCGTAACAACATATTTTCCACAAATAGGACAATTGAAAAAATCTTTATCATAATCATCTACTCTACCACTCTGTATATTTTTATTACCACAAAGTAAACAGTCCATGGTCATTCTCCTTCCTCTGTATTGATAATAATTAGTTTCTATTTTCCTTCAACGCTCTTTTCAACTCCACAACAACAGTTCTCAGTTTGTTTTCAGCTTTCCTTGCTTTCCAATTTGGTTCAATAACATTATAAAAATAATAAACATTGCGACATTTGAGCCTTCACGCTTCATTTTCTTTTCAGCAATCGCACGTTCAATTGGCTTCCACTTAAATAACAAAGAGCCAATGATATAATACAATGCTATCGATAATATTTGTTGCGGCACCTCAAGCAACCTCTCTTTAATTGAATTTATATCTTCTTCATCAGGATTATCTAACATCAAATTGATAATATTTTTTGCATGTTTGCGTAGTTTGTTTGAATCAATACCCTTGAAATAACTCTGAAGATCCATAGAAATATATTTTGCACTATGGACATATTTATTTCGAATGGCAGAAAATAATTCAATCAACTCGATTTGCACATCGTTTATTAAATCTAAAGATTCGGCTGCTTTTACTTTACTCGCCTGTCCTCCTGTTAATGCCATCTTTCCAAAAACTGTTTCCAATCGTTTATCTGTTTTGGCAGATAATACTTGCGTTAACATTGTTTCAATTAATGCATGTGCTTTAATAATAAAACCCCAATTATCTTCTTCATTCAAATTGGCAATAAATTTTTCCGGGAGGCCTAAGGAGTCCTCAATAATCTTAAAATTTGAAAACAATGGTGACGCATTGTGCCATATCTTACCATTTATTTTCATTCCTTTCCTTCAAACGCTTCTTTTAACACCGCTTGCAACAAGAACTCCGAGTGCTTTACATTCTCTTCAATTTGTTTTTCGAGTTGGTCGCAAAATAAAAATAGGGAGTTTATTTTTCCAACTATTCGCAGTTGTTCATCCGACGGTGGGAATGCAATTAAAGTGTTTTTAATAATATCGGTGTTTAAGTTTGGTTGCCCTTGTCCACGTGAAGCTTCCTTCAAATACCATCCCGTTTTAGATTTCAATAGAAAATATAGAAACTCTTTGCTCAATCTCGTATCTATGTTTAAGAATGCAGCAATACCGTCATTAAATGTTGTTTTGAATCTACAAATTTTTGGCACACCAAGAGTTGCACCACTGTTCGTAAGCATTAAAGTATTTTCTTGAACCATTCTGGTTTTTGTTAAACCAGCTTCCTTAATTGTAAACGTATGAGTGTCCAAATATATCTTTTCATCGGCTGTTAAGTCACCAACTTTTAGAAAGGGTATATTCCCGTCGTAAAATTGTTTTGACCCTGCGGGTCTTGGGGATCCCCCCCGAACAACAGATGAAATATCTCCAAACCTACACCACGCCCAACCCTTTGGTAATGCAAACGGTATTTCTTCTTCTTTAATCGGCGGTAATGGTTTTTCTTTTCGGAGTTTTCCTTCGACAATGAGTTTTTGTTTTTCTGCTTTTATACGTTTGAGCAATTCGCTTGCAGGTTCATCGTTCTTGTCTTGCTTTACAAGTTTACCTTGTACTGCTTCTTGTAATATTGCTTGTCGTAATTTTTTGAGAAGGGATTGTTGGTGAGATATTTCAGACTTCAATTTTGAATGCTTTAATTCATCTTTTTTTAATTCATTTATTATTTTCTTTTGGGTGGGAATATCTGGCAATGGAATTTCTATTTCCGATAATTGTTCTGAATGAATCCTTTTGGAGCCAACACCACGAGCAATTTTTTCTAATTCAAGGTATCTATTCCCTGTTTTGAAATAATAGTAAATCCACTCAGGAAGACAATTCTTTGACACATCGAAACTTGGTAGATCAGAACTGCTTTCATAATTATCTAATTCAGGTGGGATTATCCCAAAAGCGCCTTTATGAAAATTCTGTTTCCCATAAATAAATTGACCTGCTTTTCTTACATATTGTTTTGTCGCTCCCGCAATCTCGTTTTCAAAGGGCCTTTTTTCTAAACCTTTAACGTTCAGTCTTACTGTTATTCTCCTGTTGGCATTAGGATTTTCAGAAAGGATTTTACTTTCGGTAAGAAGATTCCCTAATTTTTCTCTTTGAATCATTAGCGAACCTCTTGCTTAAATGAGTCCAAAAGAGCAATGCTTTTATGGAATGAGACTTTAAGTTTTTCAATGATTTGTTCACTTGAATGAATTATAACATCTTCATCATCTTCTTTATTCGGATTCTTAATATCCAAATCAAAACCATTTTCTTTGATAGTATCAATACTAATCTTCCAACAAATATCACTCTCTTCACGCTTCTTCCACCATTTTTTTATGGGCTCAAATTCTTTCAATTGTATCGGTCGTGTTTTGTTGTATGCTTTTTGTCCTTCGGGTAATTTGTGTTGGTAATACCACACTTCTTTTGTCGGCTTCCCTTTGGTAAAGAACAATAAATTGGTTGCCACAGTAGCATACGGTTGAAAAACAGAGTTTGGTAAACGAATAATTGTGTGAAGATTGCAGTCGGTAAGCAGTTTTTCCCGCACACGTTGCTTTATTCCGTCACCGGTCAACGATCCATCGGGTAAAACTATCGCACCACGTCCGCCATCTCTAAGTAAGTGAACGAACAAAATAAGAAAAAGGTCAGCACTCTCCTTTGTTCTATATGACTGAGGAAAATTCTTCTCATTGTTGTTTGAAACTGATGCACCAAATGGTGGATTGGCAAGAATAATATCAACCCGATCTTTTTCTTTATAGCTTGAGAGTTCTTTTCCCAGACTATCCGTGTAAGTCACCTCTGGTTCTTCTAAATCATGAAGAAGTAGATTAGTAATTGCTAGGAGATACGGAAGTGGTTTATATTCGTTTCCACGCACGGTTGTTTGCAATGTTCGTCTATCGCTTACATTTTTTACCTGCTTTTTCAAATGTTCGATGGAGCAGGTTAAAAACCCACCTGTTCCACACGCAGGATCATACACCGCTTCGCCGAGTTTGGGATTCACCATATCTGTCATAAACTGCGTTATTGCACGGGGAGTATAGAACTCACCATAGTCTCCGGCGTTTTGCAATTCACGCAAGATTGTTTCATACATCTCACCAAACAAATGCCTTTCAGAAGCAATATTAAAATCAATCTCATTTAGTTTATTCAACACCTTACGGATGTTGATACCGCTTTTCATGTAGTTGTTGTTTCCTTCAAACGCTTCACGAACCAAGTATGCACGCCGTGTCGTGGGCTTCAATTCACGCAGTGTCGGAAATAATTCCTGATCAACAAACTTCGATAATACGTCTCCCGTAATCCCTTCTGAATTTGAAGCCCAATTACGCCATTGAAATTTCTTCGGGATAGGTGATTTATATTTATCGTATCGGAGTTCGAGATCTTTGTCGTTATCGTCAAATATTTTTAAGAAGAGCATCCACGCCAATTGTTCAATACGCTGACCATCTCCGCTAACGCCACGATCTTCCCGCATGATATCACGGATGGTTTTAATGACACCTGAAATGTTGTGAGACATAGATTATGCTGCCGGGTTGTAGAGTTGTTGTTCTAATTCTTTTACTGCGGTGAGATACTTTTCTTTATCGCCGAAGAGGTTGATTATTTGTGTTAACGATCCGATTTCATCAAACGGAGGAACTTTGAGCACCTCCATTGATTCAAGATTTTCGAGACCTTCATTCGCATATTTTTCTAAAAGTTTTTCCAACACTATGCGGGTCTGTTCACCATACTTAGTAAAATAGTTTCTCTTTTTCACATTTTCTGCTCGTTCTCTTCTGGTCAATGGTGGCATATCAAACGCTATGTGGCAAATAATATCGAAAAGGTCAAGATCCTTGCTTACAGCTTCTTGTAGTTCATCAACAAGGATGCCTTGCAGTTTCAATTCTTCGATTAATACTTCTTTTCTGTCTGTGCTGTTCCATCGTTGAAGGAATTCATCAAGCGACTTGAAAGAATGTTCAATCTTTTGTTTCGTGAAATCTTTCAGGCTTGTTGTGATCGGCTTGCCGTATTCATCAAAGTAAGTTTCACGGATAAGTAACACAGTTACATCTATATTATTGACATAGACTTTCTTTCTTTTTTCAGGTGGCGTATCGGGACGATCAGTTGGTGCATCCTTCACTTTAGGTTTCACAAAAACAACTTCTTCTCCTGATACTTCATCAATGATTACTGTTTCAGAGTCTGTTTCTGCATCAATTGTAGTAATGTCCTCATCTTGTTGCACTTCTTTTATCTTAACAGGTTCACCATCAAATTCTTTATCAGAGAATAAATCGGTAACACTTCGGAAATCGATGATGGTAAAATACCGTTTTCCAAAGTCTTCATTGATACGAGTTCCACGTCCGATGATTTGTTTGAATTCAGTCATAGATTGGATATTGCTATCCAAAACAATCACCTTACACGTTTGCGCATCAATACCGGTTGTCATCAGCTTAGATGTTGTCGCTATTACAGGATACTTCTCTTCGGGATTGGTGAAGTTATCCAACTGCATCTTTCCTTCCTTATTATCTCCAGTAATTTGCATCACGTATCTGGAATCTTCCGTAACAAGATCACTGTTAGCTTTTACCAACTCGTTACGCATACCTTGTGCGTGTTCAATATCAACACAAAATGCTATTGTCTTTTCAAACCGTGTTCCACCTTTTAAGAACTCCGTAATTTTCTGTGCAACAAGCTTTCTTCGTTCATCAATTACGATGTTCACATCAAAATCTTTTCGATTGTAGGTTCTATCCTCTACAAGTTTACCCTCTTTATCCTTGAATCCTTTTGTGGGTCGCCAACCATCAAGATCAACGTTTAAACCAACACGAATGACTTTATATGGAGCAAGAAAACCGTCGTTAATTCCTTGTTTCAATGAGTAGGTGTATAAAGGATCGCCGAAGTATTCACTATTGGAAGTAACGTTTGTTTCTTTGGGTGTTGCTGTTAAACCAATATGAGTGGCTTTAGAAAAGTATGTAAGAATCTCTCTCCATGCACTATCATCTTTTGCACTCCCACGATGGCATTCATCAATGATGACAAGATCAAAGAAATCTGGAGAAAAATCTTTATATGCATCTGTAATATTTACATCAGTGCTTGAAAGACCTTGATACAATCCAAGAAATACTTCGTATGCTTTATCTGCGCTGTCAATGCCACGCTTATGTGTTGCAACAAGTGTTTCTTTTCCTTTTGTTTCAACAACTTTCTTTTTTATTACAGTCATCTTATCTCGGAAGTATCGGAAATCTCCTCTCCGGGTTTGGTCAATCAATGCAGTTCGATCGGCTAAAAATAAAATTCGTTTCTTTGCACCGGATTTCCATAAGCGGTATGCAATTTGAAATGCGGTATATGTCTTACCTGTTCCTGTTGCCATAACCAGCAATATGCGTTGTTCATTCTTTGCAATTGCTTCTATTGTTCTATTTATTGCGATCTGCTGATAGTATCGTGGCTTACGTTCAAAACTGTCTGGATAATAATCTTGTTCAACAATCTTTACTGCTGCTGGAGTCTGAAGTCCTTTGAATGATTTATACTTCATCCAAAGTGCATCCGGTGATGGGAACGAATCAAGGGAAAGATACTTCTCTACGTCCGCACCAGTTGCAGTCTTGTCGTGGAAGTAAAATCCTGTTCCGTTGCTACTAAACACAAATGGAATATCAAGAAGTTTGGAATAGTCCAACGCCTGTTGAATACCGTCTGAAACAGTATGGTTAGCATCTTTAGCTTCGACGATTGCAATCGGTATGTTTGATTTATAGTAAAGGATATAATCAGCACGCTTCTTCTCGCCACGTGAAGTAAGTTTCCCTTTCACATAGATCTTCCCGTCAGTGAAGTTCACCTCTTCTAACATCTGGGTCTGAATATCCCAACCTGCTTTAACAATCGCCGGTGTGATATATTTAGTGCGTATGTCTTGCTCTGAGAGGTTGGTCATATACAAAAAAACCCGTAGAAATATTTCTATCCTTCGTCTACGGGATCGCCCTGCTGTTGGAAAATTGATATGTTAATGTATAGCAAAGAGGCAGGAAAATCAATTGGTTTGAGGGGATAACGTAGATGGACTATGCCTCAAAAGGCAACTTTACGAGGATTGGTCGGGGTTCCAGTGGGAGTATTTTACGTTGAAAGTGTCAAGTGGTAGTATGTAATACCCAACGATGCTTTTAAAAAAGCATGCCACTGGAATTACCACTCATCTTAAGAGCAACATTTTTTTTGTCTCACTAAAGCGTCGTTGGGGATTATTTATATCCGTTGCTTCGATGCGATAATAATATACGCCGGACCCTACCCCAGCATTCCAAACGGTTTCATGCCTGCCTACACTCTGTTGTTGGTTCACGAGTTCTTCTATTTGTTGTCCGAGAACGTTGAATACGATAATCCGTATGTTGCTGTTCGAGGGCAATGAATACGATATTTTGGTAGAAGGGTTAAAGGGATTTGGATAATTCTGTTCTACGAAATATTGTTTAGGAGTTAATGCTCTATCATTGGCGAGCCCAGTTATCATTTCACTCAATGGACGGCGCCAGACACCATAAGACTGCACACCGATAAACAAATTATTTTGGAAGGCAACTATATCAGTTATTACCTCATCGGTTCTTCCACTCGTCACTTTAGTCCAGCTTGTTCCATTGTTTATTGAAACATACACTCCGGCAAAGGTTCCAGCGAACAGTTGGTTATTACTTGCGAAAAGAGATTTAACATCTTTATTTTGTAAGCCATTGACGATCTCTATCCAGTTAAGCCCGTTATCAACAGATCGGTAAACACCGTTCCATGGTGAGCCCTGCACGCCTGCAAAGAAAAATGAATCATTATGCACAATTGCGTTGACATAGCCATTTGGCAATCCGGAAGCGATTTTATTCCAAGAGCTTCCCATGTTAGTTGATACGTATGCACCTGCGTCTGTTCCAGCAATGAGCGTAGAGTCATTGCCATCCAAGGATAAGATATTGAGATTGGTTAATCCAGAATTAACGGGGTTCCAATTCTTACCACCGTCCATTGAGAGCAGCACACCTTGAAAAATTCCTCCCAAAAATATGTTTGACCCCAACAAAGAAATTGCCTGGAAATTCCTATTAAACCAAGTAACATCGACGGTGTCCCAGCTTGCTCCCAAATTTCTCGAAATAAATGCACCGCCATCTGTTCCAGCGATCACTATTGAGTCCAATGCTGCTATTACATTTATAGAATTATGAGCGATGCCATGATTCGAAGGAATCCAGCTTGTGCCGTTATTGGTCGATCGATATAAGCCGGTTCCAAATCGATAATCATTCACCCCTGAAAAGATTGTATTACCACTTACGGCAAGCGATGATACTAACGTATTCACCATTCCTGAATTCGTTGAACTCCAATTTTCACCACTATCGGTCGAGACATACACGCCTCCACCATTATATGTCCCCATAAATAATTTTGATCCTACGCTTAGAAGTGCGTTAACAAATCTATTATAGACTTCATTAGTTTTGGGATCCCAACTACCACCAAAGTTGGATAACCTATAAACACCCCCACCCGTCCAATCAGAGAAACTTGCATATAGGTGATTATCATGGACAACCATGTTTCTTGCAGGAGTAGCGGGCAATCCAGTTCCAGTCAGAATCCAAGATTCGCCATAATTGGTAGAAAAAAAGACTCCGTTTGATCCACCGACAATAATATTTTTGTCGAAAGCTACCAGTGTTGAAGCCATCAGCATATTGTTCAAACCATTATTCACTTGCGTCCAGCTTACTCCGTTATTCGTGGACCGGACTACTCCTCCTAAACCACCTGCAAAAATATTTGAATCAATTACTGCAATAGAAGCGATATTGGTAAGAATTGCAGAATCGAGGTGATTCCAATACATTCCATGATCATCCGAACAATAGATACCATCAGTTCCAGTGCTGGCAAATATTCTGGGGCCGACTTTTTTGAAGTCTGTCACGCCATGCTTCAAACCTGAATCCGATTTAAACCAACTATCTCCTTCATTGGTAGATTGGAAGGTTTCAGAACCGGTGCCAATAAATACCCGAGATGAGTCAAACCCAATACATCTCACCTGGCACAGGTTAGGTAATCCATTTGACTTATCGCTCCAATTGAGCCCATTATTCGTTGAAACAAAAACTCCTGCCATCGTGCCAGCGTATATTTTTCCATTGTTAACGGCAAGACTTCGTAACCACCCTCCTTCAGGACCGCTTGTTTGTACCCACTGTCCAAACCCGCTCGATATACCCATGGTCAACAAAAACACCAGCAACATCGCTCCGAAAGAATTTTTCATATTGGATCACCCATCATTTTTTGGTTCGTCGAGTTGTAGTTGATTTGCCACTACGCAAGCGTATTGAGGAGAACCTTTGAATGTAGATATTTGGCCTGACTACAGCAACGTAAATAAGCAGTACAATGGTTATCTGTTGGCTTACATGACGAAAATATCAATTGCCGTTTGAGGTCTATGCTGCTGCCGGTGCAGCCGCTGAATCACTTTTACGGAGTTAGGTAGGCATTCCAGTGGGAGTTTCAGGTGAGCAAAACGGTGGAAGGATACCTTCTACCACTTACCGATATATTGACCTACGTGAATAATCTTTTCGATTTTGTTTTCTAACGTGGCTAAACGAATTGGGTATTTATTTTCGCCGAGATAATGTTCGATTTCCCGAAAACGTCCGTTTTCAAGAAGAATAGAGATATTACAAAAAGACATATCTGTTGCAGTAATTGTCGGCTCTTTCCCTTTCATCGTAAAAAATCCATATTTGAAAATCGACTCGTTCAGAGTCTTAACTGCTTCGGATTCAATTTTCCAAGAATAGCTCCCTATCTTGTCTTGAAATTTTATGACTGAAAGATTTACGATTCCATCAGCGTAAATTTCTATAGAATAGGATTGAAACGATACAAATCCTGAAGTTCTCTCTAAAGTTATCTTCTTAAATTTTGATTGTATAAGTTTCTGTCTCATCAATAAGCGTTGAATACCTACCTTGAATCGAATAGTTTATACGTTACTAATTCACCCGACAAGAAAGTGTAGTTAATTGGGAATGCAAAGCTGCATCCCGATATTGGGGATTCGTAATACTGGTCATTCCATTTGTCTACTCACACTTTGAGGAAGCAAATTATGAAAACGCTTTTAACTGTAAAGGGCACACATTAGAGCGAACAGAGAACAAAATACTCCACGCCAACTCTTTTGGTAAAGCAGAATTTATTGCAAAAGAAATTGGCGTGAAAGTGCGTTCCTATTGAAGAACACCCCTTTTATCCATTGTAGCCATTGCGGCGTGCGTTGGCGATACAGTCCTCTTTGTTTACGTATCCCTCGGTTGAGGCTCCAACTATTCTTCCATTGGATGCAACACGCCTCCAACGCCATAATCCTTGTGGGTCTTTATAAAACTCCCATTTATCCATTTATATCACCTCCTTTATTTAGACCCCGAAAGTCTACACCAAAGAGGATTGATCCGCAATACCAAATTCTTGGTATTTTTAAATCCAGCTAAATTGTAGCTCCAACAAGGTCAATCATGTATGAAAGCCATGTAGCCCTCCACAAAAATAAGGATATCTATGCACAATAATCCCTAAGCAGTTATTTATTTAAATATCACTATATCAACACTTGCCAGAAGTTGAACCGCTTTCACTGCATCAGACCGCACATAGTGCGTATATTTCTCTGTCACAGCTATGCTCGAATGACCAGCCAGCGACTGAACCACTTTGATGTCCGCACCATTTCGAACAAGGTTAGAACAGAACGAATGCCGTAGGCTGTGGAAGTGCAGCTTGGTGTCGTCACCGTAAACAGCACGACAAGCACGTTTGAACTGATGTTGCACCATATCAGCCAGCACCGTGAAGACGAAGATACTCTCCGATTGAGTCTGGCGCTGCTGTTGGATGGCTTCGTAACAACTATCGTTCATTGGGATCGACCGCTGTTTTCGACTCTTTGTAGTGAACGTATCAGTGTTCTGGACGGTAAGCATCCGTTCTTTGAAGTCAATCGAATCCCATCGTAACTGCATCACTTCTCCCCGTCTCATACCAGTGTTGAATGCCACCGACACTATGTTGCGTACTTCCATGCTTGGCACCGCATCTAATACTTTCCTAAATTCTTCGAGAGTGATGAAGGGAGCATCAATCAGGGGCGGTTTGGGTTTTTTCACTTTGCGCCACAGGTTCTCATGCAGGTATTCCCACTCAACTGCTTTTTGGAAGGCTGCTGCCAGTGTTATGTAGTGCTTCCTGGCTGTGTGTACTGACTTATGGACTCTAAGGTAGGTGATAAATTGATCCAAATCTTTTAGACCGATGGAAGAGAGAGTGCGATTACTAATACGCTTCTCGAACCATCGAAATCCATCTACTACTGCGCTTTGTGTTGCAGGCGAATGAAATCCCTGTGAGAATTTCTTATACTCTTCCTTGAACTGTTGTACAGTAATTTCAGAGTTCTGGACGGTTGTGTGAGATGTTAGGAATTGCTGCAGGACTATTGTCGCTTCAGACTTCGTACGTTGCTTCGTGGTTTTTTGCTTACGAACTCCGTGCTTGGTGTATTGGATGTAGTAAATACCTGAACGGTTGTTCTTGAAGAGGCAGATATTGGTAAGCATAGCTTGCACTCCAGCTTGCACTGGAGCAAAAAACGCAATTATGCTAAGGGAGCAATTGGCAGCTCGTCGGGCTCATAACCCGAAGGTTCTAGGTTCAAGTCCTAGCCCCGCTACTAACCAAAAGACATCGAAAGATGTCTTTTGTGTTTTAAAGACCTCTGTTCAAGCGGAGCCTCTATGTTTTTATATAGAACGACGTCCCGCCGCTTTTAGGCGGGATACTAGCCCCGCTACTAACCAAAAGACATCGAAAGATGTCTTTTGTGTTTTAAAAGAGTATTTTTCTTGCTCATCGCACAATGCAACTTCACTTCTATCGCCAACCGAATCTATCAATTGATAACTCAATACAAGAGAATATACTGAATTATTCAGATACTTACGTCTGCCATGGCTAATTCACTTTCTCACAAAATGCGGCATCTCCTCCGGCAGTTCTATGGAGATTTCAACCATCCCTTTGTTGACACCGTTCTCGAACCACGGTGATTGGTAGATCAGCTTTTTCTTCCCCATTTTTTCAACGGTATAGATGTTGGTCCTGCCAGAAGCGAGCAATTCCTTTACTTTGGTGAGTGCCGGTTCTGGATGGCAGCCAAATAGGCTTGTGCCGATCAGCGCTTTCCCTCCGTCGTCCTTAAACACATCGGCAGATTTGTCATTCATAAACAGAATAATTCCGTCCGTATCGCAAATAGTGATCGCGGCGTTGATATGCTCAAAATAGTTCATGAAGTTTCCCTTTGTGTGAGTGGTTCTGTTTCAAAAATTGTTATAGCTTATTCTTATCCATTCAACTATTTGATAAGCACCATACTTTTTGTTGCCGAATAGATTCCGGCTTTCATCGTATAGTAATACGTACCGCTGGCATAGTTGGCCGCGTTCAATGTAACGGAATATGATCCTGCTGGTGTATTCTGATCCACAAGTGATTCCATTTTTCTTCCCAGTTGGTCATAGATAATGATGGAAACATGCGTTTGTTTCGGTACGATATATGATATTGTTGTTGTCGGATTGAACGGATTCGGATAATTCTGGTACAACCTAAATTCTGTGGCAACCACCTGTCCAGAATTGACCGCGGTAGGAGTCTGCAGCAGTTTCCGTTCGAACACCCCGTTCCCATGGGTCACTCCGCGGATCGATCGGTTTTGCTGGGAGATGCTCAAGTCCATAATAAGTGTCGCATCATACAATCCATCGCTGAAAGTGTTCCATGTTGAACCGCTGTTTGTCGAGACATACACTCCAAGATCATTCCCGACATAAATATTTGTTGTATTGAAAGGATCAACAGCAACGGCGGAGGTCGGAACATCCGGTAATCCATTGCCGATATTGATCCACGTCGTGCCGGCGTCCGTTGATGTATATAGGTGGGACGTGCCAAATCCAGACAGTGTCACATAGACGGTCGAAGAAGAAACGGGATGAACGACAATATCGATCATATATCTGTCAGGCAATGAACCGGTAATATTCGTCCACGTACTTCCTCCATTGGTTGTCCGAAATACTTTTCCTCGGGATGATCTCGGCGTCGTAGTTACATAGACCGTATCAGAACTGGTGGGTGCGATAGCAATGGCAAGCACTGGATTGCCGTCCAAAGGCACATTCGAATTCATGGTTATCCAGTTCACTCCGCTGTTGATTGTTTTGTACACCTTATCCCTTCCCGCATAGAGGACCTTCGGTTCCGACTCCGACAATGCAAACGGTCCAACAAAATTCGTCACAGAACTGGAAGGAATTGACATTCCGCTGAATGAGATTCCTTTATTTGCAGAGCGCAGCAATGAAAGAACTTGCGACGAACCATACATGGTATCCGTACTTGTCGGACTCATTGCCGTCATACAGCCATCACCTCCTATTACCCTTCGCCATGCGACAGTCCCTTCGTAAATGGCAGTAGCATTATCCTGCATTCCGCCGATTGCCAGATTTGAATCAAGCCATGCTGATGAAAATCCATTGTAAAACTGTGTCGTTTGATACCCTCCGTTCCGTCCTTCGAATGTTTCACCGCCGTCGGTCGAACAAAACACCCCTCCATCCGTGCCGAAATAGACCGTATTCGGCTCGATCGGGTCATAGACGATCACATGATGATCGGCATGAGAATAATTGGCCGGGCCCTCCGGTTCACCGGGCTGCGGAGTGCCAAAATACCATGCAGACCAATCCGTTTTAACCGATAGTGTTCGTCCGCCGTTCGTTGATTTGAAAAGATCAACTCCGCCGCAGATGATCTTGGTCGAGTCGACAGGATCCACACCGACGAAATGGGAGTACCATCCCTGATAGCTTGCATAATCCGTTGTCGAAAGAATTTCCCACGAAGCACCATAGTTCGTTGTCTTACACAGCCATGTTCCGCTACTCGCTCCGTTGCCGATGCTCGCATAGATCACATTCGGGGCTGCCGCATATTGTGAAAAAATGATCTTCCCGCCAAAATCCGCCGGCAATCCCTGCGTGAGATGCTCCCAGGTTGTTCCCCCGTTCAGCGTGCGGTAGATTCCTCTGCCGGTGCTACCGAGATTTCCATGCGCAGCGATGACAACGTTGGTGTCGTTTGGATCAAATACAATATCCGTTCCCATCAATACGGACGAGACACTCACCCATGTTTTACCAGTGTCAACAGATTTGAATAGTCCTTCAGAAGTCGCGGCCCATACGTGATTGAAATAGTTTGGATGGATTTTAATCGACTGAACTCCGCGGAGTTGTCCATAACTCCAATCAAGAACTTTCGACCACGAGGCGCCGCCATTGGTGGAACGCAGAATCCCAATGCCGTAACTTCCGCGCGTTGTTCGGATGCTGATCCCGCCGATGGAACTGGTTCTATTGTAGACCTCCCCTGTTCCAATCAGCATGATGTTGGAATCACCGGGAACGATGGCGATGGAACTGACACCAAGGACAGGGAAACCTGTTTTCACCGGATTCCATGCAAGAGCACCCTTCCCCTCTGTAAAACTGCGCCAGAGACCGCCGCTGGCAGAGCCGGCGTAGATCGTCGTTGTATTCTGAGGATTGACGGCAACGGCAAGAGTCCTTCCGCCGATATTATGCGGACCAATCTGCCGCCACTGATCCGATGCAAAAGAAATTTGTTTTTCTGCCAGTCCGGCATCCCGCTGGCGGCGAAATGCCGTAAAATATTTTTCGTCGTCGATCTCCGCGTCAGGATATGCTCGCTGTTCATTCCACAATTGAAGGGCCTGCATGGCGCCTGAAAATTTCAGCGGTTTGTCCTTCGGTAGAAAAATGACGAGGAAAACGATGAAGGCTGCGGAACACAACACCCCTATGGTGATCGAGCTTTTTGTATTCATGGATTTCATTTCCTTTCTCCATAAGAACGCCGATTCAGAAAACTCTGTGCACATCCGGCGGCAATCCCACCACCACTCAATGTACCCTATTGGAAATCATCAAGAAAGAGAGAAATCATTGTGTATCATTATCCTGGGCATGGAGTCATTGTTCGGAAGAACGCATAAAAAAAGGCATCGTATGATGCCTTTTCGGTATTTGTATAATCGTTGAATTGTTTTACAATTGATTATGCCGGCGTTCCAATCCGTTTTTCAATCAGCAAACGTAGATCCGGGATGAGGAAGGGTTTTTTCAAATACTCCACTTCTTTATCCGCCTCCCAAGCACCGGCGGATGTTGCCATACCTGTCATCATAATCATCGGAATCTTTGCTGTTTCCGGATTATCCTTGAGCATCTCCCGCACCATGAACCCGTTCATGTTTTCCATCATCACATCGCAAATAATCAAATCCGGATGTTGTTCATTGACGATATCCACAGCATCGGCACCGTTATCCGTCTCAAGAATTCCATATCCTTCTCGTTTGAATACGGTCGATATCATCGTTCGAATTCCATCGTCATCATCAACTACTAAAATTGTTTTCATAATTACTTTCTGATTCGTGAAAGAGTGCCGTCATTGATATTACACATCTTCCCCCAATTTTGCCAATCCTGCTGAACCTGCTGTGACGGATGCCGCACCGGCCTGACGCAGCACTTTCGCTGCTTCCTGGATTGTCGAACCGGTCGTGATAACGTCATCTACCAGCAGTATATGTTTCTCCCGAACCAGACTGCCGTTGGATATCTCAAACGCCTCCGACATGTTCTCTTTCCGCTGCTCTGCATTCAATCGTGTCTGAGTCACCGTATATTTCACACGACGGAGAACCGTATTCACAACCGGTATTCGTATCACGGATGCGATGCCCCGTGCGATGAAATCGCTTTGATTATATCCCCGCTCCCGTTCCTTGCGTTTGTTCAGTGGAATGGGAACGACAGCATCGAAGTTTTTGTCTTTCAACTGTTCGGAAAGCCTCGCACCGAGTTCAAAACCAATTGCTGTGATCTCCTCATATTTCAAGCAATGAGCCAGTTGCTGAAGCACTTTCCCTTTCTCAAAATAGAACATCGTCCGCAGATCTTCAACGACACCCCCTTCGTCAAATCGTTGTTTCAGCACTGCAATAGTATAGTCGGTTTTCCCGACCCGTGTCATGGAATTCCAGCATCGTGCACACACTCTGCTCTCATGTTCCAGCAGCGGCATACCGCAGGAAAAACAGGATGTGACAAAGATGAAATCCCGCAGCGGCTGCAATATGGAAGAATGAATGAACCGCACTGACTGTGCTCCTGTTCAATTGTTCGTAACGGACTATTTTTTCGCGTTGTCGTTGGTCAGCCGGTTGATCTCATCACGAAGCTGTGCAGCCCGTTCGAATTCCAAATCAGCCGAGGCACGTTGCATTTCTGCAGTCAATTCTTCGATAAGATCATTCCGCTGATCTAAAGATAGATACTTCACCACATTATCCGCAACTACTGCCAGATGTTTTTGTTCTTTCTTTGCATCGTATCGTGACGAAACATCGGCAACAGCAGTAGAGGCAATAATCTCGTCGTGCGTTTTATAGATCGTTTTCGGCGTTATTCCGTGTTCTGTATTATAGGCGATCTGTTTTTTGCGGCGTCGTTCTGTTTCATCGATCGTTTTTTTCATGGAATCGGTGATCTTATCCGCATACATAATCACTTTTCCATTGGCATTTCGGGCAGTTCTTCCTGCCGTCTGAATCAGCGACCGCTCGGAACGGAGAAACCCTTCTTTGTCAGCATCCAAAATGGCAACCATAGAGACTTCCGGCAGATCAAGTCCTTCACGCAACAAGTTTACGCCGACGATCACGTCGCTGTGTCCAAGCCGAAGATTTCGGAGAATCTCCACTCGGTGCAGGGCATCCACTTCGGAGTGGATATATTCCACTTTGATCCCAAGATCGAGCAGGTATTCCGTTAGATCTTCTGCCATCCTTTTTGTCAACGTCGTCACCAGCACGCGCTCACTCTTTTTCACTTTATCGCGGATCTCCGCCAGCAGATCGTCGATTTGATTTTTCACCGGTCGGACTTCGATCACCGGATCGAGCAAACCCGTCGGACGGATGACTTGTTCCACAAACACTCCCTGGGTCTTTTCCATTTCATAATTCCCCGGTGTTGCTGAAACAAAGATCACCTGGTTTACCATTTGTTCCCACTCGTCAAATTTCAGCGGACGGTTATCGAGCGCGGATGGAAGCCGGAATCCATGTTCCACTAGTGTTGTTTTCCGGCTGCGGTCACCGAAATACATAGCACCGATCTGCGAAACGGAAACATGCGATTCGTCAATCACAAGAAGATAGTCTTTCGGGAAGTAGTCGAATAAACAGAATGGCCGGGATCCCGGCGGCCGCCCAGCAAGATGGCGGGAGTAATTCTCAATGCCGTTGCAATAGCCAACTTCGCGCATCATTTCCAGACCGAACCGCGTTCGCTGCTCCAACCGCTGCGCCTCAACAAGTTTTCCCATGTTGCGCATCTCCTCCAGCCGTTCCTTCAACTCAATCTCAATCGACTTGACTCCTTTTTCCAGTGATTCTCTGGTGGTGACAAACTGTTTTGCGGGATAGATCACATCATAATCTGTTTCGCCGATGATCGTTCCGTCAAAGGAATTGATGTAGGAAATCTTCTCGATCTCGTCGCCGAAGAATTCCACACGGATTGCCTCGTCGTTTTCATATGCGGGAATCACTTCAACGACATCGCCTCGGACTCGGAAGGTGCCGCGCTGGAACTCATAATCATTGCGCGAATAAAAAATATCCAGCAGTTTTCGAAGGAGCCTGTTCCGTTCGATCTTGTCCCCTTTTTTAATCACCACCATCTGTGCGATCCATTCGTCCGGCGCTCCGATACCGTAGATGCAACTGACGGAGGCGACGACGATAACGTTTCGTTTTCCGGATAACAGTGCACTGGTCGCACGGAGGCGCAGCCGGTCGATCTCTTCGTTCACCGAAGAGTCTTTTTGAATGTACGTATCGGTTGTCGGAACGTACGCTTCCGGCTGGTAATAGTCGTAGTAACTAATGAAGAATTCAACGTGATCGTTCGGGAAGAATGTCTTGAACTCCGCATACAACTGCGCCGCAAGGGTTTTATTGTGCGACATGATCAGCACCGGCCGGTCAAAATTCTTGATCACATTGGAAACAGAAAATGTTTTGCCGCTGCCAGTTACACCAAGAAGCGTTTGGAATTTATCTCCCCGGGCTATCCCTTCGGTCAATTGTCGAATCGCTTCGGGTTGGTCACCCTGCGGGCTATAATCTGAAACAAGAGTAAAAGACATCAAACACCATTATGTAAGTATTGTACGATTTCACGGGTTAGTTTTCTCGGTGAGAAACGCGGTCCCAATGCAAACATCCGGTTTGCCACACCGGGTATGATAATCGCTTTTTTCTTCATAAATCCGGCGTAGCCAACAGCCGCAACCTTGGAAACATTCATCATCAGTCCGGTCTTTTTCATAAGGATCGTTTCTTCAACTCCCGCGCGTTTTTGAAATCCCGTACCCGTCGGCCCGGGACAAATCACGGAGACCCATACACCAGTCCCCTTCGTTTCAACCGCCAACGCTTCGGAAAGGAAAAGAACGTACGATTTGCTTGCATAGTATGTCGCCATCATTGGTCCCGGCTGGAATGCCGCCGTTGAAGCAATGTTCAGTATCCCTCCGAATTTTCGTTTCAACATCCCGGGAAGGAACAACCGGGAGAGGTGCGTCAGTGTTGTGATGTTCAATTGCAACAGGTCCAGTTGTTCCTGCAGTTCGCTTTCGGAGAATTTGCCATGGATGCCGAAGCCGGCGTTGTTCACGAGAAAATCGATTGTAATGTTGTTTCGTTCCAGATAATGGAACAATTCGTTCGGTGCATCGGATTGGGCAAGATTCATCGGTACGATGTGGGCTGTGATTTTCCAGGCAGTTTGCAGTTCCTCCGCAATTTCTTTCAGCTTGTCAGCATTTCGCGCCGCCAGAACTAGATCATGTCCATTCTTTGCAAATTGTTTTGCCAGTTCATAGCCGATTCCGCCGGACGCTCCGGTAATGAGTGCTGTTCTGTTCGCCATGCTCCTACCCTCCTTTAGGGTTTATATATCCCTTTTCGTATCGCTCCAAGCATCCCTGCTTTGTATGTCCGGGGATCCACTTTCTGCAGGGAACGGATCTGCGCCGGAGTCATCAGTTTTGTTACCGGAATGTAACTAAGCTTCAACCCGATCGCCTCCAATACCTCGTCATCAAATTCATAATTTTTATACGTGGAAAGATCCAGCGGCACAGAAAATTGCCGCAACGATTTTTCCTTGTCCAGGTTGTAGAATGACTCGAAATAGGACATTACCAGTTCCCGCACATCGCGGTAGAGCGGTTCGCGGAATCGGAGGCCGACAAAATTCGATTTTGCCACCGCTCCGAAAAATCCATTCTTTTTGAAAATGGCGATCACATGGTCGTCATCACGCACCGCCTGCATATCCACAATCAGCGGTGTGTAGCCGAGCCGGCCGAGCATCGCAGCCGCAAAAACGGCACCATCAAAACAGTGCGCTTTTCTATCCTGCAGGACTGTCCGCGGAGAACGGTAACGGGATTCCGCGCTGTATTCCATCGTATCCAACAGCTGTTGAATCTTGAATGGTGTTGTTAACGTGCGAAGTGTTTTTCGTTCACTTGCCGTCCATGCGGTTTTCGTCTTCATCTATTTAATATACATCAACTTTCGTGTTTGGGTCGTGTTGTGTGATTCCAGTCTGTAAAAATAGACGCCGCTGGGAAAATTCTCTCCGTTCCATTCAATGGAGTACGAACCTTCCTGCATTTCTGCATTAACGAGTGATGATACTTCTGTTCCGTTGATAGAATATACGGAAAGCTTCACATGCCCGGCTTTCATAATATTGAAGCGGATGGCCGTTGAAGGATTGAATGGATTCGGATAATTTTGGTGAAGGCTGAACACTTGAGGTTGAACGGATTCGGACTCATCGAAAGATGTTGGCGTGTCGAGTAATCCTGCATTCACCCAGGCAGTATACCAAAGACTTGCCAGATCGATCGTAGCGGAATGCAGCTTCTTCTTCGTAAATTCGTCGGTTTGATCCCACAAAACTGAATAATAGTTTGCCGGAAGTGTCCCGCCGCCGCTGTAACCAGTGGGAGGCGCTGCAATTCGATCTGCAGCGATCACAGAATCAACAAGCGCATTCGATTCCAGCAGATACGAAAACACAAACTCCAACGGATCGGCAATATACTGAACGGAATCTTTGCTGATGGCGATTGAAGAAAGATACTTCCCCATCATTGTCGATTCGTACCGGGAATGGATCCCATAATTACCGGAAAGCTGCCCATTATAGTTCATCGCCACATGCAGCGGTTGATGTCCGTCTGCAACATAATGTCCGATGTCTGCTGCGGTTTGATATGCTTTGACCCAGTCACCTCGTTTCAATTGTGCTGTTAATGAATCTACTGCCCACACCGTTGCCCACGGGAGGATCCCGTTATCTTTGACCGCCTTCTGGACTCCGTATTTCGCAATCAACGAATCCAAACTCCGTGTCATATTCTGAAAATTGGGATAGTAGTCTATATCAAGATAGTGTTTGGGACCTTCAGTCGGATCTGCCCCTTTTCTGTTGTCTGCATCGGAAGCATGTGTTTCAAGGAAATTCTTCTGGTCGATGAATTTTTGCATCGAGACAGGCAAATGGGTGACGGCATTTTTATTGATATATTTATGCGTCGTACCTCCCCAGGCAGAGAGCAATTGAAAACAGAAAAGAAACGTTAAAAATAGACGCATGGATTGAAATTCCTTAGGATTGATACTCCAATATAGAGGAAATTCATTGGAAGGTAAAGCAAGCAACGCACTGGTACCTACTTTTCGGCAACGCGACGTTTCATTCGTTCAATTCGTTGCGCGTCACTTGCCAGAAGAGGGGGAAGTTGAAGAGCTTCGAGAAAAACCTTTTTTGCATCCTCGGTTCGATCCAGATCCAGATACACCATGCCCAATTCATATCGATGCCGAATGATTGTTGGTGCAAGCTTAATTGCCTTTTTCAGTGAACGTACGGCGTCATTAAAGTCTCCTGCCGGTAATCCCCCCAGCAGCATATTGGCCAATGTACGTTCAAACCAATTTACTTTTCCGAGCGCACGGAAAAACGTACCATAGATCGAATACGCCACATCATTTGTCGAATCCAGTCTGATTGCACAGTCGAGTTCTTGTTGAATTTCATTGCAGAGCCGTACTTTCGTCCGGCTTCCCTCAAACAACGCTATATACCCAAGGGAAACGGCGCGCCATGTATGCGCAGCCGAACTCAACGAATCCGAATGTACTGCCCGCGTGGCATATTCTTCCGCTAATCGATACAACGATTCCCGTTCATCTTTTTTAGCGACATCTCCCATCGAAATATATGCACGTGACACACGCCATAAAGCCCGAGCATCTCCGGGGTTGGTTTTTAAATGTTCATTGTAGGAAGAAATTGCACGTTGATACTCCTGACGAACAAAAAGGTCATCGCCGCGCTGAAGCATCGGGGAGACCATAATGTTCAGTAAAATAAATAGTGCTACCATGCCGGAAATTTACCCTTCAATATGAAAATATCATTATCAGAACAATATTTTACTGCTGTAAGAACCGGTCGAACAGCAGTTTTGCGATTGTCGCAAAGACAACAACAATGTATATCGGACGGATGATCGCGATCCCCTTTTTCACCGCAAGATGCGCCCCAATGCGAGCTCCAATAATCTGGCCTGCCGCCATAATGATGCCGTACACGAAGAGAACCGAACCTCCGAGTGCAAAGACGATAACAGAAATGACATTGCTTGCCAGATTCATCACCTTTGTGTGAGCAGTTGCTTTGCGGATCTCGTACCCCATCAGCGACATGAACATCATCGCCCAGAAGGAGCCGACTCCCGGACCGAAAAATCCGTCATAAAATCCGAGCGGGGTCCCGACAAAATAAAAGAATTTCCTTTTTGAGAGTTTTGCTTCGGAAGTATGTTTGCCAAGCGAAGGAGTAAAGAGCGAATACAGAGCGATGCCGAGTAACAGCACGGGAATGATGTAAGCCAACAATGCAGAATCTATCTGTTGCACTGTCCACGCACCGATTCCCGCTCCGACGAGTGTACACGCAATCCCTAGTTTTTCTTCTCGGAACCGCACCAATCCATGGTGGCGATAATGCCGCGCTGCTGTCATAGTACCGAACATACTCTGGAATTTATTCGTCCCGAGCGCGATGTGCGGCGGCACCCCCGCCCCAAGCAGTACCGGGAGCGCGATCAATCCGCCGCCTCCTGCAATCGCGTCGATCAAGCCGGCAAATAGCGCAGCGGCGAACAGGATAATATAAATGAAGACCGGTTCCAGGAAAAACTCTACTCTCCCCTGCTTGCGTCCTGAGCGAAGGCAAGATTCCCTTCTTCGGTTTCAAGACGAATCTCTTCAGCAGTTCCGAATACTCTCGCTTTATGGTCGTCAAATTCTCCCTCCCATCGTGCAATCACGGCGCAGGCAAGTCCATTTCCCATCACATTCACCGAGGTGCGGGCCATATCCATCAGTTCATCTACGGCAAAGATCACCGCAACCCCTTCCGGCGGCAGACCGAAAGAATGCAGCGCAGCAAACAATACAACCAGCGATGCACGCGGTACTGCGGCGATCCCTTTCGATGTGATCATCAGTGTCACCATCAAAAGTATCTGCTGGTCCCATCCAAAATGAATGCCGGTCACTGTCTCGGACGCCTGAGCAACAAACACCGAAGCAACGGCAAGATACAACGTGCTTCCGTCCAGATTAAAACTGTATCCGGTCGGAACAACGAAACCAACGATTCTCTTCGGCACTCCGATCCGTTCCATCACTTCCATCAATTTCGGCAGAGCGGATTCGGAGCTCGTTGTGACGAACGCAAGCGTGAACGGTTCCTTGATTGCTTTCAGGAATTGCTTCAGCGGCATTTTGATCATATACATCACCGTACCGAAAACGATCACGACAAACACAATCAGTGCAATATACAGTGTGCCGACAAGCATTCCCAAATTGACCAGAACGCCGATCCCCATATGTCCCACCGTCACCGCCATCGCTGCTCCGATCCCGAACGGGGCAAACATCATAATGTAACTGGTGAACTTGAACATCACCTGCGATAAGCTGTCCGCAAATTGAAGAATCGGTTCTCCTTTCTTTCCCATAGCAGAAACGGCAAATGCGAAGATCACGGAGAAGACCACGATCTGCAGCACATCGTTTCGCATCATCGAATCGATGATGTTTGATGGAAATGCGTGAACAACCGTTTCAACCAGCGTCATTGGGTGCGTTTCGGAGATCTTTCCAAGATTGATCGTATCTCCCTTTAGCTCAACGCCATAGCCCGGTCCGGTGATATTCACAACAATTAATCCGATGGCAAGTGCGAGTGTCGTGACAACCTCAAAATAGACAAGCGATTTCCATCCGATACGTCCCACTTTCTTCGCACTTCCTCCGCCTGCGATCCCGGCGACGATGCTGCCGAAAATAAGCGGAGCGATGATTACTTTGATCAGGTTCAGGAAGATCGTTCGGAGGAAGGCTGTTTCTTTAGAGAATTCCGGTGCCAGCCAGCCGATGAAGATGCCGGTGATAAGCCCGAGAAGTATCTGTTTGGTGAGCGACAGATGCCACCATTTTGATTGAGAGGACATGGATACCTTGTGAGAGTAGTAAGTAATTGTAGTTCTGCGGGATATTTATTCTTTTTTCATGACAATCATATGCGACGTGCATGTGGCAATGAGTTTTCCTTTTGCGTTCACTCCTTCTGCGGAGATGTTCATTGTGGATCGTCCGCGGATTACCACTCGTGCGGTAATCGTCAATTGATCTCCGGCGAAGATCGAGCGGATGAAATTGGTATGCATATCCAAACTGACGCATGTTGCGCGGGCAGCAAGATAACTGAGCGGACCGATAACGTTGTCGAACGCTGCACCAATAAAACCGCCCTGCATCGTTTTCATTGGATTGAGGAATTCCGGGGCGACGGGAAACATTACTTTCAGCATCATCCGGGACTCATAATCGAGGTATTCCCCTTTCATCAGCGTAAAACAATTGGGCGGCAGCTGTGCATCCGGATACTGCGCGGACATTTGTTCGAACTCTGCATTGAGTGCGGCAATATTAGGATTCATAGAGATTATAGTTCAATGGTAAATTTTCCGTCTGCCATAATCTTGCGGTCGTCGAACCACACCGTTGGATTTTTCACAAGTCCGTCCAAATGACTCGCAACGCGCACCGTTCCTCCCATCGACTTATTATCTCCGAACGCAATGTGGATGGTTCCCATTACTTTTTCATCTTCAATGATCTTACCAGTGATAATTGCTTTATCATTCGTTCCGATACCGAACTCAGCAACATTGTAGGCATCTTTCCCGTGCGGTTCGAACAGTTTCTTCAATATTTCCGCCTCTGCACCGCCGGTAATCTCCGTAGCATATCCATCCTTCACCACAATGCGGATCGGCGTTGCAACAATCCCCACGCTTGCCATGGAACCATCCACAACCACAATGCCATTCGATTCGTGTTCCAGCGGAGCGAGATATGCTTCACCCGTCGGAAGGTTACCCGATTGTCCTTTTTCCAGAAAGAGACCGGAGCTGGCATGTGCCGTTCGTCCTTTTATTGGCATGGAAATATCCGTCCCCGCCGGTGAAGTTACCCGGACAACACTGGTCTTTTCCAGCAACGCACAGAGTGCGTGTGTCCGCCGCGCGATGGCATGATAGTCTGCATTCATGCAGCGAATCATGATCTCTTCCGTCACTCCCGGCAGTGTTGCGATTCGAACTCCGAGAGCACTTGCGGCACGGCGCGCATCGGTGTGTGTTAATGATTTCGATGTGGGACAGAACACCACATTAAATTGTTTCATCAGTTCTGCAATTTCTGCGGGAGGTTCTTCTCCGTTCGATTTGCGGGGAAGGATCTCCGTCAGCAGAACGTCATGTCCAAGATCCTTTGCCGCTTTCCAAAGTGAATATCCAAGTATCCGCAGCGGTTCATCGGTCACAATCAGGATCCGTTCTTGCGGTTTTGCGCCCATACAATCACGAACTGCGATTTGGGATGCGGAGTATAATTCATTTGATATGTTCATATAAGCGATAGATGTAAGAAGTGAAATGGAAAACGAAAATAATAGCGCTTTACTTTCGCTTAAATCTAGAAGCGGTTTCAAAAATACCTAATCAATGTCATTTCGATCCCGACGATATTTGTCGGGAGAGAAATCTCGGTTTTTGACTTCAAGTATTAAAACGAGATTCCTCACTCGGTCCTTCGGACCTTCGTTCGGAATGACAAACAAAATTCATTTTTGAAACCACTTCTAATCAAACCACTAAGCAATGAATCAATTATTTCGATTTTTTGATCGATGACATTCTTCTACCAATTTTTATTTCACGCTTTAATCGTTTCCAATCCGTGTGCGTTCGGGCCCATTTCATTTCTTCGCAGCAAAAAGGCAAATGCTAATCCGAAGAATCCCAAACTGGAGAATATCCACATTCCAAGTGTATACCCGCCGGGATTCGCCACGCTGGCTCCGGAGACATCGTTCGCCCAGCCGATTAAAAAATTAAATCCTGCTAATCCAATATTTTGGATTAATGTCATCAATCCGTATGCAGTTCCCAGTTTTGATTCTTCCACCAGATAACTGACCGACGGCCACATGATGCCGGGGATCAGGGAAAATGCGATCCCCATCATCGCCATCGGGATATAGAGCGATACGTGCGTATATCCCATCAACAGATATACAGGAATCAACAATGCCGATCCAAACATCATAAAAAGAGAGCGTTTCCCGATTTTATCGACCATCAATCCGAACAGCGGTGTGGCAACCATCGCAAAAAGCGTCAGCATGCTGGAGAGAAATCCTCCCAGTTCGCGCGATGTTCCATGTGCTTCCATGAAGAACTTCACCGCAAATGTTTGAAACGGAAAGATCGCGGAATAGAACGTAATGCACAGCGCCACGATGTACCAATACGATGTTCCAAATTTCATGATATCGCCGAAAACAACTTTATCCGTCGCACCCGCACTGCCGATCTGATATTTCTTTTCCGCGTCTGATTCAAGAATCCAATACAACACAGCGCCGGCAACGCACACTATTCCAAAAATTACGGAGATCATCAAGGCTGCCTGCCAGTCGGTATAATATTCTTTTGCCCATGAAGGAGAATTGAGTGCTGCAAACGATCCAAGACGGGCAATAGTCAAATTGATGCCGAACGCAAAACTCAATTCTTTTCCTTTGAACCATTTTGCGATCGCTGTTGTGACGGCAACGATCAGCGATTCGGCGCCGAGTCCGAAGACAAGCCTCCCCGCTGCCATGACAAACAGTGTCCCGCTGGAGACGGTAATTAAGGCCCCCAAAAGGCATAACACAGCAAAGATGAATGTTGACTTCTTTGTGCCGAGCCGGTCGATAATAAAGCCGCCGATGAGCACCATGAAGATATTCGGAACGCTGTAGATCCCCTGCAGCAATCCGATATCAGAATCGGTGAAGTGCAATTGCTGCACCAGAACATCCGCCAACGGACTGATGGCGTCATAGATATAATAGTTGCCGAACATGGCCAGGGAGATCATCACAAGGACAAGCCAGCGAAATGCCCGGGGAGGTGCAGGTCGGACGGATTCAGTTTGCGGATCGGTCATAAAAAGTTCGATAGGTGGTTGGAAAATACAAGTGCGTTAAGATAAGTAAAAAAAGGGCTGTAGAAAACAGAAGAGATCATAATGTCGCAATGCAGAAGTCGGCACTTTCCCTGCTCTCAAAGAAATTGAATCCCGGCAAAGCGTACAATTTCACTGCCGGTAGTGATCTTGTCCGCCCGCAGCTTCAGATCACGAATAGAAATGGAGAACGTCATGAAAGGACGGGCAATTTCTCGCATGGAATGGTCAAATTCCTTTTGTTTACACTGAATATTAAGCGTATCAAAAAACGGAGTATACAATTGAAACCACTTCAAATCGATCAACACCTGAAGGCTTTGATAAATCTGCTCGATAATGTGCCGTTGGTGCGTTTCCGTGTCCATTGGCACAATTTTTTCGGAGGGGAAAATGATCTCAAACGATAATATCCGTGCCACCGGGTCGATGCTCCACTGTTCCATCATCACCAAAAATGGATGCAAACTGTTTTCCAACAGTTCAAAATTGAACGATGAAGAAACATTGGTACACTTATTCGATTGCAACTGCACCAATTCTTCGGTGAATTCCGGCGGATAATGTTTGTATTTGTTTTGCAGTTCTTCTTTCGAAACTTTTTTAAATGTTGTTACTTGCTCATCGAATGGGGTAGCAAGAACATCGCTGGTGAACGGCCTTCCGTGCACCTCCTGAAAGAGTTTTTTCATCTTATAGGTGCCGAACTGTTCTTGCGTATCGACATCTCTTAATCGGAAGTAGTTGCCGAAGGTGAGGGACACACGCACAAAATTTTTCATTTCATCAATCATCAACTTTTCGGGACGCATGATATACCATCGGACGAAAAGTCCGGTGATAATTGTCATTCCCGTCCATTGGAAGACTATGCCGATCTGCATGGTAGAAAAAAATTCCATGGTCAGCAATGCAAAATTCAGGAAATAATCGAAAAGAAAAAACAAAATACAGTACGAGAGTAGCGCCGCCGGTAAACGGATAAGGAGGGAATGTGTTTTCGAACGATCAATCTCATGATAGAGTAACAACATCACGACATATCCGGAAAAAAATCCTATGAGATCGATTGAAGTTGGAAACATAGCCGCAAGGATGAATTGATATTTACCGAATGTACCAAGATCATCAGCCGTTTGCCATACGAATGTAAAAAAAACGCCGGACATAAGTCCGGCGCATTGTTCTTTGTGGTGCAGGATCGTTTAATTCACATTCTTCAATATCTCAAGTGTGAATTTCCAAAATTTCTCCACGGTATCGATGTGAATCTTTTCATCCGGCGAGTGCACCCCTTCCAGTGTAGGGCCAAACGAGACCATATCCATTCCGGGATATTTTTCGCCGATGATGCCGCATTCCAGTCCTGCATGGATCGCTTTAACAAGCGGCTCCCTACCGTACAGACTCTTGTACGACTGTTTTGCAATCGCGAGAATCTTTGAGTTCAGGTTCGGTTTCCAGCCGGGATATCCTTCCGTCTGTTGAACTGCTGCACCGCCAAGCGTAAAGATTGATGCCATCGTTTGTAAAGCTTCCACAATCTCCGAGGCAACGGAACTTCGCTGGCTGGTGATCAATTCAATCTTCTTTTTGTCTGTACGGATAATGGCAACATTCGTGGATGTTTCCACCAATTCCTTGATATCCGCGCTCATCTTCAACACACCATGCGGCAATGCGGAGATCGTCTGATACAGGGATGCCTGAAGCTCTTTTTTCAGCACCGTCGCTTTTTTCAGTTCAACATTCTCCGTCACAATCTGCAGGTCCGGTTCCACTGTCGACAGTTCCGCTTTAATAACATCATTCCACTGTGAAACGATCGAACCGGCTTTCTTTGCATTCTTTTTGGGAACAAAAACCACCGCTTCCGCTTCTCGCGGAATAGCGTTGCTTTTATTGCCGCCTTCGACCATGGAGAGACGTGCTCCAACAGCATCCAGTCCGATCAGCACGCGATTGATAATCTTAATCGAATTTCCTCGGCCTTTATCGATTTCTAGTCCGGAATGGCCTCCCTTAAGACCTTTAACGATAATCTTCAGTGCAACCGTCCCTCTTGGTGCGCCGTCGGTTTTTAATTTCCAGCTGCCGATTGTATTCCGTCCGCCGGAACAGCCGACATACAATGAACCTTCTTCTTCCGAATCCAGGTTCATCAGCATTTTACTTTCAAGGAATCCCGGCTTCAGATTGTTTGCGCCGGTCAATCCCGTCTCTTCATCCACGGTAAAGAGTAATTCCAGCGGGCCGTGCACCAGCGATTTATCTTCCATGATTGCAAGATACGTCGCTACTGCCACTCCGTTATCCGCTCCGAGTGTTGTTCCATTCGCCATCAGCATATTTCCTTTGCGAACCAACTCGATGGGATCTTTCTCGAAATCATGGACTTTATCCTTGTTCTTTTCGGGAACCATGTCGAGGTGACCCTGCAAACAAACCAACGGCACATTTTCTTTTCCTGGAGACGCTGGAACTTTTACGACAACGTTCATGAACTTATCCTGCTTCGCGGAAAGTCCGAACTGTTTTGCAACTCCCATAACGTATGCGGAAATCGCCTTCTCATTTTTCGAACCGCGCGGAATCTTGCTGATTTCAGCAAAATATTTCCAGAGCAGTTCCGGTTGTAATTCTTTAATAGCTTCTGACATATGACACCTCGTTATTTTTATTTATTGATGTACACCATGTTCTATTCCTGCGTGTTCCAATTGCAGCAGATCGCCCCGATCCAAATGGTTAAGGAAAGAATGTATTCTTGCTTCTACCGGCTCCACCGCTTCGCCGAATTTCGATTTCAACGCTCCGGCAATCGCTGATACCGGAGTTTTTCCATCACATTGCATCCAAATTGTGCTCCCAATATCATCCAATTTAATTCGGAAATACGGTTTTGCCAGCACCGGCATCACCCATTTCACAAGCAAAGGATGTTTGAACTTCGGCACGAGCACGACCACCTTTCCTTCCTCCGTTGTTTCCCATTTTGCGAGACGGAGCGGCATCAATTCCCACAGGTTCATTTCAAGTGTAACTTGCTTTTTCAAAATACCTCTCGGAATAAGATTATAAATCCCGATCATAAGACCGGGATTTATAATTGTGAAAAATTACATCATTGCACTTGGCGGTGCCGGTTCATCCGGGCTTCCGGCGTTCTTCACCGGAATCATCACCAACACATATCCAACAATAAGAAACACTGCCAAACTGCCGATGAACGACGGTTCCTGGAAGATGACCGGTGTCGGTACATCCCAGAATGCCATTGCGGCAAATACCAGACCGACCAGCGCTTCGCCGGCGATCAACCCTGCAGCGATCAACGTTCCGTTGTTCTCCACGCGGACCTTTTGTGCGTCATTGAACGACCGCGACACAGTCATTCGGTCGACGATTCCTTTAATGAGTCCGCCGATGAAGATTGCGAAAGTCGTTTCCAGCGGCAGATACATACCGACGCAGATCAGCATCGGGCTCTTCACCTGCACAAGGATAAATCCAATTGCCATCAGAATACCGACGATGATCAACGGCCACGCCATCTGACCGCCGACGATCCCCTGCGAAACGAGAGCCATCAAGCTTGCCTGCGGTGCCGGAAGAGCACTCCCGCCTAAGCCCATGCCCCCCATCTTCAGATCGCCTTCATGCAGCACGATAATCGGAAAGATCATAACGGCAGAAGAAACGATAACACCGATCAAGTCGCCGACCTGCATCTTCCACGGCGTGCCGCCGAGAATATGTCCGACTTTCAAATCCTGCAGCATCTCACCGGCAACTGCCGCCGCAACGCAAATAACGCCGGCAACACCCAACACTGTTGCAATTCCAGTGATCCCTTTTTGTCCGAGCGCAACCATCAGCAGCGCTGCAACAATCACCGTCGACAGCGTCAATCCGCTGATCGGATTATTCGATGAACCGATCATACCCACCAGATATCCGGAGACGGCTGCAAAGAAGAATCCGGCAATGATCATGACGACCGTCGCCGTCAGTGCAGCAACAACATCCTGTGCAAAATAATTATAGAGGATGAATGTGAGGATCGCCGAACCGGCAATTCCCAGAAACACTTTTGTCATGCTCAGATCGGATTCCGTGCGATTCGCTTCATGACCGCTGGTTGCTGCTTTCTTCACATCGCCGATCGAACGTTTTAATCCGCCGATCAAATTCTTCCGCATGCGGAACAATGTGAATGCCGCACTCATCAACATACCGCCGATAGCAATCGGTCGGACGATGAATCTCCAAACATCCGTTGCTTGTCCGAGCCACGTGTGGTCATTCAGTCCTTCCGGATGTGCAGCTTCAAGACTCGGTCCGAGCCAGAACAACAGCAACGGAACGAACAATCCCCACGCAAGCAATCCACCGGCAAAGTTCAGCGCGGCTAGTTTGGGACCGATGATATATCCAACGCCCATATACGCCGGGCTGACGCCGGGGGTGGAAACGACGAAACCGCCGCTTGCATTCAATGATGTACCAGTCTTTCCAAGTGCAACAGGTCCTTTTGCAAAGGGGATGAATTTTTCCCAGGATGCAGCAAACAGGGACATTTGTTTAAATCCCTGAATCACCGCACCGACAAGTCCTGCGATCATCAGGTACACTGCACCGCTGCCTCCACGCTGTCCGGCTTTATGGATTTCGCCAGCTGCGACCGATTCCGGAAACGGAAGATCGACATCTTCCACCATCACCCGACGGAGCAGTGTTACAAACAACACACCCATGATACCTCCGACCATCATAATGGCTGTCGCTTCAAAATAATGGTTTGCCAGATCGGTCCACACACCGGAGATGAGGAAAGCGGGAATGGTAAAAATCGCACCGGCAGCAACCGATTCGCCGATGGAACCGACTGTTCGCGCCATGTTCTCTTCCAGGATCGAACCTTTCATTACGCGCAGCAATGCCATACCGATCACCGCGGCGGGATATGTTGCAGCAATGGTCATACCCGCCTTTAATCCGAGATATGCGTTTGCCGCTCCGAGAATCACCGACATCACGAGACCGATCAGCACGGCGCGCAGGGTGAATTCCTTCATATCTGTTTGGGCGGATACATACGGAACGTATTTCAATCCGCCCCCAGTTTTCATGTCTGCCATAAATTTCTCCTAAGTAGTGAGATTAATCGTTGATTTGTTTTGTCCTTCTGTCCTTGAAAAGATACTTCTTCCCGATCCCGCCGGATTATTGTCCAATTCCGAAAATCGCTTTGAAAATGTGTCCTGCCATCTGTGGATTTTCTTTCAAGCGACGAACAGAATACCCGTACCAATCTTTGCCGAACGGCGTGTACACTCTCAGCCGGTGACCCTCTTCGATTAATTTCCTGCGAGCTTCTTCCCGCACGCCAAGCAACATCTGGAATTCGTATCGGTCTTTCGGAATATTCATCTCCCGGATCATTGCTTTTGCACCGTTGATTAACACGTCGTCGTGTGTTGCGATCCCGACACGGCTTCCGCCGTCAAACAGGATGTGTAATAGTTTTAGATAATTGTCTTGAATCCCTTTCCGGTCCTTAATCGCCACATCTGCCGGTTCAACATAGATCCCTTTGCATAGACGGACATTTGCTTTTTCTGCTGACAGTGCGCGAATATCATTTTCACTGCGGAAAAGATAAGCCTGAATCACGATACCAACCTTTTCATACCGGGAACGCATCTTGCGGTAGACGGCGAGTGTCTCTTCCGTGCAGGTCCTGTCTTCCATATCGATCCGGACAAAATTGTTGTACTTTTTTGCAGTGTCAATAATCTCCGCGGTATTCTCAAGACAGAATTGATTGTCCATTTTCAAACCGAGCGAAGTCAGTTTGATAGAGAGATTGGAATCGAGCCGGTGTTCTGCGATGGCATGCAACACCGCAGTGCTGCCATTGCGACTTTCCACTGCTTGTTCTTTAGTGAAAATATCTTCGCCAAGCACATCGACGGTGGCCATCGCATTCATGGTATTTAATTGTCGAACGGTGGTGATTGCATCGGCAAGTGCGGCGCCGGCAATATATTTGCTGGCTACTTTCGCAACGATTTGTTTCGGAACATAGGGCATCGTTCCGACGATAAGATTATTGAAAACATTCATAGGTCAAGCAATGTGGCCTCCGGAATATGTTTTATCCCGGTGGGCCGATGGATAAGAACATTACAACGGGAACACAAAGCTCACTTTCGGCGTGATCCGTTTTTGCGGTTTATATCCTGTCACATTTCCATCCGCATCTTTTTCCGGTGCGAATGTCCATGTATAGAGCGTTGAAACAATCATAAAGGGATATGGTTTGTATCCGACTTCAGCATAGAGTAATGAACGTTCGTCGAGTGTAAAGACGTCCTTGTTGTTTTTGATATATTTCTTGTCATAACCGGCGCTGAGACTGATGAGAGGAATTTTACTGCCGGTGTTTGCACCAATATGCAGGATACCGCTTGTCGGATGCAGATCGAGCTTTTGATAAGAACCTTCTGCCTGGATCGTGCCGAGGACATCAACCAACAAACTGCCGAAATATCCCGGACCCGGCGAAATGGTCTGTTCCAATGTCTTTGCCTTGCTGTGAAAATTCCCCGGAGTGGACTGATACCGTTCCAGTTCATAAAAGGCATCGAAATACGCTGGAATGAATTTATCCGTCTGTCCGAACCTTCGTTCGAACTTTGAGAAGATTTTCACCATGCCGAGCGCAGAAAAATTCAGATCAATACCAGCTGCGAACCCGCTGCCGTAATTGAGAATTTTCGCATAGTCCAGATATAATGTCGCATCGGCAACGGGAAGCCGAAAGAGCGGTAATCCCAAATCGAGACCAATGATGGACATTGCGCCGGAATTATATGTTGTCGTATCCGGAACAGGAACTGATGTATTGATGAAGATACCGGTATCTCGCGAATCACTCCTGACGTCGCTGGCAAATGTTGAACCAACCTCCAGATTCCCGATTACCGGAATAGATGCCGCCGTTGTGTATTGCAGCGGACGTATATAACCGCGCATTCCCAGAACACTTGCATCGGTAAAATCACCATATACTGTTTCGAGTCCCCACTTGCCAAAATCCAGATCGATCTCTGTTCCGACTTTCCGATTGTCGAAACTTGGACTATTCTTATAATTGTAGAGAATAAATCCATGGCCCAGTCTCGAATAGTCTAATGCACCAACGCGAACATAGATCTCGTCTCCCTTGCTGCCGTAACGGATATATCGGATAATACGGATATAATCATATGTTTCATCAAAATCCTGCTTGCGGATTTTCTGATCCTTGCTGCTGACATGAAGGTTCAGGTCAAGGCCGACTCCCCATTTACCGAATGCGATCTCAGGTGCAAGTGAAACAAGATAATATGCTTCGCCGTCGATCCACGTCATTCCAACGCCCCCTTTTACCATACCTTCGGTACCGCCTCCCTTTGCCGCTGCGGCCGCCTTATTTTGCGCGAACGAAGAAAGAGTGAAAGAGAATGCGAGAAGGAGATAGAGATATTTTTTCATAGGTTACCTTACATTACAAACTAAACAACATCCGGACGATAATAACCGCACCGATCATTCCGAAGAAATCGGCGATTAATCCTGCCGGCAGCGCATGGCGAGTATTTTTTATACCGACCGAACCAAAATAGACTGCGAGAATATAAAATGTAGTTTCTGTACTGCCGAACATCGTAGATGCCAAAACTCCAATAAAGGAATCCGGCCCGTGCGTGTTCATCAATTCGGTCATCAGCCCCATCGAACCGCTGCCTGACAGCGGCCGGAGCAACGCCAGCGGCATTACTTCTGCGGGCATGCCAATCAGATCGGTTGCCGGCGACAAAACTGCCACTACAACATCCATTGCACCGCTGGCACGAAAGACTCCGATCGCCAACAACATCGCCACCAGGAATGGAATGATCCTAACCGCAGTGGCAAATCCCTCCTTCGCTCCTTCCACAAATACTTCATACACTTTTACTTTTTTTACCAATCCCCAACCCAGGAAGATCACGATGAACAAAGGAATAGCGATTGCAGAAATCAGATTAATGATCGTTTTGAACACTTCAACCATTCTTCAACTCCGGTTCCGGTACTTCCAATTCCCTTTTATACCTGGGCAGCCGCTGTAGCAGTTTCACTGCCGCCAATCCAGCAACGGTTGCACAGCCAGCGCCAAAGATCGACGTTCCGATGATGATTCCGGGATCTGCCGAACCGAGACCGGCCCGTATGGCAATAGCTGTTGCAGGAATCAAGGTTAATCCCGACGTATTCACGACAAGAAATGTACACATGGCATTGGATGCCGTTCCGGCTTTCGGATTAATCTTGTTCAATTCTTCCATCGCCTTTAATCCCAGCGGAGTTGCCGCATTGTTCAGTCCCAGCATATTTGCAGCAATGTTCATGATCATCGCACCCACTGCGGGGTGATTGGGTGGAACATCCGGAAATAGTTGTCTGGTCACCGGCGCCAACGCGCGCGTGAGCAATTCCAGCAGACCGGCTGCTTCGCCGACTTTCATTATGCCGAGCCAGAGCGCCATTACACCGATGAGTCCCAAAGAGATCTTCACCGCGGTATCGGCAAAATCGATTGCCGCTTTCGTCACCGCCCTGATCTTGACGAACGACACTCTCTCCATAATAAATACAATCTCACGCGTTTCGGGATTGAAGGAGTGCACATCGGCTTCCAGTTGTTTTTTTCCACCAGCTGCCTGCGCCATCTCCTTCCAAAATTGCGGGGAGGCATCGGTAATGGTCATTTCCAAACGTTGTTTACCAGAGAGGAGCGTTTTTAAAATGGCGGGTTGGCGAACTTCAGATTGTGCAGCGGTCGAATTGTAGAATTGATTAAAATCGGCGGCGGGAATTACAATGATTCCTTCAGCCGATGGGACCGCCCTTGCGGTCGGTTGTACCTGTTCAAAGTGCGACGTAAGGGGAACATCATTTCGATATGTATTTGTTGCTGCATCATTGATGTCTCTTCCGGCAGCAGTAAATATTCCGATCAGAAGAAGAGCAATCCAAACATAATTGAGCATTGGCACATCGCGCTGTTAGTGAACGGACGGTAACATTATTACAATATAACCGATGAAAAAAAATGAAGCAAGGAAATGTTATGAAAAAGATAGGTTTGAAACGGAAAAAACCCTGCAGAACAACGGTGAACTGCAGAGTTTCCATAACAGCGGATGGTCCCGCCCTTATTGTTCCTTCCGGGACGGAAGCGTGAATGTGAAAGTTGTTCCCTTATTTAATTCGCTTGTAACGTTGATCGTGCCACCGTGTGCCTGCACAATCAACTTACAGATAGCGAGACCGAGCCCCGTCCCCTTCTCTTTCGTTTTTGTTGATGACGAAACCTGGCGGTACTGTTCGAACAACAGCGGTATCTCTTCCGGTTTAATGCCAACTCCGGAATCGCTTACCGACACTTTGATAAATTCGGCTTTCTGTGCCTCGTCACGCTCTTGTTCCACTGTAATTGTAATGGAACCATCGTCCGGAGTGAATTTCATTGCATTGGAAAGCAAGTTCGTCATTAACTGCACTATCTTACCGGAATCCGCTTCGATGCGGGGAAGGTCGGGATTGACTTCAGTATGGAAGACAATATTCTTTCTTTTAAACTGAAGGAGGAATGGCTGCAGCGACTCCTCAATCATTTCGTGAATGGTAAAGGTCTGTTTGTTCAACAGCATTTGACCCGCCTGATACTTGGAGAGATCCAACAGGTCATTGACGAGATTTGCCATACCGCGGGTAGATGCAAGAACAGTCTCCATCAGTTTCACACCGTCCGAATCCAGCGGTTTGTCGGTATTATAGTGCCGCAGGATATAATCGATGCTGCTGATAATGATCGTCAACGGCGTGCGCAGATCATGGACCAGCATCGCCATAAACTGTGATTTCACCTGCTCCAGTTCGCGCTGTACAGCCATCACCCGGTAGATGGACCGGACCCGGGCAAACAGTTCTTCCAGATCGATCGGTTTCGTCAGGTACTCTTCCGCACCCAGCAGAATTCCTTCCGCTATGCTTTGTGGATCGCGTTTAATGGCGGTTAAAAATATCACCGGTATCTTCGAAGTGGCGGGATTAGCACGCAGTCTGCGAAGAGTTTCGAAACCGTCCATCTCCGGCATTTGAATATCCAGCACGATCATATCCGGCTGTTGCGCTTCTGCCACCTCAAGGCATTCCTTTCCGCTGGATGCACGAAACATGGTGATCGGTTTTTTCTTTAAAGCAAATTCCAGCAGGTCCAGATTATCTTCCGTATCGTCGACGAAGAGGACTCTGGGGATCGTCGGCACATTTTCATCATGGTCAAACATAAAATATCTTTCTATTTCTTATCAATGAGGAGTGCGTGTTTTATCGCGCTGGAAAGAGTTGCAGAAGAATAATCCTTCTTCTTCAACAATTCTCCGGTCAGGTTGTTAATCTCTGCGATCTGAGTCTCTGTCAAGTCGATCCCCGTCAGAATGACGACGGGTATCGTATGCCATTGTTCCGATCCTTTTAACTTCTTTAATACTTCAAAACCATCCATCACCGGCATGCTCAAGTCGAGAAGGATCAGTGACGGCTTGCTCGATTCAATCTTGGTGAGCGCTGCCTGTCCGTTAGACGCCGTCTGGACAGAGTACCCTTCCTCCTTCAGCACTTTTACCAGCAAGGATCGGAAATCATCGTCGTCATCAACCACCAGCACGTATTTGTCATCCTTCGATGTTGCTTTGCGCACCGTCCTCAGCACCAGTGAGACATCCGCAGGTTTCGGCAGATAATCGATTGCACCGAGGGAAAATGCGAGCGGAATATTGTCCACCATGGAATGGATCAGAACGGGAATATTCTGTGTCAGCGGATTGGCTTTCAACTCTCGCAACACCTGCCATCCGTCCTTTTTCGGCATCATGATATCCAGTGTAATCACGGACGGTTGCAACTTCTCGGCTAATTTAATGCCGTCATCGCCGGAGTTAGCTCCAAACACGGTGAATCCTTCCGGAACGAGATAGTTTCTGAGTATCTCAATGACATCAGGTTCATCATCGATGCACAGTACGCGGGTCTCGCTGCCGTTGTTCGGCGGTTGAATATTCATCTGTTTGATCTGTTGCGTAACAGGAATTTCTTTGGACTTCACCGGGGCCGGTGCCGAAGTCGTGATCACATCGGCCTTATCGCTTCCCGGAAATTCCGGCGGGATGGTTAATGTGAATGTTGATCCTTTCCCCACAATACTGTCAACGGTTAAATCGCCGCCAAGCAGCTGCGCCAACCGACGCGCGATCGGCAATCCGAGTCCCGTTCCCTGATATTTCCGCGAATGACTCGAATCGACCTGCGAGAATTCTTCGAAGATCTTTCCCAAGTTATGCGGTTCAATGCCGATGCCGGAGTCGATAACCGAAATCCTGGTCATTGCACCTTCTGGCCGCGCTTGAATAGTGATTAATCCCCCCTCATCGGTAAATTTCGATGCATTGCTGAGAAGATTCACGAGGATCTGTTTAATCTTCAGAACATCGGTGTTGAACAATGGGAGGTCCGGTGCAAGCTCGTTCTTCAATTGAATATTCTTTTGACGAATTAATGATTCCGCCGTCATTATTGCACCGTTGATTACACCTTCCACAGAATCCGATTCTATGCTGACATGCATACGGCCTGATTCAATCTTCGAGAAGTCCAGAATATCATTGATCAGCTGCAATAAATGTTTTCCGTTCTTTAATACTTTCTCCAGTGCCTTCCGCTGATCCGCAGTCAAAGGATCGCCGCGGTCACCGAGCAAAATGGATGAGAAGCCGATGATTGAGTTCAGCGGCGTCCGGAGTTCGTGGGACATGTTCGACAGGAAATCCGATTTTACTCGGTATGCTTTTTCCAATTCCTGTGTCTTTGTGTTGAGTTCGGCATGCTTTTTTGAGATTTCACGCGACAGTTCCTGCGTCTCTTCATAATTCTGCACGTTGGTCAAAGCCACGCCCATTTGCGGCAGGACCCCTTCCACAAGATTCCTTGACAGTTCGGCAAATTTTTGCATAGTGCCGAATACCAGCACGCCAACCAGGTTCTCCTGGAAGAGAATCGGGAATGTGTAGGTATAGGCGGGGATCTGAGATCGGATTCCTGATTCAATCGTCATCGTGGAATTTGGTGCAACGTCGAAAACTTCCAACGATTGTTTTAAACGGGCGCATTCTCCCACAACTCCTTCACCCACGGCAAAGGAAGTCTGCATTTTTTGTTCATTGCTTATGCCGAACTTTCCCGCAAGTTCCAGTTTTTCAGTCCCTTTATTCCGGATATACAGTGCACCAACACCGGAGTGGGTTTGCTGGCAAAGCAAATCGAGACTTTCCCGAACCACACCGGTGAAGGTATCGTTGCGGTTCAGCGTCGTCATCATGTCTGAATAAGCTTTAACACGCGTATAGTTCTCGTTCAACATGGCGGACATGTAGTTGAACTCGTTTGCCAGCTGACCAAACTCATCAATCCGGTCAAGGTCGATCGTCACAAATTTCGATGCAACAATATCCCTCGTTCCTTCGCGCAATTGTTCCAGCGGTTTCGTAATGGACCGGCTGAGTATGAATCCAAGCGCAATAGCGAAGACGGCAAAAAGGATGTTGACAATAACGATAAACCGCGTCAATTCTCCGCCGAGTTCTCGTGCATTATCGATACGAAGGGACTGGGAGAGAAGCGATTTATCGTAGATGGTTGAGGTCAAAAGTCGGGCTTGGCCAAGATAGTTCCGCTCTGATTCCAGTTTATCCAATGCATCTTTTACGATCGCGATAGAATCTCTGGACACTTCGCCGCTGAGAAGTCTCATCCGCGGTTCGCCGACAAAATGGGTCCACTCAAAGAATAACGATTCAACCTGTTCCAGATTGATACTGGCGGATGAATCGGTGCTCTCATTTCTAATCTCATCCACGAGTGTTCCGAATTCGCTTAACCCTTTAACGAAATCGTTCTTAAAGCGCTCGTCCATCGTCTTGGAATACAGATCGAGATATTCCGGAACATCGACAATAGCAGCCCGCAGTCTCTCCAGATCTTGCAGGAAGAGTACTTCGGAACTAGAGGATTTATATTCCTTCTCGATCGTCACCTGCCGGTTGGTGACGATCCATGTCATAGCAACAAGAACGATCAGCAGTAAACCGAAGTACGCTAAGACTTTAAAATATACTTTTGAACGAAACATAGGTCCTTGCAGTTATATATTGGCGTACTTACGGATCAAGTTCGTTAACTCAACAGGATCCATCGGCTTCGTATAATGTTCGACACAGCCGATCGCCTTCGTTAACGTTTTATCTTCCGCTCGTGCCTGGGCGGTGAAAGCAATAATGGGAATATGATGAATAGCCGGATTCGCTTTGATCAATTTCACAGCGGCAAATCCGTCCATCACCGGCATCTGCATGTCCATCAGGATAAGGTCCGGAACATGTTGGATTGCAAGGTCCACCGCCTCTTGTCCGTTCTCCGCCTGCAGCAGTTCCAGTTCTAATCCGCTGCGCTGCAGCATAAACACGACCAGGTCCCTGTTATCTTCGTCATCTTCCGCAACCAGAATTTTTTTTGCCATTCCAACCCTTTGTACTTCATTATAATGCACAATGTGGCTAAAGTTATGAAGCAAGTCAATCAGATGCAACCTCGAAAAAAGGCTGTCCAACGCCATGTCATACGAACGGAAGAATCTCATTCGAAAACGGACACTGCAACTGTTCATATTAAAGCATTCTAATACGGTGCGATGCAGATTCGAGCGGACAAGGAAGTGCGAAATCGATGCGGTAAGTGCAGCGTCATTCCCCCCCCGGCAGCCCCGGCAGATTTGCCGGGGGGGGGGAAGTAGAAGAGCAGAAGTTTAGTGGAACATATCGTTCATATTATTATAGATCTGCATTCGTGCGCGGACTTCGTTCAATTTCTGCATAATGGTGATTATGCGTTCGCTGCTGTTCTCGGCAAGATCAGAAATGAAGAGCTTGATGTTGTCATCATCGCATTGCTGCATCATCTCTTCGGACAGCCGTACGATCTCCGATTCCAACTGAAGCGCTTTGGTCAGCGCCGAACAGGTGTTCCTGCATGTCTGTTCACAACGAAAATTTTGCAGAGCCATGGCCATATTCCTTTCTACGCAGTCTGGATACGTTCTGCGGCAAAATGTTGTCCTGCATACAATGCTTCTTCGTTCAGCGGTATCAGGTGATGATGCCGTTCGGGCAGCACTTCGTGCAAGGCTTGAAGGACATTTGCAATGCTGACGATAGGCCGGCGTTCAAGGAAAGCACCGAGAAGGATCATGTTCGCGATCTGCTTCTTTCCCATCTTCACTGCCATCTCCGTTGCGGGGATCATCAATTTTTCGATATCCTCGCGGATGCTCGGTGTAATAATTGTCGATTGTTCACAGAGCAGCAGTCCGCCCGGTTTGATCTTGCTGTCAAACTTGTCCAGAGACGGCTGATTCAAGAGGATCGCTGAATCGAACATCGTCACGATCGGCGAACTCACCTTGGTCGGCGAAACGATGACAATACAATTAGCCGTTCCGCCGCGCATTTCTGGACCGTATGCGGGCATCCAACTTACTTCCTTCCCCTCTTTCATCGCAGAGTAGGAGATGATCTGTCCCATGGACAAGACACCTTGTCCGCCAAATCCTGCAATGATTATTTCTTGTGCTTGGGTCATAAGAGCCTCAAAAATATTTCTTTTTTTTGATAGACGTTGGGCCTGTGATTATTTCAGTTCCGCGGGCACCTTGATGTCTCCCGGAGGATAGTACGGAAACATATGTTTTTCCATCCATTCGTTCGATTCCGCGGGAGTCATCTTCCATCCGGATGGACAATTGGAAACGACTTCGATGAAACAGGTCCCCTTCTTCTCTTTCTGGAATTCGAATGATGCTTTAAACGCTTTCTTTAGTTTCCGTACTGCCGCCGGAGTGTGCACAGAATGCCGTGCGACAAAATACGCACCGGGCAGTTGAGCGATCATCTCCGTAATTTTCAATGGATATCCGATATGGTGTTCATCCCGTCCATAGGGCGAGGTGGAAGTTACCATTCCACACAGCGTGGTCGGCGCCATCTGACCGCCGGTCATACCGTATATACCGTTGTTCACAAACACCATAAGGATATTTTCCCCGCGGTTCACCGTGTGGATCGTTTCTCCGGTGCCGATCGCAGCAAGATCACCGTCACCCTGGTACGAGAAAACATATTTTTCCGGCAACACTCTGCGGACTCCTGTTGCCACGGCGCTCGCTCTTCCATGCGGCGCTTCCTGCATATCCACATTCATATAATGATATGCAAAAACCGAACAACCAACGGGTGCGATCCCAACAGTTTGTTCGGCGATGCCCATTTCATCGATCACTTCCATCAGTACACGATGGATAACGCCGTGTCCGCATCCGGGACAATAGTGCATCGGCGTATCCGTGAGTGTTGGCGGTTTGTGATAGACAACTTCCATCAGTTCGTTCACGACCTCATTCATAAATACCCCGCTGACTGGTTTGTGATCCGTTGTTTCTCTGCCATTGCCTCAATTTCCAGAAGGATTTCTTCCGGAGTCGGTATCATTCCTCCCATTCGCCCTTTGAAATAGACCGGTGATTTGCCGTTCACTGCAAGGCGGACATCCTCGACCATTTGTCCCGCATTCATCTCCACCGTGAGGAACATCCTCATCGGATCAGCAAACGAGGCTACGATATCGGTCGGGAACGGGTACAATGTAATCGGCCGGAGCAGACCGACATTCAATCCTTTCGCTCTCGCCATTTCCATCGCCTTGCTGCAGATGCGGGCAGACAATCCGAATGCCACGAGAATAATGTCCGCATCCTTTACATTAATCAGTTCGTACCGCACTTCTTTCTTTAGCTTCCGGTATTTGTCTTGAAGATGGATGTTGATCATTTCCATCTTATCCGGTTCGATATGCAAGGAGGTGATATAATTTCTTTCGCGGCTTTTTAATTTACCGGTGGTGGACCATGGTGCCTCGGTGCGCGGCAGTGATCCGTCTTTCGGAAGATAGATCTTCTCCATCATCTGGCCGAGCGCACCGTCTGCCAGGATCATTGCCGGCATACGGTATTCTTCTGCGAGTCGGAAACCATCGAAAACAAAGTCTGCCATTTCCTGTACAGAGGAAGGCGCAAGTACGATCATATGGTAATCTCCATGACCGCCTCCTTTCGTAGCCTGGAAATAATCCCCTTGAGACGGTTGAATCGTGCCGAGTCCAGGTCCTCCCCGTTGCACATTAGCAATAAGGCAAGGCAACTCGGCTGCGGCGATATAAGAAATTCCTTCCTGCATCAAACTAATGCCCGGACTGGACGATGTTGTCATCACTCTTGTTCCGGCACCGGCTGCGCCGTAGACCATGTTGATGGATGCTACTTCACTTTCCGCTTGAAGAATGACTGTTTCTTTCCGGTGGGGTGCTTGTTCTGAAAGATATTCCAGAATTTCAGATTGTGGTGTGATAGGGTAGCCAAAGTATGCCTGAAGTCCTGCTCGGAGCGATGCTTCGGCAAGCGCTTCATTCCCTTTCATCAACTTTGGTATTTCATCGTGGACTAAGGTTGCCATAGTATACTCTCTTTCTACGCTGCGTGCGTTGCCATAACTGGGTGCGACGCGCGTTTTGCGGACTTCTTTTCACGATAGACGGTGATAGCAGAATCCGGGCATACTAAAGCACAATTAACACATCCCGTGCAGTTGTCTTTGACGAGTTGTGCGAAGCGGTATCCTTTTCGGTTGATGGAAGTAGAAAGTCCAAGGCTGTCCTGCGGACATGAGACGATGCAGAGTTCGCATCCTTTACAAATTTCAGTTGCGATAGTGACTGTTCCGGAGATCATACGGTACTCCATAAATTATAATATTATGTACTTCTAACACTCAATTATAATGCCATAGAGGGACTGAGAATAAAACAAGGAAAAACAGTCAAATGGAAGGAGTGATTTTGCAAAATCAGGAAAGAAAAATGAATGGTTCTGACAATAAGAAAGCGTCTGATTTCAACATATGATCGTTCAATGGACGTGTTGAGGAATTATACATTCGCGTCTTCCCAATCCCGTAACGGAAAAGAAATCGGAGGTGTTCGTCGTATTTAAAACAGCAAACGCCGCTCAGCGTACACTGAGCGGCGTTTGTATGGAAACAGTATGGGATGTTATTTCATCAACAACATTTTCTTTGTCGAAACAAATGAACCCGCTTCGATGCGATAGAGATACATCCCTGTCGAGACCGAAACTCCTTCATTGTTTCTGCCGTTCCATGCGATCTGATGATATCCTGCATCGAAGTTTCCATTCAGCAATGTTCTCACTTCGCGGCCGAGCATATCATAGACAACCAGTTTCGCGGTTGCAGCATTCGGTAATGCGAAACGGATCATCGTTGACGGGTTGAAAGGATTCGGATAGTTGTTATAGAGCTCAAAGTTATCCGGAATTCCTGCGAACGCATCACGCACTCCGGCAATTCCCGGTGTATGCACAAAGTCATCGGTGCTGCGCGGTACGATCTCATAACCATTATTAAAGACGGATGAGCCGGAAGAATACTGGCTTACAACGCCAATCACATTAATAGGATAAATCGGTTCTGTGCTTCCGCCAATGTTCGAATCGAAATCGATGAAAAACTGGATCGTATCTGTCCCTGCCGCATTTGTCATGAAAATGCTTGCATTCGACTGCGAGGCAGGCCACGTGCCGGAAATCTTATACAACGTATCCAATTTAATCAACGAGCCTTCATACGTTTCGACGTTCGTTGTGAAATCGTGTGCATACAGCCATTTCGGACTCGGAACGATTGCATCATGCTTCAGGATCTTGAAATACACATCGGTCGCTGCAAGCGGTGTGAATTCGGTCAGTCCTCTGAATTGCGCGACTTTACCGATCACCATTACGGAATCACCGATGACATACTGCGTTTCAGCAGGATCGAACGAGAACACGTTGATACCGGCGGTTGCATCCTGAATGAAATACGATGTTCCAGACGACTGGAAGTTTCCGGAAGTGACGATACCATAAATAACCAGCGTGTCCTTCGATATGGAATAATCCGGCTTCAGATCAGCATTAACGTCTTTCCGTGCTTCAGCAATGGTCACTGTCGGGATGCTGCTGCCGAAAACTCCAACTGTATCAAAACCCGCTTCGGTATTGGAAGCAAACACAATCGCTGCGGATTGCGGACCAGCCGATGTTGGCGAGAATGTAATATAGAACATTTGGGATGCCATCGTATCAAGCGTTGCAGAAGTTGGTGTGACCACAAACTGTGCGTTGGACGAAGTCACGCCGGAGATATTCAGTGTATCAGTCCCCATGTTCGTCACCATAACGCTGTCCATCTTCGATGTACCCACCAACACACCGGAGTAGTTGATTGTCGCAGGCATTACAGCAAATACCGGTTCGGGAATAGCACCGAATCCGGAAACCGCCACGGTGTCGATCATGCTTGGAGCATTGCTATAGAAAATAACCTCGCCAACCTGTGGGCCCTTAGCAGTCGGAGCGAAAGTGACGACGAACGTTGCCGCCGATGAAGTATCAATGCTTCCGCTTGTCGGTGTAACGGTGAACAATTCATTCGTCGATTTGACAGAATCGATGACCAGCTGCAGCGTGGTGCTGCTGTTCGATACGATAACGCTGTCCGTTGCGACAGAATCTTTCCATACATTTCCAAAATCAATGAACAATGTCGATGCAGTGAATCCTGCTTCCACTCCCTGGCCGGTAACAGCAACTTTAGTCACCGGAACTTCTGCGTTGTGATTGAAAGTAATCGACGTAGCAAATACTTCTGCTGTCGAGGGGGTGAATGTGACGCCAAATTTCAACGAATCGCCCGGCAGTACCATGCCGTCCGTTGGGACGACAACGTAATCTACAACACCGGATGTTACGCTGGAGATCTTCAGCGTATCCACGCCTGAGTTTACCACTGTGATCGTGTCGGACACGGAACTGCCGACATTCACTTTACCGAAATCGATCGACAACGGAGTGAAATCTGCGATCGGAACAAACGGCAACGCTTCACCTGCGAACGTGATGGTATCCGGCGAAGAAGTTGCATCACTGGTAAACGCAATACCGCCGGAAAGTGTTGCTGCACCGGTCGGTGTATAGGTAACGATAAATTCCTGTGATGCTGCTGCATTAATCACTGCATTTGAGGGAGAGACTGTAACAACTGCGTCGGTGGAACTGACGGCCGAGATGTTCAGTGTTGTCAGACCTGTATTGGTAACGATGACTGTATCAATTACGCTTGATCCGACATAGACCTGACCGAAAGCGATGCTCTTTTTCGACCATTCAATAATCGGTTCGGTTCCGCCGAGTACGCTGGCATCCCATGTCGTTCCAATGCGAATCCCGTCAACGACAACATCAGGAATATTCGACGCTTGACGCAGGCCGATCGCGTCAATGATGTCTGCGCCATTCAAAGTATTATCTGTCAGCAACGGTGCACCTGCTGCTGCTTCGTTTGCGGGAACGCCTGAAGGAATGATCCAAAGCGATGTTGTATCCACGCCGGATTTATTGATTTTATATTTTACAACAAGAAGATACGTTGTGTTCTTTGCAAAATTCGTAGCCGAGTACGTTACGGTAGAAGTATTTGCAAATCCGAAATTAACATTTCCGGAAGCATCGACTTTAGCAAAAACTCTTGCTGCAAATGTGGTAAACGATGTCCCGCTTACACGATCACCAAGATGCAAGAAATAACCGCCGGTTAAACTATTGGCAGCCTCGGTCACGTTCAATAGTGCCGAAAGATAAATCGTTGAACCATCTTTATATTGTTCGGTGAATCCTCGATTCACATCTTCACCGCTGCCAAAAACATCGGCAGCATTTCCAATTGCGGATCCTGCATAGTCAGTATACGTAAGTCCGGCTGCGCTCACTGCAATCGGTCCGGTACCCGTGCCGCTATGAGCACTCCAACCGTTCACATTAAGAAATTGACCTGTTGTATAGTTAAAATCTTCAGTCAGCAGCTGAGCAGAAAGTGTTCCGCCTGCCAGCATCAAGAATAGAAATAGTGATAGTAGAGTTTTTCGCATTCTTTTCTCTCCTTTGTATTAGATGGGTAGATTGAGGTTAGTATGTTTCGAGATATACATGAGGTAAACAATTAGGATAATATACTGAATCAATTTTTCAAATCAATACAATATTTATTATTGAATTATTAATTGTGACGCATTCGACAATATATTTTTCGCAAATATCTTGCCTTTCCGGACCGTGAGAGCTTCTATTGCTTGACTCTATTTTCCAAAAATGGTATGTTTCTCGCGTAAATCACTAAACACCTAATGGAGGTCTAATGTCACGTAGTTTAAACAAGGTTCAATTGATCGGTAATTTGGGAAAAGACCCCGAATTGAAGTACACGCCCAGCGGCGTTGCTGTTGCCACATTTTCCATAGCAACAAGCGAAAGCTGGAAAGATCAGGACGGTAATCAACAAGAGAAGACGGAATGGCATAATATAGTAGCATGGAGAAAACTCGCAGAAATCTGCGGTGAATATCTGAAAAAAGGGAAAAAAGTCTACCTGGAAGGAAAACTGCAAACCCGAAATTACGAAAAAGACGGAATTAAGCGCTATGTTACCGAGATCGTTGCCGATCAGTTGATTATGTTGGATGGCGGCGGCGGTGGAAGAGGACCAAACAACAGCAACAGCAGTACAGCTACCGAATCTGCTCCTCAGCAAATGGATTCTCCTAAAGATGATGATCTTCCATTTTAATATCAAAAGCATTTAACAACGCAATAGCCCTGTCTTGATCCGGCAGGGCTTCTTTTTTCCCGACCTGAATGAAAAACACTTTTCTGCCGCTCCTTTTCCTGTTGTTGATACTCTCCCCTTTTCACAATGCATTTTCCCGTACGCCAGTAAAGGCAAAGAACGGGATGGCAGTCACAGCCGATCCCTTTGCATCAACAGTCGGTATGCAGATACTGAAGCAGGGAGGAAATGCGGTCGATGCTGCCGTGGCAGTGGGATTCGCGCTGGCGGTGACCTATCCCGCGGCAGGGAATATTGCCGGGGGTGGATTTATGAATATCCGTTTCGCGGACGGTAAATGTGTGACGATCGATTATAGGGAAACAGCGCCGTCCGGCGCATCACGGGATATGTTTCTGGACAGCAATAAGAATTTCATCAAGGAAAAAAGTACCCTCGGACATCTTGCTGCCGGCGTACCGGGGAGTGTAGATGGATTGTTGGCCGCGCTGGAACGATACGGAACAATGTCCCGCCGCCAGGTGATGAAACCCGCTATCGATCTTGCCATAAACGGATTTCCTCTCCCTCCCGAACTTGCCGACGGACTCAACAAAGCACGGAGTTCGTTCGAAAAATTTCCGGGGAGCAAAAAATATTTTACCAGCAAGGATTCAATATTCCGCGAAGGTGAAAAATGGACTCAGGCCGATCTAGGAAAAACACTGAAGCGGATTGCAGAAAAGGGACGCGACGGTTTTTACAAAGGGAAAACCGCCGACCTGATTGTGAAGGAAATGGAACGGGGCGGCGGATTAATTACACATTCCGATCTGGAAAATTACCGTTCGCTTATCCATGAACCGGTGAAAGGAACCTACCGTGGATTTGAGATCATCTCCCAACCGCCGGCGAGTTCCGGAGGAATTGCTTTAATCCAGTTGCTGAATATTCTTGAACAATATGAGCTGAAATCGTACGGTCACAATTCTGCCGGGACGCTCCATCGGTACATTGAAGCTATGCGCCGGGTATATGCGGACCGGGCGGAACATCTCGGCGATCCGGATTTTTACTCAGTCCCCGTCGAATGGCTTACATCCAAAGCATATGCAAAAGAACTTCGAGGATCGATTGACACGATATCTGCAGGCAGTAGTTCGGTTATATCACATGGTATTCCTCCGCCCCGCGAGCATGAACAGACAACGCACTATTCCATTGTCGATAAATGGCGGAATTGCGTTAGCGTTACCACCACACTGAACGGCAGTTTCGGCAATTTTGTTGCCGTGGACGGAGCTGGATTCCTTCTCAACAATGAGATGGATGATTTTTCTGCAAAGCCGGGAGTGCCGAATGTCTATGGAGCTGTCGGTAATGTGGCGAACGAGATCCAGCCGGGAAAACGGATGCTCTCGTCCATGACTCCAACAATCGTGCTGAAAGACGGTGCACCGTTTATGGTGATTGGAACTCCGGGAGGAACGACCATCATCACAACAGTGATGCAAGTGATCTGTAATGTCATCGATTTCGGGATGAACATCCGACAGGCGATCGATGCGCCGCGCATCCATCATCAATGGATTCCAGACACTGTCTATTACGAAAAACGCGGACTCTCTATGGATACTGTGGAAAAACTCCATGTAATGGGACATACGCTGTCCGAACGCGAAGGAACGAGCGGTCTTGCGGAAGGGATTATCATCGACACCATTCACGGAATACTTTACGGTGCTGCCGATCCTCGCGGATATGGCACTGCATCAGGATATTGACCTATGAGACACACTCTTCTTTTTTTTGCACTACTATTCTCCATCCTTGTCGGGTGCAGCACGCCCGATAATATTGACCGCATTCCTCCGGAAGTCCGAGTGAACGAACCAGAGAATGATGATGTCGGCGAGCCCATTTCCATTGGCGTCACTGCTACGGACAATGATGCTGTTGTCGGCGTATCATTGTACATCGATGGAGTCTTTCTCGAAAAAAAGAGCTCTCCGCCGTACACTTTTTATTGGTACAGCGATTACTGGGGAGACGGCCGTTCCCATCGGATCAGCGCTATAGCGGTTGATCCAACAGGAAATGCGGGATACTCATCCGCCGTGGACGTTGATGTGATGAGAACAACAAAACCGCAGGTACAGATCGTTTCGCCGCAGCAGCATTCCGTCATTACAGATTCGCTGATCACATTGAAGTGGCTCCCAATCGAAAACACAATCAGTTATACCGTGCAGATTTCCGATACCACCTCGATGGAGTATCTTATTATTGATGCAAAGACAACCGCTAATGAAATGACCGTCAATCTGCCGAAGGAAAATTCTTATCACTGGAGAGTCCTCCCGACGACGATCGGGAACATTTTCGGCGGATGGAGCAAAGAATATGTTTTCCATCGAACACGGCAATTCACCGCACTCTTCGGACGGAAAAAATTCGACGGACTGAGCGCAGTCACCCGCACTGCGGACGGGGGATTGATTCTGGCAGGTTCCACGCATTCTCTGGAAAAAGGCGGAACGCTGATCAAGACTTCCCCTGCCGGGGTTATGCAATGGGAACGAATCTTTGGCGGTTATGATATGTCGTGGTTTACCTGCGTCATACAAACGATAGACGGCGGATATTTAGCGGCGGGACAAAATACTTCAAAAGAATTTCCTTCCGATCAATGGTTCGTCAAAACAGACAGCGCAGGTACCATCGAATGGGCCAAGACCATTCTGCAGGAAGGTGCGCAGGGAGTAAGCAGCATCCTTCAGACCAGAGACAGCGGTTATGTGACCTGCGGATTCCGGGAAACCGACAGCGACCGGGTGGATATTGTGTTGAGAAAATACGATACCTCGTTCGAGATTATTTGGGAACGGACGATCGGCGGAAAATTTCACGATGAAGCATTCCAGATCGCTGCAACAGCGGACGGTGGATTGATCGTTTCGGGATTCACCCAGGGGAGCACAGATCTGTCAGAAGAATATGCGGTCGCTCTCCGATTGAATTTTCTCGGCGAAGAAAAATGGAGACGGGAAATTGCAGCGCCGGGCGGTGCACGGTTCCTCTCAGGTTTTCAACACAACAGAAAATATTATTTCAGCGGATTTGTCCGGGACGAAAACCAGCAGCGGGATGCGCTGGTTGCAGCTTATGATTCCGTCGGGAACAGTCTGTGGACGAAGACATTCGGCACAAACAGGGATGATGCTGCAACAGGGATCACCTACATTAATGACCGGATCGCTGTTTGCGGGTATCGTTCTACAGACTCGCTCGGGATTCAGGACGCCTGGCTGCTCATATTAAATGAAGATGGAACGGAAGTCGCAAACAAAACTTTCGGGGGAAAGAATCTGGACGGCGCTACCGGTATTTCAACGTTTCACGACGGCCTGGCAATTGTCGGTTCGACAACCTCTTTTTCCGCAGGCAGCAGCGACGGATTTTTAATACTCACTGATGCGGAGGGAAATATTAAACTGAATATTCCGTAAGCAAGGTTATTTTATCAGCAGATTGTCGAGAGCAGGACGAAGGTCCGGAAAGGAATATTCATATCCTGCAGAACGCAGCCGTTCCGGGACAGCCTTTTGACCTGCTAGAATCACTGTTGCTCCTTCTCCATAAAGAATGTTCAACGCAACATTCGGAACGGGAAACCAAGACGGACGACGGAGCACAGATCCGATTGTTTTAGCAAAGACCAGCATTGTCACAGGGTTTGGTGATACAAGATTATAGACGCCGCGGAATTGATCATTCTCCATCGGATACAGTATCCCTCTCACAACGTCCTGTATATGCACCCAGGGTAAAAATTGCTTTCCGCTGCCGATTGGTCCGCCAACGAACATTTTAAATGGCAGCAGCATCTTCCCAATTATACCGCCTGAACAGTCCAGCACCAGTCCGATACGCGGAACTGCTACGCGTGTGCCGAATTTTTCAGCTGCGAATGCAGCTGCTTCCCATTCCCGTACTACGCCTGCAAGAAAATCATTTCCCCCCGTACTTTCTTCGGTGATCTTCTCATCATTCCTGTTACCATAAAAGCCAACAGCAGATGCGGAAATCAATACTGCGGGCGGATGTTGTGCTGCTCCGATAGCTTCAGTCAAAAGTTTTGTTGGAATGACCCTGCTGTTATGGATCTCTTGCTTCACCTGTTCATTCCACCGCTGTTCGAAAACATTCTTCCCGATCAGATTAATCACTACATCACATCCGCTGACTTCATTTTCCCAAGGTCCGCGGGAGTACGGATCCCAATGGATATACTTTACAGTCAGCGCACCCCGTAATTCCATCCGCGATTCACCGCGTGTCAATAAGAGAAGGTCGTACGGAAAGGCGGAAAGATATTTAATTACGGCGGACCCGATAAAGCCTGTTCCCCCGGCAATCAGGATTTTCATTGTTAATCACTTTCAATAACTCTTCGCACAGTCGCGAAGATCGCATCAAACTTATACGGTTTCGTCAGCACATCTTTAATCCCCTGCCGCAGCAGGTCGGACCGGGTGGAACTGTCGAGGAATCCTGATGAGACGATCACTTTTACTTTTTCATTCATCGAACGAAGCTTGGTAAATAGTTCTTCTCCTCCCATGTTCGGCATGCCGAGATCGGTGATGACCAACGAAATGGTCTCTTTATGCTCTGCATACATCTTCAATGCTTCAATCCCGTCCGATGCGGCGATCAGATTGTATCCTTCATCCCTCAGGCTTTCGACCAGTATTTCCCTGAGCATTTCTTCATCGTCCACGATCAATATCGTTGCGTTCTGTTGTTGTTCCATAGATATCTCGTTCAGTTGTTCCCCGGTCACTTCCATTGCGATGGAAGGGTAGTACATAGTGAATGTGGTCCCCACCCCTTTTTTACTCTTTACGTCGATGAAACCCTGATGCAGTTGGACGATGCCATGTACGATCGCCAGACCCAATCCTGTCCCTTTCCCGCGTGCTTTGGTGGAAAAGAACGGTTCAAAAATACGCTGCTGCACTGCTTCATCCATCCCGGAACCGGTATCCTTCACGGCGATAGAGACATATTCATGATCGTCCGCTTCGGGAAATTTTTGTTTTACGACCGATCCGCTCAAATTCTTTGCGCTGATCGTAATAACTCCGCCGTTCGGCATCGCGTCACGGGCATTGATGGACAGATTAAGCAGGGCTTGATGCAAGTGGCCGCTGTCTCCCATGATGATCGCCGATGAGGCCTCTTCCTCCCGCTGAATGGTGATGGTCTTCGGCAGAAAATGCGTCAGAAAATCTGTCACCTGTTCCATAACACTGTGGATGGAAATCGGCTGCAGTTCCGCCTGCTCCGGCCGGGAGAAGAGCAGCAGTTGTTTGGAAATGGATGAACCCCGTTCCGACGCTTCGATGATCCTGGTGATATAGGATTGTATCGCCGGGTTATCTTTTGCATGACGTTTAATCAACTCTGCAGTTCCAAGAATCATCGCGAGCAGATTGTTGAAATCGTGTGCAATCCCGCCGGCAAGCGTGCCGATGCTCTCAAGTTTCTGAGCCTGCATCAGCTGCTGTTCCAGCTGTTTCTTTTCCGTTATATCACGCATCGAACCATTGAAGAGGATCGGAGTCCCGGAATCATCCCGAATCACCACTGTCGTCAGAAGCACATGCGCTTTACTGCCGTCCTTTTTCTTCAATGTCACTTCAAAATCCTTTACGTAGTCCTTCGCTTCAAACTCTTTTATGAACCTCGTGCGGTCTGCCGGATAGAAATAGAGTTCTTTCACGTTCTGCTTCAACATTTCCGACTTGTTGCGGAAACCGAGTATCTCCATCATGGAAGTGTTCACATCCAGAATCGTGCCGTCGAATGTGGTAATATAGATACCGTCCTTGGAATCCTCGAATAACCTGCGGTACTTTTCTTCGCTTTCGCGTAATGCTTGTTCGGATAGTTTGCGTTCGGAGATATCGCGAAAGATTCCCTGTGCGATAATGCGATTGTCATCCAGTCGCACGACACTCGCCTTAATCTCTACGGGAATCATCTTCCCATGAGCATCAATCACCTCGAACTCAACGGCGTGTTCACCGAGCATTAAAATCTGTTCGCGGAAGAGCGAATCCGCCTCTTCGAACCGATCTGGAGGATGGATGAACGACTGGTGTTTCCCGATGATCTCCGTGCGGGATCGTTTCAACAGTTTTTCCGCTTCGGCGTTGACATCGATGATTGTCCCCGTCCTGGTATCGGTCAGAAACACCGCATCCTTTGCATTCTCAAAGAGCGAGCGGAAGCGCAGTTCGGATTCCAGCAGGGCGATCTCATGCAGTTTTCGCTCGGTGATGTCGCGGGCAATCACCTGCGCAGCCGGCCTCCCTTCAAATGTGAATGGAATTGAAGAGATCTCGACATCGATCGGCGTTCCGTCCAACCGAAGATACTTCTGTTCCGTCGTTGGAAGGATGTAATTGGCATACACTTTTTCCATCCGTTCCAGTGCATGTTCGCGGAACGCGGGATGAATCAGTTCTATCACTTTCTTCCCGATCAATTCCCCGGCAATGGAGGCGCCAAACAGCACAATAGTTGCATGGTTAACAAACTGTATGATACCATTCAAATGAACAAAAATTGCGGTCGGGGAATGTTCCACCAATTCGCGGTACCGTTCTTCACTGTCGCGCAGCAGCACTTCCGCCCGGTTCTGCTCTTCGATGTGTTTGGTCATTTCAATATTCTGTTCACGAATCTCTTTAAACAACCGGGCATTGGCAATCGCCACAGAGATATGGTTGGCAACAATCTGCAAATGTTCCAGATCGGTAGCGGAGAATTCCCTCACCTCTTCGATGGAATACAATCCGATAATACCGATGACCGTGTGTCCGATAAGGAGCGGTGCACCGGCATAGGAAATGAAATCGAAAGTCTTTTCGTCGAATCCGGATTGATGCTTCAGGAACATCGTTGCGAAATTTTCCTTCACATTTTTCACCGCAAGAGCGCGGCGGCTGGACATGATCTGTTTTGATATTCCGTAATTGCTCGCGATCGCCTTGGCCAGTTGATGTTCCACCACACCGATGCTTGCCAGCAGATGCAGCTGTTCATTTTCCGTCACCCGGATGATGACCGCATCCACTTTAAAGGCCGTCCGCACTTGTTCGATCATTTCGCGAGCCTGTTTTTGGATTGGCAATGCACCGATCACTTCGCTGGTAACGCGGGCGATAAGATCGAGTCGCCGGTTTAAATGGTTCAGTTTCTGCGCCGATTCACGACGTTCCGTGATATCGCGGAAGTTGACAACAATACCATTCACCGCCGGATCGTTTAAGAGATTGGTGCCCGTTGCTTCCACCCACCGCCACGAGCGGTCTTTATGGCGGAATCGGATCTCCGACATTACACTTTTACCAGCCTGTCGCAGCAAGTCCTCGAATTTCGATTCGCCAAGTTCCTTTTCTTCGGGATGGGAATAGTCAAAGATATTATGGCCAACGAAATCTCCCGCCAGATATCCAAGCATCGATGTGATGGAATTCGTCGTATACAGGATCAAACCATTCGCATCGATGATCGTGACCACTTCGGAGCTTTTTTCTATAAGAGCCCGGAACCGTTTCTCGCTTTTGTGGAGGGAATCCTGGGCTTTCCTTTTTTCCGTGACATCGCGGAAGGTAAGAACAACGCCGTTAATCTCGCCGGATTCGGAAAAGATTGGAGCTGCGGAGTCTTCGATAAAGGTGCGCGTTCCGGTGCGTGATACCAAAATCGTATGGTTGGTTAAACTGAGTGATGTACGTTCACGGAGCACTTTGGCCACGGGGTTCGGCAGCCGCTTACCGGTGTCCTCGTTCTCCACAATAAACACGTCGCTTAATTTCTTCCCGACGGCCTCATCCTGCGACCAACCCGTCAGCTGTTCAGCGATGATATTCAGGAATGTGACAATCCCTTTTTTATCGGTAGCAATGACAGCATCGCCAATGCTGCGAAGCGTCGTTTCCAGCCATTGCTGCTGGTCCTTTAGTTCTTTTTGTGCCTTATGCTTAAAGAGCGCCATCTCCACGATGGTGCGCACATCCCGTTCATCAAAAGGCTTCAGGATATAGCCGTAGGCATCGGTGCTTTGGGCGCGCTGCAGGGTCCGTTCATCGGAGTTGGCGGTGAGAAAGACAATGGGGATATCCTGGTGTTCGGTTATTAGCTTTGCCGCATCGATACCGGACATCGCCCCCTTCAATGCGATATCCATCAGGATGATGTCCGGAGAGAACTCTTTTGCAGCCGCTACCGCCTGTTTTCCGGTAGACACTTCGGCAACGACGGTAAACCCGACGGAGGAAAGGATCGAACGCAAATCGAGAGCGACGATCTTTTCATCTTCAACGATCATTATCTTTTTTTTCTTCATGAACCCGTCGGTGTATGTATTGGAAATTCGATCTTGACTGATGTACCCCGCACAGAATCGATCGTTATGGTCCCCTTTAATTGCTCCGTCAGCGCATGCACCAGCTTCAACCCCAGCGACGCGTTCCCCGCAGTTCGTTTGGAAAACCCGATGCCGTTATCACTAATGACCATCTGCAGCAATGCCGGCGGCCTCTTCCTTGCTGTTACGACGATCTCTCCCCGGTTCTTTTTCGGGAATGCATATTTCAACGAATTCGACACGAGCTCATTCACAATCAATCCGCAGGGAATCGCCGTGTCGATATCCAATGTCATTGCTGGAATCTTGGCTGTGATCGCGACTGATCCCGTTCCGGAGCCGAAAGATTTTTCCAGCGACGCGATCAGTTGTTTGACATATAATGGAAAATTGACACTGGCTAAATCGTTCGACTGATACAGGATCTCGTGCACCAGCGCCATCGATTTGACGCGGTTCTGACTTTCCCGGAACATCGCCTGTGTTGCAGCGTTTTTCAGCGAAGACGACTGTAAATTAAGAAGACTTGAGATAACTTGCATATTATTCTTTACCCGATGATGCACTTCTTTCAGGAGGATATTCTTCTCCTGCAGGGAGTGACGAAGACGCTCTTCGTTACGGATCCGCTCCGTCACATTCCGGAAATTTGCCACGAATGCGTTGACACTGGAATTTTGCAGCAGATTTGTGACCATGCCTTCGATTGAAATCCATTCGCCGTTCTTATGCCGAAAGCGTCCAAGCAGATATTCACTCCGTTCGAATTCCATCAACAATCGGCCAAACTTGAAAGAATATTTTTTCTTCTCGGATGGATGGAGTATGTCGAAGATGCTTTTGTTGAGCAATTCTTCCGGCGTATAGCCGAGGATCGGTATTTCGGATTCGCTGACGAAGATGATCATCCCCCGTTGGTCCAGCAGAACAATACCATCCGCGCTTTTTTCAATTAACATTCTGAACCGTTCCTCTCCGCGCTTTCGTTCCGTGATATCTTGAACACCCCCCATGATGCGTATCTCTCCATGCGAATCACGTTCACCGACCGGTTTTACATAATCCCGCAGCCACAGCACTTCACCGCTTTTTGCAAACAACCGGTATTCAACAACCGCAGGTTCTCCCTTCTGCGTCTGTTCCCACCACTCTCTGGATCGGTTCAAATCTTCGGGGTGGATGATCAATTCCCATGTCCCGGGTTTGTTCACCTCTTCGACCGTATATCCTGTGATACGTTGGAAGGCATCACTCGCCCATTCTGTGATCATACGTCCGTTTGTCAGTACGGCAAAATAGATGTAATCCGATGTCAATGTGGAAAAGAGTCTATACCGTTCCTCACTTTCCTTTAATTGTTTCACTGTCCGATTAATCACCGTAATGTCCGCCATTGTTCCCAGCATCCGGTACGCAATAGTGTCGGATGAATTGCGATACAGAAAAGCGCCGCGGTCGTACACATCTATGAACGATCCATCTTTCCGCTGAAACCGGTATTCAATATTGTATTCCGTGCGGCTTTCCATCGATGCAGATAATGCCTGAACCGCCCGATCTCGGTCTCCTTGATGGATAAGCGACGTCCATGTTTCAACATCAACCTTTGCAAATTCTTCCGCCGTGTACTGTGTCACTTCTTCGATTGCACCGCTCCAGTGTATCACCCCTGTTGCCACATTATAGTCATAGATCAACTGACCAGTTCTTTCCGAAATGATTCGATACCGCTCCTCGCTTTTTCTGATCATTCGTTCCGATGTTGCCCGTTCGTCCGTTAATGCCGCCAGCGCCAGCGATGTCGTCCCCAGAACGATGATAAAAATATTTATCAGAAGAATACTGCTATGAAAACTCGCCGGTGCGAACAAACCTACCTCTGTTTGTATCGAAAGGATTGCATTTAGTGCGGCAACAGACGTTGTCATCACCGATCCAAGCATGCCGAAGCGAATAGCAGCGACGATGGCAAATGGAAAAAGCATGAACGCCAGGGAAGCGTTGAGCAAATAGGAGAAAATTTTTGCATGAAAGATGCTATGGGAAAGGATGAAAACCACAACTGTCAGTCCGGCCAATTCGGCGATCTTTCCGGGTGCCAGACGCTCAAACTGCCGGCCAATCACAATGAACAGCACCGGCGAAATAGCGATCACTCCGACAAAATTTCCCGTCCAATAAAGGAGCGTATGGTCAAGAAACGATACTCCGGCCGGCTGATGCCACAGTGAAAAAGAAGAAGCGCTAAATAGGGCATTACACAAAGTTCCGATGAGTCCGCTGATCACTATTAATTTCCCTGCATCTGTCAAAGTGTGCAGAGCTGGATTGAATTTCAAATAAAGTAATAATCGATATCCGATATATCCTTCCAATACCGACCCGATTGCTAAAGCCAGTGCCAATGAGACCGAAGGAACAAAGAATAGATTGATTAGCGCAACTCCGACAAAGACCGCAGGCAGGAACCGCGTACCGTTATAATAGAGAATTACAATCGAGAGCCCTGCCGGGGACCAGATTTGCATCTGCGAAGATTCTCCAAAGTAGAAAAACATTCCAATCGTTGTCGTACCGGCAACGAGGACGGTACATGCGATCAGCCGGATGCTATATGGAAGCGAAGAGAATTTCATCGTATTCGATAACGGGTGAAAGGTAGAGAGAGGCGGAATGAAAATCAAATATTGTATACTCAAATTCGATTAGTAAATCCAATTTCCGTCCAACAACCCCCTTTGAAACAGATATTTCTTAGGCCAATTTTTAGTATATTGTTGTAGTGAGTAAACCTGTGAGATCTCTTCACAGGTTTTTTGTTAATAGGTTCATCGAGAGAAAGTAGCAAATCCATGAGTGAGCAAAAATTCGATATTAACCAGCCGATCCAGGTCGGCGGACAAGCCGTGATTGAAGGGGTGATGATGCGCGCAAAAGGTATGATCGCTACTGCAGTGCGGAGAGCCAATGGAGAGATTGTCGTGAAGAAAATGCCATTCCGGTCAGTTCTGGAAAAATATCCTTCGCTCAACACCCCGGTTATCCGCGGCGCCATCGGGCTGGTGGAGATGATGTATATCGGCATCAGCACGCTGAATTATTCGGCGGAGATCGCCATGGAGGACGAAGAGGCAAAGAAGAACGACGGTGCGAAGAAAGAGAAAAAACCGCAAAGCACTCTTGCCCTGACACTGACCGTCGTATTTTCCCTGGGAATCGGAATTGGATTATTCTTCTTTCTGCCGCTGTATGCCGCAACTCAGTTTTTTAATGTAGAACAGCAGCCGTTGGTATTTAATCTTGTTTCGGGTGTTATCCGGATCATCATCCTGCTCGGGTATTTGTACGCCATTTCAAAGATGAAAGATGTGCATCGCCTTTTCCAATATCATGGCGCGGAACACAAGGCAGTGTTCGCTTTCGAACAGGATGCGCCGTTGACAGTACAATCTGCTATCACCTTTACGCGGTTCCATCCTCGCTGCGGGACGAGTTTCGTTCTGCAAGTAATGCTGCTGGCAATCCTGGTGTTCAGCATGATGGATACGATCCTGCTGCAATTCATCGATGAATTGACGCTGCCGATCCGGCTGGCTACCCATATTCCATTCATCCCGGTACTAGGAGGAATCTCATACGAATTCCTGAAGTATTCAGCAAAGCACAGTGCTACGCCGCTGGGAAAATTGTTCGTTGCTCCGGGATTGTGGCTGCAAACGATCACGACCGAAGAACCAGATGAATCGATGATGGAAGTTTCCCTGGCAGCACTGAAAGCAGCGCTGCAAAGAGACTAACGCGCAGCCAAAAACATTTTTTATCTATAACTGAAGAGAGTTCGTTCGGAACCGAACGGCCGAATTGAATACTATGAGCAATCTGGTAGAAAAATTACAATCCATCAAACGACGTTTCGCCGAAGTGCAGGAGAAAATGTCCTCCCCCGACGTTGCATCCAATCAGCAAAAGAGCAAGGAACTCGGCCGCGAGTTCCGGGAACTTTCCGCGATCGTTAAAACGGCGGACCAGTACCTGCGCATCTATAATAATATCCGGAGCAGTAAAGAAGTGCTGGAGATCGGCGGAGATGCCGAACTGAAAGAACTTGCGCTTGCCGAGATCACGGAGCTGGAACCGCAGCTGGAAATGCTGGAGAACGAAGTGAAGTCTCTCCTGGTACCAAAAGATCCGAACGATAACCGCAACGTGATTGTCGAAATCCGCGGCGGCACCGGCGGCGAAGAAGCGGCGTTGTTCGCCTCCGATTTGTACCGTATGTACGTGCGCTACTGCGAACGGAAGAAATGGCGTGTGGATACATTGGACTGGAACGAAACGGGCAAAGGCGGCTTCAAAGAAGTTACCATGAGCATCGACGGTGAAGATGTGTACGGCATGCTGAAGTTCGAAAGCGGTGTGCATCGTGTGCAGCGTGTTCCGGAAACGGAAGCACAGGGACGGGTCCATACATCGGCGGCAACGGTAGCGATCATGCCGCAGGTGGAAGATGTTGAAGAAGTGGTGATTATTCCCGCAGATCTTCAGATCGATACATACCGATCAGGCGGCAAGGGAGGACAGAACGTGAACAAAGTGGAAACCGCCGTCCGGATTACGCACAAACCGTCCGGTATTGTCGTTGCTTGTCAGCAGGAACGTTCTCAATTACAGAACCGTGAACGCGCCATGAAAATGCTTCGTTCAAAACTGTACGAGATCAAACTTCAGGAGCAGCAGAACGAACAGGCGGCCGCGAGAAAATCGATGGTGGGCAGCGGAGACCGGAGTGATAAGATCCGGACTTATAATTTTCCCCAGAACAGGGTGACCGATCACCGCATCAGTTTAACACTTTATAATCTGGACCGGTTCATTGACGGCGATATCGATGAGATGATTGATGCATTGAGACTTGCGGACAGGGCGGAGAAATTGAAGGAAGGTATTACACTCTAACGGTGACTGAAGTACTACAACTGTTTTTCTTTCCGCATCTTTCCGAAGAATTCTTTCATCAATCCCCCGCACTCCACATCCAGCACGCCGCCGATGACATGCACTCGGTGGTTCAATTTCTTATTCTCCGTAATATTCATCACGCTTCCGGATGCTCCCATTTTCGGATCATAACACCCAAAAACGATCGTCGGTATGCGTGATAACACGATCGCCCCGGCACACATCGGGCATGGTTCCATGGTCACATATAATGTACAATCTTTTAAGAATTTCTCCCCCTGGTGTGCGGCAGCGGCGGTAAGGGCGATCATCTCTGCATGAGCTGTCGGGTCGTGCATCATTTCCACCTGATTATACCCTTTTGCGATAACGGCCTCTTTGTGAACAACAATGGCGCCGACAGGGATTTCATTCTCTTCGAATGCACGCTGCGCCTGACGCAACGCTTGATGCATCCAGCGTTCATGCTGTGTCATGGTTTTTTATCGCTGCTGAACGGAGTAAGTTCGACAAGGTTCCCGACCGGGGATTCTGATACTTCGTACACCTGTGCGGCGGAAAATTCTTTTAATGCGTGGTTAATGCGCTGTGAAGCTACCTCGATCTCCAGGATCTTCTTCAAGGCATCGGGATCGTCAACGCTCTTTTTCAGCAGCCGTGTATATCCCAAGATAATCGCCAGAGGATTGTTAATCTCGTGTTTCAGCGTCATAATGACTTCGTGGAGTGTTTGTATCTGCGTCTCTTTTAACTGAATATTATATTGATGCTCCAGTATTTCCTTCTCCCGGCGGTGCAGCCGTTCCCGTAATTCGATCACTTTAACGAGCGCATACGCCAAAATCCACATCCACAACAGCGTGTCAAAATGCTGCAATGCTTCGGTGGTGCCGAAATGACGATGCTTGAACTTGATATAAAAGTCCATCGTCGAAATGAAGTAATAGCTATAGATGAAATACGATGCAAGAATGGCAGGATACCGCAGAACAAAATCGCGTGCCGATATGTAAAATTTTTTCATTAAGCAGTAGTATCAATGTGGGGAATTGATTCAAGGAAAGATAGTGAGTTCCCAAAATGGATGCAACTTTTGTGCAAACAAAAAGAGCCCTCTGTCGATAGGGCTCTTATTACTTCGCATTCAACGATTATTCCGCTTCCAGCATTTTTTTTGCTTTCTCCAATTCTTTCAGATGCTCTTCTGTTGGTTTGGGATAGGCAATGTCCAATGATTTTAGTTTTTCCGCCAGAATACGCGCCACGGCGGCACGCGTGAGCCATTTATGATCCGCCGGAATGATATACCACGGGGCCCATTTTGTGCTCGTGTGATTGAACATATCTTCGTATGCTTTCATATAATTGTCCCAGTGATACCGTTCCTTTGCATCACTTGCGGAAAACTTCCAGTTCTTTTCCGGAGTCTCGATCCTTTTCAAAAAGCGGCGTTTCTGTTCATCCTTGGAAACATTCAGGAAGAATTTCAGGACGTGAATACCGTTCCGGACGAGATACTGTTCAAACATATTGATCTCGTTATACCGCCCCTTCCAAAAGTCCTTTCCCTTCGGCTGCGGGGGGAGTTTTTGCCTTTTCAATATCTCTTCATGCACACGAACAATCAGCACTTCCTCATAGTACGAACGATTGAAAATGCCGAAACGTCCCCGTTCCGGGAGTGCTTTCATCGAGCGCCAGAGATAGTCATGGTCCAGTTCTTCCATGGAGGGAGATTTAAAGCTGTACACCTGGCATCCCTGCGGATTGATACCCGACATCACGTGTTTGATCGCTCCATCCTTTCCCGCCGCATCCATCGCCTGGAAGATCATCAGCACTGCATAAACGTCGTGGGCATACAGCACATCCTGCAGCCGCGCAATATCGGCGATGTCATTCACGAGATGTTCTTCGGCACGTTCCTTGTGTTTTACGCTCCCGGTGGAGGCCGGATCATATTTCGACAGCGAGATTTTCTTCCCTGGTGGAACAATAAGATCTTTTGTATTCATAGGTGCTCCCGATAGTTAAAAAAACATCTGCACTTTTCGATTTCTGTTTCTTCCTTTATGCTCGCCAGTTACTACGCAGGAACTGATTTATCAGGCCCAATAGAATGGATATTTGCTTCACCCGCCTGAACTCCCAGTCCCATTCCGAGACCAATCAAGAGGCCGTCCACAAAATTATCCCGGAAAACGAATGGCGGAATGTCTATTAAGCTTTGCAGTACACCGACCACAAGAGTTAACAGAACGAACATGACGCCGTAGACGAGGCCGACAACAAAAAATTTTGCCCAGTGGAATGCCGCCAATTTCCGTTCGAACAAAAATGCCAGCCATACAACGGGAAGGTTTACTCCGAACGACCAGACTCCGGCATTCAGCATCGGCATCCAATTGGAGGCGATGATGAACTGGACGATGCTGGTGGCCAGCGCAGCGGTGATGGAATTTGAAAGGCCGTACACATGATAGAATGAAAAGATGAACGCTCCAGAGACACCAAACGCCACAAAGGCGAAATTGATACCGGTATAATTGAAGACGTCACTGCCGTGCATCATCAACCCGAACGTGATGCTTCCCAGTGTTCCTGTTATGGTGATGAGGGCAAGTTTCCAGATTTGACCGATGATGGTTTTCATATGGTCCTCGATGGTTGGAATAAAAAAACCTCTTTCACGCATAGGCGATCCAGAGGTGTAAAATCACAGGCTGCCGAACAACCATTCCTCATGGTTCGATCTATGCCGTTGTACGATTGTAGAGAAGATTCACAAGATAAGCAATGCGATTAAACTGGTATGGAAACCGACGGCACACCTTCAAAGGATAATTTACTCCGAATGGAATCGGTAAAAAAAATGCCCCGCCCGGGGGAAGGCGAGGCTTTTTAGCGAGTTAGGAGGAGGGAACAGCAATATTATAGTCTAAAATTTTATTTTATCCATAACTTCATTCAGTTCATTATATGCCACCGGTTTCCGCAGAATTTTTGTTAGAGCATCGGTATCCCCGTAGTATTCGACATCCGCGCCGGAGATAAGGATCACAGGAATGCTTTTCCATCGTTCATCGTTGCGTATTCTTCTGATCAACTCAAGACCGTCCATCGTCGGCATATGAAAATCCGTAATGATCAGGTCGGGCGTTTCACTGTCCATCATCTCCAACGCCTCTTTTCCTGTCTCAGCAAATAGCGTTTCGGAATCTTCGGAGATCCGTTTCATGAAACGGGAAAGGATCATTCTGTTCCCTTTTTGATCGTCCACAATAAGGACCTTCTTGCAGCCGGATTTGATATGCCGCTGGAATGTAAGAATGAACGCGGTACCATGTCCTTCTTCGCTGACCGCTTCAATTGAGCCGTGATGTTTTTTCATAATCTCATAACACATCGGCAATCCCAATCCCGTTCCAACCTCCCCTTGCAATCCCTGCCGTGTATATTTCTCTTCCACTTTGAACAATTTTTTCAGGTCTTTTTCCGGAATGCCGATGCCGGTATCGGACACATGCAGCACCAACTGTTCGTCCGAGTCTTCTTTTAGGCCGATGGTGATCGTACCGTTGGAAGGGGTGAACTTCAGAGCATTACCCACTAGATTCGTCAATAACTGACGAAGCAGTTGTTCGTCTGCGTTGACTATTGTTGTCTGCGGTACCGTCATGCACAATTCGATATTTTTCTTTTTTGCCAGGCCAAGCAGCGATGTCATAATCTCCGAAGCGATGGTGCCGACATTCAATTGCTGGAATTTCAAGCGGATCCTTCCCGTTTCAACGCGGGACCAGTCGAGCAACGAATTGACCATATTCAATTGCTGTACTGCTGCGTCATTAATGAATCCGATATACTCTATTTTTTCTTTGTCCGAAAGTGTGTGGTACTCATTCTTCAACAAATCGCAGAATCCGAGGATAGAACTGAACGGAGAGCGCAGGTCATGCGACACGATCGCGAGGATCTTATCTTTTTGAGCATTCAGTTTTGTTAATTCTTCTCGTGCTGTTTCAAGATTCTTTACTTGCAAAAGTATCTGGTGCTCCATTTCCTTCCGTTCGGTGATATTTTCCAATGCGCCTTCAAATCCTACCACCTCATCCTGTTCGTTGCGAAGCACACGTGAATGCGCCAGAACAATGATGCGTGAACCGTCTTTTCGTTTCAATATCAGTTCGAACGGTTTGTGAAGACCATTGCGGTCCAATTCTTCGAACAGCTTCAACCGCTGATCCGGATTGACATACACATCTGTTTCAAGGTTTAGTGAAAGTAATTCGTCAAAGGTATCGTAACCCAACAATTTCAACAGTGCGACATTGGCGTTTGTGAATTTCCCGTCAACATTCGATTCATAGATCGGAAGAACGGAATTTTCAAAAAGCGACCGATACCGCTGTTCGCTTTGGTGCGTAGATTGTTCCCATTGCTTCCTTTCGCCGATATCTCGAAACTCCGTCAACACAAACATTTCCTGGGCTTCATCAACCATCGTTGATGTCATAATCTCCACAAAGATACTTTGCCCTGAACTCAGCAATAGGTTTTTTTCATACTTTTTGGGGAAATTTCCTGTGCGGGCGCATTCGCGGTATTCATCGAAGACCTGTTTCCGGTTAACGCTGCTGTCCAGGAATACAGTAAACGGCAATCCAATCAACTCCTTCTCTTGCATGTTTACCATTGAACAAAAGGAAGCATTGACTGCCACACAGATACCGTCGCTGTCCGTCAGCAGCATCCCGTCCATTGCCCGGTCCCATACCATTTCCAGCAGATCCGGTGTGATCTTTTCTGAATGATAGAGAGAGTAATTGTTGAGCGATTCTGAGAACTGGTTTTGTGGTTCGTTGCGCAGAATCGAATAGATCTTGTTGGTGATTGCTGAATGGTTCATAATGTCCCCCGACATGTTGTTGTACTCGCTTACCTTGATATGCAACAATGGGGGTGCCAGAATATGCATGGTGAAAACAGCGTAAAAACGGCAGGTTAACCGCAAAATATTGTAATGTCTACAAAGTACAATGGAAGTTATTTCAAAGCAGATTTGATGGTAGGGAATAACACTTGTATTAATTGAATATTATGAACAATGGAAAAAAGCATTGTTCGTTTTGCCAATCCACCGCTATGGTCCTTTGTGTATTTACAAAAAACAAACGACATCGATTTAGGATTTTTCAGAAGTCTCGAGAAGATATTTCATTTGATACTATTTCATGAGCAGAAGTTTTTTTGTGCTTTCAAAAATACTGCTATTGCCACCATTGGCATACGCTTTCATCCGATAAAAATACATTCCGCTGGAGAGAGCGTTTGCATTGAATGAAACAGTGTGAACTCCTGGTGAATACAGTGCATCAGTTAAGGTTGCAATTTGTCTCCCCAACAAATCGTAGACTGCAATAAATACTCTGCTGTTTTGCGAAACACTAAACGATATCGTGGTGGCCGGGTTAAATGGATTCGGATAGTTTTGAGATAATTCATAAACTGAAGGAATCGTGAGATCTTTGGTGGATTGTACGGCCAGAGGAACAGAGACAGATTTTGTGCTATTATACAATTCCGCGACTTCTTCCCCGGTTAAGGCAACATTTAGGACTGTAACATTGTCGAGCTTCCCGGAAAAATACGATGTACCGCTCTTTCCCAGCGTTGCCGCTTGTCCCGGATTCACTGTTCCGGACAAGGGGAGTGAGTTTTTCAGAACACCGTTCAGATAGATCATAGCATTTGTGCCGTCATACACTCCTACTATGTGCATCCACTCTCCCCGTTTCAATTCAACAGTAGGAATGGCGGGGCGTGCTGCACCTCCGTTGGTGGTTACCTTGAACCGAAGTTGATTATTTCCTCTGTCTTCATACAACACATAATTATCAGTTTCGGAGTCAAACAGTGGACCGAATGCACCGGGCAATTCATTCGGTAAATAGTCCAGTGCCGCCCAAAGCGATACTGTAACGGATATACTATTGATATCGAACGACGGCGAAGTAGCAAATTCAACATAATCATCCACACCGTCGAATTTCAGTCCGTTGCCCACATACCCGTCTGATACCACCGGGCCGTTTTTTACGGTGCCGTTGTTCGCGTTGACAGTCGCATCAAGAATTGTCGGCACAGCGCTGAGAATGACGATGGTATCCAAAGAATAATGGGCGACGGAGTACGGCGAATATCTTCTATGGATGAAAAAATGGGCGCTGCCCGTCATGGTATTAGGAATGCCCGCTTTGTCCTGAATATTTTGAACGGTAAGTATATATGTTGTGTCTTTTAATTTCGTCGTGGTGAGCAAAACTGTTTTTTGATCCACCCCGAGAACTGCAGTAAGAATTTCAGCTGAATTATTGATTGTATAATTTTCTATTGATGTTGCGGTGACATCATCAATTCGTTCGTTGAATTCCACATACACGGTACCGGTATCTCCCGTGGATGAGACATAATGAATTACTGGTTTTGTAATATCAGTGAATGTCGCAGCAGAAATTTCATTGCTGTAATTGGCGCTGAGCAATTGCCCCAAATTTTTGGCCTTTACTCTGTAGTAGAATGTCACATTCTCCAATTGTGTCTCATCCACAAATTGTGTTGTGTCTCCGACCGTTGCATAGAGTTTCGCGGGCGATTGTGCTGTATCGCGGTAAATTTCGTAACCGGCAATACCGCTTTCGTCATCACTTGCAGCGCTCCAGCTGATGGTGACCTGTTTTTCATAAACGACGGCTTCGTTCAGGATAACGTCGCTCGGCGCTGTAGTATCACTCAACGCTTTAAGCGTTTTAGGATCGTCGGTGGTTATTGCATCAACTCCCATATCGGTATACAAGATCATTTGATCTGCACCGTTGATTGTCCAAATGTTGAAAGAGATCCCTTTGGAATGAGCATAGTCGACCAGCGACTGTGAAGCGATATTGCTGCCGACCCATTCTCCATTGATTCCTTTCATTTGGTCGATGATCCCTTCGTGGACAGAGGCAAATAACTGCACGCGGATAGTTGAATCCAGCGCTTTCACTGAAGAGAGTTTGCTGATATCGAAGCTGGAAACGATTACTCTGCTTTGCATTTCATATTTTTGAATCATCGCAACAGTCTTTGCTACTGCGGTCGGATCATTTGTTTTAATTTCCGCAACAACCCCGATATTGTTTGGACTATTCTTTGCTATTTCCAGTACTTCGGAGAATGTCGGTATTTTTTCACCGGCAAACGCAGGGCTGAATTTTGAACCGGCATCGAGCGCCCGCAACTGTTCATAGGTTAAATAGCTGACGAATCCCGTTCCATTTGTCGTTCGATCGACGTCAAAATCATGGATGATCATCATCGAATCGTCGCTGGAGAGAATAATGTCGAGTTCAAGATAATCCGCGGACAATGCAACGGCATTCTTAAATGCTGCCAGGGTATTTTCCGGAGCTAAATGTGACCCTCCGCGATGTGCAATATTTTTCACTCCCGCCAAGCCGATGAAGGAATTAGCTAATACCATACACATAATTATGAAACGAGCTGTTTTTTTCATATTACTCTCCAATTGCACTGAATGCCAGTACCAGAAATCCTTTTTTTTACCGTTGAAAAATACCGAATGTGATAAAGTGTTAAAATTGAGACCTCTGAAATATTAATTATTTATGGTCATTTCGATCCCGACGATTTTTGTCGGGAGAGAAATCTCAGGCTTTAATTTCGGCAGAAAAATGAGATTCTCCCAAAAGGATCCTCCGAAGGAGTCCGTTGGGGGAATGACATCGTTTTGGGATTTTTCAGAAGTCCCAAGAAAATGTGAATTTGAACATTAGCCCGGTAATAAATCAAATACAGTTTACCAAAATATATATTTTAAGTCCAATAAGTGAATGAGTGTTTTTACAGCCGCTTCGGTTTGCTAATGGATATGGAAATTTACTACCTTTGCATCAAGAAAAAGGAGATGGATCAAATCAATGGAATTGTTTTTCATCGTCGGTATCGGAATTGCGTTTTTTGTTGAGCTGTTACTCATCAGCAAAAAGAATAAAACTGCGGCGGATGGAATCCTGACGATTTGGATGTTCATTATACTGATTCATCAATTCTTTTTCTATCTCTACTTTACCGGCGATATTTTCCGATACCCTTTCTTGCTTGGCATTGAAGCGCCTCTCCCGTTGTTCCATGGTGTTTTTCTCTACCTCTATGCCAGTTTCCTGACGAATCAATTACCTGAACGACCATCTGTTTTCGCATTCCATTTTATTCCGGCCGCGGCAATGTATCTATACCTGATCGCATTTTTTATTCTTCCCGCCGACCAAAAGATCCAGATTTATCAAAATGAGGGGGCGGGATATGAGTTGTACAGTATCATTAAACTCATCATCATATCCTGTTCTGGAATCATTTATGTCACTTGGACCGCTTTCCTTTTGCGGAAACATCGAAAAAATATGCGTGATCAATTTTCCGATCTAGAGAAGGTCAGTTTGCAATGGCTGCGGTTCCTCACAATCGGGATGGGAGTCATTTGGTTTTTGGTGATCGCGATAAGAAATGACACAATAATATTTATTGGAATCGCTATTTTTGTTTTCCTTATTGGTTTTTTTGGCGTACGCCAGGCGGATATTTTTTTGCACAATGAAGTACCGAATGATGGGAGCGAACAAAAAAAGAAGTATCCAAAATCTGGATTGACAGCAGAAACATCCCAAAAACTTCTTCGCTCACTGGTAGACCTTATGACCAATGAAAGATTATATCGGAAGAGCGACCTTTCTATCGGAGACCTATCATCCAGGCTTGAGGTGCACCCTAATTACCTCTCACAGATCATCAATGAACATGAGGGAAAGAATTTTTACGATTTTGTTAACACGTACCGCATTGAAGAA
>JBAYIS010000004.1:0-184012 GCA_041665525.1 Bacteroidota bacterium | reverse complement strand
TTGGTTGCAAAATTATCGCCGAGTGCTCGTCCGTCATGATTACCATCTTGATAATTTTCTTGGCTTTGTACATCTCGCATGTATCCAAATTCTTATGCGGAGGTGTTTTTGAGACCGCTTCTACTAAATTAAGACTCTAAAACTTATATACAAGACCGCTTCTATTTATCATCTTTCGAACCAGCTAGTTCTGCCGTTCTTTAAGTCGGGTGCCACGACGGGTACCGGATACTTTTTCTCCGATGCTGATTTCCAGGAGTGTGCATTGAAGGGAATAGTATTCCAATTGACAGAAACAGTATCCGATACTTGCCACGTATTGTCTGTAACGATAGCACTGCGAGATCCGTCTTTATAAACGATCTCGCCAAACAGGTTCATTCCCGCAAAACCGTTTTTCTCGAAACTCTGCGCTTCCACAGCCAGAACGTTGATCGAATCGGTCAAGAAGGAAGTGATATCAAATATCTTCGCCCGTTGATTTTCCACGGTGAGCGAAAGGGATGAACGTGCAGCGACTTCGCCAACGAGCTTTCCGTTTACAAACAGTTTTGCCCATGTATCGCCGAGCAACTGCACTTTCCCGGCAGCAACTTCAGTTCCCATGGAATATGTTTTCCGGAAATATGCTTTGGGGAAATGCAACGAATCAGCCTCTCCCGGATACGTGTTGGGATGATACAGCCATTGGCTTTTTATTGTTGGATCGGCATTAACAAAACCCCTTTCCGCTTCTCCTGCAATTTCATTCCAGTAGGCAATCTGTCGGTTATACCGTGCTAATAATAATGATAATCCGTCCGGCTTGTTTGTTCGTGGCCAGAGACGTTCGAATTCTGTCCTGACGATTTCTAACGAATCAACAACGCTTCTGCACAACCGGAATATTTCTTGAGTGTTCAACGGTTTTGATTTGACAGTATCCGCCATAAGCATTTTAACGCGTTCCTGTGTTTCATATTTTTGAGCAAACCAGAGATTCATTTTCGCGACATAGGCGAGATATCGGAGTTGATCGTTGTTTTGTTTAATCTCTTTCGAGGATCTATCAATCAATTCCAAAACCAGCGGCATTGTTGATTGGATGCTTTGCATCCGCTCGATTAAATGCGTGCGTTTTTCCCAGATCATGTCGTCCCTATTCGGCAGCAGCGGATGCCGCCACAATTCATACCAGTGATATTGGTTTGATTGGCTTCCGAGCAGAGCGTAAACGGCGCGCAAATGTTCGGTGTTGTCAGTTGCGAAGAAATCTCTAAAGAATTTTTTATTGAACTCTTCCTGATCCGCCCCCGGCGGATTCCAGGCACATTCAGCGCTCCACGCATATCCATAATAGTTGAGTTCCCTGAATTCTTCCCCGCCGAAATCGTTCCAATTAGAACAGACCATTCCCATTGCACCGTTACGATATCCGTCCAGACTCAAGTTACGGATATTTAAAAATGCATTAATATAGTTCGGGAATGGTCCGGTGAAGTTCCACACCGCCGGTGAAACAATAAACGGAAATCCGGCCTCGCGGAATATTTCCGGACTGGAGAAATCGAATCCTGTGCCGTACTGCCAGTCCACCATCGTTACATCCTTCGGTATTTTTTTAAGAATGTCCGGATGCTGCAGGATGATATCGCCGTACATCATTGCCTTTTTTCCGTGTTTTTTGACGATCTCGAAAACTCTTTTGTAATGGTCTGCATGTACGTCTGCGAGAGTGCTTTTTTTAACACGCGCCTTGTTCGCACCGAGTCCGACATCCCATGATTCATCTGCAGCGATGTTGAAGTACGGCGAACTGAAACATGCCGCTATCTCTCCAATCATTTCATCCAATAAAGCATACACTCGTTCATCCGACACATTTACCGTCTGGGCCCCGGGAAATTCTGCGTATTTACTGTAGTCAGATTGAATCAGAATATTTTCCCAATGTCCCAGAGTTTCAAAGATTGGAATGATTTCAATAAAGTATTTTTTTGCATACGCATCTAGTTCCTTGCATTCCACAGCGGTTAACGCTCCGCGGTTCTTCCCGATCTCCGGATGCTTCTTGAATTGAAAGACATCTTCGATATAGGGAGAATAGACATTCATCTTATATCGTGCACAAAAGCGGATGATCTTCTTGAAATTCTCCAGTGTCGAGACCTGTCCGCGGCTGATATCGTCCGTGATTCCTCTCATCTTCATTGCAGGATAATCGTGGATCGTCGCACCTCGCACGACGATACTCCTCTTTTCCGTTTCCAGCATCTGCAACAACGACATCACGCCGTACATCAATCCTTTGTCTGATTCCGCAATAATCACGATCCCTTTTGCATCGACATCCAGAAAGTACCCTTCCTGTTTCATTTCCGGATTCAGTTTTCCTTTCCGTTCTTTCAGGAGTTTTTTCCCGTACTCGGTCGTCGGTTTCCCGATATAAATAAAATTAGAAGTAAGTTTGCGGACGGAGTTTTCTGCAACTACTTTCGGTGCGGATTCTCGCAGCGTTTCAATCTCCTCCGTAAGCAGACTGGCAATAAATTGTTCTGCATGTGTGTCGCTTCCCAAAACGATTTTTGTGGATGATGTGACCTTGAAAAGTCCACTTTTTTCGTGGATAGATTGCGGCATCGGGAGAATACCGATAGAACTGCTGAAAAGAATTGATGGAATAATGAAAATGGATAAAAAGGAGAATTTCATAACAGCCTTCTGTATTGTGAAACCAAAAGATAAAGAGAAAGAGAATCTCTATCAACAGAAATAGTGAACCCGCTCAAGAGCGGGTTCGGAGTGAATACCATTTTTGTCTTTTCGGATTAGACACCTCGCAGTTTTGCCGCTCGCGCAACACGTTCTACCGCAAGAATAAATGCTCCGATTCGCAGCGGCACTTTGTGCTTTTCGGACATCTGCAGCACTGCAGCATAACTGGATATCATGATCTTTTCCAATTCATTGACAACTCGGGCATATTCCCATCGGAAGCGTTGTACATTCTGAACCCATTCAAAATAACTGACGGTGACGCCGCCGGCGTTGGCATAGATATCTGGTATCACCGGGATTTTACGTGATGCAAAGATCTCATCCGCCTCATAAGTGGTCGGACCATTGGCAGCCTCAACAATCAATTTTGCTTGTACTCTGTTCGCATTATCAAATCGTAATTGGTTCCCCAGGGCGGCTGGGATTAGAACATCGCATTTCAATTCCAGCAATTCTTCGTTTGTCAGTTTCACTGCACCCTTTAATCCAACAACACTTCCGGTATTTTTAAATTGTGTTGATGCATCACTAAAACGAATTCCGCGCGGATTATAGATACCCCCTTTCACATCACTCACTGCAACCACCTTCACGCCCATCTCCTGTTCAAGGATCCGTGCAGTATGGGAACCGACATTGCCGAATCCCTGTACAGCGACAGTCACTTTCTTCAAATCCAAATGATGCGTTCTGGCTGATTCACGCAATGCGATGCAAACTCCCCGTCCGGTTGCTTCTTCCCTGCCAAGCGATCCACCGAGTTCCACCGGTTTCCCGGTAACAACGGCAGGAGAATATCCATGTACTTTGCTGTATTCGTCCATCATCCATGCCATCGTTTGCGCATTGGTATTTACATCCGGCGCCGGAATATCTTCCGATGGCCCGATGATCAAATCGATCTTATTGGTGAATGCCCGCGTCAACCTTTCTAATTCACCCAAAGAGAGTTTTGTCGGATCGATCGTCACTCCTCCTTTTGCACCGCCGAAAGGAATGTCGACAACTGAGGTTTTCCAGGTCATCAACGAAGCAAGCGCCCGCACTTCGTCCAGATCCACTTCCTGATGATACCGGATCCCTCCTTTATAAGGACCGCGCGCATTGTTGTGTTGAACGCGGTACCCTATAATAGAATGAAGTTTGCCGTCATCCATCAATACGGGCAGTTCTACGCGTAATTCCCTGTCCGGTGTGCGGATGAGCATTGCTAATTCATCACTGAGATTAATCCTTTTGGAGGCAAGCTCAAAATTATGCAGCACTACTTCGTATGGATTGTAATGAGCGGTCGGCGATGGTGTGGAAGGCTTTTGAGCAGGAACGATGGCGATCGGTACAACTTTTTTACGACGAGCCGGTTTTACCGCCGATCTTTTTTTCACTTTCTTTACTGTGCGCTGTCTGGAACGCTGTGCAGTTTTCTTTTTCGACTTCTTTGCCATACGACATTCCTTTCGAAAATCGTTGTATCGCTGTCGAAGGATTCCCTTCGTCAGTTACTTACCTTGGATGCTACGGCCGAAATTTTTCATATTCCCGCACCTCCCCGGCAATGCAGTTCGTCAGCAGTGTTGGTCCAACAGATAGTTTTTATAGAGACTCAGGTCGTGATACAGTTGCATCAAATTTTCCATCGTCAGCGTGTTCATCTCCATATAACTGGCGGCAAAGTGTGAAGAAGTCATTGCATCCGCATGAGCAAGAATCTGTTTCATCACCTGCTGCGATTTCTGCACTTGAATAGAAAACTCTCCGGAAATCTTCTCATATCCGTTTCCGTCCCTGCCTATCCGTTTCATCAATTCGAACGATTTCACAATAAACTTCGAAGAGAAGGCAAGATCTTTCAGCGTGTTCTGCTGCGAATGTGTTTCCGCAAGTTCAATCAGTGTGCCGAGATCCATTGCTCGCTGAAGTGTTTTCCCGGTTGATTGCTGTATGGTTGATAACAGTGTTTTTGTCGAATGTCGTAATGTCATAAAACGTGGGCTAATATAGATGATGAGGTAACGAGAAGCAATATGAATTGAACACTGTTTCCTTGAAAATTATTCGGAATTGCCTAATTTCGTCCATTTTTATCATTTCTTCCATAAAAGAGACCCATCGATTCGTACACTTTCACCATTTGTCAACAGAGCATATGTCTAGATATATGAAATTTTTCGTGGCATATCTTTAACAATCAGTTAATACCGTATTAACATCTGAAGGGTACTTTCTACTACCATTTTACTAGCCAGGAGCAACGCATGATCTATATTGTATTCAATCCGGAGGAACACACTCTTGCCCTCCAAATCGCTTTGAGGATGGAGGAGGCAGGAATTCCATCCTATATCCACAGTCACACTCATTCTCTCCGTAACGACGAAGCACTGATTCAATCGGAAGCAGTTGTCCTTATTTTATCTCCTTTATCGTTGATGACCTATGAACTGTACCGCTCTATCATAGAACGCGCAATGCTTTCAAAGAAAACTCTTTTCCCGTTATTGTTCGATATGAGCAGAGCCGAATTCGAAACGAAACAGACTCCCTGGAAACAGGTTGTCGGCACCGCTGCCACAATTCAAATCAAGCTCGACACAATCGGCGAAATGATCCCCAAAATAGTTTCCGCACTTCGAGGCATCGGTATTACACCCAAGACAGCTCCCGATACAAAAATGATTGCATCCATTCGTTCACAGCTGCAGCCAACATCAAATGGTGAACGGACTGGTCATGCCGACAATTCATCACCGCGTACGAAAAGAGCCGGGAAATTTGTTTTCATTGCCGTCGGTATCATTATGGTGACGGCATTTCTTGGGGCAGGGTTTTTCTATTATCAAGCAAATGCAATCCCCGAAGAAAAAATCATTTTACGGATCCATGGGTCAAATACCATCGGCGCGAAATTAATGCCTGCGTTAGTAGAAGGATATATCCGGCAACTCGGCGGTTCTAATGTACAATGGAAAACGAGGAAGAATCATCAGGAAAAATATGCAATGTTTACTCTGCCTGATTCGGTTTCGCGGCAGGTCATTGAAGTGTTCGCTCATGGATCCACCTTCGCTTTTAAGGATCTCGGAAATGCACTATGCGATATTGGAATGGCATCGCGCGAAATTAAACACGATGAGACGATTATCCTTCAAAACAGAGGTCTGGGCAATATGCACAGCCAGTCCAATGAACACGTGCTGGGATTGGATGGCTTGGCAATTATTGTGCACCCAAGCAATCCGGTAAAATCATTAACCGTTGAGCAGGTCGGTCGGATCTTTTCCGGCGAAATTGTCAACTGGAAATCTATTACGGGTGACGATGCGACTATCAAACTGTATGCACGTGATACGAACAGCGGGACACATGAGACATTCCAACATCTGGTCATGAAAATAATACACGAAGATCACATCTCCGGCGATGCCCATTTTTTTGAGGACAGCGATGAGTTGTCCAATGCAGTGGCAATGGACCCAAACAGCATCGGATTTTTGGGCTTTGTGTATGCTCGCGATACAAAAGTGCTCGCCATTAGTGAAAATACTTCCGATCCGCTTTTTGCCAATTTCCTGACGATTGGACGTGAGGATTATCCGCTTGCTCGTCGGTTATATTTGTACACTTCAGCAACACCCCAAAATCCTTTGATCCGGGAGTTTATTCGGTATGCGTTAAGTGAAGATGGGCAGCAAATTGTGCACGATCATAAATTTGTTGATTTGAACATCCGTGTTGAGAACAATCCGAAAATTCCTGCGAGTGCCCCGAAAGAATATCTGGAATTCATTGCAGGTGCAAATCGCATTGCGGTAAACTTCCGGTTCCAGCGTACCAAAAATCTTCTTGATACGAAAGCTCAGAATGACCTGGACCGCATCGTGGAGTATCTGAAGGAGAATGATTACCCGGAAATGAAGCTCGCCGGATTCGCCGATGGTGAAGGATATAATGATTCCAATATCCGGACCTCTGTGGAATTAGCGGAAGAAATTGCGTCAGAATTCAGAGCGCGGGGTATTAACATTGCACAAGGGAATGTCAATGGATTCGGCTCTGCCGTCCCGATTACGACCGGCAAATCGCCTGAAGGGAAATATCGGAACAAGCGCGTCGAAGTGTGGCTGCAATAATTGAAGACAGGATGATGAACAAGGGAAGAGATTCCTCTTCCCTAATGATTGCCAAATACTGAAATGATTCTCTGTTCCAATTGTGCAAGCGTTTCGTTAAAAGGGTCAATCAGATATCCCAACCGGATCTCACGAATAGCTTTTTCCAGTTGATTCTCTCCAAAGTACCGATGTGCATACAGGATATTTTCTTCAACCGGCGTCAATTCACGTTTCATCTCTAACCGAAGTTGCGCCGCCACATCGTGCAACTGTTCATTGAGCGGATCCTGCCGGTATGCTTTCTGCAACTCCCTTTCGGCTTCGGCGAAATTCCGTTCATTGACAAAAGATTTTATCTGACGGATGAAACGGTATATACCGTCCGATGGCCGTGATTCGTTGAAGAGAACCCGTTGTTCCATCATTTGTACTGAATCATTCAATGGATCCAGGAGATAGGCCCGATTAAGATAATTACGCGCAGCGGTAATACTATTACCACGCAGGAAATATTCAGCCCGGCACAATAACTCTTGGATCTCTTTGCATTCATTCTCCAGCCCCAGATCTGTTACATAATCCTCTAGTCGGAATGGTATTTCGGATTCCGTCCGAATCCCATCTGTCTTCTCCCGGCGGTTATCTGGATGGATCTCGGCAGATGCACTTTGCATCAAAAGTAACTTCTTTTCCGCCAACGGAATATTCGGATGATTTGGACATACTGCGTACGCACGATTGACCTGCATCCTGGCACTCTCAAAATTGCCGGCAAGCGCAAAATGCTCCGCAAAGCGCAGCAATGAAATGACCTTTTCCTGATCATTTTGTGCGGCAGCGGCATGGGCGTATTGCGAAGTGTATCGGAGGATATTCGCTACTTTTTCTTCTATGGCGGCAGGTGTTACAGATTGTTGTTGTGTCTGACTCATTAATAATCCCTTCGAATAGGTTCTGTTGATGATGATTGCACAACTGTTCTTACAGCGCCAATAAACAGAATAGATCGAAAGGAATGATTATCACTAAATAATCGTACTGTTACGAAACACACAACACGAATAGATATAAAAAAGAATCGCCATCATTCAACATTGTCTTTAGAATGAAGTAGAGACTTCTGAAAAACTCATTGCCCCTAAGGGGTCCCTTTGGGACGAGGAGCGAAGCGACGAAGCAATCTCCTTCAAACTACCAAAAAACGAGATTGCTCCGTTGTACAGAGTCCCGTACAGCGGGACTTCGACAAAAAACGTCTCGTCACGAAGTGACCCCTTCGGGGCAATGACATTACTCGAGAGTTTTTCAGATGTTTCAAGTATATAATCAAGAAGGTTGATTTCATTTTAGGAGTGCGGCCACGGAAGTAAACACTGTATCGACATCTATGTCTGTCATGCACTTGAAGTGAATTTTCGGACATTCCTTTTTACCAATATGGGTGCAGGGACGGCAGTCGAGATCGTTCTTCTCGACAACAATCGATTCAGTTCCGTACGGTGCGAAACCAAATTCTTTCACCGTCGATCCGAATATCGCAACAATCTTTTTCTGTTTTGCGGCCGCAAGATGCATTAATCCGCTGTCGTTTGTCACCACTGCATCGCAAAATTCAAGTGCAGCGGCTGATTCCAGCAGTGAGAATTCGCCGGCGAAATTCGTAACCGATTCAGACGAGACCCTTCGCGCCACTTCCTGGCGGACGAACTCACAGTCCTCCCATTCGTCGGGTCCCCCAAACAAATGGATCTTTGCTTTCAATTCGGTTACAGCACGGACGGCGACATCCGCAAACTTCTCCTTCTGCCAGCGTTTGGTAAAATGCTTTGAACCGGGACAAATGCCGATCACTTTTTCAAACCGGTCCAGCCGGAGCTTTCCCATCTTCCCGGATATCTCGAACAACGTCGAGTCCGGGATGAAGATTTCGAGCCCCTTATTGTCATTCTTGATTCCATAGTTTTCTACGGTTTCAATATACCGTTCCGCTACCGTCAGATTGTCCGAATACGCATTCCGTTTCAGATTCACCATCAGCCAACGTTCCAGTTTGCGTTTATCCATTACTACCACATTTTTTGTTGTGCATGCTGCGCGAAGAAATTTTGTGCGGATGCTGTCGTGAATATCAATAACCAGATCATAGTGTTCGGCACGCAACTGTAATGCCAGATCCTGCAATCCTTTATATCCGGTGGCAACGTCGTATTCATGGACGATAGAAAGATGGTGATTGTACCGCACCAGTTCCGCATACTCTTTCCGGACGACGAAATCAATCCGTGCATCGTTACCAACTGCTTTCCGCAGAACACGAAGCAACGGCGATGAAAGAATTATATCACCAATGGAACTTAATCGAAGAACTACTGTTTTAGAGGGTAATGTCACAACAAACTCAATGGGTGGAAAGGCAGAATCGACCGCTGTTGAATGTTTCGAACAATACGTGCGTCTCGAATATCACTTCTCTACAAAAATAGCGTATCATTCCCCCAAATCCAAGAAATTGATTTTGGATAAGCACAAAAGTATATTGAAAGAAAATTAAGGATAACGACTATGACCATGCCAGCAACGGTCGGCGAATTGAAAAACAGCGGATATCGTGTACTCTCCGTGAAAGATGAGATCCGGAACAATCTGATCAAGAAACTGAAAAACAATGAACAGTTGTTCCCCGGCATTGTTGGATATGAAATGACAGTTATTCCGGCGCTGATCAATGCGATACTCGCCAAACACGATATCATACTTCTCGGTCTGCGAGGTCAGGCAAAAACTCGATTGATCCGTCAATTCCCTTCGCTGTTGGATGAATTTATTCCGACGATCAAAGGGAGCGAGATTAATGACAATCCTTTCAAGCCGGTGAGTAAATACGGTGTAGACCAGATCGCAAACTTCGGCGATGAGACGGAAATCGAATGGATTCATCGGGACCAGCGGTTCAGTGAAAAACTTGCAACGCCGGATGTAACAATCGCCGACCTGATCGGCGATATCGATCCGATTAAAGCGGCTACTCAGCGTCTGCATTATTCACACGAAGGGGCTATTCATTTCGGACTGATTCCTCGGAGTAACAGGGGTATTTTTGCCATTAACGAACTGCCGGACCTCCAGCCACGCATACAGGTCGGTCTGTTCAACATCTTAGAAGAAAAGGATGTACAGATCCGCGGATTCAACATTCGCATTCCGCTGGATGTCTTCCTGGTCTTTACCGCAAATCCGGAAGATTATACCAACCGAGGCAGTATCATCACACCACTGAAAGATCGGATCGATTCACAGATTCTTACGCACTATCCCCGCACGCTGGAAGATGCAATCGAGATCACAGAGCAGGAAGCTTGGATTGAACGTGACGGAATGCAGCTGCATTTACCGTACTATTTCAAGGAGATTATCGAAAACATCGCGTTCGAAGCACGCAAAAGTGAATTCGTCGACCAGAAATCGGGGGTGAGTGCGCGCCTGACCATCGCAGCAATGGAGAATCTGGTAAGCAATGCCGAACGTCGTGCGATTGTTCTTGACGAAAAGCATATCATTCCACGAATGTGCGATCTGCCGCATGCACTCCCCGGAATCACCGGCAAGGTCGAATTGGTTTTTGAAGGTGAACAGGAAGGTTCATTGAAGGTGGGGAAAGCGCTCATCGGCAAGGCAACGCGTGAAGTCTTTAAAAAATATTTTCCCGATCCATTACAAAAGAAGAAACGGACTCCTCAAGGACAGGAACAGAAAGATACGAGTGAATATGCAGCCATCGTCAACTGGTTCGAAACGGGAAATTCCATCCAGGTTGCTGATGATATGCCGTTCAACGCCTATTACACCGAACTGAGTCGCATTCCCACATTAAACGATCTCACGCGAAAATATTTCAAGATCACTGCGGACAGTCAATACGATCTCGCGTCGGCGATGGAATTCGTGCTGGACGGGCTGCATCAAAATTCAAAAATTGCAAAAGACGAAGTCGATCATGTAACACAGTATAAAGACATGGTCGGCAGCATCTTCACAAAAGGGAAGTTTGAGGAGTACGATTAAAAAGCATTGATGGAAGAGGGAAGCTCTTGATTTAATTTAATTGATAGTTGATAATGGATAATTGACAATTTCAATTACGCCGATATTGGATATCAATTGGAGGAAATCATGTCGAGCATAAGACAAAATACATTAAAGACGAAATCATATCAGTTTGCTATTGCCATCGTTAATATTTGCAGAATTTTAACAATTGAGAAAAAAGAATATATCTTGTCAAAACAGCTGCTCAGAAGCGGTACTTCAATAGGTGCGAATATTGAGGAGGCTAATCAAGCAGAAAGCAGATTAGATTTTATTCATAAACTGTCAATTGCTAATAAAGAGGCATTTGAGACACACTATTGGATCAGAATTTTACGAGATACCGATTTCATTGATTCATCAACTGCGCTATTATTTTTAGACCAATGTGAAGAATTAATTAAAATGTTAACATCAAGTATAAATTCATCAAAAAAGAGTCTGAAGCACTAACATTTTCCATTTTCCATTTTCAATTATCCATTATCAATTAAGCTAAATGCGTTTTCTGTATTCACAATGGAATGAAGATTCCTCCACCGACGAACAGCGTCTCGAACAACTGACCAAACTGTTTAACTATCTTGTCCTGCAGACAAGCGGCGATGTGAATGAAGCGCTGCAATGGTTACGGCAGTTGGCGGAAGAGCATGGTATTTTTGATGAGAATCTGTCGATGGAAGAGCTTATTGAAAAGTTGAAAGAGATGGGCATCATCGAAGAGGTGAACAGCAATTTTGAACTGACAACAAAGGGCATTCAGAAAATACGACAAGACGCTCTGAAAGAGATTTTTACCTCCCTGAAAAAGAATCCCTTCGGTAATCACGAAACACCCAATACCGGCAGCGGCGTGGAACGGCTGAGTGAAACGAAGAAATGGACCTTTGGCGACATGCCGACGAACATCGACCTCACTTCGACAATGACGAACGCGTTAAAACGGGATGGCATCGACAATTTCAATCTTCAGGAAGATGATCTGGAGGTCTATGAGACCGAGAACCTTTCCTCCTGCGCCACTGTGCTGATGATCGACATTTCCCACAGCATGATCCTGTACGGTGAGGACCGGATTACTCCGGCAAAACAAGTAGCACTTGCCCTTGCGGAATTGATCCAAACAAAATTCCCAAAAGACTTTCTCGCATGTATCACATTCGGAGATGATGCCAATCTGATCAGCTTGGCAGAAATTCCGTTCCTGCAGGTTGGTCCGTTCCATACCAACACGCGCGCCGGATTGCAGATGGCACGCACCCTGCTGCGAAAATGCGGCAATGTGAACAAACAGATCTTCATGATCACGGACGGCAAACCTTCTGCCATGTTCGACGATTCGGGAAAACTGTACAAAAATTCGTTCGGCCTCGATCCAAAAATCGTCAATAAGACTTTGGATGAAGCAGTGCAATGCCGTCGCGAAAAAATCACCATCAGCACTTTTATGATCGCCCGCGATCCGTATCTGATCAATTTCGTGGAAGAATTAACCAAGGCAAACAAAGGCCGTGCGTACTATTCATCCCTCAACAATCTCGGCCAATTCCTCTTCGTGGATTACATCCGCAACCGCCGGAAGAAGTTCTGACCGGTGACTATTCTTTTGTATGACATTCCTCACGTTTTTCCCCGTTCATATTGCAAATGATATCCGATAATTATACATTGACGCAGAATAAAAAATGAAAAGATTTTCTAACTGGAGGGATTCAATGAAACGCTTAATGCTGTTTCTATTCATAGTCGGCATCGTCATTACAAGCGCGAACGCTTTGCCGAAGTTCGCCACACGACAGGGAGCAAAATGCCAATCCTGCCATATCAATCCGACCGGGAAAGGAATGCGAAGCACATTCGGTTCCACATACGGCCGCGAAGAATTGACGATGGCAACATACAAAGAAGAGACCGATATCGAGGAATACTCCCCGATGCTGAACGATTTCTTTACCGTCGGGATGGATTACCGGACGCTGTTCTATTACCGCGAACAGACAACAACATCCAGCTTTTTCCAGATGCAGGGCGACCTGTATCTCGATCTCCGGTTGAACAAGAAGTTCCGAATCTATATCGACAAAGGCCTGTATAGCGGCTTTGAAGTGTTCGGTCTTGCCAAAGTACTGCCGATCGATGGGTACATCAAACTTGGGAATTTCGTACCCTCCTATGGATTGAAGATGGATGACCACAATCTTCTGATCCGAGGCGGTTCATTCTTCCCCATCAATCCTGCCCTTGCCGCATATCCCGGCGGACTTGGATTTGGGCAGGGTTCAGAAGATACCGGGCTGGAGTTTGGTTTCAATCCGAGCATTTTTACAGTAAATGTCGGATTGTTCAATGGAAGGAAAGGCGGATTAGCCGGAACGGGCGGGACGAAGAATAAAGCGGTAGTCGTCCGCGCTGATGCAAATGTGCAAACTGATTTTATCAATTTCAATGTGGGCGGTTCTGTTTATAACCTTCCCACAGCCGGCGGCCCCGGCAAAACACAAATTATGGGCGCATTCGGCGTGTTCACTTTTAATAATAATTTTACCGTCCAGGGCGAGTTCGATATTCTCACAACGTATAATTCAACGCTTAACAAACAGGTCTCTGGCAACATCATGTATGGAGAACTGAACTACCTGTTGACGGAAGGAATCGACCTGAAACTCGGTTATGAATATTATGACCCGAATGTCGATCTGCAGGATGGAAATATCAGCCGATTTACCGTCGGCGCCGAGATCTTCCCGATGACGGGATTAGAAGTACGACCGCTGTACCGTATCAATCAGGAAAAACCGTCCGAACTTTCTAATAATGAACTTCATATCATGTTCCATTTCTATTTATAAGAGGAAGAAAAACCAATGTCAGGACGAATTCTTGTTTCGCTGTTATTTGCCACAATGTTTATTATTTCCGCTTGTGATGACCAGGGAGATCCGGTGTCCGCCAATATCGCGACTCCGGCAATCACTTCTGTATCGCCCGATTCCGGAAAAGCCACCGATACAATCACTGTTGTCGGAACGAACTTCGGAACGAGCGGCACGGTTTCTTTTGGCAGCACTGCTGCAACAGTGTATGCTTCCTGGAATGCAACACAGATTAAGGTGATTATTCCAGCTGGTGTCTCATCCGGCACAGTGAATATCACGGTGACCGTCAGCGGTAAAACGAGTAATGCAAAATCATTCAAATCAATAGCCGCACCGATCAGCTTTGCATCCGCGATCCTCCCTCTGTTCACCGGTGCAACGTACGGTTGCACCGGGTGTCACGGTGGACAAAATAATTTGTCGCTCGACACGTATAATAATGTCCTTTCCGGCAACAGCGGATATAGTACCGCTGCTGCAAGCGACCACGGACCTGTTATTACACCGGGAAATGCTACTGCCAGCGTACTCGTTAAAAAGCTACGGACTGCAACGCTTCCTTTCGGCGGAAGAATGCCGTTCGGTGGATCTCAAATGAGCGATGCCGATCTTCAAAAGATCGTCGACTGGATCAACCAGGGTGCTTTGAATAATTAATCGTACATACCAATGAAAACATTCTTTCTTCTCATCTGTTGTCTTACACTCTCTGCTTCGGCACAGGATAAAAAAACGAAGATCTCGTTTAAAAACGACATACTGCCGGTCATCACAAAAAAATGCATGAACTGCCACAATACAGAGGATGAAAGTCCCAGCGGACTTTATCTGGACAATTACACAGAACTGATGAGAGGTGAAAGCAAACACGGTCCGGTCATTAAACCAAAGAAAGGCGAGGAGAGCGTTTTGGTCATGAAATTGCGCGGCACGGCTTCCTTTGGGAAACAAATGCCGAGAGGGAAAAAACCACTGGATGATGAAACGATCGAGCTGATCTCTTCCTGGATCGATCAGGGTGCAAAGAATAATTAAAAAAGGGAAATAGTCTGATGAAGATTGTACTATTGATATGTTTGTTGCTTATCCTCTTTTGCCTCCCCTCCGCTGCACAGACAATTTCCTATTCAAAGGATGTCTTTCCGTTGGTGAAATCGAAATGTTTGAAATGCCATGAGAAGGATGATGAAAATCCGAGTAACTTCGCAATGGATAATGTTACGTTGATCAAAACCAGCGGCAAGACAAAGAGTATGATCGTTCCCGGGAACGGGGCGGAAAGCTATCTGATCCTTAAGCTTCTGCCGAAACCCCCGAAAGGTGCTCAGATGCCGATTTTCTCTAAAAAGAAATTGACCGAAGAAGAGGTCGATCTCTTCAGGATGTGGATTGATCAAGGGGCAAAGGATAATTAAACCCGGTGTGCAACCAAAAAATCATCCAGCCTGCTGGATGATTTTTTTATCCTTCCTTATTTTGCCAGAATCATTTTCCTCGCTTCAATCCGGTCATTCATCTGCAGTCGTATAAAATACACGCCGCCGGGAAGCTGCTCACCGTTGAATACGAATTCATACCGCCCTTCGCTTTGACTGCCTTCATGCAAAATTTGCATCTCCTGGCCGAAGAGATTAAACACGGACAGTTTCACTGCGAAACTCTCTTTCAGGGTATATTTGATCGTTGTTTTTGGATTGAAAGGGTTAGGATAGTTTTGCTCCAGATGTTCCGGCTCCCGTTCGCGAATTCCAAAGCGATAACGTTCATCGTCCGCCCAACGGATTTTGATTCCGCCGGCGAACAGCCAGGCATTATAAATAAGCGTCGTAAACAGTTCCGTCCCCTCCTGCATCAATTCATTAACAAAAGGGCCGGTCTCACGCCATAACGCACTATAGTATGTACTATTATAATTCTTTTTTGAAGTGCGAAATGCCGCAGTGTCCGCACGCATAATGCTTTGCACTTTCGCATGTGAATGCTCGAGCAGCACAAAGATCCTGTTCATCGGGTCGGCAGAAGGATTCTCGAATTTTTTCGGCTCAATCCTTTTAAAATAGACCTGATTATAATATCGGTTCATCATCTCAATCTCAAATCGCCATTTGATGCCGTTGTTCTTCGTCAACTGCCCGTCATAATTCATCGTAGTGTTCAGCGGCATCGTCAGGTCGCCGATATAGTGGCCGAGATCGGCGGTGACCGTCATCGTTCCGTTCCAATCCCCTGCGGCAATCGTCCGTTGCAATGAATCGTACATCATTAGAATCAGATAGGGCAAATAGCCGTTCTGGCGGACCGATGCTTCGCCATATTGTTTTTGCAGTGTCAAAAGATCCGGCAGCATTTTCTTGCGATAGAATTCAGGATAGCGTTCCAGTTCGATGAACTGGCGGTAGGTTTCCTCTTCGTCGCGGACTTTCCTGCGGTCCACATCGCTGGCATGGTCTGCGAAATAGTATTCCACATCACGGAAACGGAGCATGGAAAGTGGAAGCGAACGGGCTCCGTTCAAATTGATCACGCGATGCCCTTCCAATCCCCATGCAGACAGCATTCCAGTGAGACCTGCAACCAACAGAATGAGTACTGCAATGGAAGGAAAGCGTCTCATTTTTTCGAGATGAGCCGATTGCGGAGAAAGCTCTGGATTTCATTGAGATTTGCAGCTGCGATACCGATAAAAACAAGCGTTGCACCGGCAAGCAGCTGCGGCGAGATATGCTCATCCAGAATGAGTACACCGAGCATCACCGCAATCAGCGGTGTAACAAAAGAGGTCAGTGAAAGCAGAACCACCTGCACCCGTTTCAACAGCCAGAAATAACTGACGAACGTTACAATCGTACCGAACACGGCAAGGAAGAAAATGCTGAAGAGAGCCATCGGAGTGAATTGAACTTCTGAATAATCTTCCAGACCGATGCTGCCAACAAGCAGTATCACCGCACTGATGGACATGGGAACAAAGCTGACAACGAATGGACTTATTTCATGTCCGAATTTTTTAATAAGCACAGCCGAAAACGCCTGTATTGCTGCGCTTAGAATGACCGCACCCATTCCCATCAGCGCGGTCGAATTTCTGTCAAAATGAATATCGTTGGAAAAGATCGTTACTACGCCGGTGAATCCCATCAACACTCCGAAGATTTTTTGTCCTGTAATCCGTTCGGAAGAGATCATCACACTGGACATGAGAGCGACCCACAACGGAAATGTTGCAAAGAGAATTGAGGTCATTCCGGACGAGATCTGCTGTTCCCCCCAATAGACAAGGCCAAACGGAATGGAGAATGATGTCAAAGCTGCAAGGCCGAAGAACCACCGCGTGTCTTTGTTCCACGGTATGGGAATTTTTCTCAGTCGGATGATTGCAAAAAGAATCACGCCGGCAAGTGCAAAACGCAGTCCCGCAGAAAGAAGGGGGGTCATCGTTTCAAGGCCGAGCTTTATCACCAACCAGGTGGATCCCCAAATGGTACAGATCGCCGTATACGCGAAAATGATCTTAAATCGGTCAGACATTCGTGTTGTTGATTAATTGATTGAATAGCCGGAAATCACTGCATGCTTCGCGGCATCTACTCTTCCATTTTATTGAATACCAGGCCGGAGATCAGCTTCGGATAGAAGAATGTCGATTTCTGCGGCATTGTGTTGCTGGACTTTGTCACAGCGCGAACCTGGTCGATCCGTGTCGGGTTGACAAAGAACGCAATCTGCGATTTCCCGCTGGCAACTTCCTCCACACCGTCGTGTACATTTTGTAGATAATGGATGTTCAGTTTCTTTTCCTGTGCCTCTTGTGAAATACCCAACAGTTTGCCAAGAATATAATTGTGAAGAAGGACCACATCCAGTTGCTTTACTTCGTCCGGCAGCGGTTCGGTCACCAGCGATGCCAGCATCGAATCGTTTTTCAGCGAAGCGATGTAGAATTTCGTCGAATGGTTGGAAACAAAACCATATGCGAACTTCGGGATCTTTTTCATCGTATCGATCATCATCTGCGATGTCGGGAAAACTTGGACATCGAAATGTTGCTGCAGCGTTGCCATCAATGAACTGCCGTCATATGCCGGAAGACTGTGGATGATCCTGTGTGTTGGGAAGATCACTAATCCTTCATCATCCAGGTTGGTGAAGAACATCATGATATAATTATACAGTTCATGACCCGTGTGATGCGGATTCAGCGAACGCATCAGGTCGCGGTACGCCAGACCGGTTTCATACCGATGGTGCCCGTCCGCGATCAAAACTTGCTTCGGTTCCATCAACACGGCAATATGATCAATCACGGAAATATCGGTCACCTGCCATAACTGGTTCCGGACGCTTTCAAATTCCACATCGATCACCGGATAGGTGGAATGGATGGGATCGAGATATTGATCGATCTTCTTTTCCGCATCGGAATACAGACTGAACACCTGACTGAAATTCGATTTGGTCGCCTTGAACAGTTTGAAACGATCTTCCTTCGCTTTGGATAATGTCTTCTCGTGCGGCAGGACAATCTTCTTTTCGAACTCTTCCAAATGACAGAGTGCAATGAATCCTTTCCGCTGGATCTCCTTCCCTTCGGTGTTCTTGAATGTCTGCACCAACGGATAAATGGACGGTGTCAGATCGCGAAGAAGAACATCCGATGATTGCCAATCGGCATATGTTTTTGCGGCGGATGAATACCGGTCTTCTTCCCGGCCAAGAATCAGTCGAATAACATTATACGGATCGCGATTATAGAATCCGTTTTGTTGCTCCGAGGAAATCACGTCGTACGGCGGTGCAACAACGTTATCGATCTTTACTTTCATTTGATTGTATCGTATTGCGCGGAATGGTTTTATCGTTGCCATAAAAGCACCTCGTATTGTCGAAAATAATATTGCGTTCTGTCGTTTTTCGCTGTTATTCTTCCTTGTATCCGAAACGGTCGAGCCAATTCTTATCCTCTCGCCAATCACTGCGAACTTTCACGTGCAATTCCAAAAACACTTCGTGTCCGAGAAATTGTTCGATGGATTTTCGGGAAAGGCTTCCCAAACGTTTTAATGCCCGTCCTTCTTTCCCGATCAATATCCCCTTTTGCGAATTCCGTTCGATCACGATGTCCGCAGCAATGAAATGTTTGCCGTTCTCCCGTTCCTTGAATTCCGTGATATCCACAGTGGTCGAATAGGGAATTTCCTGTTCATATAATTCGAATATCTTTTCCCGGATCATTTCACTCACGAAGAAACGTTCCTGCGCATCGCTGACGATCTCTGTGTCGTAATACGGTGGACTTTCCGGCAAATATTTCACCAGCGATGTCAGCAATTCGTTTGTATTGAACTTCGTCAGTGCAGACAGCGGAATGATTTCGTCAAACGGAAAAAGAGTTTGAAGGTCCGCCAACAGCGGCAACACTTCTTCTTTCTTGAGAAGATCGATCTTGTTGACAATGAGAAAGGTTGTTTTATTTGCGGCTTTAATCTTTTCCACTGCTTCGTTGTTCCGGTCGTACGACTGTTCCTTCACTTTCTGTGCATCCACCAGCAACATCACCACATCGGCATCTTCCACCGCCTGCGATGCGAAATGCATCATCACTTCCTGCAGTAAATACTTCGGCTTGATGATGCCGGGAGTATCCAGAAAAACGATTTGGTGATCCTTTCCGCTGTGAATGCCGAGGATCTTGTGGCGCGTCGTCTGCGGTTTGCTGGTAACGATGGATATTTTCTGCTGGAGCAGCGAATTCAAAAGAGTCGATTTACCGACATTCGGTTCGCCGATCAACGCGACATACCCGGAACGAAAATTAGTTTGAGGAGTTTCCATTGTGTAAAATGTAACGAAAAAAGAGTTGTGAAGAAATGTCGATTTCATAGCCGCTGCATTGTTTGATAATCATGAAATTCTTGATAACTTGAAGTTATGAGCACACGTGCACAACATATCATTTTGAAAAAGAATGAGGACCGCCGTCTTCTGGGCGGCCATCAATGGATCTTCAGTAACGAAATTCACCGTATCGTCGGCGAACCAACAAGCGGCAGTGTTGTAGAGATTCTCCGCAGCGACGGCCGGTCGCTTGGTATCGGATTCTACAATCCTGCATCACTCATCGCCGTCCGTTTCCTGTCGCCGGTGATGGAAGAGATCAACGAAGAGTATTTCGAAAAGAAAATCCGTGCGGCCTACCGCCTGCGGAAACGTCTCTATCCGCAGAGCGAAACATTCCGCGTGGTGAACGGTGAAAGCGATTTCCTTCCCGGTCTGGTCATTGATAAATACGAACATTGCCTGTCAGTCCAGACGTTTTCTACAGGTATGGATATTCGCTTGGAACAGATCTGCACAGCAGCGGAATCGGTGTTCCAACCCTCGGGGATCGTTGAACGAAACGAATCACCGCTTCGGACACTTGAAGGCCTTCCGCTGCGGAAAGGTATCCTGAGAGGAACTGTTGCACCGTCGGTTATCGAGTTGAACGGTATAAAGTTTACCGTTGATATCCTCGGCGGTCAGAAAAGCGGATTCTTTTTAGATCAACGGTTGAACCGGACTGCAATACAACCGTTCGTCAAGAATAGCACAGTGCTCGATTGTTTCTGCAATGAAGGTGGATTCGGATTATACGCCGCTGCATTTGGCGCTTCCAGCGTGGACAGTGTCGATATTTCAGAGGAAGCAATCGCAAAAGCAAAGGAGAATGCTGAACTAAACAACCTGACATCGATGAATTTTCATGTCGCCGATGTGTTCAAGTTTCTGGCAGAATCCGTTGTTGCCGGGAAACGATGGGATGTTGTTATTCTTGATCCTCCTTCCTTTACAAAAAGTAAAAAGACCGTGGCAACTGCAATAAAAGGTTACAAAGAAATCAATCAAAACGGATTAAAACTGGTTGCGCCGGAGGGTATCTTTGCGACGGCATCCTGCTCACACCATATCGACAAGGATACATTTTTGAATATCGTGCAGGAAAGCAGTGTCAAAGTCGGCAGAAGGATTAAACTGCTCTATGTGACTGGGGCAGCACCGGATCACCCGACACTTCCATCTATGCCTGAAACTCATTATCTTAAATTTGCATTGTTTAGTGTTGAATGACCGTGCCGCACGGGAGAGAACTGCCGTGCGTCACTCCACAATTCGCGAGGCAGCTATGAAGAAAATTCTTTCTGCAGTGATGATCGCAACGACACTGCTTGTTGCGCAACAACCGGATTCCACTATTGTCTTTACCTCCCCCGAACCGGAATCGTCGGATCCGATCCGGACATCCTTTGACGATGCATGGGGTGTGGATATTCTCCTTTCGAACAATGGATTCGGTTTGGCAGGATTTTACCGGCATCAATATTCGCGCGAACTTTTCGGAACTGTTACTCTGGGGATTGCCGAGTCGAAGGATGAGAATGAAGTGGAATATTACGATTATTGGGGACAGTCATTTGTCCCGGGAAAACTCAACCGCTTTTTGTTGATCCCGCTGATGTTTGGAGTGCAATACAGATTGTTTGCAGATGATATCACCGATAGTTTTCGTCCGTATGTAAATGCCGGTGCAGGCCCTTCGCTCGTCTTGGCTTCGCCCTATGCACGTGAATATTTCAACAGTCTCAGTTATGCACGGTCGCATTATACTGTTGGAGGATACGTAGGATTCGGGGCGTTCTTCGGAAGCGATATGGGAAGTTTATCCGGGATCAATATTCGGTACTATTTCGTGCCGTTCAGCAATGGGATTGAAAGCCTGCAGGATCCTCCCGTGAATGATACGACACCGGGAAAGATCCGCAGAAAAAATGAATTCGGAGGATTTTTCATTACTATCAATCTTGGTTCCGCTTTTTAAAAGTAAGACGGTGCAGTCCACCGTTGTGGTGTACTGCACCGTAGTGAATGACATCTGTCGGAATTTACTTCTTCATCGCTTCTTTTGTCGCATCGCCGCTTGTCTGACTCATCCCGGAAAAGATCTTTGCCACTGCCCCGACCGTTCCAGCGACATCGGATAAATTGGAGGGAATGATCATCGTATTGTTCTTTTGTGCGAGTTTACCGAACTCTCCCAGATACTGTTCTGCAATGCGCAAATTCACTGCATCGAGTCCTCCTTTTTCATTGATCGCATTGGCGATCTCCCGGATCCCTTTTGCGGTGGCTTGTGCCACTCGTTCAATCTCCTGTGCGCGACCTTCCGCTTCATTGATCCGTTTCATCTTCTCCCCTTCGGACTTTGCGATCGCTTCCTGCTTCTCTCCCTCGGCACGATTGATTTTCGCTTGTTTATCACCTTCGGATTCTGCGATCAACGCCCGTTTTTCCCGTTCCGCCCGCATTTGTTTTTCCATTGCATCCTTGATGCTAGGCGGAGGGATAATATTTTTAATCTCGTGACGTGTCACTTTTAATCCCCATGGTGCGGCGGCTTTGTCCACCGCCATGACAATCTCTTGATTAATCTTATCCCGTTCTTCGAATGTCTTGTCGAGATCGATCCTGCCGATCTCGCTTCGCATCGTCGTTTGCGCCAACTGTGTGGAGGCGAAGATATAATTATCAACGCCATAGGATGCTTTCACCGGATCGGTGATCTGAACATAGAGAATCCCATCCACTTCCACGCCGATATTGTCTTTCGTAATGCAACTCTGCGGTGGAACATCGATGACCATTTCCTTCATCGAATGTTTGTACGCAACCCGGTCGATAAAGGGGATGAGTATATGGAATCCTGCATCCAGTGTGGCGCTGAATTTCCCGAGCCGTTCGATGATAAAGACCGTCTTCTGCGGCACAACACGGGCGGTCTTCGCCAGCAAAATAAATGCAAAGAGAATGAGACCTATGAGAATATATGCTTCCATAACATTGGCTCCTTTATGCCGCTGGTTTTACTTTCAATGTGAGATTGTTCCGTTCAAGGACTTCTACGGGTGCACCGTTGTTAATCGCAAATTCTGATTCCGCATTCCACACGGTGCCATGAAATTCCACCCTTCCCCCCGTTGCGGGAATGATATCCGTGATTGCTACGGCACGTTCCCCCCGGATGTCGTCAAATGCCGCCGTTGCATCCGGCTTGATGACCTTGCCGTGGGAGTATTTGCTTCCGTACTTCCGGAATACTATCAGGGAAAGGATCGAGACAATAAGAAAGGTGAAGAGTTGCGTCGTGAAGGTAATCGGCACCCCGAACCACAGCAGCAGGGAGATAAGCCAGGCACTGATACCGAAAAAGATCAGCACAAATCCCGGAGTGATGATCTCTCCCAGCATGAGTGCCAATCCAAAAAAGAACCAGAGTAATTCGTTCGACAGGGATTCCATGATAGTCCTCTTGTGTGATCGGAGAAAAGTAGAGAATACTCGCAGCAAAATCAATGCGATAAATTCTGCTCCATTTTTCGTATATTGTCCCATTACTTTCGGAGATCTATGAAAATCACACTCAGACGTGTTAATAATGCGTTTCAGCTTGAAGCAAAGAATGAATTTGCCAGAACGATCGTTTTTGATAATTCCTCCTCCGGCGGAGGGAATGATGAAGGATTTCGTCCAATGCAGACGCTGCTAGCCGCCGCTGGAGCATGCAGTTCCATTGACGTTATTTCCATCCTGAAGAAACAACGGATTGAACAGTATGAATTAACTGTATCAGTGGAGGGAGAACGTGATACCGGGAAGGAAGCAAACCTCTGGAAAAAAGTACATTTGTATTTTGAAATAAAGGGCGCAGTGCCAAAAGAAAAAGCTCAACGCGCCGTTGAGCTTTCTGTAACAAAATATTGCTCCGTTTCTAAAACACTCGAAGCTGCAGGCGCAATTGTCACCTACAGCGTCGATGTAAAGGACTAATCTTTTTTATCGTCGGACAATTTGAATCTCACGGGCAGAGTCACCGTTGACATGATCGCCTTCCCCTCTTTATATGCTGGTTTGAATTTCCATTGCCAGATCGATTCCAGGGCTTCCTTCTCCAATTGATTCACTGCCTGCCGGTATTTGTCATATACTTCATGATCCTTCAATTTCCCGTGATCAGCAAAGACGCTCCGCTCGAAGCAATTTGCTTTAATAATCGCGCCGGTCTCTGAAATATCAACCCTGAAATAAAAAATTCCTTCTACTCCATTCTTCCGTGCCTCCTCCGGGTATCCGGGAGATTTGGTTGCAATCGGCACAGGCATTGTGTGCTCTGATTCCGATTTCTGGCTGAGACCGCTCTTTTTCAACATGAAAAATGCCGTTACTGATTTCCCGCTGTCCACGTACAGATTATTCTGTGTTTGCTGATCATACCCTGCTGCCGTTGCCCGGATCTGGATGAAGCCTCCCGAAACTCCGGATATCTTGAACTGCCCGTCCTTTGCCGTGGTGACTTTGATTCCCGTGCCGAGAATCTCCACGGTAGCTTTGTCGAGCGGGCTGCGATCATCGATATCAATCACCGTGCCGAGCACTATGCCGCTGGATTTCTGTTTTTGTTCGATCACTTCGGATTCTGAATTGAATGCGAATGAATTAAGGTCGGGTTGTGCAGATACAGAAGACAGCACACCGATGGTAAGAATAACAAGAATCTGGTTTTTCATAGCTTCTCCGTTTAATTGTTTTTTATTTCCTGATAATTGCTTTGCACCACATAGGCAGGCATTTCAACCACATACACATATTCCATTTTTGGTACCGGAACGAAAATCCGGGTTGCAGCATAATAGCTGCCGAACAACACTAATAAAAACGATGCGGCAATGGCGGGAGCGGACACGGATATTTTCTTTATTGCAAACCGTTTGAACGGTGCTGCGTTCGGCAACAGTCTCAACACGGACCGGCGTCCGATTCTTTCTATACGTTCATCCAGTGTCCTCGGCACTTCCGGGGATGAAATAGAATGAAGATCTTCTCGTAACAATTGCATTGCGCGGAAACTTCTCCGCAGTACCGCATTCTTCCCGAGTTCCACAAATAGCATCCTCAATTCTCCGTCGTCCAGGTCATTATCAAAACACCGTTGAAGTAATTCTTCCTTCTCGTTCATAGGTCGCTCGCTTTCCGCAATGGTAATAATTTTTCTGAAAGGGCTTTACGCGCCCGGAACAATCGCGATTTCACCGTCGCGACACTGGCACCGATGACTTCGGCGATCTCTTCATAATTCATCGCTTCATATTCCCGTAATACCAGAACCTCTTTGTATTGAGGAAGCAGTCTATTGACGAATGATGTAATGATGGCGCTCCGCTCCGCTGTCTCGATCGAGTCTGAAGTAGATTCTTCAATGAACACATCCTGGTCGTCTTCGAACAACATCCTGGTCCTTTTCCTTTTTTTTAGTTGGGTAAACGCTTCGTTCCGTGCAATCATGTACATCCAGGATTTCAGCGCCGCCGGATTGTGCAAAGACATCTTTTCGTCGATCATCCGCACAAACGTCTCCTGAACGATGTCTTCTGCAATCTCCGATTCTGATACCAACCGCATGCAAAACCGGAACAATCCATGCTTGAACCGTTCATAGATCATTGCAATCGCTTGTTCGTCGCCGTTTTGCAATCGGCTCGCCAGCTGCTCATCTGTTATAGGAGTGGGATGCATCACCTATAAGATGAAAAAACAGTTAGAAAGTTGCACTGGCTCCCGCCTGAATTCTCGATTACCATAGACATTGCTGATAAAACTGTCTGGATTTATAGCTATTCATAAGCAAAGAGAAATAAATAGAATTCAGTGGGCATTTAGAACTTTCTAACAAATTCACTATAACTCTTCAAGATTTAATTAGTAAATTATTGCACTTATTGAGCAGCGCCCTATGAAAACGTTCTCTCTCATTCTCTCCCTGATCCTCTTTACCTCTCACGCATTTTCCATAATGCGGGAAAACCGGCCTATCCCACCATTCAGCAGTTATGTCATCACCAATTTCACTGCCGATAACGGTCTGCCGCAAAATACTGTCGATCTCGTCTACCAGACATCGGATGGATATATTTGGATCGGCACATACGCTGGGCTGGCACGATATGACGGGAATAAATTCTTACACTTCAACAAATCCCTCACACCAGCATTCAAGATCAACCACGTTACGACGCTGATTGAAGATAAAAACGGTATCGTTTGGATCGGGACGAATGGCGGCGGTGTTGTGAAATATGATCGCCATGCATTTTCGGCCATACAGGAAATCGGCGGCTTCGGGAATGAATTCATCAAGACCTTCTTGTACGACGGAAATAATTATCTCCTTGCCGGAACAGAACGGAACGGAATTCAAAAACTTTCGTTCGATGACACCGGGGCACTGTTGGGCATCGTTCCGTATGCTTCCGCGGTCCTTCCGCAGAATTTTCTGCTCCGAACGATCGTCAGGGATAAAATGAACAGGATTCTGCTCGCCACCGATGTCGGCTTGATCATCGTCGATAACGATAAACCCCGCACTTTGACCATAAACAATGGACTTCCGAACAACTCCATTTCCGCTCTGGCCATCGATCAAAACGGCGTTATCTGGATCGGTACACCAAGCGGGCTTGCCAGATTGCAGGATGACAAAATTCAGGTCTTCACAACTGCGAACGGATTGACGAACAACGCAATCCGGACATTGTTCGTAGATCGATCCAACGTTGTGTGGATCGGAACTGATGGTGGCGGCATCAACCGATGCATCGAAACGAACGGAATAAGGATGTTCGATGCATTAACAGTCGATGAGGGATTGGTGAACAATTTTGTCCGGACAATTTTTCAAGACAACGAAAACAATATCTGGATCGGTACGCGAAACGGGCTCAGCCAGATCCATATCCGGAAATTCGAACTGTTTGGAAAAAAATTCGGGCTGAGTGATTCGTACGTCCGTACAGTTTTTGAAGATTCGCGCAACCGGTTGTGGATCGGCACAAACGGCAACGGTTTGAATCGAATAGATAACGACGGGATAAAAATCTGGAATAACGAAACAGAACTTCCGAATAAATTCATCAGGGCATTGTATGAGGATAAAAACGGCGTGTTGTGGATCGGGACCGACGGCGGCGGTGTGCTTCAATTCGATGAACGGAAGAAACAGGGCGCACAGTTTAAACGCATTACATCGGAAGACGGTCTCGCGGAGAATTATATTCGCGCCATACTGGAAGGTTTTAATAATGAAATATGGGTCGCAACATACGGCGGCGGTATCTCCCGCATTGTCGGCGACAGTATACTTCCATTGACGACAATGCAGGGACTCGCCAATGATAATGTATTGGCAATGGTCAGGTCCGGAAATGACCAGATATGGGTAGGCACCAACGGCGGCGGCATCAATAAGATCACTCCGAAAGGGATCGAAACAATCTCCACCGAGAATGGTCTTTCCAATAATTTCATTCTATCATTGTATATTGATAAAGAGAACGATGTCTGGGCTGGAACGAACGGCGGCGGCATTAACAGGATCCGCAATGGCATCGTACAGGTGTTTACAACAAAAGATGGATTGCGCGAGGACGTGACATTGATGATGTCGGAGGATAATAAGGGATTCTTATGGATCGGCGGAAACCAGGGGATCACACGGATCCGTAAAGCAGAGTTTCAGGACATTTTTGAAAAGAAAACGGCGAAATTCTCTAAGATCGATTTCGGCCGTTCCGACGGACTGCAAAATGCTGAAATCAGCGGCGTTTCCAGTCCATGTATCATCAAGACACATGATGGAAAGATCTGGTTCACTACAGTTGGAGGTCTGGCGCGCGTCGATCCGGATAGAATGATCGAAAAGGAAGTTCGTTTTCCCCTTCATATTGAGGAGATCAGAATCGCGGACAGCACCGTATACCCGGATTCGACTGTTGTTCTGGAACCGGGCAATTCATCAGTAGAATTTCATTATACATCTATCAGCTATGTCGCACCGGAGCGAATTCGGTTTCGATACAGGCTTCTCGGATTTAAAGATGAATGGGTAGATGCCGGTTCACGGCGGGCGGCCTATTACACGAATCTGCAGCCGGGACAATATACATTTTGTGTCAGCACACTTACCGACGATGGAACGTGGAGCGAGAACGAAGCAAAGGCTACAATCGTACTGCTGCCGTTCTTTTATCAAACCCCCTACTTCTATGCACTAATCGGTGTCGGTTTGATCCTGATGGGAGCCGGTTTGTACGCATTGCGAACAGCCAGTATCCATCGGCATGCAAAACAATTAAAAATTGTTGTGGATGAACGGACCAAGGACCTCGTAGAAGCGAAGGAAAAGATTGAGGTGCACCTGCAGGATGTCGAATCCGCACGGGATGAATTATCCCGCAGTAATCTGCGCTTGGACAAAGCCAATAAGGAAAAATCAGATCTGTTAGGAATCCTGTCGCATGACTTCAAGAACAAAGTAGTGAATCTGAACCAATTCGCACATACAATCAACGATCCGCAATTTGATCAATCGTCCGTAAAAGAACATGCCCATCTGATGGAACAGACGACGCTGTATATGCTCCGGTTGATCGAAGACACACTGAGCTCGTCCGCACTGGAACAAGGACAGCTGGTTTTCACAAAGTCGCGGGTGGATATCGTTCAGCTGGTGGAACTGTCCGTAATGAAGAACAGGATCCAGCTGCAACAAAAAGAACAGTCGGTCCAGTTCACATCGTCCGTAGAAAAATGTATTGTCAGCGGCAGCGAACGATGGCTGAATGAAGCGGTGGACAATCTGATCAATAATGCCGGAAAATTCTCACGGCCGGGCACATCTATTGCCGTATCAATCGAGGTGTTGGAATTTATCGTGAAGATCAGAATCAAGGATCAGGGACCGGGATTGACCGAAGAAGATAAGAAGCAGTTGTTCCAGCAGTTTAAACGGCTCTCGGCACAACCGACCGGCGGCGAAATCTCTACCGGACTCGGTCTCGCCATCGTGAAGAAGATTGTGGAAATGCATAACGGGAAGGTTTGGGCTGAAAGCGAATTTGGCAACGGCTCAACATTCATTATTGAATTGCCGGAGTATCGTCCAATCTAACATAGTGTTCAAAACGAAATCCTTGGCGTTGCTCTGTTGAACTGAGCAAATATCGGCGACCGATGAAATGATGGTATGACGGGAAGTGTGCATCGCCCTCCTCGTCATTATCAACAATCGTCAGATGAAGTTCATCGGCGTGATCGATTGTTTGACGGTACACATCCTCCCCTCCGATGACAAATACCTTTTCTTCTGCTGCAAGATGCTGTAACGCTTCCTTAAGTGAATGATATTGTTCAACATCATCCGATAATGTTGCGCGATGAGTGAGGACGATGTTTCTGCGATCCGGCAGGATCTTCCCTATGGATTCAAACGTCTTCCTTCCCATCAATACTACATGGTGCGACGTCAGTTCTTTGAATCGTTGCAGATCCTCCGGTAGTTGCCACGGAATACTCCCCTGCCTTCCGATGACACGGCGATTATTAAGTGCGGCAATCAGGATCAGTTTCATGATATTCCGAAGTTGACGCTCATTTTCCATTGCCTTCAATCACGATAACGAATTCACCCTTCCTGCCCTCTTTCTCGAATTTCATCGCCAGCTGCGGCGCAGTCCCATGAAAAATTTCTTCATCCGGCATCGTCAAATCGAACGCAACACAAACGCGACGGGTTGATCCAAATACTTCCGAAATGTCCTTCATAAGCGGCACAAGTCTGTACGGAGTATCCATCAGTATAATGGTGCGGAGTTCACGACGGAGCTGTTGTAATTCCACCAACCGGCGGGGCCGTTTCGGTGAAAGCCAGCCGTAATACACGAATTGATCGATGGAAAAACCGGAGACTGTCAGTGCCGGCATCAGGGACGATGCACCGGGAATGGGCACAATCTTGATCCCTGCCTCCACCGCTTTCCGGACAAGGAGTTGTCCCGGATCGGAAAAGACCGGCGTTCCGCAATCGGAAACGATCGCTACGTTTTTGCCGTTCTGCAGATGATCGAAGATGATGAATGTCGAAGCTGCTTCATTGTGCTCGTTCAGACTTTCCACGGGTTTTTCAATTCCAAAATGACGCAGTAATCTGCTCCCCTCTTTGCGTTCTTCGTAGACGACAATATCCACAGATTTGAGGGTTTCAATTGCCCGAAAGGTCATGTCATTCAGATTCCCGATCGGTGTTGCAACAAGATACAATGTTCCAGGCATAGAGTCCTTCTTAGCACAAATTAACTATTGTTGATCTTCCTGTTTCAGGTCTTTGCGTCGGTTCATTTCCCACTCTTTCACGGACACGATGATGATCGCTGCCGCAGGGATGGCAACCAGCAGGCCGATGAATCCAAAGAAAGATCCAAACAAGAACAGCGAGAGGATCAGCAACACCGGATGTAGACCTATCTTATCGCCGATGATCCTCGGCGTGATAACGTAATTCTCTATAAGGTGCAGTACTCCCAGAAACGAGACTGTCGAGATAACCGGCAGAGACATGGATCCCATACTCATAGATGCAACAAACGCAGAAACAGAAAGGATAGTAATAAAGCCGAAGTATGGTACGAAAAACAGGAATCCCGAAAGAATACCGAGCACAAGTGGATATTGTATGCCGATGATCCATAATCCTGCAGTGACTATAACTCCGTCAAAAATCGCGATAATCGTCGTACCGCGGATGTATCGTCCAAGAATCTGATCCACATGATGGTAGAAGACCACCGACTGCTCCCGCCGTTTCCGGGGGATCAACATTTTGATTCGGTGACGGACGATCGGAAAATCCTTGAGCAAAAAGAATGTCAGGAACGGAATGATGATGATATTCACAATACCGGAGACAAGTATGTGCAGACCGCTGACGATGCCGAAAGTCCCTTGTAAGATCCCTTTCAGAATGTCTTCCACTCGCGGCGCGATCGTGTTCGTCAACATCGAACGGAGTTGCTCCACGGAGATGCCGTACTTTTGGATCGCCTTGATGAAACGTCCATCCAATACCCATTCCACAAATTGCGTCGAGATTGTCCCGATTGCCTGCAGGATCCCTTCAAACTGGCCGATGATATGCGGAAGTCCAAGGATGAGAATAATAATGACCAGTGCGATGCTCACACAGATAATGAACACGGCAGATGTCCACCGCGGAATCTTCCAGACTGTTTCCAGTTTTGTAACGATGGGATGGAGCAAATATGCAAGGAAGAGGGAGAAGATGAACGGTGAAATGACTTCATCAATTGTAATAAAGAACCAGAGCATGAACAACGCTGTTGAGAGTAGCATCACGTTCTTTGCAATGGAATTGGCGCGAAGCGGATAGAGTAAAAAGAGAATCGTAATAAAGATCAGGAATGGCGAGATGAGCGTTTCCAGTGAATAGAGCAGGAACATCATTAAAACAAGACCGGTTGAAATAACAATCATCTCCATCACAGAAAGTTGAGCGGGTGCTTGTTCTTTACCGATTCCATTCTCCTTTATTTTTACCGCAGATCTTTTTTGTTTAGGCATGGTTCTTCCGTCGATGTTATTGTGAGATGCCGGTATGTCCAAAACCACCTACGCCGCGCTTTGTTTCTGTCAGGCTCCCCGTCTCTTCCCATTCCACACGTTCATATTTCGCAATCACCATTTGCGCTATTCGGTCACCGCGGTTCACGACAAAATCCCCCTTCCCATGATTAGTCAGTAATACTTTTACTTCTCCCCGGTAATCGGAATCGATGGTCCCCGGTGCATTCATCAATCCAATGTTATTTTTTATAGCCAATCCGGATCGGGGGCGTATTTGCGCCTCGTATCCCGCCGGTATTTCCATTGAAAACCCAGTCGGCACTAGAACTGTCACCCCCGCCGGAACTGCCATTTCTCCCTCGACCGCAGCATAAATATCCATCCCTGCCGATCCTTGGGTTGCGTAGACCGGCAAAGGAACATCACGGGTGGATTCTGAAATTCGGCTGATACGTAATTTAAGTGGGGTCATGAGTTAGCTTCAAGTTATGGTTTAACTGACGATGCAGTGATTAATAAACTGCCCAAATTTCGGCTATTTTTGTTGATTTTCAAAGAAAATAAATTGATCATGGTTGGATTATTGACTTACCCCCCCTTTTTTTGTTTATTTGAAAAGAGCAACGTTCCTATCATTCACCTATATTTCTCCTCATGTCCACGTTTGATCACGATAATTTCGATGACGATTTCGAAGGCGATTCTTCTCCTCGGCGCGATAGGAATGAGGAAATTGAGCGCTACAAGGAATTGCTCCGCAGAGGCGGCAACGGACTGAAAAGCATTGAAGCGCTGGAAGAGATCATCAGTTACTACTTTGAGAAGGAAAAATATGATGAGGCACTGAATTTTGCCTCACAATTGGTGGAATTTGCCCCATATTCTTCCGAAGCATTGATGCGGAAAGGAATGATCCTGAACAATCTCTTCCGATATGATGAAGCACTTGAATGTTACAACCATGCCATTTCCCTCAATCCTAATGACAGCGATTTGTTCATCAACCGCGGCATCACTCTTGATAATTTCAACAGGAACGACGAAGCGCTTCTCGACTTTGAAAAAGCTCTCATACTTCACCCGGGCGACACCGAGGCTTTGCTGAATAAAGCTGTGATTCTTGAAAAGCTGGAACGGTTCGATGAAGCGCTGGAAATTCTGAAGTTTTTAGTCAAAGAGGAACCTTCTAATCCAGATGTTTGGTTCGAACTGGCATTTTGCCATGATCTGATGGACCATATGGAAGAATCCCTGGAATGCTATAATAAGCATATCGATTTGGATCCGTATAATTTTAACGCCTGGTATAACAAAGGGATCGTACTGAACCGATTGAATGAACATGAAAAATCGATCGACAGTTATGACATGGCTATCGCCATCAAAGAGAATTTCCCCTCAGCATACTACAATAAGGGAAACGTGTATGCCATGCAGAATAAACTGTCCGAAGCGATTGAGTGTTATAAACTAACAATCCGGTATGAGCCGAAAGATGTTCCTGCGCTGCATAACTTAGGAAATGCATATGAAGAGCTGGAGAATTATACCGAAGCGATCAAGTGTTTTACGCTGGCAATTAAATATGACAGCGGCCATTATGAATCGTATTTCGGGCGCGGCAGCTGTTATGATGCACAGGAGCAGTACCGAAAAGCTCTGACCGATTATAATCGTGCTATTGAGCTCTGCAGGGAATATCCAGAGCTATGGTATGCTAAAGCGGATGCAGAATTCAATCTGGGGAAGATGAAAGAATGCATCCTCAGTTATAAGATGGTCGTACAACTTGATCCGAATAATTATGAAGCATGGTACGATTACGGCGATACACTTTTCGTTATGGGATATTTTAAAGAAGGATTGAAAGCGCTGAACCGGTCGATCGAACTCAATCCGTTATTTGCGGATTCGCACTACAGCCGGGCAAAGGTATTGTTTGTCTTGGAAAAGAATCTCGAAGCAGTTGACTCGCTGAATGCCGCTCTGAAACTGAATCCGGAACTCAAATCCAAATTCGATATCGAATTCCAGGGTGTAAAGTCGATCAAAGAGTTCGCTTCGCTCCTTCAACAGTGAATTGTTCTGCACAGCAGGTATTTGTTTTTTTGGGGACCTAATCATTGCGATTAGGTTTTTTATCTTTTAAAGAATCCGTATATTCATCTATGAAATTACAAAAATTCACAGAACATCAACGGCATATCGGCATCATCGGTCATAAGATTTCCCATGCGCTTTCTCCCGCAATGCATACAGCGGCATTCAAGAAACTGAATCTGGAATATGATTACGGTGTGATGGATGTGAATCCCGAGATGCTCCCGAATTTGATCGCAGCACTCCGAAGCCTGAATTTCCGCGGCGCCAATATCACCATTCCGTATAAGGAAAAGGTTATCCCGTTAGTGGACGAGGTCTCCGAAGAAGCGCGGATGATCGGAGCGGTGAATACCATCGTGAATAATAACGGCCGATTGGTGGGTTACAATACCGATGCCCATGGTGTCTACATCTCTCTTGCATATTATGCTGAGGAGATCAAGAACAATCATGTAGTAATCTTTGGTGCAGGCGGTGCAGCCCGTGCAACGGTTTATGCCGTAGCGAAATTCTTTTCTCCGAAACGGATTATGATCATTAACCGGACTCTGGAGAATGCAAAGGCGATCGCCGATGAATTTACGCCGAAATTCCGACTGACAAAATTTTTCTATACCAACGAGCATGATGTCACTGCAAGAGAGATCGACGTCGCGGCACTGCTCATTAACACCACCTCCGTCGGGATGAAACCGCTCGTGAATATGCACCCCCTTCCTCCTGAGGCTGTGATCCAGAACCACCAGATAGTCATGGATATTGTTTATAATCCATTAGAGACCGCGCTGTTGAAATTAGCACATAATGCCGGTGCAAAAACAATCGGCGGAATTGAGATGTTGCTGGGACAAGGTGCAAAAGCATTCGAACTATTCACGCACAATGAATTTCCGATCAACACGGCACGGGAAGTGATCCTGAAAGAATTGATGCACCCGCACGGGAACAACCAATGACCGATAAACAAAGACATATCAGCGATTTGCTGCGCGGTGCCGACCGGGAGATCAAGAACGGAAACCTTGAACTTGCGATGGCATACATCCTCACAATCCATGAGCTGGAAGTGAAGAATGTATATGCAAAGGCATATCGCGAACGTATCACATCGTTATTCGAAGCACAAGGAATGACCCGGGCTGAAGCGGAACGGAAAGCGGCACAGATCAAACCGTTGGATCTTCAACAGCCAAAAACCGAAGAATCAAAACTGCCGCCGGAGATCAAAGAACAGCCGAAACCGGAACCGCCCCGGCAAGAATTACCGAAGCCACAACCTACGAAGATCGAGCAAAAGAGCGCAGTTCCGCTTCCTCCTCCAACTCCTCCGCGTCCCGCAGTGGTTCCTGCACCACCTTCACCTACGGGGGCACCGCCAGTTGCTCCTTCTGCACCCAAACCTCTTTCGACGGCATTACCGCCTGTACGGAAGATCAAACGGACTGCTGCAGCAGCAGAAGCATATCGCTCTCTTTTATTGGAGATCTGGAAGGACGGAGCAATCAGCGCTGAAGAGCAGACTCGAATCGATTCCATGCGGGAAACATTTGCGATCACTCCCGAGGAACATGCCGCATTTGAAAAAGAGGTGCGTCAAACATCATACTTCAATGCTATCCGGGATGAATGGAAAAGAGGAATAACAGATTTTGAAGTCCAGCGAAAAAAGTTCCAAATCAGCGACCAGGAACAGATCGCGCTGGAACCGAAAGTATTCCAGTTGATCCAATCCTTGCAGTCGAATGGTTCTGTGTTGGTATTGGATGACGAAGAACCGTTCCTGCGCATCGTCAAAGGCGTTATTGAAGAGGGCGGCTATTACTGCTTCACTGCAACGACCGGCGAAGAGGGACTTCGCCTGCTGGAGTCCATGACCCCCGATATTGTCATCTGCGATATCAATTTCTCGAAACCGAATATGAGCGGTTTTGCGTTTTATGAAAAATTCCGCTCTCTCGATAAGTTCCTTGCCACACCGTTTATCTTCCTTAGCGGTTTGGATCAGGATGTGCTCGTCCGAACCGGGAAAAAACTCGGTGCAGACGATTACCTTTTCAAACCCATCGATACGGAAATGCTGCTTGCTACCATCGAAGGGAAACTACGCCGCTCGCGAGAATTGAAAAGAGTTATGTGATACCATCATGAGCTCACCAAAAGAAAATATCAGCGAAATGCTGCGCGCAGTCGACAAAGTCATCAAGTCCGGAAATTTGATCGACGCGGCCGAACGTATCGATACAATCCTCACGCTGAGCCCGAAGAATATTTATGCGAAAGCATATCGAGAGCGGATCGAAGTACTGCAAAAGGAGCAGGCAAAAAAAACTTCCGCCGAAGTCCTCCCTCTCGTGAAGGAACAACCGGCTCCAAACATTCCGCTGACCGAAGGCTACGATGATTCAGTTGCAAAAGTGATACCGTCAAAGTACGAACAGAAGATCTCGGATGCGGTGCTTGAAGCTTATAAGACACTGCTCAATGAAATCTGGAAGGATGGCTCCATTACACCGCGGGAACAAGAACGAGTGGATACGATGCGAGAATTCTTTGCCATTTCGCGCGACGAACACGATTACCTGGAACAGAACGCACGGTTGACATGTTACTTAAATGCCATCCGCGATAATTGGAACAGAGGAACGCGCGATTTCTCGACCGTGAAAGAAACGTTTAGAATCACCGAACAAGAGGAGAGCGTCCTGCAGCAGAAAGTTGATCGGTTGATCAAATCTCTGAATTCAAAAGGAGTCGTTCTTTCATTGGATGATGACCGGAATTTTCTGTTACTGGTGGAGCGGCTGCTGGAAAAACACGGTTACCATAGTTTGAATACCGCTTCCGGCGAAGAAGCACTGAATCTTCTGGAACATTTCTCTCCCGACCTTGTCCTCTGCGACATCGCATTCGGTCAACGGAATATGAACGGATTCATGTTCTATGAACGGTTTCGCTCCATTGAACGATTTGCGACAGTACCGTTTATTTTCATATCTGCGTTAAATCAAAAAGAGCTCATTAAAACGGGGAAAAAGATCGGCGTGGATGATTATTTGACCAAGCCGGTTGATAATGACGTACTCCTCGCCGCAATCGAAGGCCGTATCCGGCGTTCGAGGGAAATGAAAAAAGCTGTTGATTATTGATCCTCCAACCAATCCTTCTGAATGAAAAAAATCTTCCGGCGAATCCGTTCTATCTCTTTCAATCTCGGCCTCGTCGAACAAGCTCAAATTGTTGCATCTACTGCCGTTATCGTCATCATGGTGACGATTATTGCAGCAAACATTCTGCTTCAAAAAGAACTCGGATTTTTTGATTTCATCAGTATCGTCACCGTGGGTATTATCGGATTTGCCAGTGTTTATTTTTCCTTGAAATATGGCCGGCATCTGGAGGAGCAGCGCCTCGAATTGGAAGCGCTGAATACCATGTCTCAAGTCGTCAGTAAATCCATCAACCTATTCTATATCTTCAGCAATGCGCTTCAGAATGTTGCAACCATTCTGAAGGTCGAATACGGATGGTTGTACGTGCTGCAAGGTGACCGACTTGAACTGAAGAATTTCTATGGAACGGAGTTCGGCTTCTTTTCGGAGAAGATGCTATCCAGCAAATCCTTTCTTGAATGGACCGAAGAAGTCCGGACAAACAAAGAGACAAATGCAACGGACGGTATCGTGTTCCATGCAAACATACCGATGTTGGAGATCGCTTCGTGGGTTTCCGTCCCCCTGCGCGTTGCTGATAAATCCGAAGGAATCCTTCTGTTGGCGAGCACAACGAAAGAGTTTTTTCCAGAACGGAAAGTGAATCTCGTCGCTGCATTCGGCAATCAGATCAGCGTCGCACTGAACAACGCCCACCTCTTTGATAAGATTATGGAATCCGAAAAGAGGTACGCAGACCTGTTCGAACATTCCCCGGATATGTACCATCTGGTAAACCGCAGCGGAACAGTGGTCAACTGTAACCAGACCGAATCACAGATGCTTGGCTATCCAAAATCCGAGATTATCGGCAAACCGCTGACGAGTCTCTATCCCGAGGAATTCCATGAACAGATCCGCGAGCAGCTGGTGTTGTCGTTCGAAGGCCACCGTGATACCCGCGGCAGTGAAGAGCAGATGCGGATGCGCGGAGGGCAGTTGATTGATGTTTCCGTCAGTACTTCCATGGTCTATGATGAGAACAATCAGCCGGTCCTGATGCGGTGCGTGGTTCGGGATATCACCGAAAAAAAACTGCTGGAACAAAAAATAATGCAAGCGCAAAAGATAGACAGCATCGGTAACCTGGCTGGCGGAATCGCCCATGATTTTAACAACATTCTTACGTCAATTATGGGTGCATCATCGATCATGCGCAGACGAATTTCCCCGAAGAACAAGAACTATCCGTTTGTCGAGATTATTGAAACTGCATCGACACGCGGCAAATCGCTGACCAATCAGCTGCTCACCTTTGCACGCAGAACACCGATCGAATTCCATCCCGTAAACCTTCACGAGATTCTGGAAGAGACAATCCGCATATTCGAACCAAGTGTGAAACCGCTGATCGAAGTTGCCCGGAACTTTTCACCGCTCCCCGCCATTATTAACGGGGACGAAGGACAGATCCAACAGGCGATCCTAAATCTGTTTATCAATGCAAAAGATGCAATGGGGAGCGGCGGCAGGCTCTCCATTGAAACAACAGTGGACTTATATCAGGATCGTACGGTAACAATTCGGATCGTCGATAACGGCGTTGGGATGTCGAAGGAAGTGCAGCAACAGATTTTCGTCCCATTCTTTTCAACGAAGGAGCATGGGAAGGGGACCGGACTGGGACTTTCCGTTGTGTACGGCGTGATCAAATCGCATAATGGCGCCGTCTCATTCACCAGCGAAGTGAATAAAGGAACGTCGTTCGTATTGATATTCCCGTTGATCAAGGATATCCCTGCTGACATCTTCACCGCATCGTCAAAAAAGATCGTCCGGGGCTCGGAATCGGTATTAGTCGTTGACGACGAGGAATTTGTCCGGTTGACTCTCAGTACAATGCTGACCGATCTCGGGTATGCCGTGACGACCGCCGCGGGCGGAAAGGAAGCAATCGCCCTCCTCTCCAAGAGAAAAAAATATCACTTGGTGCTGCTGGATATGAACATGCCGCAAGTAAGCGGGAAAAAAGTATTCCAGAAGATTAAATCACTAAAACTACGTTCACGGGTCATCGTCTCCAGCGGGTACAGTGACGCCATCCTTAAAGAGGCGAAGTTTACCAAAAACATCGACGGTTTCCTTCAAAAACCATACAAGATTGAAGAGCTCGCAAAAAAAGTGCGCGACGTGCTGGATATGTGACTCTGCGAGGAGAAATTCTTCTCTTGGAGCACTTCCTATTTTTTTTTATCTTACAACAAAAATCCCTGAAGCAGTAAAATCGAATGAATCCCTTTTCCGAAGAATTACGCAAAGAACGAGAATCCAAGCAAATCACCCTGTCCGATATTTCGCAACGAACCCGCATCAATATCAAATATCTTCAGGCGATCGAACAAGGGGCGTTCGATGTGCTCCCCCAGACCTATGTCCGTGCGTTTATTAAAGCCTACGCCGAAGCGATCGGTGTGAATGCGGTGGAAGCATTGAAGAAGTATGATATTCACAGCACACCCGAACATAAATTCGAAACGGCAACCACCAAAGATGAAGCACGGAATTACCTGCACCCCGAAAATGCCGACCACGAGCTCAAGCAGGAGAAGAAAGTTCGGATGATCACCATGAGCGTGCTGATGGTCGTTGGACTGGTCATCCTGGCATTTTATCTGTGGGATTATTTTGAATCAGTTATCCCTTCCCAGGTGGTGAAGGAAACGGCTTTCCAGAATGTTGTGAAAGAACAGGAATTGTTGCAGCCGCAGGCCGTTGCTGTGGATACGGTGGATTCCACAAGTATTGCAAAGGCCGTGGTCCCGAAAGTAGATTCACTGGTTTTGCGCGTGGTTGCCTCGGATTCGGTTTGGATCACGATTATTCGTGATTCTCTCCCCCCGCGAAGCGGATATATGCTTCGCGGTCGGTATCGGACATACATCGCCCGGAAAGGCTTCTCCATCAGCGTGAGCGACGGAGGATCGGTCCGCCTATTGTTGAATGGAAAAGAGATCGCACCGATCGGTGAAAAAGGAAAGCGCGTCCGCAATGCGAAAATCACGGCAGAGCACTTGATGCAATAATGGGAGCCCCTGCTTCGATACAACAAAAGATCGAAACACTTCGCGACAACATTCGACGTCACGATCATCAGTACTACGTCCTTTCGCAACCCTTAATATCCGACTTTGAATATGACCAGCTGATGCAGCAGCTCATCCACTGGGAGAAGGAATATCCTGAGCTGCTCACATCCGACTCTCCGTCGCAGCGCGTCGGAGGAGAACCCACCAAGGAATTCCCGACCGTTATTCATGAAGTACCCATGCTCTCCTTGTCCAATACCTACAGCGAGGAAGAGTTGATCGATTTTGACCGCCGTGTGAGGGACATTCTGGGCGGTCATCGGTATCAATTCGTCTCCGAACTGAAGATCGACGGCGTTGCTATCAGCCTGATCTACCGGAATGGGCTCTTTATACAAGGTGCCACACGCGGCGATGGCACCCAGGGAGATGAGATCACAGCCAATCTCAGGACAATCCGTTCTATCCCGCTTCGTGCAGCTTCGGGAAAAGGCCTGCCAAAGGATTTCGAAGTCCGCGGCGAAATCTATATGGCAAAAAAAGATTTCGAAACAATGAACAAGCGGCAGGAAGAGCAGGGCGAAAAAACTTTCGTCAATGCACGCAACACAACCTCCGGAACTTTAAAATTGCAGGACTCAAAAATTGTCGCACAGCGGAAACTGCGCATGTTCACTTATTTTCTCCGGACAAACGATGTTCCGTTGAAAAGCCATTCGGAAAACCTTCTTCTATTAAAAAAATTAGGATTCGTTGTCAATGAAAATGCACGGGTGTGTAAAACAATCGCAGCAGTGAAACAGTACTGCGATGAATGGAACAACAATCGGGCATGCTTACCGTACGACATTGACGGAATCGTCGTGAAAGTAGACTCCATTCCGCAGCAGCAAGAACTTGGCGCTGTCGCAAAATCACCCCGCTGGGCGATCGCCTTTAAATTCCCCGCTCAGCAAATGCAAACCACATTAAATGCGATCACTCTCCAGGTCGGCCGTGTCGGGACAATCACACCTGTAGCAGAACTGGAACCTGTTTTTGTCGGCGGAAGTACGGTCAGCCGGGCAACTCTTCATAATGAAGACTATATCAAAGAATTGGATATCCGCATTGGTGATACAGTGTTTGTGGAAAAAGGGGGCGATGTCATTCCGAAAGTTTCCGGCGTGAACCTAAAGAAACGTCCCAAATCTTCTTCCCCGTTCAAGTTTCCGGGGCGATGTCCCGTTTGCGGATCGAAAATCTTCCGTCCGGAAGAAGAGGCAGCCTATTACTGCGAGAATTTTGAATGTCCTGCACAGGTCCGCGGTCGTATTGAACATTTTGCACACCGAAGAGCAATGAATATCGAGGGTCTTGGCGAAGCAGTTATCGACCTTTTTGTCCGTGACGGTATGATTCACAATATCGCAGACATTTATGGATTAAAAAAGGAGCGGATCGCAGATCTCGAACGTATGGGAGAAAAAAGCGCTCAGAACCTATTAGACGGAATTGAAGCGAGCAAACAACTGCCATTCAATAGAGTACTTTTCGGGCTTGGAATCCGGTTCGTCGGAGAAGGTGTTGCCAAACTCCTTGCCGATCATTTCCCTTCCATGGAATCTCTACGATCCGCGGCCAAAGAAGAGTTGGAGAAAGTCGAAGGAATCGGACCACGCATCGCAGAGAGTGTCGTTCGTTTCTTTCAAGATAAATATTCCCAGAAACTGATTGACCGACTGGAAAAAGCCGGTGTACAGATGAGGTCCGATAAGAAAAAACGAACCGGAAATTCTTCAATAGCCGGTAAGTCGTTCGTTTTAACCGGCGGACTTGAATCGATGAGCAGAGACGAAGCAAAAGAAAAGATCGAAGCTCTTGGCGGAAAATCCTCTTCCAGCGTCAGCAAAAGGACCGATTTTGTGATTGTGGGATCCGATGCCGGTTCAAAATTGCAGAAGGCGATAGAACTTGGTGTAACCACCATTACGGAAGAAGAATTCTTGAAAATGCTGGGATAGGTGTCAAGCGATATTTTCCCATCACTGCGCTGATATCACGTGTTGGTACGACCTACCCTTGAAATTCACTAAAACGTTTTGCACTTTACACCCGACGAATGAAAGAATGATGGAAAATGTTTGAAAAACAAAGGAAAAATCTCGGATTAGCATTAACGCGTATCGTGTTTCGGGGTAAAAAAGCGAAACCGATGTCGTTTTCCGGCTCATTTTCCAATGCAAAAACCGCTCTTGTTATCATTCCCGAAAGCCCGGAACAACGATCTGTCGTAGCACAGACAATCATACTTCTGCAGAACAAATTCCAGGGAAACCGGCTGACATTGGTTGTGAACGATGGGAACAGGAGTTTTTCCAATACCCTAAATCGGTCCAATGTGACCACCATTAAGAACGAGAATCTCAATTTTTTCTTTCTGCCGAAAAAGAGCGAGATCAATTCTCTGCTTAATCAGAAATTCGACTTGCTGTTGGATCTGAACCTGTCGCTCGTACCATCATCTGCCTATCTTTGTCGCAGCATCAACGCTCCGCTGAAAGTGGGTTTTTCCCAGGAACATGCAGACACATACTATAATTTTCAATTCAATGCTGCGCCGAACCGAAATGCGAAAATGCGGTACGAACAATTGTTCAGAACTTTATCGATGTTTTAATTAGAAGGAAAGCATATGAAATTCGATGTAAACAAAAACGGGACCGGTGCCGTGTTGACGATCAAGGAGCGGAAATTGGATGTTTCTGTTTCGCCGGAGCTGAAGGGCGAATTCATTCTGTTGTGCCGGCCTTCCTTGAAATCTTTGATCATCGATCTGACTTCGGTCGAATTCTGCGACAGCAGCGGATTGAGCGCACTGCTCATTGCAGATCGTCAAATGCGCCAGCACGGCGGAGAGATACGCCTGGTGGGTGTGCATAAAAAGGTTCTCTCGCTCTTAAAAATCTCGCAACTGGACAAGGTTTTCCCGATTTTCGACAGCGTCGCAAAAGCTCAAAAAAATTAATCATTTATATTCGTTCATCGATTCTGTCCAATAACAAGGCAACGGCAGCATGGTTGCATTCTTGTTCAATCATGAGCATTGAAAATCGATACGGTATTTTGTGTGGTCTCGGAATGTGCGGATGGATTCTGCTGGAGTTCATACTCGGTTTCCATACCACCTCCCTGGAAATCGGACAATACAGCGGTTACTTTTCCTTTGTCGTGCCCGCACTCTTCATCTTTACGGCTATGTCAGAACTGAAATCTATTTCCAATGGATCTCTTGGGATAAAAGCAGGGATCAACATAGGATTTCATATCGCAATTCTTTCTGCGGCGATCTTCACGTTCTTCCTTTTCGTATATAATAATTATATCAACCCCGGATGGATCGACACTATGGTCGATTGGCAGCGAAAAAGATTGATCCTGGGCGGAGCTACCGATGACGAGATCGGAAGATTTATGGACCAGAACCGGAGCACTAATAGCACTGTCGGACAGGGTGTGATTACGTTTGTTAGTACGACCGGCATTGGTGTTGTTCTGACTTTAATATTGATTCCAGTTGTTAAGCGATTCTCCCTCTGGAAACCAACATACTAGTGCCGATTCTATAAAGTAATCTTGTATTTATTTCTCGGGTGTCGCACTGTGTGAATATAGTAAAACGCAAAATGAATTATTTGATACGGCACTAGCAAGAAAATACAACTGTTGATTTTCAATATTCCGATGGACTGCGTGTAATATTGTTTAATAAAGAGTTTTCTATCGGGTATGGAATCCCCAATCCATATATGCTGAAGTTACGTAGAATGTCATATGAAACCTGAAAAAGAACAATTTGAAGAGATGTGCTCCGCTTTTGCGTTAGGTGCACTGGACCCGGAAGAACAAGCGATCTTCGATGAAGCGCTCTCCAGCGGGGATGAAGAATTCAAACGAATCTTCCATGAATCTGTTGGGGTATCATATTTCATCAATACAGGCGTAAAGCGTGTTGCCCCACTCCCGTTGGTTAAATCCAAATTGTTGAAAAGGATTCAAAAGGGAAATCCTTCCTCATTTTCTTTCTTACTTTCATTCGAACGATTGGCGATCGCACTTGGATTCGGCAGTCCCAGGTTTAGTCTCGTGGTGGCACTGTTGATGGCAGTCGTTGCCGCGGAGATCGGGATTTACGCCTATCTAGTAAACATCGATCTCGAACAGTCTGAACTGCAGGTGTACTCCGTTGAATCCCGACTGTTAGAACAGCAACAACGCTTTACCGCGCTCTCCAGCAATCTTCAAGTGAAAGAAGAAATATTGAATGTGCTCCAGTCACCGAAAATTGAGATCGTGATTATGAACGGATTGGAATCAAATCCAGAAGGGTACGGTAAGATCATTTGGGATCCGGTAAGCAAGCTCGCCATTCTTCAGGTGTCCAAACTCCCTGCGCTTCCGGCAGACAAAGAGTATCAATTATGGTATTTATCCAAACAGAAAAATCCGGTTAGTGCAGGAGTTTTCACAGTCGTAGAAAAGGAGGAACAATTCTTTCGTGTCTCTTCCATTCCTGTCCCGGACAATAAAAAAGATATTAGTGCATTTGTCGTCACCGTTGAACCCAAAGGGGGTGTACCGCAGCCAACCGGCGTGATGTATTTGATGGGTACACCAGGAATTTCAAATTAAATTATGTTAAGTATCGTACCGGACAAAATGAGTCAGCGTGATATCGTACTGCTTGAGAAGATCTCGAAGAAGGATGCTACCGCTTTGTCCGATTTGTATGACCGCCATTCCATCCTGCTCTATTCCATCATCATCCGCATTCTGAAAGAAAAGACTGAGGCCGAGGATATTTTACAAGAAGTGTTTGTGAATATTTGGGAGAATGCCGACCAATATGACCATCGGATGGGAAATCCGGGAGCCTGGCTTTGCCGGATCGCCCGCAACAGGGCTGTCGATCGTCTACGTTCGAAAAATTACCGCAATCGAGCTCAGGAATCCGATATCGATAACTTCTCGGAAATGTTTGCAGCCGATTATCTGGAACATCCTGACCAGCAAGCGATGCTGTCTGGACAACAGGAAGAGATTCTGATCGCTCTGACCTCCCTCTCAAATGAACAAAAAGAATTAATTGAGTTCGCCTATTTCCGCGGATACTCCCAATCTGAAATGGCTGAACACTTCAAACTACCATTGGGTACAGTAAAAACCCGCATCCGCACTGCAATGTCCATTCTTCGTCAAAAACTGCGCCATCACTTCGCATAAGTTGTATTTTGACCAATTTTTTTTGACATTCTTACGGTCATTTTGAAAGGATCTCATCTCATTCTATGGATAAATTTGTCATTAAAGGCGGAAAGAAGCTGAACGGAACGGTTTCCATCAGCGGTGCAAAAAATGCGACACTGGCATTAATGCCGGCAACACTCCTTGCCAGCGGAAAATACGAACTCCGCAACACACCGGACCTTCGCGATGTGTCGACAATGTCCAAACTGCTACAGACAATGGGAGTAACGTTTGAACGGAATGGAACCACGCTGGCGGTAAATACGTTCCGCGTGAACAAGTTCGAGGCACCGTATGAACACGTAAAAAAAATGCGCGCATCCATCTATGTGCTCGGACCGTTGCTTGCGCGATATGGTCAGGCAAAAGTATCACTCCCCGGCGGATGTGCCTGGGGTCCACGGCCTGTTGACCTGCATATCGAAGGGATGAAAAAACTCGGAGCCAAGATCGAACTGATCCGCGGCTATATCCATGCAAAAGCAAAACGATTAAAAGGTGCTCGCATCGCATTCAACGTTTCCAGCGTCGGCGCCACCGGCAACATCCTTATGGCTGCCGTCCTCGCCAAAGGGACAACGCGAATCGAGAATGCAGCAATGGAACCGGAAATCACAAACCTGGTGGAAATGCTGATCGCTATGGGAGCAAAGATCGACGGTGTCGGCACCACGACGCTAGAAATCGAAGGAGTGGAAGAACTCCATCCGGCAAATGTTACTACAATCCCGGACCGGATCGAGGCAGGCACGATGTTGATTGCCGGTGCGATGTGCGGCGGCAAGATCAGAATTGAACGCGTCATTCCCGACCATTTTTCTGCCGTTACTGCCAGATTGGAAGACTGCGGTGCTAAATTACTCATCGGCAAAGACTTCATCGAATTGACTGCGCCAAAGACCGTTCTGCCGGTGGATATTACTACAGCGGTTTATCCCGGTTTCCCAACAGATATGCAGGCACAGTGGATTTCATTGATGACCATTGCAAAAGGAACCTCCACCGTGACAGATACCATTTATCACGATCGGTTCGCCCACGTTCCTGAAATTGCGCGACTCGGTGCCAATATCGAAATGAAGGAGAATGCAGCAATCATCCGCGGCGTAAAAAAACTCTCCGGAACAAAGGTGATGTCCACCGACCTGCGTGCATCAGCAGCGTTAATCCTTGCGGCACTGAAAGCGGAAGGTGAAACGGAAGTGCTGCGCGTATATCATTTGGACCGCGGATATGAAGCAATCGAAAAGAAACTGGGATCGCTTGGCGGTTCCATCACGCGGGTGGCTGGAGAAGAGTACTAGTACTTTTTCCAATATCTCGCATTGTGTTTTTTTTAAAATTGTCACGCTGAGCGGCGTCCGGGAAATAAATACAGGATTACTTTTTTGAATCAACACTATGCAGATTTCGGGACTTTCAGGTAGAACGTGGATCCTTTCCCTTCCTGACTCTCGAACCACAGCTCGCCGCCGTTTAGTTTGGCAAGATGATAGGCAATATAGAGCCCGAGTCCGGAACCCTGCTGCTCCTGCTTCTCTCTGTCGATCTGACCGAATTTTTGAAACAGAACCGATCGCTTATCGACGGCAACTCCTACTCCGAAATCCTGTACGGAAAAGACATATCCGTCATTGTCATGCAGGTTCACAATCACCATGCTGTCCGGCTTAGAAAATTTAATGGCGTTATCAATCAGCCGACGAAGAATATTTTCGATATGCGTCGCGAACATGTGAACGGAAATCATGATATCCGGAATCGAATTGTTGATCGCCACCCGGTGATGGGTTAATTGATAGTCCAGGTCCGTAATCAACCGACTGACAATATGGAACGGAGATATCCTATATTCTTTGATCTCCATCTCTCGCATTATTTCTCCGGATTCTATTTTCGTTGCAGTCAAAAAATCATCCACCATCGTGTTCAATCGCTTGCTGCTGTTCTGCAACATCTGCAGGAATTCCGTCAGTTCTTTTTGTGAGTAACTATTCTGCGAGTCGGAAAGCATTTCCGTCGCACCGAGGATCGACGTCAGCGGCGTACGCATTTCATGCGTGATCAAACGGAAAATCTCATTCTTCATCTTGTCCGCATGATACGAAGCCGCCTCGGTCAACTGTTCTTTTCGTTTTAATTTACCGCGGATGGATGATAATAGTAGATGGAAATCCACCGGTTTTGTCAGATAATCATCACTCCCCATCTCTTTCCCCGCCACAACACTTTCGGAATCACTGTGTGCAGAAAGGAATAAAAAGGGGACGTGCTGTAAATGGGGAAGCGAACGGACATATGCAAAAAAATCGAAACCGTTTTTCCCCGGCATGGTGATATCTGAAATGATAATATCCGGTGTCGTATTGTTCAGATGTTCAATCCCCTTGTCCACACTGTAGGCAAGCAGCACATTGAAATTCTCAGCTTCCAGTACGGAACCAACGATATCCAGAAGACTCTCTTCGTCATCAACAAGCAGGATGGTCTGTTTTCTTATGGAGGTCATGGCCGTAGAGTTTTATAAATGATGTCCAGCATTTGCTGGTGGATCCGTCCATTCGTCGCAATGGTGTTCGGATTAAACACTGTATTATTCTTTTCATTATAAAAATTCGTTACCATGCCTCCTGCTTCTTGCACGATTAACACTCCTGCCGCTTTATCCCAGGGATTCAGAAATACTTCCCAATAGCCGTCAAATCGTCCGCATGCCACGTAGGCGAGATCGATCGCTGCAGATCCGAGCCTGCGCACTCCCTGCGTGACTGGCAAGAAATTAATAAAATGCTGAATGACATTGTCCGGATTTTCTTTCACGTTATACGGGAAACCGGTCACCACCAGGGAATTGATCAGTGTGTCTGTCGATGATACGGAGATTTTCTTCCCGTTCAAAAATGCTCCTTTTCCCTTTTCGGCAGTGAATAATTCTTCCGCATTCGGATCGTAAACAACTCCCGCAATCATTTCACCTTGATGTTCAATGCCGATGGTGACACTGAAAAGCGGCAGACCATGTGTAAAATTTGTCGTCCCATCCAGCGGGTCGATAATCCAGCGATAATCGGATTGCTGCACGCTGGAACCTCCTTCTTCACCAAGGATTGCGTGCGATGGAAAGTATTCAAAAATCTTCCGAATGATCATCGCCTCGGATTGTTTATCAATCTCGGTAACCAGGTTCGTTTCCTGCCCGATTTTCCGTTCTATTGATTTGATATTCCCCACATTCTCTTTTAAGAATTTTCCTGCCTCAAGTGCAGCTTCAACGGCAATCTGTATCATGGTTATCCTGTCTTCAATATGTGGATCTACAGTCCACCGATAAAACAATGACATACGTTTAAATAAAATAGAAAATATTTATCCTCTGTTCAATGGAATTCATCAACCATATTGCTTGCGAAGAATGTTCCTTCTATATTCTGTACATGAAAAGCGGATTAAAATGACAGAACAAGAATTTCGCCAACTGATTGATGCGAGTATTACTTCTCAATGGCGATTTCGGAGCCATTGGGAAGAGACTGTCGATGACAGTTCCGAATTGCTGGATATGGACCGATCGCACGCCATTCTCTCCGATTTGGCGGAACGGTTGGACGATAATTATCCGTTCTTCCATCCTCGATATGCCGGACAAATGCTGAAACCGCCGCATCCGATCGCGATCGCAGCATATCTGATGGCAATGCAGATCAATCCGAATAATCATGCATTAGATGGCGGACCGGCAACAGCAAAGCTGGAGATGGAAGCAGTCGGACAGATTGCCGCAATGTTCGGATACGGCGAACATCTCGGTCATTTGACCTCGAGCGGAACGTTTGCGAATCTGGAAGCATTGTGGATCAGCCGTTGCATTCACCCAAACAAATTAATCGCTTATTCTCCCAATGCGCACTATACACACCGCCGCCTCAGTGAAGTAATCAAATGCGCTTCAGTGGAAGTGGATGTCAATGATCCCGCTAAAGTTGAGAGCGCATTCAAGTCCGGCACTATCGGAACAATTGTTATTACCATCGGTACTACCGGTACTGGTTCTGTGGAACCGCTGCATCATATCCTTCCTCTCGCGAAACAGTACGGCGTACGGGTGCATGCGGACTGCGCTTACGGCGGTTTTTTTTCGATCCTTGCCCATGCACAGGAGCCGATCATCGATCCGAGACCGTTCCTTGTATTAAAGGAATGTGATAGTATAGTTGTTGACCCGCACAAGCACGGATTACAGCCATACGGTTGCGGGTGTGTTCTTTTTAGAGATCCCGGCGTAGGCACATACTATAAGCATCATTCGCCGTACACATATTTTACTTCAAAAGAACTCCACCTTGGTGAAATTTCACTCGAGTGTTCCCGCGCTGGTGCATCTGCTGCCGCATTGTGGGCAACATTGAAATATTTCCCTCTTACAGTTCTGGGTGGTTTCGGCGACATCCTGACAAAGACGCGGAAAGCTGCACTTCTCTGGAGTAAGGAAATAAATGCGCATTCTTCTTTTCTTATGTTTGAAGATCCGGATCTGGATATCGTGACCTATTTTCCTGCCACAGCATCCCGCACTGCGTCAGAAACAACAAATACTTCCCAATGGGTATTTGAGCACGCTATGAAACATACTGCAAACCCGCTGTATCTTGCCACGATGAGTGTAAATTCTTCCGAAATTGTAAAGAAATATCCACATTTTATACCAGATACACCTACAACAACCATCCTTCGTTCCGTATTAATGAAACCGGAACACCTTATGCATGTCCAGCGCTTTGTACAGGAATTGAACCATTTAGTCCGACGCGGCGTTTAAAAATAGCGCCTCTATTTCGGAGAATGTGCATTGATTCATCGTTTATTTCATAAAACAAAATATGAAAAATTATACCACTCTTATTGTTGCTCTTTTGCTGTTCTCATTTATTTCAGCCCAGGAAAAATCAGGAAAAAACGGATCGATTGTTGGTCATGTTAAGAACTCTGTGACCAAAGAGCCGTTAATTGGCGCAACAGTTATTCTCCAAGGGACATTAATCGGGGCAGCAACCGATATCGACGGGAACTTCTTCATTTCCAATGTCCCTATCGGAACGTATGTTGTAAGGGCAAGCGCACTGGGACACCAGCCAACTGCAAAAACGGATATTGTTGTTTCTGTCGGAAAACCGGCAGACGTACATTTTGAATTGAACGAATCTACCTTCGAACTTGAAGAAGTGACAGTAACGACGGAATATTTCCAAAAATCACCGGATGCTCCAATCAGCATTCAAACACTCAGCGTTGAAGAAATCCGGCGGCTGCCGGGAGGACTTGAGGATGTCGTACGCGCTATTTCCATTCTTCCGGGTGTCGCACAAGTTCAGAACGGCAGGAATGATCTTATCGTTCGCGGAGGTGCCCCATCAGAAAATCTTTTCGTAATAGACAATATTGAGATTTCGAACATCAACCACTTTGGGACACAGGGAGCCAGCGGTGGGCCTCTCAGTTATGTTAATCTTGATTTTGTGAATGAAACTTCATTTAGAACCGGAGGATTCGGAGCAAAATACGGAGATAAACTCTCTTCAGTATTAACGATCGACCTCCGGGAAGGGCGGCAGGATCGTGTCGGCGGGAAAGCGACCATTTCTGCATCCCAGTTCGGCTTGAATCTGGAAGGTCCGACAGACCAGAATGGTGAATTCTTATTTTCCGCCCGAAGAAGTTATCTGGACTTTATCTTCAAAGCAGCAGGATTCGGCTTCGTTCCGGAATACTGGGATTTTCTCGGAAAAGTTAATTATCGTCTTTCACCCAAAGACCAGCTGAATGCAATTAGCATCGTTGCATTGGATAACGTAAAACTGTTCAACGAAACAGAAGAAAAACGCTATAAAAATTCCCGCATCCTTTCCAGCGACCAAACGCAATTTCTTGGCGGCCTCTCCTGGAGACATCTTTTGGACAAAGGATTCACGAATATCACGATGAGCACAACATATGTCGGGTATAGTTTTTTTCAAAATGATTCACTATTGAATCCGATTTTCAAAAGCGTATCCGATGAAACGGAAACGTCTCTGCGCGGCGATGCTGTGCTTCAATTGGGGAAAGAATCCGATCTGTCATTTGGATTGCTTGTAAAATATATCGATTTCAATTCCAGTATTATTCTGCCGGTACCGTTTTGGACGAATTTTGGCCAACAATTGACGATCGATGCTGCTTTGGATACCACGGCAATAAAGTCGGCAGCCTATATTCAGTATTCCAGATCACTCACCAATGCATTGCGGCTGACAGTTGGAGGCAGGATCGATTATTTCAACCTTATCAAGAATAATATTGCCATCTCACCTCGGTTCTCACTCTCCTATGCTGCAACTCCTGTAATGACATTGACCACCAGTATCGGCAAATACCATCAAGCGCCGTCATATGTTTGGCTCGTTGCAAATCCCTCGAATAGAAATCTACGCTTTGTTGCTGTCAACCAGTTTGTAACAGGTATTGAATACTTACTTCGCTCGGATGTGAAAATCAGTCTGGAAGGCTATATTAAGGAATATTCGGATTATCCAGCCAGCACCTCCCGCACGTATCTTGTTCTGGCAAATACTGGTGCCGGATTCGGTGGATCTCAGGACGGTTACGCGGCGTTCGGATTGGAACCGCTCGTCAGTTCGGGCAGCGGCGTTGCACATGGGGTAGAAATTTTCTTTCAAAAGAAACTGTCCGAAGTACCTTTTTATGGACTGATTAGTATAAGCTGGAATGAGGCACGGTTCTCTGCTTTGGACGGGATATTACGATCCAGCACATTCGATCAGCGATGGATCATTAATCTTGGAGGCGGTTATATCCTGGACGAAGCCTGGGAATTCAGCGGGAAGTTCCGACTGGCCACCGGCCGGCCGTATACACCATATAATGCCGATGGCACGCAAAATATCAGCGCCTATAATACCGTGAGGATCGGTGCAAATCATAGCCTCGATCTGCGTATTGACCGCCGCTGGAACTTTGACCGGTGGAATTTGATCACCTACATCGACGTACAAAACGTGTATAACAGAAAACCCCTTGATGTGCCGATTTTCGATGAGCGGACAAAAGAGGTTAAACAATCAGGGGGTGCCATCGGACTCCTACCGTCAATCGGAGTGAGTGCTGAGTTTTAAAAACAACAAAGCCCACCTCGAATAACCGGATGGGCTCTAGTGATTCATACGCTGCTTAGTTATTCAAAACGTAACGCTTCGATAGGATCCAAATTTGCCGCTTTCCACGCAGGATAAACACCGAACACGATTCCTATCAGCGAACAGAAAATCAATGCTGTAATATTCATTTGTAGCGCAGTAAAGTCCATAATAGGTGTTTGCAGGATCGCTACTGTATTATTCCAAGGATACACAGGAGGAGCTTCCAGAAGTACTGCAACGATATTTCCCATTAGAGATCCACAAATGATACCGATGACTCCGCCGATCTGAGAGAAAACAACTGATTCGGTCAGAAACTGCGAAAGTACATTTGTCCTTGTAGCACCTAACGCTTTCCGGATACCAATTTCTTTCGTCCGTTCTGTTACAGAGACCAGCATAATATTCATAATCCCGACACCGGCGGCAAGCAATGCGATGCACGCAATACCTAATGCACCGATCTTGATCATAAATGTCGTTTCGTTGAACTGCGCAATAATCGTTTCATTGGAAAAGATCTCAAAATCATCCGGTTGTCCCGGCGGCACCTGGCGGATGACGCGCAATACGCCGCGGGATAATTCAAGCACATCGCTATAGGAATTTTGATCGCGCGCTGAAACCATGATATTCACCGATCGATCCCTGCCGTAAATATTAAGATGTGTTGTGATCGGCACTATCACCAAATTTCCCTGTGACCCGCCAAGGACAGAACCTTTGTCGAGAAGTGTTCCGATTACTTTATATTGTATCCCGTCTGCACGGATCAATTCACCGATGGGGTTTCCGATAGGAAACAATTTCTTCACTACATCGCTACCGATCACCGCAACCTTTGCTGCGGCCTGTACTTCTTGAGCAGTGTACGACCTGCCGTATTCAACATCCCAATTATTCGTCGCCAGTCCGTCGATCGATTCGCCTGCTATTTGAACACTGGGATTCGTTTTAAGATTTTTAAACTCAACAACCTTCCCAAACGTCCACACTTCCAAACCGACGTACTTCGCCAAAGTCATGCGTTCATAAAACAGATCTGCCTGTTCATACGTGATATCCTTGCGGTTACGGTATCGAGAACGATCATGATCGTTGAAATTATTCTGCGGATATTTCTGTATCTGGAATGTATTGGCGCCCAATTGGCTCACGCCGGTTTCAATGGCATTCTGCAGCACACCCATCGCTGTCATTACACCAATAATGGAGAAAACTCCAACACCAATGCCGAGCAGCGTCAAGATAGAGCGCAATTTATTGACGCGGATCGCATTCAGCGCCATTCCTATACTTTCTTGTAATTGCATAATGTCGCTTTCTGTTATTCGTGGCGCAATGCTTCAACCGGATCCATTTTTGAGGCACGATTCGCCGGTAAAAATCCTGAGACAACTCCAACCAGCACCGAAATGAATAATGCTATTCCCACAACGGAAAAGGGCATAGATGTCGGCATAATCTGGTTGATCAATAAACTTAACGGATAGGAAATGATGATACCGATAATGCCGCCAAACAATGCAAGGGCAGCAGATTCAATCAGAAATTGGAATAATATCGTTGATCGTTTCGCGCCGATGGCCTTACGAATTCCTATCTCCTTTGTTCGTTCGGTCACCGATACGAACATAATATTCATGATCCCGATAGCGCCGACGAAGAGTGAGAGCGCTGTAATGAACAATCCGATGCCAGCAATCACTCCGCCGATCTGGTTGAATGTCTGGATAAACATTTCCTGTTGGTTGATCGCAAAATCATCTTTCGCACCGGGTTTTACACCGCGTACTTTGCGCATGATACCGCGAATTTCCTCTTTTGTGTTATCCAAATCGTTGATGTCGGCCGCTTTCACCTGGATACTAATTCCCCGTCGATGGTTGGCGAACTTTTCAAGAAAGTTTGTGACGGGAATAAATGCGCGATTATCGTTATCCATCCCTAAAAAACTACCCTGTTTCGATACTACTCCGACGACACGAAATGTATGTGCTCCAATCTTCACATTTTTCCCCAACGGTGTTTCATTAGGAAATAATTTTTCTGCAGTCGTATATCCAAGCACTGTTACCGGCCGGCCTCCATTGGCTTCTGCTTGCGAAAAGAACCGGCCCATTTCCATATTCAATCCGGCAACCGTAGCATACTGCTCATTCACCCCCGACACAAAGATACCATCCGAGGTTATACTGCGGTATTTGATCGGAGATCTGTTTCCCACAATAGGGCTGAGTGTGTTTATCGTTGTCCCCTGTTCCCGAACTGCACGAAACTGTTTTAAGTCGATATTTTTCCGGTTACGTGCTTCCAGCCACTCTTCCTCGCTCGAAAACCAGGAAAACTTTTGTACATACAAAACATCTGCTCCGAGTTTCGAAACCATTTCATTGAATGATCGGCTCATTCCTTCAATGGCGGTTCCCATCAATGTGACTGACACGATTCCGATAACGATACCCAGAGTCGTCAGCACCGAGCGCATCTTATTTGCACGGATCGCCTGAAACGAGATTCCGATCCCTTCTTTTACTTCATATGCAAAATCTGTCATTTTCATAGGAACACCATTTGGTAGGGAGTGAATGAATTACGCATGGATACCCGGCAGAATCCTCTCTTCGACCATTGTGTCACTTTCTACCAAACCGTCGCGCACTCTGATAATTCGATGTGCGTGGCGGGCAATATCTTCTTCGTGCGTTACCAGAATGATTGTGTTTCCCTGTGCATGCAATTCATTAAAGAGATGCATAATTTCCACACCGGTTTTCGAATCGAGATTACCGGTCGGTTCATCGGCCAGGATAATTGATGGTTTCGTAACAAGCGCGCGAGCGATCGCCACACGCTGTCTCTGTCCTCCAGATAATTCGTTCGGCTTATGATGCATTCGATCTTCCAGTTTTACGTGGGACAACGCTTCGGCCGCCAGGGCCTTTCTATCCGCTTTTTTCATCCCTGAATAGATCAATGGAAGTTCAACATTGTGAAGAGCGTCGGAACGTGCCAGCAAATTGAATGTCTGAAAAACGAATCCGATCTCTTTATTCCTGATCTTTGCCAGTTCATTATCATTCATTTCACTGACGTTCACTCCGTTGAATTCATATAATCCCGATGTCGGAGTATCCAGACAACCGACGACATTCATCAGCGTCGATTTCCCCGATCCGGAAGGCCCCATAATCGCAACGTATTCGTTCTTATTGATCTGCACCGAAACGTCGACAAGTGCGTTTACTTCCACTGCACCCATCACATATGTTTTTTTGATGTTTTTGATGTTGATTACTGGCTGCATAGGTCCTCTATAATTCTTTGATCTTCTTTTGAGCCGCAATGGTGCGGCGTCCCTGCGGTTCTACTGCAACGTACCACTGATACGTTTCTTTTGCTTTCTTCTTTTGTCCGGTTAGTTCATAACACTCTGCTAATGAAAAGATGGAAGGACTGTACGCTTTATCGACAGATAGTGCATACCGATATTTTTCAATCGCCAGGTCATATTTTTGTTCCGCTTTCAGAACATCACCATAGCTGTCGTAAGAATCGGGATTCTTCGGCTCACGGTCAATATACTTCTGCATTTGATAATATGCGTCTGAAAATTGTCTTCGGTTGACATACAAATATCCTAACTGTTTATACCCGGTTCCTTTATCCGGATCCGCAGCGATGGCCTTTTTAAATTGCTGTTCTCCTTCCGCAGTGTCCTTCTTCACTCTCATGAAGAAATTCGCAAGCATCAGATGGCCGCGGAAGGGATCCTTCGACACAACGAATGTCGCCTGTGCAAATGCCTTCTCATCGCTTCCTCCCATGATTCCCGGCGCCATGACATAATAATTATAAAGCGCTTGCCGTGCTTCAATATTATCCGGATCAAGTTCGGAAGCCCGCAAAAATGCATTTTTAATCTTTGGTGCAAGCAATCCCTGCGAAAAAAGATTTGCATTCATCGCCTGCTGCCCTAGAATTTGACCGCGCAGCATATGGTAACGTGCAATACCATCATTCAGATCGATCGCTTCATCAATGGCATCTTCAGCTTCATCAAGATTCCGCTGGAAGAACAATGCTACGGCAAGATAATATTGCGATTCAGCATCCTTTGTATTGCGGTTCAGGACTGTTTCAAAGAACGATTGAGCTTCACTGTATTTCTTGTTATTCAACAGCTGAATGCCTGTACTGTCCACCTGGGCGAGCGAAATTCCTGAAATCCAGAGAAGAATAACTAGTTTACCATTCATTGTCATCATGCAACTGTATTATTTATTTTCACCCGGTTTTCCCATAGAAAATTTGGCTGATGTATTTTCTACTTTGATTACCGAACCGTCTTCCAGGTCGCGATTGATCGCTTTATATGATCCACTGATCACTTCGATATCTTTCGTCAAACCCTCGGAAATTTCGACATATCCTTCATCATTGATTCCACGCTTTACGGGAACCATTTTAGCCTTACCATTTTCTACGATAAAGATACATTCAACCGGTTTTTCGTTCATGGAAAGTCCGCCTTGACCGCCAGAATTCTGTGATGCCTCTTCTTTCGGTTTTTCCCCTTCTTTGGGCTTCGGTGCACGAGTCGTAACGCTTTGAATCGGAACAGAGACAGTATTCTTCTTTGTTTCAGTTTCAATATCGGCGGTCATGGACATGCCGGGACGAAGTGCGATATCCTTGTTCAAAACCCGGATCTTTACTTCGAAATTCGTTACTTCTTCTTGTGTACCGAGTCCTTTTGATTTCGCAGTATTGGCGATTTCATAGACAAATCCGACAAACTTCTTGTCCGGATATGCATCGATCGTAATGCGCGCAGTGTCACCGATTGAGATCGTAACGATATCATTTTCACCAACATCGACTCGGGCTTCCATCATCGTAAGATCCGCTACCGTCATAATCTGAGTGCCCTGTGTAAAGCTGCTTCCGCTGACTCGTTCACCAAGCTCCGATAACAATTGCGATACAGTACCGTTCATAGGAGAATAGATTGTCGTTTTTGCCAGACTTTCTTTTGCATCACGAAGGGAGGCTTGTGCCTGTTGAACTCCTGCTTGTGACGATGCATATTGAGATTTCGCAGCATTGAAGGAAGTCTTCACGGCGATGAACTCCTGATCCGAAAGCAGTTTCTTTTCATAGAGTTCCTGAGCACGTTTATACTCCGATTCCGCTTTTTCGAGGTTTGCCTGTTGCAGGTTCAGATTGGCACGAGCGGATTGCAGACCAGCTTCCGCACGGTCCACTTGCGCCTGATATTGATCCGGCTTGATTCTCACCAACAGATCACCGCGCTTTACTTTATCCCCTTCTTTTACAGGAAGTGAGGTGATTTCACCGCTCACTTCTGCGTTGATCTTCACCATTGTTTCCGGCTGAATCTTTCCGGAGGCATTCACTACCTGCGTAATCGTTCGTAATGTCGCTTTTTCCGACTGCACCGTGATGATATTCTCTTTTTTGCTTCCGAGAAGAACTACGAGCACCAGAACGATTGCAACAACTCCGATACCGGAGAAGATGAATAATTTCTTTTTATTCTTTTTTCCATTTGCCATAACTACTCCATGATTTGATATTATTAATACTTTTCTCTTCCCACGGCGATCCTGAACTGCAGTTTCGCATACACAAAATCATAAGACGAAGATACTTTATTACTTTGCGCTTGTGTGAAATTTGCCGTTGCTACTAAGAGGTCCAGCAGCGTGTTCGAACCGAGATTATAACGTTCTTCGGCAATCCTGCGGTCCTCTTCTGCGGATTTTACATTCTTCAATGAAACATCATACCGCTTGCGGGCTGCTTCAAGATTGAGCAGAGCCGATTTCACTTCTTTCGCTACGTTTCGTTTCGCCTGTTCAACTTGTTGTTCTGCCAATTCATAGTTCAATTGGCTTGCCTGTACCGATGTGCTCGTCTGAAAGCCGCTGAAGATCGGCAAAGATAACGAGAGTCTCCAATTCCATGTTTTCGTATCTGTCAATGTTCCAAGATCATTCCCTGAATAACCATATCCCGCATTCAGACTGAGAGTTGGATAATGGCCGGATCGTGAAATGGTCAGATCGCTTTCCGAAACGCGTTTTGCCAGCACCGACGATTGATAGTCGGGCCTGGCTTCAAGAGCTTCCTGTACTAATTTATTGTAATCGGCGTATTCCTGCCGGAGAGAGTCCAATACCAAAGCATTGAGTTCCTGAATTACGGTAGCATCAGCAAATTCATATTCCTTTGTCACATCGAGTGCCAAAAGATAGAGCAGGTCCTGTTTTGAATTGTCGTAATTGCTCTGAGCATTAATAAGCGCTAGTTCGTCGTTTGCCGTCTGCACTTGCTGCCGATACACATCGGATTTTGCCAGCGCACCTACTTTGTTCGATTCCTCAATCCGTGAGAGTTGCTGTTGAGAACGTTTTAGATTTTCCTGGCTTACTTTCAATAATTGTTCGTTGCGCAATACTGTCAGATATGCCTGTTCTACCAAAAGAACCGTGGTTTGTTTTTGTTTAGCAAAATTGAATGCTGCTGCATCTGCAGAAGATGAAGCCCGGTTATATGTTGATAAATTACGAAATCCGTCAAAGATGACCATATTTGCATTCAATCCTGCGCTTGCACTTCCATTTGCAGAAACACCTGATGGAATGAAAAGTGTCGGGTCGAATGACGAACCGCTGCGACCTACACCTGCTGATGCCGATAGTGAAGGGAGGAAATTTCCAAAGGATGAAGTGACATTAGCGTCTGCACTTTGCATTGAATTCTTGGAGCGGATAACATCTATATTTTTATCGAGAGCGGTTTGTATTGCTTGTTGAAGGGACAATTTCTCTTGTGCTTGAAGTGTTATATTTAAAAACAGCGAAAATAGCACAATAGCGAGGATTTTATTCATTGCTTTCTCCAAAATTTAACAAAACTAAGTGATTTTAACGGGTCGCACTACTAAAAGTTACAAGAAAGTTCATAATTCTTACCGTTTGGACTGCATAATTCGAATCAAGTTTAACAAGAATAGTACGAAACGTAAGCGGAAGGAAAAAGAGGTGATATCGTCAAATAGCGAATGATTTTGACTATGTGTGGTGTTGTTGCATCACTTCATCTTTAATTTCTAGGAGAAATTGGAGCGCAGGATCATGTTCATTGGGAATTTTACCCTCCAATATTGCCTCTTCGATCATTGATTTTAATATACCGACAAGCTTTCCTGCCGGTAGATTGCAGATCTTCATGATCTCATCACCTCGCACGGGGGGTTGAAATGACCTTAATTTGTCCTTTTCTTCTACCTCTTTCATCTTCGCATAGACAAGGTCGTAATTTTCGGAATATTGCTTCACCAATTTCGGATTTTTCGATGTGATATCGGCACGACACAGTATCATAAGGTCATCGATCTGTTCACCGGCTTCAAATAAGATCCGGCGAACCGCTGAATCTGTTACTGTCTCATCCACCAGCTGCATAGGACGTTGATGCAATCGGACAATTTTTTCAACATAGGGAACATGTTCCAACGGTAGTTTCAATCGGCGGAAAATATGCTTCACCATTCGTGCCCCGATCTCTTCGTGACCGTGGAATGTCCAACCGGTGCCCTCGATGAACTTTTTCGTTTTCGGCTTGGCGATATCATGCAATAACGCTGCAAAACGCAAATATAGGTTGTCCGTCATGCCGCTGATATTATCGACCACCTGACACGTGTGAAGAAATACATCTTTATGATGATGATCCTGCCGTTGATCAACGCCTGATAGATCTGCAACTTCAGGAAATATGATTTTCAGAATGCCAGTGTCGAACAACAACCGCAAGCCCACAGATGGCTTTGGGCTTGCCATGATCTTCATAAACTCTTCGGTGATCCGTTCCTGCGAAATGATGGAAAGGCGCTCTTTCATTTTCGGTATGGCTTCGAAAGTCTTCCCATCGATCATAAAATCGACCTGGGCTGAAAAACGGATCGCCCTCATGATCCGAAGCGGATCATCGTCAAAGGTCGTTTCTGGATCCAGGGGTGTCCGTATGGTCCTGTTCTGCAGATCAGCCGCACCGAAAAACGGGTCGATCACTTCGCCCCACGTTGCAGCATTGATTGAGATCGCCATCGCATTCATCGTAAAATCCCTCCGTGAGAGATCCTCTTCCAACGTGCCGACCTCGACCGTGGGATTGCGCGATTCTCGATGATAGCTTTCTTTGCGGGCGCCGACAAATTCTATTTTTCCCCCTTCGGTTGGCAGCATCGCCGTACCGAATTTTTCATATGTCACGATCTTCCTTTTTTTTAATGCTACAGCGACTGCTTCTGCAAATTCGATCCCATTGCCAACAACAACAACATCAATATCCGTCACCTCTTTCCCGAGTATTTTATCCCGTACATATCCTCCAACTACGTACGCATGTATTGACAGCGCATCTGCTACTGCACCAATTTTCCTTAAATATGTATTCGTCATCTCAAGCTTCATCATTGTAACATTTTTCTTGTTTGCTGATTTTGAATATGGAAATAAAATTACACATTGAATTTCTGCACCTGGATTTTTGACATGATCTGCTGCGCTACTTGGAGTGCCAATCTGCCGTCCTCACCATTGACGACGGGACGGGATCCGGTCTGAACGCTCTTCAGGAATGATTCCAGTTCATATTTTAATGCATTGATCTTTTTGATCTCCGGCTGTTCATAAATGATGCTCCGTTTCTTTTTCCCTTCACCGATTTGTCCCAGCAACATCGTCGACCAGATACTTCCTTCCCCTTCATTGCCCAACCGGAAAACATCGGCACTTCCCTGTTGGAAATCGATGGCTATATATGCATTACTCTGAAACATCCGCATTTTGCGCATCTTATTCCTGGATATCCGGCTGGCGGTGACATTGGCAACGCATCCGTTTTCAAATTGCAGACGTGCATTAGCAATATCCGGTGTGTCCGACACAACGGCAACGCCGTTCGCATCGATTTGCTTCACCGGCGAATTTACCAGACTAAGTATGATATCGATATCATGGATCATCAGATCAAGCACGACTGCCACATCAGTCCCCCGCGGGTTGAATTGTGCAAGACGATGGGATTCGATGAACATCGGTTTCAATTGGTAAGACTCCAAAGAAATGATTGCCGGATTAAACCGTTCAATATGTCCTACCTGAATCACTACGTTTTTTTTCTGAGCAAGGGTAATCAATTCATCTGCTTCTTCGAGTGTTGAGGTAATCGGTTTCTCAATCAGCACATGCTTCCCGGCATGCAGCACCTGTTGTGCTACTTTATGATGGGTGGTAGTGACGGTCGCAATACTGACAGCATCGATCTTTTCCAACAATTCTTCCAGAGAAGAAAAAGGCTTTACCTTATATTTCGCCGCAACCTCGTTTCGTTTTTCTTCGTTCACATCGAAAACACCAATGAATTCCGCAGCATCGATCTCCGCATACATCTTTGAGTGTAATGAACCGAGGTGACCAACGCCGATGACGCCAACCTTAACCTTCGACATTTTATTTCCTTTCCATTTTTATCACCGGCGGCGATTTTTGCATTACAGGGCCCGTTACCGTGGCTGCTTTCCCGGATTCATTCGTTCCAGGATTTCTTCCCCGAACAAAACCGACAACTCGGTCGAAACCGCCGAATCTTCGGTCGCGATAATACACCAGCGCAATATACCGGTTGATGGTGCGCCAGTCATTCCCTTCCAGCGTGTACCAATCCTGATCGATCACAGTCCCATCTTCACCGATATCTCCCAGGACATATTGATAGTCATACACACCACGGCGCAGCCATTGTCGAAGTATATAGAGTCCGGTCGTTGAGTCCAACTTCATTTCATTTTGAGAAAGCACTTGCCATTGAGTGCATGAACCTGCAAAAAAGATTTTCTTTCCAGGTGATCGCGGCAGACGAAGGCGCACGATGACCTCGAGATAATCACTGTTGGAGCCGGTAAAAGCCTTCAACTTGGACGCGCCGTTCGCATCGGGTTTCGATTGCCACTGGAAACGTGACACGTCCGGTTGATTATGCAGCAATACGAGCGTGTTGTTGGGATACCACTCAATGGAGGAAAGATCCAGGCGGCGATATTCATTGCCTACAAACAGATCTCTTTTTGAGAATGTCTTGTTCGGATGGATAAAATCATCGACAAATGTTTCCGGATTTCGGTCATTGACATCGATTCTTTCTGGATGTTCCAAATCCCAATTTCTGATGATATCGACGACGGTGACATCGGAATGTTGTATGCTATTTATGTCACCAGCCACAAAATCAGACGGCGCTGCAACATTCACGGTTACTTGGTTCACCTGATTCATAGGAGGGGCAAAGTCCGAGTGATAGATGTTCCTTAATGTCATCGATACCGGAACGGCATTTTCCGCAACAATGAATTTTCCTGACGCAATTTCCCGATTATCTTCACCATGATCGACGATCGTGTAGATGTAATTCCCGGAATAGACGAACTCGACGAAATTTTTTGAATTGGGGAAAGAATTCTTGTACCGAAATGTATAATGATAGATTCCAGTCGGTGCGGGAGAGAATAGCAGCGCCTCCGAACGGATCTTAGGCGGATCGTTCACGAAAAGATTGTCGTCTACCACCCAGTCTTTGCTTGCATGACGGAAAACGATACGGAGATCGGGCGGCTGCGATATTGTTATATCGAATTCGATCGTTACTTGTTCGCCCTGCATGATAACGGGTGGACGGTATTCGTCATCATTGGCATATGCCCGCAATCCGTAGATCTTCACCTGAGCACTCACCGAAAATGCGATGACAAGTAGCAAAGCAATTGTTGATTTCATTATTTTCCCATCTATCTGACGTATATCCATATTACCCGGTTGATACTATTGATACATTTCTTTCAACCAATCGAAAAATACCCGCACTTCATGAAAAATGAAATCGGGATATAATTTCAGCACCTCATCCTTACCATAGGAATCCCACAGTACTGACGCAATGGCAACCCCCGATTCCCTCGACGCTCTAAAATCCGCCACAGCATCTCCCACCATCAACACATCGCCGGGATGTAGTGAGAATTTATTCATGATCTTGCGAATTCCGTCCCCGGAAGGTTTGAACTCGTCGACATCATCTCCTGTTACAGTGACGTCAAAGTACGAACTAATTTCGAATTGTTCGAGGGTTATCTCGGTTGTTCGTCTCCCTTTCCCGGTGAATAGCGCGATTAAAACACCTTTCGACCGCAGGAATGCCAGGATCTCTTTCGTCCCCGGAAAGATCGATGCGAGTTCATTGTGACGGACATGATAGAAATCGTAATATTCCTTCATAGCGGCATCGATTCGTTCGGATCCGATCATTTTTTCCACCGCTTCTTTTTCTGGAGGGCCAAACAGCGCGATGATCTCCTGCTGCGACAACCGTTTTTTAATATACTTTTCCGCGATATGGTTGAACGAATCATAGATCAATTGATTCGTCTGCGTCAGCGTCCCGTCCATGTCAAAGATGATGCACTTATATCGTTTCATAAAATAAAAAAAGCGTCACGATGCAAACTGCAGCAGTTGACGCTTCACATTGTAACCGTTTATCAAAAATTGTATGCGGAATTTCCTCTGTTAAAAAACTGTAGGACACCATACCATGGTGTCCTACAGAAATCGTCGTTATGCTATTGTCACTTCCTTGGAGAGATACACATCCTGGATCGCATTCAGGATGGCAACGCCGTCCTTCATCGGTTTCTGGAATGCTTTCCGTCCGGAGATGAGTCCCATACCGCCGGCGCGTTTGTTGATCACTGCCGTTTTCACTGCATCGGCAAGATCGTTCGCACCGGAAGCTCCGCCGGAATTAATCAAACCGGCGCGACCCATGTAGCAGTTCGCTACCTGATACCGTGTGAGATCGATCGGATGATCTGAAGTGAGTTTTTCATAGACAAGTTTGTCAATCTTTCCGTAGCTCGAACCGCTCATGTTCAAGGCATTGTATCCGCCGTTGTTCTCGGGCAATTTCTGTTTAATGATATCCGCTTCAATCGTCACACCGAGGTGGTTTGCCTGCCCGGTGAGATCCGCAGAAACATGATAATCCTTTTCCTTCGTCTTAAAAGCGTTGTTCCGCGTGTAGCACCACAAAATCGTTCCCATCCCGAGTTCGTGCGCCTGCTGGAACATCTGACTTACTTCCCAGATCTGACGGCGTGATTCGGGTGATCCGAAATAGACAGTCGCACCAACCGCTACGCATCCCATATCCCATGCTTGCTTGATGCTTGCGAAGAGTGATTCGTCATAGATGTTGGGATAGGACATGAATTCGTTATGATTGAATTTCAAAATGAACGGGATCTTATGCGCATATTTCCGTGCAACTGAGCCAAGAACGCCGAGCGTCGACGCAACTCCGTTACATCCTCCTTCGATAGCCAGCTTCACGATATTTTCACCGTCGAAGTACATGGGATTTTTTGCAAAGGATGCTCCGCCGCTGTGTTCGATTCCCTGATCAACCGGAAGGATCGACACATATCCGGTATTCGCAAGTCTGCCTGCGCCAAACAGCTGCTGCAAACTTTTCAGAACGGGAGTCGGTCTGTCGGTCAGCATGAAGATATCATCAACAAATGACGGGGAAGGAAGATGGAGCGTTTCTTTCGGGATGGTGTTGCATTTATGGTCGAGCAGATGTTTTGCATCCGCTCCGAGAAGTTCAACGATATTGACTGACATGGTGGTTACTCCTTATTTCGCGATCAGTTTCTTGTAGGCATCAACATCAAGAAGACTTTTCACATCTTCCGTGTTGGCGAGCGTTACTTTAATCATCCAACCGCGTTCATATGGTTCTTTATTGATGAGTTCAGGTGAATCCTGAATCTCTTTATTGACCTCTTTCACTACACCGGTGACCGGGGAGTACAGATCGGAAACGGCCTTCACCGCTTCCACCGTCCCGAATGACTGTCCCGCTTCGACGTTCTTGCCGACGGACGGGAGTTCGACGAATACGATATCGCCAAGTTCGCCTTGCGCGTATTCCGTGATGCCGATCGTTCCGATGTTACCGTCGATACGGATCCATTCATGGTCTTTGGTATATTTCAATGCTTCGGGAAAGTTCATATGTCGTCCTTTTTCTCAACTCTGTTGAGAGACTAAATGGTTAATCTTTGAAATTAAAAGTTTCGATGAATTTTGTATCAAAAATACCGCTGCGGAATTTTTCGCTCTTCATCACTTTTTTGTGAAACGGTATCGTTGTGCTGACGCCTTCGATGATGGTCTCATCCAGAGCCATCGATATCTTATCGATCGCCTCCTCGCGGGTTTTCCCGTGTACGATCAATTTCCCGACCATGGAATCGTAGAACGGCGGTATGTGATAATCTGTGTATACGTGAGAATCAATGCGGATGCCATTACCGCCGGGGAAATGAAGACTGGTAATTTTTCCAGGAGAAGGACGGAAATCATGATTCGGATCTTCCGCATTAATGCGGCATTCAATGGCATGGCCGCATAATTTTACTTTCTTCAAGGAGAGTTTTTTTCCATTGGCGATGTTGATTTGTTCCTTCACTAGATCGACGCCGGAGACCATTTCCGTTACGCAATGTTCTACCTGGATACGGGTGTTCATTTCCATGAAATAAAAATTCTTATGGACGTCGAGCAAAAACTCGATCGTTCCCGCGCCAAGGTATTTAACGCTTTTCGCTCCGCGGACTGCTGCCGCACCCATCTTTTCCCTCAGTTCATCATCAACAACCGGAGACGGCGATTCCTCAATCAGTTTCTGATGCCGCCGCTGCACTGAACAATCCCGCTCACCGAGATGAATCACATTGCCGTACTTATCGCCGAGCAACTGGATTTCGATATGCCGCGGTTCTTCAAGATACTTTTCAATATACACACCACCGTTGCCGAAGGCGGATTCGGCCTCAGCACTTGCCGTGTTGAAAGATTTTTCGATCTCATCAAGATCGCGCACGATACGCATCCCGCGTCCGCCGCCGCCAGCAGTTGCTTTAATTATCACCGGCAGACCGATCTCTTTTGCTAATTTTTTTGCTTCCGCTGCGTCCTTAATAATGCCATCGCTTCCCGGAACAACCGGCACATTCGCCTTACGCATAGTGTCTTTTGCAAATGCTTTGTCCCCCATAGCATTGATCATCTCCGGTGTCGGTCCGATGAACGTAATGCCGGACGAAATGCATATCTCAGCAAAATTGGCATTCTCTGCCAGAAATCCATAACCGGGATGAATTGCATCTGCGCCGGTTACTTCTGCTGCAGCCATAATTCGGGGGATTTTCAAATAACTTTCTTTGCTCGGGGCAGGACCAATGCAGATAGCTTCATCGGCAAAGCGAACATGAAGGGAATACTTGTCCGCCTCGGAATAGACGGCAACAGTCTTAATCCCCATCTCTTTGCATGCGCGGATGATTCGTAATGCAATTTCACCGCGGTTCGCTATGAGTATTTTTTTGATCACTCGGTTACTCCAAAATAAAAAATCCACAAATGAACATTCTTGATCTTACAATCAGTCAATATTCGCTCATCTATGGATTATCAATTACGGTTCGACTAAAAAGAGAACCTGTCCGTATTCGACCGGTTTCCCGTTCTCGACATTAATTTTAACGATGGTACCGGCGGTATCGCATTCGATCTCGTTCATCAATTTCATCGCTTCAACGATGCAGAGAACGCCCCCTTGCTTCACTTTGGATCCGACCTCAACATACGGTGCGGCATCCGGTGACGGTGATCGGTAAAATGTCCCGACGATCGGTGATTTCACTTCGTGGTATTTTTTTCCTTCCGCCGCAGGGATTGGTTTTGCCGATTCCTGCGGGGTTGGTGTAGATGCATGAACGGCCGGTGCCGGTGCCGGCATTGCCATTTGGTACGCCGGTGCAGACATGATATTCTGCGGGGCAGATTTTGTGATCCGGATCTTATGACCTTTTTCTTCTAACTCAACTTCATTCACAGCACTTTTTTCAACCATCTCCAACAATTGCTTTACATATTTTAAGTCCATTGAAGCTCCAAGATTAATGGATGAATGGTGAGCCTGTTACTGTTTCACGCGTTCAAGATATTGTCCCGTGCGAACATCCACTTTAATCACATCTCCTTCATTGATAAAGAGCGGCACATTGACTGTCGCGCCAGATTCGACCTTTGCCGGTTTCGTTGCACCGGTTGCAGTATCTCCCTTAACACCGGGGACCGTTTCCACTACTTTCAAATTAACGTTGAACGGCAGTTCTGCTCCGATCGGTTGGGAACCGTCAAACATAATTTCAACGATCTCACCTTCTTTTAAATACTGAGCACCGCCGCCAAGCAGTGATTCCTCTATCGGTATTTGTTCAAAAGATTCCTGATCCATAAAATTATAGCTTTGACCATCATGATACAGATAGGAAAATTTTTTCCGCTCGACACGTACGATCTCGATTTCTTCACCGGAGCGAAAACGGTTCTCAACGACACGACCGTGGCGCATATTCCGCATTTTTACTTGATAAAATGCCCGCAGGTTTCCGGGAGTGCGATGCTGATGTTCTTCGACGATGTGCAATTCATTATTGAAGCGGATGAAAACACCATTCTTAAGATCTGCGGTAGTTGCCATAAATCTGGGAAAATCCTTTACTTTTAGGGAAAATTGATTGATTTTTAATACGAAAGTGAACAAATATAGAAAGAATGGGCTACATAATCAAGAAAAGAGATAGGAAGATATAAAATGACAGGTTTGTCCCTCTGGCACACTGCAATGTTCTTTTTTGCGATTACAACGTTTCATGGCTGTGTTTCAGAACCATCCAGGAACTATTCCAAAGAGTTTGTGAATACTTATGCTGAATTGACACTGTTGTATGAGAAAGAGAAGATGGAAAAGAAAGAGACCGATTCCCTTTACCAAGTTAAGGTACAGGAATTCTTTCTACAGAAAGGTCTGAAGCAGGAAGAGTTCAAGAAACAGACAGAAGAATTGTCGCGGGATGCTCAAATCTGGAGATTTTTCATTCAGGATGTCTCCGCCGCAATTGACAGCATCAAAACGCAGCGCTAATAATACAACAGTTTAATTCACTTCCCCCATCAACACTGGGTTCTCTTTCAGTTTTTTCAATTCGGTCATAACACGATCTACATTGTTTTTACTGACAATATAGACTAAACCTATTCCAAGATTAAATGCGCGAGTCATATCGTACTCCGGAACCCGTCCAACGGATTGAATTACATCGTAAATATACGGACGCTGCCAGGATAGCCAGTCGATTTTTAATCGAAGGCCTTTCGGAACGATACGCAAAGTATTTCCGACTATTCCACCTCCGGTAATGTGGGACATCCCTTTTACAAGGTTCTTCCCGGTTAATACCCGGATCGGTTTAAGATATGAACGGTGGACGGCCAGCAGAGTGTCGCCGAGGGTGTTTTCCAATCCGGTAATTTTTTTCTTTAACGAGAATTTCGGCAACAGCACATGCCGTGCAAGCGAATATCCGTTCGTGTGAAGTCCATTGGAGGGAAGACCGATAAGCACATCCCCTTTTTTGATCCCTTTTCCATTTATAATTTTAGATTTATCGACCACTCCTACAATTGTCCCTGCAACATCAAATTCCCCGGCAGGATAAAATCCAGGCATTTCTGCAGTTTCTCCGCCGATAATAGAGCAACCGTTTTCTTTACATGCTTTGGCAAACCCACCAATGACATCTGCCGCCACCTTTGGCGACAGTTTTCCTGTAGCGAAATAGTCCATAAAATAGAGCGGCAAGGCTCCGCAGACAGCAATATCGTTAACACAATGGTTTACAAGGTCCTGACCAATTGTATCATATTTTTTCATGGCAAAAGCGATCTTCAATTTAGTCCCGACCCCGTCTACGCTGGAGACTAGCACAGGATGTTTGATCCCGGGGAACTTTGCTTCATAGAAAGCACCAAACATCCCGATATCTGTTAAAACATTCTTTGTAAACGTGGAGCGGACCGACCGTTTAATGCGGTGAACTACTTCTTCACCGGCATCGATATTCACACCGGCTTTTTTATATGTTGATGCCACTGGAAAATCCTTTCAAAAAAAATTTCTACTCAAATTTAATCAAAAATGACTGAGTTTCATAGTTATTTCAATTCTCCTCCAGATTTTTTATATTCTTTTATATGAAAACAGCGACACTGCTCCCTGCCAACAGAACAATTCGGATTAACAATATCTTTTGCGTCGGGAAAAACTATGCTGATCATGCAAAAGAGATGGGAGGAGATGTTCCAAAAGAACCCATTATCTTTTTAAAACCGAATTCGGCGGTGGTTCAAAACGGTGAATCCATAATTATTCCCGATTATTCAAAAAATATTCATCACGAAATTGAATTGACGGTATTAATCGGCAAAAAAGGGAAGAATATTCCGCAATCCGAAGCATTGTCCTATATTGCCGGATATGGTGTCGGATTGGATATGACAATGCGCGATCGACAAGCAGAAGCGAAAAAGTCTGGAAATCCCTGGAGCATTGCGAAGGGATTTGACACTTCAGCGCCGCTGTCATCGTTTGTGGAAGCAACGTCTGTTCCCGATCCGCACAATCTTGAAATTCGGCTGTCAGTAAACGGAACAGAACGTCAACATTCCAACACACGGCATATGATCTTCAGGATTGATGTCCTCATTTCGTTCCTCTCTTCCATTTTTACTCTGGAAGAAGGCGATGTACTCTATACAGGAACACCCGAGGGCGTGGGCCAAGTCGTACGGGGCGACATTTTGATCGGCGAGATCACCGGCATCGGGACAATTCATCATACTGTGCAATGAAAAAATCCTCACCAGTAAAACATACTTTGCGGATTTTGCGCGGCAATCAGATAGTCCAGATGACCATTGCAATTTTTATTGTCATTAACGTCACCGCCGTCATCGTTTTTTTCTTCGAACACAAAAGCAATCCGCAGCAATTCTCTTCGTACGCCGATGCTGTCTGGTGGTCGGTTGTCACTGTTGCGACTGTAGGATATGGAGATATTGTTCCCAAAACGGAACTGGGAAGGATCTTTGCTTCCCTGACTATCCTCAGCGGCGTTATTTTAATTTCACTGTTGACCGCGACGATCTCTTCAGTGTTTGTTGCGCGTAAAATCAAGGAGAGCCAAGGCTTGCAACAGATCGACTATACACAGCATACACTTATTTGCGGATGGAATTCACAGGTGGAAGATGTCCTTCGCATCTTCGACCGCATCCATGCTAAACAGATGCAGGTGGTACTGGTCAATGATGCTCCGCCGGACCGGATCGAAACGGTGATCAATGCCTATCAAAACATCGAAGTGAAATTCGTCCGTGGTGATTTTTCACGAGAGACAATTTTGAATCGTGCAAACGTAAAAATGGCGGCATCTGCTTTAGTCGTGCCGGACAGCAGCAGCGTCGGCACGGATGAGAAAACATTGCTCGCCATCTTGACCATGAAATCTCTCAATCCCAAACTGAAAGTGTGCGCACACATCATGAACAGGGAAAACCGGCAGCATGTGAAACGGGCTAATGCAGACGAAGTGATCGTCAGTGATCAATATACTGCGTTCTTTCTGGCGAATAACATTTTGTATCCCGGTGCCGCCCAGGTTGCCGGCGAAATGCTGGATTACGAACGCGGGAACGATGTACATCGCGTCGCCGTACCGGAACACTTTGTCGGTAAGACTTTCGGCGAAATGTTCCTGGACTTTAAGCGATCAAAGAACTGGACCATTCTCGGGCTTGTCAATGAAGAAGAGACAGTGAATCTAAGCGACATTCTTTCACACGATACCTCGGCCATTGATGTCTTTATCGAACGAAAATTCCGTGAAGCAGGAATTAACGTCTCGGAGAAATCCGGAACACGCATTAATGTTAATCCCCCGTTCGATTATGTTTTGCACAAGAACGATATCGCCGTCATCATGGGGACACTGGAATGAAAACACTCGATACCGACTTTCTCGCCAAGATTCCGCTGTTCACCGGATTAACGAGAGAGAAATTGGAAAAAGTACGATCGATCATGACAATCAAGTCTGTTCCCGAAGAATCTTTCATCATCCGAGAGAATGAATTGGGCGATGAGATGTACATTTTACTCGACGGTGAGGTGGAAGTCTCCCATTCCTTATTGTTGAAATCTTCCGGCTCCGGGATGGACCATCGCGACAAGATGCTGAACAAATTAACGGCAAATGATTATGCATTTTTCGGTGAAATGGGATTGTTCGACGATAAAAGCGAACGCACTGCCAATGTTGTTGCCAAGACCCGCTGCACCATTGCTGCGCTGAAACGCGAAGCGTTTTTCCAATTGACTGACAGCGATAACGAGGTAGGTTATATTATTCTGAAAAATATTGTTAAAATCGTCAGCGACCGATTGTCCAAAACTACCAAAGATGTCCTCAAATTGACCACTGCGTTAAGCCTTGCACTTGAACGTTAATCATTTCCTATCACTCTTTTATTAAAGAATTATTGAATGTCCGAACTCGCAAAACAATACAATCCTGCAGAAGTTGAAGATAAAACGTATCAATGGTGGGAATCGAACGGATTTTTTCACGCGTCGATCAATCCCGACAAAACACCGCACACCATCGTCATTCCCCCGCCGAATATCACCGGTATCCTGCATATGGGACATATTCTGAACAACACACTGCAGGATGTGTTCACCCGCTGGAAACGAATGCAGGGATTTGAAGCGTGCTGGATCCCCGGCACGGATCATGCCGGCATCGCAACACAGAATGTTGTGGAGAAAGCTCTGCGAAAAGAAGGGACAACACTGCGCGACCTCGGCCGTGAAAAGTTCGTCGAGCGTGTGTGGGAGTGGAGGACACTCTACGGCGGTACGATCAACACGCAGCTCCGCAAACTCGGCGTATCGTGCGATTGGGAGCGGGAACGATTTACGATGGATGAAGGGCTTTCCAATGCGGTGAAGGAGGTCTTTGTACAGTTATATGACAAGGGTCTGATCTACAAGGGAAAATATATTGTCAACTGGTGCCCGCGCGAACAGACGGCATTAAGCGATGATGAAGTGAATCCGGTGGAAAGTAAAGGTCACCTCTGGTATATCAAATATCAGATAGAAAAATCGGAAGAATACATTGTCGTTGCCACAACACGTCCTGAAACATTGTTAGGCGATACAGCAGTCGCAGTCAATCCAAAAGATGAACGATATAAGGACCTCATCGGGAAAAATGCGATTGTGCCGATAGCGAACCGCGTTATTCCCATCGTCGCAGATGACTTTGTCGACCCGACATTCGGAACCGGTGCAGTGAAAGTGACTCCCGCCCATGATCCAAACGATTATCAAACCGGAATCCGGTTGAATCTTCCCCAGATGATCGTGATGGATACATCGGCGAAGATGAACAATATTGTCCCGCCGAAATATCAGGGACTGGACCGGTATGAATGCCGGCGCGAACTTCTTCGTGATCTGGAAAAATTACAATTGCTTGTCAAGACGGATGATCATGTCCATAATGTGGGCCATTGCTACCGCTGTGATACAGTGATTGAACCGTATCTTTCCGATCAGTGGTTTGTGAAGATGAAGCCGCTGGCGGAACCGGCACTGAAAGCGGTGCAGGATGGGACCATCAAATTCTATCCCGACCGATTCACAAAAACATATGAGCACTGGATGACGAACATCCGCGACTGGTGCATTTCGCGTCAGTTATGGTGGGGTCATCGCGTTCCGGCATATTATCTGCCGGACGGCAGCATCATCGTGGCACGAAACATCCATGAAGCTGGGGAAAAACTTAAAGCAAAGGGTTCGCAATATAAAAAAGAAGATTTGAAACAGGATGATGATGTTCTTGATACATGGTTCTCTTCGTGGCTTTGGCCGTTTTCCGTCCATGATTGGCCGAAAGAGACCGACGACCTAAAATATTTCTACCCGACAGATGTACTGGTCACCGCGCCGGATATCATCTTCTTTTGGGTAGCACGGATGATAATGGCCGGGTTAGAATTCAAAGGAGAAGTACCGTTCCGGCATGTCTATTTCACCAGCCTTATCCGCGATGCATCGGGTCGGAAAATGAGCAAATCGCTCGGCAACTCTCCCGATCCGTTGGATGTTATCGCCACGTACGGCGCGGATGCATTACGATTCACTGTGTTATTTATCGCACCTGTCGGTCAGGATGTGCTTTATGATAACGACAAGTGTGAGATTGGCCGGAACTTTGCAAACAAGATCTGGAATGCCGGACGGTTTTTGATGATGCACAGAGATTTCTTGACGGTTGACAATGAACAATTGACGATTATCAATCCAAATAATTCCGAAGATCTTACGGATCAATGGATTATTTCGAGATTCAGTTCTACTGTAAAAGAAGTCACCGCAGCGATGGATAACTTCCGCGTGAATGATGCAGTGAAATTGTTGTATGAGTTTCTCTGGAAGGATTTCTGCGATTGGTATGTGGAGTTCGTGAAGAACCGGATGCAGGAAACCAGCGATGTCCATCTAAAACGGGCGATCATTACCCGCGCATTGACGATCTACGAAGAAACCTTAAAACTTCTGCATCCGTTCATGCCGTTCGTCACCGAAGAGATTTTTCAACATCTCTCCGATCGAAAGAACAATGAAACAATCATGCGATGCACAATGCCACAGACGGCACAGACGGAATCACGGATTAATCCGGATATTGAAAAACAGATGGAATTCCTGCAGAATGTCATCACCGCCGTCCGTCAGATCCGAAGTGAGATGAACATTCCGATGTCTAAAGCGATCGATTTCGTCGCCAGCTGCAACGAGTTTGAAAAACAAGCGATCCTGGAAAACAACAAGTCGGCACTGCAAAAACTGCTTCGCTTGGACATTATGACGATCGGCATTGCCGTTCCAAAACCAGGATATGCGGCAAGTTCCGTTGTGAACGGACAGGAAATTTTTATCCCGCTAAAAGGTTTGATTGATACCGGAATAGAGCGGGACCGTTTGCAAAAAGAGATTGACCGGCTGGAAGGCCAATTGCGCGGAGTGATGGCCAAACTGAATAACGACAGCTTCGTCAACAAAGCCGCTGCCGAGATCATCGAAAAAGAGAAGAATAAACAACAGAACTTCGAACAGACCATCCAGAAATTAAAGACGAACCTGGAGCAATTGGTTGGATAGCCAATTCAACATGCCAAAGCACGGTCAGATTATCGACCGTGCTTTTTTATTTTCACTTCTTCAGCAAGAACACACCATTCTTCTGGATTCTTCGCTGCGCGACAATACAAATAAGAAGAACTTTCTCTTCCATTCTCCCGATGAGATTCTCACTGCGAACACATTTGAAGAAATCCCCTCCCTTTTCCGCGCTGTTGAAGAGCGGCTGATTCAGAAAAAATGGATCGCAGGATACTTCAGTTATGAATGCGGATATCATTTCGACAGGATCCTTGATGTGTTCGATAAAACAACAGCACTGCCACTTATCTGGCTTGGAGTGTATGAAGCACCGATTGAACTAGAGTCTGAGTTGCTCAATTCAATAGAACCGTCGATGAAGTCAGCAATCCTCCATCCGGAATTCTCACTCGATAAACCCGACTATATCCAGAAAATTAAGCAGCTGAAAAAATACATTGTGAACGGGGATACATATCAGGTTAATTTCACTGGAAGTTTTGAATTCGACATTACGGGTGATACCCGTGATTTCTTTTTCGAATTGCGGCAGAAACAACATGTTCCGTTCGGCGCATATCTCAATCTTGGTCCAGCACAGATATTGTCCTTTTCTCCCGAACTCTTTTTCCGGCGTATCGGAAATACCATAACAGCTAAACCGATGAAAGGGACGTGCAAACGGGGCCGCACCACAGAAGAAGATACACGGCTTTCCGAATGGTTGCGGAATGACGAGAAGAACCGGAGTGAGAACCTGATGATCGTCGACCTTTTAAGAAACGACATCGGAAGGATCTGTGAGAACGGATCGGTAAACGTCAGTGAAATGTATTCCATCGAACGATATGAATCAGTGCTGCAGATGACCTCCACCATTCACGGGATGCTAAAAAAAGAATCCGGGTATTATGATATTTTCCGCTCGCTCCATCCTTGCGGTTCTGTCACCGGTGCACCGAAAATCCGCACGATGCAGATTATCAATGAATTGGAAAAAAATTCTCGCGGCATCTATTGCGGAGCGATCGGTTTCATCTCTCCGAACGACGAAGCAGTATTCAATGTCGCCATCCGCACAGTGGAAGTGCACGGCAGTTCAGGGATCATGGGGGTTGGAAGCGGTATCGTGTACGACTCCAAGCCTGAAAGTGAATTTAATGAGTGTGCACTGAAAGCCTCTTTTCTGCTGCAAGACCGGCCGGACTTCCAATTGATCGAAACTCTCCTTTGGGAAAAAACATTTACCTTTTTTGACCAGCATGTGCGCCGGTTGGAAGATTCCGCCGACTATTTTTCATTCCCGTTCAATAGAGAAAAGATCATCGATGCACTGTTGCTTTCTGCACGCGTTTTCCATTCGGACAAGCGATATAGAGTGCGACTGCTGCTATCAAAATCCGGAGTACCCACAGTCGAAGCACGAGAATATACGGAAATCCACAGGACAGTTATTACTGTCGCACCCGAACGGACTAACTCTGCCGATATCTTCTTGTTCCATAAGACAACAAGGCGTGAAATTTACAATAGATATTGGAAAAAAGCAGACGATGACAAGATTGCCGATTACATATTTTTAAATGAGAATGGTGATGTAACGGAAGGAACGGTGACAAATCTCTTCGTGGAAAAAAACGGTCACCTTTTTACCCCGCCGATCCACTGCGGCGTACTTTCGGGAATTTTTCGAAACGAAGTACTTCGAACAAATCCCCATGCATCCGAAAAAGTGATCAAATTAGAAGATTTACGCAATTCCGATGCCCTCTATCTCTGCAATTCAATCCGTGGTTGGTTTAAAGTAACGCTTTCCGAATAGTCTTTTTTTTGTTACTTTTTACCAATCCCTCGTCCGAAGTGAAAAAACACTTCGGATATTTTTTCTCTACCCATTCCCCTGGATGAAATGAAGAGAATACTCTTGCTGGTTAGTTTGTGCACACTCTCCCTTCAAGGACAAACGAGTTATCATGTTTCGCTCTTCGGACAGATGAACAAATATGAGAATACCGGCAAAGCAATCGATCCGAACAGCAGGAATGACTATTCGGAGATCTGGGGATGGACTTCTCCTTCCGGAAAAGAATACGCGATTATCGGCACGACATTAGGATCGTCCATTGTCGACATCACCGCTTCCGACTTAAAAGAATCAGCATTTCTCCCCGGCCCATATTCATACTATAAGTACCATGAATTTCGTACATACGGTAATTATCTATTCATTGGTTCCGAAGGGAGTGATCTTGCAAAGAGAGCCGGTATCCAAATCGTTGATCTCAGTACACTTCCAGACTCTGCGTCGTTCAAAAAATCATTTGTGTGGATCGATACCGTCGATATTTCACCATTGACAACGAAGCTCTATTACCGGGCACATACGGTGAGCATTGAAAAGAACTATCTTTATGTGAATGGGGGCGATTTCGGCGGAACACGCATTATGGATATTGAGGATCCGCTGAATCCGAAACAGGTGGGGTCATACGGAAAAGGAAGCACTCCCTATGTGCATGATGCGTTCATTAGAAATGATACGCTGTATGCAGCTGCAATTTTCGACGGGAGTGTGGACATTGTTGATTTCACGATGAAAGGTCATTTTACTGAAAAAAGTGCCGGTGTCATGGTCAGCGTCACACCAACGATCCCGGAATTTTGGTCTCACCAGGTATGGCTGAGTGATGACAGCAGGTACATGTATGTCTCCAGCGAGGCGTCAAACGGCAAACTCCATATTTACGATATTTCCGACAAGAAAAATCCGATAGAGATTTCTTCCTGGATGTCCAATCCAAACACCAGCATTCATAATTCGTTCGTGAAAGGAAACTACCTGTATATCGCTTATTATACGGAAGGATTCCGTGTGCTGGACATATCAGATCCTTATACTCCCATCGAAGTGGCGTTTTATAAAACATATTCCAATCCGAGCGCACCATTATTCGCCGGCAGCTGGGGCGTGTATCCTTATTTCGCATCAGGAAAAATTGCTGTCTCGGATATGAATACAGGATTATACATCTTTACCGTCGATGAAAAAAAAGGAGGACGGGTGAACGGAGTGGTGCGCGATGCGGGAACTAACGCCCCCCTAGCGGATGTAAAGGTTACTGTAACAGAAATGGGAAGATCGATCATGACCGACTCTGCCGGAAAGTATTTGTACGGTTCAGCTGAAGGTACGCACACTATTTCTTTTTCCAAACCTGGATATATTACCAGATTGGAAACGGTGAACACTCTTCCCGGATTGCTCGAATCGTTCAATATAGAACTCACACAGGGTGTTACGTCGATGGCGCGAGATCGCGACAGTAGAACGCCGGATCGTTTTGAATTATTCCAAAATTATCCTAATCCCTTTAATCCATCCACGAAGATATCATTTAAACTACAGTCGCGCGAATTTACTTCACTGAAAGTATTTAATTCTCTCGGCCAAAAAATCGCTGTTCTGGTCAACCAGGAACTGGAAGCTGGTGTTTACACTGTCGAGTTCGATGCCTCAATGATTCCTTCCGGCCTCTATTTTTATTCACTGCAGTCGGGCAATGCGACTTCGTCAAAAAGAATGGTGCTGACACGATGAAATTCCTCTCCATTTTTCTCTTTTGCATCTCACTGCTCTTTTCGCAGGAACGTTACAGCCAAGTAGAAATTCCGGTGCAGACTATTGGTGAATACCGACAACTCTCTTCTCTGGGAATAGCCGTGGACCATTTTACCGGCAAGATCGGAAGCTCAATTTCTGTTTTCCTCAATGAATCAGAATTACATCTGTTACAAACCTCAGGGATTCCTTATCGAGTACAAATTGCGGATTGGGATCTATATTATCAGAAACAACAGTCACAGGATATTTCGAAACAGCAAGTATTTGCTAACAATGTTCCGAAAAACTTCCGGTACGGTGCAATGGGAGGATTTTTAACATATCAGGAGGTTATTCAGCAACTCGATTCCATGCAGCTTCTCTATCCCGATTTGATCACTGTAAAGGATTTCGTCGGCACTTCTATCGAGGGAAGAACAATTTATGCTGTAAAAATTTCGGACAATCCGGACATTAATGAAACAAACGAGCCTGAAGTGCTCTATACAGCGCTTCATCACGCCCGCGAGCCGCAGGGAATGATGACGCTCATCTATTACATGTGGTGGCTTTTGGAGAATTATCAATCCGATCCGGAAGCAGCCTATCTTATACAACACCGCCAGTTATGGTTCATTCCCGTGGTCAATCCGGACGGATATGTGCATAACCAATCGACGAATCCCAACGGCGGAGGAATGTGGAGGAAGAACCGGCGGAAGAACAGCGACGATACATATGGCGTCGATCTCAACCGCAATTACGGCCCGTTCTTCATGTGGGATGCACCGAACGACGGGTCCTCAACGATTACCTCAGCGCAGGATTACCGCGGAACTCACCCTTTTTCTGAACCGGAGATATACACTCTCCAACAATTCCTCACAACACACACCATTAAGGCGTGTTTCAATTACCATTCGTACGGTAACTATTTGATCTATCCGTGGGGATACAGTTCTTCTGAAAGCAGTGATTCGCTGTTGTTTCGGACATGGACGTATCACATGTCGATGATAAACAGGTATTCAATCGGTACGGATCAGCAAACTGTCGGTTATTCCACCCGGGGAAATTCCGACGATTTTATGTACAGCGATTCGGCAAAATCCCGAACGTATTCACTCACTCCAGAAGTCGGAACGACCGGTTTTTTCTGGCCGGCTACATCACTTATTTACCCCTTAGCCCAGGAAAATGTTCTCCAAAATAATTTACTTGCTCATTATGCCGGCGCTTATCCTTCCATCAGGTCATTTTCCGTAAACATTAACACCATTACTGTGCGGATTGTGAACAACGGTCTGGAGGAATTGCAGGACACGAAAATCCAGTTGACAGCAAATACCGGAATTGTGACTCCCTTTATCCAAACAGGAATTATACCGTCTATGGGAGAAAAGGAACTGCAATTCTCGTATAACGCTTTGAGTGTTGATGGACCGACTAGCATTGCTTCGAAAATAACATTCACCATAGCATCAGGTGGAATGATGAATGACAGCATCACATTCATATCTGGTGAACCTAAAGTGTTGCTGTACGACAGCGCTCAATCTACTTCGTTATGGTCGACTGATTCACGATGGAACGTAACAAACGATCTGCTCACCGGAAACTCCTGCTTCACCGATAGTCCCGCCGGCAATTACGAACCCTTTGCGGATCGTTCGCTGACGTTACTCTCTCCACTTTCGCTTCTGGAGTATCAGTTTGCAGAATTGAAATTCCGAACACAATGGAAAATTGAGTCCACCTGGGATTTCGCAGTCATTGAAGTATCAACGAACGGAGGAACAAGTTGGACCTCACTGAAAACGAAACTGTCACGCAATGGTTCGGGAAGAACTTCTGATGGCAGTCCGAGCAAGCAACCGGTGAATGTATTTGGATATGATGCCTACACACCGGGATTGAGCTGGGTGGAGCAGTCCGCAGATCTCACTCCTTTTGTTGGAAATGAGATCATTCTCCGGTTTCGTTTGTCTTCCGACGGCTGGCGCGAATCGGACGGTTGGTATCTGGATGATATCAGAGTTATGGCATATTCGTCCATTACGAATGATGTTCCGAAAACTTCCGTTCCCTATTCTTATTTTTTGGCGCAAAATTTCCCGAATCCTTTCAATCCTGAAACAATGATAGAATTTTCCGTTGCCCACCAGGGTCGAACTGCACTTCGCGTTTATAATTTACTTGGGCAGGAACTTTCGACAATTTTAGATCAAAACATGGCACCCGGCAGGTATTCAATAAAATTCGATGCTAAACAGTTGTCATCGGGGGTTTATTTTTATAGATTTACATCTGGGAATCATTCCGATATTAAGAAAATGACCGTCATAAAATGATGAAAACAATTGAATTACCGAATTTTCGCATGAGTCCTGTCATTGATCAGGTCGGTATTGAAGAGCGAGTGGCACGGTTTACCACCCGCAGCATTAAGAAGTCTTCAAAAATGCAGGCGCTGAAACTCGCTCTAAGCATGATCGATCTGACCACACTGGAGGGGAAAGATACCGCGGGGAAAGTGAAACAAATGTGCTACAAAGCTTCCCACTTGTGCGATCAACTGCCCAATCTCCCCAATGTAGCTGCAGTTTGTGTCTACCCTAACCATGTCCGTACAGCGAAGCAATCTTTAGCCGGCACCGGGATACATGTCGCATCAGTTGCAACGGCATTTCCTAGCGGCAATACAACCAGGGAAGTGAAACTTAGCGATGTTCGTTTTGCCGTGGAAGAAGGAGCCGATGAAATCGATATGGTCATTTCCCGGGGAGAGTTTTTGGAAGGGAATTATAGCTTTGTGTATGATGAGATCTCTGCAGTGAAAGAAGCTTGCGGTACTTCACGGTTGAAAGTGATACTGGAAACAGGTGAGCTGTCAACGTTGGACAATATCCGCCGCGCCAGTGATATTGCCATATATGCCGGCGCCGACTTCATAAAAACATCCACAGGGAAAATCCAACCCGCCGCAACTATGCCGGTCACGCTGGTAATGCTGCAAGCGATCAAGGATCACTATTATAAAACCGGAAAAATGGTCGGGATGAAACCTGCCGGAGGCATTTCCACGGCAAAACTCGCCGTCCATTATCTGGTAATGCTCCACGAAACTCTTGGCGATGCTTGGATGAGTAATACATGGTTCCGTTTTGGCGCCAGCAGTCTTGCCAACGACATCCTGATGCAGATTGCAAAGGAGCAAAAAGGCTCGTATCAAGGAAAAGACTATTTTTCTATCGATTAATGCGCTCCGTTCATGTTACTGTAGATAGCTGCTTTTGTTAACAAAATGAATGACTATGAATAAAACAGAATCAATCGACGCCGAAGGAACATCGTTGAAATTCTTCAACGATTGGACCTATGCTCCTGCACCGGAAAGCAAAGACCATATCCATTTAAAAAAACAATACGGACTGTTTATCAACGGCGAATTCGTCCAGCCGCACAGTAAAAAATATTTTCCGACGATCAATCCTGCCACTGAGGAAAAAATCGCCGAAATTGCCGAAGCAGATGAAAAGGATGTGGACGATGCAGTGTCTTCCGCTGCAAAAGCATCAACCGCTGTCTGGGGAAAAATGCCCGGGAAGGAACGGGCAAAATACATCTATCGTATTGCAAGAATGATCCAGGAGCGTGCCCGTGAATTTGCCGTCATCGAAACAATGGATGGCGGTAAACCAATACGGGAATCGCGTGATATTGACATCCCCCTCGCCGCAAACCATTTCTTTTATTATGCCGGCTGGGCAGACAAGCTCGAATATGCATTCCCCAATCGCAGACCTCAACCGGTCGGCGTTGCCGGACAGATTATTCCGTGGAATTTTCCATTGCTCATGGCAGCATGGAAGATCGCCCCTGCCCTTGCCACCGGCAACACCGTTGTTTTGAAACCGGCCGAGTCGACATCATTAACCGCATTAAAACTCGCCGAACTTATCGCCGAGAGCGGACTGCCGGATGGAGTCGTCAATATTGTTACCGGATTTGGGAAAACCGGTGCCGCCATTGTGAATCACCCGAAAGTAAACAAAGTGGCGTTTACCGGCAGTACCGACGTGGGGAAAATTATCCAAAAAGCGATCGCGGGAACCGGAAAGAAAGCGACACTTGAGTTAGGCGGGAAGGCGGCAAATATTGTGTTCGATGATGCACCGATTGATCAAGCAGTTGAAGGAATTGTCAATGGTATCTTTTACAACCAGGGACACGTGTGCTGTGCAGGATCCAGATTATTGGTTCAGGAAGGTGTCGCTGATATCGTTATCAAAAAACTGAAGGACCGGATGGAAACACTCATCGTCGGTGATCCGATGGACAAGAATACCGATATCGGTGCGATCAACTCGAAAGAACAGTTGCAGAAGATTCGCGAGTATATTACTATCGGTATCAATGAAGGAGCTGAACTCTACGAAAGTTCCTGCACACTCCCGTCCAAAGGATACTTCTGTAAGCCGACACTGTTTTTGAATACCTCTCAATCGCATCGGCTTGTTCAGGAAGAGATCTTCGGACCCGTACTTGCGGTACAAACATTCCGCACCGTGGAAGAAGCAATCGAAAAAGCCAACAACATTCCTTATGGACTCTCCGCCGGCGTCTGGACAGATAAAGGTTCAAAGATCTTCAATCTGACGACAAAGATGAGAGCCGGCGTAGTTTGGGCAAACACCTACAACAAATTTGATCCTACCTCTCCGTTCGGCGGTTATAAGGAGAGCGGATACGGACGTGAAGGGGGACTGCACGGCCTTCTCCCCTACTTACAATTATAATTATTCGGAAGACAATTATGTCCCGCGTAGAAATATTGAAAACATATAAGATCTATATCGGCGGCCAATTCCCCCGCACGGAAAGCGGAAGATTCTATCCATTGACCAACAAAAAGAAACAACCGGTCGCCAACATTTGTCTCTCCTCGCGCAAGGATTTCCGGAACGCAGTTGTTGCCGCCCGCAATGCCTTCGGCGGATGGTCTAGCCGTGCTGCATTTAATCGGGGGCAGATTCTCTATCGCATTGCAGAGATGATGGAAGGACGGAAAGTCCAATTTATCGACGAGCTAGTCCTACAGGGCAGTTCACGGAAATCCGCAGCCGGCGAGGTTACCGCCGCCATCGACCGGCTTGTCTATTACAGCGGATGGTGCGACAAGTATCAACAACTGTTCGGCACGGTGAATCCTGTTGCATCGTCCCATTTCAACTTTTCGGTGCCGGAGCCGACCGGCGTCGTTGCCATCATCGCCCCGGAAGAACAATCCCTTCTCGGACTAATCTCGGTGATTGCACCGTGTATTGCCGGCGGTAATACCTGTGTCGTCCTCGCATCGGAACAGAAGCCGCTGTGCGCTGTTACGTTTGCCGAGGTACTTGCTACATCGGACCTCCCCGGCGGAGTGGTTAACATTCTAACAGGGACCAGCAAAGAGCTGCACGAACATTTTTCCAGTCATATGGATGTCAACGCAGTCATCTATTGCAGAAACAATGAAGAGGAAAAGAAAACGATCGCACAGCAATCGGCGCTCAATGTGAAACGGAACTATGTGTGGGAAAAGGATTGGTCGCGCCAAGAAAATGAACATCCGTACATGATCCTTGATCTCCAGGAAATCAAAACAACGTGGCACCCGATCGAGAATATCGGAACAGCAGGAGCAAAATATTAAACCCCTCGTCCAATTTGTTATTATCGCCGCTCTTGCGGGAGTACTGGCCGGATGCTCTTCCTCCGACCAGGCAACGGATGACTCTTCACTCACCGAACTGGGAGAATTCGATACTTTGGCGAGGCCTCAGGCGACACAGCCTGAACAAAGCGTCCCGGCACAACGGCCGAAGTCAAAACAGAATTCCCATACATCCGCACAACGATTCTCCATGCAGGCAGACACCGTTGATGTTTTGAGCCGAAAGAAACAGGGGGCGCCGACTTCCACCATTTCTGTCAAAGCATCAACTCCAAAGAAATTCTATACGGTAGAGATCGGTGCGTTCCGGCAGCAAGGCAATATCAAACGTCATCAACGTCAACTTGCACAACGATTTACTCTTCCTGTTCGTGTGCTGTACGACAGTACCATCAGCCTCACACGCGTCTGCATCGGAACGTTCTCCACAAAATCCCTCGCACTGAATTTCATGAAAAAACTGCAGTCCCAATATCCGAAGGATTACCCGGATTGCTGGGTTTCCTATTGGACCAAATAAACACTTAACCCGTGAAACTATTCTTTTCGATCATACTGTTCTCTAGCATTGTCTATCCACAATCCGATTCCGGTGCTCATTCTTCATACACGCAGCGAAAGGAACTGTTAGGAACATTCGAACGGTCATTTAAACCATCCTTTTACGACACCGAAGTGTATCTCTTCAAACGGAATGACAGCACCAAAACGAACGGCCGCTCTATCGATCAATTGACAGCTGCGCCGCCGGAAACATTGCAGGGATTCCGCATTCAACTGCTGGCAACAAACAATTTTGACGAGGCAAATACAACGCGTAATGCGCTGACGCTGGCAAATCACGATCTTTGGATTTATCTCGTGTTCGAAGCTCCGACGTACAAGATACGCGTGGGAGATTTTGTGAATCGTGCAGAGGCAAAACCGCTGCTTCAGATGTTTCAGGAACAGGGATTTAGAAAGGCATGGATCGTGCCGGACCGGATCATCAAAAACCAACCACCAAAACCACCGCTGCCGACACCGATTGACAGCACATCCGTCATCGATTAATCTAGTGTTGTCCAATTCTTTGGATTGTATTTATTCATAGTCACATGGAGCAACGTCTCGAATGATGTCAATCAGATGGGGAGTTGAAGCATTTGAGAGATGAATGCAAGATTCCTTTGTAGAATCGGCACTAGTTCGATTTAAAGAGAACTCCGTCGACCGGCCAGCGGGCACGGACCCGGATCGTATCTTTATAGAATGAGAATCGTTCCGCTCGAAGGAATGGGAAAACAGTACCGGCGTCCTGCACCATATTGCCGTTGTTATCTTCGAAGGCTTTCAGTATGTACCGCCCTTCCGGCAGTCGCGAAAAATTAAACGCTCCTGACTGTCCGGGTTTTACCTTCCGCGCAGCTTGTTTCCTGTCGTTGATATTTTCAGCCTGAATTATCGTTGACGTTGCGGAGAGGCCCGCAAACGCCCCCTGGATACTTCCATAATTTTCAGGATCGGTGGTAATAAATTTCATCCCGGTCACGCTGTCCTTCAACGAATTCCCGAAAAGATCTTTAATTTTTTTCCAATGGATGGTCAACAGCAATTGTTCATTGATGGATACCGGAACGGTCGGGACAAGTGTAACCTTCGCCGGATTGTCCATCAAAGCGTCGGTAGAAATCAACGAACTATCCCTCGCCCGGCGCAGCAACAGTGCCGAATCCGGAAGCGGCTGAAGTGCATCATTGAACGTAAACCAGAAAGGATCATTGGGGAAAATTATTGCCGCAGGATCTTTCAACACTGTGCCGGTGAGCGCCGGCGGAATCGTATCCCGGACGGAGGAACCGTTAAATTGCTTGGTGTTCGCGAGAGGATTAATCACAAATCCGTTACGGTCGGTTACAGAACGGACCATCACAACATACCGTTCATCCGGCGATTGTTTCTCTGTAACAAGTGAAAAACTGTTCAACAGGTCGTTGTTCGGAAACAGTTGACGCAGAGGAAGCGAGCGCTGGAATAATGTGTCGCTGACAATAAAGTTGTTCAATCGGACAGATGCCGTGTCCATCGGTTCACTAAACAGAATCGTCACGTGATGATCATCCGGCGCCTGGACCGAAGACAGTCGCGGCGGTGTGGTATCCTTTTTCGCAACCGTGAATGCTATACCGGATTTCAGTGTATCGTTCTCTGTTAGTATGATATCGTCAGTCGTCCCGGCATCATCCGTTTCCGGATCATATAGCAGATTCCGGTACTCATCACGAATCGCAAAGACTCGGTACTTTCCCGAAGCGAGATTCTTTAATAAAAATTCACCATCCTTGCCTGTCTGTGTCAGATAATCCGGTTTTGTAACGGCCGGATTCAGTGTATCTGCCAATATATTGTCTATTCGGTAGGAAAAAATCATCACACCTTCCGATTTTTCATCAAAGACTTTCCCTACGATGGCGCCGTTATCAATCTTTGGTCCGGTGGAGAAGGATAATGTAAATGAATTCGCCATTCTATTTCTGGCACGAATATCAATGACATCCGTACCAACGGTGACAACATAGGTGGTGTTCTTTCGAAGTTCTTCATTGAGCGTAATTTCCAGTTCTGTTCCGCTCCATTCGAATTCCTTCTCCTCAATCGCGGGAGATATAAAAATAGCTTCTTCCGTAGATCGACGATCGACATATTCATTGAATTCCAGAAGGATGCTCTGTTCGGAAAAATTGACGGTATTCGGCTGCGGAAACACGGAAATAATCTCCGGCGGCACGGTATCGACCGGTCCGCCCTCGGGCGGCCGCTGACCGGCACAGCCGGCGAGCACAATTAAGGAAAGAAAGCGGGACAAAACGTTCTTCATACAGTTCAAGTATAGGAATAATTCCTTTGAGATAAAAATATTGAATTTCAATCGGCAGATAATTACATTGGATTCATGATCGATTGCTACTAATTCCGTACACAATAACATTTTGCGTTGCCGTACACTATTAGAACATTCCGATCACTGCATTATGGAGGAATAATGAAGCGCTTGAACTTCATTCGCAACATCTTTTCATGGATTCTGATAACCGTTTCACTTCATGCAGGAGACAGGCCGACGTATCAATTCCTGCAGAATGACGTTAGTGCCCGCGCTGCGGCAATGGCCGGCAGTTTCGTCTCGATGAGCGGGGATCCTGCGGGGATCTTTTATAATCCCGCCAGCATTGGCACATCCCTCACCCCGGTCGCCGCTTTTGGCTATACCAGCCATCTGTTGGATATCAACGCCGGATTTGCAGCATACACTCAGGAGATTCAAGATCTTGGCGTGGTAGGCATCGGGGTTAATTATGTCGACTACGGTATATTCGATCAGACCGATGTTCTTGCAAATAAATTGGGAACATTTTCAGCCGGTGACCTGGCTGCATCCATTTCGCTGGCCAATCCGCTGGAAGAGAATCTGTATTACGGCGTCACTGGAAAATATATTCACTCGTCCATCGCTGAAGCAAGTTCTTCAGCGTTTGCTGCGGATCTAGGATTACTATATCTAATTTCCGGAGATGATCCTATCACTCTCGGTGTTGTCATCTCTAATCTCGGAACTCAGGTCGATGCATACGGAACCACGATAGAATCACTTCCTCTGGATATAACGATCGGCGGCACGATCAAACCGCAGCATCTTCCGCTTCATCTGAATGTAAACTTCCATAAATTGAACGAAGAACAGAATTCGTTCCTGGACAAATTCACATCGTTTACTATTGGCGGCGAATTCACACTCAGCAAAACGCTCCGGTTCAGGTTCGGTTATAACAATGAACGGCGAAAAGAACTGAAGATCGGCACCTCGGCCGGCATGACGGGTTTCTCCTTCGGCGGCGGACTTGTGTTGAAGACCCTCAGGCTTGATTACAGTTACAACTCCTATGGTGAGATCGGCAATATCAGCAGATTCACTATTGCGTTGGATGTGTAATCCCTTCTTATTTCATTTGAAAAATAAAAATCCCTCGATTGCAGCGAGGGATTTTTATTTTTACTAACTTAGTTTTAGCGTTCAGTGTCCGATCATTCCTTTCAGGAGCACGCCGCTGCCATAATACATCACCATTCCGACAAAAACGACAAGTGAAAGGATCCTATTGTCCGAACGGTTGATCTCCGGAATCAAATCGCTTGCGCTAACATACAGTGCCGCTCCTGCAGAGAATGCAAATGCAAAACCTGTGATCTGCTGATCCATATTCTGCAGGAAGAAAATCATAAAGGTTCCGATCATTGTGCCGCCGGCAATGCCTGCCGTGGCTTTCACCGCTGTTCTTCGTGATTGGTTGGACGCGAGCATGATGGAAGCGATTGTCAATCCTTCAGGAAATTTGTGCAGCAAAATGGCTATGAAAATCAGAATGCCGAGAGGCAGATCATAGTACATTCCTGAGGAAATCGCCAACCCGTCAAAAAACGCATGGATGAACAATCCCCAAAAGGCCGACGTGCTGGCAATCTTGGAGACCATTACATGGGAATGCGTTTCTTCGCCAAAGTGCAGATGCTTTACAACGGTATGTTCGACGAAATGGATTACACTGAATCCGAACAGCATCCACAACGGTGCGGAATTGCCGATGTTTTCGATACTTTCCGGCAGAAGGTCGATCATGACCAATGCCAACAGGAATCCGGCACCAAGAGCGATCAGATTTTCCTGAATTCGTTTCGACAGCTCCCGCTGCCATGCAACAAACGCACCGCCGAGAATTTCGGCACCTCCCGCTACAATTCCTGCTAAAATGATAAAGAAAGATATATCGTTCATGGGATAAATGGAGCCTTCAGATATTGTGATGCCAGTTCATGTGAATTCTCGAACTTTTTCAAGCGCTGGACCTTTTGATACTGCAGTATAGCATAATTTCGTTTCTTTTGCACATCAAAGACCATTCCGATCCTCAAATTCGTCATGACCATAAATCCGGAATCATCGTCTTTATCGACGATCCGGCAGAGTTCATCGCATTGATAGAAATACTGTAATGCCTGTTCATATTGCTCCATCGTCATGGCGATTAAACCGAGATAGTACAGCGCCTCCCGTTTTGCAATATTGGAATATCCGCGCTGCGCACTTTCACATCGTCTCAGGATCTCCTGAAAAGCTGATTGCGATTCTCCGTATTTCGTCAAAGAGAACGAACTGCGGCCGACGTACCGGTGGAAAACGACATTGTTCGGGAACTGCTTGAACAGCGAGGTGGAAAGCTCGTATGCTTTACTATACTGCCTTTCGTAATTATAATTCAATTGCAGCAGGAAGTATTTCGATTCCAGAGCAGCAAACTTTGCATGCTCGGACGCCAGTGTGAGCTGTTCAATCCCCTTTTGTTTATTACCGGTTGGAAAGAACACCATCACCGGTTTCACGATCGGATATTTCTCTGGAATGGTCGATGCATAATAATTATAGATGCCGATCCCGAGAAGGATATCGTAATTATCAGGAGCGAGTGTATATGCCTTTTGAACAATTGGCAATGCGAGCCGTCCGTCGTTAGCCGCTTTAATCCAACTGCTGCGGTTCGCTCGCAGGCGGCCTTGGAATCCCAGTGCGCCGCCTTTAAAAAAGAGCGCTCCCACATCATTCTCATTCACATCCAACAAACTGTCGCACAGATCGATGACTTCGTCCATTTTACCAATAAAAGCATCATCGTATGATTCATCATCGATGGTCATCAGGATTTTCCACCAGTCGATCATTGCCAGAAAAAAAATTCCTGCCGGGTAGGAGGGATAGTCTTTAGCAAGAGAGGAGAATTCACCCTGAGCTTTTTCAAATTCCAGATTATACACAGCGGCGATACCACGTTTTGCCTGTGCATCAAATTCCGGCGATGTGATCCACTGTGATGATGCGGCAGAGGTGAAGAGAATGATAAGGATGATGGCGCGCAACTACTGTCTCACTGATTGGTTTGCACTGGTTCCGGCATCCGGAGTGCGATTTGTTGTTTTCGCTCTTCACGCCATTGTTCAACGCTCCATGCGTTTCCTGACGCCGACACCCAATCCCATCGATATATCAGAAACGTCCCGATGATAAGCATTAAAGTTGCCAGCGCTCCTCCTTCCGGTCCAAATGTCCCTCCGGTCAGCCATTCGGGGCCATTAACGATCGCCGTGCCAATCTGCACCCTTTCGGATGTTGTGCCGCTGACAGGATAGGAATAGACAAATCCCTGAAAGAAATTCCAGGAAATATGCAGTCCAATGGGTAGCCAGAGCGCTTTCGTTTTGAGATATGCAATGGAGAACCAAATACCTGCCAATCCGACGTTGATCAATCCGAAAAGGGAGACGTTGGGATTTTGACTGTGCGCCAGTGCAAACACCAGGGAAATGGTCAATGTGGCAATGAGAGAGCTCGAGCCTTCGATGAAGGTCTGATAGAAATATCCTCTGAAGAGAAATTCTTCTCCATACCCGACAAACGTATAAAGTAATATACTATTCAGGAATATGATAGAACCCTCCACCATGTTTACTCCCCTGAATTCAATGACTACCATTCCTGTCGAATATTCAATCACAAAAATGACGGTCAACATTCCTGAACCGAAAAGGAATCCCTGGAAAAGTTGTTTTCCCCATCCGGAAGCGAACGTTACACCAATAGATTTAAACGGGCGCTTATCAACAAAGCGAAGGACCAGCCAAACGGCAAGAGTGGTCGTCAGATAAAAAATGAATGTCCCGGCGACTTCCATCGGTAATCCGGGAATCATCTTTAAAAGTTTCACGACCGGCTCGGTAATGACGGTAGTACACATTGCGGTAATCAGGAAAAAGATGCCGATGCGCCAACCGGAGCGCAGGTAATCCAATTCCGGATTCACAAAGATATTTTTAAGTGTAGAGTTCATACAGTAATCTCCGACAAGAAAAGAACATCCCCGCTGCAAGGATGTTCCGCCATTGGTACGATTACATCCGCGTCAGTAGATATTCCTGTACGCTGTCCATCGATACACGATCCTGTTTCATCGTATCCCGTTCGCGAACAGTGACCGTTTGGTCCTGTAGGGTTTGAGAATCCACGGTGAAACAGAACGGCGTTCCTATTTCGTCCTGCCGACGGTACCGCCGGCCGATGGCACCACTGTCATCATAAAATACGCGAAAATATTTTTGCAGGTCTTTAGTCATCTTCCGGGCGATGTCGTCCATCCCGTCCCGGTTCACCAGCGGCAAAATCGCTGCCTTCATTGGCGCCAGTTTGGGATGCAAGTGCAGAACTGTGCGCATCTCTCCTCCCCCTTCGGGGCCTTCGACCATTTCTTCGTCATATGCAGCGCATAGAAACGCCATGAACGAACGGCTCGCTCCCGCAGATGTTTCAATCACAAATGGTACGAATTTCTCTTTCGACTGTTCATCGAAATATTTCAACGACTTACTTGAAAATTGTTCGTGTTGGGACAGGTCGAAATTCGTCCGGCTGTGGATCCCTTCGATCTCACCCCATCCGAACGGAAATTTGAATTCGATATCGAATGCCGCTTTCGCATAATGGGCAAGTTTTTCATGCTTATGCCACTGCAGATTCTCCTGTTTCATACCCAGGTCCAGGAACCATTGCATTCGTTCGCCGCGCCAGTACTCGAAGAACTTATCCTCTTCACCCGGTTTGACGAAATACTGCATCTCCATCTGTTCGAACTCGCGTGTCCGGAAAAGGAAATTCTTCGTGTTGATCTCATTGCGAAACGCTTTGCCGATCTGCGCTATCCCGAACGGAAGTTTTTGCCGCGAAGCATTCTGGACATTCAAGAAATTGACGAAAATTCCCTGAGCGGTTTCAGGACGGAGATAGACCGCATTGTTCGTGTCCTCCACGGGACCGACGAATGTCTTGAACATTAAATTGAATTGGCGCGCATCGGTGAACGATGCTTTCGTACCGCAGTTCGGACAGGCAATGCTCTTCATCGCCGTTGCGACGGACGCATCGTCTGATATTCGTGCAGTAAACTCTGTATTGATCTTCTCGTCCGCCTGTTGCCCTTCGAATTCTCCCGGGAACATCTCCCGCAAGACATCCTTTTTTTTCTTCGTGTTCAATTCATCCATCAATACATCAACGCGATATCGTGCTTTGCACTGTTTACAATCCACCATAGGATCGGTGAAATTGGCCACATGACCGGAGGCTTCCCAAACCCGCGGATGCATTAATATGGAGGCATCAACACCTTCGATATCATCACGGTAGGTCATGGAACGCCACCACGTCTGCTTAAGATTGTTCAGCAATTCAACTCCCAACGGACCGTAGTCCCAGCATCCGTTGAGCCCACCGTATATTTCACTTGATTGGAATACAAACCCGCGCCGCTTTGCCAGCGACACGATCTTTTCCATTACCGAGGTTGTTTCTTTGGTACCGATGGTGAAACTCCTTTCTTTATAGCTGTGACAGGTTCTTTGCTGAAAATATAACTCCTGAGAATCTCTTCCTCATCCTTTATCTGGACAATGGAGGTCTTCTCTTTGGCATTCTCGATAGATATGATCTGTGCGTTAAACTCGTCCAATGAATCCTTCATCGCTTTGACGAAAGAAATTGGATCAAAAGTCGAAGGCATCAGCACGCGTACATCCTTCCGGTTCTTTACCGGACGGATAAACTCTTTTTTGATCCCCAGTGCGCGCAGTGTAGTATCAGCCATACGATGAACCCGGTCACCTGATATCTCCTGCTTTGTGGTAGACAGAAGAGAAAAAGTCATCGCACCGGCGTCGTTCGATTCCCGAACTACCGTAAGCACTACGGCGAGCACCGTCAATAATGCAATAATGATGATTCGTTTATCCATTTTATATGGCAATTTCGCTCCGTTGCCGTTTGTTATAAATGGATATCTTTCCATTGCCGTATTTTTCCACCAATTGTTTCGCCAGATCGAAATCCTTGCCGACATCGGCCGGCGAATGAGCATCTGATCCCAGTGTAAGCGGAATTCCGAATTCGGAAACTATTTTCAGGATTGATTCACTCGGATACATTTCACGGACGGGTTTGCGAAGTCCAGAAGTATTGATCTCCACCGCCATGCCGGCGTGTTTCACTATTTTGAATGTCTCGCGCAGAATCTCTTCCATGTTTTTAGTCGGGCGATGACCGAATTTTTTCACTAAATCGCAATGCCCGATAATATCGAACAATCCACATCGGGCAGACCGTGAAATATGATCGTAATACTCTGTATAGATTTCATTGACATCTTTTACATCGTATGTCGTGACAAACTGAGGATTATCAAATCCCCATTCACCAAGATAATGTACAGAACCGATCACATAATCAAAATCGCTCTTAGCATTGAATGCCTTTACCCATTGTTCCGTCCCCGGGAAGAAATCCCCTTCCAGCGCAAACTTGATCGCGATTTGTCCTTTGTACTTTTCCTGCAACGAACGGACCGTCGGCGAATATTCGGACCAGAACTGATCTTCGGTCATCCGCACTTCAATATCCCACGCATCAGGCATCGGCGTGTGATCAGATAGCCCGATCTCTTTCAAGCCGATCTTAATCGCGTGCTGGACATAGTCTTCGAGCGTGCCGTCCGCATGTTTGCAGAGGTAGTTATGGGTATGATAATCAACGAGCATTATTTTTTCGTTTCGCAAGTTTGGCGGTTTCAACACCAAGGGTGGAATATAATGGAATGAGATGTTTCATTTTTTTTGAAGCCTCGAGAACCGCAAGATGTTTTGAGATGGTCTTATAGTCGCCCCTCGCGATCGGTCCCGTCAACGCTTCGACCGGTGATGTCGCAAACACATTGTTCAATGTCTGAGTGATCAGCGGCTTGAAGATGTTCCACAGTTGATGCTTGGGAATATCCAAAACCGATGATAACTCTTCAACAACCGAGAAGAGAGCTACCTGATAATTTGAAGCAAAAACAGCTGCGATGTGATAGAGTGTTTTATTTTTCTTCGTCAGCAGAAAAGTTCGTGCACCGATTATTTTTGCAAGCGATCTCGACACAGAGATCGCACGGTCATCCCCTTCCAATGCAAACCAAATATTCTTCATCGACGTAACCGGAAGAGATTTCGGAAAAGTCTGCAACGGATGAAAGGATCCGACTGAAGCTCCATGTTTTCGCAACATCGATAATTCATCGCTGGAAAGAGCGCCGGAAGTGTGCAGCACTATTTTTCCTCTCAACCCGGAGCCAAGCGAAGCGAGTGTGCGTGATACGTCTGTGATCCTACCATCAGGAACGGCAATAATAATAACTGAAGAATCGGCTCTGAACTCTTCGAGTGTTCCGAAGTGTTTCACTTTAACCTTTTTTGCCGCGGAAGCCGCAGACCTGCCGTGCTCCGAATAGATGCCGGACACGGTCACACCGCTCCGGGAAAACACAAGAGCAAGAGATCGACCTACTGCTCCGGCACCAATTATCGTTATGCTTTTCATACCGACCGTTTCACTATTATAAATTATAAATTTTTACACAACTTTCAGATTCCCGAAGCGCATCAGCAGTTTGCTACTTCATGAAACGACTTCAATCATCGTTTTAGTGTTTCAGAAGGCGGTGATAAGGAAAATGAAACGACTCAACTACATTTTCATACACGGGATGCCGGTGCATCACTTGTTCTTCGCCTTTTTATACTTTTCGTGACCCAATTTCACGGAGGCAAGTGCGACCACAACATTATCCCAACCGAAACTCTCTACGTGTTTTCCTTCCAGCAATTTATAGCTGGTAAAAAAGTGCTCGATTTCCACCAGAAGATGCCTCGGAACTTCCCGAACATCATTATAACTCCCGAAGATGGGGTCATTAACCGCAACCGAAAGTAATTTATCATCCGGTCCCTTTTCATCTCGCATGCGTAAGATACCGATTGGCTTCACTTCCACCACAACGCCGGTGAACAACGGCTGATCGATGAAGATCAGGATGTCCAACGGATCACCATCGTCCCACAATGTACTCGGAACAAATCCGTATGCTTCAGGATAGTGCATTGAGGAATAGAGTACCCGGTCCAGTTTGAAAACGCCGAGTTCGACATCGTATTCGTATTTGTTCCTGCTCCCCTTGGGTATTTCGACAACAGCATTGATAACGCGGGGGAAATCCTTACCGACTGGAAGATCCTTAAAATCCATGTATTTGCTTTCCTAAAAAAAGAATGCCGAAATTTAACACATTCCGGCATTCGTTCTGATATGTGTTGATGTTTATTTCAGTTTCAGTGATTCTACAACTTTATCAAACGCCGGCTTGAAATCGTTCGTCAGAGGTTTATACCAGGTGACGACCAACTGATAGATCTTTTCACCTTTGGTGACGAAATACACGGTTCGTTCGATATCCTTAGCCGGAGGAGTTGCGGTTACAACAACTGCGTCCTGACCGTCGATCTTTACCGAGCCTGTCGATTTTGGTTTGAATTTCGTTTTATTGTCCTCCACGAATTTCTCGAACTTTACTTCTCCCTTGTCGGTCTTCGTTGCAAAAGCATCGATGTCAATCGTGCAATCCTTCCGAAGTCCTTCCAAATGCAACGTCACAAGCGATCCGCCCTTCTTTTCTTTCGGCATACTTACTTCAAAATTGTCCGGATGCTTGAATTCCACAAAGTCATTGCTGAAGGTTGTCAGTTCCGGCGACGGCAATGCTGCCGCATTGGGATCTTTATAAGAGACTTTCGGTTTCGGTAATTTAACCGTTTCCACGATCTTTTCCAGCAGCGGTTTATACACATCGAAATAATCATTAAAGCCGGAGATGCTGACGGTATAGAAAGTACTGTCGTGGGCTACGATCATCTTTTCGCCCTGCAGTACTGTTTCTTTTCCGACCTTCACTTTAAAAGAGAATTTGAAACCGTTTTCCTTGCCGATCATCGCTGGTTGTTCGCCAGCAAGGTTTAATGCTGAATAGTTCTGCATGGTTGTCGCTTTATATTCTTCGATTGTTCCGACACCGGCATCTTTGAACTTTTCTGAGCTGATTTCGATCTCCACGCCCCCTTGTTCGGAGTTAACGGTTGTGCTTCCCTGAGAATAGACCTCGTAGAACTTATCGGCGACAACTTGTGATGAATACACTTTTGTCCGTTTCGGATCTGTATTCATCAGCCACCCTTTAGGATACTGCACTTCCAATCCGTTGATCGGATCCTGGAATGTTTCCCACACTTCAACGGTGGGCAATTCCGCTTTTTTCTGGCAGGAGCTGATGATCCCGGCGATGCCGATACTCAACAGGAGCATAACGAGGAACGGAAGAGACGAAGAGAGTTTTTTCATAGTTCACCTTCTATAGATAGGTTGAGTGAAAATGTGTGAGGTTTATTTTCCGCAATTCATTTGACCGGATTCTTTCTTTGCCGCTGCGTTTTTTGGGTTGATCTTCAGTACCAATGCATATTCCTGACAGGCGCGTTCTTTGATCTTTTTCGCCTCTTCCAGCAGCAATTCCTTATCGCCGCTTTGTACTGCATACATCTGTGCTAAAAACAGATGAAGACCCTCGTCCTTTTTCTCTTTCTCATAGGCAGTAGCTTTTTCCAGTTGTTCAATCGCTCCTTTGATATCCTTTTCGCGGTATTCGAACAATGCCAGCATGCGGTATCCACTCATTGCCAGCTGTGTATTCTGGACTACTTTTGAAGGATCTGCCTTAATTGCACTGTCCGCAAGGGCTATCAGAATATTCGCATGATATCGTCCACGGTCCAAAGAATCCTGCTGACTGTAAATTTGCACCAGATATTGATGCGACTGCATATTGTTCGGTCGAAGGGCAATCAATTGTTTATAATAGTTTTTCGCAGTGTCGGTCTTTCCCAGAACGTAATATGAGAATCCTGCATAGAACAGCGCCGTGACGTTTCGAGGATCCTTCGCCAGAAGTTGTTCGTAATATCCTCCCGCCTTCTCGTAATTCTTTTTATTCAGGAATATTGCGGCTAGGGTTCCGATGGCATCCGTATTGTCCTTCTCCAGTTTGAGTGTCCGTTCCAGATAGGTGATCGCATTTACCGTGTCCTTAATCTGATAGAAGGAAAATCCCATTCGGTATACTTCATCAACGGTCAGCGAATCAATCGGGAACGATTTATACAGTGTCAGAGATTTCTGATATTCTTTTGCAAGATAATAGGAATGAGCCAGCATCGGTTTCATCTCCGCACTGTTGGGATTCATCTTTATCGCTTGCTCCAGCACCGGAATGGCCTCTTTATAGGCTTTTGCATTGTACATGGAAATCGCATACTTTTCCCATGCTTCGGCATTGTCTTTCTTCAGTTCAACGTAACGCTTAAAGAATTCCGCCGCTTCACGCCAATATGCTTTGGTGCGGTACATGGTATTCGCCGCATCGTAGATGGCTTTATCATTCGTCGGATCCAGCTCGATCGATTTTTGCAGGGCAGCAATAATCTCTTGTATCTGTGAAGCATTCAAACCGCGGTTCTTCAGGATGGTGGTCGCAAGTCGATACCAGAGGGCCGGATCCGTCGGACGCAGTTGCGTTGCAGTACGAAGATTTGATTCCGCCAGCACGATCACGTTTTGGCGAGCGTAGACTTCGGATAATCCGACATACGCTTCCACATTGTTCTGATCGATCTCTTTGGCTTTCGAAAAATAGATTGACGCTTTGTCCAGCGAATCCTTCTCTAATAACGCCTGACCATAGGCAATCGGCGCCAGTGTACTTGTTTTGTGGTATTTCTCTGCTGTCTTGAACCGTTTCGCTGCCTGGTCCCACATTGCCAGAGAGCCATACACACGGATGATGGAAACAAGAGCAGGCTCATATTCATCGTCATAATCCAGCGCCCGTTCCAGCGAGGTGATAGCGTTTTGCAGATCGCCTTTCATCCTGTAGGATTCTCCAATATAGTAATACGCTTCGACGCTGCGCGAATTATTCACCAGGTATTTCTGCATGTACTGAATTGTTTCGTCATATGAACTTTTATTGAAAGCACCCTTTCCCAGGGCCAAGTCATCCTGTTGTGCAATGCTGAACGAAACAAGAAGTAGTACCGAAACGAAAACTTTCATCATTCTTCCTTTGCGATTATGGGGTATTTAATTGAACCAGCCGGACCGGCATCGTGGCCGGGACCAAACCGTTGGAAACAATAATTTTCTGGCCGTCGGAACTTGCAGCGAACGATGTAAATCCTAACCCCGGTCCCTTGCCGACATTCAGGGAATAAATATAAATGGTCCGTGTCAGCGGGTAATACCGTTGATAGATGTACGCCTGGTGCGGTTGAAAATATTCCATCGTTGTGGATGTACTATCGCGCCGGAATTGCGGATCGCCGATCTCCAGCACGCGAACGCCTTGGGGCAATTTCGATAACCATGCCGTGCCGATGCATCCGATCGCATTCGGTCGGTCGTTCACCAATGCCAGTACTTCGGGAGTATTCGCACACGAAACAACAGTGTTCGACAGCGGTACGTCTCCGGCGACACGTGTTTTCATAAACTCATGCACTCCGCTGTTCGGATCACCCATGGCGATCACAACAGCACTGGAAAGCCGCGATCCCTTTACAGCGGACCATCGTCCCGTCGCACCGGTAAGGATATCTTTTAATTCAACCGTCGTCAGTCTCGTCAATGCATTTTTTTCATTCACAATGACGGCAACACCGTCATACGCGATCTTCACAGAATCGATCTCAAACTCATTCTTTACCGCAACGGTACGTTCTTCGTTATTCAACGGACGGGCACACACGACCAATTTGATGCTGTCGTTCAAGAGCTGAACGAACGCCTCCCGCGTGGAAGCAGAAATATTGTTGATTGTAACCTGGTCATACATCCGTTGGAAATCGGTCGCTTGAATATCAATAACCGGAAAGAGGTCTTCCGATGTAATCATCGTAAACGTTCCGCTGGTGAGCGTTTCACGTTTTTCACTGGAACACGACATGACGAGTACTGCGGAAGTAAGAGCGAAGAACAAACGACGTATGCTATTCAAACTGATGTTCTTCATCTGCTTGCCGTTGTTTGATTCGGAGTGAAATGAAACGATAAACACTGTACAGAAGAAGCACAACACCGAACATCACGCGGAACTTTCCCGGAAGATGGATCTCTTCCGGGAAGAAGAAAAGCACATACACCCCCATCACCAAGAACACACCCGACATTGCATACCCGAAGTACACAAAAATTTTCGAAGGATCCATCGTAACCGTTACCGCCCAGCGTTCAATTTAAATTTGAATGGAATTGAGACCCACACTGCAACGGGGCCGTTGTTCATAATGGCGGGGGTGAATTTCCACTTCATTGCGGCATCAATTGCCGGCTGATTGAACAGTTCTGCATCCGATTTCAACACTTGCGCCTTTTTCGGATTTCCTTCTTTATCGACCCAAATCTTCACCCATACGGTTCCCTCGACACCGGCCCTGCGGGCAATCTCTGGATAAACCGGAGCGGGATTATTCCCCGGAAGAGGCTGCGGTTGTTTTTCCACCGGCACAAAATCCGGTGGCGGTCCGTCTTCTTCAATCTTAATATCAGATTCAATTTCCACCGGTCCTCCGGCTCCTTCACCATCACCGATCGGCGCCGTAGATGCCATCTCCTCCTGTGTTGCAATCGTCTGTTCCGGGTTGATTTCAGCATCCGGAACAGGCACTGGTGTACCGACGGTGGGTTTTGCCACTGGCGCTTCCACGGAAACGGCCGGCGCTGCCTGGGAGTTGGTGATGGACGGAGGCGGGCCGAGGTCGCTGTATTTCATAATCCGGACGGAATACACGGGTTCGTCTTCTTCGAGCAATGCCTGCACACCGTAATAGGCTCCCATCCCAAAAAAATGGAAACTCCCTGCGATGATCAAGGCGGTAACGGAATACTTTCTGGATAGCAACCGCAGCTCTTGATACCCGTAGCCTAGTTTCTCGGTTGTTGTTATTGCCATAATACTATCTCCATTGAATTACATTGTTCTTCGACAATTACAATGTACCTATTTCTTTTTTGTCTTTATCTTCCATCGGCGCAAGACTGAAGCGGGATATATCGTTGATGTTCAGTTCGTCCATCACATCCACCATATCAATATACTTCGCCTTGCCATCCACTTTGATCAAGGTGATCAATTTAGGATTCGCTCGACTCCGTTCTTTCAGTAATTTACCCAGGTTGATCAGTCGTTCTTTTTTATTTGCCCCATCCACTGTTACCGGCTTTTCCGTACCGACATTCCAGAAAACTCGAAAATCTTCTGTAATGCGGAGCGTTAAAAGATTGGATTCGGCGACGTCCGCTTTGGTATCCGACGGGGGTAAGTTGATCTCCATCGTCTGAGGCTTGCTCATTGATGTCGTCAGCATGAAAAAGGTCAACAGCAGAAACGCCACGTCCACCATCGGCGTCATATCGATGCGTACATTGATGCGTTTACGCTTCTTCTTCCCGCCGTGTTTTTGTTTTCCTTTCGATTGCGATAAATCTACATCTGCCATAGGTCGTTACTCCTAAAAATTATTTTTCCAGATCCGTTACCAGATTGAACCGTGTGATATTTTCTTTCTGGAGAGTTTCCATAACACTTTGGATCACTTTATACTCTGACTCCCGATCCGCTTTAATCACGGTTCGAAGTTTCGGGTTCCGGATACGCGCATTGCGAAGCAGTTCAGGAAGTTCCTGCAATGTGACTTCAACTCCCGCTTTCAATACATATTGAGGACCAAACAATGCTCCGCGAAGATTTTGGTTATCGACGCCGAGAAACACATTCCCTTCCTTGTCCACCGTTACCGTCATCACATCGATGTCCGGCAGTTTGAAGGCGGAATGAGATACGGGGATCGATACTTCGGCAACATCCTGCGGTTTGAATGTTGTCGATAACATAAAGAACGTCAACAATAGAAAGCCGACATCCACCATCGGGGTCATATCTAATTTGAACCCGACTCGTTTCGATTTTGACATAGCGGCTCCGCTTTAAATTATTCGTGTTTGGACTGCAGGTTCATCAGGATGTCTTTGCTCGCTTCATCAATCATATACGTCATACCGTCGATCTTGGTGGTGAAGTAGTTGTATGCAACGATTGCCATGATGGCAATAGCAATACCACCGGCTGTATTAATCAGTGCCTCAGAAATACCAAGAGACAGCGCGGCGGCGTCTGTCGCTCCGGCTTTTGCCAACGCAGCGAAAGAACGGATCATACCAAGCACCGTTCCGAGCAAACCCCACATGGTTGAAATAGAAGCAATTGTTGAAAGAGAAATCAGGTTCCGTTCCAAAATCGGCATTTCCAGCATTGTTGCTTCTTCAATTACGCGCTTCACTTCCTCCATCTTCTCTTTTTTATTCATATCCTTTTTGGGCATCAGTTCCTGATGACGTTCTAAACCGGTTTTCACGATATTGGCAAGGGAGCCTCGCTGTGCATCACATGCCGAGATCGCTGCTGCGATATCATTGGTATTAAGGTTGGTGACGAGGGTTTTCAGGTATTTCGGCAACGGACCGCGGCCGCCTGCTTTTTTCAGCGAAAGAAGCCGCTCAATAACATACGTGATGACCATAATAGACAATGCGACTAGACCGATAACAAGATAACCGCCGTCTTTAACGAACTGCGGCAACATGTATTCATAGATCAAAAATCCCAGCACGAACGCACCGAAAATAATGACGAAGTTGAGTGAACCTTGTTTCATAAATCGACTCCTTGTAATGTAAAAAATAGTAGTTAAACGTTATTTACTTAGCAATCGCGTAAATCGCATCTTCGCGCTTTTCCGCGGTAGTGAAAATCGTCGCCAGTTTTGTAACGACGAAAACATTGGTGATACTTTTGTTGACATTGCAGAGAATCAGTTTCCCCTGCCGATTTAGATAGGAGGTATGTGCAGAAACAAGTGCCCCGATTGCGGATGAATTGAGGTATTCCACATCGCCAAGATCAACGATCAATTTCCGATTCCCCCGTTCCAATAACGCTGCGACAGTTTTTTTCAATTCGTCTGTCTCATCCCCGCCGACCAACGAACCTTTCGGTTCAAGAACAACGACATTGCCGTCATCCAGCGTTGAAGATTTTATTTTCATCGTACTAGCCCTTATCAGTATGTGAAATTACGGCGCTATGACCGCAGTCAACTATGATATATTATCAAGATAAAGAGAGAGAACTCAACTTGCAATAAGAAATTTTGTGTTTTTCAATGCATTTCTTCATTCCTACGACCCTGTAGGACAAATTCTCACACAGACCAAACACAGGACAGCAGTGTGTCCATTAGTGAATTAATTGCCGATGTAATTCTTCCGCTTCAACGACGGGCAACTGACATGCATAGTGCCTGCACAGGTACGAAGTCGCACGAGCGTTCACCGGTTTCATATCAGTCATGAACGGTAAACGGGAAGAAAAATACTTCTTTGCCTGATCGTTCAATACTACAATATTCAAGTTCGGGGTAAAGACATCCGACGCGGCACGGATCATTTGTTTTGCATCACTGATATTCTCGACGGCAATCACAAGATGTTCCGGAGGGGATATGAAGTATTCGACCGCCGCCATCAGTTGGGGCATAATCTGCGGAGATTGCCCTAGCAACGTACAAAAATATTTCAGCGTCTTTATCGCATAACCCTTCAGGGATTCATTATTTGTATAATGATATAGTTGAAGCAGAACCATAACCGCGATTGAGTTCCCGGTCGGCTCCGCACCGTCATATGCTTCCTTCATTCGAACAAGGATAGATGGATCCTTACCGGAGGTATCGTAGAATCCTCCTTCCGCCGAATCCCAAAACAGTGTTATCATTGTGCCGACCAGTTCGTCAGCCCAAAGCAGCCACCGCATATCGCCGGTTGCTTTGAATAGTTCCAACAATCCGGATGCAACAAAAGAATAATCGTCCAGATGAGCTTCAAATTTCACTTCTTGTTCCCTGTACCGGCGAAACAATGTTTTCTTCTCCGCACTATACATCGTCGTATAGAGGAATTCGGCAGCCTTAATGGCGGTCTGAAGATAATGCTCATCCTGTAAGATCGCCGATGCTCTGGCACAAGCTCCGATCATCAATCCGTTCCAGGAGGTGAGCACTTTGTCATCCCTCAACGGCCGGGGACGAGTGTTCCTAACGTCGAGCAGTTTCTTTTTTGCGGATGCCAACAATTGTTCTGCATGTGAAGGATTCATCGAAAGATGTACTGCTGTTTGTTCGATGGTGAATGGATTGAACAGAATGTTTTTTTGTACGAATTCCTGATGCGGATCGCTGAGGGCATTTCCTTGAACCTCGACTGAAAAATGGTGACAGAAAACGGCGGACTCTTCGACGGAAAGAACTCCATCAACCTCGGATTTCTTCCAGACATAGAATGCTCCTTCCACTCGGTTCTCGACATTCATTGGATCGATACTGTCAGCATCTTCTGCTGAATAGAATCCACCTTCGGGAGCGGTTAAATCTCGCAGAACATAGTCCAGTGTTTCACGCGCTATCGCTGCATAGAATCCGTCGTGAGTTATTTGATAGGCATCAAGATATGATTGGACAAGCTGCGCCTGGTCATACAACATTTTTTCAAAATGAGGTATTCTCCACTGCGGATCAACGGAGTATCGATGAAAACCACCGGCCAAATGATCGACCATGCCTCCGCTCGCCATCGCCATCAACGTTGTCAGCGACATTTTCAGCGCTTCTGCATCCTTCGTCCTATAATAGTATCGGAACAGGAAATTCAATACGACCGGCCTGGGAAATTTCGTCCCGCTTCCGAATCCGGAATATTTTGGGTCATATCCTGCAGCCAATTGATGATAGGTCCGTTTCAGAATGGTCTCATCAATCTCAGTATTCTTGCTCTCTATATAATGCCGATGCTGCAACTGTTTTGTGAGCTCTTCGCCGGAATGTATGACATCCTCCCGTTCGTTCTGCCACACGTCGTGTATCCTTTCCAACAATGTTGGCAGACCCGGTCGTCCGTGTGCATCTTTTGGCGGAAAATATGTACCGCCGTAGAACGGCTTTAGGTCCGGTGTCAGAAAAACAGTGAGTGGCCAGCCGCCCTGTCCCATCATTGTCTGCACTGCGGACATGTATACTTTATCGACATCCGGACGTTCTTCCCGATCCACTTTGATGTTGATGAAGTACTTGTTCATCACAGAAGCGATCGCTTCATTCTCGAACGATTCCCGTTCCATCACGTGGCACCAATGGCAGGTGGAGTATCCAATCGAAAGGAAGATCGGTTTATTCTCTTGCTTCGCTTTCAGGAAAGCTTCCTCTCCCCACGGGTACCAGTCGACAGGATTGGAAGCATGCTGAAGCAAATAGGGAGATTTTTCGAGGGAGAGGCGGTTCATTATTATTCCAAATTCCACTTCATCAAATTACAACCGATCATTATTCTGTTTCGTCACTTTGATATCCTGCAACTGCGGAGCTTTTACGCGGATCTCGAAGCGGTAGCCGGAATAAGGACCGAGTGGGCTCCAGGAGAAGTTCATCAGCCAGCAGTGCAAATCGCGGGAGATGTTAATCTGAGGAGCGGCGAATTGTTTTGTGACAAGATCGTAGCTGGATGTGGCTGTGAATTTCCAGTTCTCCGTCAAATTAAAATCCAGGTTACCACTGATGTTCGCTGACCGGAATTTATGGTTCGGATTTTCCTGATTTTGGGAGAAATTAAAATTAAGAGAGAGACTCCATGGGATGCTGAAGTCCGGCTCTGCATTATCATAGATACCCTTGTAACCGCTTGCATTCAAGTTCCGCTCGTTATCCGCCACACGGGTGCTGTCGTTGACCTGCTGCTGTGTTTGCGCCTGCTTCTTTTCACCGCGCACCGATGTAGAAAGACTGACCGAAAAATTCGTCAATTCAACGATCCCTTTCCCCTCTTCGATTAAATATTTATTCACACGCCTGTTGGCAGACCGATTGTAATCATAAAAGCGATAGGTGCTGCTGCCGCTAATCCCCAAGTATTGTCCGATATCGGTCCGATAGCTGACGGAAAGATCCGCCAGATTGAAGCTGTCCGCAGCAAAATTGTAGCTTGTCCCCAAGCTGACGTTCATCAATTGAAACTTTTTTTCTTTTTCCGATGTGTCCTTGGCTGAGGTCTTCATTTCAAAGATATTCCCAACAGAAAGACTGATCGCCTGCTGCTCCTGTGCCGAAGCACCGCCATAAATTTCCTTCTGAAACCTGTTGAACTTTTGTTCTCTTCCTGCAGCATCGAGATACCGTGTATAATAGCCGTATGTTTTTTCTGAGAAATCCGGCTGATAATTATAGCTCACCGAAGGCAGCACTGTATGACGGAATCCTGCAACACCGGGAATTGGCGGCTGCAAAATTCCGTACAACTTTGTTGAGGCGCCGACACCCATGCTAAAGGTGCGCACAGCTTCAAAACCATTTTTATCTGCAGTCACAGGATTCCCGGAAGCATCCTTCCCTACGATGGCAAGACTTTTATCATACCATTTTTCATTATAATTAAAGTATGGTGAAATCGTGAAATATCCCGCTTTCGGCGCAGCATTAAAGGAGAGTGAATGATTGATTCCCTGCCGATTATAGGTATTAAATGGCAGCGTATCGACCGAGCGCGTTTTATTATCCACACGCTGATAATTTCCTCCATAGCTCATACCGATCATTTCGTACCACGCATAGTCCGACCGGGCTGCATTTTTCGAACTGCCGAATCTGAACGGATAACTTTGCGAATGGCTGAATGAAACAGATGGAAGTGTATTTGTTATGGAGCCGTTGACAAGGTTCTGACGGCGGTTGATATTCATGCTCATGCTGTTGTTTGTCCCCTCCCAATTCTTGCTGAGGGTTGCGTTGGAAATGATTTCTTGATTGAGGTATTCCTGCCGTGTCAATGCCCGTTTAAAACTCTCGGAACTGGCAAAGGAAAAATTCACGCTCATGTGTGTGGTAGGATTGAACGATTGATTGTGAACAAGATTTGCGTAATAATCTGCGCGGTCCAGATAATCGGGATCCCTCGATTCATTCTCGATTGCACGCTGATAATAACCGGAGAGCGATCCGGTAAAATCGTACCGTTTTGTGTACCGGAAGTTCGGACTGACGCGCCACGTTCCACTGGTCAACCAGTCGCCGACCACGGCAGCATCCATATAGTCGCTTAGTGCAAAATAATATCCGAAGTGTTCCAATCCGGTCCCGCGCGAACCTTTATCCACGAATGCAGGGGCAATAATGCCGGAGCGGCGGCCCCCCTGGCTGGGGAAGACACCGAACGGCAGTGCAAAGACCGGAACATCAGCGATATAGAGATAGATAGGACGTGCAACGATTTTATCACGCACCGTAACGCGCATTTCAGGACTGAAAAAATAAAAGTGGGGATGGCCGTATTCGCACGTAGAATAATATCCATCCGAGATAAAGAGCATATCCTTGCCGACTTTCTTAATATGCTGACCCTGGTAATATCCCTGATCTTCCGCAGTTTCTCCCAGCGTTACCCTTCCGCGCTGTGATTTGAAATTATACGATATCTTCCATCCTTCGTACTTATCCGCCCCTTCGATCATTACAGGGGTTCCGGAATAGCGTTCCTTCAGCGAATCGGTTTGTTGTGCTTTCACCGTATCCAGCACACCGTACGATTCCAGTTCGTTGGTATTCCAATTCACCTCGATGCGTTCGGATTTCAGGCTGACGTCCTTAAAGCGGACGTCCCCCTTTCCAAAAATCATCATATGTTTATCAGCAAAGGTAAAGACGATGGAATCATTCGCGGAGTAGACAACAACCGAATCGATGCCGCCGGAAGGTTGTTGAAGTGAGTCTGACGAAGTTTTTGTCGAGTCGGAAAGGACGGAGAGGGAATCACTTGTTTGAGAAAATGCTGCAGAGCAGAGTGCGATCTGCAGCACGATTAGAAAGGCAACAGTACGGACGGAGTACATCCGATATTCAGTATCGATCCATGTTCTCATTAAAAAATCCAGCAAGCGCGTATATCCGTCGTGTGTCACCGTATGTTAAAGGACCATCCCAGCGGCACCGAAGATGCCGGCATCGTTGCCGAGCTGTGCGCGGACAATCTTGATCCCGTCCCGCAGCGGTTTTTGTACATTCCGTAACACCGATTGATGGATGGCCTGATAGACAAAATCACCAACAGCGGAAACACCGCCGCCGATTACTGTCACTCGGAAATCGAGTGTGTTCATCACGCCGCCAATCATCACGCCGAGTAGAGTGCCTGCTTCAACGAGGATCTCGTTGGCCAATGCATCTCCGGCTTCCGCCGCTTTGGAGATGTACATTGGGGAAATCTTTTCCACATCACCGCCGACGAGTTCCAGGATCTTTGAAGAAGGATTGGATTTCAGTTTTTCAATCGTCCGTTTGGAAAGGTACTTCTGTCCGACATATGCTTCAACACACCCTTTCGTACCGCAGTTGCACTGCAGTCCGTCATAATTGATGGAGATATGTCCCACTTCTCCCGCACCGCCGGAGACGCCGCGATAAATATGATTATTCATGATTATACCGCCGCCGACTCCCGTGCCCCAAATAATGAAGAGAAAATTTGGATGATCTTTCCCTGCTCCGAATTTCGATTCCGCAACTGCTGCAACATTGGCATCATTATCCACTTCAACGCGCATTTTGAATACCTTCGAAATTTCGTCCGCCAGCGGGACAACATCCCATTGATTCAAATTCGGGGGACTTTTTACGATGCCGCCCGGATTTTGGATAAGTCCGGGAGCACCGATGCCGATACCAGCAACCGGAGCGCCTTTTGCGTGCGGAAGAACCTCTTGAATGGATTTTACTATTTGTCCGATAACCGCTTGCGGATTTACTTCGGCAAGCGCGGGGAGTTTCGATTGAGCGAGAATTGTTCCGTCACTGTTAATCAGTCCGGTTTTTACTGTTGTGCCGCCAAGGTCGACACCGATTGCGAGTTGTTGTGCCATAGTTCATCTATCCTAACGTAATGCAGAGTTCTGCGTTTGTGTATTGAGTAAGAACATGTAGTTCGTCTGAATATAATTGAGAATCTTATCCGCGATCACTTTGTGTCCCTCTTTATTGGGATGGATCCCGTCGAGGCAGATCAATTTCGTATAGTCTTCCGTCTGAAGAAACGAAGAACGGATATCAATCAACCGGGTCTTGGTCTCTTCAGCAACGCGAAGAATGGCGGCGTTGTATTGTTCATGCCAGGAATAGATCCGGGAGATGTTTCCGATGTATTTCAGGATATTCTTCTGTGCCTGATCGCTGTTCTTGCTGATCCACTGGAAATATTTTTCCGCATCCAGCGGCGGGAGCGAGACAAGCACCGGAATGATATCCATGGAATTCAACTGTCCCACCAATTCGCGTAAGTGTTGATAAAAGGTCTTGCACTCGGTCTTCGGATGAAATTCCCCCGCAGGATTCTCCGCTATGGCATCCCATTGGAAATCACAATCATTCCCTCCGAATTCAATCAGGACAATATCCGGTTTCTTTTGCAAAACGTCGTTCTGCAGCCGTTGCAGTCCTTCTACGATGGTGTTGCCGAATTTTGCCGCATTGAAAACGGCACCGCGCAAATGTTCCTTTACCAGGTTCGTGAAACTTTCCAAAATCAGCGAGTGCCGGTGTTTTTCCTCGTCGTAGACAACGCCGCGGGAAATGGAATCGCCGAACACTACAATGGTGCAGTGCTCTTTCAGTTTTTCTATCATCGCTTGTGCATCCATACCATCACTTCTTTCTTTTCCACAGAGCGTCCAGCCGTTCTTTGATCTGCTTTTCCCTGCCGTTCTCTGTCGGAGTGTAGTAGCGTTTATGTTTTAGTTGATCGGGTAAATTCTGTTGATCGACAAAATTCCCGTTATAGTCATGTGCATATTTATATTCTTTGCCGTAGTTCAGTTCCTTCATGAGTTTTGTCGGCGCGTTCCTCAAGTGAAGAGGCACCGGAAGATTCGGCAATCGCCGGACATCACTCATCGCTTCATCGATGGCAACATAGGAAGCATTGCTTTTCGGTGCACCGGCAAGGTATGTAGCAACATTCGACAGGATAATCCGCGCCTCCGGCATGCCGACATAATCCACAGCAGTGAATGCATCCACTGCCAGCATCAGCGCCACCGGATCCGCATTCCCGATGTCCTCCGATGAGAGAATAATCATCCTCCTGGCGATGAATTTCGGGTCCTCGCCCCCCTCCAGCATCCGCGCCAGCCAGTAGACGGCGGCATCGGGATCGCTTCCCCGCATGCTTTTAATGAATGCGGAAATGATGTCGTAATGTTGTTCTCCCTTTTTATCATAGAGGGAATATTTTCTCTGGAATGCTTCTTCCAGGATTTCTTTAGTCAACCGATGGACGCCGTCTGCCTCTTGAGGGGCGATCTGAAAAGCGATCTCCAATCCATTAAGCAGTTTCCGTGCATCGCCGCCGGAGAGGAGGAAGAAATATTCTGTATCATCGATCGCAATATTCTTCATTGAGATCAACTCGTCCTGTTCCAGTGACTGGTTCAGGATTGTTTCTAATTCCGCCTTCCCTAACGGTTCCAGGACGAAGACACGCATGCGCGACAACAACGGTGAGATCACTTCAAACGACGGATTCTCCGTTGTTGCACCGATCAGAGTGATGGTTCCCGATTCCACGCAATGCAACAAAGCATCCTGCTGTGCCTTGTTGAATCGGTGAATCTCATCGATAAACAGAATGGTCCGTTTGAATGCCCGTTGGAATTCCTCCGCACGGGCGATCACCTCGCGAACATCCTTCACGCCGGACGAAACGGCATTCAATGCAAAGAATTCAGACTTCGTCTGTTGCGCAATTATCCTTGCCAGAGTCGTTTTTCCGACACCCGGAGGGCCCCACAGGATGAAAGAACGCAGCTCATCTTTTTCCACCATCAACCGGAGCGGTTTCCCCTGCCCGAGCAGATGCGATTGACCGACGAACTGATCCAGCGTCTTCGGGCGGACACGTTCTGCAAGGGGAATATTTTTTTCGTTCAAGGACAAATGATTAATTGATATAATACATCATGACCCACAGTACAAGATTTTCGAGATTGCAAGATTCTTTCTTCCCGATTAATTTTAAGAGGCTTGAAAATCTTGAAATTCATTTTTTCGGCGCAACTTTGTACACTTTTTCGTTCTGGCGCACCATGCCGTATTTTTCGCGTGCGACTTTTTCCACCGCTTTCGAATCACCATCCAGCGCTTTGGATTGATCCTTTAGCTTTTTCTGTTCTTCTTCCGCGGTGCGGATTTTTTCCAGCGTTTCGGTCTTCTGCATCTCCAAGCGAATGCGGGCAACGATGCCGTTATTGTTGAACATTACATACAGGAAGAGCAGGAATGCAGCAGCAACAATGACGGTCGCCCGCTTGTTCTCCTTCACCGTTTCCGCAAGATTTTCAGGTCTAATCTGTTTCTTAATTTTTCGATAAAATTTCATATTCTCATTGAAATGTAAGAACAATTGACGTAAGTTAAAAACAGAGTTTCAAATATCTTCCATACTTTCTCATAAGAACGCTCATTGAAATCACTTTCCGATATACTCTCTGCAGCCGCAGCGAAAATCCCTTCCCGGAATCTCGGGAGCGGGGAATGTCTTACCTCCCGCCAGCAGCGCTGTTCGCTCTGTTTTTCATCCAAAATTGATTACACTGCCGAATTAAAGAGCAAACAGCAGTCAATTTCGGACTTCTGGCACCAACTTGAACCTACCGTTCCTTGCGAGCCGCTCGTCCAATCCCCATTGGGCCGCCATTACAGAACGGTGAGTAAACGGAAAGCATTTATCGTGGGACACCGGTTCTTTTTGGGACTGATCGGAGTGGATGAAGATTCGGCAAAGAGTTTCCCTATGGATATCGGCGCGTGTGCAATCGAACCGGAATCTCATGCCCGCATATATACCGTCATTCAGGAGATACTGCAGCGGAAAGAACAATCCACGCTGGTAAAGGAATTCAACTACGTTATAGTCAAAGGCGATGACCGTGAAGCGATTGTTATTTTCAACATGAATCACTTCTCCTCCTCCAATCGGCGGGAAGTGAATACGCTCTCAAAGTCCTTGACGTTTAAAGCGAAGAATGTGCAGGGCGTCTACGTATTTACGGACGAAGAGCGGTCGAAGTATTATCTCTCCGGCACACCGCGGAAAGGCGTACAATCCAATCCCAAACCGCTGACGAAGATTTATGGAAATGAAAAACTGTTCCACACTGCATGCGGAGTGAAATTTCTCTATTCACCGCTTTCATTCACGCAGACCAATCATTCGATCCTTGAAAAGTTTATCACTTCTGCAAAAGAGTTGTTGTCGCTTTCGAAGGATGATGTTCTGTATGATCTGTATTGCGGGTACGGATTATTTTCCCTTTCCCTGGCTGCCGGTGTACAAAGCGTCACCGGCATTGAACTCTCCCGCAGTTCCATTAACGATGCCATCGATAATGCAAAACGGAACAAGTTGAACAATGTTCGGTTCCATACAGCAGATATATCGGCAGACCATCTTCCCCGCTTCTTCAATTACCGATCATCGGCTCCAACTGCCGGCAGCGAACGTCAATTGAAGCTTCTGCTTGATCCTCCGCGGAACGGGACATCGGAAAATGTGATCGAATTTCTTGCCGAACAACAGCCGCACAAAGTGCTGCACATCTTTTGTAACTCCACGATTATTGAAAAGGAATTGCGCCGATGGAAGCAGTGCGGATACGTTCCGGTGAAGGCGCGGCCGTTCGACATGTTCCCTGGAACGGATGAGGTGGAAATGATGGTCCTTCTGGAACAACAAAAATAAAAATACGATTGAACTACTAATTCTGGTAGTGTCTTCATTTAACAAATAACGTCATGCCGAACTCGTTTCGGCATATTATAATAGTAAAGATGCTGACATCCGTCAGTGACGAAGTCATCACTTCGTGACATGACGTTATTCTGAAGTTTCAAATTAAGACACTATCCTAATTCTCACGCACTGGATATTACTGCTGCGAAGTGGTACATTTGTACAGCAAATGCAAGGAGGTCATCATGAAACCTCTATTCTTGATTATCCTGCTTCTCCTTCTTCTTACTGGTGCAAGTTCCGGTTGTTCCACTTCCCAAACGATATACGACTTCAATCCGCCGGAACTGGTATATCAACATCCTCTACCCATATTCCCCCGCATGACCGGCATTGCGCCGATGCGGATCATGTTGGAGATCTATGTAACGAAAGATGGTACCGTCGGCGACGTTCAAATGACCAACGGCAGCGGCATTCTTGCTTGGGATTCCGCCGCAATCTCTGCGATCCGGCGTTGGAAATATATACCGGCCCGGAGCGATGGAAAGCCGTTTAATATCTGGCTTCATCAGGTTGCGATTATACGATTCGCAGAGCCGGAGTACCGTACACTCGCAGAGATTATCTGCACAACATATGAGGAAGCTGATTCCGCATTCTTACTGCTCGGACGAGGAATGGATTTTTCAACGATCGCGATGAGATATTCCATTGCAGAATCGCGGGATCGCAACGGTGAAATCGGCACAGTGAACATACAGGTCTATCCCCAGGGAGTGAAAGCGATACTGTCCAAACTTGAGAAGGGGCAATACACCCGGCCGACGAAGTTCGGCGACCACTATGCGATCTTCAAACGGTTGTCGGATTGACATTTTCTACAATTGTGTATTGCACGCAACTTTACCGTACGATACATTGATGCCGCACAGCATGCATCTCCCCCGCCGCGTATGCCGACAATTTCCCATATCATTCATAGGTTCTCTTATGCACACAGCACTGCGATCTACAATCATCATCATTCTTACCATTGTATTCATCCCTTCCGGAAAAATCCGTGCGCAATTTCAAGGAGGTAATACTCACGTTGGAGTCTACACCAACGCGACGGTTCAGAATGAAACTGAATTGAAATGGAAATTCGCGACGAACAGTGCCATCAGATCCACTCCTGTCCTGAGCGGAAAAAAAATCGTGATCGGTTCGACGAACGGTCGCCTGTATTGCCTCTCTTCCGATGGGAAAGAGCTTTGGCGGTTCGTATCGGACGGTTCCATCAGTTCCACTCCGGTAATCGCTGGCGGAGCGGTCTATTTCACCAACAGAAATTCTATGATCTACGCTCTCCGTCTTAACGACGGAAAACAGATCTGGAAAAAGAATTTGGGGAAACCGTTGAACTACGATTGGGGATTTGATTATTATGTCGGTTCGCCATCCGCAGAGGGTGCGTATCTGTATGTCGGCAGTGCGGACGGACATTTGTATGCACTGACAATGAAAGAAGGCGCAACGGTCTGGAAATACAATACACTTTCGATGATCCGTTCCACACCAGCCGTGGATGAAGAGAATGTTTATTTTGGAAACAATGCGGGGAAAGTATTTGCGGTGAATAAAATGACCGGCACACCGGTTTGGCAATTCTCGACAATCGGCGATACGCTGAAGAACGAGCAATTCGGATTTGACAGAAATGCGGTGATCGCATCACCGACACTGTATAAAGAAAAACTGTTTGTTGGCGGCAGAGACGGGTATCTCTATGCGCTGGAGAAAAAGTCCGGGAGACAAATATGGAATTTTGATTACGCAGTTTCCTGGGAGATCTCCACTGTCGCGGTAAAAAACGATATTCTCGTTACCGGCACTTCGGATGGACGGTTCGTTCATGCGCTGGATGTGAATACAGGGAAGGAACTCTGGCGATTCATGACGCAGGCAACGGTGTGGGCTTCACCTGCTATAACGGGAAATGATGTCGTCGTTATTCCAAGTAACGACGGGTATGTGTATTCCCTCGATTTGAAGACAGGAAAAGAATTCTGGCGGTATAAGACCGGGCCGCAAATGTTTTCCTCCGCATTCCCCTCGGGAAGCGAACTGTTTTTTGGGAGTGACGACGGTTGCCTGTATGCGCTCAGGACAAAAGAATCCCAAAAAACACCTCTGACATCATTCAAGCGTGCGGTATTTTGGATGAAGGAGCCTGTCTTCCAATCGTTCAGAAGCGGAATGGACGTAGCTGTGCGGGATTACTTTATTCGTGAGGGATATGAGTTTTATGATGAGACCGATGTGAAATCGTTTCTGCTGCAAAGGATCAACAGCGATACTGCATCTGTGCTGGTATTTGCGACAAACTATTTTATACCGTCAATAACAAGCGATACACTTGGTTCGAATATTCTTCAAGCGTATTTGCAGTCAGGCGGAAGGATTGTCTCACTCGGAATGAATCCTGCCTCGTACGAACTGGACAGCACAAAGAAATTTGTCGTTGCACTCAACTTTGAACAAGCAAAAAACATTACCGGCATTCCTTATCGCTTTAAGGATTTGCGGACTCATGGAGGGTTTTACGCGTCGTCCATTACACCCGAAGGAGAACGCTGGGGTTTGAAAAGTCCATTTGTTGCGATTTGCGGTATGCCAGTGAATGATGTAACAACAGTGCTTGCTTTGGATGAGAACGGAAAGGCTTCGGCCTGGGTAATACGGTTTTCCGAGAAAAAATACTCCGGTTATGTTCAATTATATCTCACACCGGATCGGCTGCATCAACTACCAGAAGTACAAAAAGCGGCGGAATTTGGCTTGCACTAAAACTCTTTGTATGACTGTAGAATTCTATTACACTCTACAGTCATACAGTACTTTACTCTTTCAGGCTTTCTCTCCATATTTGCAACAGTCCCGCCGCATACCGTTTGATAGCACAGGAGGTCAGTATGAAATCCCTACTTACAGCCATCCCGTTTTTCGCCGCATTACTCTTTCTCGGATGTCCTGCCCGGTCCATTCACCCTCTCTTTACAGAGAATGAGTCCGTGTCGGTGCCAGGCTTAACTGGCACTTGGAATTCTGACGATGACAGTTATACTTTCGACCAAGCGGCAGGAAACAGATATCGTTTGCTTCTTCGATCCCGGGATGAGAATGACTCTATAGTGTATTCAGTAAGTTCGGGGAAACTGGGTGCGTTTTGGTTTCTTGATTCCTCTCCGATAAAAAGTTCGAACGATCATCATTACCTTTCTGTCCATGTCATAACGAGGCTGGAACTACGGGGAGATACGCTGCGGCTGGCATCTTTCGAAGCGGATTGGCTGAAAAAACAGATAGAGACAAAACTCATTTCTATTCCTCATATCGTTCGGGACAGCGAGGTGATTCTTACAGCGACGACAGAAGAATTACAGCAGCTTATCACAGCAATCGGCGGGAATGATGATGCCTTTCCGAATCCTTCAATCTATATCCGGTCGCATTGATTCCATACATTGAATGCTTCGTTTTCCGGTATTTGAGAGGAACGATTAACGGACATTGTTCAGCGCTATCAATGCAGATTGCTTAAGAATCATGAACCGTTCCTCCGTCATTGTATAACGCCATGACATTTCATCCAGATGAATAGAATTGAAATCCTCTTTCTTCGCAAGAGTTCCATAGATTGTCAACGCAGCCAAAACACTTCCCGTTATACTGGGATGAAAATTATCTTTCGAATATAATGGAAGTGTTGCATCGAACTGCCAACCGATTTTCCAGGCCAGTCCAGCCGGACAGAGCAGCACCCCCGCAACATCTGCCGCATGTTGATATGAGTAGATCACATTATCTAAATCGAAGGATCGTTCTGCTGCCGGCCACACCATATAGAGAGCCAGAGTTGTATGAGCAGTGGCACTGCATAATTCTGCAAGTGCTTTTGTGTCTCTCAATAAGATCACTTGTGACTCCGGCAATGCGGATGGACCTTGCTGGGCCACGACAACATCATACTTTCCAGAGCTGATCTCACTCTGCACTTTCCCCTGCAATAAATGATCTTCAATCGAAGAATTCGGAAACAACAGAGTAGAATGGGAAACATTGATCAAGTCTTTCTTGCCGAGTTCCTGCACCAATACGGGGATATCATTTGTATATGTCAGACTATTTCCGACATACAGGATGTTGATAGTGGAATCCGATGGAGGACTATCTTCGGTCGGCTGATGACCGGCAGAATCCGAACATCCCAAAGATATCGATATCAAAGAAACACAGAAGAACAGTATTTTTTCCATATAGGCCCGATTTAATTCTCTGTGACAATATATTTCCAGAATTTTTGCCTTGAGAGAACTATGCGACAGGAGGGAGTCAGAGTGTGATGAACAGTATCGAATGCAGTGTTTTTCTTCATTTGGATGAGAAGATCCGGGCGTGGGGTCACCGCCCTGTGATCTTCAGGTTCCGAAAATATCCGTCTGTACCCTGGCCAACCCACAATGCAACCCCGCCGGATATTTCTGAACCGAGCAGTTCGGTAACAATAAGAGCAGGCTGTTCCGATCCATGAACAAACAGTTTTGCCTGTTTTCCCTTTACTTCTATTCTGACTTTTGTCCATTCACCTTCAACAAGATCTACATAGGATTCGTACACACCGGGAAATTCTTTTCGCAGTCTATACCAGGGAAAGGAAGGATGTGCAATATACTGGGTTGAATGATTCCGACGCAATTGATCGTCTGCTCTGCCGTTCGACGGACGGAGGTAAAAACAATCGTACCGGATTGTATCAACGGTCGTTAATCTGAAAGCAATACCGATAAAACCGCGAGCAGCAGCGTTTGCTGTTGGAAGAGGTTTTCCGGCTACTTCCACTTCTATTATTCCATCAGTGAAATTCATTCCTTTCACCATTGCAAAACTCTCTTTCCCTGAATGAATTTCGTTTAGCCGGATTGCTTTTTGCTGCATATATATTGTTTCTTCAATGGCAGCATTAATAATGGTGTAATATTTCTCACGCTCAGGAATTTCCTGGCTTTGCATTTGAATTGTCAATAATACCGAAACGAATCCTACCATCACTTTTGTCATAGATTACTCTTTTACAAAGTTAGTTATTTTGATACATGAATATGAACAATCAACCATTTGCCATCTTCTTTCACCAAAACATCGGTTTCTTTGAAATAATACATCTGTTCATTACCGTCCGGTCCATACGCACCTCGATTGTAATAGGTGACGATCGCCGTATTGCCATAGACCTGTACGGAAGGCTGCAGTTCCTGAAAAAAGTGTACCGTGGTCCTCGATCTGCCCAGCGACCATTCAAATTCTTTCTGATCCTCCTGTTTACCGTCAACGCGATAAGGATTTGAGGGAGTGAATAATGTCAGATCATTATGGATATAGGAGAAATATGCTGATGCATTATTTTTTTCAAAACAATCATTCCAGGTTTTTACAACTTCCAGTACTTCTTTTTCAATCAATCCAATATCCATGGGAGTTCTCCCCGATTGTGGTGAAACACTTTGGCTCTTCACTTGTGCAATGGAGAGCATTCCTATGAAAATGTATAGCATACTTTTCATAACGTTAGCTTTCGGTCATTTTATGGAATTCAATATATCCACTGCAATCTTCCACTCTTTTTCATATCTCCACACACGGATATAGTTGCTGGTATCCTGTTCTGCAGCGATGGAAATACCATAGGTAACCGCAAGATCACCAAAGTTAGAAATTGAAGACCCAAATTGCCGAATCTGGTCCGGGCGGCGGTCATTCTTGACTTCAGCAATTGCAACTGTTTTTCCATCGAATGGAAACTTAGTTCCACGCTGTAACAGGATATTATTTGCCGCATACCGCTCGTATGCCGATACGATAGCACCTTGTTTCAGATCGAAGCAGTGTTTTTCTTCAGCAGCAACCAGGCCTTTTTCGAGACGTTGAATATCCTTGCCCGGCCTCTCTACCGGTACGAGATAAGAAAAACGTATCTCTTTTACGGCGGCCGCCGGATATCCGATGCCGTGGTCAAAAAATACTTTCCAGCCTGCACTTGTTTTTTTCCAGATAGAAAAATAATGACCAGTAGCGACTGGTGTATCTGTCAGTTTTGCCGGCCTTATTTCCCACGGTCCGGTGGAATATGCAAAGTCACCGCTGGACGCAATCTCAATTCGAGAAGGCTTCCAAGTCAAGATTGTCTTTCTGGATGGCAGCGACCTATAATACGGTTTTGCCAAGACTGGCAAAGGATTGAATATCATGCAGCTGTCGTCAAAGAATTCCAAAAACGCAGCATTCCTTCCTTTAACGACCGAAGAGTGCGAGAAAAGCAGTTCGTTGTGCGCTACTTCCAACGCGGCACTATCGAGACGGGATTGCGCGGACAAGAGTCCGCATAATCCGATTACTGCACCTATCATCAGAGTTTTCATTTTAAGACCGTCATCTTTTTAATGGAGGTGAAATTACCTGCTATCAACCGATAAAAATAGATCCCGCTGGCAAGCCGGTCAGCACTAAATTCAATGCGATGCTCGCCTGCACTCAAGTACTTATTGATTATTGTTGCAACTTCATTTCCGAGGATGTCAAACACTTTCAATAGCACAGGACCATCCGCAGCAACAGTGAACCTAATGTTTGTAGACGGATTGAAAGGATTCGGGTAGTTTTGGTTCAGTGAGTATTCCCCGACGGCAACGGAATTATCCCCAAGGCCGAGAATTCCCGACAATTTGAACCGCATAATTTTTTCGACGGTTGTGGTATCCTCTCCCAAGAAAGATTTAAAAAGGATTCGCGGAGTATAGAGACCGGTGATCGTCTTCGTGATCTGCTTTGGATGAAATGTAAATGTCACCGCCTGTGAATCTCCCGCTGCAAGAGTGAACACAGTCTGCGAGAGTGTCATTGCATCCGCAGGTTTTACCGTTGAGAAATTCAGCGAAACACGGATCGAATCTTTTCCCGTCCCATGGTTATGAATATAGATGGTGGTGTCCTTCAATGGCGTATTGATATCCAGAACACCGAAGTTATGTTCCAGCAGATTCACGCTCATCAAGGGCGTAGGAATTGAACTCCCGCGCAGAACAACCTTCAGCGGATTCTGAATGAAGGTGGAATTATGATAAATGAACATTGTGTCAGTGTATCGCTTCTGTTCCGACGGTTTCAACTGAAGATGAAGTGATTCCAATGTGTTTACTTCCATTGTTAACGGAATACTGATTGTTGTGGAAAACTCTGCCGAAGTGAACCGAATGCTGTCAATCACTGCCGCCTTCGAACCAAAATTGACCACCGTCAATCCTTGTGATATCGAATCTCCCGGCAGCAGTAAACCGAAATTCACCTGATCGAGCGGAAGGTAGACGCTCGGACGGGAAAAAGCAAAAAACGCAAGACTGCCGGGTCCGCCGTATGCTCCCATATCATTCCGTTCCGTTCCTTTTGCCGGATAACGGGCAACTAATCCATCCATAGGATCGAACGAAAGTGAAGATGTATCACCTGCATCTACGCAAGGAGAAGATGGTTTCAGGATGAATCCGGAGTCGGCGAATTGCGGGTCTGCATCGATATTGCCAACGCCCAAATATCCTCCCATGATATCATTATATTCCACAGGGTGAGTGCCGGCCATAATCGCAAGTGACGGGATCGGATAGGACGAATGATTTTCCCACAGTATGTTATTGCGAACAATCGCTTTCGCTCTGCCGTGAATAATCATTGCACCGCCACGACCAGCAAGCGCACTCAACATCCAATTGTCCAAAGCGATATTCCCATAAAAGGTATTGTTTTCAACGATATTTGAAGATGCATCGCCCGGTTTCGGTGCACCCATCCATATACCGCCGCCGCCGAATCCCTGCTTGAACTGATCATATTGACGGACACTGTTTTCCACAATCATATTATTCCGTATGATCGTTCCGGAACAATAGTTCAGCACGATGGCGCCACCGTACATCGCTTTGTTTAAAGTGATCACATTATTTTCAATAATGCCGCCGCCGTCTCCTATCCGTATGCCGGCGCCGCCGGTACTCGTGACATTGTCCGTATTGAGGATCTCATTATTGACGATATAATTGTACCGTATCACCGGCGAAGAAAACGTGACCAATATTCCTCCCCCTTCGCGATATATTCCCGCACCGTGTTCATCTGTCCATCGCGTTCCCTTCCCTCCCGTTAATGTGAATCCCTGTAGCACAGCAGAGGAATTTTCTCCGGAGACGATCAACACACAGCTTGCAGTGTCCGGATGTTTCGGTTGACTCCCGTTGATCACAGTCTGCAGAACAAACTGCATATCGTTCGCTTCATAAAATCTCGACGTGACGGCGATATTCTTCCCGTTAAAATTGATATTCTCAAAATATGTCCCGGGATAAACGACGACTGTATCACCGTCCGCCGAGGCGTTGATTGCTGACTGGATCGTTGCATATTCGGCCGGCACAGTGCGAATGTTCGCCGTTACAGTAACCGCTGTTAGTATTACAAGTAGAAGTGATCGTACCATAGGAGGTTCCTTTTGAGTGTGCAGTAATGTGTGTATTGGATGGTGCAATCTACGCACAAACCGATTACAGGGATATGGTTTCGGGATTAATGGGGGGTGGAAAGGGATGAATCGCCGATTTGCCGGTCAGAGTTGGAAGAATGCGTTTACTGATTTGCGGTATGTCCGTCCCACGGGCAGCTGCGTGCCGTTGCGAAGAATGGCGATATACTCATCGTTGAACCACGGCTTCAGTTCAACGATGTGCGTTGTATTGGCGATAACAGTCCGGTGCAATCGAAGAAATACCGAAGAATCCAGCCGTGCGGAAATATTGGTCATCGTATCCCGGATCACGACAGCTTCACCGGCCGTGTGTATCCGGAGATAGTTTGCATCGCTTTCAATCCAGAGAATTTCCGTTGCAGACAGGAACCGGATCTTCCCTTCAGACTTGACAATCAGCTTGTCCGAAACGCTCTTCCCGGCAACGGATTTGATTGTGGCGAGCATTTGCGACAAGTACAGATCTTTATCTTCAGAACGGAATTTATGTTTCACCCGCTCAAGAGCATCCTGAAAGCGTTTTTTTGTGAATGGCTTTAAGAGATAGTCGATCGCGTTCAGTTCGAATGCTTTCACCGCGAACGAATCGTATGCCGTTGTAAAAATCACCATCGGTAATTTCTCTTCCGGAAGTTTTTCCAGTAACCCGATGCCGTCGAGCGCCGGCATTTCTATATCAAGAAAGAGAAGATCGATTTTCTTCTCGCCGATTAACCGAAGCGCCTCTTTCCCGTTGACACATTCCGCTACAACATGAAATTCTTTTTCATTGCTCAACAGTGAATTGATCCTCTCTCGCGCAAGCGCTTCATCATCGACAATAAGGGTTTGGATCGTCATGCCTGCTCCACTGAAAAAGGGATTTTCATCACTGCACGTACGCCGCGGCTGCTGTTCGGCATGATTGTCAATGAAGCGGCTTCTCCATACAACGCCAAGAGCCGGCTGCGAATATTGGATAAACCGATCTTTTCATTGATCGTTTGTTGGCCGAGGTCCGGAGCAGCATCGTCCTGTACGATCAGCGTCAGAATATCGTTATTCTTTTGCGCTGAAATTTCCAATACCGAAGCCCCTTCAAACTGCGAAAATCCGTGTTTTATGGCATTTTCTACCAGCGGCTGAATAATCAGCATAGGGACCAGTGCATCATACACATCTGCTTCAACACGGTTGTGAAATTTCAGTCTCCCTTTGAAGCGCACTTCTTCAATGGACAAATAGGCCTTGATGAAATCCAATTCTTCCTTTAAGGAAACAATTTGTCTACCCGAAGCGTCGAGTGTGATCCTCAGAAAATCGCTTAACCGGACGATCATCTCTTCCGCTTGGTCCGGATCTTTATGGATCAGTGTCACAATGGCATTGAGTGTATTGAAGAGGAAATGCGGCTGCAGCTGCATCTTCAGCGCCATCATTTGAGCTTGCGACAGCTGCGTTTCGAGTCGCGATGCTTTCAATTCCTTCTCCTGAGAACTCCGGTAGAAATCCATCGCATGCTGCAAGATTACCAGTCCGCAATAGATAATCAGCATCTTATCGATATTGTAAAAGAGAGATGTGAGGATGATGTTACTGTTGAATGTTGCTATATCGGATCGCGTCAGATAGGTAATGATCCCGTGCAGAACACATTGCGCAGCGGACATGACGATGCCGATGATCACCAACAGAAAGCCGTTTCGAAATCGGTCCTTCTGCTGCAGGGAAAATCTTCTGGCAAGCCACATCACGATGGGTGTTCCAATGATCCATACGATGGCAATAGCCAATTCCCACATGAACTCATGCCACACCGGTTCAGGCCGATTGGTGATAGGATGGACAAGCAACATAACGCCGGTCATGAATACGGCGAAGAGAAGCCAGAATATGACAATAGAGAGAAATTTTATTTTCACAATGACTGAATGTAGCAAAAAAAAGGGGGAGAGTATATTGCCTGTGCGTCAAAAGGGATAAACAGCTGCCGGGGAGGGACAAACGCCGATCTGAAGGCTGTCAACAAGTTGACAGCCTCGTCTTGATTACCGGTCAGTCGATCTCTTCCCTGGAAAACTTTTTATCGACAACCGGACGGTGCGGAAGATTTGCGATTTTCCAACCCAGTGCGTAAATCGTGCGAGTGACCTTCATGAGTTTTGTGAAATCGATCTTGGAAACCTCGTCGGACACACGGTGGTAATCTTCATGGATGCCGTCAAAATAGAATACGATCGGAATTCCCATCCTGGCATAATTATAATGGTCGCTTCGGTAGAAGAGTTTGTTCGGATCGGAAGGATCGTCGTATTTATAATTGAGTTTCATGTTGTAGAGCGAAGCATTCACCTGGTCGTTCATTTTCCCGAGTTCAGTACTCATCATATTCGAACCGATCGAAAACAGTTCGTTCGGACGTGAATACTCCTCATTCTTCGATGCCTCACCCGTATCCGGTTTGCTGCGGCCGATCATGTCGATGTTCAGCTGTGTGACGATATTCGAAAGCGGCACCGTCGGATTCTGCACGAAATATTTTGATCCCCACAATCCTTTTTCTTCACCCATATGCCATACAAACAGAATGGACCGTTTCGCAGCAGGTCCTTTCGCCATCGCTTCGGCAATGGAGAGCAAGCCCACTGTTCCGCTGCCGTCATCGTCCGCGCCATTGTAGATCGAATCACCATTCACCGGTTCCGGACGGATACCGATATGATCGTAATGCGCGCCAAACGCTACATACTCATCCTTGAGTTTTTTGTCCGAACCGGGTTTTACTGCAACAATATTTTGTGAATATAACGAATCGGTGCGGACAGCAATAGACATTGATAATTTCTTGGTAGGGGACAAATCAAAGGAGCGGGCAGAATCCGCTGCAGATTTTTCCGTCATGGTTTGCACGCCGATATTTTCACCGGCAAAGATCGCTTCCACTAATGCATGCGATGCAGTAACGTACGGTACCGGTCCTTTTACATCCTGTTTTTTTAATGCCGGAACGGATAGTGTCCCTTTCATGGTGACCGAATTCTTTTCTGTTTCCCATCGCTGCAATGTCTTTGCAGAAGGGATTAAGATAATTCCTGCCGCACCATTGTTTTTGGCATAGTTCGAAGGGGTGTCATAATCCTCCCCGAGTTTTTGTCCGAAATCTCCGCGCGTAACTCCTTTCGGGTATCCTTCGGTGACGATCATGATCTTCCCTTTCACGTCAATGCCAGCATACGGATTGATACTTAACGAGTTCACAATGTAGCCATTCTTCACATAGACCATGGGTGCGGTACTATTCCCTGTGATGGCCTGCGAGATAAAGTCCGATCCAAAGGAAAAAGTGCGCCCTCCAACAGTAACGGTCGATTGTTCCGGTACAACGCGGGTTTTATGAAGGAGAATTTTTTGAAAAAAGGAACCGCTGTCTCCCGCCGGTGTATATCCCCACCGCGAGAGATGTGTGGCGATGAACTTCGCAGCAATATTCAAGCCGCGGGAAGGCGTATCGCGTCCTTCCAGTTCGTCCGACGCGATGAAGGAAAGATAATCGAACAACTGCTCCTTTGTCACTCCTTCGAGATTCGCTTCATCATGCGAACGCTTGACGGATTTTTGACCCACTGCCAGTGAGACGGAAATTAAGACCAATACCACTATACATCGACGAACCATTATCACTCCTGAAAGATAATTGACTCGTGAATGTAGAGGAAAAAAGAGAGTATTCCAAGCAGGTATCAATCTTCGTTTATTAATCTTGACATCTGTAAACTCGTATATTATTAGAGATTGTGTAAGGATTACTTTGCCAATACCAGTTTCTTAGTATCAACAAAAGACCCAGCGTGCAGAGTGCAGAAATAGATCCCGCTCGCCAAAAAACTTCCATCCCACATGAAAGAGTGTATTCCCGCATCTCGTTCCTCATTCAACAACAGTGCGACTTCCCGTCCCAGAACATCACATATGCGCAACTGTACTCTGCCCGAAACAGGAATGGAAAATTGAATTTTTGTTTCGGGATTAAACGGATTGGGAAAGTTTTGGGCAAGTTGATATTGCAGAATTGAAGCATCTTCGCTGCCAATGCCGGCGGGATTCGCCACATGAACAAACCATATATTTTTGATCGAATAAAAATCGTTAAAGACTTCCACAGAAATAGTATCTGTTCTCGGTGCCGGTTGGAAAATTGCAGATACATACGATAGTGAGTTGATAACAGAAGCCTGCACCGCTCTGTTCTTCGTCCAAACGAATCGGACCGGAGAATCGGATGTATCCAGAACGAAAACTGCAAAGGTCACTTTCCCGTTTTTCGGTATAGTGGTATCCGCTACAGTTGGAAGAAACGATGTGATGACCGGCTTCGATGCGGGTCGCAGCACCCGGATGAGACCATCAGCAAAAACAGTATCAATGGCACTTCCATTGGAGACAATGAGTCGGACGGAATATGTGTCCGGCACGGTATAGGTCCATTGTGCATGTTCCGTTGTTGCATCCACAATACCGTCATTGTGAAAATCCCATTTCCACGAATTGACCGGAGATGATGCATCTGCAATTGACAGACTGCTGAACTGCACAGTGAACGGAATCCTTCCGTCCAGCGAATCGGCGATCAATGCTCCGCGCAAATATCCGGATGGAACTGTTTCCGTTACAGTCAGAACCTGTTTCACAGAAACAGTTGTCATAACTGTTTTTTGACCTGAAGGAAATTCAACCACCAGCGAATCGACCGCCGTCGCATTTCCTAATCCAAAATGGGATTCCAGATTCTGTCCGCAATAACCGGATTGACCTGCAACCTGCCGGTACTGCCAGACCGGAATTCCATTGATAGTAGCTTTTACCCGCACTTTGGCTCCGATCGCGGAACGGTTCGAAACAGTCCCGACCGACTTCACCGTGATCCAGGCATTACCATTCCCTTCATTCCTATAGAGTGAATTGTTTTGATTCGCTCCGAAACAGTTTCCCGTAGCAATATCAAGATCACCATCACGGTCATAGTCCCCGAATGCTACGCCGTATGACCAGCCGGGATCGTTCGCAACTATGCCGGTATCGACATTCTCGAATGTTCCATTTCCATTATTGAGATACAGAAAATTTTTTGCTGCAACGCTGCCGCTGAATGCATTCGTCACCATCAAATCAAGATCGCCGTCGTTATCAAGATCGCCGAATGCACTGCCGACGGAGTAACCGTTTTGTGTCACGACAGGATCCGCACTGACTTTTGCGAATGTTCCGTCCCCGTTGTTTTTGTACAAAAATGCCGCCGTATTTTCATGATTGGCAACGAAAATATCCAGATCCCCGTCGTTATCAATATCACCGACACTGCTGCCGAAGGAGTTTCCTCCATCATTCACCACAGCACCGGTTGTGATTGATGTGAATATACCGCCGCCGTCATTTCGATAGAGCGAGTTGTTCTCCCCTCCTTCATTGGCGACAAAGATATCAAGATCGCCGTCATTGTCATAATCAAACCAATCCACGCTCCGGGAAGTCTTTGCATCGGTGACAATGCTGCCGGTTGTTATAGTGGTGAAGGTTCCATCTCCATTGTTTTTGTACAAGCGGTTTGCTTTGTTGACGGCACTGTTCGCCAAATACAGATCCACATACCCGTCATTGTCATAATCTCCCCAGCTGCCGGTTTCCGAATAAGTCTGATCGTTGGCAATATCGCTGCGTGTTACTTTCTCAAAGTGTCCGTTCAATTGCCGGTGAAAACTGTTTTTCTGTCCATACCATGATGCTGTAAACACATCAAGGAAACCATTATTATCAAAATCCGCCCAGGTACTGCCGTCATAACTTCCGGGATCGTTCACTACCGAAGCATCGATGATTTTGGTAAACGTTCCATCGCCGTTATTTTTGTAAAGAAAATTGTTCGCCTTTGCCGACGGTCCGTTGGTAATAAAGAGATCGAGATTCCCGTCGTTGTTGTAATCCACCCAATTCACACTGCGCGAATCTCCTCCGTCATTGGATTGAGGACCGACAGTGACTTTGGTGAAATATTGCGCCTGGACGACAAGAGTTGCGGCAAAGAGCAAACTGAACAATTGTTTCATTCTTCCTCCTATTGTTGTGAGGAAAAAATACATCTTGCTCGCAGGGAAATGAACTGTTTTGCGATGAAGTGGAGAATTGCAGGGATGAAATAGATGGTTACAGTTTATTTAATCATTGATGCGAGGCGTTTTTTGTATGTCCGGCTGACGGTGAGTATGGTCCCCTGTCGCAGCAGTGCAGTGTACTCGCCATGATCCATCGGTCTCAGTTCGCGGATGAAAAGAAGATTAACGATTGTTGAACGATGAATTCGGATAAATTTGGAGGGATCAAGCTGTTCTTCCATCGCTCCAATCGATTCACGAATGGTTGACGTGCCGAAGCTTGTATGTAGGTTTATATAATCCGCAGCAGCGTCGATCCAAATAATATCCTCGACACTCACAAACGAGATCTTCCCTGCATTGCGGATAGGAATACGGTCAATATATTTTTGGGATGATTGATAGTGTTTCACAATCTCCAAAATCTTTTTCGAATAATCCGCCCGCTCCTTCATCTGAAGCATTGTCCTAACACGGTGCAATGCCGAATGGACCCTCTCACTGTCGAATGGCTTCAATATATAGTCCAACGCATTTTCGGAGAATGCTTTCACGGCAAATTCATCGTAGGCGGTCACAAAAATAATCAAAGGCATCGTCTCTTTGGGAATGGCATCCAATACTTCAAATCCATTGCTCTCCGGCATTTGAATATCCAGGAACACAACATCCGGCGAATATTTCCGGATGTGGCGAACAGCTTCTTCGCCATCCTTAGATTCCGCAACGACGGTAATATCCTTTTCTTCTACCAAAATATCGTGCAGACCGTGACGGGCCAATGGCTCGTCGTCCACAATGATTGCGGTAATATTGTTTACGAATTTTACCAAGTGTCCCACAAAGAAGAACTATTTTGTTAACGGAATCGCGAGTGTCACGGTACGTCCGTTGTGATTGTTTTCCTGAATATCAAACTGAAATGCATTTCCATATAATTGACGGAGCCGTTGTTGCGTATTTTCCAGTCCGACGCCAAATCCGTCGTTCTGTTTCTTTGATCGCGTTGACCGTGTTCCTCCGTCACTTACACTCAAGAAAAGTGTTTGCTCCTTTTGAGTAGATTGAATTTTGATCCACCCCTCTCCCGACCGGTGCGCGACGCCATGACGGATGGAATTCTCTGCCAGCGGCTGCAGAATAAATGTCGGGACAAGTGACTGGAGTGTCATTTCCGCAATTTCTGTTTTTATTGTGAGCCGGTCGCCGAACCGGACTTTTTCGATGGCAAGGTACGTATTCACAAATTCCAGCTCTTGTTCCAGTGTCACCACGTTTTCCGAACCCCGTTCCAGCGTTAAGCGCAGCAGATCGCTCAAACGTACGATCATTTTTTGGGCAAGAACAGGCTCCTTCTTCACCAATACGGAAATTGCATTCAACGTGTTAAAAAGAAAGTGGGGTTGCAGCTGCATCTTCAGCGCCTGAAGCTGCGATTCCATCAGTTCAGTCCGCAACTGGGCGCTCCGGCGCTCTTCTTGTTGGTAGCGACGATAATATCCGACAGCGTGGTGAACAAACACGATAGACCAATACATTAACACGCCATATTCAAAGAAACCAACGATAGATGGAAGATAACCGGAGAATGTTCTTGAGAACGCGAATCCATTTTCCACAAAATCTGTGAACAGCACGTAGGCAGTCTGCTGCAGAACGGCAACACCGATTCCAATAAAGAAATGCAATGTTACATTTCGGTAAAGATTTTTGTCATCCAGCCGGAACCGTTCGACAAGCTTCAATACGAACGGCGTCAACACCCCCCATTCCAGGCAAAAAACGAAGGAGTGAAACAACGACCGCTGCCAAACATATTCGCGTCCGACACTGAGAGAATAAAAAAAGGATTGACTGGAATAGATCAATCCTAAAAAGAACCAGATGCCGGCAATGATGAACGGTTTGCGCGAACTCATTTTTTCTTTCGTTTCTTTTTTTGCACGATCGGCCGCATGATCGTAATTTCCCTGCGGATATGCCCCAACTCTTCTTCCAGCAGCCGGTCCATTTTTTGGTGCATCTGTTGCAGCATCAATTCGGATTTCACATTCACTTGATAATCCAGATCTGCTTTCAGACGGTCTTTCTTCTGCGCGCGGTTCTGGCTCATCATTATCACCGGTGCCTGCAGTGCAGCTACGGTGGAGAGCATTAAGTTTAAAAGAATGAATGGATACTTATCGAACGGCTGTGCGATAATTTGCAATGCATTAATCCCGATCCACATTGCCATAAACGCACCGAATGAAATGATAAATCTCCAGCTTCCGCCGAACTCGGCGATCTTATCGGCAACCCGGTCGCCGAATGTCAGTTTTTCTTCGATCTCTTCGTTGAGATTCTTCGATGCAAGCGAAGTGATCAACTCATTCGTCAGTTGCAAGCGTTTCGCCATTTCGCTCAGCATGGAAATGCCGATGGAAGGACGTTCCATCACGAACGTAATAAAATCTCCCCGCTGCATTTCCACGAGTTTCGTATCAACCGAAGCCCGCGCCGTCGCGGTGCGCGGCGTATCGGCAAAGAGCGACAGCTCTCCAAAAAATTCACCTTCCCGCATGATTGACAGCTGAACTTCATTTACCGGCGGATCGACCGGCAGTACGATTTCGATTTCGCCTTCTTCAATGACATACATGGAAGAACCCGGTTCTCCCTTTCGAAAAAGAACTTCGCCGGCATTCAAGGATTTCATTCTCCACAAGCTCACAAGTGAGATGTGATCCTCTTCCGGAAGGAATTTAAAGATCGGTATTTTCGAGAGGAATTCTTTGCTGATCATAGCATTCTCATTGATGGTTCATATTCCCCAGCGCGTACAGTATAATAAAAAGATATGACGGGTCAAAGATTCGTTTGTCCGATTCCACATCTGTCGATGTTTCCTATCACACAGTACCGAAAAGATAGTTGTAAAGGACGCCGCAAAGCAGTTTAAATCAACAATGCCGATTCCATTCTGAGAGAATAGATTCGGCACCGGTATTGCGATAATCTACGAAGCTTATTCTTTATACCAATCTGTTTTTGGTGTATATATTGTTTTTAAATTCTTTTTCGTCGTGTGCCGTTCAATAGCATAGCCGATCAGCCGGTCCAGCAATTCGGGATACGGGATGCCGGACGCTTCCCACATTTTCGGATACATGCTGATGGAAGTAAAACCGGGGATAGTATTGATCTCATTCAGAAAGATCTTCCCGTTCCGCTGGACAAGAAAATCAACTCGCGCCATTCCGGAGCAGTCCAGAATTGCATACGCTTTTAATGCACACTCCTGCAATTTTTTAATAACAGTCTTAGGGAGTTTTGCCGGAATATGTGCGACCGATTTTCCATCCACATATTTTGCATCATAATCATAAAACTCGTTGGACGGAACGATTTCTCCAGGCAGAGAGACCATCGGTTCGTCATTCCCCATCACACTGAGTTCGATCTCTCTCGGTTTCAGAACAGCCTTCTCCACCAGAATCTTCCGGTCATATTCCCCGGCAAGATGGATTGCTGCAATCAGTTCCTTTTTATTGTGCGCTTTGCTGATACCGACGCTCGATCCCTGATTCGGTGGTTTTACAAAACAGGGATACTTCAATTTCTTTTCAATATTCTCTACAAACTGTTTTGGTTTTTTTAGGAATTGAGAATAGAGAAACGATATTCCCGGCGCTACCGGAAGGCCGGCATTTTCCAATAACTGTTTTGCAATTACTTTATCCATGCCAACGGCAGACCCTAGTACGCCGGCGCCGACATACGGAATATCAGCCAGATCGAATAATCCCTGAATCGTTCCATCCTCTCCTCCGGTCCCATGAATCACCGGAAAGATGACATCAATCTTCTGTGCATTTTGCGGAAACGCACCGCTGATATTTACGAGTGACTGTTTGCGCGGATCTGGCAGCAACACATGTTCGGGAAGTTGTTCGATCGGTGAATGATCTTTCAGCAGTTGGATTGCATTTACTGCATGCAGCCATCTGCCGTCTTTTGTAATTCCGATCGGAACTACGTCATACTTCGATTTATCCAGTGCATTGATAACAGAAGCAGCAGAAACGAGAGAGACTTCATGTTCTGCCGAGCGGCCGCCGAAAAGAACTCCGATTTTTAATTTATTCATAGAAAAAATAGTTCATTGGTTCATTGGTTCATTGGTTCATTGGTTCATCGGTTCATCGGATCATTGATTCATTGGTTCATTGATTCATTGGTTCATTGGTTCATTGGTTCATTGGTTCATTGGTTCATTGGTTCATTGGTTCATTGGTTCATCGGATCATTGATTCATTGGTTCATTGATTCATTGGTTCAATGTTGCAATGATTCAATGTTGCAATGATTCAATGTTGCAATGTTACAATGTTTCAATGTTTCAATGTTTCAATGATTCAATGTTACAATGGTTCAATGTTTCAATGTTTCAATTCAAGAGTTTTTTCCATATTTAGCCGTGTGGTACGATGCTGCAAAGATTGCTAGCAGTTCATTCCCTTCTTTCAACAACAGTTCTGTTTTTTGTATCGGAAGTATCCCGGATTCGGTCAACATTTCCATCCACAAAACAGTCTCATCGGCCTCTTCAACGACAATTCCGATCTTCGCAATGAATTCCGCTTTTGATCTTGCTCTACATGATGCCCGATAGTTTGCCGCAACTGATGTCCCGGAACGAAGCAACTGTTTTCCCAACACTCTCGCATCATCAGATTTCGGTAATGCCTTAAACAATGAAATGATCTGCAATGCGAATTTCTTCGAACGAAGCTTCAGCTCTTCCTGTTGATACATGAACACCTCTCGAGAAATTGATTCATTTGTTCATCGGTTCATCGGTTCATTGATTCATCGGTTCATTGTTTCATCGGTTCAATGTTTCAATGATTCAATGTTGCAATGATTCAATGATTCAATGATTCAATGATTCAATGTTGCAATGTTACAATGATTCAATGGTTCAATGATTCAATCTATGAATTTCTTCGAGACAATCACTACCATTCAATTGACTTAAAAGATAATTGTGTCGTAGACTCTGTCCGTGACAAACAGTGAAAACAAAATACACACATTCACAAGCATTCTCAAAGTAATTTTTAGTTGGTGGACATTGATACACCGGGGAACCAATTCATCGTCAAACCAAAGGTTGCATGTCCGTTTTGCGAGACACTGAGAACTCCTCCAAAGAAGAGCCCGGCAAAATCGATGTAACCAGGATAGATATTGAGCTTGATCATTTCGGTAGGAAGTCCGCTGACATAGAGCGAAGCAAGGAGTGAATTGTCCTGGTCATAAAACAGTCCGGCACGCCATTGCAGACTGACAGATTGTTCAAACGTGTGACGGTTCAGCGTATTCCTCCTCGATCCGATCATACCGGCAGCGGCGGAAATCGATGCACCATCATCTTTTCTATATGACAGACCGACAATTCCTTCCACACCGGAGAGATAGAAGAGATGCCAGTGATCGAGTGTCGGAATTTTCCATTTGAAGGAAAAGAATTGTCCGTTGTTGGAAAGTGTCCCGTCCCGAAGTGAAAAGAGAGGCTGTCCGGACCAGTCGGACATCACCACTGTTTGACTAAAAAACTGTTTCACATTGTCCGAACTGAAGAGCAGAATCCCGCCGATGTCGAATATGTAAACATCCGAAATCGGATCGACATTATCCCCTGTGTGATTCCGCATTTCGACCACTTCATTCAGATAGTGGTAGACTGCCATAGTCGCCAGTGATGACACTTGGGGATTCGGAAATCCATAATAATCGTACCATTCCGTCATCTTCACAAACGTCATCCCGCCTCCCAAAAGATGCAGATTGTAATTCGGCCACCATTGCATTTTGGTAGGAGTGAAAGAGAGCGGAAGCAGCTCCTGCCGGAGGAATTTTGAACCTCCATACCGGGATATAACGGCTAATGGACTCGTAAGATTATAGATCACCTGAGCACCGGCTTGCCGGTAACGAACCATATCGAGATGTTTCGTTTCCCCCTCGAATTGCAGCACATCATAACTGCCATTCAAAATCAGAGTAACAGGATTGTACATCATTTCCGATCCGGCACGGGGTCCGGAATAGAAATAATGTTGTGACTGCGGGAATGCAAACGTGATTATACAAAGTGCGGGAATCAAGATCCTGCGTACCAACGAAACGATAACGTAACTCCCCTTCTATTGACCGGCAACGGATGCTCAGCAAAGGAATCCGTTTACCAATTACTGTAGATGATAAATGTAATATGATTTATTTTTTGTAAACTGTTGCGGCTAATTCTTTAAGGCGAGTAACCTGCGCGGCATTTAGCTGGCGAGCTCCCCCAAGAGTTTCAGCAATGAATAACATCCGTGCAACTTGTTCTACCTTTTCCATCTTAAAACATGCATCCCACAAATCTTTACCGTACGTAACAGCGCCATGATTGGAAAGGAGCACTGCATCATATTGTTTTACGAACGGCCTGAGCGATTCAGCAACCTCTTCCGTGGACGGCATCGCAAACGGTGCGAGTGGTATATTTCCTAAACTCACGACGACTTCCGGAAAAACATTTTCCTTTAACGGAATCCCCGCTGCAGCAAATCCCGTCGCATAGACCGGATGACAGTGCACCACTGCATTCACATCCTGTCGTTCATGATAGATGAACAGATGCATTTGTATTTCTGTGGACGGCTTCCGTGTTCCGTTTACCTGCGTTCCGTCGATCGTCAATTCCACCAAGTCCGCTTCGGTTACCTGGCCTTTGTTGATCGACGTCGGTGTCGTTAAAATATTCCCATTCGGAAGACGGACACTGATATTCCCGTCCGTCGCGACCACAAGTCCTTTCGCCTCAACCCGATGCGCGATGGATACTAATTCTTTCGCAGTGGACATAGTGAAAAAAAATGGGAAAGATTAAGTTAATGGAACCGGAGCACTTCGCAATGTATCCGAAGACTTCATACCGAGGTTATCGTAAATTTTCAGCGTCGATTTAGAGCGATTGAGAGTGTAGAAATGAATACCGGCAACTTTCCTGTCGATCAGATCTCTCACCTGTTCTGTTGCCCAGTGAACCCCAACCTTCTCCACTGATTCATCATCCTGAGCACGAGAAACAGCGCGCATCAGTTTTGCAGGAAACCGCACGCCAAGTGCCAGCTCCGCCATGCGTGCAAATCCTTTTCGCGATGTGACTGGCATAATGCCGGCAATGATGGGGACTTTTATACCGGCAATTTCACACCGTTCGCAGAAATCAAAAAAATCACGGTTCTCGAAGTATAACTGCGTGCAAATGTAATCCGCCCCGGCATCCACTTTCGCTTTCAGGTTGTCAATTTCTTTCAAACGGTTTGGTGTAGCAGGATGTCCTTCCGGAAATCCGGCAACACCCACGCCCATTGCAGGAAAATTCTTTTTAATAAATGCTACCAATTCCGCCGCATATCTAAAACCGTTTTCCGTCTGCACGAACTGCGTTTCACCTTTTGGCGGATCGCCCCGCAGCGCCATGATATTCTGAATGCCGTTCTCGTTATAGCGGGAGAGGATTTCTTTAATTTCATCCTTGGTCGCACCGACACAGGTCAGGTGCGAAACAATGGTCAGTTGTGTCTCTTTCTGCAGGCGGACACTCAAATCGCGGGTTAATTGCCGCGTGGAACCCCCGGCGCCGTAGGTAACGCTGACGTAGGATGGTTTTAACGGAGTCAATTCCTTAATGGACTCAAACAGGACTTTGGAAGCCTCTTCCGTCTTCGGTGGAAAAAATTCAAAACTAAAGTGTGGCGCCGGCTGTTTCAGAATTTCCGCTATGTGCATTCATTGCTCCTAAAAATACAAAATCCGTCCGGAATGACCGAACGGATACAGTATAGCAAAAATGGCGGAGTTGTTCAAATGGGAAGGAGGTTTTCTCTGAATCATCCTAAAACAAGTTCGGGTTGACGAAACAGACTCACCGACCGAATGCCATATAGTGTCAACTCCTATTATCTCTCTCTCACTCAAGCTATGCTTGGGAGCATCAGTCTGATGAGGTATTTTCTTGTCGGAACGGACGGATGCCCGACAAGCTTTTTGTCGGGCAAGTCCGTTCAAATGAGTTATTTCACTTTCTGGAATGACGCGTGCTTTGATGAGCGAAAGGATTGCGAATACTTTGTTCCGCTTTGACAGATATTATTGCTCTCGCTCCCAAACTCTGTTTGGGAGCGCAGTTTTGACGAAACTCCGTTTCATATTTAGCAAAAATCGAATGGTCGAAGCGGAGCTTCGGTAGGATTTTGTTCCCAAACTGAGTTTGGGAACAAGGAGAAATAGTATTTTTTATTTTTAGACCAAATCATATTAACCTCCGAATTATTTCCCGTGAATTATTATTGTTTTAGTTATTTGTCCATAATTCAATCCAACAATAAAAACTTCTTTCCCGTCGGACCAAACTGACACAAAGACTACATTATCATTCAAGAAGGAAGGATATTGATACCAATCAATTCCATTATAATGGTATACCAAATTCTTATCCCCAACAACAAAATAATCTGTTTCATTTTTTCCGCTAAATGATGTTAAAGATTGACCTTGAAATGCCTTTATCATTGTCCATTGAGCATCTTCAAATCGATATAAATTAGGACCTATAGAATAAATTGCGTCGCCTAAATGCCCTAAATTTCCTCCAAACTTTATTGTTGAACCTCCAATGTTTGAATCAATTATTCTCCAAAGAGTATCAACTTTCTTTAAAAAATATGAGCCGTTTAATGTATAGGCATAAATAAAAACGCTGTCCAGAGAATTCACCAAGATTGAACCGATATTTAACGAATCAGGGAATCTTACCGATGACCATGAGTTTCCATCAAAATGATACAAACTACCTTGGTAGCCACCTGCCCAAATATTTGAGGGACTTGAACCTGAAATATCAATTAAATACCTCCCTCTACTTGGTAATTGATACTTAGACCACACTACTCCATCAAAATGTATTATTAAACTGGAATCCAAAATCTTTATAGGATTTGAAATTGATGTCTGTAATTCTTCACCAACTGCCCAAATGTTATTCGAGGCGAAACCCTGAATCGAATTAAGATCAAATGCAAAATTAAGGAAATTGCTTAGCTTAACATCGTCCCATTTTACTCCATCATAATGATACATCTGTCCATAACCACGTTCATTTTGTCCAACAATAAATACATTGCTACTTTTATCGACCCAAATATCTCGCATCATTGTCTGATAACTTTCAGGATAGGCTATAGTATCTATCGTCCAAACAAAATTGCGCTTACCAAGTACCGGTTTGTTGTCCGGAGGAATTGGCGAATCATCCTTGCAATCCATCTGGAAAAATGAAATTGAAGAAAAAATGATAAAAAGATATATGCGTGTTTTTTTCATGGTTGTATTATTTTTGCTCTCGCTCCCAAACTCTGTTTGGGAGCGCAGTTTTGACGAAACTCCGTTTCATATTTAGCAAAAATCAAATGGTCGAAGCGGAGCTTCGGTAGGATCTTGTTCCCAAACTGAGTTTGGGAACAAGGAGAATAAAACATGTAATGATTTTTTCATAACTATCCTAACTGATTAATAACCTCTTAACACAACCGTTTTTCCAATACCTGACAACGTTAAACCAATTATAAAAACAACATTGCCATCCGACCATGTTCGATACCATAATATGTTCTGATCTGAAAATTGTTCATACTTAAACCAATCTACTCCATTAAAATGATATATTTGTCCCCTTCCAACAGCAAAAAGGTTATTGCTTGAATTTCCACGGATTGTCGTTATATTTTCTGTACCAGTGCTTAGTACCTTCACCCACCCATCATCACTTTTTTGAAAGACACCTCCATATCCACTTGAATATAAAATATTGTTTGTGACAACCCATAGTGATGAATTTCCAAAATGAGGATTTGAAGGAAATGTGTTTGTTGAATCAACGATAGACCAAGTTATTCCATCATAATTATAAATTGAATAATATCTGGGTGTACTTTGGGAAAAACCAAAAATGTAAATGGTATTACTATTTAATCCTGCAATTTGTGCAATTCCTATATTCGAAGGGAATGATTCTTTTATAAATTTATTTCCTTTTGTGTTATACAATTCTCCATTTAATCCGCCGATCCAAACGTTGTTAGAATCCGTTCCCCATATTGCTAATAATGTTTGAAATACATTAATATTGTGTTCATGCCAACTAACTCCGTTGTAGTGAACTATTAATCCAGAATCTACATATTGTCCAGAATTTTCTGGGTATTCATAGCTTCTTTCACCTACTGCCCAAATGTCACTAGAAGAAAATGTATATACTCCTTGTAAATCTATCGGGCCTTTAATTGGTCCATTTTCATTAACATGATATTTGGTTGTTAACCATTTTGCACCATCATAATGATACATTGTTGCTGCGCTTGAACCATCCGAATGACCTACTACATAAACATCTGAAAATGAATTTCCACAAATATCATACATTAATGTTTGATTATTATCAGGATAAGCAATTGTATCGATGCTCCATGTATAATCACGCTTACCGAGCAACGGTTTGTTGTCAGGAGGAATTGGCGAATCATCCTTGCAATCCATCTGGAAAAATGAAATTGAAGAAAAAATGATAAAAAGATATATGCGTGTTTTTTTCATGATTGTATTATTTTTTTCGTGTACCCAGGCTCAAAGAAGGTATGAATTTTGAAACGAATCATACACGTTGGTGCTGCAATTAACCACGCGTTCTTCATATTGCATCCTTTTTGTATGAGCATAAGGTTAAATGTGTGTAGCAATCAATACCAAAAATTAGGTATTTATAAAAACACTCAATTGTAGCAGAGCGTGGTATCTGAATTTTAGCTCTTTCTCAAACACTCCGCCAGCTTATGGCGGTCGCTCAGTCACTAGGAATCGTATCCTGCGCGATTCTCGATTTTGAGTTTCATACGGTTGGCGCTTTTGCGAAGCGAAATTTTATTATGGTATGTTCTCGAAGAGGCGTTGGAAAAAAGAAGTGAAAACAATAATGAGATACCGGATGGGAGATAGATTGAAGCAGCGGGGAAATTACTTGTTTAATATTTCTTTATACACCTTCTCCGTCTCCTGCAAATCCCGTTCGAACTCTACGAGCTGAATCAGATCGAAGATCAGCGGCCCGAACGCCTTGTCATGAAGATTCACAATCTCCATATGTTTCGGGCAGAGTGTAACACCGTTTTTGTATAAGAGTGGTGCATCTGAGGGATTTCCGTTGTCTGTCTCAATCAAAAACAGTACATCCACATTCAACGTGCTGCCGCAACCGGGCCATTGGCAGCAGCGGTTGTCACGCTTCATCACGTACTCGCGGATCTTTTCGTTGTGTGACGGCTTCTTTTGATTAGGAAATTCCATAATCCTATCGGTTAATTTCGTGCAATATAGGGGATTTCAGACCGAAGGCAAGAGATAATTAACACAATTATCGTTGGTTGTGCGCAACAACAACCTTCAAGGATTGAGATACCAGTGATATTTCGGCTTTTTTCACCTGCATGCCGAAGATCTCACCGTCTCCATGAACAGGAAATCCTTCGTCACACTCCACGGTGAGGGTTGTTGCATCGAATGATTCGATATATTTTTTCCCAAGATGCGTGCCAGTCAATACGGAAGGAAGAATCGGCAGCACTTTCATAATGGAATCACCCGTCACGCCGCACACTTCAAATATTCCGTCGTCCGGCATCGCATTCGGCGTCAGCATGAATCCTCCCCCTTCCCACTTGCCGTTTCCAACGCACAGGAGAAAATAGTTTTTCTGCCAAGTGTTGTTGTTATGGTTCACGGTAAGAAAGTGCGGCTGATATCCGACGATCGTTTGAAACAGGGCGGATAGATAAAGTGGAATTCCGCGCAGCCAACGGATGGAACTCACTTTTTTTGCGACGGCTGCATCGAATCCAATACCAACGGAATTGAAAAACATCCGTTCATCCATTCTTCCATCCGCATGTGTCAATCGGATCTTCCCGGCATCGAATGTCCGTAGCACCGGATCATGAAGATATGGAAGAATCTCTTTGGGACTATTGGGAGCGCTTACCATGCGCCCAAAATCATTTCCCGATCCTTCGCTCATCACCGCCATCGCTGCATTCGAACCGGCAACACCGGCGGCAACTTCGTTTACCGTTCCGTCCCCGCCGATAGCAACGATAATTGAGGAAATAGCGCTCGCCTTCCGTGCAAGAACAGTCGCATCGCCCGGACCAGCGGTGAGATGGAACTCATAATCGAGAGTTGAGTGCCGCAGAACGTCTTTCAGCGAAGCAATGATATGCTGCGCCTTACCGCGGCCAGCAACAGGATTTAGGATGAAGGTGATATGCTGCTGTGCGGTCATTCGTACCGTAATGCGTCAATGGGATTCAGTTGTGCGGCTTTCCGTGCTGGATACAGACCGAAGAAAATTCCAACTGCTGCAGAAAAAACAAACGAAAGTATAATAGACTCTGGAGAGACAAGCGTCGTCCATCCTGCAAAAACGGAAATCAATCGTGATGTAAGAACACCAAGGATCACGCCAAGCAGTCCGCCGAGCAAACTCAGCACCACCGCTTCAATCAAAAACTGCATTAAAATATTATGTCCCGTGGCGCCGATTGCCATGCGTATTCCGATCTCTTTTGTCCGTTCCGTTACCGACACCAGCATAATGTTCATAATGCCGATGCCGCCGACAATAAGTGAAATAGATGCGATGGATGCAAGCAAAATCGTCAGTACTTGCGAGGTGGATTGTGCTGCAGTGGCAATTTCGGTTTGACTGCGGACGGTGAAATCGTTTTCGTCCCACGGCTGCAGTTTGTGACGTGTGCGGAGCAGTTCGGTAATCTGGTTTTGCGCATCCTCCATCGCTGCTTCGCTTACAGCTGATGCAAGAAGGCTCCCCAGAAACAATTGTCCCGTCATTTTTTTCTGTACTGTTGTATAAGGAGCAACGATAATGTCATCCTGGTCTGAACCTTGCGCTGATTGTCCTTTCACAGAAAGAACTCCGACCACTTTGAACGGCATGCTTTTAATCCTGATGATCGAACCGACAGGATCGCCGCCTTTAAACAGATTATCAGCGATCGTCTGTCCGATCACACACACTTTCGTCGCTCCGCGAACATCCGCATCAGTAAAATATTGACCGCTGGAGACCGGCCAGCTGCGTATTGCAAAATATTCCGGTGTGGCACCGATGATGCTGGCGCGCCAATTTAATTCCTGATACACAATCTGTGCACCGGAACGGACCGACGGAGTCGCCATTGCAACCGACGGACATTGCGTTTGGATGGCCACCAGATCTTCCGGAGTGATGGACGACGCCGTCCCCATTCCTGTTCTCACACCGCCTTGATTGAATGAACCGGGAAAAATCAGGATGACATTCGTCCCCAGTGAAGCAATCTGCTGTTTGATATTCTCCTGCGCCCCCGTTCCCACTGCCATCATCGCAATCACTGCGCCGACGCCGATAATGATGCCGAGCATCGTTAGGAACGAACGGATCTTGTTCCGCGTGAGCGATACTAGTGCCACTTCAAATATGTCGAGAATGCCCATCGTTAGAACCTGCGCTGCATGCCGCCGGAACCGCCCGGCCGCTGTTGATTGAAAGGTGAAGAGTTTTGCTGACCATTGGTCTTTTGCGCGATCGTCCCCACGACAATCTCCTGTCCCTCTTCAATCTTGCCTCGGACGATCTCCGTGAATGTACCGTCCGAAATGCCGGTACGGACCATCACCGGTTCGAGTTTCTTTCGATCATTCATCACCCAAACGCGGCTGAATGACCTCCCTCCCATTCTGCGCTGCATTGCCTGAGGATCGAATCCTCCGCCATTGCCCCCTCCTTCCCTCTGCATCCGTTCAGCAAACTGTTTTCTTCGGGCTGCCCGGGCAGAATCATCCGTACCGCTTTGCGACTGTGCTGAATCTTTTTTCTGTTCTATATACGCTTCCGGTGGATTGAAGCGAAGTGCCACTGTCGGCACACGCAGCACTGCTTCCTTTTTTATAATCTGGATCGTAACGGTTGCCGTCATCCCGGGCATTAATTTTAAATCGGGATTCGGCACATTGATGATGACGGTATAATTGACGACGTTTTGTTCCACTTTGGGAGATAGGCGCACTTGACGAACGGTGCCGCGAAACGTTTGTTCGGGGTATGCATCAACGGTAAACGTAACATCTTGTCCTTCTTGCACTTTACCGATATCCGCCTCATCCACGTTTGCCTGCACTTCCATTTTGGTCAGATCATTGGCAATCGTAAAGAGCGTTGGCGCCGAAAAACTGGCGGCAACTGTTTGACCGACATCTACCGCACGGGAGATCACAACACCATCGATCGGCGATTTGATGGTGGCATAGCGCAGATTAATCTTCGCCCGTTCCACTTGAGCGACGGATTGTTTCCGGGCGGCATCGTTCGCTTCGTATTGAGCGAGTACTGCATCGTAATCCGCCTGCGATGCAAGATTTTTTTCAAGTAATGTTTTTGTCCGTTCAAAACTCCGTTTCGATTCATTGTACTGCGCTGTTGTGCGCTGCAAACTTGCCTCAGCATCCCGCACACTTGCTTCCAAAAAAGTCGGATCAATCTGTGCAACAATTTGTCCCTGCTTCACTTTGTCATTGAAATCAACATTAAGCTTTTGCAGCGTGCCGGAGACCTGCGAACCGACCTGCACTGTCCGAACTGCGCTCACTGTACCGGTGGCAGTCACAACTACCTGCATATCACCCCGGGAGATCTTTTCATTTCGGAATTGAACCTCTTCAACATTATTCTTTGAATAGAAGTAATAACCTGTTGTCCCGCCGATCAGCGCGATTGCAAGTAATGTGAGTAGAATGCTTTTTTTCATAATCCCTTACCAATTGTGACAAGCCCTCTTTAGACAAATGAATCCACTGCCGAGTTTAGCCAACAATGAAACTCTTTAAAGAGGCTTATCGAACAAAAACACTATAGTACATAAAAAAACCCGCGCCGAAGCGCGGGTGAGATTGTTGATTAAGCCATTTCATGCGCATCAACCGCGCAAACAGCGACCATATTCACGATATCGGTCACTTCTGCACCATGCTGAAGCACGTGCACAGGTTTTGCCATCCCCATCAGAATCGGTCCGATCAGTTCGGCTTCGCCGATGCGGCCCATCAACTTATAGGCGATGTTCGCGGAATTCAGACTCGGGAAGATGAGGACATTCGCCGCACCTTTCAGCGTACTGAACGGATACTCCTTTTCCAGAATTTCCGGCGTCACGGCAGTATCGGCCTGCATTTCTCCATCCACCATCAGATTCGGATTTTTAGACTTGATAATCTGAACGGCCTGTTTGATCTTTTCCGACCGCGGATGCTTTGTGCCGCCGAAATTGCTGAACGACAGCATTGCAAGTCGCGGCTCCACATTATATCGCTGTACTGTTTCAGCCGTTAACAGTGCAATCTCCGCAAGCGTTTCGGCATCAGGATCGATGTTCACTGTCGTATCGGAGAAGAAGTATGTCCCTTTCTTCGCGATGACGGCGTACATACCGGAGACATTTCTGATCCCCTTCCGCATACCGATTACCTGTAATGCCGGACGGATGGTATCAGGATAGTTAGTAGTCAAACCGGCGATCACGCCGTCTGCATACCCGAGTCGCACCATCATCATGGAAAAATAGAATCGCTGCTGCATTGTCCGTTCAGCATAATACCGGGTGATGCCTTTTCGCTGACGTAACGCATAGAATTCCTCAATGAATTGTTCCTGCTGCGGAAAGGATTTCGGATCGACGATCTCAACATGGGAATCGAATTCCAGATGCAGTTCTTGAATTCGTTTCTGTATTCGTTCAACGTTTCCGACAAGAATCGGCTGTGCAATATTCTGATCCACCAGAATCTGCGCCGCACGAAGGATCTTCTCTTCTTCTCCTTCCGGAAAGATGATCCGTTTCATTTTTTCCCGCGCTTTGCCAAAGAGCATATTGGTGAATCGTTTCGAACGACCGAGACGTTCCTCCAGCTTATCGGCGTATTTTTCCCAATCGGTGATGGGATTGCGTGCTACACCGCTGTCCACCGCCGCTTTTGCCACTGCTGTAGCAACAAAGCGCAGCGCGCGCGGATCGAGCGGTTTCGGAATGATATATCCTTTGCCGAAGGTGATCGGTTTACCGCCGTACGCTTTGATCACCGAATCCGGTACGTCTTCCTTTGCCAGAGCCGCAAGCGCCTTGACGGCCGCTTTTTTCATCTCTTCATTGATCGTTGTTGCACGAACATCCAGTGCGCCGCGAAAGATGAACGGGAATCCGAGCACATTGTTCACTTGATTGGCATAGTCCGAACGTCCGGTCGCCATAATGACATCGGTACGGACGCTCGCCACATCTTCCGGTGAAATTTCTGGATCGGGATTTGCCATGGCGAAAATGATCGCATCCGGAGCCATCGATTTTACCATCTCTTTCGTCACACAGTCTTTTGCCGACAATCCAACAAAGACATCAGCACCGACCAGTGCTTCGCCAAGTGTGCGAGCCTTTGTATCACTCTGGAATTTTTCTTTATACTTATTCATGTCATTCGGGCGTCCGGTGTAGATGACACCCTTTGTGTCGCACATGATAATATTTTCGCGCTTCATGCCGAGTGCGATCTGCAGATTAGCGCAGGCAATCGCCGCGGCGCCAGCACCGTTATACACCACTTTTACTTCATCAATCTTTTTCTTGCTGATCTCCAGTGCGTTGATCAAAGCCGCTGCAGTGATAATCGCTGTCCCGTGTTGATCGTCATGGAATACCGGGATCTTCATCGTCTTCCGGAGTTCTTCCTCAACAATGAAGCAGTCGGGAGCTTTAATATCTTCCAGATTGATGCCGCCGAAGGTCGGTTCGAGTGCTTTTACCACACTGATAATCTCGGCAGGAGTTTTTGCATTGATCTCGATATCGAACACGTCGATATCCGAAAACTTCTTGAACAACACCGCTTTCCCTTCCATCACCGGTTTTCCCGCTTCTGGTCCGATATTGCCCAGGCCAAGAACCGCCGTGCCGTTCGAAACGACGGCGACAAGGTTTCCTTTGGCAGTGTACTTGTATACATCGTCGGGATTTTTTTCAATCTCCAAACAGGGAACTGCGACGCCGGGAGTGTAGGCGAGTGAGAGATCTCGCTGTGTAGAGAATGGTTTGGTTGGAGAGATTTCGAGTTTGCCTTTGCGTCCTTGACTGTGATAATCAAGTGCCTCTTGATCACGTATTTTCATATAGACCTCGCTTCATTGTAGGTTAAATGTACATCCACCATCACAGAGTTGTACATTGTGGCTCCGCTTGCACTTCGGAGTATAACGTTGTATGGAATTATGAGCTTCGTAATGCATTGTAATTACAGTTTCATTTGGAACACTCATCGGCGCCGAATCGGAACACTGATCCTCAATCTCCAATCACTCGTCCCTTGCAGGTTCGGACTCACTTCAAAATTATAGAGCGCCGCATCCACGTATGCATCCAGAACATTCAATACATACGTGATCGCAAGGTACCATCCGAACTCATTCCGCTGATTCTTATAGAAATCCCGCAAACTCCGCAACTGTGCGTCTCCGTTCGGATTTGCCACGGTAATGGAAGTGTCGTATTGGAAGCGGCTTACTTTGTATTTATCATCCTGATTTCGATAGACAGAATAGAAATAATATCCGAAGCCCCATACGACCGGCGCTTTCCAGTATGATTCATTATAGATCTGGCCGACACCCGGAAGTACCATGGAACTGACCATGGCGATCGTCGTCGATTTCGGCGGAAGGACTGTCGTGTCGACCAGTCCAATCTGTGCGGCAATCAATGAGTCTTCGTTGAGATTGATCAGGGAGTCAGTGAGAGGGGTAAAAAAGATCGGCATGCTTATCGGACGCTCGAATCTGGAAATATATTGCGCAGATCCGAACGAGACATTTACCAGAAAACAGACCAGCGAATATAATTGTAGGCGTTTCATTTTAGGGTATCAGGGCGACCACTTCGATTTCTACCAATGCATCCTTCGGAAGGCGTACCACCTCCACCGTTGAACGGGCCGGGGATGCTTCGCCGAAATATTGTGCATACACTTCATTCATCGCCGCGAAGTCGTTGAAGTTCTTCAGGAATACCGTCGTCTTCACCGCATATTTGAAATCCGTGTGAGATGCCAACAGGATTGCTTTCAGGTTTTCACAGACTTGTTTGGTCTGTTCCTGAATCGTTGTACCGACCATCTGTCCGCTCTTTGCATCGAGCGCAATTTGTCCGGCAGTGAACAATAATTGTCCCTGCGTTGCGACAGCCTGATTGTACGGTCCGATAGGAAGCGGCGCCTGTTCAGTTTTGATGACGGTTTTCATAGGCTTTCCAGAATTGGTTTGTGCGGAAATTAGTGAAGAGAAAATTACTAAATTGAATGTCAGTTGAAAAATAATTTGCAGTGACATCCCGAACGTATTCCCAAAAGAGGAATTGAGGAATGCACTGTTGAGATGATGATTCATTGTGAATTCAATTATCTAATAAATCAATCAGCCGTTCAAGATCATCAGCACTGTAATATTCAATGCCGATCTCTCCGCCGCCGCTAGTGTTCTTCCGGACACTTACCTTCGTTCCGAACTTGTGGCGCAGCCGCGTTTCGATCTGTTGGAACGCCGTATCTCCGCGCATGCCGGATGGTTTCGATGAAGATTTGGATCTCTTTTCATCCTTCCCCTTCACTTCATCCTCGATCCTGCGTACCGACCATCCGTCCACAACAATTTTGGTAAACAACTTCAATTGTTTTTTCTCATCCGCCACTCCGAGCAATGCCCGGGCATGTCCCATGGAGATCTTATTTTCACGCACTCCCTGCCGGATCTTCTCCGGAAGTTTCAACAGCCGCAGAAAGTTCGTCACGGTGGAACGTTCTTTCCCGACTTTTTCCGCTACCTGGTCCTGCGTAAGATTGCATTCATCGATCAACCGTTTGAATGAGAGCGAAACTTCGATTGGATTGAGATTCTCGCGCTGCAAGTTCTCGATCAATCCCAACTCCAGCATCTCCGCATCGGAATCGACCGTGATGATGTAGGCAGGAATCGATTTCTTTCCCAGTTCCTGCGATGCGCGAACGCGGCGTTCCCCGGAAATCAGTTCGTACGTCCCGCTGATCATCCGTCGGACAGTGATCGGCTGGATGATGCCGTTTTGTTTGATCGACTGCTTCAGTTCTTCCAGTGACCGTTGATCAAAATCCAGCCGGGGTTGGTACGGATTGGGCGAGATGAGCGCGATCTCGATCTCCATTGTCGAAGAGGACTGAACACCGTCCTTCGTCACCGGCAACGATGACGGAATGTTCCGGTCCGGAATACGGGGGATAAGTGCGCTTAAACCTTTTCCTAACACTGATTTTGATTTTGGGTCAGACATGTATTTACATTGAATGTGCAACAGACTTCAGCGAAGCGTTCCTATGCGATGCGCGCTGTTGATCGTAATTGGCCATCACTTCTTTGGCGAGGTCGATGTAATTCTTGCTGCCGGAGGAGACGGCGTCGTACAGCAAAATAGGTTTCCCGAAACTCGGCGCTTCGCTCAACCGTACATTGCGCGTCACAATCACCGAAAACACCTTCTCTCCGAAATACTTTTTCACTTCATCCACAATCTGATTGGAAAGCCGCAGCCGCGAATCGAACATTGTCATCAGCACTCCTTCGATATCCAGAGAAGGATTGAAAGTCTTCTTCACTCCATTGATCGTATTAAGCAGCTGACCGAGTCCTTCCAGTGCATAATATTCACACTGTACAGGGATCAATACCGAATCGGATGCCGTGAGTGCATTCAGCGTAATCAGACTGAGGGATGGAGGACAATCGATGATAATATATTCGAACTTCTTCCGAATCGGGGCAAGCGCGTCGCGAAGTTTCTGTTCGCGGTTCTCTTCATTCACCAGTTCCACTTCTAATCCGACCATATTGATGTGGGACGGCAGGATAGAGAGGAAGGGCATGGAGGTTTTAATGATTGCTTCTTCTGCGGGAATGCTGCCGTAAATCACTTCATATGTGCTTTTCTCCAGGGATTTACTTTCTACACCCACACCGCTCGTTGCATTTGCCTGGGGATCGATATCAATCAACAATGTTTCGTGTTCGGCGGCGGCCAGCGAAGCGGCAAGGTTCACCGCAGTGGTGGTTTTTCCCACACCCCCTTTTTGATTCGCTATTGCGATCACTTTACCCATGAAGCACTTTTATTGGTGAAAAATTCTTATTTTGTATCAAGAGTTTAATAATATACTTCATTTCAAAAATGGAAGCAACGAATTTGCTTTGATTATCAATCTCTTATGGAAAAGTATTTATTTATCGGTTTAGGTGGATTTTTGGGAAGTATTGCCCGCTATGCACTCTCCAATGCCGTCTACCGGACAGCCGGGGAGTCATTTCCATTCGGGACTCTGACTGTGAACATCATCGGCTGTTTTGTGATCGGACTGTTCATGACGCTTTTTCAAGATCGGATGGCCGTGCAACCGAACTTGAGATTCTTTCTGATTATCGGCGTACTCGGCGGATTCACGACATTTTCGTCATTCAGTTATGAAACATTTGCGTTGATGAAAGCGGGGAATTTTTTTGATGCAACAGTAAACTCCGTTCTTAGCCTCATCGGCTGCTTGTTGGCAACATGGGGCGGATATCTTGCTGGAAAAAACTTTTGAGGTGAATTATGAAACTCTCCGGACAAGGAAAACTCCTTCGCATCTTTATCGGTGAAGACGACCGGTACGGCGGAAAACAATTGTTTGAAGCAGTGCTTTATCTGGCAAAAGAAAAAGGGCTTGCCGGCGCCACTGTCACCCGCGGAATTGAAGGATTTGGCGCACGGCATCATATCCACAAATCGTCACTGGTGGATTTGTCGTCTGACCTCCCGATCATCATCGAGATTGCCGACACTGAAGAGAATATTGAAATGATACTGCCGATGATCGATAATATGATCGAGAAAGCGAAATGCGGTGCAATGATGACTGTCGAGCGGATAGATGTTCGGAAGTATACAGCGGGGGAATGACCTGATACATTTTCGATTTTCACTATCATCGTTTCGTCCCGCCTAAAAACGTTGATCTTCGCCATAACCAGTATCGGTAAAGAAGAGAACTGTTATTCAAACCGATCAGCCTGACTAAACGTATATCCCCGTAAAAATTCTTCCGCACTCAACCGTTTTTTCCCTTCTTGTTGAAGTTCAAGTATTTCGAGATTACCATCTATCGTTGTCACAAACAGTTTTTTTTCATCGGCAATAATTGCTCCTGAAGGCACGGTTAATTGCTGTGGAGATTGTTCCAGGCAGCTTTTAAATATCTTGATCGCTTTTTGATTATGCTGCGTCCACGCCGCGGGATATGGCGAAAGTCCGCGAATGAAATTATGGATCTTCTCCGACGGCTGGTTCCAGTTGATGCGGGTATTTCCTTTAAACAGTTTCGGCGCAGGCGAGGCAGACGAATCATTCTGTTGCTGCGGAGCAGCACTGCCGCTTTCGATCATCCGCACGGTTTCAATGACAGCGGATGCACCGAGGACGGACAGTGCATCATGCAATTCCCCGGCATTCATCTCATCGGAAATCGGAATTCGATGCTGCATGATGATATTTCCTGTATCGACTTTCTCCTGCAGAAAGAATGTCGTAACGCCTGATTCTTTTTCGCCATTGATAATCGCCCAGTTGATTGGTGCCGCGCCGCGGAATTTCGGCAGCAACGATGCGTGCAGATTGAACGAACCATTCGACGGGAGCGTATAGACTTCCTTCGGCAGAATTTTAAACGCAACAATGATGAACAAATCTGCATGGATTGCAGTGAGATCGGAAATGAATTGCGGATCGTTCAGCGAATCCGGCTGCAGCACCGGAATGGAATTTTGTATCGCAAACTCTTTTACCGGGGTATAACTAACCTGTTGCCCGCGGCCCCGAGGTTTATCCGGCGCAGTGACAACGACGGAGATTGTGTAGTTGTTTTGCACCAGCATCTCCAGACTTGGAACAGCAAAGTCCGGAGTTCCCATAAATACGATTTTCATGCTTCACCATGAATATACTTACATTGTAATGCCGTGGACCGAACATCACGCCATCGGTATTCCCGCGGAGATGTGACGTGACTCCATTACATTGAACCATCGGCAAAAAATCATTCGGGAATAACACGTTCATTTGTTACGCACCCTACAAAACAAACTTTTTCTTGTTCGTCTTCGTTTTGGTCGTCCCGTGGATTACAACTTCATAGGATGTTTCGACATCCCCTTTCATGATCTTTTTCAACTTGGACCGAAGCAATGTTCTTTTCGTTGAGGAAAGATGATCCGTAAAGAGCACACCATTCAGATGATCCATTTCATGAAGGATCACTCGCGCCAGCATCGCATCCGCTTCCAATTCCACTTCGTTCAAGTTCACATCGTTGTATCTGATTCTGATCTTTTCTGCACGCGTCACTTTTTCACGAATATCGGGAATGCTCAAGCAGCCCTCTTCCATCTCCCACTCCCCCTCTTCCTCCAGAATCTTAGGATTGATGATCGCAAGCGGCTTGGTCCCCTTGCCAACCTCCATATCGGAGATATCCACGACGAGAATCTGCTTTAATTCCCCTATCTGATTAGCCGCAAGTCCGATACCGTTCGATTCATGCATTGTCTCGAACATATCCTGTATCAATTTGATATCCGCATCGGTCACTTCAGAGACATGCTTTGCTTTTTTCTTCAGGATTTCATTTCCATAAAGGTAGATCGGTAAAAAAGCCACAAAACACCTCGTAAAAATTTATAGTTATTATTTCATCGGATCATTGGTTCATCGGATCATTGGTTCATCGGATCATCGGATCATCGGATCATCGGATCATCGGTTCATCGGTTCATCGGTTCATCGGTTCATCGGTTCATCGGTTCATCGGATCATTGGTTCATTGGTTCATCGGTTCATCGGATCATTGGTTCATCGGTTCATTGGATCATTGATTCATTGGTTCATTGTTTCAATGATTCAATGTTTCAATGTTTCAATGTCTCAATGTTTCAATGTCTTAATGTCTCAATGATTCAATGTCTCAATGTTTCAATGTCTCAATGTCTCAATGTATTACTCTTCTCGCCTCAGTAAATCTCTTTTTATAGTACGAAGAATACATCGACGAAAGTGTTACCCCAAAACTCACGCTCGCATGTGCGAACATGTCGTCTCCGATATAGATCCCCACGTGGGAAGGATTTTCTCCAGTCGTATTGAAAAAAACCAGGTCGCCGAACTTCAGATTCTCCAGCGTGACTGACGATCCTTGTTTTGCCTGTCCGAATGTTGATCTCGGGAGATCCGTTCCGGCACTTGATCTGAAAATTTCCCGTGAGAACGCCGAGCAATCGATACCGCTTTTCGTTTCGCCCCCATATTCATACGGCGTTCCCATCCATGCAAGTATCGCATCCATCATCTTCTGTTGTTCAAATTTCCCGGATGGTGTAATATCGGATTTTTTCGGCTCCCGCGCTTCTGTTTTCGGAATAGCCGTCGAAGGGGTGGATGTTCCACTGCTGTACCGTTTTTCGACATTGTTAATGTCAACTTTCTTATCGTCTTCCCGTGTTTCTTCTTCTATAACTTTTGATGAAAAACGGATATTCCCTTTTTTCTCTTTTGTTGTTTCTTTTTTTGTGCTTTCATGCCCGGCAAAACGCGGAGATGATTGACCACAACCGATAAAAAAAAGCATTGCGGTGAAAGCAAAAAATGAAAAGCCCCCTCTCAATAAAAGAAGGGGCCTTAAATTAAACGGCGTTATCATCACTTATCCAAGATACGAACGAAGATTCTTGCTGCGCGATGCATGCCGAAGGCGGCGGATCGCTTTTTCTTTGATCTGACGGACTCGTTCACGAGTCAGATTGAATTTCTCGCCGATCTCTTCCAGCGTCAGCGAATGTTCCTTGTGCAATCCGAAATAAAGACGGATCACTTCCGATTCACGTTCGCTTAAAGTGGCAAGAGCACGTTTCACTTCTTCCTTGAGCGACTCATCCATCAAAATCGAATCGGGAGCGGGCTGGCGTTCGTCCTGGATCACATCCAGCAATCGGTTGTCTTCTCCCTGCGCGAACGGCGCATCGACGGAAAGATGACGTCCGGAGATTTTCAATGTGTCCGCAACTTCAAACACGGACATGTCCAGCTCTTCAGCAAGTTCGCTGGCGCTTGGTTCGCGTTCAAATTCCTGTTCCAACTGACTGAACGCTTTCCCGATTTTATTCAACGCACCGACACGGTTCAGCGGCAAACGGACAATACGGGATTGTTCCGCCAATGCCTGCAGAATAGATTGCCGGATCCACCACACGGCGTACGAAATGAATTTAAATCCGCGCGTCTCGTCGAAACGTTTTGCCGCTTTGATCAGTCCAAGGTTTCCTTCGTTGATCAGGTCGCCGAGCGATAATCCCTGATTCTGATACTGTTTCGCAACGCTCACGACGAACCGCAGATTCGCCTTCGTCAATTTCTCCAGCGCACGCTGCTCCCCTTTTTTGATCCGCTTGGCAAGGTCAATTTCCTCGTCCGGCGTCAGCAGATCCACTTTACCGATCTCCTGAAGATACTTGTCGAGCGATTGACTTTCCCGGTTGGTATACTGTTTTGTAATTTTTACCATTACTGCATCACCTTACTGATTATTTACATGAATAAACAAACTTCTTAACAACACTCTTTTGCTTTCTGTTTTGACGGACATTGAACACTGCCATAACTGCAATATACGCAGCAGTCACCGGACTTTGGCTTGAGCATTGCGGAACAATGCAAGCACTCATAAAAAAACTGACACGCTTCAATCGGCATTGTTTCGGTCCGTTGAAATCCGCATTCCGGACAGGTGATGGTCGATTGCAATACCATTATATTATGCCTCACAATTTCAGATCGTTCGCTGAGACAATGGTAATATGTTTGATGCGTGAAAACCGTTTTGGATTCAGTGTGACAATCGGCAGTTTGCTTTCGATACAAATAGCCGCAATTAACGTCGTATAGTCCATTGTATTGGACGAAACAACTGAGGCAATATTCTTAGCACTTTTCGGGTTAATTCCGAGTACTTTCAACGCATCCATCGCATCCTGCACTGCCTGAGTTTCCTTTTGACTGCCGGCGGCAGCAAAAAGTTCGATGGCATTGAATACCGTAGTATAACAAAAATACTCTTGCGAAATACGACGGAGAATCGATGTACTCTTTTTTGTTGTTAGATGCTCGGCAATAACACTGGAATCAACAACAATCTTTTTCACTGTCACACTGCCGTCCGCCGGATCCGGTCCGCAAATCCCTTATTTTTGCACAAAACGCCTTGCGACCCCAGAAAGGTCATCACATGTTCACGGTCTTCGAATTGCGTACTACCGATCCGTTCAATTTCCTCCTCGGTTACATTCAATTGAGAAAGCCGTTTCGAAAGAACCCCGCCGAAGATATTCACCGTTACTTTCGCACCGGGATTTAGTTGAAGAGAAGCAACCTTCTTCGAAAATGAAACCTTCCCATCGGCGTCGACTTCCGTTTCGAACTGAATGCTGTGTTTTGCTTTTTCCATATCGTCCGTTCAGTTATTTCTTATTCCGAACAGCGGCAACCGAAATGATAATCTCCAATTTCGGATTCCGTTACAAAACCTGGTTCAGAAAACTTGTCCCCTTCAGTTCTTTCCCATCAAAACCAAAATACTCCACAACTGTTTTCCCAAGATCGGCAAATGTTTGGCGAGTGCCAAGATCCACATTCATTTTACCATTTGGCGACACTGCAATGATAGGAACATATTCCCGCGAATGATCCGTGCTGTTATCCGTCGGATCGTTTCCATGGTCCGCAGTGATCATCAGTAGATCGTCTCCGTGCATTGTCTCCATAATTCGGGGAAGATGAACGTCAAAATATTCCAGTGCGTCTTTCATCCCTTTGGGATCTTGACGGTGTCCGAAAAGAGCGTCGAAATCGACAAGGTTCGTGAAAATGAATCCCGTCGAAGTCTTTTTTGACCATGCAATAATCTCTTCGATTCCTTCAGCATTCGATTTTGTGTGGATCTTTTCCTTCAGACTCTTCCCGGCGAATAGATCGTCAATCTTGCCAATCGCCACAGTCGGTATGCCGTTATCGAACAAAATATCGAGCATCGTCGTACTCGGCGGCAGTAACGAGAAATCTCTCCGGTTCGTCGTTCGCTTATACTTTCCGTTCGTGCCGGTGAATGGTCGTGCGATTACTCTGCCTACAGCATGCTCTCCCGTCATCACTTTCTCCCTCGCAATGGTACAGATCTCATACAACCGCTCCAGCGATATTATCTGTTCATTGGCTGCAATCTGTAACACCGAATCTGCAGACGTATAAATGATCGGGAATCCTGTCCGCTCATGTTCCACACCGAGTTCTTCAAGAATAACCGTCCCCGATGCCGCTTTGTTTCCCAATACTCCTTTGCATCCGGTGAGCGCACAAAATTTTTCGACCAGATCTTTGGGAAATCCGTTCGGGTAGTACGGAAAATCTTTTTCCACGATTATTCCGGAAAACTCCCAATGTCCCGTTGTGCTGTCTTTCCCTTTGGAAACCTCGCGCATCTTCCCAAAGTTTCCTTTTGCAGCGGGAGTTTTTAGAACACCTCTTATCTCAGCAATATTTCCCAATCCCAATGCAGCAAGATTCGGAAGGTGCAATCCTCCTACAACTGATGCGGTATTGCAAAGAGTGTTCGCCCCTTCATCGTGATAGAGATGTGCATCCGGAGCAGCACCTATGCCGACTCCGTCCAGAACGATACAAATCACTTTTCCCGTTTTCTTCATGGTGAAACTGTACAGATGTTGACAACCGAACTTTGACGATACAATGTTATTTCGAAGCGCGAGGTGTACTATTTTTTAATAAGACTTCGGGATGAGCAAGCTCCTTTATGGTTTCTCGTAACCGCTGAGATTCCTCACTATCCCAAACATTGTGACTCTTCGTCACAACCTGATCCTATTAATGGATCGATAACACTAACTTACTAAAATACTCGAACAATGTTGCCGCCCGCTTTTTTTGCCAGGTCCAAAACATGTGAAACGTTCTTGACCAATTCGTCACCGGACATTTTCGCGGCAGCACCGCTTATGCCAACCGTGACGGAAATGGAAAAACTCTTTCTGCCAACGGAGACAATACTTCCGGCGATCGCAGTCCGGAGTTTTTCCGCCCAGAGAAACGCATCGTTGGCAATGGTATCGGCCAGAACCACGGCGAACGTCGATGCGTCGAATCGAGCAACTACGTCGTACGGACGGACACTTGCCCGCAGATGCCGCGCAACATGGATGAGTGCCGCATCCCGTCCATCATCATCATACCGCTGTTGAATGTCGCCGATATTATAGAGTGTGACCAACACCAGGCTCAGGTCTTCGTCCCGTTCGGTCGCACGGGATAGCTCTTCATTGAGCCGTGTTGAAAAAAATTTTCTGGAGAACACTCCCGTAAGTTCATCCACAGAAATATGTTCATTCAGAATCGTGTTTAATTCGGTAATCTCAAATTCCGGCGCAATCGTTGCAGCCAGAAATTGGATCGCAGCAATATCCTTGGGAGAAAATGCATTCGGTTTCCGATCCGAAACCACTGCCGCACCGTAACATTTTCCTCCAGAGGAGATCGGTGCAACCACCAGCGTCCCCTGCTTCAATACTTCGGACGACCGCTCGTGATCATTAAAAATCATCTTCGAGTTATGCAATAGATTTACCGTCTGCACACTGTTGGAACGGATCGATTCCCCCACGATACTGCCGTCGAAATTGATAAGCTGTTTTGGCGAAACGAACCGGTCATTGCCGCGCACCCGCGTGGATGCCACCGCCCAAGCCCGTTGTGCATCATCATATAATACGATCGTAATAGATTCCCACGAGACAATGTTTTCCAGCTCTTCTACCAAAGAATTCACGACAGCACTTATAGACGGATGATTGGCGATATTCCTTTTTAATTTTGTATCCGCTTCGATCAATTTCACATCGGCAAACAGGTCGTACTTTTCTGTATAGCTGATCAGCAGCGATGAGATTAACGCGGAGAAATGGGTCAACATCGCGAAAGTCTCTTCACCATATGCATCGGGCGCTTTACTGTCCACCGCCAGCACTCCCACCGGTTGCGACGAGGATTCTCCAGCGAAATACACGGGCACGCCGATGAACGATTTGATATCCTGCAGATTTTTGTAATAGCAGAGCACATCCCGTTCCGTTTCGGGCAGAATATTGTTCACCACCTGCGGCTGCCCATTGACGCCGATCCTGCTGACGATATCAAGTCCGAGCGGCAGCTTCCGTTCTGTCGTGAAAGCACTTGAGTCCGAAAGCTTCCCTTCCACTACCAACTGCCGTGTTTCTGCCTTCACCCAGAAAAAAATCACCGAATGGGCAAAGCACACCTCTTTGACGATCTGCAACGATTTTAAAAGTAAATTATTGAATTCACTCTGCGGTTCTGCTTGACTCATTGATGGTTTCTGCTTCTCCTCGACAAACTGTGTTGCGGAAATATTGATCGGCCCCCGCTGCCATTCCTGCTGTTTCTGCATTTGTCCGGAAGATGTCTTCTGGCCCTCCGTTTGTGTAACCTGCTGTTGGATTACTCTTGTCGGTGCTATCGTTTGTTCTTCCCAATGGTCCGCCTGTACATCATTAAATGCTTCGTCCACAAACTCCTCCTCATCGTCTACAGCAAGATCATCCTGTGACGCTGTACTGACGCCGAATTTGATCCTGTACGATTCGTACGCGATGTAGAACAGGAGGGTACCGATGCCGACAGAAACGATGTTCGTCAGGGTCATCGAACTGAACACGCCCAAAAATACGAGAAGGACTCCAACACCGACAAGAACAATCTCTTCTAACAGCTGCTGCAGCATATTAGAATGGACAGGTTCCTGCTGATTTTCCGGCATTAATGAGTCCTTGAACGTTGAGAAACCGCAAAAAACTTGGTGAATTTACCCATAATTCGTTCTAAAGTCAATGAAGAATTCATTACTTCTTGTTAATCCGCCGCAGAAATTGTGGAGCTTCTAACGAAAATAGATGTTGCCTTGATTTCAATTTTTACCTACACTCAAACAGAAACCTCTTTTAACGACCAACCGAGCGATTACTATGAAAGCAGTGATAATGTCCGGCGGATTCGGTACACGACTCCGTCCACTTACATGCAATATTCCCAAACCGATGGTACCGATGATGAACAAACCGATGATGCAACACATCGTTGATTTGTTAAAAAAACACGGCATCACAGAAATCGTTTCTACTCTTTTTTATCAACCGGATATCATCACGGGCTATTTCGGCGACGGTTCAAAATTCGGCATTAAGATGCAGTACCGGAAAGCAGAAGCGGATTATGGCACTGCCGGAAGCGTACGTAATGCGGCGGACTTTTTGGACGAACGGTTCATAATCATCAGCGGCGATGTGCTCACCGATTTCGATTTGACAAAAGCGATCGAATTCCACGAATCAAAAAAGGCAAAAGCAACGCTCGTTCTCACTCGTGCCACCAATCCACTTGCGTTTGGCGTTGTCATCACTGATAACAACGGAAAGATCACCCGATTCCTCGAAAAACCTTCCTGGGGCGAGGTGTTCAGCGACACGATCAACACCGGTATCTATATTATCGAACCGGAGGTACTGAAACTGATCCCGTACCAAAAGGAATTCGATTTCAGCAAGAATCTCTTCCCCGCCATGTTGGAACAGGATATGGGATTGTATGGATTTATCGCCGAAGGATATTGGCGTGATGTCGGCAATCTGAATGAATATCAGGAAGCGCATTTAGATGCACTGGATGACGGCGTGAAACTGCAGCATGAGGGTGAAAAGATCGGCACTGCTTTTGTCGGTGCTCATACAAAGATCGAAACCTCTGTTGAGAATCTTCAGGGAACGGTGCTGATCGGTAAGAATTGCACTATCGGAAAAAATGTGAAGATCATCAAATCCGTCATCGGAAACGATTGCATAATTGACGACGGAACTGTTATCCGGAATTCCGTTATTTGGTCCGACTCCAAAGTAGGAAAAGGGGCTGAACTGACCTCCTGTGTAGTTGCAAAATGGTGCACAATCGGCGATTATGCAATCATTAGCGATAACGTGTACATTTCCGATAAGTGTGTTATCGGCACCGAAAGCAAGCTGGCCCCGAACATAAAACTGTGGCCGGAAAAAGAGGTGGAAGACGGCGCTGTATTGACACGCTCCCTGGTATGGGAAGATAAGTGGCTGAAAGATCTTTTCACCGATTCTCGAATCACCGGACTCTCCAATATCGAAATGAATCCGGAGTTCGGCGCAAAGATCGGCGCTGCCTTCGGTGGAATGATTGGAAAAGGGAAATCGATCTTGATGAGCAGAGACTCGGACAATGTTTCGCGCATGATGAATCGCGCTCTGATGTGCGGCCTGATGTCTGCCGGAGTTGATGCCGGCGATCTGCGAGCCGTCTCCATCCCAATCCTCCGGCAGGAATTGCGGAGCGGGAAACATGCCGGCGGTGTCCATGTCCGGAAATCTCCCATCGACAAGAATCTGACCGACATTATTTTCTTCGACGGCAAGGGGAAAGATCTCCCGACGGGCAGGACGAAATCACTCGAACGGTTGTTCTTTGGCGAAGATTTCCCTCGGGCGAAACAGGATGATGTCGGCGGAGTAACATTCCCCGAACGTGCGCAGGAAAGTTATATCCAGAAATTCCTATCCACCATTAATGTCGACGCCATCTGTCAGTCCAAATTCCGATTGGTCGTGGATTACTCCAGTGGTATTGCCTCTTCTATCTTCCCGAACATCCTCGGTTCATTCAATGCACAGGTCCTTTCACAGAATGCATACCTGGATGCAAAAAAGATTACGAAAAGTAAGGATGAATTCGACAATAATGTTTCACAGCTGTCGCATATCGTCACGTCGCTGGGGTATGATGTCGGCTTCATTCTGGATGCCGGTGCCGAACGCTGCCTCATCGTCGATGAGGACGGAAAGTTCATTGATACCGACCGGCTGCTTACGCTGGTCACACACCTCTTCCTGACGGTCTACCCGGAAGTCAAGAAAATCGCTGTCCCGATTACTGCTTCAGCAGAGATCGACCTGATCGCGGAACATATGGGTGTCGAAGTTGTAAAAACGCGCGACAGCCATTTGTCATTGATGGAAGCAGCGACAAAAGAGGATATTAAGTTTGTCGGCGGCACAAAAGGCGGATTTATCTTTACCGATTTCCTTTTTGCCAGCGACGGAATGTATTCCGTAGCGAAGATACTTGAAATGCTTGCCCTTGCAAATACGCGATTCGGCCAATTGGATAAGATGGTGCCGAAGCTGCACATGAACAAGAAGGTAATCCATGTCCCGTGGGATAAAAAGGGACGCGTAATGCGATACCTGATGAAGGACACGGATAATCAGCCGCACCGCATTTTGCTGGATGGCGTGAAACTCGTCCTCGATCATAAGGCTTCCACCTCGGTACTGATGTGGCCGGACAGAGCGAAACCGTCATTCCATGTCCACGCCGAATCCGCGGACAAGGAATTGGCGGAAATCCTTGTCTCACAGTATGAAGAGAAGATCGTTGAATGGCGCGATACGCGGGATTGAATTATTACTTCCATTTAGCGGACGAAAATCGTATATTTAAGTCACTTTGAACAGGTTGTCCGTTCTTCAGTTTGGAGATTAACAAAAAAATGAAAATCAGCGATATTTTAGACGAATCAGTAGTACGCGTAAAACTCAAAGGGAAATCCAAAGACGAGATCATCAACGAAATGATCGCGATCGTCAACCATTCCAACCGGATCACCGATATTGAGAAAGTACGTGAAGCAATCTTCGAACGCGAGAAGATCATGTCCACCGGCGTTGGCAACGGATTCGCCATCCCGCACGGAAAATGCGACGCAGTGTTGGATATCGTCGCGGCATTCGCCATCACCGAAGAACCGATCGATTATGAATCGCTGGACGAACAGCCGGTCCACCTGATCTTCTTGCTGATCGGCAAAGACAGCATGGTCGGTCCGCATATCAAACTGCTCAGCCGAATTTCCCGGTTAATGAATAAGGAAGAGTTCCGGAAGAAATTACTGGAGGCAAAAACACCAAAGGACGTGATTGAAATCTTCAAGACCGAAGAAGCGCAATATTTTGACAATTAGATCATCACGTTCGGTCCGACGCTGCACGCTCTTACACCCGAAAACCCTCTTTTCACCATTATCATGTCATCCGTGAATTACCGTTCGATTAAAGGTACAAAAGACATTCTTCCAACCGAATCGCCTCTGTGGCAGTTCGTTGAATCGACCATTCGCAGTGTTTTCCATCAATTCAATTACAAAGAAATCCGTACTCCCATTTTTGAATCCACTTCGCTCTTTGCCCGCAGCATCGGGGAACTAACCGATATCGTCGGGAAAGAGATGTATACATTCCAGGACCGGAGCGGAGACAGTATCACCCTTCGTCCGGAAGGGACCGCATCGGCGATCCGCGCATACATTCAAAACAATCTCGGCGAAGCATTACCGTTGACGAAGGTGTATTATCTCGGCCCGATGTTCCGTCAGGAACGTCCTCAAGCCGGAAGGCTCCGCCAGTTCCATCAGTTCGGTGCTGAAGCAATCGGTTCGCCCACGGCGGAAACGGATGTTGAGATCATTGCGATGACCATCGAGATTTATAAACGTCTCGGTCTTACACAATACACGCTGCAGATCAATTCCGTCGGCGACGAAGAATGTCGTCCAAAATATAAAGAGATCCTCCGTACGGAACTGCAGAAGATTGCCGGATCCCTTTCCACGGAAAGTCAAAAACGTATCGACCAGAATCCGATGCGGGTGCTGGATTCGAAGGATGAAAATGACCAAAAACTGACCGCAGGAATGCCGTTGATCACGGATCATTTGAATGAAGAATGTGCAAAACACTTTGATCGAGTGAAATCGTTGTTAACTGCTTATGGAATTCCTTTCACAGTGAACGGACGATTGGTGCGCGGATTGGATTACTATACCAAAACGGCATTCGAGATTACCAGCACCGAACTCGGCTCACAGGACGCTCTTGCCGGCGGCGGTAGATACGATCTGCTGGTGAAGGAACTCGGCGGAAAGCAAACACCCAGCGTTGGTTTTGCAGCGGGCATGGAACGATTGATGATGATCCTGGAAAAGAAAGGATTTCAAACCCCCATACAGCGACCAAAAGTCTTCATTGCCGCTGCGGACGATGCAGCACGGCAATGGGTGCTGACAACGACAATGGTGTTGCGGTCTCGCGGGATCGCATCCGAATGTGACCTCCTTTCCCGCAGTCTCAAATCGCAAATGAAGGAAGCTGATCGGCAGCGTGCGGAATTTGCACTGGTGGTCGGACAAATGGAACTTGACGGCGGCAAAGCAGTGTTGAAGAATCTAACCGACCACACTCAACAGGATATTTTGCTGAGCGACATCGTCGGATTCCTAAACAAATAACGGAAGAGCAGTGTCATTCCGTTACTGCATGGGGGTTTCCAATGGCAAAAAAAAATCAGCCGATCGAATATAGATTGTTGGTACGATTCTCGTATGATGAACGGCAGAAGAAAACTGGGATCCTGTTTCTGTTGGAGACTGTGATGCAGTTTACGAATTTCAGTTATTTCATCGATGTAAAAGATTCGATCAATCAAAGGGAACTGCAATGGACGCTGCATGGATTACGCGCACCGTCCATGAACATGCCGTCGACTGGCACCGCCCGTTTTCAAAAGGTATATTTCAATCTTCCAAAGTCGGTTCGGTTTACCCTGGTAAAGACAGGTACAGTGAAGGCGGAGACGGAATTGTCGTTTTCAGGAACATCAGTTGCATCATCCAAATCAGCAAGTGCGTTCCTGAAGATTTACACGGATGAGCAGGCGTATGAAAAGAACAGAGTCAGCGATGTTATCATAGCGGAACCAAAGCCTGATCTTCATCGGGAGCAACCCGTAGTAGCGAAACAATTATTTCAAAAGAAAAAATAATAATGCATCCAGTCATTTTTTCATTCGGTGGAATCACCATATACAGTTTCGGACTGATGATGGGCGTCTCATTCCTGATCGGCAACTATTTATTGACGAAGGAATTCAAGCGAAAAAAACTGCATCCTGATCTCGCTTCGAACATCACGCTGATAGCACTCGTTGCCGGTGTCTCCGGGTCGAAATTCCTCCACCTGCTGGAGAATTGGTCTGAATTTGTTCAAGATCCTATCGGTATGATTTTTTCTCCCGGTGGACTGACGTTCTACGGCGGATTTGTTCTTGCCACGATTACTGTCTATTTCTATGCAAAGAAGAAAAATATCAAGTTCATCCAGATTGCCGATTCTATCGCTCCGGCGGTGATGCTTGCCTACGGCATTGCTCGAATCGGATGTCATCTTGCCGGAGATGGAGATTATGGATTCCCAACTTCACTGCCATGGGGAACGGATTATTCGAATGGCACATATCCCCCGTCGGCTGCATTCCGTAATTTTCCCGAAGTCACTTCACAATTCCCGAACGGCATCGTACCTGATAATATCCTCTGTCATCCCACACCGGTGTATGAAACAATCATCTGCTCCATCTTCTTTGTCATCCTGTGGAAAAACCGCTTGAGATGGAAAGCGGAAGGCCAAATGTTTTATGCCTATCTTGTTCTCGCCGGTATAGAACGGTTCTCCGTGGAATTCTTCCGCCTAAACCCTCGGCTCTTGTTCGGACTCAGTGAAGCGCAGATCATTGCCGTGATCCTGGTCGCCATCGGTGCGATAGGATTAAACTCATTGAATCGGCTGGAAAAGAAGCTGCCGTTATAATTATGGATCTGATCATCGGACGAAAACCTGTATTGGATGCACTGAAAGCGAATACACCGATCGACAAACTCATGATCGCGCAAAATTCCCGGGGCGATGTGATTGATGAGATTGTGAAGATCGCACGGCAAAAAAACATTCCGTTCAAATTCTCCCCGATCGATCAGATAACACGCACAGCACAGAACCAGAATACACAGGGGGTACTCGCATTCGTCGGAACAAAAGAATTCTCTGATATCAGCCATCTTTTCGACATTGCGAAAGCAAAAAAAGAACAACCGTTCTTTCTTATCTTTGACGAAATCGAAGATGTTCATAATCTCGGTGCGTTAATCCGTACCGGTGTCTGTTCGGGCGCACACGGCGGAATCATCCCGAAACACCACAATGCCCCAGTCAACGATACTGTTATAAAAACCTCTGCGGGTGCCAGTCTGCAATTTCCGATGACCCGGGTAACAAACATCGCTCAAACGATCGACGAATTAAAGGACCAGGGAGTATGGATCGTTGGGACCGAAATGACTGCGCAAAAGAACTTTACCGAAGTGGATTATACCGTACCGGTTGCACTTGTGATCGGAAATGAGGGAAAAGGTATTCGGCGACTGGTGAGGGAGAAATGCGACTTTTTGGTAAAGATTCCGATGAAAGGGGATTTTGAATCACTAAATGCTTCCGTCGCCGGCGCCATTGTGATGTATGAAGTGCTGAGAAAACGTTCTAAATTGTAGTTCCCGCAACAACCCCGCTGCTCACCCTTTTCAACATTTTTTACTGTACATGTCCGCCCCTATAGCGCCACTGAAATTTTGGCAGTGTCTCAATTTAAAAGATAACGTCATGCCGAACTCGTTTCGGCATCCTTAAATAGCAAAGATGCTTGACGATATTCTGAAGTTTGATATTAAGACACCGCCGAACTTTTTAAATAATAAACTTTTAAAAGAAGATTTACTATCTTAGCACATTGAATCCGGCATTCCGCCTGACAAATCCTTATGATCACACGATTTCGAAATAGCGGGAAAAAGAAATATGAATGGATCGACGTCATTAATCCAACAGCGGATGAACTGAAGACGGTCGCGGAAAAATACTCACTACACAGCAATTCCGTGCAAGACAGCCTGCAGCCGGAGCATCTCCCAAAATTCGAATGGATCGACAGCATCGTATTCATTATCGCTCGGGTGCATGACCATCTCTCCTTTCATGACGCTGACACTATCCAGGAGATCAGCAATAAGGTTGCGATGTTTGCAGGGAAAGATTTCATCATCACTATTCACCGCGGTGAACAGCCGTTCCTGGAAGCGATCAGAACAAAATATTTTAGCACAGGACAGTGTCCTTCACCGAACGACCTTCTGATTAAAATTCTCTATTATGTCCTTCATTCGTACGTATCTCCCTCTCTAACATTGGAGACGGAACTCGATCAACTGGAAGCGGCTATCGTGCTTAAGAATCAAACGCATACCGTGCTGCGAAAATTGTACCATCTGAAACGGAAAGCGGCCGTTTGTCTGAGGATTCTGCGCCTGACAAAACCGATCATTGATAATCTCGGAGAGAATACCACCGCAGCGGTCCACCAGGACCTTCGGGAATTCCATCTGAGTCTGGAAACGTCGTACGATCAGACCATTGAAAATGCAAATAACCTGCTGAACCTGTACATCTCTCTCTCATCACAACGAACAAATGAAGTGGTTCGTGTACTGACGCTCTTTTCAGTTTTCTTCATGCCGCTGACATTCATTGTCGGTATCTACGGAATGAACTTCGACTTCATGCCCGAACTCCGGTCTCCATACGGTTATCCCGTCGTCCTGACTCTAATGGGAATAATAACACTAGGGATCTACCGCTGGTTCAAAAAGAAAAAGTGGTTATAGCGGCCCTGTAGTTGCGACAGGACATTGCACCTCTTCGTACACTTCAATTGTTCTTCAAAGGTTTTGGGGACAGATGATCTCTTTTTTTCCACAATACATCGCTCGGCAACAACTCGTGATCACGGAGTAATCCCAGTCCAAATTCTCTCCCCCGTTCATTTGCCAATTGATCACGCGCATCGTTCCGTCCTCCTAATACAAAACGGTCCTCTCCCAATTCTAACATATCGCCGACGAATGCAGTAAAAGTATCAGAGTTTGTAAGATAAGCAAGCAGCGCGGAACCAAAGAAATGCTGCAATTTGTCTTTATCGCTCGCACGCGGATTATCATCAAGAAGTTTTTTCGGCAGGTTGGTCCGGCGGCGCCTGAACAGTGAATCGTTCTCCATTGTCAAAGGAATGAAGAGATATCCGATTAGCGGGAGGCGTAATCCCACACTATGATGGTCCAGTACCGCAATAGTGCAGATCAGCAGCGCATGGCGAATATTCCCTTCCGTAATCAACATCGCCCGATCGTAGATTGCGTCGACTGCCAGTGTGTCGTCATGCAGTTTCCGCAGCGCGATGAATCGCTCGTCCCGTAAATAACGCTTCAACTGAAGTTCATCGTTGAAAGGAGAAGGAAGATATCGTGAAAGATCAAAAAGTGAAGACGGCTCGGGGCTGTAATACCAATCATGTTGCAGCCACACGGAGGTATCACAAGTGTCCTGTGCCAAAAGAAACAGCGGAGGAAAAAGGAAAAAAATGAATGCTACACAATAGGTAATGAACGATGGCCTTCGCTTATTCACAAATCATCTTCTCATTCACATCTGCATCACCCCGGTCCGGAATTCCGGCAGGGTAGGATTACAATTTGCCATGGCAATACCGCGGGAAACGGCGTTACGTGTCTCTAGAGGATCGATAATGCCGTCGACCCATAAACGTGCGGCAGCATATTTTGGATCTAATTCGATTTCGTATTGTACCTGGATCTCGTCCAGAAGTTGCTGTTGTTGTGCCTCAGAGATATGTGTTCCTCCTTTTTCCATCGCCTGCACTTTTATGGCAAGCAACGTTTCACTCGCTTGCTTTCCGCCCATCACAGCAATCTGAGCCGATGGCCATGCAAAAATCAGTCGTGGATCGTACGCTTTTCCGCACATAGCATAATTTCCGGCACCATAGCTGTTGCCCGTGATGATAGTGAACTTGGGAACGACCGAATTGGCGACAGCATTCACCATTTTTGCACCATCCTTGATAATACCGCCATGCTCACTGCGGCTGCCAACCATGAATCCAGTAACATCCTGAAAGAATACAAGAGGGATTTTTTTCTGATTACAATTCAGAATGAACCTCGCTGCTTTATCCGCCGAATCGGAATAAATCACTCCGCCCACCTGCATTTCTCCCCTTGCGGTTTTGGTGATTGCCCGTTGATTGGCAACGATTCCGACGGCCCATCCGTCTATCCGGGCATATCCGCAAATAATCGTTTTGCCAAATCCGGATTTGTATTCGTCCAATTCACTGCCGTCCAGGATACGCGAAAGAATCTGATACGTATCGTACGGTTTATTCCGTTCAGCCGGCAGGATGCCGTAGATTTCCTTTGGATCGAACTTCGGTTTAACCGGCTTTTCATAATTGAATCCTGCAACGGGGAAATGTCCGAGCTTACCGATGATGCTCCTGATCTTCTTCAGTGCGGCCTCGTCGTTCGGCATCTTATGGTCCGTCACGCCGCTGATCTCGCACTGAACCGTCGCACCGCCGAGCGATTCGTTGTCGATATCTTCGCCGATCGCCGCTTTCACTAAATGGGAACCGGCAAGAAAGACCGAACCCGTCTTATCAACGATCATTGCTTCGTCGCTCATAATCGGCAGATATGCACCTCCGGCAACGCACGGACCCATGATCGCAGCAATTTGCGTAATCCCCATGGCGGACATCACCGCATTATTCCGGAAAATCCTTCCGAAGTGTTCTTTATCCGGAAAGATTTCCGATTGCAACGGCAAAAACACACCGGCAGAATCCACCAGATAGACAATCGGAAGACGGTTCTCAATAGCGATTTCCTGTGCGCGCAAATTCTTCTTCGCAGTAATCGGAAACCACGCACCGGCCTTTACTGTAGCGTCGTTCGCCACGATCACAACATCGCGTTGATGAATCTTCCCGATGCCAAACACCGTTCCGGATGACGGAGCACCGCCGTATTCTTCATACATGCCGTACGCCGTTAAAAGTCCTACTTCCAGCAGCCGGGTACCGGGATCAATCAGCATAGCAATCCGTTCCCGTGCAGACATTTTCCCTTTTTTCTTATGCTTCGCAATCGCTTCTGCCCCCCCTCCCATCATCACTTGTTTCGCACATGCCTCCAGATTCTTGAGCGACTTCCGGTGGAATTCAACGTTGCGCGTAAAATTCTCGTCCTGCTTGATTTCAGTGCCGATCATAACAGTTTCTTTTCGATAAGAGAGTCTTTGGGTGATTGATTTATCGGTTCATTGATGCATTGGTTCATTGGTGCTTTGTTACAATGGTTCAATGATATTATTTTAACAAGTTCCTTGCGATCACCATCTTTTGCACTTCGCTTGTTCCTTCGCCGATGGTCAGAAGTTTAACGTCTCGATAAAATTTTTCCACCGGAAAATCCTTTGTGAATCCGTATCCGCCATGAATCTGCACTGCATCATTTGTTGCTCGTGTTGCTGCCTCACTTGCGAAATATTTTGCCTGGGATGCTTCCAGGTTCACATCCAATCCCGCCATTTTGTAGGACGCTGCTTTCCGTGTCAACAGCCGGGCAGCTTCAATTTCCATAGCCATATCGGCTAGTTTGAATTGGATTCCCTGATTGTCGGAAATGGGTTTACCGAATTGGACTCGTTCCTTTGCATATTTCAGGCTCGCTTCCAGGGCGCCCTGTGCCAATCCGACGGATAGTGCGGCAATGCCGATCCTTCCTCCATCCAGCACACTCAATGCCTGCTTGAATCCTTCACCCACATTCCCGATTACATTCTCCGCTGGAATCCGGACATTATCGAACAGTAATGATGCTGTTTCACTGCAGCGCATCCCCAGTTTATTCTCTTTTTTCCCGGAAGAAAATCCTGAAGTCCCTTTTTCAACGATGAATGCGGAAATCGATTTATTCTTCGTTTTGTCCGTCACTGCCAGAACCACGAATGTGTCACCGGAGATTCCATGGGTAATGAAATTTTTACTGCCGTTGATAACCCACTCGTTCCCTTCTTTTACGGCAAATGTTCTCATTCCTCCCGCATCGCTTCCTGAAAATGCTTCCGTCAATCCCCATCCACCGATTTTTCTTCCGCTGCAAAGATCGGGTAGATATTTCTTCTTTAACGCGTCGCTCGCAAAATTAAAGATATGGCTGACACAGAGTCCATTATGCGCGCACAATCCGAGAGCAACAGAAGGATCGACCCTGGCAATTTCTTCAATGATCACGGTGAAATCCAATGTCGTGAGGCCAGCTCCGCCGTACTCCTCCGGATAATAAGCGCCTAAAAATCCGAGACCGGCCATTTTTGTGAATATGGCTTTCGGAAATTCCTGTGTCTCGTCAAACTTCATGACGTTGGGTTTGATCTCTTTTTCGGCAAAATCACGGGCCATCTGCTGAACCATGGCCATTTGTTCCGTGGGATTGAAGCTAACAGCGGTATCGGTCATAGCATTTCCTTCATATGTTTGATGAAGATGTGAATTGAAATTCCCGGACGCAGTTGCGAACGATTGTGTCGTTCATTGCCGTCGGCCTTCGTTGAAGGCATTGTGAGCGGCAGCGCGTACGGGAATGTGACGAGAAGATCGATGCCACTGTTTGTGGCAATCATCCTCATTTTCAACAAGAAAATAGAAAAGGCGGGGTTGAAGTGCAAGCAACGAGAATCATTTCTTTCCGGAATTCTGCCTGACAAACAGTATTCACAGCATTCCGGCGTTCAATGTTCGCCCTTGATACTGCGTTTCATCAAATCTTCAGTTGCGTTGTGCGGGTCCTTGCCGTTGAACATAATGTTGTATACTTCGGAGAAGATCGCCATTTCGGTATGGTGTTTCTTGGCAAGATCAACTGCTGAACGACACGTTGCGACTCCTTCGGCCACCATCACCATTTCGCCTAGAATAGCGTCCAGCTTTCGCCCGCGGCCGAGCTCTTCGCCAACATGCCTGTTCCGACTGTGCCGGCTCATACATGTAACAATCAGATCGCCGACGCCTGAAAGTCCTGAAAAAGTACGCGGCAGGGCGCCCATCTTGTCACCTAACCGTGTCATTTCCGCAATGCCTCGGGTGATGATCGCCGCTTTCGTGTTATCACCGAATCCTGCGCCATCCACAACCCCTGCGCCGATAGCGATTACATTCTTTAATGCGCCGCCAAGCTCAACGCCGCGAATATCATCCGACACATAAACACGAAAATAGGGTGTGTTGAAACATTGCGCCACGATTTTTGCCGTCCGTGAACTGAATGATGAAGAAACAACTGCGGTCGGGATTTTCTTCACCACTTCTTCCGCATGACTCGGCCCGGATAAGATGGAAATATTCGATTTTTTTTCGTGTTCCAATATATCAATCATCACTTCAGACATAGTCATCAGTGTATTGTTCTCGATCCCTTTCGCAACATTCACGATGATGGTTTTTGTGAGATCCAGATGGGCGATGTCTTTCAGGATATTTCGAAGGAATTGAGAAGGTACGGCGGTTACGATAAGATCCCTTTTCGTTGAAGCTTCCTCAACGTCGTGGGTCACCTTCAGATGTTTAGGGAGAACGGTTCCGGGAAGATAGTCTTTATTGGTTCGTGCATCACGCATCTCTTCAGTCTGGTCGGCGCGATAGCTCCAGAGTGTGACGTCGCGGAAATTTTCACAGAGAACGATCGCGAGGGTTGTACCCCAACTTCCGGCTCCAAGAACTGAGATGCGCATGAGGGAATCTTACAAGTCGGTGAATGGAATGATGCTAGCGCGATCCTTTGAAATGTGTCAGCTTGTTTTCGGTTCCCGCCAGCAGTCGTTTGATATTCTCACGGTGAGTGTACGTAATGAGAAGTGAAACAGCAATAGCAAAATAGACCAGCGTGTGATAGCCGGGAATTTCTACATGAAACAAATTTTCTCTGATGAACATTGTTACCGGGATGGCCATAGCTGCCACAATAGATCCAAGCGAAACGTACCGCCAAGCTGTGAACACAACAACAAAGACTGCAATGGCAACCGCAAATTCGATCGGTGCAAGTCCAAGTACCATCCCCGCACCGGTCGCAACACCTTTGCCCCCTTTAAATCCAGCGAAGAGGGTCCAGATATGACCGAACACTGCAGCAATTCCGCAAAGGATCTGCACAATGGTAAAATCCTGAAACGGAGTTGCATTGTTGAATGGCAGTGTGTTTGGATCCCAGAATAATTGCGGAGCATAATAAGTCGCAACGACTCCCTTAAAAAGATCGAACAGGATCACCGCAATACCAATCTTCCATCCCAGCATCCGCAGCACGTTCGTACCTCCGGCATTGCCGCTTCCGAATTTCCGAATATCACCGGCATCGGCAAGTTTTGTCGCGATAATGCTTGTCGGAATCGACCCAATGATATAGCTCAACACTACGACGATAGCAAGATTTCCCATATTCTGTTCCCCTTATGTAAATTTCTTTTGCCTGTGTGAAAATAAGAAAATTCAATGATCAGATGCAAGGATTTCGTTACTTGATTTGAATTTTGAAGGGGAGGGTTTTTCTACATTGCAATCCATGAAGTTACGGCAGAAATCGTTTTAGCAGCAATTCTGCAAGCAAGAGATCATCCGGTGTCGTTATTTTGATGTTCTCATAACTACCTTCGACGATAATCGGAAGGACTCCGATCTGTTCAGCCAGAAAGGAATCGTCCGTGGCAACAATACCGTGTTTCTGTGCATGCGCATAGGCCTCGATAAGGATTTTCCGCTGAAAGGTTTGAGGCGTCTGAACGCTCCATAACGATGATCGATTTAGTGTCTTTTCCACTCTCCCATCCGTGGAGGCTTGTTTCATCGTATCTTTCGATCGTACGGCTACGATGGATGCACCGAAATATTTTGCCGTTTCGATGGACTGGGAGATTTCCCGCAAATGCACGAAAGGACGGACCGCATCATGCACCGCAATGATCTCTGCCCGGGAATCCACTGCATGCAATGCATTAGCAACGGAATCCTGGCGGCGTTGCCCCCCTTCAACCGGAGGCTTCAATTTCGTCAGTAGAAATTTCTCTTTGATCTCTTCGATGATGGAAAACGACGACGGTTGCGTAGCAACAATAATCTCGCTGATATCTGCGCACTGTTCGAACCGTTCAAGCGTATGGACAAGGATTGGTTTATCATCCAACAGCAGAAATTGTTTGCCGATGGCTGCCCCCATCCGTTCGCCGAATCCGGCCGCCGGTATAATCACGCTGGAGAACACTGCGCTTATTTCCTCTCTTTCGGCCTGCCGAAATATTCTATGACAAAATTGAACCGCGGGAAGAGTTTCGGAAGCCGCATCACGCTCATCATCATCACTCCGATGGAAAGCCGGTCAATCCAGGACGATGTCGGCCATCCTAAGTGGATGGTGATCTTCTTATGGGGCAGTTCGTATTCCAGAGCGTAAAGGATTTCCGTCATTCCCTGATATACCGATTGGCTTTGATTTGCAAACCGGAAATGATTCGCCGCAACTTTGGGAGGGATCCCCTGACGCGGGTGATACAGACTGATGAACGCCGAAGATGTATCGTCCACTTTCGGTGCATTCTCATTCGGCCGGCGGAAATAGATATGCAGATTCTCCGCTTCAGATTCCACGAGGTAGAAGATCATATTAAGGGGTTGGTCCGTTTGCGCGATCTCTTTGATCTCCGGAGCACGCGTCTGTGCAACACGTAATCCAATCAGCAAAAAGATTGCCGTCACACTGGACCACAAAAGCGTTCCATACGGTTTGGTATATCCGAGGTATAGAAAACAGCTGATCAAAACGAGAAATACCAGCAGCGTTCCGGTCCGCGACGTATTATATTCGCGGCTGTCCTTCGTCCCCATGGAATAGCGGTAAATCAACAAACTCCCGATATTGATGGAAAAACTTGCAATCAGGCCGAGTGCGTACATTTGCGCCAGCATGTTTTGACTGCCGCCAGTCAGATATATGATAATTGTATAGAACAATCCATTCGCTATATGGATGCGATAAAGCGACTGACGATTGTTTGTTTTAATGATCCAGTGGAATCCATAACGATGTGCAACTCGTTCCATCAATTCACTGGAAGCGATGTACGCAGTATTGACCGCCATCATTAAAAGAATGCTGGCGAGTATTCCGACTATATACCCGAGCGGTATTCCGCCGACCATTGTTGCAAATTGCGTGACAAGATCAGTTTCATGCTGCAAAATATCAATATCTGAAGAGAGGACAACAGCGGCCAACACTGGAGTAAAAATGCCGGTGGTGATGGCAAGGAACGTATATGCTTTACTGACATCCTTCCAGGATTTCACCAAACTGGCAGTCTGAACGACCGATTCAATTCCGGAATAGGCAAGGATACAACTGGAGATTCCGATCACGATGAAAAAGAACGAATTGAACACATTGCCGTAATCCATTCCGACCGCAACATTCGTAAAACTCTCACCGATCGCTCCCCAATTATGAGGCTGCAATTGCATCACTCCGGCAGAAAGCAAATTCATAAGAATGATCGACGCAAGAATGAATATGCCGAAGGTGAATTTTGCGTTCTCTTTGATGCCGATGATATTCAAACCGGCTACGAACCAAATAATACCTGCCTCCAGAAGGAATTTCTCCCAATCGGTGATCTGGATGAACGACATGCCGTTCTCTATTGCGCTGACAGTGGAAAGGCTGGCCGTAAGGACATATGTGACGAGTATCGAGGCAACAGCGACAAATGAGACCGAAGGACCCAACACCAGATAAGAGAACGAATAGACTCCGCCTCCTTTAATCCCGCGAAATTCCAGAATCTCCGCGATCTCGACCATTCTTGACGAAATGATGCGGATGAAGACTGAAGTAATGATAAGAAAGGCAATCGCATTCGTCCCTATCACCCGGAACGCTTCGCTCGGCGCATAAAAGATTGAAGTCAGCTCGTCCATCAGGGTGATGATGGCCACCGATAACCAGGTGAGCCACCACTTCCCTTTCGAGAAATAGGAAAGGAGGTTCTTGCGTGTGAGCAGATACGCGAACGATCCGGCCATCCCTAGATTGATGACGAGAAAGACAAGAAAGTTTTTGGTGAGGAAGAGTTCCATGGATCCGCGTTAGAGAATGAGCATCGCGTCACCGTAACTATAGAACCGGTAACCTTTTTTGATCGCGTGCTTATATGCACGCATCGTCAAGTCGTGCCCGGCGAACGCTGCTACGAGCATCAGTAGTGTCGATTCCGGCATATGGAAATTCGTGATTAGCCGATCGGCAATTTTGAAATCATACGGCGGAAAGATAAACTTGTCCGTCCATCCGCGGAGCGGTTTCAAATGACCGTCCGTGGTGACACTGGATTCAACCGCCCGCATTGCACTGGTACCAACCACACAGACTTTCTTCCGTGCATCGATCGATTTGTTCACCAGCTTCACCGTCGGTTCATCAACCTGGAAGTATTCCGAGTCCATTTTATGTTTCGTCAGATCTTCCACTTCCACTGCCCGGAACGTACCCAGACCGATATGAAGGATGACCGGTGCAAAATTGACCCCGCGTTTCTCCATTTTTTTCTGCATCGCTTTGGTGAAATGAAGTCCGGCGGTTGGAGCAGCAACTGCACCAACTTTCTCGGCAAAGATTGTTTGGTATGAATCCTTGTCCTTTGGTGTAGGTTCGCGTTTGATATAGTTCGGAAGCGGTGTAAGACCGATCTTATCGATCACTTTAAAAAAATCTCCGGAGTAATTGAATCGCACCGTTCTTCCGCGGGACGTGGTATTGTCGATCACTTCGCACCATAGATTTCCGTTGTCGAAATAGATTTTGTTGCCAATACGCACTTTTCGTGCGGGGTCGACGATCACATCCCAAATATTGTCTTCCACGTTCAACTGGCGGAGTAAGAAGACCTCGATCTTCGCATTGGTCTTTTCCTTCTTGCCGATGAGCCGCGCCTGAAACACTTTGGTCTCATTCACGACCATAGTATCTCCTTTTTCAAAATATTCGGCGACGTCGTAGAAGTGACGGTCTTCAATCGTTTCTTCCTTACGATTCACTACCAGGAGCCGTGCGTGGTCGCGCGGATTCGCCGGATGTTTTGCGATAAGATTCCGCGGTACCGGATATTTATAATCGGAAAGTTTCATGTCCCACTGTTCCTTTCGGGCCTGCTGCCCACTGTTATACATTTCGCGTCCCCCCGTCAACGGACGGGTGCCGGAGCGCGCTGTTATTTCATTGAATTATATTCTTGTGCCGCTGTAAAAAATGCCGATGCGATTGCGCTTGCCATCGGATTGTCTCGGTCGGCCATCCGTTCCGGATGCCATTGCACCAGCAGCAGAAACGGTTTCCCGGATGGCTCTTTCCATTCAATTGATTCGGCCACTTTATCCGGTGAAAAGCCGGAAATCCTCAAGTCTTCCGCCGGCTGCAAAACGGATTGATGGTGGAATGAATTAATATCACCCCGTTCCTGTTGGACAATTGTCTTCAAGATCGAATCCCCAAAAATATCGATTGCATGTCGAAGTTCTGGTTCACCCTTCGCTGCAGCATGATGCTGATATCCCGCCGAAGGAAGATCAGCAACGAGTGTACCACCGAAAAACACATTGGCAACCTGCATTCCACGGCAGATCCCCAAAACGGGAATCGCTTTCTGCTGTGACTGTTCAAGCAATCGAAATTCGAAATCGTCCCGAGCACGGTCGAATTGCTGCACCAAATCTCTCGGTGATGCTTTCGAAAGTGCCGGATCGACATCCTCACCGCCGGTCAACACCAATCCATCGTATCCTGATAATCCGGGGAAAACCTCTTTATAGGACACGACTATCAGCTCCGATGCAGGACTGTTCAATCGGAGCCAGTCCAAATAGAGCTTTTGTTTTCCAGGCCTCCCGGTATCGGTCACGGCGATCTTCATATTGCAAGACCGCTCAGAAGATACGATCGCCATGCATTTTCCCGGTGCATCGTCACTTCCATCATCAATGCAGAAACCGGAAGTGTCTGCAGTTGTCCTCGGAATCCAGCCAATCGGACTGCATCCTTTTCCGTTGTAAGGATGAAATCCGCTTTACTTTGTTCAAACGCAAGGACAATTTTCTCGACCTCCATGGACGAATACTGATGATGATCACCAAAAATGAAAAATTGTTTTACTTCTATCCCGCATGACTCCAAACTTTTTCGAAATCCATCCGGTGCCGCAATACCGCAGAATGCCACGGCGGTATGGCCTTTCAATATTTCCGTCGACTGAGCAATATCCCCGAACAGATGCCGGATACCGGACGGTTGATAGGTGCTCGTAAAGGAGCGCTGCTGCAAATTGATACGAAGTGAATGAAGCGCGACCTCCGCTTCATTCAAATTTATTGATTTCGTCACAACGATGGCATCAGCCCTCTTCAAACTGTTCATTGGCTCCCTGCGATATCCCGCTGGGAGCAACATGGTTTCTGTCGGAAGCTGATTGGGGTTGATGAGCACAACATCCATTGTTCGTTTGATATAGCGATGCTGAAAACCGTCGTCGAGCACTATCACTTCAGCTCCGAAGTCTTTGACTGCTTTCAGCGCTCCACGAACTCGGTTCTCATCGGCGATGACAATCGCTTCTCTCAACTGCTTGGCGATCTGAACCGGTTCATCGCCGCCGGATGAAACGTCGGCATATATCTGAGAGCCATCGGATACGACTATCGTTCCGGACGTTTTTCTTCCATATCCGCGACTTATCACAGCTACTTTTTTACCGGCATGTAAAAACACTTTTACCGTGTCGATAACGATAGGGGTTTTTCCGGTTCCGCCGGTTGTTATGTTGCCGATAGAGACAACTGGAATTCCTATATCGGTAGATTTAATTATTCCAACGTCAAAGAGCAAATTTCTTAATGACACGACCAGTCCATAGATCAAAGCGAACGGAAAGAGAAACGGATGCGGTTTCATGCATTTTCTCCGGAAGCCGATAAAATACTTTCAGCCTCCTCGGTTAAGTTCTGCAGCCGCCGCTGTTGCTCGATCTTATATTCATCCAGCACCATTCCATCCAAATCCTGAGGAACGTATATTGGTTCACTGTATACTACTGCAACATTCGAAAATGGCAATGGTACTTCAAACTTATCCCAGCTTCGTAATTGCCTTTTGTGTCCGACCGCAATGCCTGCGAGCACCAGCGGTACATTGGTCTTTTGTGCAATTCTCACAGCTCCCATCTTCATTTCGTGTCGCGGACCACGGGGGCCGTCCGGCGTAATGGCAAGGGATTTCCCTTCATGCACAGCCTGCACCATTAATTGCATCGCTTCTTTTCCTCCGATATGGCTCGAACCGCGGATCATGAAATATTTCCACCGTTCCAGGACAGCAGAAAGAAATTCGCCATCCTCGCTTTGACTAACCAGAGCAGACATGTGTTCATTCCGTCTTGGCCGATGCAGGAACCAGCCGAGCAACATGGAACCGTGCCAGAAAGCAATCACATAATTTTTACCGCTCCTTCGAAGTGCATCAAGGCCTTCGTTCCGTACGGCGGTAATCGATAATGTTCTGCACCATACGAGGATGATCCACCACAACACACTTCGTAATGCAGTCAATACCAATCGTTTTTTCATACGGCAAGGATTGCATCCGCAACTTGTTCGGAAGCGCCAATACCGCCTAATTTCTGCCGGACTATTTCCAATTCATGCTTCATACCGTTATATCTATCGGCAGAATCTATGATATTTTTTGACATCTCTACCAACCGGTCCACAGTCGCCGCATGCTGGATTATCTCCGGGACAATCGACTTCCCGGCAACGATATTCACCAGCGAAATATTTTTAATCTTCACCACTAATCGGGCAATCCAGTATGTTATCATTGACGTCTTATAGACAACAACCATCGGCGTTCCAACACACGCCGTTTCCAATGTTGCCGTTCCCGAAGTGACAAATGCAAACTCGGCATACTTCATCACCTCGTGTGTAGCATGCTGGATGAATTTCACGTCCGCACCGGAAGGACAATGCTCCTTATAGAGCTCCAGCGGAAGATTCGGTGCGACTGCAACGACCACATCCTTTTCGTTCCCGGCAAGCTGAACCGCTGCACGGGCCATGACTGAAAAGAGTTTTTCAATCTCCTGTGTTCTGCTACCCGGAATGACAGCAATGAATTTCCTCTCCTGCAGCAGGCTGTACCGTTTGGAAAACTGCTCCCGCGTCATCACATCCTGCATTTCTTCCACCAACGGGTGGCCGACGAACTGCACTGGTATCTGTTCCTGTTCATAGATTGGCACTTCAAAAGGAAAGACCACGAGCATTCGATCGATCAGTTCCTTCATCTTCTTCACACGCCCTTTTTTCCAGGCCCATACCTGCGGACTGATGTAGTAAATCACTTTGATGCCGTATTTTTTTACGATCCTCGCAAATCGAAGATTGAATCCCGGATAATCAATCAGCACCACTACATCCGGTTTCTTCAGGATCAGCAATTGTTCCAGCGTCCGTTCTACCGATCGGATCAGCGGCAGATGTTTCACCACTTCCACAAATCCCATGAAGGACATTTCCGCCACATGGAAAGTCAGCGTCATCCCTTCCTTCTTCATCTTATCTCCGCCGATGCCGAAAATATCGATGGAGGGATTTCTGCGCTTCAGTTCGCGGACAACGCCTGCACCATGCAGGTCGCCGGATGCTTCGCCCGCGATCATCATCACTCGCTGTTTCATATCATCTCACAAAATACCGGAGAATGATCAATGCAATAACCGCGGTAAATCCTTGCAGTGTCCGCGTTTCCGATTTCAATCCTCGTGCAAAATCGGCCGTACGATGAAATGCGTGTTCGCCAACGTACCGGGACATACGCGGGAAAAACCGCGGGACATTCTTACAATATGTTACATATTCATCGCCGAATGCCCCTCTCAAATGTTCTTCTTCACGCGAGACAATAAGTTGATACTGAAGAATAAACCATGCGAGCGCAGCGATCCCGAGATACGGCACCAGTGCGTTAGACATCACCGCGCATCCGACATAAATCAGAATATTCCCGACATACAGCGGATTGCGGACATGGCCAAACGGTCCGTCTGTGATCAGATTGGTTGCTCCGACGACACCTGTTGTCCGTGTTTCACTGCCGCAGATCGAAACACCCCAAAATCGTATTGCTTCACCAAACACCGCAATCGTTAATCCGGCGGCAATGGTTAATACTGTCGGTTCTGCATAGATCACCATCACGAGAAGAAATGGAATCGGCGTATAGCTGCGCATTTCAAATATTTTCAAACGAATATCCATTTTCATTCTCCTATAAACACTTCCTTGCGTGCAAGTTCCGCGGTTCGGCGTTTTCGGTGTTTCCCGAGTTCAACCATCGACCGAAATACCTTCAGGACTTCAGAAAAATCCCGGAACCGGTGGAACGTAATATTATGAGTTTCACAAAAACTGACGAGCGAATCCTTTGCAAAGACGACATCTGCAAATTGCACCGGGCATCGGTCCGATATCCCGTCTCCGATATAAACGATCACCTGATCGTCTCCGGACCGTGTTAGTAAATGATTCCGTTTGCAATTCGCGCAACGAGTGCAGGTGGAATCCGTATGCGGGAACAGCGGTTCAACATTCCCATTGCCGTAAAACCGAAGAATATTGGTATACCGTGTCAGATGCCCCAGCATCTCCCGTTCCAATACCGGATCGATATATGCATCGAATCCGTCGCTGACAACTGAGACCGGAATGTTGTGCCCTTCGCAAAACTCTGCAAAGATCTTGAAATAGACATCGACCGGTTGACGTAGAGCAAATTCCCTTATCTCCTGTCGCGTGACCGGCGGAAACGATGCGAATCCGCTTTTCCAGCATTCCCGCGCGTTGATCGTTCCGTTTCGATACTCCTGAAAGCTTTGCGAGCAGATTTCGATGTCTCCATACTGTTCGAATAGAGCATCGCCAATGTCATTGACGGCGATCGTTCCGTCGAAATCAGTGAAGACCGTGTATGTTAGTGGATTTGGCATTGCACTTTCGTCCCGCATCACTGCGAACTATCATGATCCGTTGACGGCGACTTTATTCTCATTGAAACGGACCGATACGAGTTTGGAGACTCCTTGCTCTTCCATGGTGACGCCGTACATAGCATTGGCTGCTTCCATCGTCCGCTTGTTGTGTGTTACGATGATAAACTGTGTGTTATCGCTGAATTTCCTAATGATACGCGCGAACCGATCGATGTTCGAATCGTCCAGCGGCGCGTCCACTTCATCCAGAATGCAAAACGGCGACGGTTTCACCAGATAGATCGCGAACAACAGGGCGATGGCCGTCAGGGTCTTCTCTCCGCCGGAGAGCAAATCGATGGACGTCGGGCGCTTGCCTCGCGGCTTCGCAGTGATCTCAATACGGGCTTCGAGCGGATCGACACCATCTTCCAGCCGCAGATCGCATTCGTCCCCTTCGTCGAAAAGTCCTTTGAACGTTGCAATGAAATTTTCGCGAATCTTTTCGAATGTGGAAACAAATTCTTTCTGGGCGGTATTGTTGATCTCTTCGATTGTCTGCATCAGTGTTTTTTCCGATTCGATCAAATCATCGCGCTGCGTGGTAATAAACTCCAACCGTTCCTTCTCCGTCTTGTATTCATCGAATGCCGCGAAATTCACCGCACCAAGGGACCGAATTTTCTCCTTCATCTGCCGCACCTCTTCCTTCGCCTCGTCCAGATCGAACTGTTCTTCGGCGGAGAACTCCTTCAGTTCGACGGTTATCTCAAACTCCTCTTTCCCGCGGACGGCCAGGTTTTGTGCTTTCATCGTCAGCTCGGAGATCTTCATCTCCAGTTCGTGCGAACGGGACATCGACGTGTCGTGCAGCCGTCGCGCATCTTTCAATTTCAATTCAATATCGTGGGATTGGATCCGTTTTGCATTGAAATCCGCCTGTGCCACCCGTTTCCGTTCGACGATCTCCTGCAGCTGCTGCTCCAACCCTTCCAGTTCGCCTGCATTCACCACCAGCGCTTCCTGAAGTTTTTGGATCTCCCTGTTTGAATTCTCAATATCGACATCCCGTTGTGCGAACGTATTCCTGATATTCGCCGTTGTTGCGTTGATATACTCCAATTCACGTGCGGACTTTTTCTCTTCGTTTTCCAGACGCATCATTTCCAGCTGAGCATCGGTCGCCACTTTGGAAAATTCGTTCCACATCACCTCCATCGTCTCCAATTCGCTCGCCGAAGCGCCGGATTGCTGTTCTGCGGCAGATTTCCGCTTTTCCATTTCTTCGATTGAAGGCTGCAATGCCTTCAGTTCATTGTTCAGTGCATCTGCTTCCTCGCGAAGCCGCGTATTCTCTGCATCGTTCCGCTGCACATTTTCCGTCATCCGCTTCTTTTCATACTCAATCTGCGCGATACGCATTTCAACAGCGGTCATTTGCTGTTCGATTTTCTTTGCCGCATCGGCGAGTGATTTCACATCAATGGAAGCAAGGATTCTTTCCTTTTCCGCACTTTCCTTCCGGAAGGAATCCTGTTGTGCGGACAGCGTTGCGATCTCTTTCTCCAGCTCTTCGATTTGCGCCTTTTTACCAAGCATACCGCCGTCTTCTGCGCGATTGCTTCCGCCGCGCAGGATACCGGAACCGGTGACAAGTTCGCCGTCCATCGTAACGCACTTCATGGAAAAATATTTCCGGACGAGGTCCGATGCCGTTTGAACATCTTCTACGATGATTGTGCCGGCAAGCAAGTAATCCCGTAAAGCTGCATACCGGTTGTCGCACGCGACAGCATCGGCCGCCCAGGCAACCACACCGCTTTCAATTATGTCCAGTCTGCTGTCTTCCGGTGTACGCGGAATCGATTCCAGGCAAATGAAAGTCGCCCGGCCTTTATTGTTTGTTTTCAGCAGCTCAACACCGCGGTGTGCTTCGTCGATGGTATTCACAACAATATACCCGGCCACATCCCCCAGCGCCGCTTCGATTGCAATGCGGTACTTTGCATCGGTCGTAAATGCATCGGCTACGGTGGTTTGAAGGACTTCATTCCACTCCTCATGGGTGATAAGGTATTTTGCTCCTTCGGAAAATCCTTCATGGGTCTCCACAAGTCCTTTAAGGAAATCCATCCGCGAGCGGCGGCGTTCAATGGTAGAACGGACTTCGAATTCTTTGTCCCGCAGTGATTCAATATCCTGCTGTAAACCAGTCTTCTTCGAATCCTCATTCAACGCGGCCAGTTCTGCTTCTGCAAATTTCTTCCGGAGGTCTTTATCCTGCGCCGTTAATTCTGCAACAGTTGCGGAGTTCTTGGAGATCTCGGTCGTGTAGATCGCATTCTCTTCACCCGAATAATCCAGGCGGCCGTTGATGTTCTCCAGCCGTGCTTTTGTCCGTTCATACTCGTTGCGTTTGGAGGAAATCTCATGCAGCAGTGCGATCACTTCATCCTGTTTCGATTTCACGTCGGACTTCTTCTTTTCCAATTCCTGCGTGAAGTTATCCAGCTCTTCCTTTTTCTCATTGTATTGAGCGGTGGATGATTGAACGTTGGCATGCGTCTGCTCGATAGTAACAACAAGTTCGGATGCACGGGTTTCCAGTTCGGGAAGCTGATGCTGCAGTTCTTCTTTCTCTTTCAAAAACCGATCGATCGACTCGTTCAGAGAATTCGTCCGTTCATTCGCCTTCACACGCGCTTGTTGGGACAGATTGATCTTTTGCTGATGTTCGTTCAGTTCCGTTTGTACCTCGTTCAACCGTTCTTCCAGTTCGGTCAATTCACTGCGCAGTTGATCCAGCAGTACTTCTTCGGAAGAGAGCTCATCGCTGATTTTCTTTTTTTCATCCACCGCAGAGGAGAGGCGAACTTTCAGCGGATCAATAGAGTGGATGATCTCAGAATATTCGCGCTCCAGCAAGATGATCTCCTTCGACCGGAGTTCCTGCGAGATGAGATTGAACTGTTCTGCCTTGTTTGCCTGACGTTCCAGCGAGTTCACCGCTTTCTGCACTTCCTTCACAATATCCTGCACACGTACGAGGTCCGCCTGCACATGGTCCAGTTTCGTGAAGGTCTCTTTCCTGCGTACTTTATATTTCGTCACCCCGGCAGCTTCCTCGAATAAGCGCCGGCGTTCATCCGCCTTGTCGCTCAGGATGGTTTCGATCATCTTCAACTCGATAACAGAGTATGCATCCGAACCCATTCCGGTGTCCATGAAGAGATCCTTGATATCCTTCAATCGACAAAGAGTTTTGTTCAGGTAATATTCTGATTCTCCGGAACGGTACACACGGCGAGTAATCACAACTTCTTTATATTCCGAGGGGAGTATCCCTTTGGTGTTTTCGATGGTCAGCGACACATCTGCCATACCAACCGGTTTACGGTTCTTCGTGCCGTTAAAGATCACATCTTCCATTTTATCGCTGCGGAGCCGGCTCGGTTTCTGCTCACCCAACGCCCAGCGGATCGCATCCACGACGTTCGTCTTGCCGCATCCGTTCGGACCGACGATGGCGGTCATACCGGCATCGAAAGAAAGATTCACTTTGTTAGCGAACGATTTAAAGCCGACGATTTCTAATTTTGATAGATACATTCTGCTGGCTGAAAGAATTAATGGACGAACGGAAGAAGACGGGTGGCGAAGAACTCAGCATAAGCTGTAAATGAAAAAGCATAATCGACATAGGCATACACCGTTCCCACCGCAACGAACAACACCACCAAGCCGATCATGTACATCTTTGGCGTATAGATATGATAGATTACTGAGACTCCTTTAAGAGTCCGCAAATAGACCCATGCAGACATAACAAAAACAACCCCCATCACCCACGGTACATAGGGATCGCTTTCCAGAACACGATACAGGATCATACCAACCGGGATGAAGAATGCCCACGGCAAAGCAGTCCACACTGCGATTGAATACGAATGAAACAGGCGTATTTTCACGCGGGCCATGAGTGCGCATAATTGGATGAAAAGTGTCAACACCAGGAACCAAACGATCATGACACCTGTCAGATAGCCAACACACAACAACGGATCCCAGCACATTCGAATCACGATCATCTTAAAATCATCCGACAAAAGATGGGACAAGAGATAATCGAGAGCCGCATCCGTGCGGTAGTGATGCAGTATGCTGGAAAAAATAACCGAAAAGGTGATCGCAATAACAATCGCCGTGATCGTCGTATGGAACAACGGCAGCGTGAATTGATCCCGAATGTCGGCAAAAAAATTATAGGAATTAAAAATGGCGCGCCGCGTGCTTTCACGGAATCGGCGGTTGCCGTTCACCAGCCATGCTGCGATCACCAATAATATCAGTCCGATGACGACATACGCATAAGGAGAATTCGGAACGAACGTACCGATTGGCAGCGCTGAAACTTTTTGGTCATGGTAGATGGAATGGACAATATCGTATCCAACTTTCTTCTGTCTTCCCAGCTCCACAATTCCGATTGTGTGAATATTGGGTGCGACGGGTTTCATGCTTAAGATCGGCCTGTCGCTCCGGAAATCATTGAATGCAAAGATCATTGAGCCGGCCAGACGAAGGTCCTTAATGACAGCATACCGCTGGTAAATGTATCTGGCCTGTGCTTCATGAGAATTCGGATCGCTGTACCCATTATGATTTCCCCGCTCTACAGGTTTTCCATAACCCGCTACAATGATCGGTTTCTTTGGATATGTTTCGATAAACGAAATGATTCTGGACCGGAACGCTTTACTTTCGGCGGGCGCGAAACTGATCGCCGCAATATCCGACACTGCAGCCGCTTTGTCCTCGCTTCCACGAACAACAACATAGGTCATACGGTCGTCTAACGATTTCGCAGTGCGATGCAAACGAGTGATGATGCTGTTTTCCACATCGGCTCCATAACCAGAGCCATCCCCTAAGCCCCAGGCGATAACGGAAGGATTATATTTATCACGCATGACCATTTCCTTCAGATAACTCACCATCTGCGAGGAATAATGCTCTTCTTCAACTATTCTGCCCGGTATCTCCAAGTTGGGGATTTCTTCCATTACCAGCAGACCATAACGGTCGCACAATTGAATAAAGAACGGATGCGGAGGATGGAACCCGACGCGGACTACGTTCGCACCCAGATTCTTAATCAACGCGACATCGCGCTCCAACTCCTCATAGGTCATCGCACTGCCGTGATTCTCGGAATCCTCGATCCAGACGATGCCGCGCAGCAGAATCGGTGCGCCGTTGAAGAGAAGCGAATTCTTATCTTTCGTTATCGTCCGAATTCCGGTGACAGCACTTGTTTCATCGATCAGCGAATCCTTCTTCCCTTCCACCCACGAAAGGGTGACACGGATGGAATATAATTCCGGCGCATCTGGAGACCATAATTTTGCATCCGGTACCGGGAGTAGTATTTGGGTTGTGATTTCTTTATTCGATTCGGGGTTGATCTGTGCGGATACCGGCTTCCCGATAATTGTTCCGGCTGCGATATCAGTCACCTCGGCGGTGAGCTGAAATGTTTTGCCCATAAACGGTGTCAGCATCGAAAGTTCTTTCGCAGCAACAGTGGCGGTCACCAGTAATTTTGCCGCTTTGGGTTCGATTGCTGCAACACTAACATTCATCCCATCGATCCATAATTTGGAAGTGGTAACAATAAAGATATCCCGCAAAATGCCGTTGAAATTTTTCCATCCGCTTGCCGAGGGACGGGGAGGAAACGTAGAACGATAGTTTAACGTATTGTCGACCACCACACGAATGACATTCTCTACTCCGACCTGGATGATATTTTCAGGTATTTCCAATTCGAATGAAGTATATCCGCCGACATGTTTGCCGACAAATGTCTCATTGATGTAGACTTCCGACTGATAGTTCATCCCATAGGATACCATGGAGAAGGATCTGTGAGAAACTTCATCCTCAGTGACGGAAAACTTCCTTCGGTAGACGATCTTTCCTTCAAAATCTGCAGCAGCGGGGATGTTTACTTGATTCCAGGTGATTCCGTTGTCAATAGAGAATTGCCATTCTCCGGACAGATCGATAATGGATCGTGTCGGCGATGCATATCCCATCACATTCGGATGCGACGGCGTGCCATTTTCTAAGAACAACTGCTGGGAAAATAGAGTGGTTGCGACGAGGAATGAAACGAAAAGATAAACTGAAAATCGAAAGAGCAAATTATTCAACGATTG
>JBAYIS010000003.1:0-234657 GCA_041665525.1 Bacteroidota bacterium | reverse complement strand
TCAACTTCCATCCCGACCAGACTTACCAAGCGAAGCGCAGGTAAGTCAGAAGTCGGGATGAGAATCCCGCATCTAATGCGGGATCAAAATAGAAAAATTATTTTTTGCACTCGTAGCTCAACTGGATAGAGCGTTGGCCTCCGAAGCCAAAGGTTTCGGGTTCGACTCCCGACGAGTGTACTGCAAAATCCCACCAATGGTGGGATTTTTTTTTAGTATAACCTTGACCTTGAAAGAATACCCATTCTCGAATTCATTTTGCCAACTGACGGTATATTAATTGAATCACGCTATAGTGTCATAAGAATCCGACAAACGTCATCCGCGCGGAGAATTCCAAACATAAAACAGATAAAACTATCCGAAAACAGAAAATATTTGTGCTCTGCGTTATACTAATACTGACGGAATTTTATTATCATTCATAGTATTATTATCCTCCTCCGTACGAAAATGCATCATGAATGAATAATGTAATTCATCGTCTCTATTTATTGCTGCTTTTTTTTATTGTTGTTTCTTCAATTTCTATTATCACGGTTCGTAACTACGACTATTATGCTTTGCCGGATGAAGAGCGGCCGTTTCATTCCCGATACGATGAATTGAAACCAAGCGGCATTGAAAGTCACGGCTACGGCATCATCGGCGCTGCGATGATTATCGTCGGCGTTATTACCTATTCTTCCCGTAAACGTGTCCGCGCATTTCATCAAATAGGGAAGATAAAATATTTTCTCGAATTTCATATTTTTCTCTGCCTGCTGGGACCGATACTGGTGATGTACCACACCACATTCAAGTTCGGGGGGATCATCGCCGTAGGATTTTGGAGCATGTCTGCTGTAGCCCTGAGCGGAATATTCGGTCGATATTTATATGTTCAAATCCCAAAAGGCATACAGGGAAATGAGCTTAGCGTCAAAGAATTGGAAGAAGAGAGTGCGCAGATTCGGAAACAACTGGAAGGACAATACCGGTTGGATGAGATTGATTTAAAAAAAATCGATGCTATTGCATTCCCCAAGCAGTCGACATCCGCTTCACTTTTTTCGATGCTCGGATTTTTCATCATCGGCGATCTTACTTTGCGTCCCCGACTCCATAAGATCATCCGGCATCTGCACAGTCACGATATCGATCCTGCAACGGTGAAAAAAGCAGCGTCAATCGCCGGAGAACGTATCAAATTATTGCGGCGGATCCAGTTTTTGGAACAATTGAAATACTATTTTCATTATTGGCATGTCATCCACCTACCGTTTTCAATAATCATGTTCATCATTTTATGTATCCATGTCGGTGTCGCAATCGCTTTTGGCTATACATGGATATTTTGAGCCATGAAAAAAAAGCGAATTCTACATCTGATTTTTGCATTTGGCGCTCTTGGTACAGTTTTAGCTTTGATTCTTTTTCGCAATTCTCCCCGGATTGCTCCAACAGGACTGACAGAATCATTTCCGGAGAAACCTTCCAAGCTGGAAATGCCCTCCTCATCCAACGTCGCAGCATCTTTTGCAGAACGCATTGCACGGCTGAAAAAGTCTGTGGATGAACATCCGAAAAATGCTGCCCACCGTATAGCACTCGCACAATTATTAATGGATGGGCATCGAACAATGGAAGCAATCCAGTATTTCGAACAGGCAGCAGTGCTGCAGCCAAGCAACGACTCCCTATTATTGGATCTTTCTGTCTGTTATTTCAATGAAAAACAATATGCTCATGCTTTGCGGGTTACAACAAAGATCCTTGTGCGGGATAAAAACAATTCTCGGGCGCTGTACAACAAAGGAGCAATTCTGGCTACAATGGGGAGAAAAACGGAGGCGATTACGGCCTGGAAGGAACTATTGCAAAATGCTCCGAAGAGCGAAGAAGCGAAAACTGTCCGTGAACATATTTCCTTGTTGGAGAAACAATAAATGTCCCGTATGCTGCGCCTTGTGCTGATGCTTTTTATTACTGCTGAATATGCGTCAGCGCAAATATCGCCGGGCGAATTATCCACGCCACATAAAAACATGGAGGGGATGGAGTTTTGCACGCAATGTCATACCGTAGGAAAAATGATCTCGAATGACAATTGTCTGAACTGCCATACGGAGATTAAATCGAGAATCACCGCGAAGAAAGGATATCATGCATCGATCACTTCCAAAGAGTGCGTAGAATGTCATAAGGAACATCACGGAAGAAATTTTACATTGATCCGGTTTAACAAAGAGACATTCGATCATGCCCAGACGGGATACCGTCTGGAAGGAAAGCATTCTGCGCTGAAATGTGCACAATGCCATGCAAAAGGAAAGATCAGCGATAAAGAGGTGCAAACATTTTCGGATGCACGAAAGTCGTCAACATATTTGGGACTGGGAACGGCCTGTTTGTCCTGTCATAAGGACGAACACCGGGGACAATTTAAAAGCGATTGCCAGCAGTGTCATGTGATGACTGGATGGAAACCAGCCTCAAAATTTTCGCATGACAAGGCACAATTCACATTAAACGGAGCACATCGCACGGTCGATTGCAGCAAATGTCACAAAAAAACATTGGAACATGGAACGGTAACACAATTTACCCATCTGGAATTTGGTTCGTGCCGTACCTGTCACAAGGATCCGCACAAAGGAAAGTTCAAGCAGGAATGCGCCCAGTGTCACTCGGTCGAGTCGTGGCAGAAGGTGCAGACAACAGCATTCGATCACAACGCAACACTGTTTCCCCTAAAAGGAAAACATTCAGCAATGCGCTGCGAACAATGCCATCCAAAGAATGCCAAAGAGAGAAACCCCAACGGCGAATTTGGGTTTCATATCAAACGATTTTCAGCATGCAAGGATTGTCATTCGGATGCCCATGGAAAACAGTTCGACGCCCGACAGGATCATGGCGCGTGCAATGCTTGCCATTCGGAACAAGGATTTACAGGTTCGACATTCACCGTATCCGATCATGTCAATGCCCGATTTGTTTTGACAGGCGCGCATCGCGCTACCCCGTGTATGAAATGTCATCTTGATGGAAAAGTAAATGCGAAAAGTACGAAACAGTTTCATTGGGAAGGAACAATCGCCTGCACCACCTGTCATACCGATGTACATAAAGGACAATTCAATAACCGGATGACGAAGGGATGCGAAACTTGCCACACCGTCGACGCGTGGGATGCAGTGATATTCTCTCATGATCAGACGAAGTTTCCGTTGAAGGGGAAGCATGCCGCACTGAAATGCATCCAGTGTCACAAACCGCAAAACGGCACTCCGCAATACAAGGATGTGCCGATGAATTGCAGCAATTGTCATGAAGACCGACACGCAGGACAATTTGCCGATGGAACAGGAACCCGGTGTGAACGGTGTCATACGGAAAAACAATGGAAAGCATTAGTGTTCGATCATAATTCTCAATCCCGGTTCCTTCTGACAGGAAAACATGAATCGGTAAAATGTGAGAAATGTCATAAGGAAGCACTCATCAACAACATTCGAACAATCAAATATAAACCGATGGAGGCGGCATGTGTAGACTGTCATCCCGCTCAGTAACTGTGCTAATGTACTTGATCGTGGGACTGTGGTTGTCTGTTCAAACAGTGTTTGCCCAAAGTTCACCGCATGGTCCCCTGAAATTACCATGTACGGATTGTCACACAACGGCTTCATGGAAAGAACTCGCAGCATCCATGAAGTTCAATCATGCAACGACGGGATTCCTGTTGCAGGGGGCGCACGCAAGTATTCAATGTCTCCAATGCCACACATCCAAACGATTTGCCGGGACCTCATCCGAATGTTTTTCCTGTCATCAAAAAGATTTTTCCAAGGCGATGGCGCCAAACCATCAGGTTGGACTTCTTTCTCATGAGTGTCTGTCGTGCCATACGCTCAACAGCTGGCGTCCGTCGGTGTTCGAACATGCAAAAACGAACTTTCAGCTGGTCGGCGCACATGCGTCGGTGGAATGTTCTTCCTGCCATGTGAACAGCAGATTTAGAGGATTGCCAAATGATTGTTTCTTTTGTCATCAAAAGGATTTTTCCACGACACAAACACCGAATCACGTTGCATCGCAATTTTCCCACGATTGTCTTACCTGTCACCGGATGAACAGCTGGCAGCCATCCTTTTTCGATCATAATAGAACGAATTTCAGTCTCGCAGGTATCCATGCATCCTTGGAATGTTCTTCCTGCCATACAAATGGACGGTTCAAAGGGATTGCCAAAGATTGTTTTAGCTGTCACCAGAAGGAATATATCGCGGCAGTCAATCCCAATCATTCTGCAGCACAGTTCGATCATAATTGTATTGCCTGTCACTCAACCAATGGCTGGTCTCCCTCCACATTTGATCATGCAAAAACGGAATTCCGGTTAACGGGTGCGCACATTGCGGAGGAATGTTCAAAGTGCCATACCGGCGGCGTTTTCAAAGGGACATCGAAGGAATGCTATCCATGCCATCAAAAGGATCTGGACAAGCTGGTACATCCCGATCACACGAAGGGGCAGTTTTCACATGAATGTCTCACCTGTCATACCACAGTGGTGTGGAAACCGTCGACCTTCGATCATGCCAAGACAAATTATCAGCTTACCGGCGCACACACGAATACGGAGTGCGCGAAATGTCATGTGAATGAACAGTATAAAGGATTGCCGAACGATTGTTATTCCTGTCATTCATCGGTATTTCAGAAAGTTCAGTTTCCGAACCACCAAACCGGACAATTCTCGCACGATTGTCTGACGTGTCACACGAATGTGGCATGGAAACCATCTACATTCGATCATAACAAGACGAACTTTCAATTGAAAGGCGCTCATGTCTCCGTCAGTTGCGGAACCTGTCATGTGAACGGACAATTTAAAGGAATTCCATCGGATTGTTACAGTTGTCATATTACGGACTTCAATACGTCGGCAGATCCGAACCATGTGGCAGGTCAATTCTCGCACGATTGCCTGACTTGCCATACAACCACCGTCTGGAAACCGTCGACATTCAATCATAGTGCGACAGCGTTTCCGCTGATCGGCGCACACGTTTCTGCAAGCTGTGTATCGTGTCATTCCAATGGACAGTATAAGGGGATCGCGACTGATTGCTACTCCTGTCACATCAGCGATTTCAATTCTGCAGTGTCACCGAATCACTTGACGTCACAATTCTCGCATGACTGTATAACATGCCATACGCCGACGGCATGGAAGCCTTCGACTTTTAATCATTCCAGTACGAATTTCCCGCTTATCGGAGCCCATGCGGCAGTTGTTTGCACGGACTGTCACAAGAGCGGGCAATACAAAGGAACGACGAAGGATTGTTATACGTGTCACCTTGCTGATTTTAATGCTACGCTCGATCCGAACCATGCTGCAAATAATTTTGATCATAATTGTCTCAGTTGTCACTCCATGTCTGGTTGGTCTCCCGCAACCTTCGATCACGCTAAAACGATCTTTCCGCTCACAGGCGCTCATATGTCCGCACCGTGTGCCAGTTGCCACGTCGGCGGGAAATTTGCCGGTACATCGACGGATTGTTATACCTGTCATACATTGGATTATACGGCAACGACAAATCCTGCACATGCGACGGCGAATTATCCAACGGCTTGTTTAAGCTGTCATACAACTACGGCATGGAAACCGTCAACGTTTAATCATACACCGTACTTCCCAATCAGTACAGGAACAACGCACCGTCCCGGACGTTGGACAACCTGTGCCGATTGCCATACAAGTTCGGCGAATTTCAAGATTTTCTCCTGCATCACTTGTCATGAACACAATAAGACCAGCATGGATAAAGAACATAGCGGGAAAAGTGGATATGTCTACGACAGTAATGCATGTTATAAATGTCATCCGACAGGACGGGATTGATTTGTGATCCGAATTTGTTTTTTTGCATTCATTGTTATCAGTATGGTCAGTGCTCAGGATTCACCGCACGGCATACTCCGATGGAAATGCATTGATTGTCATTCCACGGATGGGTGGAGGGAATTAATCTCGCCAATGCGGTTTAATCACTCCGAAACACCGTTCGTACTGTACGGACAACATCGGTCTGCATCATGCAGGCAATGTCATACCGCCTTGCGCTTTTCCGGCACGCCGTCACAATGCAGTATGTGTCACCAAAAGGATTATGACAATACGGTCAGTATCGATCATCGTAAAGCGGGATTCGGCGCTGAGTGTCTTCAATGTCATCGGGAAGATGCATTAAGCTGGAGAACGAGTTTCGATCATAATAAAACTCAATTCCTTACCCGTGGTATTCACGAGGCGGTCAATTGTAATCAATGTCATACCGCCGGCATATATCGCGGTACGCCAAGCGAATGTGTTGCATGTCATCTCAAGGAATATGCAGCAACGAACAATCCAAATCACACAACCGCGGGATTCCCGACGGATTGCGCTCTCTGTCATCGCGCACTAACCTGGCAGCCGGCAGTGTTTTTTCCGCATGAGCAGTATTTTCCGATCGGTTCCGGAGATACGCACCGCCCGGGACGATGGCAAAGTTGCACAGACTGCCACACGGCATCGCCGAACTATGCCGTGTTTGAATGCATTAACTGTCATGAACATTCCCGTTCCGAAACTGACAGGCATCACGATGATGTATCGGGATATTCTTACCAAAGCACAGCATGTTACCGTTGTCATCCGCGGGGCGAAGAAGATTGATATGAATGGTGCCTCTGTATTGAAGTCGAAAAAGAAATAAAATATGAACAGAATGAAATATTCAATAATGCTTGTCATGAGTCTGGTCGTATGGGGGAGTGTTCATGCGCAGGATCGAACAGTTCTCCGGTACGGCGTATCGTACGTTGCTGCATCTGTTATCTATATCAATGCCGGCAGGGAAGGACATATTGCTGTTGGAGATTCGGTGACAATCTATCATGCTTCTGTCCGCGTCGGATCCTGTGTCGTGACCGCAATTTCAAAAAAATCGTCCGCAGCCCAAATCATTTCTCAATCCGTTCCAATTACTGCTGGAGATGAAGCGGTACTGGAAAAGGTCATACCGGAGGAAGTTCAACTGCCTGCGACTTCCATTGCGATACGCCGTGATTCGGCAACAGTGTTATCCACTTCCCACCAACCGGCTCACCAACAACATGGAAATGATGAAAACATCGTCACAGGCAGAGTAGGACTGCAATACATCGGCACTCTTGCCGAAGATTCGAGACTGAATCTCAGCCAGCCTTCCATACTGCTTCGGCTGAATGTTCATAATCTCTATAATTCTGGACTGGTATTCTCTTTGTATGAACGCACATATTATGATCTGTCCGATATTTATTCCCGGTATGGCGATAGTCAACGTTTGAAGAACAGGATATACGATTTTTCGTTACAGACAGCTTCCGTCAATGCGCCGATCGGATACGGTGTCGGTAGACTTTCATCCGAATACGTCGGCGGAATGGGAACGTTCGACGGCGGACAGGTCTTTTACCGCTACGATCATGTAACAACGGGATTCCTCTATGGAGCACAAGTGCAAGACAGAACGATCGGTTTCAATTCAAATGAAACGAAAGGTGCCGCTTTCATTAATGCGAAATTCGGACCGGATATTCTTCACCAATACAATGGTACCTTTGCGTATGGAAGACAACTCGTTAAAGGGAATCTCGATCGGGAATTTCTCTATTTTCAAAATTTTTATATGATGGGACCGGAACTGTCAGTGTACCAAAGTTCTGAGTTTGAGTTGAACGATATTAATAAAGGAATCAAATCGAAGACGCTGAAGTTATCCAACACCTTCTTTTCTATCAATTATTATCCCGTGGAATGGATTTCGACGAATGTCGGATATGACGGTTCCAGATCCATATACTTGTTCGAGTCGATGAAATCCATTTCCGACACATTGTTGGATAAGAATATTATGCAGGGGTACCGGATCGGTGCAACTTTCCGGATGCCGTATTACATGTCACTATCGGGCAACCTTTCCTATCGAACTAAAAAAGGAGACGCACGCGACGCCCGGACGATTAGCGGAACATACCGAATTTCCGATATACTGCAGACTGAGATCGGTGCAGGGATCCGGTATGCGGATATCATCGGAGTGTACTCAAACGGGACGAACGTCACATTCGATGTGGATCGAACGTTCTTTTATAAGATGTCGCTGGCATTCCGATATGACTATTATCGTTATACGATCATTACGGTGAAGCAAACCTATACAACGCACACACTCACGCTTAATTCAAGTTACCGATTTTCCAGAAGTCTCTATTCTTCGTTGGCAATGGATGGGGTGATTGATAATACAATGAATAGTTTCAGGCTGTATGCAGAAATAGGATACCGATTTTAGTATTGAAGAATATGAATGAAACTCTGATCACACTCGGCATTACCATTCTCCTGATTGCATTAACCGTAATTCCCTATGTGAAACGGTTTCGTACAAAGGAATCGAAAGCGCGGGCCAAACTGCACCAGATGAAAATTTCCGGACTGCAGGAGGCAAGCATGGTCCATCCGCAAATCGATGCATTGCAATGCATCGGCTGTGCTGCATGTGTCCGTGCCTGTCCCGAAGGGGATGTATTGGGAATTATCGAAGGGAAGGCCATGCTCATTCACGGAGCAAAATGCATCGGGCATGGATTGTGTGCTGAGGCGTGTCCTGTTGGTGGGATTGAATTACTGATGGCAAAACCGGGGCGCAATGCCGATCTGCCGGTGATCGATGAACATTTCGAAACAAACGTGAAGGGAATGTACATCATCGGGGAACTGGGAGGGTTGGGATTAATCAAGAACGCGGTGAACCAGGGAGTTGCTGTGATCGGTCATATCGCATCCAGACCGAAAAGCTCCCAAGATGATATCCTTGATGTAGCAATCATCGGTGCCGGTCCTGCCGGTTTTGCCGCGGGACTCAAAGCTCTCGAACAAAAATTACGATTTGTGATCCTGGAACAAAACGATCTCGGCGGAACGGTGCTGCAATACCCGCGGGCTAAAATCGTCATGACCTCTCCAGTCGAACTTCCTCTTTGGGGGAAAGTAAAATTGATGGAGACGCGGAAAGAAGCACTTCTGGAACTGTGGAAATCGGTAATGACAAAGACCGGTCTCGAGATCCGTACAGGAAAAAAGGTCATCGATATTCGTTTCGAAAAGGACCATTTCATTCTCACCACATCATCGGATCAGTGGAAGGCGAATCATGTCGTTCTTGCATTGGGGAGAAGAGGTACGCCGAGGAAATTGGGAGTGCCGGGTGAGGAACGCTCCAAAGTTTCTTACCGATTGATTGACGCATCCACATATACTGATCGTCAACTTCTCGTGGTCGGAGGAGGAGATTCTGCCATCGAAGCAGCAATAGGCCTCGCTACGCAAAAAAATAATACGGTTACGCTATCCTATCGAAAAGAGGAATTCGTCCGGATTAAAGAACGGAACCGGCAGCATCTGGATGATTTCCTTCGTCGGGGAAAAATCACAATTCTCTTCAATTCGGATGTCCAGTCCATTGCCGATCATCAGGTGACCATCGTTCAGGGTCAGCAAGAGATTATCCTTCCGAACGATTACGTTTTCATTTTTGCTGGAGGAGAAATGCCGAACGAGTTCCTGAAGAAGATCGGTATTCAAATGCAGCAACAAAAGATCGAATAAAACAGAGCATATAGTCTGATTTTTATTTACATTCCGGCAATACAAAATGTTTGTTGTAAACTCCCAATAGTAAAAAAGAACAGTGAACGTACGTCAAAGTTGAAAATTTAAGCAGGGAAAATGATGAATTTTTAATCAAAAATAGACGGCACGCTCTTTGACTCTCTTTCGGCAGTGGTATCAGGCTAAATCAGATTCATTTGACTATTTAAAGGCTTCCGTGATGTTTTTACGTTTGATCGCTCTCCTTATTCTTTTTACTTTCGCCGCACCTGCACAAACCAATGATGAATGTCTTGCATGCCATTCGGATAACTCCCTGACAATGGAAAAGAAAGGCAAGACGGTCTCCCTGTTCGTGGATGACAAGCATCTCGCAATATCTCCTCATAAGAAATTTTCATGCACCACCTGCCACACAGGATTTGATCCGAATAATATCCCACATAAAGAGGAAATACAACCGATCCAATGTGCATCCTGCCACCAGAAAGATGTGCAAAAGCATATGTTTCACAAAACCGTACTCGGAGCCGGATCCGACAAGAGTTCGCAATGTAAACAATGCCACGGAACACATAACGTTGTTTCACCAAAAGTGGAAGGTTCGAAATTTAACCGGAAGAATATTGTGAATGCATGCGGCACATGTCATGCCGGTGAAAAATCACATTTTGAGAAATCCGCACATGGAGCTGCGCTCGCCGCGAATCTTCTGAATTCGCCGAACTGCATCCAATGCCATTCGGTGTTGATGCCGACGAACGGCGCAAGAAAAGATACCGCTGCGGTGAAGATCGCTCAGGAGAAGATGTGCATCTCGTGTCACGGTAAGAAGGAATCAACACAGGATGTCGCTTCGGAATTCGTCCATGCGTATGAACAGAGCGTGCACGCAAAGGCACTCAAGAATGGAAACGGAAAAGCAGCAACGTGCGTCAGTTGTCACAGCAGTCACGATATGCAGAAAGGTTCCCATCCGGACTCGAAAGTGAACAAACAGAATATCCCGACCACCTGTTCACAATGTCATGCCGATGTGGTGAAAACATATAAAACAAGTATTCATGGAAAAGCATTCGCCGCTGGCAATGCTCAGTCGCCGGTCTGCACGGATTGTCACGGCGAACATAAACTGCTTGGAACGAAGGACCCGAATTCTCCCGTTTCAAAATTGCATGTTTCCGAAGAGGTCTGCACACCATGCCACAGTTCTGTGAAGATGTCCGAAAAATTCGGACTTCCTACCGGCAGGGCGAAAACATTCAATGACAGTTTTCACGGACTGGCAGTAAAATCCGGCAGTAAGGAAGCGGCCAATTGCGCAAGCTGTCACGGTTTCCATGATATCCTGCCGTCGAACGATTCCCTGTCTCGTGTTCATAAATCCAACCTTGCCAACACCTGCGGAAAATGCCATCCTGGCGCCGGCGAGAATTTTGCGATCGGAGCAGTGCATATCACCACGCAAGCGGACAGTGAAGACGAATTAATCTATTTTATCTCGAATCTCTATGTGGTTCTGATTGTTGTAACGATCGGCGGTATGGCAATTCACAATATTCTGGATTTCCGTCGTAAATCGAAACGCCGACTGCGCCATCGCCGTCATGGTTATGATTATGAAGAAGAAGAGATTGGGCACAGTTTATATGTACGGATGACGTTGAATGAAAGACTGCAGCATGGTTCACTGGCACTGAGTTTCATCACCTTGGTGCTGACCGGATTCATGCTGCGCTACCCCGATGCGTGGTGGGTGGTTAGTATCCGCTCTCTGAGTGAATCGGTGTTCGAGATCCGCGGTATTATCCACCGGACTGTCGCCGTCATTATGATTCTTGCATCTTTATACCATCTCTATTATATCTTCTTCGTCCCGCGCGGTAAACAACTTATCAGGGATTTGTTGCCGAAGATCTCCGATGCCTACGATGCGATGAATGTGGCGAAATATAATTTGGGGATTACGAAAGAAAAACCGTTGCTGGACAGATTCAGTTACATCGAAAAGGCGGAATATTGGGCGTTAATCTGGGGTACAATGGTGATGGGAATGACCGGCTTCATCCTTTGGTTCGATGTCACGTTCATCAATATTCTCGGCAAAACTTGGTGGGATGTTGCTCGCGTCGTTCACTATTATGAAGCGTGGCTCGCAACTCTGGCAATTATCGTTTGGCACTTCTATTTCATCATTTTCAATCCCGATATCTATCCGATGAATCTTGCCTGGTGGAAAGGAACCATCTCGGAAGAGGAAATGGCCGATGAACATCCATTGGAATTACGCAGGATCAAGGAACAGGAACTATCGCAAGAACAGCCGGAATCCAAGGATACTGACGCCAAATGACCGGACCACGACGAATGACTATGCGACCATTAATATTGATGTTGCTCTTTGGTTGTGGAATTGTTTCCGTTGCCACGACCCTTGCTGCACAGGACAAAGCTGAGTGTCTGGCCTGCCATACGGACCATACATTGACTATGGAAAAGAACGGGAAATCCGTTCCGCTGTTCGTCGACGAGAAAAAGTTCGGCAACTCCATTCATAAGGACTTGGAATGTGTTTCGTGTCATGATGGTTTCGATCCGAACAATCTGCCTCATAAAGAAACGATCACATCGGTGCAGTGCGGAACCTGTCACGAAGGCGAACAGGATCAGTATACACAGTGCCGGCATGGTCAGCAGGCAGCAAAAGGCGATCCATTGGCACCCCGGTGCTTTGATTGTCACACGAAACACGAGATTCTTCCTTCCTCCAATCCCAAATCATCCATTGCTCCATTCAATGTACCCTATACCTGCGGGAAATGTCACAAAGAAGGCGCAGCTGTTTCCCGGCAACGTGTTGTTTCGCAGGATCATATTCTTGAGAACTATACGGAAAGTATCCACGGTGAGGGATTGTTGAAGAAAGGACTTTCAGTTGCGGCCACATGCGCGTCTTGCCATACGCCGCACATGGTCCGTCCACACACCGATCCGAAATCGTCCATTAACCGGAAGAATATTGCAAAGACCTGTCAGAAGTGCCATACTCAAATTGAGACCGTCCACCGAAAAGTGATTAAAGGGGAATTGTGGGAGAAAGAAGCGAACGTTCTTCCTGCGTGCGTGGATTGTCATCAGCCGCACAAAGCGCGAAAAGTGTTTTACGATCAGGGCATGGCGAACAAAGACTGCATGACCTGTCACGAAAAGAAGGATATCAAAGCATCGAAGGATGGGCGTTCGTTATTCGTAGATGTGTCGGAATACGCCGCATCGAAACACGGTCCGAAAGTTGCCTGCAGTCAATGTCACAGCGAAGTGAAATCGTCTCACTCCCGTCCCTGCGACGCGATCACAAAAAAAGTTGATTGCGCGCAATGTCATACGGAAGTTGGCGATCAATACAAACTCAGTACGCACGGGAAACTGTTTGCTGCAAACGATAAGAATGCTCCGACCTGCAAAGAATGTCACGGCACTCACGGTGTGAAAGGGAAAGCTGATCCGAAATCTCCAATCTTTGCCATCAATGTTCCCGGACTTTGCGCCCGCTGCCATCAAGAAGGCCAAAAAGCCGCTGTACGATATCAAGGTGAGGAACACAATATCATCAACCATTACGCGGAGAGCATCCATGGGAAAGGATTGGCAAAAAGTGGATTGACAGTTACGGCGAAATGCACGGATTGTCACACTTCGCACCGCGAACTTCCCAAAGCGGATACATCGTCGAGTGTCAACGGCAAAAATATGCCGGCTACCTGCGGAAAATGTCATCATGGCATCGAAGAAAAATTCTCGAAAAGTATCCATTCGCGGCTTGTCTCCACATCGGATAAACCGCTGCCGGTCTGTAATGACTGTCATACTGCTCATACCATTAATAGGACCGACGCACAAGGATTCAAACTCGGGGTGATGACGACCTGCGGCAAATGTCACGACGAGATCACCAAAACATATTTTGACACTTACCATGGTAAGGTTGCGCAGCTGGGATATACAAAAACAGCGAAATGCTACGACTGCCACGGATCGCACGATATCCTGCCGACATCCAATCCCGAATCACATTTAAGCCGCGCCAATGTCGTGCAAACGTGCCAGAAGTGTCATCCAGGTGCGAACAGACGGTTTGCCGGATATTTGACGCATGCAACGCATCACGATCCTGAAAAGTATCCCATCCTCTTTTGGGTTTTCTGGGGAATGACATCACTCGTCATCGGTACTTTCGCGATATTCGGATTGCATACCATTCTCTGGCTTCCGCGTGCATGGCAGATGAGAAAAGAACACATCAAAGTTGAACGTGAACATGCCAACGAACCTCAATACCAGCGGTTCAGCAGATTAAACCGAATTCTGCATATTATCATGGTGGTGAGTTTCATCTCTCTCGCGCTGACCGGCATGACATTGAAATTCTCCTACACCGATTGGGCAGGAGTCGTATCGCGATTCTTTGGCGGATTCGAATCTGCGGGATACGTCCACCGTGTTGCAGCCCTCTTTTTGATTGGGATCTTTATTACACATATCGTCGATTTGTTCCGGCGAAAGAAAAAAGAATTCGGCACCTGGAAGAATCTTCTGTTTGGCAAGGATTCTCTTATCCCCATGAAAAAGGATTTAATCGATGCGATTGATTCGATAAAATGGTTCATCGGTAAAGGCCCACGCCCGCAGTATGGACGATGGACATATTGGGAAAAATTCGATTACTTTGCAGTGTTCTGGGGTGTGTTTGTTATCGGCTCGACCGGAGCAACGCTCTGGTTCCCGGAATTTTTCACTACGTTCCTGCCGGGATGGGCGATCAACGTGGCAACAATTATCCATAGTGATGAGGCGCTGCTGGCAACTGGATTTATTTTTACGATCCATTTCTTCAACACGCATCTGCGCCCGGAGAAATTCCCGATGGATATCGTCGTCTTCTCCGGCCGTATGTCCGTGGAGGAATTGAAGCGCGATAAACCGGCAGAATACGAGGAACATGTGAAAAACGGAACGCTCGAACAATTTCTTGTTGAACCGTACCAGCCGATCGTTATCCGTGCAATAAAAGTATTCGGCTGGACCGCCCTGACGATCGGATTCAGCATCGTCATCTGGATCATCTATGCCATGGTCTTTAGTTATCAATAGGTTACATCATCACGAAGGAACGAACTGTGTTCAAAAAAATATTTCCATCGACATTCTTTAATACCGTCAGCCTTGTTGGCGCTACCATCGCCAGCGTCAGTTTAGGACTCATTATATTCCTGTTTACATTGGAGTTCTTTGCTGACCATTCCAAGCCGTATATGGGGATCATTGCATTTATCATCCTTCCGGCCGTATTGGTATTCGGAGCCGCATTGGTAATGCTTGGTATGATTCGGGAACGAAGGCGGCGATTCAGGACGGGGGATGTATCGACGCATCTTCCGTCGGTAGATTTTAATAATCCCATCCACCGGCGAAATTTCTTTTTCGTCTCATTTACTTCGGTCGGTTTAATCCTCAGCGCCGGATTTGCAAGTTATCAAACGTACGAATATACGGAATCCGATCAGTTCTGCGGGACGACATGTCATTCGGTGATGGAACCGGAATACACTGCCTATCAATATTCACCCCATGCGAAGGTCGGTTGTGTGCAATGCCATATCGGATCCGGCGCTAGTTATTTTGTAAAATCAAAATTGTCGGGGAGTTATCAGGTCTATTCTGTCGCCTTCAATAAATTTCCGCGACCTGTACCAACGCCGATTCATAATCTTCGTCCTGCTCAGGAAACATGCGAACAATGCCACTGGCCGAAGCATTTCTTTAGCGAAAAACTGCACAAAAATACCTATTTCCTTTCCGATAAGGAGAATTCACGGTGGGATCTTGAACTGTTGATTAAAATCGGCGGAGGGAATGTGGAAGCCGGGCCGACGTCAGGAATTCACTGGCATATGAATATCGGTCACCAGATAACGTATGCTACGATGGACTCGTCGCGTCAGACAATCCCTTGGGTTCGCGTGAAAGATATTGCGACCGGTGTTGAGCGGGTCTATCAAAGCACCGACAGCACGTTAAGCGAAGAATTGGTACAGCAAAATTCACGCCGGATGGATTGCATCGATTGCCATAACCGTCCGTCCCATATCTATCGTCCGCCGTCCCGCACCGTTAACACGGCAATGTCCATTGGTTGGATCGATCCGAAACTGCCGGATGTGAAGTCGCTTGCTGTGGCAATTCTGGATTATCCTTATACCACCAAAGAAAAAGCGATGGACAGTATACGGTTGCGGGTGCAGGAATATTATCAGTCGAAATATCCGGCGGTGGCGAAGGAGATGAAAGTTGCGATCGATTCAACGATCAGCGAAATACAAAAAATTTACAGCCGTAACTATTTCCCGTTCATGAATGTCTCCTGGAAAAAATTCCCGGACAACATCGGACATCTGTATAATCCGGGTTGTTTCCGCTGCCATGACGGAAAACATCAAACTGCCGAAGGGAAAGTGCTCTCCCGCGACTGTAATGTGTGCCATACCATCCTGGCGCAAAAATTCGAAAAAGACAAATTACGACTTTCATTGAGCGGCGTCGAATATCGGCATCCAGTTGATATTGGCGATGCATGGAAAGAGATGAATTGCAGCGATTGCCACAATCCTAAATAACAAGGAGGCACAATGGTGGAAGAACCTAAACAGGAAATCCCAGAAGGCAGAAGGGATTTCCTAAAGTGGTTACTTTACGGCGGTGTCACAGCATGGTTCGCAGCCGTTACTTATCCGATTCTTTCCTACTTGAAACCTCCGAAACAGGCAGAGGTCATCGTCAAAAGTGTTAAAGCCGGCAAAGTCGCGGACTTTGTGAATGACACCGGAACGATCATCAAATTCGGCAATAAGCCTGTCCTTCTTGTGAGGAACGCCAAAGGCGAATTCAAAGCGTTTTCCGCTACCTGCACACACCTGGACTGCACCGTCCAATACCGAAATGATTTCGGCCTTATCTGGTGCGCATGCCATAATGGGAAATACGATCTGAACGGTAAGAACGTCTCAGGACCTCCTCCGCGGCCTTTGGAATTGTATGAGGTTGCGATACAAGGTGATGAAGTTCTGGTATATAAATCCTAAACCGAAGGAGCGCTGCTATGAGCATGATCTCTGAGAAAATGTTTCAATGGCTGGACGAACGCTTCCACCTTGCGAAAGCGGTGGAATTTATGAACAAGAAATACGTTCCGGTTCACCGTCATTCCGTCTGGTATTATTTCGGCGGCGTATCGCTGTTCCTTTTTATTGTCCAGGTAGTCACCGGTATCCTTCTGTTGATGTATTATAAGAGCGGCGAGGATCAGGCATTTGAAAGCATCCAATTCATCATGTCGAAAGTGCAGTTCGGATGGCTGATCCGGTCAGTCCACAGCTGGGCGGCAAATCTTTTCATCCTTGCCGTCATGATTCACATGTTCAGTGTGTACTTTGAACGCGCATATCGTAAACCGAGAGAACTAACATGGTTCACCGGAATGCTCATGCTATTCATTGCTCTCACATTCGGATTTAGCGGCTATTTGCTCCCCTGGAACGAAGTATCGTATTTTGCCACAAAGGTCGGTACGGACATCGCCGGCGTCATTCCTGTCATTGGTGAACCGATGTTGGAATTTTTACGCGGCGGGGAGGAAGTGACCGGTGCAACTCTGTCACGGTTTTTTGGACTCCATGTCGCAATTCTTCCTGTCGTCTTCAGTTTGATGCTTGGTTTACATTTATTATTCGTACAAGTGCAAGGAATGAGCACGCCGATCCATATGCAGCATCTGAAGGAAGAAGAAATAAAGAAAATGCCCTTCTTCCCCAATTTCGTGTTGAGAGATCTTCTGTTGTGGTTGATTGTTCTAAATGTTTTAGCCGTATTAGCCGTTTATTTTCCCTGGGAACTCGGAAATAAAGCGGATCCTTTTTTACCCGCGCCCGAAGGAATTAAACCTGAATGGTATTTTCTCTTCATGTTCCAAACTTTGAAGTATATTCCTGGCCATGTCCTGTTTATCGACGGTGAACTGTTCGGCATTCTGATGTTTGGCGCCGGGGGATTGTTGTGGATGACCGTTCCGTTATGGGACAGGGAGAGCTCGGAAGGAAAGATCAGCAGGAAGGTCACGTACTATGGCCTCTTTGTTGTGATGTTTGTTATCACGCTCACAATCGTAGGATGGCTCGCATGAACAGACTGAAGAGGATCTTGATCGGCGCAGCGATGTTAATAATTGTTCACACGGTTGCTTCCGCCGATGACCAATGTTATACCTGTCATTCCGGTTTGGGTGATTTGCCATCCGAAAAATTTGCGAAGGATATTCACTTTAAAAAAGGGATATCGTGCGCGGCATGTCATGGCGGCGATGCGAAATCGGATGACATGGATATTGCGATGAGTAAAAAATCAGGATACGCCGGTGTGCCGAAAGGTAATGCAATATCCGCCGCATGCGCTGCGTGCCATGGTTCTGAAGAGAAAATGAAAAAATATGGTTCAACACTTCCGACGGACCAATGGAAAGAACTGCAGACAAGTGTTCATGCAAGGACTTCATTCACCGGAAAAGAAAACATCGCGCAATGCACCACCTGTCACGGTTCGCATGGCATTGTAAGTGTGAAAAATCCTGCGTCGCCTGTCTATCCGGCAAACGTTACCAAGCTTTGTTCGGAATGCCACTCCAGTGCAACGTTCATGCGTGCGTACAATCCGTCGCTTCCTGTTGATCAGATGGAGAAATATAAGACAAGTGTTCATGGAATGAAGCACGGAAAAGGTGATGTTAAAGTTGCAGAATGTGCCAGCTGCCACGGCAGTCACGGCATCCGTTCCGTCAGCGATACTCGTTCCACCATCTATCCGGCGAACCTGCCGATGACATGTGCAAAATGCCACAGCAATAAAGAGTATATGAAGGAATATAAAATACCGGTCGATCAATTTGAGAAATATTCCAAAAGCGTCCATGGCAATGCACTGATGGTTAAAAAAGATCTTTCGGCTCCTGCGTGCAACGATTGCCACGGTAATCACGGTGCCGTACCGCCGGGAGTACAATCAATCTCCAAAGTATGCGGCACCTGCCATGCATTAAATGCAGAATTATTCTCTGCCAGTCCGCATAAAAAAGCGTTCGATGAAAAGAATTTGCCGGAATGTGAAACGTGCCACAGCAACCATGAAATCCTCCATGCGACGGACGATTTGGTAGGAACAAGCGGCCGGGCCGTTTGCATCCGATGCCACAGCGAAACGAACAATGTCAAAGGATTTGCTGTCGCAAAAACAATGCGTTCAATGATTGATAGTCTTCATTATCATCAGCAGGTCGCTGAGACACTGTTGACGGCTGCCGAACAGAAAGGGATGGAAGTGGCGGAAGCGAAATTCAAATTACGCGATGCCCATCAAGCAGACTTGCAGTCTAAGACCCTCGTGCATTCCTTTAATGAAGAGAAATTCCGCGAGGTCGTTTCCAAGGGGATCTCGGTAGCGGAATTGGTTCAAGGTGAAGCGCAACAGTCAATCGATGAATATTATTTCCGCCGCAAAGGACTGGGTGTGTCGACACTGATTATTACCGTACTTGCTGTTTCACTCTTTTTCTACATCCGGAGGATAGAATCGAAAGGGAAGTAGAGAGTAAAATCGATCAGTCTTTGAAGACGAATTTATCCGGTTCCTTCTTACCTCTGCAAGTAGATTTTGTGCGTTTTCTCATACGTAGGAAGGAATGTGCCTGTGGAACGCAAAATTTGAGGAAAATATCTTCTTATTTTTCGGCACATCATTTGTCAATTTGTTCCTAGTTTTCTTATCTTCACAACACACTTTAAAGGAGACATCAAATGAAACGATATACGCTTGTTGCAATACTCTTCATCTTTGCCCTTCCGCTGATTGCACAAAATAAATTTGTCGGTGTGAATACCTGTGCGTGCCATAATCTTCCGAAACAAGGGAAACAGGTGGAAGTCTGGAAAAAATCAAAACATGCTGAAGCATTCACTGTGTTGAAAAGCGATAAAGCAAAAGAATTTGCAGCGGCGAAGAAGATCGCAGGCGACCCGACCGCAGCAAAAGAATGTCTCGAATGCCATACCACCGGTTACGGCGAAGCAGCCGATAAATCATTCAAGCCGGAATTGGGCGTTCAATGTGAAGCGTGCCACGGAGCAGCATCTGGATATAAGGCTATTCATAACAAGCCGGAGAATAAGGAAAAAGCAGTTGCCGCAGGCATGATACTGAACGGCGGAGAAAAACTGTGCGTCACCTGCCATACACCGAAGATGCATCCCGTTAAGGATTTTGATTTCAAGAAATCATTCGAGGAAATTAAACATCCGATGCCGAAAGGATAATGATGATACGCAAACTTTACATCGGTCTCGTCTTGCTCTCGGTCAGCGCTTCGGCGCAGCTGATGACCGGCCGGTTGACAACGTCGGTCTATGGATTTGAAGGAAGGGATTCTGCACAGGCGAAGATGATGTTGCTCAGAGCATATGAGAATATTTATGTGAATGCGGCAACGGAAACCTATACCTTCAACATGAACGCGATGGTGTCGAACGATTTCGGCTCCAGCATCGAGACCGATCCAGAGTTACGCGTCAATTCCTTTTTATTGAAGATGAAGAATCTAGGCGGCATTGCAGATGTCACTGCAGGCCGCCAATTTGTTTTTGCGGGTGTTGGCAACGGATTGATCGATGGTGTTTCCGGTACGGCTCGGTTCCTGGATAGGACCCTGGCAGTGACCGGGTATGGAGGTTCCAATGTGATCCAATCACGCGACATCAGGAAGAACTATATCGGCACGAATGGTTTGTTCGGCGGACAGGTAACGTATGCGGCGACGGAAGAAGCGATCGTCGGACTCAGTTACATGAACAAACGCTGGCAGCGCAAACCGTATACGGCGCTTCGGTTGGATTCACTTTTCAATCCTTATTCAATAGTTGTCAACAGCCGGCCGAATGAAGAGGAATTGGCATCGTTGGATGTGGAATATCAGCTTGAAAAACAATTCACCGTACAGGCAAAAACGGATTTTGATTTCCATTCTGAAGAGATCTCCAAATTGCAAACGTTCGCCCGCGTGGGTATAATGCCGGAACTGAATGTGACGGCGGAATATATTTATCGACAACCGAGAGTGGCATACAATTCTATCTTCTCGGTGTTTAATATCAACAGCACAAAAGAGATCGAAGGGGGGGTGGAATACAGGCCGCTCGCAAAAACGTTTGTCTATGCGCGGTTTGCCAATGTTGAGTATGTGGACGACAATAGCCAGCGATTGGTCGTGGGGGGGACGTATGACATGTTCTCTGCCGTCTATACGCAGAATTTTGGATATGCAGGAGAGCTGAACGGAATATCTGTTCAAGCGGTTTATCCGATGATGGATCAGAAACTGACTCCGATGTGCGCAATTGGATATGCGACATACAAACTTTCGAAGAATGACCCGTCCAGTGATGTTGTGAACGGGACCGTCGGCGTCAACTATCGTCCGGACCGATTACTCTCCTCGGACTTGCAGGTGCAATGGATGAGCAATCCGCAGTATAAAAGTGATATGCGTATATTCCTTAAATTGAACTATTGGTTCAGCGAACAATTGAATTGGTTATGATGAAAAAAAGCCTCCTGATAGCTTCTATTGTTACTGCCATGATCGCGCTGGTCTTTATCAACCGCAGCAGTGCTGTGGCAAGCGACGATGCGCCAGTCGACAAAAAACAAGTGCTGAAATTTTCGCACAGTACACATGCCACGGCAGGGATCGAATGTTCCTCCTGTCATACTCCGGAAAAACTGACACAAAACGCATCCGAAAAGATGCTGCCAACACACACGGAGTGCCAATCCTGCCACGAACAAGAAGTGAACGAAACGTGCGGATTCTGCCATACGGATGAGAACAATCCTGTTGCACTACCGAATCCGGTCAGAGAGATTCTCTTTGATCATCAAAAACATGTGGTGGATCAGAAAGTGGAATGTATCACCTGTCACGCCGGTATGGATAAAACGGATTTTGCTGAAGCGTCAAACAATCCTTCGATGGCAACATGCAACACTTGCCATAACAACGTGAAAGCATCCAATCAATGTGAAGCGTGCCATACAAATCTTACGGCACTGCGCCCTGCCTCGCATACTGTGGCGAATTTTAAACGTGAACATTCCCGTGTAATGAACGGACGGACATTCGATGCAAACTGTCAAAGCTGCCATACAGAATCGACCTGCATGGAATGTCACGATGGAACAAATCTGACGAAACTCTCGAAGTTCGAAAAGACCGGTATGATGTCTCCGCGGAAATTCGGGAATGACGCCCCCTCGGCAATGGCTGCACAGAATGTTCACGATCTGAACTACAAATTTACACACGGCATCGACGCGAAAGGACGCTCTGCCGACTGTCAGACCTGTCACCGACAGCAGACCTTTTGCAGTGATTGCCACATGAACGGCAGCGCAGCCTTAGGCGGCGCTGTACCAACGAGCCATGAACAATTTGGATTCACGACATTCGGTGTCGGCTCCGGCGGCGGGATGCATGCAACTCTGGCAAAACGCGATATTCAAAGCTGCGCGTCGTGCCACGACACTCAAGGGGGCGATCCAACCTGCATCACCTGCCATGCAGACAACGATGGGATAAAGGGAACGAACCCGAAGACACATGCCATAGGATTTATGAGGGATGCGGAGGGTGATTGGCATGACGATGCAGCTTCCAACTGTTTTGTCTGCCACACGGATGCGAATGCACGGCCGAACGGAAAAGCCGGTCAGAACTTCTGCGGATATTGTCATGGAGCGAACGTACAATGAAAAAATTTACTCCTCTCGTCGTTTTGATTTTCGGTCTGATGCTGGTCGGCTGCAGTGAAGTGCAGGACGATAAGAATCCTGCGCAGGGAAACCTTTCCGTTCATGGAGTTGGTTTTGCAAATGCAGCATCTGAACAGTCCCACCAGAAACTCCTGCAAAATAATGGATGGAATACACAAACATGTAAAAGCTGCCACGGCTTTGCGTATGATGGCGGGACCGCAGGGCAAACCTGTCTGACCTGCCACTCAAAACCAAATGGACCGGAATATTGCGGAACGTGTCATGCGAGCGATGTGGAAGTGCAATGGAAGGATCTGCTGGGAAATACGAATAGCACAATCAGAACTGTGGGAGCGCATCAAAAGCATGTAACGCAGGGAACACTCGGTGCTGATGTCGCATGCTCTACATGCCATGCGGTTCCTTCAACAGTTGCTGCAACCGGACATCTTGGTTCTGATTCGAAGGCAGAAGTACGGTTCGATACCACACTATCGATGTATCGTTCCAATGCGATCTATAATGCGTCCAACGTATCGTGTGCCAATACTTACTGTCACGGTAATTTCAACGGTGGCAATCTCAATCGTACCATGACCTGGACCGATACTTCGAGTACTGCGGTTGCGTGCGGTACTTGTCACGGAGATGCGACAAAATCAACCACTAAGGAAAAAGCATTTCCTGTTTCCGGACATACTTTCGTTTCGGTAACGGCGGATTGTTCGTCATGTCATGGTGCAGTTGTTAACGCAAGTATGGCTATCATCAATCCTTCAAAACACATTAATGGGAAAATTGATTAAACGATAGATTAATGCCTATGCATTTTCTAAATTCATATCGATGTAAGCGAACGAAAAAGTCCTGTTTAAATCAGGACTTTTTTGTTTTATCAGAGACTTTAGTATGATTTTTCTCCAATGAATACAGAGCATTTTGTCGTTTCATGCTCTCATTAATGCAAAATTACTTTAAGAATCAGTTGCAACCTTAAGAAATTGAACGGAGCCATGTGGGAAAATTCAACATTTTTGCCTCTTTTCTTCGGCACATAATTTGCCGATGAAATGGTAGTTTTTAAAACAAGTTTGACTTATCTCAATTAACGGTAAGCCAATATTCACTAAAAAGGAACAACACACTTCATTAATGAAAGGAGTTAAAACAGTGAAAAACATCTTAACTGTTCTAACCGTTATCGCTCTCTTCGGTCTCGTTGCTTGCGAAGGTCCTGCAGGACCGGCAGGTAAAGACGGTGCAACAGGCTCTGCAGGACAAGACGCAGGCTTTGTGTACTTCGAAGGCTTCAAAGCGGATTTAAAGTGCGCTACGTGTCATAATCCGGATACGGATACAACGCTGTATAAAGCAGCTGCAACGTTCCAATATGCAAAATCCAAACATGCTGTCGGCGGAACCGCATTCGAAAATAGAACCAGTTGCGCAGAATGCCATACCACTGAAGGTTATGTGAAAAAACAACTCGGCGTAACGCTGGTTGCGAACAACAACACGACACCGGTCGGTTGCTTTGCGTGCCATTCACCGCACAAGAACGGAGATTTCTCGCTCCGTACAGTTGCTCCTGTTACGCTGTTCTCCAATATCACAGGCGTGGCAGATGCTACATTTGATTATGGCAAGGGTAACCTTTGCGTATCGTGCCATCATCCCCGCACTCAATCAACAAAATTGGATATTGCCAAAATTGGCGCAACAGATTCCATTAAAATTCCTTCCCGCTGGTATTCACATTACGGCGTGCAGGGACAAGTGTTGATGGGAGAGGGCGGATTCGAATGGCCCGGTTACACCTACAATAATTCGCCGCATACCAACGCAGCAAAACTGAAAACTGACGGTTGCAAAACTTGTCATATGGCTGATGCAGCTGGCGATTTGACCGGCGGCCATACCATGATGATCGGCAATGAAGAAGAAGGCGATAACCTCACTGGTTGCAATATTACTGATTGCCATAGCGCAGCACCGCTGACATCGCTGGATTATAACGGTAAAATGACTGAAGTGAAGGCGAACATGGACACTTTGAGAACACTTCTTGTTGCTCAAGGATGGGTTGATACAGTTGCGAATACACCGAAGTCAGGCAAAACAGTTCTTGCCCGGCATGCCGGCGCAATCTGGAATTATTTCCTGTTAGAGCATGATCTGAGCGAAGGTATTCATAACACCAAGTATGCAAATGGTCTGTTACGCGCTTCTATCTCTGAAATGCGGAAATAATCTATCGCACACAACAGCAACACCTCCTCCTATATCCAACAATCCGTCCTGCATCCTGCAGGGCGGATTTTTTATTTTTGGATAACGGGAAATAATTTCCTATCATTTCACAGTCACAACAGCAAAATACTTATGAGAATGTCCGGAATACTGCTGATGCTGTTTGTTCATTGTGCAAGCGCACAAATGTTGAACGTGACGATTGCAGTTGAATTGACCGGTGATGCGCGCGATTCGCAAAATACAGTGTTTATCGCAGGGAACCTTCCGGAACTCGGAAACTGGAATCCTTCTGCTGTTGCATTAAAGAAAGTGAACGATTCTCTTTGGAAAATTGCCGTATCCGTGAAGAAAGGTGCACTTCTGGAATTCAAAGTGACTGCAGGTTCCTGGGAATCGGAAGCGATATATGACAGCAGTGCAATTCCGCAAAACACATTCATTGAAGTAACGAAAGACACCATAGTGATTCTCCGCCCTTTATTTTGGAAACGTTCTATCCTACCGAAAAAACCGGAACAGGCCATTCGAGGAAAAGTGGATTATCATCGACAGCTCCGGGGCGAAGGACTCATTCATGCGAGGGATATTATCGTTTGGTTACCACCATCCTATGAGAAGAACCCGAAGAAATTCTATCCCGTACTGTACATGCACGACGGGCAAAACATTTTCGACCCTTCCACAGCATTTACCGGACACGACTGGCGGGTGGATGAAGTGGCGGACAGCCTTATTAAGATGAAGAAAATCGAAGAGATTATCGTCGTTGGCATCTATAACTCACCGGACCGATTGCCGGAATATTCCGACACGGATCTGGGAACAGCATATATGAATTTTGTGATTAGTGTCGTAAAACCGCTGATTGATTCTACCTATAGAACAAAGCCGGGCAGGGAACATACGGGAGTCATCGGTTCATCACTCGGCGGTTTGTCGTCCTTATTATTTGTCTGGAAACACCCCCAAGTCTTCGGCATGGCGGGTTGCGTTTCTTCCGCTTTTTGGTTTGACAATGAAAAAACGCTGAAAGAAGTACGCGAATACACCGGCAGTAAAAAACACATAAAGATCTATCTCGATTGCGGCGGCCGCGAAAAGGAACTTATCAGCGGATATAAAAGGATGACGGAGATCTTAAAGTCGAAAGGATATAAGAAAGGAAAGGACCTGGAATATACGCTGGATTCTCTGGGTTCGCACAATGAACAATCCTGGGCAAAGCGGGTGTGGCGGCCGTTGATGTTTATGTACGGAAAGAAATAGTTATTGGGATTTAGATCAACCGTATTATCTTAAAAAAACCATTCGTTTTACTTGGATATTATTTCCATAATTTAATTTATAAAAATAGATTCCACTGGATAATTTGTCTGCATTAAATTCAACAGAATAATCTCCAGAACGTTTAGTTTTATTTTCTAATTCATTCACTAATCTGCCAAGCATATCATATACTCTTAATTGTACGACACCATCTTGCAATAGAGAATATTTAATGGTCGTTGTAGGATTAAATGGGTTTGGATAGTTTTGGAATAACATGTAAGAAGTTTTTAGTGGATTCGAGTTATCTGATTCGTGAATTGATAACAAACCACCGTTTTGTGTATGTATGATATCATTGTTACCAATCACCCATCCGTTCAAAGAATCGGTGAAGATAATATCAGTACCCTTAATTAAAAAGTTTTCATCCCAAGATCTTCCAGAATCTACACTAAAAAATAATTTTTGATTATCAGTAAACCAAATTTTTTTTGCATCGTTAGGACAAAACTCAAAATCAGTTCCCCAAAAACCATTAAATATGGGAACAAGAACTTCCCATGTATTTCCCCCATCAATTGTTCGCCGGATAGAGAGACCCGTCGTAGTTGGAGCATTATTAAAGCATGCAATGCCAAAAGTATCATCATAAAATCTTAATACTTGAAGATTTCCTGGAACATGCAAATTATTCCAAGTTACACCTCCATCTATTGTTTTCCATAATGAGGATATATCTTTTCCATAAGGCCAAACATATCCGGTAGAGTGTGAACTGAATTGTAAGCGCCTCCAAGCGTCGGCTGAGTAACCACCAAATGCAGAATCATTTACTGAAGTCCAATGAATACCACCGTCGTTAGTCTGTAATACGACTAAAGGTAACGTACCCGTCAACCCCTCTCCCACTGCAACTCCGCTACCTAAACTAAACATTTTAATATAAATGATATACGTTGTTATTGTCGGATCATGGAATTGTCTAATCCATTCTATGCCACCATTAGTAGTGCTCATTATATCTCCTTGTAATGTGCCAATCCATATATGAGAACTATCTACCATGGAAATATCAATTGCGCTATATGATCCTATTTTTGACCATACTTTTCCGCCATCAAGGGATCGGAGTATCATTGAAGGAGATAACGCAACAACCGCAGTTAATGAATCACATGAATCAATTTTAAGTCCTCCTAAAAATGATGGCAAACTACCTTTTTGAGAAATCCATTGCCCTTTTAATAAAAGAGTGTGGAAAACTATAATTATAATAATATATATCCACTTGCTGGATTTTTTCATAAAAAAGAGAATATTTGTTACACTTTAACCAACTAAAAAACTCACCTAACAATATTATTTTACACGACACAAAACTTTTGCGCACTATTACATTTTTGTATGTTCATATTCGATATTTGGTTTTTACTTACTCGTGCTGCAAGAAACGTGATTTCCATAATAATAACTTCCATTGTTTTCTTTACATCTTTGGCTTCCTCCTGAACATAAACAGCCAGATACTGTGTAATCTACACATTGTCTACAGGTTATAGTTTGGTCAGAGCAATCAAATTCCCAAAACTGTGCGCTTGTATAGTCTCCACAATTCATATCCAACGAAGTACAATAATCAAGATTGCAACAAGGTTGCAATGTCTCACTAAATGTAGAATTTGAAGAAGAAAGTTGAATAACTGAGAATGCTAAAACAATAATTATCGCAAAGGACAAATATTTTGAATGCATATTACCTTCAAAATGTTTTTATTGAGAATAGTTAATATTTCTAAAAATGACATCAACATCTTCCGAAGTCAAAACTCCACGCAATACTTTCTTTACAATTCCATTCACTATGAAGATAGTTTGTGGAACTGATTTTATCTTTAACCTTGTCATTAATTCTTTATTTGACGCAGACAAGTAATCGTATTTTAAATTGTATTCCTGTAAATAATTTTTTAGAATATTTATTGAATCTGGTGAAATTATTACAACATTGTATGTCTCTTTCTTGGCCATCAAAATAATTTTCCTCCACGGCTTTAAATTCTCTTTACAAAATGAACAATCTTTCTTTACAGCAAATATTATGATTTTCTTTTTACTATTATTTGGCTTTATAATGTTAGTATCCAGTTGATCTGAAAAAACTACTAGTTCATCTATTTCGTCACCAGGTTTTAGTTCTAATCCAGACGTTAAAATCAAAAGCCTTTCTTTAAGGATTTTGTTTTCAAGAGATAAGGCTAGAGATTGTGTTAAAATAAATAATATGAAAAAATATCGCATGGATTGAACTAACTGCATTTTATTCGGTATTTCTCCACTATTTGCTAAAATAAAAATATTGCAACAAATCAAAAATACATTTCGCCATATCGTTGCTGTTGTAATTTTACCATCACTTAAAAACCCAAAACACTGGCATGAAATATTAGTATTGTTATCTATTTGTGCAAGTAAAACTGATGTGAATAAACTCAGAAGTACCAAAATTAAAGAGACAGTCATTCTTATTTTAAATGAAAACAATAGCAGGAAACCCAAAACTATTTCTAAGGCTGGTATAAGAATCGAAACAAATATTGGGTCAATGAAAAATAAAATATCAAAAACTTTTAATGGAATTTTGGAAGGCGTTAATATCTAAATATTTTAATGATCCAGATAAAATAAAAATAATTGCAATTATTATTCTAATTGCAGGAAGGAATACCTTAGGTAGGATATGCAAAAGTGAGTTCATATTTATTTAATATTTGTTGTGGCAACAAATTATATACATGAACTATTTTAAAAATAAATAATTTATTATCTGCTGTCAATCGCGATAAAAGTATCTGATTTAAAATTTATTAATAGGAGATAAAAATATCTTAAAGCTTTTTTTTATTAATAACAGAGAAGTAATCTTAAAAATGATATTCAGACTTTTTCAGGGAAAAATGGTTAAGTATGTTAGGCGCGGTACAAACAAAATGAAATATCCGACGAACAGTTCTCGTTTTTCAAGCATTTATTACCCACCACAGAATTCGAATCACCTTCAAGGGGAGTCTCAAACTCGAATCAAGAAATCTTCAAGGAATATTCTGTATTCGTCACTGTTTTAAGGTTGAAGAAACTACCGGAACTAATTTCCTGATATTGATTAGGCGCCATGGATTTTAATATTTGGTATGAGCAAGATCTTTGCACACTATAATTATGCTACAATGGTGGATACACCATTGTGGCAAATTCGATTATTCTGAATGTATGTCGAGAAAATAATTAATGTGAGGGAAAAGGACTGTGGTATGGAAAAATGAAGTGTGGTATAATGTTTTTGGCAAAGCCAGAAGGTGCTGGCCGTAATCTCGTTTATTTAAATGCGTAACAATCTTCTCATCCCGTGAATAGCCAATAACTGTTTTACAACAATCTACAAACCGTTCACTTACTTTCTGCGAACCAGTTTCTTATTCTTACCAAGAGATTCTTTTTCTAATTTCTTTTTAAACGCGCTCATCTTTTTCATTAAAGCAGTATCGTGAATTGCCAGCATCTGCACCGCCAGCAATCCTGCATTTTTCCCGCCGCCGATCGCAACAGTTGCAACAGGAACGCCGCCGGGCATTTGTGCAATAGATAATAATGAATCGATCCCGTCCAACGACCGCGTCTTAATCGGTACGCCGATCACCGGCAGGGGCGTGTGTGAAGCGGACATTCCAGGAAGATGTGCAGCACCTCCGGCACCGGCGATAATCACTTTTATTCCACGACGCTGTGCACCGGAGGCATAGCTCGACATGAATTTCGGCGTGCGGTGCGCCGAAGTAATTTTCATTTCAAAGGGGACGCCGAATTCATCCAGCACCAACGCCGCTTCCTGCATGGTGGGGAGATCGGAATCGCTTCCCATAATGATTCCAACAACAGGTTTTTTCATAGACATTCCAAGCTCAATTTTAGATAAAAATATTCTTTGAAATCTTGGCAGTGAGAGGGACTATAAACTGATCTGCTCTTCGATCTCGTTCGCTTCCTTCAGGATCTTCTTCAGATTGTCGCCGATGATAGTGATATGTCCCATCTTTCTGCCGTTGCGTGAACTCTCTTTTCCGTAAATATGCAGGTGCACATTGGGATGCTGAAGAGCCGTCCTGTATGTCTCCATTTTCTTTTGAGGAAAGGGTTTGCCGAGCAAATTAATCATCACGGCGTGAGGTTTGATCATTTCTGTTGAACCAAGCGGCAATTCCATCACAGCGCGGATATGATTCTCGAATTGTGAAGTGACACACCCTTCAATCGTGTAATGACCGGAATTATGCGGACGCGGTGCCATCTCGTTGACGATGATTGAACCGTCTTCGGTCAAGAACATTTCTACGGCGAAGATGCCGAATCCTTTTACTGCCTGCACTGACTCTATAGCGACAGATTCCGCCTTCGCTGCTATCGCTTTGGAAATTTCTGCAGGTGCTATCACCGTATGGCAAATATGGTTCTTTTGAATCGTTTGTACGACGGGATATGTTTTGATCTCCCGGGAAGTTCGCACTACCATCACCGCCAGTTCCATGGAGAATTTGACGAATGATTCCGCCATGAGATTGTTATGGCGGTTGGAGAGATGCAATACAGCTTCGGAATATTCCTTTTCGGAATTGACCAGCGCGTTGCCGTATCCGTCATATCCCATTTTCCGGGATTTCAACACGAAAGGCGTTCCCAGTTTAGCGACAATTTCGTCATACCGGAAGTCTTCCATAATTTCTATGAATTCCGGGACGGGAATGTTGGTCTTTTGCAACGTCTGCTTCTGCAGCAACTTATCCTGAATCAATCCGATGGTTGCGGAAGATGGGAATACTTTTTTCCCGAGTTGTTCGATGAATTCAATACGGTGGTGATCGACGAATTCATTCTCCAGTGTGATCACATCGCAATGGTGTGTAAAAGATTTCAGAACCAGTTCATCATCCACCCAGCCGATTGATTCATGGTGTGTCAATTGGCCGGCGGGCGAGCGCATCTCTTTTTCCATGATGGAAATGTCGAAGCCTAAACGCGATGCTGCCAACGTTGACATCTTTGCCAACTGGCCGCCGCCAAGAATTCCAATACAGATTTTTTTCGACATCTCGGTGTGTTCTTGTTCTAAAATGAAATGTCGGACGAGCATTGGTCCGACATGATTACCGGATTAAGATACTGTGATTTGTATGGATTTGCAAGAAATCGTTGATTGCGGTGTTGTTGCTGTTTGCATCTGTATTCAGGAAAAAAGTCATGTTGAATTTGTCCAATCGCTCTGGTTCTTTGCAGAATTTATTCTCTACAGAAAACATATTGCTATTGCCGATATTCTCCATATTTTTTCCCCGAAAATTTTATAAACAAAAGGGTTCATATCAGCAGGGATAGAATCATTTACAGCTTCCTGCGTGATTCCCCGCAACAAACCCTGTGGAGAATGCCGCCTGCAGATTGTAACCGCCGACCGGTCCCGCAATATCAAGTATCTCGCCGCAGAGATACAAACCTTTCTGGATATTGGATTCCATTGAAGTGTAATCCACTTCATTCAACGCAACTCCGCCGGCGGTCACTTCTCCACGGTCAAGCGGAATGTCTTTTACCGTTCCCAGTGGCAACTGTTTCAATGTCTTCACCACTGAAGTCCGTTCTGATTTTGAGATCTGGTTCAGTTTCTTTGCAAAGAGCACGGAGACCACTGTCAGAAGATATTCCGCCAGCCGTTGAGGCACCAATTGTTCGATGAATGTTAAAATACTGCGTGATGGATTCTGTTTGATTTCATCGACGATCTTTTCATTCAACTGTTCTGGAGTGTATTCAGGAAAAAAATCGACGCACATATCTACCTTTTTCCCTTGTTCGAATTCCAGAAATGCCTTGCGGCTTACCTCCAGCGTGGCCGGTCCGGATATACCAAAATGCGTGATCAACACATCTCCTTTCCACCGGGAAACGATCGATGAACCGCACAGTGCTAAAAGTTCACAATCACGAATTGGTGTTCCCTGCCAGGTGGATGCAGGCAGAGGTGAGAGTATGATCGGAGTCAGTGCGGGCCGGACTGGCACTATGGTGTGGCCGAGATCTTGCATCCACCGGTATCCGTCGCCGGTTGTTCCGGTTTTGCGATACGATGCTCCGCCCGTTGCAACAATCACTTTTTCTGCGATGTGAATTCGCTTGCCGGAGATGACGGTGAACGTTCCGTCGTCGAGCGGACGGATCTCTTTCACCGGTTGTTGAAGACGGATCTCTACGCCTTCTTTTTCCATTAATCTGCGAAGCGCTGACACCACATCCTCCGCATCATGACTCTTTGGAAAAACTTTTCCGTTGTCGCGGGTGTATGTTTCAATCCCTTCGGTATGAAGCAGTTCCACCAGATCGGTATTGGAGAATTCATGAAAGGCATACTTCAGAAAACGGGATTCATTCGTTTGGAACTGCTTTAACATAGTCTTTATGTCACTGCCGTTTGTGATATTGCATTTGCCGCCGCCGGAGATGAGAATCTTGATGCCGAGATGCGGATTTTTTTCCAGGAGGACGACAGACGAGCCGGATAGGGAAGCCCGCCAGGCAGCGATCATTCCCGCGGCTCCACCGCCGATCACAATGAGTTTCAAGTTTTTTCCCATACAATTGAATATAGTGAGGAACTTCACTGCATCAAAGCCGTCTAAATCCGTTGATTCTCTCTCGGGAAAAGAGTATCTTATCAAGGTTTTTGAAATGTACCGCTCGGTACATTTCATTTTTTGAACATTTTCGGAGCTTTCGTTGGCAAAAGGTTCGGCTCGAACGGTGAGCCAAGACAGGAAACTGCAGGAACATCTGCAAAAGAACGGCAATATTCCTGTTCACATCGCAATGATCATGGATGGGAACGGACGCTGGGCAAAGAAACGCTCATTACCGCGCGTAGCAGGTCATCACGAAGGAGTTAATTCCGTGCGGGATATTGTCGAAGCATGCGGACAGCTCGGTGTGAAATATCTTACCCTGTACACGTTCTCAACGGAAAACTGGAGCCGCCCCAAAGAGGAAGTCTCCATTTTGATGCGCCTTCTGGTCAGTTCCTTACGGGATGAACGGGACCGTCTGCATAACAATAATGTGCGCGTGCAAACGATCGGAGATTTTGGTGCACTGCCGCAGGATGCGCAGGACGAATTCCTGGATGCGATCGAATTGACTAAGAACAATACCGGACTGACACTGGTTCTGGCGTTAAGCTATAGCGGCAGGTGGGATATCACGGGCGGTATAAAACGAATAGCGGAACTCGTTCAGGCAGGGAAACTTGCTCCGGAATCGATTACCGAAGAAACGGTGACAAAACATTTGGCAACAAAAAACATCCCGGATCCGGATCTTCTTATTCGGACCAGCGGTGAACTCCGCATAAGTAATTTTCTGTTGTGGCAGCTGGCATATTCCGAAATGTACGTAACGGATATCCTGTGGCCCGATTTTCGCCGGAACGAACTGTATTGCGCTATAGAATCTTTTCAATCCCGCGAACGCCGTTTTGGTAAGGTCAGCGAACAGATCACATCCCCATCCAAATCTTCTTCCAAAAGCTACGTGCGCCGATTGTTAAAAAGTGTTTCAGGAATCTAATCGAATTATAATGACTATACGACAAATAGGTATTGCGCTTCTCTGCGTCAGCGGAATGTTGTTTGCACAGCAGGGATTGCAGCAAAAGCAGTATAAGATCCTCGGCATCAGTGTTGCAGGAAATAAACTTTCCGAACCGGCAGCAATTATCGGGAATTCCGGTTTGAAGATCGGTGACGAGATCACCGTTCCCGGTGAGCAGACGCGGAACGCGATCCTCAGGCTCTGGAATCTGAAGATCTTTGCGAATGTGGATATTCAGGCGGAAAACTTCATCGAAAACGGTGTCTATCTGTTGATTATGGTGGAGGAATTTCCCCGGCTGGAAAAAGTGGAATACGCCGGCAATGAAGAACTGGATGCGGACGATCTTGACAAGAAGATTAACCTGACCAAAGGACAAATCATCTCACCGCAGGAAATCAGTAGAGTCTCAAAGGTTATCAAGAAAGCGTATGAGGAAGAGGGATATTTGCAGGCGCAGATTTCATCCGAACTGATCGACGCACCGGATGCATCGTCAAAAGGAAGGAAGATACTGAAATTTACTGTTGACGAAGGTTATGACGCTCGAGTGCGCGAGATCCAATTCTTCGGCAATACCCATTTTGAGGATGATGAACTGGAAAGTGAACTTCCGGATGTGAATACAACCTCCTGGTGGAAATTCTGGCGCTCCGGAAAACTGGAACGAAAGAAATACGATGAAGCGAAAAAGAAACTGGTCGAGTTCTACAAGAAGAACGGATTCCGCGATGCGGAATTGGTTTCCGATTCCGTTGTCTTCAGCGAGGACAAGGAAGACATTATCCTGAAACTCGTGGTCTTTGAAGGACCGCAATTCAAGATCCGCAACATAACATGGGAAGGGAATACCGTCTTCCCGACCGAAGCATTGGAGCAGCGGCTCGGATTCCTGCCCGGCGAAGTGTATGATATGGAGAAATTCGAACAGAATCTCCGCGGCAATCAGGATCAGACCGATGTTGCCTCCATGTATCTGGATAACGGATATCTCACCGTGCAGCTCGAACCGGAGGAGCATAAGATCGGAGAGAATGAAATCGATATCGCTATCCGTGTGCGTGAACGGAATCAGTTCAAGATCGCAGGAGTGGAGATCCGGGGAAATACGAAAACGCAGGAACGGGTGATCCGACGTGAACTCTATGTCCGCCCTGGAGATTATTTCAGCCGTTCCAATATCATTCGCAGTATCCGTCAATTGTCCGTGCTGAATTACTTTAATCCCGAAAAGATCAAACCGGATACGAAATTTGTCGATGATAAAAATGTCGATATTGTACTGGAAGTGGAGGAAAAGTCGAGCGACACTTTTAATGCATCAGTTGGATACAGCGGCGCATTTGGTGCGACCGGCGCGCTTGGCCTTACGTTTAACAATTTTGATATTACCGAACCATTCTCGGGCGGCGGCGGGCAGGTGTTGAACTTCGATTGGCAGTTTGGTGAAGGTTCACGCTATAGGACCTTTTCCGTCTCGTTCCGCGAACCGTGGGTGTACGATACTCCGACCTCATTCGGTTTCAGTTTGTACGATACCAAACAGGATTATTATTATTCAATTCATCAACAGGGAGGAACAATCAGTCTCGGGCGACGCTTCAAATTCCCGGATGACTATTTCAGCGCTACATGGACCTTCCGTTTCCAGAGACTCGATGTCCAAAATGTCGGATCCTCATATTACTATCAGCAAGGCCAGTCCAGTCAACTAAGCATTTCGCAGGTAATTCAGCGAAACAGTGTCAACAGTCCGTTATTCCCCACTCAAGGGAGCAATATTTCCCTCTTCACTGAAATTGCCGGAGCGCCGATATTACCCGGAACAGCACAGTATAATAAACATCTCTTTTCTGTGGATTGGTATATGCCGGTGCTCAACAGTTCACGGGTGGCGCTCTATTTTGGTTCCCAGGTGGGAGCGATTTTTCCCTACAAAAAAGATTCGTACGTTCCGTACATCGAAACGTACTACATGGGCGGTACCGGTCTGGGACAAATCGCTACCACACCGCTGCGCGGTTATGAGGACCGCAGCATTGGGCCGGTAAATGCCGGCGGACAGTACATCCCTGCGCACGCTATGGCGAAGCACACAGCGGAACTTCGTTTTAATGTTGCACTTAATCCAATTCCCATTTACTTTCTAGCGTTTGCAGAAGCAGGCAACACCTGGGAGAATCTGGCAAAATCGGAGATGTTCGATCTGAAGCGCTCAGCTGGTCTCGGCGCCCGTTTGCTCATCAACCCGATCGGCTTGCTGGGATTCGATTACGGTTACGGGTATGACAATGTCGATGCAGGCATTAAAAGCCCCGCAGGATGGAAATTCCATTTCCAGTTTGGACGCGGATTTTAATACGGTATAAAATTTTTCAATCATTCATTTACATCAATCAAAAGAGGTTATCGTGAAAAAGTTATTTTTTGTTCTTCTCATTTGTTCCGTGGCAGCAATTGCCCAGCAGCCGGCATTGAAGATCGGTTATGTGAATTCCGAAACGATCATTAAGGAGTTGCCGGAAGCGAAAGATTCCCAGGCGAAACTGGAAGGCATTTTAAAAGGCTGGCAGGATGAGATTGAAAAACGCGGTCAGGCACTGCAGGCAAAATATGAAGAGTACCAAAAACAGGCAAGCATGCTGAACGAGTCCACCAAGCAGGTGAAACAGAAAGAACTGGTCGAGGACGAACAGAAGTTGAACCAATATCGCCAGGAAAAACAACAGGAACTTGCAGTCCAGCGCGATAAGATCATGAAACCGATCCAGGAAAAAGTGTTTAAAGCGATCGAAAAGGTTGCTAAGGAACAAAAACTTTCCTTCGTATTGGATCGCGCAACCGAAGTACCGGTGCTCTACGCCGATCCACAGTTCGATTATACATACAAAGTGCTGGATATGCTGAAGCGCGGGGCTAAATAACCGCCGTTGCATTACGTTCCCGGGAGATCGGCTCGCAGAAAGAAGTGATGCCGCGCCTGACACTTTCATATAAGGATCCCTATGAAGAAATCAGTGTTCATTCTCGCTTTGCTCGCTGCTTCTGTGCTTCCCTCGGCAGCGCAAACAAAGATCGCCTTTATCAATTCCGCCACAATAATGGAACAACTGCCGGAAGCCCAGGATGCCCAGAAACAATTGGATGCCATCGCCTCACAATGGCAGGCAGATCTGAATCAGATGGCGGGCGATTTGCAAAAAAAAGTGGAAGACTACGATAAGCGAAAGCTGATCATGTCCGACAAACGTCGGTCGGAAGTGGAGAAGGAACTCCAGGATTTGGACAAGAAGATTGTCGATTTCCGCAATCAGAAATTCGGTACCAGCGGAGAGATGTTCACAAAACAGAACGAACTGATGAAGCCGGTCCAGGAAAAGATTTTCAAAGCAGTGAAGGATGTAGCGGATGAGGAATCGTATGATTACGTCATAGATAGGAGCAGTTCAACGCTCCTGCTCTTCGCTAACGCGAAACACGATCTCACCCAGAAGGTTCTCGAAAATTTACTCCAAAAATAGTCAAGCGAGTCCTGAATTTTCGGGACTCGTTTTCGTTTGTATGATCACAGTTCAGAACATAGCGGCACTATTGGAGGGTGAAGTGATCGGCGATGGTTCGATCAATATCACTGGTGTTGCCAAGATCGAAGAGGCGGGCAGCGGCATGCTGGCATTTATCGCCAATCCGAAGTACGAGAAATACGCCGAAATGACCGGCGCCTCGTGTGTGCTGGTCAGCCGCAGTTTTGATCCGTCGAAGTATTCGAAACTTCCCCCGTCGCTCATAAAACTTGATGATCCCTACACCTCGTTCGTTTTTGCCATTGAAAAGTTCGCACCTAAGAAGATCAATGTTGAAATAGGTGTCCATCCGACCGCCGTGATTGCGTCGACAGCCCGGATCGGAAAAGATTGTTCGATCGGTGCCTACGTCGTTGTCGGTGAGGATACTGTCATTGGAGACAATACGACCATCCATCCGCATGTTGTCGTCGGAAGGAACGCGAAAATCGGAAACGATTGTCTGTTCTATTCTCACGTGACAGTGAGAGAAGAATGTGTCATCGGTAATCGGGTGATCATTCAGCCGGGTGCGGTAATCGGCGGGGATGGATTTGGTTTTGCTCCGAAAAAAGATTCAAGCTATCAGAAGATCCCGCAATTAGGGATTGTCGTATTGGAAGATGATGTTGAGGTTCAGGCAAACGCCTGTATCGATCGTGCTACGCTCGGAGAGACCCGGATCAAACGCGGCACGAAGCTCGACAATCTCGTGCAGATCGCTCACAATGTTATTGTCGGCGAAGATACAGTCATAGCCGGATCCAGCGGAGTTGCCGGCAGCACTAAAATCGGGAACAGGAATATGATCGGCGGCGCCGTAGCGATTACCGGACATGTTTTTACTGCGGATGAAGTCAAGGTCGCCGGAGGTTCTATAGTTTCGCGGGCATTAGATCATGCGGGCATGACCTATTCCGGATACCCGGCGAAAGAAGCGGGAAAGTGGCGAAAGATCGAAGCAGCGTCTCGCTCACTGCCGGATCTGTTGACGGAAATGCGGGAGTTAAAAGAAATGGTCGAAAGACTTGAAAAAGAAATTGCTCAATTGAAAAAATGAATACGGCAGATGCTGCAACATCTGTATTTTGAATGATGGAGGTTCGATGTTAGTTCAACAACGTACAATCAAAAAGCCTGTCTCCCTTTCCGGAGTCGGATTGCACACCGGTACGCAGTGTACCATGACGTTCCGTCCCGCGCCGGAAAATTACGGCATCCGGTTCCGCCGCGTAGATATCGGCGGCTCGCCGGAGATCCCCGCAGATGTTGACCATGTGGTCGATGTTGCGCGCGGAACAACGCTCGGAATAGGCGAAGTGCGAGTGCATACCACGGAGCATGTACTTGCAGCTGTCGTTGGATTATTGATCGACAACATCATCATCGATCTGGACGGCATTGAACCGCCGGTCGGAGACGGAAGCGCAAAACCGTATGCGGACGTGCTTCAGGAAGCAGGATTCGAAATGCAGGATGCTCCGAAAGACTATCTTGTAATCGATCAAATGGTAGAATATAAGGATGAGAAGCGCGGAGTTCATATTGTCGCGCTGCCGACGGATGATTTCCGTATGACGGTAATGGTGGACTACAACAATCCGGCGCTAGGAAGTCAGCATACAGGATTGTTTAATCTCGAACAGGAATTTATTCCAGAATTTTCGATGTGCCGTACGTTTTGCTTCCTTCATGAAGTGGAACAATTGCGAGAGGCTGGTTTGATCAAAGGCGGAACGCTGGATAATGCAATCGTCATTGCGGACCAGGACCTGCCGGACGAAGAATTACGGCGAGTGGCGGATAAACTTGGAATTAAAGAATCGATCTTTCTGGGCGGACATGGACAGCCGATTAACAATAAAGCGCTCCGATTTAAGAATGAACCTGCGCGACATAAACTGCTGGACATGCTCGGAGATCTAGCACTGATTGGTGTTCCGCTCAAAGGGCATATCCTCGCTGCGCGTCCCGGACATGCAGCAAATGTGGAGTTCGCGAAGGTCGTTAGGAAGCTATATCAACAGAAAAAGATTGTCAAAAAGTATCAACATGAAAAGAAGCATGGAGTCGTATTCGACGTCAATGCATTGCAGCGTATCCTCCCGCACCGTTATCCTTTCCTGCTTGTTGATAAGATCGTGGAATTCCAACTAAACGAGCGGTGTGTCGGTGTAAAAAGTGTTTCAATGAACGAGCAGTTCTTTCAAGGGCATTTTCCCGGTGCACCGGTAATGCCTGGAGTGTTGATTATCGAGGGAATGGCGCAAACGGGGGGTATTCTGCTGCTGGACGGATCGGACACGAATGATCGGTTGGTGTTGTTCATGGGGATCAATAATGCAAAATTCAGACGCCAGGTGGTGCCGGGTGACCAACTGGTGTATGAACTCACAATGGTGAACCGGCGCAGCAAAGTGTGCACGATGAGAGGCGAAGCATATGTGGACGGGCAGCTCGTGTGTGAAGCGGAAATGATGGCGACAATCGTCGACAGGCCGAAAACTCCAAATTCTTAATCTCCTATGCCTACGCAAATTCATTCTACTGCCATTGTCAGCGGCAAAGCACAGATCGCGGAAGGCGTTGTCGTCGATCCGTATGCCATCATCGAGGATGATGTCACGATCGGTGAAGGAACCTATATCGGTCCGCACACGCTCATTGCAAACGGTGCTCGCATCGGAAAAAATTGCAAGATTCATAAAGGAGCGGTCGTATCCACTCCGCCGCAGGACCTTTCCTACAAAAATGAACCGACGCTTTTCGAGTTAGGGGACAACTCGACCATCCGCGAATTTTGCACACTCAATCGCGGCACTGCAAAACAGCATCTCAAATCATCTGTCGGCAGCAATTGCCTGTTAATGGCCTATGTTCACGTTGCGCACGATTGCGTCATCGGCAACAATGTCATAATTGCCAACTCTGTGCAGATGGCCGGGCATATCACAATCCAGGACTATGCCATCATCGGCGGACTCTCGGCAATCCATCAGTTCGTCACCATCGGCGCACACACGATGATCGGCGGGCATTTTCGTATCCCGAAGGATGTCCCTCCCTATATCATAGCCGGCGGCTGGCCAGTTTCGTTCGAGCGTTTGAATATCATCGGCCTGCGGCGACGGGGATTTTCGAAGGAAGCACTCGACGCGTTGAACGATGCATATCGTATACTCTATCTTTCCAAATTAAACGTGAGCCAGGGTGTGGAAAAGATCAAGTCAACAATGGCGATCACACTCGAAATTCAAAATCTTCTTGATTTTATTGAAGCTTCTAAACGGGGCATCATTACTGCCCGGCGGCATTCCTCGAGCGGGGAATAAACGGCTATGAGCGATTCTTCCGACCGGCTGTGGCATTGTATCGAATCCGGGTTCTGCACCGGCACCCAAAATATGGAACAAGATATCGCGCTAGCCCAGCGATTGCAGCGCGGTGAAATTCCTCCGACTCTTCGTTTATACGGATGGAAACCATGGGCGGTCTCTCTCGGATACAACCAATCGGAACTGGATATCGACAAAGACAAATGTTCTGAATTCGGGATCGAAATTGTACGGCGGCCCACCGGCGGCCGTGCAGTATTGCATGCCAATGAACTGACCTATTCTATCGTCATGGCCTCCGGGGGAAAGGGCATCACGGAAACGTATTCGATGATTAGTAAAGCGCTTGTCGCTGGACTGTCTAAGTTATGTGCCGATGTTGCTTACGAGACTTCTCAGCCGAATTTTCAAGCATTCTATAAAAAGCAAGAATCGATCCCATGCTTTTCTGCGTCAGCACGGTATGAAGTACAGATCAACGGAAAGAAACTGGTCGGAAGTGCGCAGCGGCGGTTTTCTTCAGAACAATTTCCTGAAATAGTTTTGCAGCATGGTTCGATTCTGTTGGGGAAAGAACACCGGCTGCTCGCTGAGATTCTGCACGTTGAGAACAACAGTATCAAAGAGAAGATCATGAACGATATCGACAATAAAACGATCGATCTTTCGTCTGCTCTCGGCCGTATCGTAACGTTTGAGGAAACCACATCCATTGTGCGTACAGGATTTGAAGAAGCAATGAATATCCATTTTGAAAAAACCATTGAGGCGGTCCTATGAGTACCCAAACGTCAGACTATAAACGGATCACCACGAAGGTTGTCCTGGCGATGAAACAAAAAGGGGAGAAGATCGCCATGCTGACGGCATATGATTTTTCAACGGCACGGCTGCTGGATGATGCGGGGATCGACATTATTCTTGTCGGCGATTCAGTCGCGAATGTTTTTCAAGGTTTGGAAACAACCATTCCGGTAACGATCGATGAGATCATCTATCATACAAAAGTTGTGCGTCGGGCAGTGAAACGTGCCATGCTAGTTGCCGATATGCCTTTCATGTCCTACCAGGTCGATATCAAGGAAGCGGTCCGCAATTGCGGCCGTCTGCTGAAAGAGTCCGGTGCTGAAGCAGTGAAGATGGAAGGGGGGAAAAGGATCGTTCCTCTTATTGAACAGTTGGTGGATATAGGCATTCCGGTGATGGGACATCTTGGCTTGACTCCGCAATCGATCTATAAGTTCGGTACGTATGAAGTGCGGGCGAAAGAATCTGCTGAAGCAAAGCAACTTATCGAAGATGCAAAAATGCTGGATAAAGCCGGAGTATTCGGCATCGTCCTCGAAAAGATTCCGGACTCGTTGGCTGCGAAAGTAACAAAAGCAGTTTCCTGTGCCACCATCGGAATTGGTGCCGGTACCGGATGCGACGGTCAGGTGCTTGTTACTAATGACATGCTCGGCATGAACGAACAGTTCCGTCCCCGCTTTGTCCGACAATATGCGAATTTGTCTGAAACGATAAGAACTGCATTCGAAGCATACATTGCGGATGTTAAATCCTCAAAATTCCCTACAAAAAAAGAGAGCTATTAGAAAAGGAAAAAATACTTGACAAAAAAGAATTATCCTCGTATTATGGAAACGGAAGATACGATTAAAGTTTTCAACTGATACAACCATTGTCTCAATGGTTTTTTTTGATACACTAGGAAACTATAAATAATATAAAAGTATCCAGTAGAATTGGAATGGTGCAAAAATGGAAGTAATGAAAGAAAATGAGCCCAAAGAAAGAATTCTGGAATTGGCAAAAAACAGATTTTTTAAAATGGGTTTCAACAAAGTAACACTAGATGAATTATCCGCAGATCTGGGTATTAGCAAAAAAACGATGTACAAATATTTCCCAAGCAAAGAAGAGTTGGTGAAAACCATTGTCTGGATGGTGTTACGAAAAGTCGAAAAGGAAGTGCAACGCATTTCGGAGCAGGATAAACCGTTTGTTCATCGGCTCGCGGAACTCATCTTGTATATCGGAAAAACGTTCGGGGGATTGAGCAAATCGTTCCAAATGGATATGAAACGGTTCGCTCCGTTTATCTGGGTGGAAGCGGAAAAATTTCGTCATGAACATATCGTCAACAAAATGATTGAGATGATCCGTCGTGCAAAAAAGGAAAATGTCTTCCGAAATGATATCAATGATGAAGTAATTGTGATGATGCTCTCCAGCTGTTTTCAAAACATCCTCACACCGGATGTACTGGCAGAACATGCCTTCTCGCCGAAGGAAGCGATGTATACCATCTTCCACGTTATTTTCGAAGGCGCGTTAACGGAAGAGGCACGAAAAGAATTTGTCAAATATGAAATGAATATCCTATAAGAGGAGAATATGAAATTCAATCACAGAGCGGCATTTGCCGCAGGGAAAATACGGATTGCAGTAGTGATAGTTCTTTCTGCTGCTGTTGAGTTCGCCGGTTGCGGAAACAATAACGGCATGATCGAATCGAGCGGGATCCTGGAATCGGTGGAGGTCAATGTCGCGTCGAAGGTGTCCGGACAGATCCTTCGTCTACATGTGCAAGAAGGAGCAAAAGTGAATAAAGGAGATACTCTTGCCGTTATCGATACTGAAACGCAGCAACTGCTTCTTCAACAGGCGCAAGCCGGCGTGGATCTTGCCGAAGCACAGTATCAGCTTTTAAAGAATGGCGCGCGTTCGGAGGATCTACAGTCAGCAGAAGAGGCAGTCCATCAGACCGAATCAGGATATAGAACGGCGAAAACGGATTTTGATAGGATCAAAGAATTGTATACAACGCACGCTGTCTCGGCGAAACAGTTCGAAGATGCAGAATCCCGTGTGACGGTGACGCAAGCGCAATACAATACGGCAAAACATAACCTCCAAAAACTGCAGCACTTTGCCCGCACGGAGGATCTGAACGCAGCGAAAGCCAGAGTAGATCAAGCCCGCGCCCAGGCGAATCTCATCAGAAAACAGATCGTTGATTCATATATCCTGGCTCCCGTTCCGGGGACGATCACGTATAAACCTGTAGAAGAGGGGGAGTTGATCGGAACCGGCACCATCGTGGTTCGGATCTCCCGGCTGGAACAGATGGAATTGATGATCTATGTGAATGAAACAGAATTAGGGAAGGTGAAGATCGGTGGTGCGGCAGATGTGTGTATTGATACATACCCGGACAAAAAATATCCCGCTTCCGTGGTCTATGTGTCGCCTATCGCAGAATTCACTCCGAGGAATGTACAGACAAAGGATGAACGGACTAAACTGGTATTCGGTGTAAAACTGGAAGTTGAGAATCCGGAAGGCGACCTAAAATCCGGTATGCCGGCGGATGCCTTTCTACGGTAAAATTATGATCACTCACGTTTGCCGTTATTTCCAGGCAACGAAATATCCATAATGTGTTATTGGAAACAATACAAGTATAAGTGAATTCAGAATACATCATGCCAGCGCTGGAACTTAAAAATGTAATAAAGAAGTTCGATGCGATCACTGCGGTAAACGATCTTTCGTTAACTGTCGGGCGCGGAGAAATGTTTGCCCTTGTCGGTCCGGACGGGTCAGGAAAGACGACGACCATTCGCATGCTTTGCGGCATTGTCCGACCAACAAGCGGTGACGTGAAAGTCCTTGGATTCGATGTATCGAAAGAAAAAGATGATGTGAAAAAACGGATCGGCTACCTATCCCAGCGGTTTTCGCTGTACGGCGACTTGACCATCGATGAGAATATCGAATTCTTTGCTGAGATCCACGGGGTATATAACTATACGGATCGGCGGAATGAACTGTTGGAATTCACACGGTTAACGAAGTTCCGGGATCGCCTTGCGGAGAAGCTTTCCGGTGGGATGAAACAGAAACTTGCTCTTGCCTGTACACTCATTCACACACCGGAGATTATTTTTCTTGACGAACCGACCACCGGTGTCGATCCGGTATCCCGGCGTGATTTCTGGAAGGTTCTTTCTGCACTCTTGAAAACCGGCATCACGATTGTTATGACAACACCGTATCTGGATGAAGCAGAACGCTGCAGCAGAGTCGCATTGATGGATAATGGCACGATTCTGATGACCGATTCTCCGGCAAACCTAAAAAAAGTGATGCGTGGAGAAATTGTTGAAATAGTCTGTTCGGATATCCGCAGGGCGTTTTCGTTAATGAAACATTTATCGCTGGTGCAGGAAGTGCAAGCATTCGGCGACCGATTGAATATCGTCGTGAACTCCGCCTCGCAGGATATGCAAGCGGTGCTGCAGCATTTGGCGGAGAACGCGATCGAAGTTGCCGACTGGCGGGCGGTAAAACCGTCATTGGAAAACGTTTTTATCTCTTTATTGACCGTGCGGAATGCCTCATGAACACCATCGAAGTAGAGAATCTTACGAAACGATTCGGCGATTTCACTGCTGTCGATCACATCAATTTCGAAGTAAAGCAGGGTGAGATCTTTGGTTTTCTCGGCGCCAACGGAGCGGGGAAGTCGACCACCATCCGCATGTTGTGCGGATTACTGTCGTCGACGGAAGGAAGCGCCCGTGTCGGCGGATATGACATCAATTCTGATCCGCACAAAGTGAAAGAATCCATCGGATACATGTCGCAAAAATTTTCGTTGTACGAAGATCTGACTGTTCGGGAGAACATTGATTTCTTTGGGAAGGTGTACGGATTGTCCAACAGCGGACTTCGGGAACGAAAGGAGTGGGTTTTGGACATTGCCAATTTGCACGGCAGGGAAGAGAGTATAACGAAAACGCTGAGCGGCGGATGGAAGCAGCGTCTTGCGCTCGGATGTGCAGTGCTGCACCGTCCGAGGATCGTGTTTTTGGATGAACCGACAAGCGGCGTCGATCCTGTGATGCGAAGGAAATTCTGGGAACTGATCAACGACTTATCCGCTGAAGGAGTAACGGTACTGGTAACAACGCACTTCCTGGAAGAGGCGGAGTACTGCAACGACATCATTCTTATCAATGCAGGAAAAATCATTGCCGGCGGAAGTCCGAAAGCACTAAAACAGAATTATATCAAACACCCGATTCTGGAAGTGCAATGCACGAACGTGGTGGACGCGCTTGAACTGATCGAAGGTCAGCCATGGGCGGTGGAGACCTCCATTTTTGGCAACAGTATCCATGTGAATGTGGAGAATGAATCGAAAGCGAAAGAACAAATCCGTTTATTGCTTTCGGGCAGCCGGATCGATGTTCTCTCCATCGACCGGATCACCCCGTCCCTGGAGGATGTCTTCATCTATCTGCTGGAACAACGGGAGGGGAAAAGTTAATATGTTCCGACAACTGCTGCCGATCATCAAAAAGGAATTCCGCCAAATCCGCCGCGACCGCAAAGTGCTGGCGATTCTCACGCTTGTGCCTGCTGTCCTCCTGCTGTTGAATGGGTATGCATTGAACTTCGATGTACGGAATATTACCATGGCGGTGTATGATGCGGAAAAAAGTTCGCAAAGCAGAGAACTCGTCAATAGTTTCGTGACGGCGGGTTATTTCGAATACACGGAATACCTGACTGATTATTCCCGGGCGCAGTCGTTGATCGATGACGGGACGGTGAAACTGGTGCTTGTCATTCCTCCGGATTTTTCGCAGCAGATTCTTTCGGGCCGACAGGCCAGCATTCAATTGCTGGTGGACGGCATGGATGCCAATGCGGCAACGACTATTATTGGGTATGCTCAGGCTGTGACTCAACAGTTTTCACAAAAAATCGTTCTGCAAAATCTCGCCAAGATCGGAAGGAAAAGCTTTATTCCCGTCAATTACGAAGCACGGATATGGTATAACCCTGAAATGAAAAGCGCCAAGTTCCTTGTTCCCGGACTGATCGCTTTCATTCTCGCGATTACCGGAGTAATCGCAACGGCGCTTTCAATCGTCAAGGAGAAAGAACGGAACACAATCGAACAGATAGACGTTTCTCCGATCCATCCAGTGAATCTTATTTTGGGAAAAATGTTTCCCTACACGGTGATATCGCTTGTGGCGGCGGCGCTTGTACTGCTCTCCGCCTATTTCCTTTTTGATGTAGAGGTGAAGGGAAGCTTGATCCTGCTTTTCTTTGCGACTCTGCTGTTCATTATTGCCGCTCTGGGACAAGGATTGCTCGTATCAACAATCGCGGACAGTCAACAGGTTGCCTTTCAGATTGCGACGGTAATCTCCATGCTGCCAACAATGATCCTTTCCGGATTCATGTTCCCAATCAAGAGTATGCCGCTGTTTCTGCAAATACTTTCCAATGTAACGCCGGCAAAATTCTATTTAGTCATGATGCGCGGCATCGTCCTGAAAGGGGTAGGGATCGGAGCATTTTGGGAACAAATCGTTTACCTCAGCATTTTTATTGCCGTTGTCCTTGCCATCAGCGTTAAACGTTTCAAACATCATTCGGTGTGATATGAGAGTATATCGTCTTCAGGCGTTGATAAAAAAAGAATTTGCCCAATTTTTCAAGGATAAACGGCTGCTTCCGCTCGTCTTCGTTGCACCCATTCTTCAACTGGTGTTTCTCGGATATGCTGCATCACTGGATGTAAAGAATATCTCGTTCGTTCTTTGTGATCTTGATAAAAGCAGCGAAAGCAGAAAGTTCACGGAGTCCTTCACCAATTCCGGATACTTTTTTTTGGAATATTCCACAGAGGATTACCGGGAAATCCAATCATATCTTGATAACGGTACAGCGGCGATGGCATTAGTGATCCCGCCGAAATTTGGCGATAGGATACTGCGGAGGGAAACAGTAGACGTGCAAGTGTTGTTGGACGGCAGCGAGGGAAATTCGACCGCAATTGCTTCCAGTTATGTTGTTCAGATTATCAACCGCTATTCGCAAAATGTTCTGGTGTCGATCGTCGGTGACCTGCGCCGTCTTGGAGGGGTCACCGCAGAAACAAGAGCATGGTACAATCCGTCTTTGCGCAGCAGGAACTTTATGGTCCCGGGTGTGCTGGTGCTGATTCTTCTCATTACAACGACAATTCTTACTGCAATGGCAATTGTCCGTGAAAAAGAAATCGGCACACTGGAGCAATTGATGGTAACGCCCCTTCGTCCGGTGGAATTGATCATCGGTAAATTGATACCATTTATCCTGCTTGGCCTGATCGTCAGCACCGTGGTCGTATTGGTAATGGTGTTCGGATTTTCCATTGCCATTCGCGGAAGTGTAGTGCTGCTGTTCATCCTGACAGCATTCTTTTTGATGACTTCGCTTGCATTAGGGTTGTTCGTTTCCACCATCGCTAAAACTCAGCAGCAGGCGATGATGGTAGGAATGTTTATGGTGATTCTTCCCATGATGTACATCTCCGGATTTGTTTTTCCGGTCGAAAATATGCCGGTGCCGTTGCAGATACTGTCGGACTTTATTCCGATGAAATATTATCTGATCGTAATCCGTTCAATCATACTAAAGGGGGCAGGGCTCGATCAATTGTGGTTCGAAGCGCTGGTGCTGCTGGGAATGGGACTGATCGTGTTGACGGCAAGTGTTTTGCGTTTCCGCGAAAAGATGGACTAAAGGATGGGATATCCGAGAGAGAAATATGCAACAATCGGACCGAGCGTGAGCGGTTGTTCCAGCAGATCCCGCCGCACGTAAAAACTTCGCCCGACAGAAAAACTGATTGGACCTGCAGGTGTATCCAACGAAACGATACCGCCGATGCCGTGATGGAAGTCTCTGATACGGATATCCTCCCGTTGCGGCCAAATATTGCCGAGATCATACCGCAAACGGAAGTAGGTATCCCAGATGAGTTTGAAGGGAAACCGTGTCCGGAATTCTAAACTTGTTAAAAAGATCTGTCTTCCCCGCGAGTCATATTCACGTAATCCAAAGAACGATTCTTCCCCTCCCAGAGAAAACTGCTGCGTCAACGGCAATGTTTGATCGCCGAATCCGGCGATAAGCTTCGGATGAAGCGTAAAGTTTTCGTAGGAAATGTTCGTCTCATATGCAAAATAGATTTTTGAATACCCGACATCGCCGACAACATTCTTCAGAGTGGAAGTTGCGGTCTCCCAAGAGAAGTTCGTCAGCGACCCCTGCCGTGCGAACGGATACCGGTCGCGGGAATCGATGGTGGAAGTAATCCGGAACGCCTGCAGTGTGAATTGTTCGGGCTGATAACCGTTCCCGGAAATGAATTTTGCCTCGTCTGCTTCAATGCGGTATTCAATATTGAAGATGCCCAATCGTTCCACTTGTCTTCCCAATTGGAAAGAGACGCCATAGAGTATTTGACGATATTCACCGATGCGAAGCCGTTCGAATGCACTGCGGTTGGTATGCTTCGGATCGTTTGCGTACGTATAGATGTCCCGTAGATCATAGTACGCATCCAGATTTAAAGTGAAGTAGGAATTGAAGATTCTGTTCGCCTGAAAATCCGCAACATACAACCGGTTTCGCAATCCGCCGGCAAAACTGGCTCCGATTTCCGTCGCTGTACCAAGCAGGTTCTCATTCCTAAATTCGATCGATGGCTGCAAGTTCCGTTCGTTATCAAGCCGGAATCCAAGGCGTGAAACTTCTGTTGATTTTTCTTCCATTTGAATGGTAATCGTCGGTCGTCCATCTTCGAATCCGACATCCATCAGCACCTGGTCGAACAGATTCGTCCCATCGAGATTGGTCAGCGCGGTTTTTCCTTTTTCAACGGTAAAGAGACTGCCGTCGCGAAATCCAAGCTCCCGCCAGATCACCCAATCGCGCGATTTTTCTTTTCCGCGGAGATAAATTTTAAAGATTGTTCCTTCATTAATCGTTAGGGAAAGAGTTCCCGTTGTCGAATCGAAACGTTCCGATGTTATGCGGGCCAGGGAATATCCGTCCGTCCGGTACATGCCCAACAAATCTTCGTAGGCTGTTTTCAATCTTGGGAAATTGACTGGATACCCTAGCAAAGAATTAAACGAACTGGTCAATGCGGTAGAATCGATCAAGGTATTCCCGGTAATGTTAACGCTATGCAAGATCGGATTCGGTTCGAGCATGAGCGTGATATCTGCCGACTGGCCTTCAATGGTCATCGCTGCATGAACATTCCGGTACCATCCAGTATTGTAGATATTCGTTAATAATTCCCGGATCTTCGGTACGCTCGATTTGCCTCCCGTTTGCAGTTCTTTTTGTGTGATTGAATCGAATGGAAATTCGTTCATTGTGACAGTACGCAGTGCAAATGAGAAATTTGACAAAGGGGAATTGTCGAAAAAAAGGTTCCGCTGTCTGCTCTCAATGGTATCCCGAATCGCGGAGATTGCATCGTGAGCTGCTTGTTTTCCCTGTTTCACTGCAAAAGAAAGATTCGAAAAATCAGTGGAAGGATAGAATCCAAGATCCGGAGTGATAACGATGGTAGCGCTGTCCAATGACCGTTTGTTCGCATCCTGGGCCATGATGTTCACGATCTGATCTGTCACCTCCCAGGGATTATTCAGCTGCTTTGCATTACGCATAGGACTGGTAGTATTGACAGCGATAATAATATCCGCCCCCAGCCGCTTTGCGACATCAACCGGAATATTGGACCGCAATCCTCCGTCGGTAAGTTCCATCGTATCCTTTTTTAAAGGATTAAATAGCAGCGGGATGGAAATGCTTGCACGGAGCGCTTCGGAGAGATTTCCGGAACTGAAAACAATCTGCTTTCCCGAGATGAGGTCTGTGGAAACACACCTGAACGGGATTTTGAGATCATCGAATGTCTTCACGGGATGATAGAGACTCTGCAGAGTCAGTTGGTTAATAAAATTTGTCAACCGTTGTCCGCTGGATAAGGCTGATGGCAGAATAGGTGTCAGTCCGTCGAAGCGCAGGGTCAGTTGCTTCCTGTCTGCAGCAACTTTGTGGGAAAAATAGAGATGTTCTCGTTCTGTATCCTGCGTCAGAGCAAGAATGTAGTTCCAATCGGTTGTATCGATCAAATTTTCCAACTGCTCGGTGGTATAACCGGAGGCATAAAGTCCGCCAATGATCCCGCCGATACTTGTACCCACGATGTAATCGATAGGAATGTTGTTTTTTTCTAATTCTTTAATCACACCCAGGTGCGCCATACCACGGGATCCGCCTCCGCTCAGTACCAGGCAAATGGTCGGCCGCTTGATCGGCTTGAAATTAATGACGGATTCCTGCTCGTCCGGGCGATCCGAAAAAAGAGGATTGAGTTCGATCACCTGTCCCTGAGGAAAGACGAACGCTGCAGAAAAAAGAAAAACGATGCAGTAAAGAAAAAGAAAATGGCGAGGATTAATATTGATCATAGACACTGGGTAAATATATGCAATTCCGAAAAAAAATGCCTGATAATTTCGGTAACCCATGTCCGATGTATGGATATCCTTTCAGATGATTATCATCACAGACTGGTAAGCATTATCCTGTATTTTACATCCATCAAAAACAACCAAAGGGGAGCTATGAAGAATTCTGATACTGTAGAGTTTAAAAAGAAAGAGAAATACACTTTGTTTTTTAACATTGCGGTCATGATTTCCAGTTTTACGATTGCTCTTATTGCATTGCCGCAGGAATTGTTCTTTATTGTCGCTGTTATCATTCTTTTTGCATTGCGGGATATCGAAAAGGATATCACCAAATCCAATCTCAATCGATTCACAGCATTGCCTTGGAACAAATAAAGAACAGTGAGAAATTGTTACAGAAAAGACGGTCTAACGACCGTCTTTTTCATTTTAAATGGATTTGTATTGAATATTTCCGTAGGACGAATAATTTTTATTGAGTAAATTTCTACGAAATTGATTAACGAATCACCTTCTTACCTATGATCTCTCTAATAATTCATGGCGGTGCCTGGGATATTCCCGATGATATGGTCGATGCCCATAAAAAGGGTGTATCAAATGCACTCGCGATTGGGTGGAAGATCTTGTCGAATGGCGGAAGCGGTGTTGATGCTGTTGAACAATCGATCCGGGTTTTGGAAAATGACCCAACTTTTGACGCCGGCAGGGGATCATTTGTGAACGCTCATGGTGAAGTGGAACTAGACGCAAGTATCATGCACGGTACAACGTTCCGGTGCGGTGCTGTTGCAGCAGTGCAGAACATTCCAAACCCAATAACCCTTGCCCGTAGGATTATGGAAAAAAGCGAGCATATCTTGCATTCGGGGATAGGTGCGGTTCGATTTGCCAAAGAAAATGGTCTTCCGACATGCAAGAAAGATGACCTGATTACTGTCCGGGAATTGCAGCGATGGAAGCAGCTGCAATCTCAAAAGAAATTCTCCGCAAAAGATACATTTAAAGGGGCGCTTCCATCCGATACTGTCGGCGCTGTCGCGTTGGACATGGAAGGGAATATCATTGCCGGTACATCGACCGGGGGCTCGCCTAACAAATATCCGGGCCGGATCGGGGATTCACCATTGATTGGTAGCGGTACGTATGCAGATTCCCGTGTGGGTGGAGTTTCCAGTTCCGGGTGGGGGGAGGCAATCATCAAGGTCGGTCTTGCAAAGACGATTATCGATCAAATGGAATTGCTGGGAAAAGATGGCGAAGCCGCAGCCCGGTTCGGGATAGAACGATTAAAGAAAAAAGTAGATGGTTTCGGCGGTGTCATCGTGCTGGATCATTCTGGGAAACCGTTTGTTGCCTTTAACACACCACGTATGGCCCGTGCCTACCGTACTTCCGAAATGAATGCAGATGTTATTGAGGTCTAAACAAACAATATGAAACTTGCTTCATTGATCGGTCATGTACTCGAATTGTATTCAGAAGTCACCGTCTCGTTGAAACCAGCCGACAGGCACATCGATTATTTTTTCCGCGCACGAAAATATCTCGGCTCAAAGGACAGACGGTTCATCGCCGAGACTGTGTACGGTATGCTGCGCCATAAAAAAAGGATCGAATGGATTCTCGCAGCTGTGCAGAAAGAATCCAACCATCGTTACCTCTGTGCGGCATATTTACTTTTTGAGAAGAAGGCGACTCTGGAAGATCTCGCTGCAGAAATGGGCCTGTCGTCGGACGTTGTTGCGGTGATTGCACATCAGGCAGGAATAGAACCGGCCTCGGATTCCCTGATCGAAACAACAGCGGTAAAGTATTCCCTTCAGGAATGGATGGTGAGGGAATGGTTGACACAGTTCGGGACGGAGTCGCTGGAACCATTGTGTTCGGCATTAAACACGCAGGCACCGATGACCATTCGTGTAAATACCATCAAAACAACACGGGAAGAATGTCAGCGGAAACTGCAAAGTGAAGGACTGGACACAGACATCAGTGAATATTCTCCTTCCGGATTGCATCTGAAGCGACGGACAAATCTTTTTCAGTTAAATGCGTTCAAGGACGGACTATTTGAAGTGCAGGACGAAGGGAGCCAGCTGCTGGCTCTTCTGGTAGATCCTAAACCCGGTTCGAAAGTTATTGATGCGTGTGCCGGTGCCGGCGGGAAAGCATTGGCACTGGCCGCACTGATGAAGAACCGAGGAGAGATATTTGCTCTGGACACGCATTCCTTTCGGCTTGAAGAGTTACGGAAACGAATACGAAGGAGCGGTGTCGATTCCATCCGTGCAAGGGTTATCCACGAAGGCGAAGTGATAGAGTCATTATCGGGTGCGGCGGATTTTGTACTCGTCGATGCACCGTGCACAGGAACCGGCACCATTAGACGGAATCCCGGCATGAAATGGACAGTGAGTGAACAGATGGTCGAAGAACTTCATGCGAAACAGAGCTCAATCCTATCGCTGAATGCCCGCTATGTAAAGCCGGGAGGACGGCTCGTCTATGCAACCTGTTCCTTGATGAAACATGAGAACGATGATGTCGTCGAACGATTCCTGACAGACCATCCGGAATTTGAGCTCATTCCTCCCGGGTCCGTTCTGGAACGGTATCATCTTGCACATCTCTCCACAAACAAATATTTTCAATTACTGCCGCAGCGAAACAATACGGACGGCTTCTTTGCAGCAGTCATGAAACGAACTATGTGATATCTATGAAATACGTTGCGATTGTCTTCATTCTTTTTTTTTCGGGATGTTCTTCGTTAACAGATGAGGAAATGTGGTTGAAAGTGGAACAAGCGAAAAATGCAAATAATTGGGATTCTACCCGGATCGTCTCGGAACAGATTCTCAAGGAATATCCGGATGGCCGATTTGCGGGATGGGCACGGTTTGCACTGGCTGAAAGCCATCGTTTCCAAAATCATCCGCGCGAAGCGCTCAACAATTATAAACTCTTCATTGATAAGTATCCTGACCTTCAGCCGGCGGCGGTATCGTTGTTCCTTGTCGGTTACATCTACGGAAATAATTTGCAAATGATCGACAGTGCCCGATGGTATTATGAGGATTTTCTGAAAAAGTATCCCAAACACGATCTCGCTCCTTCGGTAAAATTGGAATTAGAGAGTTTCGGAAGATCCACTCAAGAAGTTTTGGAAAGCAAATTTCAACGGAATAAAGAGATCACAAAACAATAAATGCAGACTCAACTGAAATATCTTCGTCCTGAAGTCGTCTCCAAATTGTCGAATATGGAGCTGCGGGCGCGATTGGTGGTGGAGGGATTCATCACCGGACTGCATAAAAGCCCGTATCATGGGTTTAGCGTAGAGTTTGCGGAACACCGTCAATATATGCCCGGGGATGAGATTCGCAGGATCGATTGGCGGGTATATGGCAAGACGGACCGCTTCTATGTAAAACAATTCGAAGAAGAGACGAACCTAAAATCATATATCGTCCTTGATACAAGCGCATCGATGCGCTTTGCTTCGGATGTGCCTGGTGAAAAAGAGCGGAGAATCTCGAAAATTGAATATGCATCGTACGTTGCCGCATCACTTTCTTATTTGATGATCCAACAGAGGGATGCTGTCGGATTAACCTTATTTGATTCCGCAGTCCGGTCGTCAATTCCGCCGCACGCTACCAAGCAACATCTGCGCCGAGTGTTGATGGAACTCGAAAAAATCCAGCCAAGTACTACGACGAACTCCGCGGTTGCATTGCATCAATTGGCGGAGCGTATTTCCCGCCGTGGTTTGGTTATTGTTTTGAGCGATCTGTTCGATGATCCATCCGCCGTCATGGCGGCCCTAAAACATTTCCGGCATAACCACCACGAAGTTCTGGTGATGCACATTCTGGACCCCCTGGAACGGTCCTTTGCCTTTGGCAATGATGCCGTCTTTAAGGATGTCGAGACCGGAGAAATGATTACCACGCAGCCGTACCACATTCAAAAAGCATATCAGGAATCGATGAAAAGTTTCATGGATCGATACAAACGGGAATGCCGGGAAAATTCCATTGATTATATTCTTCTGGATACTGCCACACCGTTTGATACCGCACTGCTCCACTATTTGAACAAACGGCAGCGTATTGGGTGACCTTTCCCGCCGGGTCGTGTCTTAATTTGAAATTTAAGAACTGCGTCATGTCACAAAGTGATGACTTCGTCACTGACGAATGTCAGCAACTTTCCTAACTAATATGATGCCGAAACGAGTTCGGCATGACGGTATCTGTTAAATTGAGACACTGCCTCCCACCGTCAACCTTTGCCTCTCCGATCAACTTTCAGTATCTTACCTTTTGAATTTCGCCGAACGCGAACTCGGTTCAACTCTTGGCATATCGTAAACCATCTCCTATGAAAAAATCAAAATCCGCTCCCATTACTTCCGATACTACAGAACAGAATATGCTGGTGGTGAAAGGGGCGCGCGAGCATAATCTTAAGAACATCGATGTTGAAATTCCGCGAGATAAGCTCGTAGTGATCACCGGACTATCCGGTTCAGGGAAATCATCACTTGCATTCGATACCATCTATGCCGAAGGACAGCGACGGTATGTCGAATCACTCTCTGCATATGCCCGTCAATTTTTAGGGTTGATGGAACGGCCGGATGTCGATTACATCGAAGGGCTCTCTCCAGCGATCTCCATCGAACAGAAAACGGTCAGCACGAATCCCCGTTCAACGGTCGGTACTGTGACGGAGGTATATGATTTTCTCCGTCTGCTCTATGCCCGTGTCGGCACACAATTTTGCATCCATGACGGTTCCCGTGTACAGAGACAAAGTGTCGATCAGATTATAGATGCCATCGTGAAACTGCCGCAGGGGACGAAGATCCAGATCCTTGCGCCGATCGTGAAAGGACGGAAAGGTCATTACAGAGAATTATTCGAGAAGATCCTGAAGGATGGTTTTCTACGAGTCCGAGTGGACAATGAAGTGCTGGAGATCAGCAAAGGATTGAAACTCGACCGGTATAAGATCCACAATATTGAAGTTGTGGTAGACAGGATCCAGATTAAAAAGGAAAGCCGCTCCCGTATTGCCGATTCCGTCGAAGTTGCACTGCAATTCGGCGAAGGAGTGTTGATCGTCAACGATGGTTCTCGGGATATTCTCTTCAGCAAGAAATATTCATGTCCGTTGTGCGGCACGAGCTATGAAGAACCGGCGCCCAATTCATTCTCATTCAACACCACCACCGGCGCCTGTTCTGCGTGCGAAGGACTCGGTGAGAAGAAAGATTTTGACCTTTCCCTCATCATTCCCAATCCGAATTTGTCTTTGCAAGAAGAAGGAATCGCGCCGCTGGGTAAACCGCGTTCCACCTGGTTCTATGCACAGGTGCGAGCAGTTCTTAAACGACATAAACTGGATTATAGTACCCCCATAAAAAATTATTCCAAAGCTGCACTTGATGAATTGCTGTATGGCACGAATGGAGAAAAGATCGAGGTGGAATACACCTATGCGGGCGGGCGTACGACTACCTACAAACATCGGTACGACGGCGTGATGAAAATGCTGCAGGAATATTACAATGATACCGCGTCATTGAAAATTCGCGAATGGGTGGAGAGTTTCATGAGCACGAAGGTCTGTCCGTCGTGCGACGGCGGACGTCTTCGGAAGGAGAATCTTGCCATTCAGCTTGAGGATGAGAAGACCGGACTGCGGCATACGATTTCCGATATCGTTAAAAAATCATTGGTGGAATCACAAAAATTCTTTACTACACTTTCCTTTTCAGCGCGGCAGTTGGAGATCGCACGGCCGATCTTGAAAGAGATTAGCCAGCGGTTGGGATTTATGGTGGACGTCGGATTAGGATATCTGACGCTGGACAGGGCAGCACGGACGCTTTCCGGCGGTGAAGCGCAGCGAATCCGTTTGGCCACGCAGATCGGCTCGCAGCTGGTTGGTGTACTCTATATCCTGGATGAACCGAGTATCGGACTGCATCAACGGGATAATTCAAAACTGATCAGCTCACTGAAAAATCTTCGCGATCTTGGAAACACTGTTTTGGTTGTAGAACACGATAAGGAGATGATGGAGAATTCCGATTTTATCGTTGATCTCGGACCGAGAGCTGGAGAGCATGGCGGAGAACTGGTCGCTGCAGGCTCGCCGGCAGAATTCAAGAACGGACTTTCCAAAAAAGTTGGAGATCGTTCATCTACAATAGAATACCTTACCGGAAAAAAGAACATCGAAGTGCCGGCATTCAGAAGAAAAGGAAACGCTAAATATCTCTCGATTTCCGGTGCCACCGGAAACAATTTGCAAAATGTCGACCTTCATATCCCGCTTGGAACCCTGACGTGCGTTACAGGTGTTAGCGGTTCGGGAAAATCGACGCTTATTAATGAGACGCTTTATCCGATCCTTTCTCAAAAATTCTATAAAACGAAGATCCAGGTCTATCCCTATCGAGCGATTGACGGAATCGAGCATATTGACAAAGTGATTGATATCGACCAATCCCCAATCGGCAGGACACCCCGTTCTAATCCGGCAACCTATACGGGATTGTTCACATTCATCCGCGATCTGTTCGCACAATTGCCGGAATCGAAAATCCGTGGATACAAGTCCGGTAGATTCAGTTTTAATGTGAAAGGCGGACGATGTGAAGCGTGTGAAGGGGATGGCGTGAAGAAGATCGAGATGAATTTTCTTCCCGATGTCTATGTACAATGCGACGTTTGCCGGGGGAAGCGGTATAATCGTGAAACGCTGGAAGTACTCTATAAAGGGAAATCGATCTCCGATGTATTGGAAATGACGGTAGAAGAAGCGCAGGGATTTTTCAGTGAGATGCCGGTGATGAACAGAAAGATCCAGACGTTGTTCGATGTTGGTCTTGGGTATATTCATCTTGGCCAACAGGCCACAACTCTTTCCGGCGGCGAAGCGCAGCGTGTGAAACTCTCCACGGAACTTTCAAAGGTCGGAACGGGTAATACATTATATATCCTGGACGAACCGACGACGGGATTACATTTTGATGATGTGAAAATGCTGCTGGAAGTGCTGAATAAGCTGGTAGAAAAGGGGAACACTGTGGTGGTGATTGAACACAATCTTGATGTGATTAAAACTGCCGACTGGATCATTGATCTTGGTCCGGAAGGTGGGTCGGGAGGAGGAATGATTATCGCCGAGGGAACTCCGGAATATGTTGCTGCGTTGAAACATTCCTACACCGGACAATATCTGAAGAATGAACTGTAAATTATTAATGAAAAGATCCCTTATTGTTCTCACATCGTGTATCCTGTTCATCGGCCAGGCCAGGGGACAAGATACTACGGCCATTAGTGCCCCCACAACGAAAGAGGATATTGCCCTTGCCACAATCACCGGTATTATTGTTCCATTGGCAATCGCCGGCGTTGTGGTCAGCGCCGTTCCGCCGAGTTACAGCATTGTTGCAAAGGAGGGTGTTGCCTATGGTGCGGTGAATCTTGAAACCGGATTCGGAATCGGAGAAAAAAAAGTAACAGGAGTTTTTTCGGATTGGAGATTGTCGTTCAGTTATTCCTTCGTCCTTAATTCAAAAGTCCACAATGTGTTTCGTACCGAAGTAAAGCACGATCTACATTTTGATTTTGTAGAAAGACGGAAAATCTTTCTTTCCGGTGTCCATATCAGTTCGGGACTCCTGACCGATTTCCCGAATGAAGGTTACACAGTTGGTGCGGGCGCATGGTTGAAGACTCCCTGGCTGAGTTATTTCGGGTTTTTCCCGCAACACACGTACGGAATTACGTACCGTTACAACAAATTCTTCAGGGGGAAAGTCTTCCATGAGTTCTCATTGGGAATCACTGCGGCGTTTACCAATTAACGTACTGCAGTCACTGTGTCTCGAAAATATTTCACTTCGAATTATATTTCTTGCATTCCCGCCAAATTAATTACTTCTTTCACACGGCCGATATATTCGGTATGATAAATAACCGATTCGAATCAATTTAGAGGAAAGTATGAAGTCCATTATAATAGTGTCACTGTGTGTTTTCCTGTTGACCGGATGTTCTTCCGTTGCGAATATTCAAACGGACGATTCGCCGGTAACTTCGGGAAAAACTGTCGCCAAAAATATTAAAGTGTTTTCCACTGCGAAAGCGGGACAGGAGTATATCATTCTCGGAGAAGTTGTTGCAGATGCAGATGCGGGCGAGAATTCTTCACCGGCAGTCGATAAGTTGAAAGTGGAAGCGTCGAAATTAGGGGCGGATGCCATCATCAATCTTCGATTGGAAGTCGATACCGGATACTGGCAGAATGCCATTAAAGCCGCCGGCACTGCCGTTAAATTCAAATAACCATTCTCAGGACGAAAACGACTATGAAAAAGATATTAATGTTCCTTACCATTTTCCTATTCACAAGCGGTTGCGCGATCAGCACTCACTATTTTCAAGACGGAGCGTCCGCGAAAGCTGCCGTCGATCCCACATTAGTTAAGATATACTCAGGTGATCTTGCACAGGAGTATGAAGTGATCGGCAGTGTTGCAGTGGATGCCACCGGAGACGGGAATGCCGCCGCAGAATTGTTAAAAACGAAAGCAGGAAAGATCGGTGCAAATGCCGTCATCATGACCAGACTGACGAAATTGTCGTCGGTGGCTGCAAGGACCGGACTCTCTGGAGTAGCGGTGTTCGTAAAATGAAACAGGCAATTTCGTTTGTCATTGTGTTCTTAAGCTGTATTTCTGCTGCACACGCGCAAGATTATTACGCAGATTACCTATCCATCGGCGGCGGATATTATTCTGCCGCTGATGGTTCGCACTCCAGTGCGTTCGATGCGGGATACTTGAATACCAGCCAGGGAATTATTATTGGTGCGGATCTCCAAGTGAAAAGCATCACAGCAACTGTGTTTGGAGTTAACAATGTCGGCATATCTTCTGCGACATTTTCCATGTATTACGGTTATTATTATCCTGGTCCGATCGTATCGCCGTATATTGCGGGCGGATTGATCTTTGGATTTAATGGATTGGAATCCAGCGATGTTACGAATGCCCGACCGGAATTGGTAATAAAAAATAGTCTTTCCCAAAGTTATGGAATATTCGGGATGATCGGAATGCAGCATGAACTATCCGGGACATTCGCACTCTTCGGAGATGTCCGATATGGAGCAGATTATATCTATACGTATATCGAGAACGTATCGGATGAATTCGTGAATCTTGGTGGATTGTATGGCCGCGTGGGAATACGAATTACAATCAATTCAAGCGAAGATCTATAAATAGAGCGCGAAATTTACGGTTTACTAACGCAGACATTTCCTTTGATGTAGAAACGCCATTTCTTTTCAGTCGCAACATTAATGCCGATGCGGGTAGTAGAAATTATTTGAGATTTTGGGACCGCGATGCCTTCCGTGAGATAGATCTTGTTTTCTAAAAGATCTGTGCCGGATTCGTTTCTCGACAGGCCAAACGACTGTGCTAATTTCGCCGGTCCGTTCGTTAAATTCTTCAGATGACCGGTATCGGATAAATGCCGGTCATTATTGATTTCATTCCTACCACTCCTGTTTTTCATCATCACATCAATACCATCGATAGGCTCAACTGCTCTCAATAAGACAGCCTCACCTCTTCCTTCCTTTTGAGTCACAATATTGGCACAATGGTGCATACCATAAGTGAAATAGACATAAAGGTGACCGCCATTGCCGAACATGACTTTTGTCCGTTCGGTGATACCGCGATAGGAATGAGATGCAGGATCATTGTGAAGATATGCTTCGGTTTCGACGATAATACCTGCCAGTTGTGACTTGCCGATTTTTCGAACGAGGATTTTTCCAAGGAGTTCTTTTGCGACGATGAGCGTATTCCGTGTGTAGAATGAACGGGGAAGCGTTCGCATTTAGAAAAGAGAATTTTGTTTTGAAGAGGTCTTTTGTTTGCCGAAATGTTTATACGCAAGTTCAGTTGCTTCGCGGCCGCGCGGGGTGCGCTGCAGGAATCCTTCAAGAATCAGATACGGTTCGTAGACCTCTTCGATCGTTCCAGCTTCTTCACCGACAGCAACTGCGAGGGTGGATATACCTACCGGACCCCCTTTATATTTTTCGATGATCGTTTGCAAAAGCCGTTTGTCCATATCATCCAGGCCGTGTTCATCCACTTCAAGTGCGCGCAATGCATAATGCGCAACATCTAATGTGATGACGCCATTATGTGCCTTCAACCGATCGTCTGCTTCGGCAAAATCACGGCACCGTTTTAGTAATCGATTGGCAATTCGCGGCGTTCCGCGGGACCGTTTCGCAATTTCCATCGCACCATCTTTATCGACTTCAATTCCCAGAATCGTTGCTGAGCGGATGATGATGTTGAACAGGATCTCTGGTGCGTAATAATCAAGCCGATTGGCGATACCGAAACGGGCACGCAGGGGAGCGGTGAGTAGTCCTGCCCGCGTCGTTGCGCCGACCAGTGTGAAGCGGGGAAGCGATAATTGGATACTGCGAGCACTTGGTCCGGAATCGATCATAATATCCAAACGAAAATCTTCCATTGCTGAATAAAGGTATTCCTCCACGACGGCATTCACACGGTGGATCTCGTCGATAAACAGAACATCGCCTTCACTGAGATTCGTCAGGATACCGGCGAGGTCAGCCGGTTTATCCAGCACAGGACCGGAGGTAATCTTAATATCCGTTCCCATCTCGTTGGCGATAATGAACGAAAGTGTTGTTTTGCCGAGTCCCGGCGGACCGGTGAGCAGAACATGGTCCAAGGATTCGCCCCGTTTTTTCGCTGCCGCGATGAAGATTTTCAGGTTATCAACGATTTTCTGTTGACCGGAAAAATCCTCGAACGCAGAAGGACGGAGCGTATTTTCAAATTCCTTTTCGTTACCGGAATGTTCCTGGGTGGTATGTTCAGATTTTCGGGTTTGTTTCATCTTCCTTTGGCAACGATCTTCCACATGGCTTCGATAAGGCTGGAAATGCCATCGTTGGTTGCAGCGGAAATAAAATGTACGGGAATTGTTTTTGGAAATTTCAATTTTTTCAAGGCTTTCAACAGGTCGTCATCCGCGATATCCATTTTGGTGATCGCAATGATGCTCTTTTTCTTCGGAAGGTCATTGCTGAACGCTTTCAACTCGTTCGCAAGAATCTTATAGTCCCTTTTAATGTCATCACTGCTACAATCAATAAGATATAATAACGCTTTCGTTCGTTCGATATGTTTCAGGAATTGAATGCCGAGCCCCTTGCCTTCGTGTGCTCCTTCGATCAATCCGGGAATATCTGCGACGACGAAACTTTTGTTCTCCTGGAAATAGACCATCCCCAGATTTGGCACCAGCGTAGTAAATGGGTAGTCAGCGATCTTCGGTTTTGCGGCAGAGATTGTGGAGATGAGCGTCGATTTTCCCGCATTAGGGAATCCGACCAGACCAATGTCGGCAAGGAGTTTCAGTTCCAGTTCCAGATGGTATTCTTCACCCGGAATTCCGGGAGTGCACACACGCGGCGCCTGATTGGTGGGGGAGCGAAACAACCAATTGCCTTTTCCCCCTTTTCCCCCTTTGGCGATGACAAATTCCTGCCCGTCATCAGTAATATCCGCAATCAATTCGCCGGTTTCAGCGTTGCGAATCAGCGTGCCGACTGGAATTTTAATTATGATCGGTTCTGCAGATCGGCCTTCTTTGTTGGAGCCTTCGCCGGGATTGCCGTTCTTCGCGATAAACTTCTTGTGATAACGGAAATCCAGAAGTGTATTGATCTGCTTATCTGCGCGGAAAATCACATCGCCGCCGACACCGCCGTTACCGCCGTCCGGCCCCCCTTTGGGGATGAACTTTTCCCTGCGCCAGTGAATAATTCCGTCGCCGCCTTTTCCTGATTTTACGTGGATCTTAGCTGAGTCTATAAACATAATTGCATTGTCAACGACCGTTCCAGAGACCGGCCCTTTGCTTTCTTATTGTGGATTTCGATTCGTGAAGAATGTTTGAAGTGCGTTGGTCAGAATAATCGCATCGCGAGAAAAAGGATCGATGTCATTCATTGTGAAATAGTGATCGAGCGACAATCCGGCATCATCCCACGTCGCGGAAGAGAGGATCTTTTCCATAGCTACAATATACTTCGATTCATCATCACCAAACAAGGATTTTATGATGGAGTATTTATCTTTTTCAGGCAACTGAAGAGCAATGATGCTTTTTTTCTGTGGCTGACGCACTAGTGCAACTTCATCGGCAATGGAAAAACTCTTTTGTGTGAATGAGTCTTTCAGTGCTTCAACCAGTTCATCGAACAGCATGGATTGTTTTCCCTTTTCCCGGAGTTTCAGCAGATGCTGGGTGACCGCCTGCAGTTTCTTGTCTTCAAAGAAATACATCAATGCTCGTGTTGGCAGGTCACCTCTACCGCCGTTGAGTGCATTTTGGTGGATGAATCCGATGAATTCGAAGAAAGGGATGGTCATTTTGGCCATCTCTTCGGCAGAGTGAGTGTTGACAATTTCAGCATCGATCTTCCTCAATAATCGAACTGTTTCGTCCCGCTCCAATTCTGTCTTGTTTTTCCCGACCAGATATTTTTCCAGAATATTCCAATAATATTGGTAGTCTCCGCAAAACCGAAATTTCAGCGACAATTCTTTGATATTCAAATGGTTCTTTTCTTCAAAGAGGTAGCTTTCCAGAGTCCATTGGGGACGGCAGAGATAGTTAAAGAGGAAATGGGCACATTTATCAAGTGTTTTTAGAAATTCATCTCGGGAAAAAGTGTAATGAAATATCAACAGTATATCCATCTGTTCTTGCAGTAACCTTACATCTTCTTGCTGATAATTGAACTTTGTGGAATGATGTTCCGTCTGTTTTTCTTTATAGAGGAGCCATTCCACTTCTCCCCGAAAATAACTTTTAATATTAGGCGGGATGTTTGATTCCAAAATGGACTTTAAAGCAATAGACTCAGTATTCCCGATCGTATTATTGATGGTGAGTTTCTGTATACTTTCTAATTCTTGTTCAAACATAAGATTGGCCGTAGGTTTCGAACAAATTATCGTTAAATTCCATTGTAATCAATAAATCATTTAGAAAGGTGGTAAAAATGCTGCATCAACTGCTCTATATCTTTCATTCCGTTGGAATGGTTGCGATCATCTTTATTTCATTTTTCTTTATAATCAGGAAAGATGTAAAAGATGAAGTGAGAAAAAAACTTTCTGTGTATCTGCTTTCTGCCGCTCATACACAGTTGCTTACCGGATTCGCATTGTTTTTCCTTCTTTTTGCAGATATCAATCATATGAAAGTCGGAATAAAAATGCTTTTCGCAATTGATGTTGCAGTGTTCGCAACATTGTATCGGAAAAAAATTGCCAAGAATGAACTTCCGAATCAATTGTTTGTCTATATAATTTTTGGTTCAGCAATTGCAGCAACGGTCATCGCATTTACATTATAAACGAAATTACTAATGTTTTTACAAATATTATTTCCGCCATAGTTTTACTCTTTAACATGGGTGAATAATATAATGATAAATAAAATGGCGAAATTGAATGGATTTCGCCATTTTATTTATAAAAAAATCTTCAATGATTTGGCGTAGTTTTTGACATTGTTCAAAAAAACCCAATAAAATAAGATTTTTTTCATCAAGTATTGACACTCCCTTATGAATAATATATATTTACAACAGTTGATTAGAGAGTTACACTAAATAACATTTCCAATTCACTAAATATAGGAGTTCATATGGGAAAAGCAATGTCGAAATCGCAAATCGCAAGTCATTTTGCCGACAAATTTGGAATGAAGAAGAAAGTTGTTACAGAGTTCTTTGAGGAATTATCAACATTGGCATATAAAGAGTCAGTGAATCAGTTCACGATCCCTGGAATTGGAAAATTAGTGCTTGTTGATCGTAAGGCACGAATGGGCCGTAATCCTGCAACTGGTGAAACAATCCAGATTCCTGCAAAGAAAGTGGTTAAATTCAAAGTCGCAAAAGCTGCAAAAGATGCGATCCTCGGCAAAAAATAATTTTTTAAATTTTGCTGTAGATATTAACTCCATTCGTTGAACGAATGGAGTTTCTTTTTTAAATGAACAGTGCAGATACGGAAATGTTTTTGGAAGTAGGGCATCTTTTCATTATTTTAGATAAAATTCTGAATACACAATGCAAAAAATTCTCATTTTTGTTACTCTTTTATCGTTAGTTTTCATCACATCCTGCGGAAGAAAGAATTTTATGACCAAATCAGGTGTTAATGTTGAAGTAATTAGTGAAGGAAAAGGAACTTCTCCAAAACAAGGACAAATTGTCACTGTTCACTATACTGGCTGGCTTACCGACAGTACAAAATTTGACAGCTCTGTTGATCGGGGACAACCGTTTCAATACCAATTCGGAGTGGGAGAAGTGATTCAGGGATGGGATGACGGTGTTGCGACAATGAAACTCGGCGGGAAAAGCAGATTCACAATTCCACCTGAATTGGGTTATGGAAGTCAAGGTGCAGGCGGAGTGATTCCTCCGGATGCCACATTGATTTTTGAAGTAGAATTATTAGGAATACACTGATGCCGCAACCACATCTTATGATCCATATTACTCCGGGCAAATGCGATTATTGCGGCTGTTGTGTGGGCGTATGTCCCGAAGATGCCATTGAATTGATGGAATCCAAAATTGCGATAATTGAAGAACGCTGTACGAATTGCCGTAAATGCGTTTGGGCTTGTCCCTGGGAAGTGATCGAATTTCATCGCGATGGTGTCGACCAACTGCCGAAAGAAACTCCTCTCATGTTAAACCAAGCGGTCACCTATTAATGAATCAATTTGACTATGATATAATCGTTGTGGGTGCAGGACCCGCAGGTTCCACCGCTGCACGCTATGCTGCTGCCGGCGGAGCAAAAGTTTTGATGCTTGAAAAAGATCGTGACGTTGGTTATCCCGTCCGCTGCGGTGAAGCGGTCAGTCATGAAGGGGTGTCGCAATTCATCCAGCCGGATCCGAAGTGGATTGCAGCAACCGTTACAAAATTCAGGTTGAACGCACCGAACGGGAAGAGCGTTATGCCGAAACTGGATGGCGGCGGATATGTGCTGGAACGGAGAATCTTTGATTATGAATTGGCAAAGATTGCAGCGAACGAAGGAGCCGAGGTGATTACGAAAGCGTACGTCTACGATCTTCTCCGGGAAAACGGTGCGGTAGTCGGCGTACGGTCATTGATCAAAGATAAAAAAGTTGATATCCGAGCGAAAGTAGTGATCGGTGCGGATGGTGTCGAATCCCGCATCGGAAAAATGGCCGGCATCAATACAACATGTCATATCCGTGATATGGAAAGTTGCGCGCAAATGACCTTGTCCGGAGTGGAAGTAGATCAGGATGTGCTGGAATTCTATTTTGGCGATTCCGTTTCGCCCGGCGGTTATCTGTGGGTCTTCCCGAAAGGAAACAATTCGGCGAATGTCGGATTAGGACTTTCCGTGGAGTTGGCAAAGAAAAAATCCGCCATCCAATATTTACATGAATTCGTGGACAAACGGTTTCCCCATGCGGCCATGCTGACGCATATCGCCGGAGGTGTTCCGTGTGCAAAAACTTGCGATGAGATCGTCAAAGGGAACGTACTGTTGGTTGGGGATGCTGCGCATCAGGTCAATCCCGTCTCGGGCGGGGGAATCATTTCCGGAATGATCGGCGGAATGATCGGCGGACAGGTTGCTGCCGAAGCGGCTGCGAACAACAACATCCCGTTTCTGCGGGAATATCAACACCGTTGGCAGAAACGTCTTGGCTGGCGGCATGAGGTGTTCTATAATATTAAAGAAGCGATCTCAACGTTCCATGACGATACATTAAACGACATCTGTGACAGTGCATTAAAGCTTCCGGAGGAGAAGAGGACATTGGGAGGGATATTTCGTTCTGCATTGTGGAACAAACCATCGATGATCATCGAAGTCGCGAAAGTGTTCGTTTCGTAAATTTATGATGCGAACATTCACTGCCGTGCATCTCATCCATTCTTTCATGTCCTGTCCTGACCATTGTTCAGGCCAATCCTGCAGCGACCCGATCTTCAGTTCCTTGAATGCGATTCGGTGTTGGAATTATCCTTAAAGAGAGGTTCATGGGAATTGCAAACGAATCAGTGAAAAAGATCTTGCTCGTCCGTACGGACCGAATCGGCGACGTTGTGCTGTCGCTGCCAATGCTGCCATTGATCAAAAAACAATTCCCAAACGCATCCGTTACAATGATGGTGCGTCCGTATACTAAGGAATTGGTGGAGCGCCATTCGTGCGTGGATGAAATCATCCTGTGGGATGAATCGCTGGGGATATCGCACTATGTTCCACTGCTTCGGTCGAAAGGATTCGATGTTGCCATACTTCCATATCCTCGGTTCAATCTTTCGTTGATCGCATTTCTGGCAAGGATACCATTGCGTGCCGGAACGGGATTCCGCTGGTATTCTTTCCTGTTTACTAAAAGGATCTATGAACATCGGAAGGATGCAAAGCGTCACGAAGTGGAATATAATGTAAATCTGTTAAGCACTCTTGGGATCGCACCAAACGGTGAACCGGTATTTGAATTCTCCATTCCCGTTGAAACGGAGAAAGCTGTTCACGAGAAGTTATCAGCAGACGGCGTCCGGCGCTTTGCTGTACTCCACGCTGGAAGCGGAGGATCGGCCAGGGATTGGAGCATAGAAAATTTCGCCCGATTAGGGGACGAATTGCAATCGCAACTTCAACTGCAGGTTGTGTTGACCGGCGGCAGTAATGAGCGGCACTTGACAGATTCTCTTGCCGCTAAAATGAAGAATCCACCGTACAATTATACCAGTGAATTCTCGTTGCAAGAACTGGGAGCATTATTCAGGCATGCGAGTGTCTTTGTCTCGAATTCCACCGGTCCGCTCCATATCGCGGCGATGGTCGGGACTCCGGTTGTGGCATTTTATCCGCCGATCCTGCAATGCAGTCCGGCACGGTGGGGACCATATACGAAAAAGAAAAAAGTGTTTGCGGCTGATAACAATGCCTGTGCATTGTGCCAAGGTACTCCGTGCCGTTCCAATGTTTGCATGGAACAGATCACGGTTGAACATGTTGTTGCGGCAATCAGGGGATTGTTGAATGAAAAAAATTAACGCATTAGTATTCTGTTTTCTTTTCGGCCTGCTGTCGCACACCATGTTCGGCCAAAAAGCAGAACATCAAACGGCATTCAGCGTTGGTGAACGGTTGTTATTTGATGTGAATTTCGGCATTATCACGGCGGGATATGCAGAGATGTCCATTCCGCAGATGGATACAGTACTTGGCAATTCGACCTTCAAAGTTCAATTCCTCGTCCGCTCGACACCGACATTCGATTTTTTCTTTGAAGTGCGGGATCGGTATGAAACGTATCTTGATTCTGCCGGTATCTTTCCCTGGAGATTCGAACAACATATCCGTGAAGGAAAATTTGTCAGGGATTATACAGCAATATTTGATCACCCAAAACGAACTGCTCGGACTGCCGAAGGGGATTTCCCCATTCCGGAGTATGTGCACGATATCATGTCCGCTTTTTATTATGCAAGAACGATCGACTATACAGGATTCAAGATGGGGCAGCGCGTTCATCTGAATAATTTTTTCAAAGGGAAAACGAATCCGCTGGAGATTAAATATCTCGGGAAACAGAAAGTGAAGGTTGATGCGGGAACATTCAATTGCATCATTGTAGAACCGATGGTGAAGGAGGGGGGACTCTTTAAAAGTGAAGGCCGGATTTTAATCTGGTTGTCCGATGATGAACGGAAAATCCCGGTAAAAGTAAATACGAAAGTAATTATCGGTTCGATCGATGCGGAGTTAAAGGAATATTCCGGAATTAACGGAGAATTGAAGGCAAAAAAATAATGAATGAAGTGATTGAGAACGAGGCAGAACTATTCCAGCCGCGGCAGACAACGTACAAGCCCGCAGGATTTGCATTTGCGGCACTGGCAATTCTGTTCGTCCTGTATCAATTTGTCGGCGGCGGAGTAACGCTGTTATTCATTGGCGGACAAATCACATCGGACAATGTGACTGCGGCGCGGGTTGCAACGATGCTTTCGCAGATACTCTTTCTGTTGATCCCGACGTTATACCTTGCCAAACGGCAACATGGACGGATATCAGAGGCGTTTTCCTTGAGAATTCCCACATTCGCCGAATCGTTCCTTGCATTGGCAGGAATGATTGTGCTCATGCAACTGAGTGAAACATATCTTTTTTTGCAAGGTTTGATACCGATCCCGGAGATGTTTCGGCAATATGTGGATTTGCTCAAACAGGCGATCGACGAAGCGTATCAGATACTGATTGTTACGCGAACGTTCCCGGAAATGATGTTCGTCATCCTGGTAGCGGCAATAACACCGGCGGTGTGCGAAGAACTGATGTTTCGCGGACTGATCCAGAAGAATTTTTCACTGGCGTACGGGAATGTGAAGGGGTATGTGTTGGCGGGAACAATCTTTGGTCTCTATCATTTAAATCCTTTCTGGATTGTTCCACTGATCGCACTCGGTATCTATTTCAGTTTTATGCAATATCGTTCCCGGACGTTGCTGCTGCCGATCGCAGCGCATCTGATTAATAACGGCGCCGCCACGGCAGGTGTGTATCTGTTCGGGAATTCCGAATCCACGACGCCGACAGTCTTTATCGCGGCGGAAAGCGAGCCGTCCACAGCTGCGGTCCTTGGCTCCGGAATGTTCTTTGCCGTTATTTTTTTCGTCATCATTGTTCAGTACATTCGGGTGACCGAAACTGTGCAGGACCGACAATACTCGCATGACTAAATTCACTGATTCTCAATCAATTCCCAAACAGCTGGATGGACACATCCGCTTGCTGTCGACGCCAACAATATTCGCTATGGACCTTGTCGGAAAGAATCTGAAGATGAACGGTATCGAAGCCGTGTGGTTCTATCCCGATCCTGTCGATCATCCAGAGGAAATTCCGGAACTGTTTGTACCCGTTGGCCAACAGGAGCAGGCGCGTTCAGTCCTTGCTTCGTTGGATCTTGCGGATTTCATTTCTTACCATGCCGAATAAATTTGCAAATCTCGCTCCGCGCGTTACCGTTGCCGTCATTGGCATTCCGATGATGCTGTACATCAGCTATCTTGGGGGACTATTGTTTGTGTTGATGGTCCTTGGAATTGGTATCGCATCACTGTTAGAATTTTTCACGCTTGCAAAAGCCAAAGGTGCAAATCCTCAAACGATTCCCGCACTGCTCGGCTTGTCGGCACTGCATCTTGCTTTCTTTCATGAGCAGATTCAAAATTTCATTCTCCCGTTCTTTGCTGACCGGGGAGGGATTTCCCTGTTGATGAAACTGCAGCTGTTTCTGACGGTAGAATTTCTTTTTTTGACGATCGTGTTGTTAATAGAACTATTTCGGAATAAAGGTTCGATCTTTTTAAACGCTGGATTCACCATCTTTGGTGTGATGTATGTAGGTGTGTTTCTTGCTGCGCTCACAGGAATTCGAGAACTCTTCGGAGCGGAATTCCCTTATTCTATGGCCGTACAGTTCATACCGGAAACATCGATGCGGACCGATGAGAACATTCATGCCATGACATATGCGTGGGGAGGTTGGACGGTGATTTCGATCTTTGTTTCAATCTGGATGTGCGACACGGCGGCGTACTTCGGCGGACTCTCAATGGGAAAGCATAAACTATTTCCCCGGGTCAGTCCCAATAAAAGCTGGGAAGGTGCCGTTTGGGGATTTTTCGGTGCGATGGTGACGATGATCGCTTTTCATCACTATTTTCTTCCTTATCTTCAATTCCATCAGGCACTCATCATCGGCGGCATGATCGGTATTTTTGGTCAAACCGGTGATCTTATTGAATCATTGATGAAACGGGATGCCGGAGTGAAGGATTCTTCAAATTTAATTCCGGGCCATGGCGGAGTATTCGATCGTTTCGACAGTTTGATTTTTGTTGCACCGATATTGTACCTTTATATAGACTTTGTAGTATTATCATGAATGAATCCAATAAACTTTTTCTTGGTGATGCAAAAGAGGAACTTAAAAAAATTCCTTCAAATTCTGTTGATTTAATATTTACGTCACCCCCTTATGCTGATCAAAGGAAAAATACTTATGGTGGTGTATCTCATGACAAATACGTTGAATGGTTTTTACCCATTTCAGAACAATTGTTGCGAGTCCTGAAACCTACTGGCACTTTCGTACTTAATATAAAGGAAAAAGTGGTAAGCGGAGAGAGAAGTACATATGTTATGGAACTTGTAATTGCAATGAGAAAACAAGGTTGGCTCTGGACAGAAGAATTTATTTGGCACAAGAAAAATAGTTTCCCTGGTAAATGGCCAAACAGGTTTAGAGATTCTTGGGAGCATTTATTGCAGTTTAATAAAGACAAAAAATTCAACATGTATCAAGATACTGTCATGGTTCCAATGGGTGATTGGGCAAAAGTAAGACTCAAAAATTTAAGTGAGACCGATAAAAAAAGAGATAACTCTAAAGTAGGAAGCGGGTTTGGTAAAAAAATATCTAATTGGATAAATCGGGAAAAAGCATATCCAACAAATGTATTGCACCTTGCAACTGAATGTAATAATAAAAATCATAGTGCTGCATTCCCAGAGGAATTACCTGAATGGTTCATCAAACTGTTTACGAAGGAAAATGATATTGTTTTAGATCCATTTGCCGGTTCAGGTACAACAAACATTGTGGCAAATAGAATGGGCAGAAAAACTATTGGGATTGAAATTATGCCAGAATATTACAAAATGATATACAAAGCAATAAATCCATTGCAACTTAGATTACATGATAAGAAAGCAAAATATGGGAAGACTAAAATTAAAAGACGTTCAACAGTACGTTGAGCAAAACATTGGAGTTTTTCACGAAAAACGCATTCTTAGCCTCGATAGATTAAAACTTACGGACGTATTAAAAAGAAAAAATCCGTACTTGTATAAAGCGAAAAATGTATTAACATCAGAACAAATTGTGAAGGGTTTAGTAGATGCACATTTGTCTTCTCAAGAAGAAGCTATTTTTGGAGATTGGTTAGAAGGCCTTGCAATATTTATTAATGGGAAAGTTTATGGTGGGAAAAAATCCTCTTCGCCTGGAATTGATTTGGAATTTGAAAAAGATAATTCAAGATATATAGTTTCTATAAAATCAGGGCCTAATTGGGGAAACAGCAGTCAAATAAAAAAAATGATCACCGATTTCAATGCTGCCACGAAAAGTTTAAGGACTAGTAATTCAAAAATTAACGTCGTCTCGGTAAATGGTTGTTGTTATGGAAGAGATAAACATCCAATCAAAGGAAATTACTTTAAATATTGTGGGGAAAATTTTTGGGAATTTATTTCGGGCAGTAGAGCATTGTATATTGAGATAATTGAACCGTTGGGTTACAAGGCAAAAGAAAAAAATGAAGAATTTAATCAATCTTATGCAAGAGTGGTGAATAAGTTTACGAAAATCTTCGCAAATGAATATTGTAAAACCAATGGGGAGATAGATTGGGAAAAGTTAGTAAAATATAATTCGGCTTCAGAATACTGAAAAGAAATTATTTTGAATACACAACAGCAAAAAATCAATATTATCACCCTCGGCTGTGCAAAGAATACGGTCGATTCCGAAGCATTGTACAGTCAGCTTTTGTACAATGATTTCTCTCTGACCGAAAAGATTGAAGAGGCAGATATTGCGATCATCAATACCTGCGGTTTCATCGACGCGGCAAAACGTCAGTCGGTCGACACGATTCTTGCCGCGGTTGAACGGAAGAATTACGGTCAGTTGAGTAAAGTGTATGTGATGGGCTGCCTTGTCGAACGGTATAAGAACGATCTGCAAAAGGAGATCCCGGAGATCGATAACTTTTTCGGCACAAACGAATTGCCGAACATACTGGAAACGCTTGGCGGCAAGTACAAATATGAATTGCTCGGCGAGCGCGCCGTTTCAACTCCGAATTATTTTTCATATGTAAAGATTTCCGAAGGGTGTGATAACCCCTGTTCCTTCTGCGCCATACCTATAATGCGGGGCAAGCATAAGACGAAACCGGTTGAGCAGGTGATGGATGAAGCAGTGCGGCTTGCGGAAAAAGGAGTGAAGGAACTGATAGTGATCGGACAGGATACGACCTACTATGGTCTGGACCTGTACGGCGAGCGGAAACTCTCATCGCTGCTCACATCTCTTGCCTCGGTAAAAGGATTGGAATGGATACGTTTGATGTATGCATTCCCGTCAAAATTTCCGATGGATGTATTACAATCGTTTAGTGACAATCCGAAGATCTGTCGCTACCTTGACATGCCAATTCAGCATGCGGCGGATAATGTGTTGAAATCCATGCGGCGCGGTATCACGCGGCGCACCACGGAACAATTGATCGGCCGTATCCGGACTTCAATACCGGACATTGCACTGCGCACAACACTCATCGTCGGTTATCCGAACGAAACCGAAGCGGATGTGGAAGAACTTGTGCAGTTCATTAAGGATGTCCGTTTCGACCGGCTGGGAGTTTTTACCTACTCGCAGGAGGATGATACATCTGCGTACGGACTGGGGGATCCGATCCCGGAGGAGGAAAAAGAGCGTCGGAAAGAGTATGTGATGGAAGTGCAGCGTGCGATTTCCCTGGAAAAGAACGAGTCGCGCATCGGCATGAAAACACGGGCGGTAATTGAGCGGCTGGAGGAGGGGAGTTTCGTCGGGCGGACGGAATGGGATGCACCGGAGATTGACAACGAAGTTTTCCTTCCGGCAGTTGAACACGTGCGTGTCGGCGACATGGTGACTATGACGGTGTCTGATGCAACAGAATATGATCTTTATGGAGAAATAGAAACGGCCAAATGATAAAGAAAAGTATTTTCATTGTGATGGCATGTTCTTCCGCACTGTTCGCTCAGGTGGAAGCACGAAGACCGCAGACGTCGATCGACCTGCCGGAATTCTCTGTGGATGCGCTCAGTTTTTATTCCGGAGATTCACTTTCCTCTCGTGTGGACCTGTATGTTCAGGTACCGTACGATGCGCTCCAGTTTCTGAAACGGAACGATCGATATTCTGCAAGTTATGAAGTATCGATCAATTTCCTCACCGATGATAACGCATCCGTCAATGAGAAAGTGTGGACGGAAGAGATCAAAGTGCCGCTCTTTGAATACACCGCATCCAAAAAAGCGTTTCATCTTACGCAGCGATCGGTGAATATTGTTCCGGGCATTTATACGCTGCGGGCACAGGTGAAGGACAACGAATCCAAAAAGGTCTCCTATGTAATTAAAAAGCTGATTGTCGGAAATTATGCTACCAAAGTGCTTTCCGTGAGCGATATGATGCTGGTGCGAAGGACTTCCAGTGAAGGGGGACGAAATGTGCTTGCCCCCAATGTTTCCGGAAACATCGGCGAAACAAATAACACTTTTGCTGTTTTTTTCGAAGTTTATTCCGCTGCACCCACGGATTCATTACGGCTTCATTATACGATCACCGATATCAAAGGGAAAGAATATCTTGAGAAGGTCGAGTACCATCGCATTCAGGGAAAACGAAGCCAGATCATTTCCCGGTTCGACAGCGCCAATTATGTCACCGGTTCGTATAACCTGAATGTTGAAGTCCAATCGCTGGAACATTCTCCGGACGACCTGCCAATCCTGAAACAACGATCGATTATCGTTCGTTGGGGAAATATACCGATTAGTATTTCGGACCTGGATCTCGCCATCAAGCAGATTCGGTACATTGCGAAAGATGATGAATACGATAAAGTGTCGGATGCAAAAACGGAGGAATCAAAACGTGCGTTGTTCGATGAGTTCTGGTTGAAACGCGATCCGAATCCTGCAACGAAAAAAAATGAGTATATGGAAGAGTACTACAGCCGGGTGGAATATGCGAATCAGAATTTTTCACACTATCAGCCGGGCTGGAAGACCGATATGGGTATGGTCTTCATCCTGTTCGGTTCGCCGAATAACGTAGAACGGCATCCGTTTGATATTGATTCCAAACCATACGAAATCTGGTCGTACTATGAATACAACCGCAGTGTCATCTTCGTTGATGAGACCGGCTTCGGTGATTACCGGCTGCTGACGCCGATCTGGGACCTGTTACAGAGAATACGAAACGAATAAGGAGCACATTCCGACACGGCGGAACAACTGATGAGCGGGTATGACCGAATATGGAATCGAAAGCCGTTTGCACTCTGCGGATGGCTTTTGCTGTTTATGGCGAATGCTTCCGCGCAGCCGACCATCGCTTCGATAGAGATCTCCGGCAACAGTTTTTTTTCACAACGCCAACTGCTTGAAAAGATACCTGCCCGTATCGGCGCTTCCGTTGATGCAATCGATCAATCCTTTCCCGTATTGACGGATCTCTATCATGAAGAAGGTTTTTATTCATTTTCTATTGATTCGGTACAAAAGGAGTTTTCAGAGGATTCTTCCTCAGTACGAATTAAACTCTTTCTCCGGGAAAATATCAGGACACTTGTCTCTGCAGTTTCGGTTTCCGGAAACCGTGCATTTTCGTCAGCACAATTGCTTCCATTGATAGAAACATCTGCCGGTACTCCGCTGCAGTCGTCCTTGCTCGAAGCAGATATCCGATCCATTCTTGAACATTACTCCCGAAACGGATTTCCTTTCGTTTCTGTCACAAGCGACAAAGTCCGCATCGACGAACGCGATTCATCGAGTCTTTCCGTTGAACTGGAAATTCATGAAGGAGGAAAGGTCTTTGTGGATGAAATTAAAACGGAAGGGAACGGAACGACCTCTACTGAAGTCATTATCCGCGAATCCGGGATCCACAGGGGTGAAGTGTTTGATGAAAGGAAACTGGAACTGTTTCGCAGAAGGCTTGAACGGATGCAGTTGTTTTCCTCCGTGGGTGAACCGCAATTGTATATCCTCTCGAATTCTTTGGACGATTCGCTTCGGGGAGGCATCAGAATATCCGTGAAGGAAGGAAATGCTAATACGTTTGACGGTATCATCGGGTATGTCCCCGCGACGCCGCCAAATTCCGACGGGTATTTTACCGGCAATGTCTTTGTTGCCATGCGAAATCTTTTCGGCACAGGACGAAAGGCACTGGTGAAATGGCAGCGCGAGAACGAGACAACACAGGAATTGGAACTTCAATATCGGGAACCGTGGCTGTTCGGCTATCCCGCAAGCCTTGGCGGAACATTCTATCAACGGAAACAGGATTCCTCGTATGTGAAGACGAGATTCGATGTACGAGGTGATTTTATCCTTTCGGATGTGTTGACGGTTGGTGTCAATATTCTCACAGAGTCAGTGTACCCCGCTTCGAATCTGACGCAATTCATTGTTTTTGAAAGCAACACGCTCTCTTTCGGCGGTGAGATTCTCTATGACACAAGAGACTATCTGCGTAATCCGACGGATGGAATACGGTATTCCACAACGGTTCAGCAGGGAAAAAAACACATCACCGGGCCACAGCAATATTTGTTTCTTGCTGCAGAGAAAGATTTTACTGTCCGAAAATTTGCGATGGATGCGGAAGTGTATTTTTCATTTATTGTTCGTCAGGTATTAATGCTCGGAATTCACGGAAAACAGGTGACTTCAACCCAGCTGGAGCTGAGCGACCTTTATTCTTTTGGAGGAACGACATCTCTTCGAGGATACCGCGAAAGTCAATTTTTTGCGTCTCAAATTGCATATATTAACACCGAATATCGTTTCCTCACCGGTCGCGCTTCATCGTTTTTTGGATTCATCGACGCAGGATATTTTTCCCGTCCTGCCGATCCGCGGAAAGGAACAATTCGCCAGGAAAAAAGTCTGGTCGGTTACGGGCTTGGTGCCCGGATTGAAACAGGTGTTGGAATAATGAATATCAGTTATGCATTGGGTGAAGGGGATAGTTTCAGTAACGGAAAAATTCACGTGGGAATAAATAACGAGTTCTGATGAAACCATATATTACACTTATTCGTCCGGTCAATTTCACTATCACTGCATTGTCGATCTTTGTTGCGTGTATTCTTGCCGGAGGTACACAGCAGCAGATGCTCATCATGATCTTTGGTGCACTCAGCGGCGCGTGTATCGCCGCCGGAGGAATGGTGATCAACGATATTCTTGATATCGAAATCGACAGAGTCAATAAGCCTGACCGTCCGATTCCCAGCGGCGCTGTGTCCCGGTATGATGCATTGATGTTCTACGGTGCATTAACAGGTATCGGAATGATCATGAGCGCATACACCACAAGGCCGGCATTCATCATCGCGTTTATTGCCGTGCCGCTCATCGTCATGTACAGCAAGGTCTTCAAAGGAACAGTGTTGTTTGGCAATCTGCTCGTTGGAGGTTTGACAGGACTCGCCTTTATTTATGGCGGCGCCATTGTCGGAAATATTCGGCAGGCGGTATTCCCGGCATTGTTTGCATTCCTGATCAACGTGGGACGTGAGATTATCAAAGATATGGAAGATGTGGAAGGGGATGCGAAGAACGGTGCGGCAACACTTCCCGTCATTTATGGAATGAACAGTGCTTCGATCATGGCGACCATTTTTCTCACTTTAGTGTTCCTTACTTCGTTCATCCCGTACCTGCTCGGAATTTATGGGGAGAATTATTTCATTGTTGTTACAGGAGGAGTGGATGTCGTGATCCTGTATGTGATGTATTCTTTCTGGAAAGACCGTTCGGTGTTCAATCTGCATATACTCTCGAATATCTTGAAGTGGACTATGCTGGTCGGCCTCGTTGCCATTTATCTTGGATAAGAAATTGTTCACTGAAATATCTGTTTCCATCAGAGTTTCTCACGAATTGGAAATGGAAAAAGATTTTTAAAGTTTTCATCAATCTCTGGATGCAGTGTTGATATGCTGGAATATGAAATGAAATATTGGTCGAAGGGGATCCGTTGTATTGCGGGAGTGGATGAAGCAGGACGAGGTCCGCTTGCCGGACCTGTCGTTGCAGCGGCTGTGATCTTCGAGAAGGATGTACTGATTGAGGGAGTGAATGATTCAAAAAAACTGTCGGAGAAAAAGCGGGAGCAGCTGTTCCATTCCATCCACGAATCAGCGCTGGCGGTCGGTATTGGAATAGTGAGTCATGACGTGATCGACCGGATTAATATTCTGCAAGCTTCGTTCCTGGCGATGAATAAGGCGATCGCTCTGCTGTCGATTCAGCCGCAACAATTGCTCGTGGACGGGAATTTCTTCCGTCATGAACTCTTCCCGGTGGAAAACATCATCAAGGGAGACGCTCTCTCGCACTCGATCGCAGCTGCATCGATTATCGCCAAAGTAACGAGGGATTCGCTGATGAAGGACTTGGACGAACAATATCCGCACTACGGATTTGCGAAACACAAGGGATATGGCACGAAGGAACACATCGAAGCTATCCGCTGTCACGGCTATTCCCCGATTCACCGCCGGTCATTTCATGTTGAACAGCTGGAACATTTGTGATTCGTTCCGGAAACAGTTCTGCCCGCAGCAAAGGAAGAGCGGGTGAAGAGACGGCAGAACAATTTCTGCAGCAGCATGGCTACGAAATCCTGGAAAAGAATTATATCCATCGCCATGGCGAGATCGATATCATTGCGAGAGAAGGGAGCGTGCTCGTTTTTGTTGAAGTGAAGTTCCGCCGGTCGCGTCGATTTGGAGAGCCGGAAGAATCGGTGACGCCGAAAAAACAGGAACTGTTGCGCCGGACCGCCGAAGGATATGTGATGGAACGGTTTCCTTCGGGCATCGAATGCCGGTTTGACGTTGTTTCCATTGTAATGGAAGAGGGGAAAACAGAATGCAGAGTCCTGAAGGACTGTTTTTAAATGTCGAAATAGGTACTTTATGGAAAAGAACATAACTGGAGAAACGCACATCGAAAAGAAATTGACTATAAAAGATGTCGATGCATTGTCCCTTCTGGGGTACAATGATTCGCATCTGCATCTGATCGAACAACGGTTCGATGCGACCATCACTGCACGCGGAAGCAATATCACCCTTCGCGGCGAAGAAGAAGAACTTCTACAACTCGAACGGGTCTTCAACGAACTGCAATTCCTGTTGGCAAAAAACGGTGTCCTGACCGCTAATGACGTCAACACCGTTCTGGACCTGGTTGTCGATATCACTCCCAGCAAGCACATGGTGACAAAACTGAAAGAGAATGATGTTGCAGTACTCTTTACAAAGAATTCCATTATCAAAGCAAAAACGCCGACGCAGCGTGAGTATCTGGACAAAGCGCAGCGGAATGATATCGTTTTTGCAATCGGACCGGCAGGAACCGGGAAAACCTATCTTGCCGTAGCGATGGCTGTGGCAAGCCTGAAGAACAATGAAGTGAGCAAGATCGTCCTTGCCCGGCCTGCTGTGGAAGCGGGTGAGTCGCTTGGTTTTCTTCCCGGGGATATGGCGCAAAAGATCGATCCGTATCTTCGTCCGTTGTATGATGCACTGGATGATATGCTGCCGAGTGAAAAACTGAAGATGTATTTAGAGCGGCGCATCATCGAGATCGTTCCTCTGGCCTATATGCGCGGAAGGACGCTCCATAATGCGTTTGTCATTCTGGATGAAGCGCAGAATGCCACGGCGATGCAGATGAAAATGTTCCTTACCAGATTGGGAAACAATTCCAAAGCGATCATTACCGGCGACGTCACGCAGATCGATTTGCCGTCGAATGCAACATCCGGACTTGTGCAAATACAGGAAGTTCTGGAGAAGATTGAAGGGATCGATTTTGTCTATTTCGACAGGAATGACGTCGTCCGGCACCGTTTGGTGCGGGAGATTATCGATGCGTACGGTAAGTTCAGCGAAAAGGAATTTGGTAAAAGGAAATAATCACTCTTGTTGTTTTGCTTCGTCCCACAGGAGATCCATTTCCTTCAAACTGGTTGCGTGTATGTCCTTTCCCTTTTCCAACAGTCTTTTTTCGATATACTGGAACCGTTGTGCAAACCGCGCGACGGTGGAGTGCAGCGATTCTTCCGGTTCCACGCCGATGAAGCGTGCATAATTGACAAGGGAAAAGAGAACGTCGCCAAACTCTTTTTTTGTATGCTCCGCATCTCCGGAGAGTACAGCGGAATGCAGTTCGGCAATTTCTTCCTCTACTTTTTTCCAAACATCTTCTTTCTGTTTCCAGTCGAATCCCACTTTCGCTGCTTTTTTCTGAACTTTTTCCGCTTTCATCAGTGCGGGAAGGTGTTTTGGAATTCCTTCTAGAACGGACATCCTTCCCTCGGTCATTTTAATCTTGTCCCACAGCGCTGACTGTTCAGCACCCGAATTGACCACGGCATTGCCGTAAATATGGGGATGGCGGCGAATCAGTTTTTCATTGACGGCAGCAAAGACTTCTGCCAGCGTAAAATGTTTTTCTTCTTCTGCAATGATGGAATGAAAGACCACTTGCAGTGCAACGTCGCCGAGTTCTCCCTTCACATCGTTGAAATCATTCCGGTCCAGAGCGTCCAGCGCTTCATACGCTTCTTCGACAAAATGTTTTTTTAATGATTCATGCGTCTGTTCGCGGTCCCACGGACATTCGTTTCGGAGCCGTTTCATTATCGAGACAAATTCATCGAATTCTTTCATGGATTCCCTATAGCTATTTTTTTTGTTAAAATCACTATACTGTATCTAATATTAATGTTCACTGGGATAATGCACTGTCAAAAATAAAATGGTATTGGATTTTGGAATATCCCTTTTGTAATTTTCGGTCAAGGATACTGAATGACGATGAAAACACCTCTTCTCATACTTTTTGCTCTTCTTCTTTCCGTTGCCGCGTTCTACTCTATCGCATCGCGACAGCAGCATGCCGATCTGATGATCATTAATGCGGTCATCTATACCGTTGACAATGCTGATGCAAAAGCGGAAGCTGTTGCAGTTCGCGGCAGCAGGATCATCGCCGTCGGAACAACACAAGATATACAAAAACATTACACTTCACAAAATGTGATCGATGCGCAGGGAAAAACTGTCGTCCCGGGATTGATCGATTCACATGCACATGTGCTCGGATTGGGACTCAGTTTGTCCGAAGTGAATTTGTACGGTACTGAATCCCCTCAACAGATTGTGGAGTTGGTCGCGGAAAAAGTGAAACAATTAAAACCCGGCGAATGGATCCGCGGCCGCGGCTGGGATCAAAATGATTGGGGAAAAGGGATGGGACAACGGCCCTTTCCGACAGCAGCACAACTGGATAAAGTGTCGCCGAATAATCCCGTCGTACTCAAACGGGTGGATGGACACGCAGTGTGGGTGAACAGCAAAGCTATGGAAGTAGCCAAACGCTCGACAGATTTGACAACCGAAGTGGACGGCGGGATGATCCTTCGCGACCGGATGGGAAATCCGAACGGGATCTTTATTGACAATGCCGTCAGCATTATAGAAAGCGCTGTTCCAGACTATTCTCTTGAGGAGAAAACAGGTCTCTATGACCTGGCATTGAAAGAATGTCTGCGAAACGGAATTACCGGTGTCCATGATATGGGCATTGATGAATCAGGATACAAAATTTATCGTACGCTGGCCAGTCACCGTCGATTGCCGATCCGTATTAACGCTTTTATCGGCGGCAATGGGGCATTGTTGAATCGAATGTTCGCCGAAGGTCCATTCATTGATCATGTGAACAAATCGTTGACGGTTCGCTCCGTGAAAATCTATCTGGACGGAGCGATGGGTTCTCGCGGTGCAGCATTGATCGAACCGTACAGTGATGAAACAAACAACCGCGGATTAATCACATTCCCTCCAGATTCCATCCGAGTGATCACAGAACAGGCGCTGGAAAATGGGTTTCAGGTTGGAATTCATGCAATTGGTGATAGAGCAAATAAAATTGCGTTGGATGCTTTCGAAAAAGCATCGCAGAAAAATCCGCTGAAAGCCCGCAGTGCGCGAATGCGCATAGAACATGCGCAGGTAATCGCACCGGAAGATATTCATCGATTCAAACAATTGAATGTAATTCCAAGTATGCAGCCGACGCACGCCACCTCCGATATGTATTGGGTGCAGTCCCGGCTCGGACCGGATCGGGTTCTCGGTTCGTATGCCTGGCGATCGCTATTGGATGACGGTAACATCATACCGTCTGGCTCGGACTTTCCGGTGGAAAATCCGAATCCGTTGCTCGGATTTTATGCGGCCGTATCACGGCAAGATACACGAGGGATACCGAATACTGCTGAGGATGTTGCAATGCAGTTTCAGCTGTCGGCAGAAGGAATCAGGGATTCATCAAATTTTTCGGGCGGTTGGTTTCCCGGACAGAAGATGACCCGGCAGGAAGCGCTCCGCTCATTTACCCTGTGGGGGGCATATGCGGAATTTATGGAAGGAGAAAAAGGGAGTATCGAAGAGGGAAAACTTGCGGACCTTGTCATCCTGTCAAAAGACATTATGTCCGTACCGCTGAAAGAGATCCCGGCAACGGAGGTCGAGATGACGATCGTCGGTGGGATCATTCGTTATCAAAAAAAATAGTATACTACGATCGAGAAAGGATGTTTCGATAAGGAGGTATGTATGTACGAGAAATTATTATCTGAAGCCGAAAAATATTTGGAAGCCCATAAGACGAAGGAAGTTCCGATCCTTGAACTGTGGGATGAAATGGCAGAACGTGCAGAATTAATGAAGTTCGATATGCCAGAGAACCTCGGCGATTTTGAATTCCTTATCGAAGCGGATAAGCGGTTCGTCTTTGTCGCGGCGAAGATCGAAGATGAAATCGAAGACGTGGATGTTGGGGAAGAAGAGGGAGAGTATGAAGTAGGCGAGGATTTTTTTGAAGTGGAAAAGATGGAGAAACTCGGTTTCAATCAAGACCAGGTTGTCGGACTGAAGAAATATGAAAAGAAACGCTCGCATGACGATGACGATGATGACGATGCGAGCAAATTTTCAGGAAGAGTGGATATCGCTCATCTTTCGCACCATGCAAATAACAATCAAAAGAAAACCGCCTCGGCGATGTTGGAGAAGAAAAAACAAAATACCGCCACTGCAAAATCGACGAAGACGAAATCGAAACCGGGTAAGTCATCAAAAGGGAAGAAGTAATTATTGAGTTCATCCACTGCCGCAAAAAAAACCTGGACGATTCTGGAGCTGATCAACTGGGGGACCGGGTATCTGGCCGAAAAACATATCGATGATGCCCGCCTGACCATCGAACTCTTGTTGTCGCACGTCCTGCACTTCGAACGCATTCAGCTCTACACGAAATTCGATCAACCGTTGACCGAATCGGAACTGGCCCACTTTAAGGAATTATTGAAACGGCGGCTGCTGCACGAACCGCTGCAATATATCCTGGGCGGCACCGAATTCATGGGATTGAAATTCTCCGTCGACCGACGCGTGCTGATCCCTCGTCCTGAAACAGAACTGCTTGTTGAAAAAGCTGTTGATCTGCTGAAACAAACCGCTGCAGTCGATTCGGCATACTCCATTTTGGATATTGGAACCGGAAGCGGCTGTATCGCCGTGAGTATGGCAACATTACTTCCTGCTGCAATGGTCGAAGCGATGGATAACAGCGTGGATGCACTCAAACTAGCGTTGTCGAACGCAGAACAGAATGGTGTTTCGGAGAGGATCCGTTTTCAGGAATTGGACATCTTTTCCTGCAATAAAAAAACTTTCCCGAACAAATTTGATTGTATCCTTTCCAATCCACCGTACATTTCGAAAGATGAATTTTCACTGGTGTCGAACGACGTCCGGGACTTTGAACCGAATACTGCCTTGACGGACAATGCAAATGGCTTGAAATATTATCCTGATATTGCGCATTTTGCATACGAGACATTGACCGAAACCGGCATCATCGGTGTCGAACACGCCTATGATCAGTCTGAACAGGTACAGGAAATATTCCATTCGGAAGGTTTTACGGACCCTATTATTGTGAAAGACTATCAAGGAATCCCACGTCATCTGTTCTATCGCCGGAATCCGATCATTGGGGGCGTACAATGAGAGCACTAATTCAAAGGGTTTCTTCCGCCAGCGTGACGATTTCCGGGAACGTGCATGGTCAGATTGGTCATGGTCTGTTGATCTTGTTAGGAATAAAAACTGGTGATACAGAAACGGACGGTAACTATCTGGCAGAAAAATGTGCCGCCATCAGGATTTTTGAAGACGGTGAAGGAAAGATGAACCTGTCTGTGAAAGATGTCGATGGATCCGCACTGGTTGTTTCCCAGTTTACTCTGTACGGCGATACACGAAAAGGTAACCGGCCCGGTTTTACCGATGCCGCTCCGCCGCAGATCGCAGAAAAGCTGTATGAAAGTTTCGCCGGTCATCTTCGCACTCTGCTCGGTCCGGAGAAGGTCGCTACCGGTGTCTTTCGAGCGATGATGGATGTTGCGCTGGTCAACAACGGACCTGTGACCGTGATGGTGGAATCAAAAGAAGAAAATCGTCAGTCACTCTAATCAAATCCCATCATGGCTTTCTATTTCATCTTTTGGGATGGTGTCGGATACGGGAAGAAAGATCCTGTCCAGAATCCTTTTTTTTCTACATGCCTGCCGACGTTACAGCGACTGTTCGGCGGTGAACTGCCGTCGAACACATTCAAAAAATTCACTTCCGGCCACGTTTCCCTCTCTCCCGTAAACACCACCCTTCGCATACCCGGATTGCCGCAGAGCGGTACCGGACAGGCAGCGATTATGACAGGTATCAATGCTTCAAAACTCATCGGAAAACACTTCGGCCCGCATCCGTATTCGACATTGATTCCGATCATCAAAGAACGGAATCTATTCATCCGGCTGCAACAGATGAACAGATCCTTCTTTTTTGCAAATGGTTATCCGCAGCGGTACTTCGATTATATTTTTGGCCCGAAAGGGCGAATACCGACGATCGCATTATCCTATCTCTCCACCGGACGCACCCTCAATACCCATGAACATATAATGAACGGCACGGCGATCTCCGCGGATATTTCCGGAACGCGATGGGGTGAACTGGGGCATCCCGATGTGAAGGCAGCCGATCCCATTGAAGCCGGGAAATTGTTCCATCAACTGGGGAAGAATACCGATCTTATCTTCTTTGAATATTTCATCACGGACCATGCAGGACACGCTCAGGATATGGCGCTTGCATCGGAGATGCTGCAACGGATGGATGGATTTCTTGATGGCATCCTCCAGCGGTTCGATTATGAGAGCGACACATTGTTGATGATCAGTGATCACGGAAATATTGAGGACCTTTCGGTGAAGACACACACGAAAAATCCCGTTCCATTAATCGTAATCGGTAAACATCACGAACATTTTTCCTCGCGCATTCGAAATCTTACACACATTACACCGGCTATTCTTTCATTTTTCCATTCATGATTCTCCGATATGAAGCAAAGACCCGCGTTGGCAGGAGCATTTGTCATTGCCCTTGGGATTGTGACGGCACGATTCAGCTCGGCCGGTTGGGAGGTCTTTGCGGCTGCCGCTGCAATAGCGTTGGTTTTTTCCCTTTTCGCTGTATACCGCAGCCGAAAGGATAAAGGGAGAGACCGTTCGTGCGCCGCTCCGTTCCTTGCATTTCTTTTATTCTCATCTGCTGCCGCATACACAGTAAATGAACGCCTTCAGCACGGGCATCACCTCTCGCACTATCTGAATTCTTCTGATTCACTCAAGATCACCTGCACCGTTGTCGACGCGCCGGTCCTAAAAGAAGGAAAGTTGAAACTACTTGTTTCGCATTTTTCAATATCCAATGGAATGGATACAGTTGTTGTCGAGGGGAAAGCATATCTTTCCATTTTTCCGGATAAAAGAAAAAAAGAAATACCGAAAGAGATATTGTACGGATCAGTCATCTCGTTTACCGGTGTCATTCAGGCGCCGGGAGAGGAACGGAATCCAGGAGAATTCAGCTACCGTGAATATCTGGCACTGAACAATATTTTTGCAACGTTTTCAGTTTTCGGCTATTCCCGTGTTGATATTGCTGAACATCGCGAACCGTCATTCTTTTTTGAACAAATCATCTTTCCATCCAAAGAATTCGTGGTCAGGACTATCCGGACGGTGATGAAGGGAGATGAGGCGAATTTTCTAATAGGATTGCTGCTGGGTGATAGGACTGATATTTCGGAAGAGATCAAATTGGCATTCATGAACACCGGTACTATCCATGTCCTTGCCGTATCCGGTTCACATGTCGTACTGGTGGCGGAGATCATCATTGTTGTTGTTGGCCTGCTCCGGTTTCCACGGAAAGCGCAGATCGTCCTGGCGATGCTTGTGCTTGTTTACTATATGTTCCTGACGGGAGCAACACCGTCGGTCGTGCGGGCGACGATCATGATGATTGTACTATATGCGGGGAAATTGTTTGAGGAACGGACCGATGTGTACAATGTGCTTGGCGTTTCTGCAGTTATTATTCTGCTTATCGAACCGAAGCAGCTCTTCGATGTCGGATTCCAGTTGTCGTTTTCCGCTGTATTTTCCATCGTCTATTTCTATCCAAAATTAATTGCGCTGATCCCGAAAATTCCTGAACGGTTGGAAGAGTTCAAACTTATCACCTGGGTGTGGCAGTTATTTGCTGTTTCTTTGGCAGCGCAAGTAGGCACATTGCCGTTTACAGCGTACTATTTTGAAAAGGTCTCGATTGTTTCGCTCTTCGCAAACCTGATTGTTGTTCCGCTCGTGGGCGTGATCGTGACGATCGGTTTGAGCGGAGCGTTGCTGGGAATTGCATCGATGTGGATTGCCTCCTGTTTCAACGAGGTGAATAACATCATCGCAGTTATTACATTGAATTTCGTCAAATGGGCGGAACAGATTCCATATGCCGTTCTCCATACGGCAGGATTCGGATTAAAGGAGACGCTGATATATTCGGCCGTGATCGGACTTCTGTTTAACATCGGAAAAAGGGAAATTCAAAAGCGCATCATCCTTGCTTCGCTCTTCGGCGCAAACATTTTTCTTTTCATTTCATTTAGCAATCCTTCCGAACGCAATTTGCGTGTCATGTTCCTGGATGTCGGTCAGGGAGACGGTGCGGTCATTCAATTCCCGACCGGTGAAACAGTTGTTGTAGACGCCGGGCCGTCATCACCGGGATATGATGCGGGAGAACGGACGGTAGTTCCGTTTCTACGCAGGTTGGGAGTTTCGACAATCGATGCCGTCATCACATCTCATCCACACGCCGATCATCTGGGCGGTGTGCCATATCTATTGAAACACTTTCCTGTTCGTCAAACAGTCGATGCGGGGCAACAAGCACAATCCCGATTGTTCTCTGAATACAAACAGTTACAGAAGACGACCGAACATATCATTGCACGCGCTGGAATGATGTTGACATTCGGGGATGGACGATTCTTTATTGTGCATCCCACTGAGAGATTCATGGACAGTGATTCCAGCAATGGATATTCAGATCTGAACGGGACATCGGTAGTGTTTAAACTGCAGTACGGAACAACAACGTTCTTGTTTACCGGCGACGCTGAAACGGAGGCGGAAGAACATATTGTGGGGACGTACGGAGATTTTCTTGATTCTGATGTGTTGAAATCAGGGCATCATGGATCATCCACCAGCAGTTCTGAACAGTTTATTTCGTATGTTACACCGGAACAGGTGATCGTCTCAGTCGGGAAGTTCAACAAATTCCGACACCCGTCAAAACGAGTGTTGGAACGATTCGCTTCATCCGGTTCAAAAATATACCGGACCGATATTGAAGGTGCAGTGATCTTCGAATCCGATGGGAATTCAATCCGAAAGATTGTTTGGAGATAAGGAAAATGCTACTCAGGAACAAGGCACTTCAAAGTTCAATAGTTCTGTTACTGATCTGTATCGGTATTTCCGCCATACTGTATTTCGTATTTCATATTGTCTTCATCTTTCTTATTTTCATTCCATCGGTTGTCTATTATTTCCTGAATAAACGAGAGCAGAATGACGAAAAAACAGTTTAAGACCGATTCCGGCATTCCCATTAAGGAACACTACGGACAATCCGATGTGGATCCGTCTCGACCGCTGGGTGAACCGGGAAAATATCCGTTCACACGCGGCGTTCATCCTTCCATGTACCGGTCCCGGTTATGGACGATGCGCCAGTATGCGGGATTCGGCACAGCGAGACAGTCCAACGAGCGGTATAAGTTTTTACTTTCACAGGGAACGACCGGACTCTCGGTGGCATTCGATCTTCCGACGCAAATGGGTTACGATTCCGATCATGCAATGAGTGAGGGGGAAGTGGGCAAGGTGGGTGTGGCGATCGATACGCTGACGGATATCGAAACATTGTTTGACGGTATAGAATTACAGAAGATCACGACTTCAATGACAATAAACGCGACGGCGGCGATCCTTCTCTGCATGTATGTGGCATTGGCAAAAAAACAGGGTGCCGATCTGAAAAAGATTTCCGGTACAATCCAGAACGATATCCTGAAAGAGTATATAGCGCGCGGCACGCACATCTATCCGCCGCAACCCTCCATGCGGTTGGTGACCGATACATTCGCCTGGTGCAGTGAACATCTTCCCGGATGGAATACGATCTCCATCAGCGGATATCACATCCGGGAAGCCGGATCCACCGCTGTGCAGGAACTGGCATTTACACTTGCCAATGCCAAGGAATATGTTCGCGCTGCAGTCAGTGCAGGATTACCGGTCGATACATTTGCGCCGCGCCTTTCCTTCTTTTTTAATGCGCATAATAATCTTTTTGAAGAGGTTGCAAAATTCCGAGCCGCCCGCCGGTTGTGGGCGACAATTATGAAGGAAGAATTCGGTGCGCAGAATCCTGATTCCATGAAACTGCGGTTCCATTCGCAAACCGCCGGTTCATCGTTGACGGCGCAACAGATTGAAACCAACGTACCCCGTGTAACGCTCCAGGCATTGGCTGCCGTCCTTGGAGGGACACAATCGCTGCACACGAATGCGAAAGATGAAGCACTGGCACTGCCGACGGAAGAATCCGCACGATTGGCGTTGCGTACGCAACAGGTGATCGGCTATGAATCCGGAGTGACGGATACGGTCGATCCGCTTGCCGGTTCCTATTATATCGAATCGCTGACGAACGAGATCGAAACACGGGTGAAGGAATATCTCGCGACGATCGAAACGATGGGCGGTTCGGTGAAGGCGATCGAACAGCAGTTTTTCCAAACGGAGATCGCCGACAGTGCATATACATATCAGCGTGCTATCGATGAGAAGGAAAAGGTTATCGTTGGAGTGAATGAATTTACTGTTATTGAAAAACATACCGAAGCATTGTTAAAGGTCGACGAAGCAATCCGGGATGAGCAGATCAACAATCTCCGGGAAATTCGTTCGAAACGAAATAACGGGAATGTGAAAAATGCGCTTGCAGGATTGAAATCCGCAGCGCAGGGAAAGGATAACGTCGTACCTTTCATCCTCCGTGCGGTGGAGGAGTATGCATCTATCGGGGAGATTTCGGATACATTGCGTGATGTCTGGGGTGTCTATGAATAAGTGGAAGCGGGGAATTCGATGTTGACAAAACAAAAACTGACTCGGATAAAAAATCTGTTATCCAAAAAATCCCGGGAAGAGGAAGGGAAGTTCGTCATTGAAGGATGGAAGAGTGTTGACGAAGCGATGAAAGCTGGCTGTGAGATCGAGACGATCGTGTATGATATTCAGAAAGTGGAGAACAATGCTCATCTCGCCAGGATTGAGCGTGCTGCAAAGGAATCATATCCGGCAAAAGCCAAAGAACTGGAAATGATCTCCGACACGGTCACATCGCAGGGGATCGTTGCTGTGTTGCCGAAATTCTCCCATTCCGCCGTATTGACGGAAATTCTCCTGCGTCCTTCGTCCCTGATTGTTATGCTGGACAGGATCAATGATCCCGGAAATCTCGGAACGATCATTCGAACGTGCGATTGGTTCGGTGTCGATGCTGTGGTAATCGGAAAAGAATCTGTCGATTTATATAATCCGAAAGTGGTTCGGGCGACCATGGGTTCGATATTCCACCTTCCTGTAGTGGATGATGTCGATCTGGTCAAAATGATCACGTTCTGCAAAAAAGAAAAGTGTGCCGTCTATTCTACTGAATTGACAAAAAGCGAAGATCTTCGGAAGATAACATTCTCGAAAAAAACAGTGATTATCATCGGCAGCGAATCGCACGGTGTTTCTCCACAAATTTCCTCTTTGACAGAGAAAAAGATATTCATTCCGCAGTTTGGAAGCGGGGAATCACTAAACGCCGCTATGGCCTGCGGCATCATCCTTTCCCGCATAAAATTATGATCACAGACGTTCCCGGAATACAGGTCGGCCACTACACCGATGAAGAGAATATCACCGGCTGCACTGTCGTCCTCTGTCCTCCAAAAACAGTTGCAAGTTGTGAAGTACGTGGATCTTCTCCGGGGACGAGAGAACTAGTTGCTCTTGCACCTGATAAACAAATGCAGGAAATTCATGCAGTACTTCTCTCCGGCGGCAGCGCGTTCGGACTCGGTGCTGCAAACGGCGTGATGCGATATTTATCTGAAAAAAATATCGGATATACAACACCATGGGTGACAGTGCCAATCGTACCCTCTGCCATCATCTTCGATTTGAACCTCGGCAGTTCATCTGTCTTTCCGAATGAAGCGAATGCTTACAGCGCTTGTCAACATGCAGGAATTCAATTTGACCAGGGGAGTGTGGGAGCCGGTACAGGTGCTGTTATTGGGAAATGGAATGGATTTGACAATGCAATGAAAGGCGGAGTTGGAACAGCATCCATCCGCTCCGGTGATTGTATTGTCGGAGCGATCGCCGTGGTGAATGCTGTCGGAGATATCATCGACAGGGACGGAAAAACGATCGCCGGCTCGCGGAAGAACGGCAATTTCTACAATCATCAGCAACGGTTGGAAAATTTTAAGAACGATCATCTGCTCACCCGCAATACAAACACGACGCTGGTTGTGGTAGCCTCCAATGCAAAATTGAATAAAGTAGATACACATCGAGTCGCACAACGGGTACACGACGGTATGGCGCGTGCAATTCATCCCTGCCATACAACGTTCGACGGGGATGCATCATTTGCTCTATCGACCGGCGAAGTGACCGTTCCAATCGATGTTGTTGCCGAATTAGCTGCAGATGCAGCGTCTGAAGCAATACGCAATGCCGTTCGGTATTCCAAAGGCCGCGGCGGAATGAAAGGATTGAACGATTGAGATCAGTTCACAACACAAGAGTCGTCAGTGTACCGAGAGCACTTTCAAAAATGGGATATTGTTCGCGCAGCCAGGCGGAGAAGATCGTCGCTGCAGGAGAGGTGTCCGTCAATGGGAAGGTCATCATATCCCTTTCTTTTCGTGTTGATCCGTTGAAAGATGTAATAGCGGTGAAAGGAGAACCGGTCAATAAGAAAAAAGAGTTTGTCTATTTGCTGATGAACAAACCGGTCGATGTTGTGACAACACGGGTTGACGAGCGGGGAAGAAAAACAGTTTACGATATATTGAAGAACGATCGTACGATACACGACACAGGACATCTCTTTCCGGTGGGACGATTGGATAAGGATACAAGCGGCGCTTTGCTGATTACCAATGATTCCCAGCTGGGAGAGAAACTGACTAATCCGGAATCTAAATTTCCGAAATCCTACCATGTTGTGTGCGTAGGGACATTGAATAGGGAAGTGCTCAGCGAATTGGCTGATGGTATTGAACTGGAAGACGGTTACACAACGATGCCGGCACGGGTTTCGAAAATGTTTTCCGAGAATGATATTTCTGAATGCGAGATTACTATCGTCGAAGGAAAGAACCGACAGATCCGGAGAATGTTCGAAGGGCTTGGGTATCCGGTGCAGGAATTGAAAAGAATAGCGATCGGTGCTGTGCAGTTGGGTGAATTACAAACGGGAAAAATCAGAAAGTTGAAAGCAGAAGAGATCGCTGCACTAAAAGGTCGTTAAGAGAAATACTGGAATATTCCTATGCCGAACATTGTTTGTACTATTGCCGAAGTCTGTATCTATACATTCGAAAATAAAGAGCCGTTGTATTTGATGCTTCGTCGGTCCCAATCGGAAACGGTGTATCCCGATGCCTGGCAAATTGTGACAGGTACAATCGAAAAGGGGGAATCAGCGTTGAATGGGGCGTTGCGCGAACTGCGGGAAGAGACCGGATACATTCCACAAAAAATGTGGATTGTCCCGCATGTGAATACTTTCTTTTCCGTAAAGACTGATACTCTCAATCATACTGTGATCTTTGCAGTCCAGGTGTCACCCAAAACGAATCCGGTACTTTCCGACGAACACTCTGAGTGTGGATGGTATTCCATTGAAAAAGCAAAAGCGATGTGTGTGTGGCCGGGTCAAATTACTGCGCTGCAAATTGTCCATGATTATATAGTGCAGGGAAAGAAAGCCTCAGAATTTTCCGAGATCACGCTATGAAACTCTTCCCGATCATGCTCTTTTTCTCATTGCTGTTCGGTCACCCCGGCGATCGGACCTATCCCGTAGCGGCGGTGGATCCGAAAAATACCCGGGACTATCCCGGCGGTCGCGGTGAGAATCAGTTGATCATCTATACTCCGGCTTATGGTAAGATGTCTTCCGGCACGAATCAGTGGGGAATGGAAGCGGTGGTAAAACAGAATGTAGTGATCAGTGTCGGCGGAAATAATTCCCGGATCCATGAGGGGGAATTCATCCTTTCCGGCCATGGTAATGCGAAGGAATTCCTTTTGCGGAATGTGAAGATCGGAGCAAAAGTGTTTTTTACGGATACAACAGTGACGGTTTCATTCGATCGGGAATCATTCCGGGTGTATGTTTCGATGCGCAAAGGATCGTTAGAGGAAAAATTCAAGAGAATGCAGCCGCAGTTCAATGACAGCGAAAGAACAGTCCTGCGGAAGGCGCTCGATTCATTGGAAGTGTTTTCCGATTCCGCAACGTTCGTGTCAACCACTGCATTGGATTCTTTGGATTACGTGCAGGAACTGCACATGATGAACGAGCTCGAGTATCGTTTAACGGCCTCTCCAGCCGCAGAGGGCCGCGGAGTGAGATATGCTCCTGTGGAGAAGAATAGTGATAAGATATCGGCATTCGTCAAGCATATTGCCGACGCAGGATTCAATATGCTTTTTTTGGAAACGGTCAGGCTTGGACAAACAATCTATCCGGGATTCATCGCAAAACAACAAAAGGATTTCGTCGGATTTGATCCGCTTCGGTCATTTCTGGAGGAGGGGGAAAAATTCGGGATAGAAGTCCACGTAGTTATTCATCCATTTCTTATCGGAGTTATCGGAGAAAATGGAGATTCTGCAATTTCACCTGTCTACAGTCAAAATCCCGAATGGCAGGTTGTTAATCGCAGTGGTGAAAGAGTCTCCAAATCTGAGCCGGGAAATCTTTTTCTGAATCCGGCACATCCGGAAGTAAGAGATTTTGCCGCTTCTATCATCAAGGAAATACGGACAAATTATCCCGATCTATCGGGAATTCATCTGGCGGACGTGCGTTATCCTGTGAGTGTACCGTTGGAAGAATCGGCTGATTACAGTGAAACTTCAAGGAAAATATTCAAGGAACAGACCGGCATTGATCCGTTGGAAATCGATCCCGCTGCCAATCCGGAACAGTGGAATGCGTGGCAGCTTTGGCGTGAACAAATAATTACGAATTTCATGAAAAGAATCCGATGGGAAAATCCGGAAGTACTTTTATCCGCAGATATTTTTCCCGATATTGAAGAGTCGCAGAAGACGACGATGCAAAATTGGGCGGAATGGACGAATAACGGTTTTGTAAACGTTATTTCTCCGGTGATACATTCCGAACAAGCGGAAAGCATCAATGAAGCCGCTGGAAAGATTCGTCTAATAATCGGTGAGTCGTTACCCATGTACATTGAACTGGCGGCATCAGATCAGCGTACACACATTCAATTGTTGCAGCAGATCGAACGCTGCAGGGAAGTCCGCTCGGCCGGAATCATATTTTCATCAGTATCGGATCTGAGCGATGAACAATTGAGGTTGCTGCGGATCGGTCCGTTTCGAAATTCTGCACAGCCGCCCACAGAAATAAAAATGAACACAAAACAATAAGGAGTAAGCATTGTCTATCTTAGTAGTAGGCTCGGTAGCCATTGATGATATTGAAACACCTTTCGGAAAAGCCAAAGACGTTCTCGGCGGATCGGCCGTATACATATCCCTGGCTGCAAGTTATTTTACTACTCCCGTCCGTTTGGTGGGTGTCGTTGGCGGTGATTATCCACAAACAGCCATCGATTTTCTGAATGAGCGCGGCGTAGATCTTACCGGACTGGAAATAGTAAAGGACGCCAAAACATTTCGCTGGTCAGGACGCTATCACTATGATCTCAATAACCGAGATACGTTATCCCTTGATCTGAATGTATTTGAAAAGTTCAATCCCAAAATTCCCGATTCGTACAAAAAGACAAAGTACATCTGCCTGGGGAATATCGATCCTGTACTGCAACGCCGTGTTCTGGAACAAGTGGAAAAACCAACTCTGGTTGTCGGCGACACGATGAATTTCTGGATCGATACGAAAAAAGAGGAACTCCTCAAAGTGATTCCGTCCTTTGATGTTTTCATCCTGAATGATTCCGAAGCACGGCTTCTGTCGAACGATCCGAATCTGCTGCGCGCTGCGAAAAAAATCCGCGCAATGGGCGCTAAAACATTGATTATTAAAAAGGGAGAGCATGGTGCGCTGTTGTTCCACGAGGACCATATTTTCTCCGCGCCGGCATACCCGCTGGAGGATATTTATGATCCGACAGGAGCCGGTGATACTTTTGCCTCCGGATTCACCGCATGGCTGGCGAAGACGGACGATCTCTCCTTCGAAAATATGAAGCGTGCAGTTATCTACGGCAGTACGATGGCGTCGTTCTGCGTTGAGAAAGTTTCTGTGGACGGATTACGCGAACTTTCTTATCTGAAAATTCAAGACCGTTTCAGGGAGTTCAAGGCATTATCAAAATTTGATGAATAGCTTCACAAATTTTTTAAGGACGCTGAACCGCATGAGGAGAGCATCCCGGCGTCGCAGCGTCCTGGTATTTTAAACCTATCGTGAGTATGATAACCAGTATCGAATGGCTCGGCAGCACGGTTCGTTTTTTGGACCAAACCGAATTGCCGATGAACGAGACCTATGTGGAGACGTCCGAACTTTCCGTTCTAGCTGATGCGATACTACGGCTGAAGGTGCGCGGTGCGCCGCTGATAGGAATTGCCGCAGCGTACGGTATTCTGCTCGGCATCCTTCCGGAAAGGAATGGCTCTTCGGATCGACTGAATCAATTGTTTGAAGAAGCATTTTTACGGATTTCTTCCACACGTCCGACCGCGAAGAATCTTTTTTGGGCGCTGGAACGAATGCGAAACATTAAGCGTCTAAACAGTCACGAAAATGCTTCGACGCTCTTTGAAAAAATGGAAATGGAAGCGGTAGCGATCCACCGGGAAGACAGAAAAATGTGCGAACAAATGGGAGAATATGGATCTGCGTTGATTCCCGATGGTGCACGGATTCTGACACATTGTAATACCGGTGCATTGGCAACAGGAGGAATCGGAACTGCGTTTGGCGTGATTCACACCGCACACAATTCCGGGAAAAAAGTGTTCGTCTATGCAGATGAAACCAGACCGCTGCTGCAGGGTTCGCGATTGACGATGTGGGAGTTGCAGAAGGCGGGGATTCCGTCGGCCCTCATTACGGATAATACTGCGGCCTGGACCATTACGTCAAAAGGGATCGATCTCATTATCACTGGAGCCGACAGAATTGCGGCGAACGGAGATGCAGCGAATAAGATCGGGACTTATAATCTAGCAGTGCTTGCAAAGTATCATGGTATACCATTCTATATTGCCGCCCCGACTTCGACTCTGGATCGGTCGATATTATCAGGTGAACAAATCCCGATCGAAGAACGAGGTGCAGAAGAAATTGTACATGGATTTGGAAAACAGGTTGCGCCGCACGGAACACACGTCTTCTCACCGGCATTCGATGTAACACCGGCAGAGTTGATTACGGCAATCATCACAGAGCAGGGAATCATTTATCCGCCGTATAAGCAATCGCTCCCAAACCTGGTGTTACAATGATCGTCGAAACCGAAGCGGTCGTTCTGCATTCACTGCATTACAGCGATTCCAGTAAGATCGTTACACTGTACACACGTAAGTACGGTAAGATCAAGATTATAGCCAAAGGAGCCAGGAACCAAAAGAACAATAAATTTGGATCGTCGCTGGAACCGATGTCCATTATATCGGTAGTTGTATATAAGAATGAAGGGAAAAATCTGCATCTGCTCTCCAAAAGTGAAATTGTGACTCCATTGAACAGACTGCAAGACGGCGCAGAGAAAATGTTCACGGGACTTTCTTTGGTGGAATTGGTGAATATGGTGATGCACGACGAGGAGGAAAATGGTCCGCTGTTCGAATTGCTGGTAGAAGCGTTGACAACAATCGATGAATCATCAAAGAATAGTCTGAATGTTCTGATCTCATTTTTAGTGCTGTTGTTCCAGCATTTTGGTTTTGAACTGAACGTTGAATCATGCTATCGATGTAAACGGAAAACAGGTCAGGAAGTCTTTGTATTCGGTTTGCTTCGGTTATCGGACGGGAAGTTCACATGTTCTTCCTGTCATGAAGAAGAACAGCAGAGCGGTGTGAAACTATCCGGTGGAATATTGAAATCTCTTTACTATTTTCAACGGAATCCCGTCGGGAAATCCGTTATGTTATCACTGAATCCCGTCATGCGGGATGACCTGCTGGCAGTACTGCAATCGTATCTGCAGTACCATATTGACAGTGTGAGAACCTTACGTTCTCTCTCGCTGTTACAATCAATGGGAACTCAATAAAAATTGAATTTATCAGAGGAGAAACAAACTATGAAACGGTCAATTCTTGCGGCATTTTTTTTCATAACCATTGGTATCATTTTTGGTGCTGTTTTGGTGGCGGATCTGGACGGGGTCGATCTGGGTTTCGCACAACAGAAACAGGTGAAAATCGGCTCGGATAAATCTCCGACAAAAACAGATCTGAATCTTCAGGCAGCCAATGACGCTTTCGTCAAAGTATCGAAAGAAGCGACCCCTTCTGTGGTATATATCGCAGTGACAACGAAACCAGCACAACCGGAAGGGAAAGAAGATGAGTTCTTCCGATTCTTCCCGGATTTTCGATTTCGTCATCCCGAAGGACAAACACAGGGAGCCGGCTCCGGCGTGATCGTTACTAAGGATGGATATATCATCACCAACAACCACGTGGTGGAGAATGCGGCAGATGACGGTATCGATGTTGTCCTGAATGATTCACGCAGATTTAAAGCGAAATTAATCGGGACTGATCCGCTTACCGACGTTGCGGTTATTAAGATTGATGAAAATGATCTACCGGCCGCCATGGTTGGAAATTCAGATCAGGTGCAGGTCGGTCAATGGGCGCTTGCGATCGGCAATCCGCTCGGATTGAATTCCACCGTAACTGCCGGGATCATCAGTTACATGGGCCGAGGAAATCTCCGGTTGATCGATGATGCATATGGTGTCGAAAATTTTATTCAGACGGATGCCGCCGTAAATCCCGGGAACAGCGGAGGGGCATTGGTGAATATCTATGGAGAGGTCATCGGGATTAATACAGCGATCGCCACAACAAATCAACGGTATCAGGGATATTCTTTTGCGATTCCGATCAATCTTGCGAAGAGCGTCGCATCCGATCTGATTCTGCACGGCAAGGTGGAGAGAGGATACATTGGTGTTTCCATTTCGCAGGTTGATGAGACACTGGCGAAAGCGAATGGACTGGAAAAACCGGAAGGCGTTTTTGTGCAGGAAGTAATCGGAGAAGCGGCAAAAGCGGCAGGGGTGAAAGAGGGAGATATCATTCTCACGATCGACGGAAGGCCGATGAAAGCGCCGAACGAATTGCAGGCTTATATCGCTTCAAAACATCCTGGTGACAAGGTATCATTATCCATCTGGCGCGATGAACGAAAACTGGAAAAGGTCATCACCTTGCGGCCGAGGAGTCAGAATAACAGTACAGCATCCAATGAGAGAATCAACGGCGATGAATCTGCAGATGTTGAAGAAGCTTCGGCACGAACCATGGAATTCGAAAAACTTGGGTTCTCCATTCGAAAAGCGGATACCCGGATCCTGAAAGAACGGGAAGTGTCGAGCGGAATCGTCGTGACCGCCGTGAAGAACTTCGGAGAAGGTGCGAACCGGGGATTGCGGGAAGGAGATATCATTGTTGATGTCGATAAAAAACCGGTGGGCACGGTAACAGAATTTGAAAAGATGGTAAAATCAAAAAAGTCCGGTGATGCATTGTTACTCAGGGTGAAGGGTTCCGATAAACGGATACGGTTTGTTGCGGTGATGATTCCGAAAGGATAACGATTCGTTATGTGCATAAAAGACCTCATTGATCGAAAAATCAATGAGGTCTTTTTATTTTATTTTGTATATTCCTATAGGATATTGGCTCATTTCAAATGTTAACACTATGAACTTTCCGTTTACGCAAGAACACTCCATGCTAAGGGATATGGCCCGTGATTTTACGGATGCCGAGATCCGACCGATCGCTTCAAGAATCGACTATGAAGAAAAGATTCCCGAACAGCTTTTGAAGAAGATCGCAGAAGTGGGTTTGTTCGGCACGGCAATTCCGGAAGAGTACGGCGGAGGCGGATTTGGGAAAGTGGGATTTTGTATCGCACAGGAAGAAGTTGCTCGGGTATGCGGTTCGACCGCAGCAACGATCGGGGCACATCAATCGATCGGCGCGCAGGCGATTTTGGTTGGAGGATCGGAAACATTGAAGAAAAAATATCTTCCTCGTCTTGCAACCGGCGAATTTCTTGCCGCTTTTGCGCTGACAGAGGCGGATGCCGGATCCGATTCGTTCAATCTTTCCACTCGCGCAGAGAAAAAAGGGGATAAGTGGCTGTTAACCGGCGAAAAAGTGTGGATTACCAACGGCGCCTTAGCGGATGTCTTTTCCGTTTTTGCGCGCACGGAAAAAGGAATCACCGGTTTTGTTGTCGAAAAATCATTCGGCGGCATTACAGTCGGGAAGAATGAAAAGAAGCTCGGAATTAAAGGGAGCGTGACCAATACGCTTGCATTCGATAACGTCGAAATTCCCGAAGAAAATATGATCGGTGCAGACGGCAGAGGATTTCTGGTGGCGATGGAAACATTGAATTCCGGAAGGCTGGGATTGGGAGCTGCTTGTTTTGGTGCCGCTAAAGAAATGTTGGAAATGTCTGTTGCATATTCAAAACAACGTAAACAATTCGGCGAACCGATCTCGAAATTTCAGGCGATACAATTCATGTTATCGGATATGGCGACGCATATTTATGCCATGGAGAATATGGTTTATAAAGCTGCTTTCAAACTGGACAACAAAGAAGATATCACTCTGGATGCTGCTATTGTGAAATTATACTGTTCGGAAGCTGTTTCGCAGATCGCCGATCAGGCGTTGCAGATCCATGGCGGCATGGGATTTTCTGCCGAACTTCCGCTGGAACGATTCTACCGCGATGCTCGCATCCTGAAGATCTTCGAAGGCACAAATGAGATTCAGAAATTGATAATCAGCAGACAAATCCTTAAGCAAAATGGTAAATGGAAAAGTTAGTGTCTATAGTAAAGTATCCAGTTCTACAATACACCATTAGTATTCTGAAACATTGAAAGTTCTCATAATAATATGATACGCTATTTTACAGCAGGTGAATCGCACGGTCAGGCGCTCGTCGGAATTATCGAGGGCATTCCGGCGGGTCTTTCCATCTCGTCGGAATATATCAACAATCAATTGTGGCGCCGTCAACAAGGTTACGGCCGCGGCGGAAGAATGAGAATTGAAACAGACAAAGTTGAAATTCTGTCCGGTATTCGGTTCGGCAAAACGCTCGGCACACCCATCGCACTGATGATTCGCAATAAGGATTGGCAGAATTGGACGGAGAAAATGTCCGTTGAAGGAAGCGGAGCCGGGATCGAGAAGATTACTTTGCCGCGTCCCGGCCACGCAGATTATGTCGGATCGGTGAAATATGGGTTTGATGATATTCGCAACGTTATCGACCGTGCAAGTGCCCGCGAAACTGCAATGCGTGTGGCGTGTTGTTCCATTCCACGAAAGCTGCTTGAAGAGATCGGATTATTTATCGGCAGTCATGTTCTATCGATTGGCAGTGCGGAGATTAAGGACATGAAAGAAATGAACAAAGTGATTCATCGTTTAACAGTAAAAGGGAATGCATGGAACGTTGCTGTTGAAGCGGATAAATCAGAAGTTCGAATTATGAATAAAGCAATCGAAGCAAAAGCAATCGCAGCAATTAAAGCGTGCAAGAAAAAAGGAGATACTCTCGGAGGCGTTTTCGAAGTGATCGTCACCGGTGTGCCGATAGGATTAGGGAGCTATGTCCACTATGATAGAAAGCTGGACGGTCAGCTTGCCCAAGCCGTGATGTCCATTCATGCCGTTAAAGGAGTGGAAATCGGCGACGGATTTGAAAATGCACGGCGGTTTGGATCAGAAGTACATGACGAACTTCTGACAGGGAAGAACAAATTAGTTCGACCCACAAATCGGGCGGGAGGAATGGAAGGAGGTGTTTCAAACGGAGAGCCAATCGTAATTCGTGGCGCAATGAAACCGATCTCAACTCTGGCAAATCCATTGCGAACCGTCGATATTAAATCACATAAAACTGTAAAATCCCGGTACGAACGCTCCGATGTGTGCGCTGTTCCGGCGTGTGCTGTTATTGGAGAGGCCGTCGTCGCACCAGTACTAGCCAACGCCGTTTTGGAGAAATTTGGCGGTGATTCTGTCCGAGAATTGAAAAATAGGTTATCATAGATTTTTCATGGGGAATCAGTTAAGATTCCCTTTGTTTTACTGCTATTTTACCTGCTCCATCGCATCATTTTCACCTCAAAGAAGTGATATAATTCAACGCTTCATTTGATATTCACTCCCGCCGTTGTTATATTTCTATAAAATTAGCGGATACCATCAACCTTTTTCTCGAAAATAACAGGCAAAGACATTACATTATCGACGGTTACGTAATATAAAAGCCCTTTCACAGAAATGCCGAAAGTAGCTAGAGGAGGAGAGTCGCCTTCAGTTCATTATTCCAGTCGAAAAGTATCCATGGGCGCTTAAACAGTAAAGTGCTCGTGCTTAATCAGAACTATGAGCCGTTAAGCGTTTGCAATGTAAAAAAAGCAATTATGCTTCTTTTTCTGCGCAAGGCGGAATTGATAGAGGCCAGCAACGGAAAAGTGATCCGCTCTGTTTCGTTATCAATGCCGTTTCCTAGCGTTGTACGGTTATCATCTTTCGTTCGAGTACCCTACAAAAAGATCATTCTCTCGCGAAAAAATATTCTTCGGAGGGATGGACACCGGTGTCAATATTGCGGACGGGGTGATGTGCCGCTGACTATGGATCATGTGCAACCGCGCTCAAAAGGAGGCGAAGATGCATGGGAAAATCTTGTAGCAGCGTGTGTAAAATGTAATAACAAAAAAGGAGACAGCACTCCGGAAGAAGCGGGAATGCCGTTAATGAGGGCTCCGATGAAACCAAATCATGTTACATTCATCCGGCACTTCGTAGGGAATTTGGATGATCGCTGGAAACCGTATTTGTTCATGCACTAGAAAAAGTAAAAAAGTAATAAGATTGAAGTTGAAGGATATTGTAATTTTTAAATTGTTACAAGAAATAGTCTCAAAATACTTAATCCATGTCATTTCCCCGAAGGCCCTAAGGGCCAGGTGGCCACTTTGTGGCGATCCCGGCGAAGTTGAGAGAGAAATCTTGTTTTTTACCTTTAAAAGTAAATAGAGATTCCTCATTCACTCCTTTGGCAAAGCCATCTCTTCGGAACGGGACTCCGTTCGGAATGACAACTAAAATTCATTTTTGAGACCGTTCCTAGTAACGAAAACATTCCACATTATTTTACGAGCTATTTTTTGACAACACAGAAAAAACGAATCCTCTCAGGGATGCGCCCGACCGGGAAACTTCATATTGGCCACCTTGTCGGGGCACTGGAAAATTGGGTCACCTTACAAAACGAATACGATAATTATCATTTAATTGCAGATTATCACGCGCTAACGACCAATCTCGATACGAACGATCTATACCAAAATTCCATTGATATGGTGATCGACTGGCTTGCCGCAGGTATCAATCCTCAACAGAGTCCGATCTTCCGCCAATCGCAAATCAAAGAACACACGGAATTACACCTGATCCTTTCAATGTTGATTACTACTGCACGCCTGGAACGAAATCCAACTTTAAAGGACCAAATTCGCGACTTGAATATGGAATCTGTAGTGTATGGTCACCTGGGATATCCGGTCCTGCAATCGGCAGACATTCTATTGTATAAAGGTGATGTCGTTCCGGTAGGAGAAGATCAAGTCCCGCACATCGAGATCACACGGGAGATCGCTCGCCGCTTCAATGCGCAATGGGGTGAAGTATTCCCGGAGCCGGAACCGAAACTGACAAAATTCGCACGGCTCGCAGGACTTGATGGCAATCAAAAGATGAGTAAATCGATCGGCAATACTATCCTGCTTTCTGATTCCCCGGAAGATATTCAAAAGAAAATGCGAACTGCAGTGACGGATACGTTGAAGGTCCGCAAGAACGATCCAGGCAGACCGGATATCTGTGTTGTCTTTTCGTATCACCAGAAATTCAATTCTACAGAAATTCCGGAGATTAGACAGGGGTGCGAATCCGGTGCACTTGGATGTGTGGACTGTAAAAAGAACTGTTCGGCAAAGATTGCCGAAACGCTCACGCCATTCCGAGAGAAACGGGCATACTACGAGAATAATCCCGTCGAAGTAAAATACATCCTTCACGATGGTGAATCACGGGCAAAACGTGTGGCAGAAGAAACGATGCGCGAAGTTCGTCATGTGATGAAGATTGGATGATCGTACGGCATGGATAAAGCATACAGGGTAAAATTATCGGACTTCGAAGGACCTTTGGACCTTCTTCTCTTCTTTATTAAAAGGGATGAGTTGGATATTTATGATATACCCATTGCGAAGATTACGAAAGAGTTTCTTCAATACCTTCAATACCTTCAGGAACTGAATCTGGATATCGCCGGTGAATTCATCGTGACAGCGGCGGAACTGATGCAGATTAAAGCAGCGATGCTGTTGCCGCGGCCCGACGGTGAAGGAGAAGAGGAATTTGACCCCCGGGCAGAACTCGTCCGGCGGTTGCTGGAATATAAACGCTGGAAAGAGATGGCGGAGGAACTGGAGCGGAGACAACTGCAGCAGCGTAAATTGGCATACCGCGGAAGTTTCGAACACGATCCGAAAGTGATCGAAGAAGGAAATGATGACGACATCATTCGTGATGTAACGCTGTTCGATCTGATCGCAGCGTTCCAATTTGCGGTGAACAAAATGCCGCGAAAACATGTACACGAGATAAACAAACTGAATGTGTCGTTGGATGAACAAATGCAGTTTATTGTCGAACTGTTTAAGAACAAGAAAGAGATCTCTTTTTTTGATATTGTCATCTCTATGACGGAGAAGATTAGAATCGTCGTAACATTTATTGCTGTTCTGGAATTGATGAAACAGCAGATCATTGCGATTAATCAATACAATCCCTATACGGATATTACCATCGTAAAAGTGAGCGAGGAAACGACCATAGCACCGCCGGATTCGACATATTAACCGGCAGGTGATGGATCGCATCGAGTACAATCGGAGAAGCATTTTATGAGTGATGTACCATCAGAGGTCAAAGAGGAAGGGACAACGGAAGAGGTTGTTGTCTCCACCGAATTGAAGAATATCATCGAAGCGCTGGTGTTTGCGTGCGATGAACCGATGACCGTACGCTTCATCCGTTCAATTGTGGATGAAGTGAACAAGGATCTTCCTCCGGCAGAACAATACCAGGTGAACGCCGAGATTATCAGGAAAGCGGTTGGGGAACTGAACCGGGGATATGGACGGATGGGAAGCGGATTCCGCATTATTGAGATTGCCGGCGGATTCACTTATGCCACTCAGGAACAGTTCTCTTCGTGGGTGGGAAAACTCGCAAAAGAAAAAGCACGCCGTCGATTGTCGCCGACTGCCGTGGAGACGCTTGCCATCATCGCCTACAAGCAGCCGATTGCAAAAGGAGAAGTGGAGTTCATTCGCGGCGTGAATGTGGATTATATCATCAACGCACTGCTGGAAAAGGACCTCATCCATATCACCGGACGGGCGAACACTCCCGGACGGCCATTATTGTATGGAACGACACAGAAATTCCTGGAACATTTTGGATTAAACGAACTTTCCGATCTGCCAAAACCGCGCGAGATTTCCGAACTGATCAATGAAACGGAGCTGGAAGTCGACCGTCGTCTGCTGGCTGAACAACAGGAACTGGAATTCAAGGAAGACCTGGAGAAAAAGCTCGACGGGAACGAAGGTTCGAAGAACAAACCGCAAAAGGCGGCAAAGATCAAAGTGTCGGAAGATATGAAAGCGGAGAACCGGCATGCAGCGCAACAAAGCGGAACGGCTGATCAAACACCCGTTCCAGTCGAAAATAAAAATGTTGAAGAAGGAGTATCATCATCAGAAAGCAAAATGACAACAGACGAAAAGACGGAGACAGCAAGGGCCGCACCAATGACCGCAGCGGAGAGTCCCGTAATCGTTCCGGAGAGTTCGGAGGAAAACGTTCGGGAACATTCGGAAGCGGACGTCCAGGCAGACCGCATGGCAAGTCCGGAAGTACAACTGGTTCATTCGGAAGCAAATTTCGCGACACTGCCGGAAGCGGAGGACGTGACAGCCATACCGGAAGTTCCTTCGGCCGAAAACGCACGGGAAAATTCGATGACCGCAGAACCGGAGAATTTGGCAATAGTAGCAGCGGCAAACCTGCCGATCGCAGTGGAAGAACCGACCGGGGACGTTCTGCAAGACCAGGTGCATCTTCCGGAAGAAAACGTACCCGAAGTTACGATGGAAGAAGCAGCGGTACATTCGGCAGCGTCCGAAAGCGGACATCCGGTCCAGGCAGAATACCCGGCGGAAAGCCCAAACACTTCCCGGGAAAACCCGTCAGGCCAATCAGACCAGACAGGCTGGAGCAAGTGGAAGAACAAAGTGAAAACGTTCTTCCAGAAACTCTTCGCCTGAACAGATTCCTGGCGATGACTGGTGTTGCATCGCGCCGCGCTGCGGAGGCGATGATCACGAACGGAGAAGTGGAACTCAACGGCGTTGTGGTGACGGTGCTAGGAACGAAAGTGAATCCACAAACTGATGTGGTGAAAGTGAACGGACAAACGTATTCACTTGCGCAGAAGTTAGTCTACATCCTGTTGAATAAACCGAAAGATTTTATCACCACGGCGAGCGATGAAAAAGGCCGGCGCACGGTACTGGACCTGGTCAACGCCCGTGAACGTATCTATCCCGTCGGACGGCTGGATAGACAGACCACCGGTGTATTACTTCTCACTAACGACGGGATGCTTGCCAACAAGTTGATGCATCCTTCCAGCGAGATCATTAAAACGTACCACGTCTCCCTCGATAAAGGCCTCGATACAATACATGCGGAAAAGCTTGCCAGCGGTGTCTTTCTGGAAGATGGAAAAACCGCGCCTGCAGAATTGGAAATTATTCCGGGTACGAAAAGCCGGGAAGTGATCATCCACATCCATGAAGGGAAGAACCGGCAGGTACGCAGGATGTTCGAATCGTTTGGATACGAAGTGGATCGTCTTCACCGTGTTGAATATGCCGGATTGAATGTTCAGGGATTGCAGCGTGGAATGTGGAGGCATTTGACGGGTAAAGAAATTAGGCAATTGAAAAAACTAGCAGGATTAGAAAACACACAACTTAACTAAGAGAATAACTAATATGAATTTTCAACGCAGTTCCGGAGTTTTGCTTCATCCTACATCGCTGCCCGGGTCGTTTGGTTCCGGCGATCTTGGTACAACAGCATATCATTTTATTGAATGGCTTGTCGTTGCCGGCCAAAAATTATGGCAAATGCTGCCGTTGGGGCCGGTCGGGATGGGAGATTCCCCGTACATGTGTCTCTCCGCCTTTGCAGGAGAACCGATGCTGATCGATCTGCAGGAACTTGTCGATCGCGGCTGGCTTTCGAAAAGTGAGTTGGAACGGATTCCATCTTTCGATCAGCATAAAGTACAATACAATGATGTCAGGAATTTTCGGATGGGTAAACTTCGGATCGCAGCGAAACAATTCTTTGCGTCGAAATCGAAAACGGAAATGGACGACTTCCAGACTTTCTGCAAAGCACAGCGCGCCTGGCTGGAAGATTATGCACTGTTCATGTCCATCATCCAAAAATACAACGGAGCGGAATGGTCATCCTGGGATGCCGATCTGGTAAAACGCACACCGTCAGCGATGAAGAAGATCCGCAAGGAATTAGAAGAAGAGATCAACTTTTGGGAATTTACTCAATGGTGCTTCTTTCGCCAGTGGTTTGCTCTGAAAAAATATGCTAACGACCGCGGTGTGAAGATCGTTGGAGACATTCCGATTTTCATCGCCTATCAAAGTGCCGATGTGTGGGCAAATCCGCATTTGTTCCATCTTGATAAGAATATGAGGCCAAAAGTTGTTGCGGGCGTACCGCCGGATTATTTTTCGGTGACCGGACAGCGATGGGGAAATCCTCTCTACGACTGGAAAGCAATGCATGAAGAGAATTACGCATGGTTCATTCAACGGATCAAAACAACGCTGGAATTAGTTGACATCGTCCGAATCGACCACTTCCGCGGATTTGCAGGATATTGGGAGATACCGGCTACGGAAGCAACGGCGGTGAAAGGCCGTTGGGTAAAAGGTCCTGGCGCGAAACTATTCGATGCAATAGAAAAGAAACTCGGCAAGATGCCGATCATCGCTGAAGACCTCGGTGAAATCACTCCCGACGTCATAGAATTGAGAGACCGGTATGATTTACCGGGCATGCGTATCCTGCAGTTTGCTTTTGCAGCGGATACAAAGAATAATTTTCTGCCGCATAACTATATCTCCAATACAGTCGTCTATTCTGGAACACACGATAATGATACGACGATTGGATGGTTTGCATCGGCAACGGAGAGGGAACGGGAGTTTGTAAAAAAATATGCCGGTACGGACGGAAGGGAGATCCATTGGGATTTCATTCGGCTCGCTTCCCAGTCAGTTGCGGATATGTCGGTATTCCCGCTGCAGGATGTTCTGGGACTTGGAAACGATGCCCGGATGAATTTGCCCGGTCATGCTCACGGAAATTGGGCATGGAGATTTGTTTGGGAACAGGTGCAGCCATGGCATGCATTGAAATTATATGAAATCACCGCGCTGACGAACAGAACAGCGGCGGATCGGTTGAATTTACCAGTGTACCCAGCCGGAAAGGTGCAACCGTAATACGTTGACTAAAGTACGTTGCATGAAAACTTCAGTTCAAATGTATTCACTGCTGTTATTTCTCCTCGGGTGTTCCGCCAGAGAGGCAACAGTTGAAGTCATTGATCCGGTAAGAAAACTGGGTCAGGATCTTTCCGCTTTGTTCGATAATCCGGAATTTGCGAATGCCCACTGGGGCGTAATGGTCCAGTCCCTGAATACCGGCGAAATTGTGTATGCACGGAACGAAAAAAAGATGTTCATGCCTGCGTCAAACCTGAAGCTGTTCACCGCATCCGCCGCGTTGAAGGAACTGGGTCCAGAATTCCAGTATGTCACCAGATTGGTGACCAACGGCTCCATCGTCGGCAATACGTTATACGGCGACCTCATCGTGATTGGCAGCGGCGATCCGAGTATCTCCGGGCGTTTCAATGACGGAAGACCGACCGAGACGTTCGAACAGTGGGCAGACAGTTTGAAACAACGCGGGATCACCGAAATCGTCGGAAATGTCATCGGAGATGATAATTGCTTTGACGATGATAATTACGGTGCGGGATGGGCGTCGGGATATGAAACAGACTATTATGCGGCGCAGATCAGTGGTCTCTCTTTCAATGACAATTGTATCGATTTCCGTATTGTACCGTCGTTCGATGGTAAGGGACCCTGCAGCATTTCATGGATCCCAACAACGGCGTATGTGAATGTTGTAAACCAGACGAAACAAACGGTGAGCAAAGATACTTCGGCGGAGATAAATTTTTTCCGTGCTCGAGGGACCAATACCGTGTACGTGCGTGGATCAATTCCAGCTGGCAAAAATGAGCATAAAGAATCTGTATCCGTTGAAAATCCGACGCTCTATACAGTGAGTGTATTAAAAGAAGTCTTGGAGACAAAAGGGATCCGGATTGATGGCCATCCACTCGATTGTGATGAATTAAAAGATACCATACGGTATGACAGAGCGATTCAACTTGCATCGTATACATCGGTCCCGACTTCAGCGATTATTGGTGTCATCAATAAATCAAGTCAGAATCTCTATGCGGAGAATGTGTTCCGGACATTGGGATTTGAGAAATTCGGACTTGGTTCGGCAGGCAACGGCCGGGCGGTTTCATTTCCGCTATTTGCTCTGTGGGGAGTTGATACATCGATGATGAGAATGGCGGACGGATCCGGTCTTTCACGGAAAAACCTTGTGACACCGACAGATGTTGTATCAGTATTAGCCGGAATGTATAATGATGACGGTTTTGAATCGTATTATGAAACATTTCCGATTGCCGGCATTGACGGAAGTTTGAAGAACAGAATGAAAGGAACAAAAGCGGAAGGGAATATCCGCGCCAAAACCGGAATGATTGATTTTGTGAGGACGCTGTCCGGCTATGTTACCAGCAGAGATGGTGAGATGTTTGCATTTTCGATGATGGTAAATCATTATACGGTCGAAACACCAAAAGCAGAAAAAGTTCAGAATGATGCGTGCATCAAACTGGCGGAATTTCAACGATAACAAAATACCGGTTGCGTGACTGGGAAGAATAGGTCAGAATATTTGTTCTTGAAAAGCACAGCATCGGTTCATCTATGAAGAAAGAATTATGGAAGAACAAAAACAGAACGAGTATCACGAAGAGTTAAACACATTGATGGTTCGGCGTCGTGAAGAATTGGAACATCTTCGCGCAGCCGGCGTGGATCCGTATCCGCATTCGTTTGAACGGAATGCATCCGCAATGGAGATCCTGGAAAATTTCAAAGACGAAATGCCGCAATGGATCGTCGCCGTGGCAGGGCGCATAATGTCCATCCGCAGGATGGGCAAAGCATCTTTCTGCCATGTACAGGATATGACGGGAAAGATCCAGGTGTATCTGAAAAAAGACGATCTCGGGGCATCGTACGATCATTTCAAACTGCTTGATATCGGAGACATCGTCGGAGTGGAAGGATTTGTGTTCAGAACGAAAATGGGGGAAGTTTCCATCCATGCGAGCCGAAGCATACTATTGTCGAAATCCCTCCGGCCGCTTCCAGTGGTGAAGGAAAAAATGGATGAACAGGGAAATAAAGTGACGTTCGATCCGTTCTCGGATAAGGAATTGCGATACCGGCAGCGCTATGTCGATCTAGTTGTGAATCCTTCCGTGCGGGAAACATTCATTAAACGGTCCATGATCCTTCGCCAGACACGGAAATTTCTTGATGAGAAGAATTTTCTTGAGGTAGAGACTCCCGCATTGCAGCCGATCTACGGTGGAGCAAGTGCGCGGCCTTTCGAAACACATCACAATGCGCTCGACATCCCGTTATTTCTGAGAATTGCAGATGAGCTCTATTTGAAACGACTGATTGTCGGCGGATTCGACGGTGTGTACGAGATTGCAAAGGATTTCCGGAACGAAGGGATGGATAGAACGCATAATCCGGAATTTACCATGATGGAACTGTATGTGGCGTACAGGGACTATCAATGGATGATGGAACTCGTAGAGCAGATGATCTATTCTATCGCGCAGACTTTGAACGGATCTGCGATGGTGAAACTGGGCGAAAACGAGATCAACTTCACTCCGCCGTGGCAGCGGTTGACGATGTTCGGTGCCATTGAACAGTATACGGGAAAACAATTGCGGGGGAAAAACGAAACGGAACTTCGTGCCATCGCAAAGGAACTCCATATCGACCTCGATCCGAAAATCGGCGCAGGAAAAATTATCGACGAAATTTTCAGCGTTAAAGTTCAGCCGCATCTCATTCAACCGACATTCATCATGGACTATCCTGTGGAACTCTCGCCGCTTGCTAAGAAACATCGCAGCGAAGAGGGATTGGTGGAACGGTTTGAAGGTTTCGTCAATGGCCAGGAGATTTGCAATGCATTCTCCGAATTGAACGATCCGCTCGATCAACGTGCACGTTTTGAAGATCAGGTTCGGCTTCGCGAACGTGGTGATGATGAAGCACAGACGATGGATGACGATTTCCTTCGAGCACTGGAATACGGCATGCCTCCGACAGCGGGACTCGGCATCGGGATCGACCGTCTTGTGATGTTGTTGACACAGCAGGACCATATCCGCGATGTGATCTTCTTTCCGCAGATGCGACCGGAGTAAGTCCTTTTCCATTCTGATCATCTTGCCATGTTGTGGGTATCCGAATGGATGCGCCGAATCGGCAACGTATTCGAGAAAATACCCTTCCCGAATTCGGCATTGCTTCTCCGGTTTTACAATTGATCTCTAAATTCGGCACAATATTGATTTTGACTGGTTTTTCTTGTTATTTGATTTAACATGTGCACAATATCATCGCAAATTAACCGACTATACTATATTATCTATCACACCATCTTTGCACAATCATGAGAGAAGATATTAGGAGCGTACTTATGAAGAAGAGATTCTCAATTCCTTTGATCGTTACAGTTTTTTTTGTGGCTTTCATCGGAGGAACTCAGGTAAACCATCTGATTTCCGGAGACAATATCTATGAACAACTGTCAAAGTTCAAAGATGTCTTAAGCCTGACGGAAAAATATTACGTTGAGGATGTGGACACCCAGAATTTAACCGAGCATGCCATCACTGGGTTTTTGAACGAACTCGATCCGCATTCGGTGTATATCAAAGCGAAACAGATGCAGAGAGTGACGGAGGATTTCCAGGGGAGGTTCGAGGGGATCGGTGTGGAATTCTCCATCGTCAATGACACGATTACAGTAGTGCAGCCGATAGGCGGCGGTCCAAGCGCATCCCTCGGTATCATGTCCAACGATAAGATTGTCAAAATCGACGGAAAGAGTTCAGTCGGATTCAATAACGAACAAGTGATGAAGGGATTAAAGGGGCCGAAGGGGACAAAAGTGTCTGTGAGCATCTTCCGAGTCGGCGTTAAGGAGCTTTTGGAATTTGAGATCATCCGCGATGTTATTCCGCTCTACAGTGTTGATGTGTCGACAATGCTGAACGACAATGTCGGATATATCAATGTCACCCGATTTGCAGAAACGACGCAGAAGGAAATGGTTGCGGCCCTGCAGAAACTGAAATCACAAGGAATGAAGAAATTAGTACTGGATCTTCGTTCGAATCCGGGTGGATATCTCGATCAGGCAGTGAAGATGTCTGACTTGTTCCTGGAAGCGGATGCAGCCGGTAATCCGAGAAAAATCGTCTATACCCTCAGCCGGAGGCCGGAGTTCAACGAGGAATATTTTGCCTATACGAATAACAACGAATTTGAAAAAATGCCGCTCATTATTCTGCTGTCGAACGGATCGGCATCGGCAAGCGAGATTGTTTCCGGTGCAATGCAGGACTGGGACCGTGGTTTAATCGTCGGTGAAACAAGCTTCGGAAAAGGGCTGGTCCAAAAGCAATTTCCGTTGTCCGATGGATCTGCGTTACGGTTGACTATTTCACGGTATTATACCCCGAGCGGTCGGTTGATCCAGCGGTCGTATGACAATAAGGATAAATATCAAGAAGAAGCATTTACTCGTGAGGAGCAAGAAGGGGAGAATCTTGAACATAAAGAAAGCACGTCAGATTCCGCGCGGCCGAAATTTAAAACTGCCAAAGGCAGAGTCATTCTTGGCGGCGGCGGAATCACGCCGGATTTTATTGTAAAACCGGGAAGCATTACGAAATATTCCGTGCAGTTAAACCGTCGAAATATGTTCTATGAATTCATCGCCGGTTACCTGACCCGCAGTGGCGATCAACTCAAGAATAAATATAAGGGGGATATGGTATCGTTCAACAAGAACTTTGTTATTGACGATGCATTGATGAATGAATTCATCGCCTTTGCTAAAGAAAAAAAGATTGAATATGTAGAAGAAGATTTTATTAAAGACAAAGACTACATCCAGGCGCGGATGAAAGCGTACATTGCCCGAAACTTCTGGAATAATGAAGGGTGGTATACCGTGCTGCTTGGCATTGATAACCAGGTGAAAAAGGCGGTGTCGTTATTCCCCGAAGCAGAAAAATTCGCCAGATTAAATTGAGATATTTCCTCCTATGAATTTGATTTCCCGCGTTTCAAAGATCCTGTTCGGCAGCGCTCTCGCAGCGCTGCTGTCTATTTTTATTGCACCTTCCTCTACAGTTACTGGACTTGCAGCCAGAACACCTTCGGAGTTTGCATTTGAAATCCCTTTCGAAAATCAAGAATATTTTATCGGCGAAGAACTGCAGTATAACGTCAGCTATTCTATTTTTGATATAGGTCTTGTAAAGATGCAGATTCTTGATACTGCAGCACGGAACGGCAGGAAAGTGTATAAAGCGAAGGCATACCTTGATTCATACAGCGGAGTGCCGTTTGTGGACCTGCATCAGGTGTTTTACAGTGAAATGACGGCGGAGGGATATTCACAAATGTTCGTAACACACACGACAACAAAACCGGATAATATGCCGTACGTAAAGTATAATTTCGATTACAAAAAGAACAAACTTTTTTATGAAATGGGAACGGATCCGGGAAGTATCGTAAAAAAGAGCGGCGAAGAACCTATCTATGAAGAACAACTGGACGGTTTGTGTCTGTTCTTCTATGCACGAAAGAATTTCCGGCAGGAAAAAAAATACAGTGTTCCGGTTTTGGTGAATGAGAAATCGTACAAAACACATTTTAATTTTATGAACAAGCTTGGAAAGCAAGAGATCGATGCGGTCAATTATCCTGTCGAAACAGTGGAATTTGACGGAACATCTGATTTTACAGGCGTGTTCGGATTAACAGGGTATTTCCAGGGATATTTCAGCAACGATGCTGCTGGGGTGCCGATCGTCGCCAAGATGAAGGTGATCCTCGGCAGTGTCCATATTGAATTAATCAAATGGACGCGACCCGGATGGGTGCCGCCGAAGGCGAAGTAATTTATGGGAATCGTACCTTACAAAGGGATTACGCCGACAATTGATCCGAGTGTGTTCATCGCAGGGGGTGTCCATATCATCGGCGATGTTCATATTGGTAAAGACTCAAGTGTCTGGTATAATACTGTTATTCGTGGAGATGTTCATTACATCCGAATCGGCGAACGTACGAACATTCAGGACAATACTGTCGTTCATGTCACGAATAAGAAATTTCCCACAAATATCGGCTCAAATGTGACAATAGGTCACAGCGCGGTGATCCATGCTTGCACAATTAATGATTATTCGTTAATTGGTATGGGGGCTGTCGTGTTGGATGATGCAAAAGTCGGGAAATATTGTTTAATTGCTGCTGGGGCAGTGGTAACGATGGGTATGGTCATACCGGACGGCATGTTGGCGGCAGGAGTGCCAGCCAAGATTATCCGGCCGCTGACAATGGAGGAACGGAAATTCCTCGAACAGTCGGCGCAGAATTATATAGATTATGTAGCAACATACCGTTGAGTTTGTTGCACCACCCGCATCTGAAAAAGGGAATCCACTGATGAAACTGAAATTTTGGGGAGTGCGCGGTTCAATTCCTACACCGGGGAAGAACACCGTACGATATGGTGGGAACACCCCTTCGCTTGAGCTGCGTCTCGATAACGGCGAACTAATTATTTTTGACGCCGGGACAGGAATCCGTAACCTCGGCGACCATCTGATCGCCAACGGCGAGTCAATTAATACGTTTATCCTCATCACGCACCCGCACTGGGATCATATTCAAGGATTTCCGTTTTTCAAACCGGCATTTGTTTCCGGCAATGAGATCACTGTTATCGGTACGGACAGAGAAGAAATCGATCTGCAGCATATCATTGCCGATCAGATGAAAAAGATTTATTTCCCGATCCAGCTAAACGAACTGAAAGCGAACATCCATTTCAGGAGTATTGGCGAAGAAGAATTCTCGATTTTTGATGCACAGGTTCGAACATTATACGTGAACCATCCGGGTTTTACCGTTGCCTACCGCATAGATTACCGCGGGAAGTCGATCGTGTATATCAGCGACAATGAACCGTTTGACAAGGCATCGGCAACAAGCATGACCAATTTCGAGCCGGTGGTACTGAAGAAATTTTTATCGCAGGCAGGGGATCCAAATCAACGGATCGTGGATTTTGCACGTGGGGCGGACATTTTTATTCATGATGCCACATATACGCCGGAAGAGTATGTTGATAAGGTCGGATGGGGACATTCCCACTACCTGTTTACCCTGAAACTGGCGAACGATGCCGGAGTGAAACATTGCATTTTGTTCCATCATGAGCCGAATAGGACCGACGAAAATGTTGATAAAATTCTGGAAAAGTGCCGTCATGAAATAAAACAGAAGAAATTCACTTTTGAGTGTACCGCAGCATACGAAGGTCTCGATCTTTCGTGGTAGAACGAAAAACTTGACTTGCATAGCAACCTCTCTCTATATTTGTACAGACCTGATGCTCATTTGAACGTTCTTACATTCCATATTACCGTGAGACATCAAACCCCGATTGACGAGATGCGGGGTTTTTCTGTTTGAAGGATATTCCGTATGAAATCAACATTCACAAAATCTGATATAACGAAGATCGGGAAAGTTCTTGGTGTTTCCGGCGCGTTCAAAGGAAACAATTTTCGCTTTGAACTGTCCAATGCAAAGGAGAATCGTCAACTGGCTCTGGAAATCTATCCGAACATTGCCATTGGAAAGAAAAAAGGGAATCTGATCTCTGCATATACGCACAACACACATTTTCAATTGCAGTTCTGCAGTGGATATGTCGTCAGCCAGGATGTAGGAGAGGTGACCTTTATCGGCGAGTCAAAGGATAAAGTTTCGGCGATCGTCATTGAGAAAGAGGGCGGTTGCACATTCTACGCAAATGTCGACCGTAAGATCCTCTCCGGAGATTACCGGATGCTTAGCATTGATGTGATGCTGGCGGGGATCGCTTTGTCATTAACGGAAACTGTAAAAAAACCGTCGAAGAAATGATTGTCATCGATGTAACCAAAGCATATAAGGAAGTGTCGTTTCCCGTTGCGTCATTTCGGGGGATTGCGGCGTTTGTCTGCATGAAGGAAAAGATCCGGAAAGCGGATTTATCTTTTGTTATTGTCGATGATAAAACGATTCGGTCGATCAATAAGCGGTTCCTGCAGCACAATTACGTTACGGATGTCATCACCTTTCCGCTGGAACAGAAAGGTGTAAACGCCGAGATCTACATCAACGCACAGCAGATGAAAAGGCAGGCGAATGAAAACGGCGTCACCATGAAAAATGAAATGACACGGCTGATCGTACATGGAACACTGCATGCGATCGGATATCAGGATACATCAACAGCGACGAAACGGAAGATGGATTCAATCCAGGAACGCTATGTTTCGGAATTGAGTTTGAACTAGTGAAGGAAGGAAAATACATGCAGGAAAAAATAGTCGAAATTCTGGCATATTTGATTGGTGAATTGAGAAATAATATTCCCATCAATGATATCGACCTGACTGTCCTGTCAAAAAAAGGTTATTCCACCACGGAAATCAGTACTGCATTCAATTGGCTGTATGAGAAGATTTCTGATGGAGAGAATATCATTACAGACACAGCGTCGACATCGCCGCATTCTCACCGGGTACTGCACGAAGCGGAACGTTCTGTGATCAATGCGGAAGCATATGGATATCTGATCCAGCTTCGCGAATTGGGACTCATCACGGATATGGATATCGAAGTGCTCATCGACCGTATAATGATGAGCGGATACGCAACGATCGACGTCAATGAAATAAAATCAATGGTAGCACAATTAATGGCTGAGAGCGATGATTCATTCAATACGGGGAGTCGAACGATGCTTGGCGGCAAGGATGCAATCAATTAAACAGGGAATGCAGTAGAGATCATGGGTAAATCGTTAATTATAGTAGAGTCACCTTCCAAAGCAAAGACCATCAACAAATATCTCGGTAAAGAGTATGTTGTCGAGGCATCGGTCGGCCATATCAAGAATCTTCCGAAAAGCAAACTGGGTGTTGATGTCGAGAATCAATATGCATCCACCTATGAAGTGATTGCCGGGAAGGAAGAAGTGCTGTCCAAGTTGAAGCACCATGCAGCAGACGCGAAGAATATCTATATCGCAACTGACCCGGACCGCGAAGGGGAAGCGATCGCTTCCGATATTGCTGAGGAACTGGAGGATAAGAACAAGAAAATCTATCGTGTTCTGTTCCATGAAATAACTCCAAGCGGTATCGCTGAAGGGATGGATAATCCCCGAAAGGTAGACGCAAATCTGGTAGATTCTCAACGAGCCCGCCGTGCAATGGATCGCCTTGTCGGTTACAAGGTCAGTCCGTTTCTTTGGAAGACAGTGTATTATGGACTTTCTGCCGGCCGCGTTCAGTCTGTGGCACTCCGCATTATTTGCGAACGCGAAGATGAGATCAAAAAATTCATTGCCGAAGAGTATTGGTCGATTACAGCTGAATTTAAGACAGAAAAATCGGAACCATTCTTTGCCCGCCTGGCAAAAATCTCCGGCAAAGATCCGGTGATCGGCAATGAACTGATCTCCAGCGAACATGTAAAGTCAATCCAACAGCAGCAATTCCGCATCACCGATGTTCAAAAGAAGGAAGTGAAGCGGAATCCGAATCCTCCGTTCATCACCAGCACATTGCAGCAGGAAGCGGCGAGTCGACTGCGGCTTTCGGCTAAACGAACCATGATGTTGGCGCAAAAATTATACGAAGGTATCGATCTCGGAGATGATGGTACAGTCGGCTTGATCACCTATATGAGAACGGATTCCACAAGACTGAGCGAGGAAGCGGTTGGTGCTGTCCGGGAATTTATCTATACGAATTACGGAGCTGAATATCTTCCGAAAGAAAAGCGGACTTTCAAGAAAGGGAAATCCTCGCAGGATGCCCATGAAGCGATCCGTCCGACTTCCATTAAATTCACTCCAAAGTATGTTAAAAGACACTTGGATAAGGACCTGTATGCGCTCTATCAACTGATCTGGAACAGGTTTGTTGCATCGCAGATGAGCAACGCTACGTTTGAACAGCTATCGGTGGATATTACCGGCGCTGAGTATCTGTTCCGTGCAACCGGATCTGTACCGTTGTTCCGCGGTTTTCTGCAAGTGTATGACGATGTTATGGAAGAGCACGGGATAGATGCCGATGAGGATCCAACATCAAAAATCCCCGCCAACCTTGAAACAGGCCAATCGGCGAAAATGGAAAAGATTTTGCCGAAACAACATTTTACAAAGCCTCCGGCTCGGTATACGGAGGCCAGTTTGGTTAAAAAACTGGAAGAATTGGGAATCGGCCGTCCCAGTACATATGCTCAGATCCTTTCGACCATTCTCAACAGACAATATGTGGACCAACAAGACCGGAAGCTTTCTGCAACCGGACTGGGTCAGGTGGTCATTAAGATACTGATGAAGTGTTTTCCGGAGATCGTCAATTATAAATTCACCGCAAAAATGGAAGACGAGTTGGAAACCATTGCGAGCGGTGAAAATAATTACGTTAAGGTATTGGATGATTTTTATAAGCCGTTCAGTCACTCGCTCGAACATATGAATGATGAAGCGGGCAAGATTAAGAAATCCCTTCAACAGGATGCCGGTGAAGCTTGTGACCTCTGCGGAAAACCAATGATCATCAAGTGGGGACGGTACGGACAGTTTAAAGCATGTTCCGGATATCCCACCTGCAAAAACCGAAAACCGCTGGAAGATGAAACGGAAAAATATGCTCATGTGACGGGCGTGGTCTGTAAACTGTGCGGCGGTGAAATGAAAGTCAAAGGAGGGCCGTTTGGAACATTCCTCGGCTGTTCCAACTATCCGACCTGTAAGAACACTCAGCCTATTTCAACTGGCGTGAAATGCCCGAAATGTGCGGACGGTGAGATTGTGCAAAGTAAGACAAGAAAAAGACGGATCTTTTATCGTTGCTCCAATGCGACCGGGGATGCCAAGACATGCGATTTCATCTCTTGGGAAATGCCGGTGATGCAACCATGCAAACATTGCGGCAATAACTATCTGACCAAGAAGTCGACAAAACGAAAGGGCGATTTTCTGCTTTGTCCCAATTGTAAAGAAGAATATTATCTTGACGAGCAGGAAGCGCAGGCAATTGCAGTCTGAGCATTTGAATGCAAAAACTGATCAGTGCATATCTTTCGTATCTTGAAAACGAAAGAAATTATTCACCGCACACTATTGTATCGTATGCGAACGATCTTGCTCAATATTTTACATTTCTGAAGAACGATTTCCCGGAGTTGACGGAGCGGCACGAGGATACTGACCAGGACGTGGTCCGCGTGTTTTTAGGTCTTTTGCTCGATTCCGGGCTAGGGAAAAAAAGCGTTGTCCGGAAACTATCGACTCTGCGTTCCTTCTATAAATACCTTGTCCGTAAACGGATCATGCGCCGGAACCCGGCGCTGAATATCATCACCCCGAAAGTCGAAAAGAAACTTCCGCAGTTTATCAACAAGGATTCGGTTGACCGGATTTTCGCACTTCCCGAACGAGAAAAATTCGATGGCGCACGCGACTCAGTCATGCTGGAACTGTTTTACGGCAGCGGCATTCGCCGGGGCGAACTTATCGGTTTGAATCTGGAAGACATCGATGGAAAGAACCGCACGATTAAAGTTACGGGGAAAGGGAATAAGCAGCGGATCATTCCTTTTACTCTCAAAGCACACCAATCCATTCTCCACTATCTTACATTCCGAAAGGAGATCGCATCGCAATCTGAGACCACTGAACGCGCATTGCTCATCAACAGAAAAGGGAACCGTTTGACGCCTTCCATGGTGAACACACTGGTGAAGAAATATCTCTCTGCAGCAACAGAACTTCAGAAAAAAAGCCCGCACGTTTTGCGGCATTCCTTTGCCACACATTTACTTGATAACGGAGCGGATATCATCGCGGTGAAGGAATTACTGGGGCATGAGAGCCTCTCCACGACTCAGGTGTATACGCATGTTACCGTCGAACGGTTGAAAAAGATCTATCAGCAAGCACATCCCAAAGCAACGTCTTGAAAGGAGACCATTATGAATATACATATCACTGCACGTCATTTTAAGGCACACGAAACCCTTCGTTCTTATGCGTTTGGCGCTATTAATAAACTGGAAAATCATTTCGATGGTATCATTAGTGCAGACCTTATCCTGAGTTATGAAAAAAGTAAGAACAGTTTGAAGGCAGCGGAATTATTAGTGAAAGTGCAGGGATCGGTATTAAAGGCATTGGAAAAAACGGAAGAGTATACAAAATCAATCGATGCTGCGGTAATAAAAATCGAACGTCAGCTGCAGCGGCACAAAGCGAAAGTTCGTGAAAAACAAAAAACAGTAATCCGTAAAACACGTGCAAAAGTGTAACGAGGAATTATGGGATTGAACATTGGCAAAGAACATCGAAAACAGAGTATCACAGTCGGGTTTTTGTTCGAAAAGAACAAGGACCGGCTGAAGTTCGAAACGCTGGTAAACGTCGGCCTGGACAACAAGGTCAAAGAAAAAAGCATCCATCGTCCGGGTCTGGCACTTGCCGGGTATGTGGGTTTATTCACATACGATCGCGTACAGGTATTCGGAAATACCGAGATACGCTATATGAAAAGCATGTCTCTGGAAAAGCGTATTGAGGCATTTAATACGCTCTTCAAATTCGAGATCCCATGCATTGTCGTTACTAACAAGAATACTTTGGACAAGGAACTCCTGAAAATCGCAGAGGACCATAATGTTCCAGTCTTCAGGACGCCGTTTGAGACAACAAAATGTGTTTATCTCCTCAGCGATTTTCTGGATGATCAATTCTCCCAACAGAGTACCATTCATGGTTCGTTTGTTGATGTTTACGGAATCGGATTGCTGTTCGTCGGACGGTCCGGCATTGGGAAAAGCGAGATCGCCCTGGATCTAGTGGAGCGGGGACACAGACTTGTATCTGATGACGTTGTGACGATAACCAGAAAGGGGGAAAATATATTGATCGGTACCGGTACAGACCTGGTGAAACACTTCATGGAAATTCGCGGATTGGGACTTATTGATGTCCAGAGTATCTTCGGAGTGCGCGCGATACGGTTTCAGAAACGGATCGAAGTCGTCGTTGAATTAATGGAATGGAAATCCGATGGAGATTTTACACGGACTGGTTTGGACCAGGAAACAATCAGTATTATGGATGTGGAACTTCCCCATATTCGTCTGCCGATTCTACCTGGGAAAAATGTGACGGTCATCTCCGAAGTGATTGCATTAAATTATCTCTCCAAGCATTATGGATATGATGCAGCACAGGAATTTTCAAAAAAGCTGGAAAAAGTGATACAAATTAAGACAAAAGGTGTCGGTAAACGAAGTATTGACTATTTTGAGCATGATTTTGAGTGAATTGGGCGTTTTTGATTTCAATTCTTGACAAACCGCTCATATTTTTATATTTTCTTACTGCATTCACAAAATGGCAGGGAGATGTTGAAAAGGAAAAAACTCTTTTTTTATTCAGATGAACAGGTATCGTACGTTGAGGCGAAAAGGTACCGGCTGAAAATGACCGCGGGTGTGGCTGTCGCCACTATCGTATTTATTTCCATGCTCGGTACGGCAAACAACGCGTATGGAGATTTCTTGGGATTGGGGATCAAAACAGCAGGTGAACTCTCCACTGAAAACCTCGTCCTGAAGAATCAGCTTCGAGAGTTGAATGACCAGATGAACAGTTATACTGCGTATCTGAATTCGCTTTCAAAGAGTGATAACCAACTGCGATCCATCGTCAATCTACCGAAGATCGATTATGAGACGCGTCAACTGGGAACCGGCGGTGCCAGTGTCTCTTCGTATGAAGGGCTCATTTCGAGCGAAGCTAGCACACTTATTGGATCATCTCAACAGCTGCTGAATAAATTGGATAAAGAGATCACGTTCCAACGATCGAGTTATGAACAGATTTATAAACAGTACGAAAATAACAAGGTCATCTTCTCATCTATGCCGGCCATCAAACCAATGGTCGGCACGTATTCCTACCATGGTTTTGGTTTGCGCAGGGATCCATTCATCGGAATTTTGAAGCGGCACGAAGGTGTGGATATCCACAATGATATCGGCACACCGGTATATGCTACCGGAGATGGAATAATTGAATTCTCCGGAGTAACGGGCAGCGGATACGGAACAGCGGTGGAGATCAATCACGGATATGGCTATAAAACGTGGTATGCGCACCTTTCAAAATGCGTTGCACGGTCTGGCCAACGCGTAAAACGGGGCGCACTCATTGCCTACTCAGGAAATACAGGACGTTCTACCGGTCCGCATCTGCATTATGAAGTGATCAGGAGCGGGGAGAAACAGAATCCGGTTGAATTCTTTGTTGATGATGTAGACTATGAAAAGATACGCGCACAACTCGTTGATAACAGAAATTAGAAATTAGAATAAAGGCATTTGGTTTATGATTTGGACTATGGAACTGGCTTCGTATCTGGATGATGCTCCGTGGCCTGCAACAAAGGAAGAACTAATCGACTATGCGATCCGGACTGGATCACCGCCGGAATTGATCGAAAATCTTAATGAATTGGAAGACGCCGACGAGCCGTATGAGAGCATAGAAGATATTTGGCCGGATTATCCTACGGACGGCGACTTTTTCTATGAAGACGAGAACGATTATTAAGCGATGATCCCGTTCCGTATGAACGTTTAACCCAGCATTTTTCCGCTGGGTTTTTTTATACACACGCCACTATTACCGTTGAAATCACTGACCACACATCTCACTCGTTTCAGTCTGTTTTTTCTTTTGTCCTTTACGCTTCCGGTATTCGCACAACAAACTACGGAACAGACTGAGGTAAATGATATCGACATCACCATCGATGGCGTCACAACTGAACAGGAGATCACGAATCAACTGACGACGTTGGAGACTCCGTGGAGCGTTTGGATCTTTCTGAATGAAAATATCTACGAAAAGATCGGTGCTCCGCGCTCATATTTCAATCAGAATCTGTTCGCTCAGGATATCATCAATATCAAGGAATACTTCCGGGAGCGGGGATATTTTAATGCAATGCTCGACACGACACTTACCTATTCGGAAGATCGTTCCTCTGTTGATATTTCCATAGATATCCGCGAGAATGAGCAATCGATGTTCGATACTGTCCGGTTTCTTGGAATCGACAAGGTCACTCTGGATGTGCTTCAGGAGATCCAACAACGATCGCTGATAAAGCAGGGGGAACCGTTCAACAAGAACAGTGTTGTGGAAGAACAGACCCGCATTCTTCGGATTTTGCAGAATGCCGGATTCGCGAATGCATTTCTGGACAGTGTTGCTCAAGTACGGTATGCCTCAACCAATAATATCTCCGTTTTACTGGTGTTCCAAATCGGGAAGCGGTATGTCTTCGGCGATGTACGATTCGACCATGAGGATGAGCAAATCGACAGTACTGTGATGCTTCGGCAGTTGGATTTTGAACAGGGGGAAATTTACAACGATGAGAAGCGACTCACCAGTGAACAAAATCTTAATCGCTTGGGAGTGTTCGAATTTGCCAGTATTCGGAAGCAAACCTCCGCTGTTGATAATGATGAAAATTTCATCCCGCTCCAGATCTCATTCCAGATGTTGGAACTTCAGGAGATTACGCCGGAGATCCTGGTACTGAACGAAAATAATTCTCTTTTTTCCACTGGTCTTGGGCTCAGCTATAAACACCGCAATCTTTTTGGCGGAGCTCAGAATTTTTCAATCTCATCCCGTGCCCGCGCCAATGAGATCGAAGATCTGTATTATCGGGGAGCGTTTTCCAAGGGACTTGCCGAACCGACGTTGTTCGGAAAAGCGGATATCCAATCCCAACTCGTCTTCCCGTACTTCTTTAGTAATAAAACGAGCGCGTCCATCACACTGACAGCCGAAGCGGAAAAGCAAAAAGAATACGATCTAAACACGCTTCGTGCTAAGATTGCTTTCACTACAAAACTGGCAACATTCACTATCGGTGTTACGGAATTCAACATCGAACGCGTCGATCCATTGTATAAAAGCGAGGAAACGACAGGCATCCGGCCGGATGATTCCACGAAACAATTCAATTTCATTGAATCGTTCACGTTGCAACGGGATAAAACAAATAATTTCTTTTCTCCGACCGCAGGATTCTTCCATTCGGTTACAGTCGAGGAAGCGGGTTTAATCAGCAGGACGGCAGGCGGTTTCGGTCTACCGTATTCGGAATATGTGAAAGTCTCATTCCTGGTGAAACATTATTTCAGCGGGGAATCAGATCAACATCAGGTATTTGCATTAAAAATTAAAGCGGGAATTGCCCAGTTATACAATCAAAAGAATAACGCTACACCTGTTCCGCTGCCCCGAAGGTTTCTTGTCGGCGGCTCCGGCAGTGTGCGCGGATGGAAAGATAAACAGCTTGCATCCTTCAGTGATGCCCTGCAAGGGGGTAATATCGCTTTCGAAGGGAGCATGGAGGTTCGTTCGCAGTTATTTCCGAACGGGGGAAATATCAACATTTTAGAATTGCCACGGTTTTGGTCCGTTGCGTTCGTTGACTATGGAAATACCTGGGTGGAGGCAAAGGATGTTATGCTCAATCAGATTGCTGTGGCGGTCGGTTTTGGACTGCGGTATGAAACATTCGTAGGTCCATTCCGATTTGACATCGCCTGGAGATTATACGATCCGAAAAAACCGCTCGGTCAACAATGGCTGTATGAACAACGGTTTTTCCATAATTCATTTTCCATCGTTCATTTCGGGATCGGCCATGCATTTTAATTGGGATACGGTCATTGGACAGCAGCGGGTAAAGCAGATGCTTCGCTCCGCCATCCGCAATGAGCGTCTCGCACATGCGTACTTGTTTTGGGGCAATGCCGGAGTGGGGAAAGATGCTTTGGCGATCGAATTTGCACGGACACTCCTCTGTCATCAGAACGGAGAAACGGCATGCGGCGAATGTCCGAGTTGCAAAAAGATGGTATTGTTGCAGCACCCCAACCTAAAATTCGTGTTTCCGCTTCCAGGCGGTGACGGAGAAAAGAATGACGAAGGGGAAAGTCTGGAGAACGAAGTATTGGCGGAAGTGCGCCGGCAGATTGCGGAAAAATCAGCTAATCCGTATTTCCATATCGATATTCCCAAGGCGAGGTTCATCCGCATCAAATCGATTCGCGAGATCAAAAAACAGTCTTCTATGAGCGGGGCGGAGGCGGGGAAGAAGATCTTCATTATCTTCGATGCGGACGCCATGAATGACGAATCCACAAATGCGCTATTAAAGGTGCTGGAAGAACCGTTAGAGGGTGTCCACTTTCTTTTGGTCACCTCACGGAAAGATTCGGTAAAACAAACGATCCTTTCCCGTTGTCAGTTGATCCAATGTTCGCAGCTTTCGGAGGATGAAATCGCTGCCGCATTGCGCGAACGTTTAGGGGCCAGCGAAGAACAATCGCACTTTGCATCCCGGCTTGCCGGAGGTAATTATTCGCGCGCACTCGAATTGTTGGGCGAAGATGTGGATCAGTACCGCAGGGATGCGGTCCGGTTTCTGCGAAGCATTCTCGGGCCGTCTCCGATAAAGCTGCTGGAAGAAGAAGAGGAATATTTCACCGGCAACAAACGCGATCATGCTGAACAGTTATTAACAATGCTGCTGGCATGGTTCCGTGATTCAGTCGTGTTACGCGAAGGTGCGGAGCAAACGTTGTTGAATGTCGATCAAGCTGCGGAATTGCACAGTTTTGTCGGGAAGTTCGGCGGAAAAAACCTTGAAGAATGCCTGAACGCCATCGAACGAGCACTCGAACTTCTCCGAAGAAATGTGTATCTTCCACTGGTAATGCTCTCTCTCACGGTTCAATTACGACGATTATTGCATGCAAAATAAGTTCAAACGGATTCTCATAACGTCAGCTCTCCCGTACGCAAACGGTCATATCCATCTCGGCCATCTGGCGGGTGTGTATGTACCGTCGGATATTTACACACGGTATCAACGGCTGCAACACCGAAACGTGATTCATATTTGCGGTTCGGATGAACACGGTGTTGCCATCACTATCTCCGCCGAAAAAGAAAAAACCACCCCTCAAGCGATCGTTGATAAATATCATGAAGCCAATAAATCGGCATTCAAAAAATTCGGGATACATTTTGACAATTATTCCCGAACGTCGCTGCCGGTGCATCATGAAACGTCCAAGGAATTCTTTCTCGACCTGCTTCAAAAAGGCTATCTGGTGCCGAATGAACAAGATCAATTCTTCGATGCCGAAGCACAGATGTTTCTGCCGGACCGGTATGTGGAAGGAATTTGTCCGAACTGCGGATATGACAAAGCGCGCGGAGACCAGTGTGATAATTGCGGGAAATATTATGACCAACTGGAATTAAAGGAACCAAAGAGTTTGATCACTGGAAAATCACCTGTCGTGAAAAGAACCAAACACTGGTATTTCACACTGGGAAGTTTTCAGAAAAAATTGGAAGACTATATCGCAGGTCATTCCAGTACATGGAAAGAAAATGTTTTACAACAGACACGCAGTTGGCTGAAAGAGGGATTACAGGACCGCGCTGTGACGCGCGATCTCAGTTGGGGTATTCCAGTGCCTCTCGAAGGGGCTGAAGGGAAAGTGATCTATGTGTGGTTCGATGCAGTACTCGGATACATTTCGTCAACGAAAGAGTGGGCGCAACAGCAGGGTACACCAGACAAATGGAAAGAATACTGGTGCGACGATGCCACGCGGTATATCGCTTTTTTGGCCAAGGATAACATCGTTTTTCATACGATCGTCTTTCCAGCGGAATTGATGGCGAAAACTGGATATATTCTGCCGGACAACGTGCCGGCAAATGAATTCCTGAATCTGGAAGGGGGAAAGTTCTCCAAAAGCCGCAACAATGCCATTTATCTTAAGGATATGCTCGAACGTTATCCAGCGGATATTCTTCGGTATACGCTCGCGACCAATCTTCCGGAAACGAAGGATTCGGATTTCTACTGGAAGGATTTCCAGGCAAAGAACAATAATGAGCTTGCTGATATCTACGGAAATTTCATCAACCGGACCATAACGTTTGCTGCAAAGAACTTCGGCAATACTGTACCGAAACGGGGCGTAGTGAATGATCGTGACACAGAAGTTCTTGCTTATGTACAATCTGCACCGGAACGCATCGGTGAATTGATCGAACAGTTCAAATTCCGCGATGCGACGATGGAAATGATGAATGTTGCACGCGCAGCAAACAAGTATTTTAATGACAGTGAACCATGGAAAACATTCAAGAGTGATCCCGTTCAGTGCGGAACCACAGTGAATATTTGTTTGAATATCGTCCGTTCATTGGCGATTCTTTTCTCACCGGTTGTTCCTTTCTCTTCTGCAAAAGTCTGGAAGATGCTGAATCTGAGCGCTGAGATTGAGAAGGAGCTCTGGGAACAGGCGGGGGAACCGCGGTTGCCTGAATCCCATCCGTTGGGACAATCAGAAATTCTTTTTACAAAAATAGAGGATACTACTATCGAACAGGAATTGGGAAAATTGGGAACACCGCCCGAGACAAAAATTGAAATATCAACTGCTGAAACGGCATACACCCCTCTTAAGCCGCAGATTACCTATGACGATTTTGGGAAAATCGATTTCCGGACAGCAAAAATAGTGCAGGCAGAAGCGGTACCGAAGTCGAAAAAATTGCTGAAGCTGCAAATAGATCTTGGATTTGAACAACGGCAGATCGTGGCCGGTATTGCAGAAAAAGTGACGCCGGATCAGTTGATCGGCAAGACAATCATCGTAGTTGCCAATCTTGCACCAGCGAAACTGATGGGTGTTGAATCCAACGGAATGCTGCTTGCGACCGCTGCGGACGGAAATAATTTTGCATTACTAACATCATCGACGAATGTTGAACCTGGAATAGGTATAAAATGATTATCGTCACCGGCGGAGCGGGATTTATTGGCAGTGCAATGGTCTCAAAACTCAATGAACAAGGTGTCACCGACATCCTCATCGTTGATGAACTGGGCGTTTCACCGAAATGGAAAAATCTTGTCGGAAAACGATTCACGGATTATGTGCATAAAGATCATTTCATCGAAATGCTGCTGAACGATCGCCTTCCGAAGATCGACGCAATCATCCATATGGGGGCGAATTCATCAACGACGGAAAAAGATGTCGATCACTTGATGGAAAATAATTATCGGTACACTCGAATTCTTGCCGAATGGGCTGTGCGGAAAAAAGTGAGATTCATCTACGCCAGCAGCGGAGCTACCTACGGTAACGGTTCACTTGGTTTTTCCGATGATGACGCAGTTTCACCCACGCTTGCACCGATGAATGCGTACGGATATTCAAAACAGCTGTTGGATCTTTGGGTACTGCAGCACGGACTTCAAAATAAAGTGGTGGGAGTGAAATTCTTTAATGTGTTCGGCCCGAATGAGTATCACAAGGGAGATATGAAAAGCTTGGTCTGTAAAGCATATCACCAGATTCAGGAAATCGGAAAAATTAAACTGTTCAAATCTTACCTGCCGGAATACAAACACGGTGAGCAGGTGCGGGATTTTGTTTATATAAAGGACTGTACGGAGGTGCTCTGGTGGCTGTTGAATACGCCGAAAGTGAACGGTATCTATAATCTTGGGACAGGTAAAGCACGAACATGGAACGATCTTGCCCGGGCGGTCTTTTCAGCATTGGGAACAACCCCAAATATTGAATACATCGAAATGCCGGAAGAAATCCGCTCTGCATATCAATATCACACAGAAGCAACGATCATGAAACTTCAATCCACCGGATGTCCTGTCCAATTCCGAACACTGGAAGAATCGGTAAAGGACTATGTGCAACAGTATCTGCATCCTGACCTCCGGTATCTTTGATTGTGAAGTCATCGGAAAAAATCGTATCTTTGTAAAGAAATCATCAATATCATTGAATACCAATACCATCATATTACATCTGCTTGAGACGATCTACATTTCGTCCTATATCCTTTCCGACAGTACCAACGCAATGGAATGGTACTCCGCTTCATAATTTAATTTTTCTCTCAATAGTTTTTCAAAACGTACATCAATTCACTTTCACTGACAAGGTACTATGAATTGGATTATGCTCGTTGTCGCCGGATTCTTTGAAACCGGTTTTGCGTCATGTTTGGCAAAGGCAAAGGAAACTACCGGTGCAGAAGCAGCATGGTGGCTTGCCGGGTTCTTCGTCTCACTATCGATCAGCATGGCGTTATTATATAAAGCTGTGCAGACGCTGCCGATCGGCACTGCCTATGCCGTTTGGACAGGCATCGGTGCTATTGGTACGGTAGTAGTAGGAATTTTTGTCTTTAAGGAGCCGGCGGAATTCTGGCGGCTTGTTTTTCTAACAACACTGATCGGCTCAATTATCGGATTGAAAGCCGTTTCGGCATCCTGAAAAATTACGGGAACACATACTCTATCATTATTACAAAGGAGAAAATGCAATGAAGAAAAAAGGTCTATTAAAAGATGTCGTGAAACAGGTTGATGCCACATCGTTCGATTCAACGACGATTATCAACGCAATGCGAGATATGTCCTTCAGTTCGCGCGATACGGCACGGGCTGCGGATATTTTCAAGAAGATGATCGAACATAACGGTTGTACCAATGCTCTTGTTCTCGCAGGAAGCACCAGTGCCGGCGGATGTATGAATGTCTATTCCGACATGATCAAATACAACATGGTGGATATGGTTGTTGCGACCGGAGCCTCTATTGTTGATATGGACTTCTTTGAAGCTCTTGGATTCAAACACTACAAGGGAACTCCATTCATCGACGACAACATGCTGCGGAACAACTATGTCGATCGTATCTATGATACCTATATCGACGAAAAGGCGCTGCAGGTGTGCGACGGTACGATCTTTGCGATCGCTGAATCGCTCGAACCGCGTCCATATTCGTCGCGTGAATTCATCTATGAAATGGGAAAATGGTGTGTGAAGAATGCAAAGAAGAAAAACTCCCTCGTCCAGCTGGCGTATGAGAACAATGTTCCGATTTTCTGTCCGGCATTTTCCGATTCGTCGGCCGGATTCGGTCTTGTGAAACATCAGCATGAACGGATGAAAGCGGGAAAGCCGTATATGACCATCGATTCCGTGAAAGATTTTTATGAATTAACACAGATCAAGATGAAAGCCAAGACATCCGGATTGTTCATGATTGGCGGCGGTGTTCCAAAGAATTTCATCCAGGATACGGTTGTCTGCGCAGAAGTCCTTGGAGTTGACGTACCGATGCACCAATATGCGGTCCAGATCACTGTGGCGGATGTCCGTGACGGTGCTTGTTCTTCCTCAACGCTGAAAGAAGCGAGTTCCTGGGGGAAAGTGCAAACAACCCATGAACAAATGGTGTATGCCGAAGCGACGACAGTTGTACCGCTCATTTTCAGTTATATCTACCACAACGCCAACCTGAAAAAGCGAAAGAAGTACGAATGGACGAAGATATTCCAGAAATAATAAATAGAAGAACCCTCTGATATTCACAGAGGGTTTTTTGTTCTGTGCCGTACCGAGAAAGTTTTTTCTTTTTGCATATCCATCAACGATTCGATATTTTGAACCAGATGAAAGAAGTTTCCAGATATCAACATCCGCTTGAGATCGGGAGGACGACACTTGACCTCTCCCGTCGGACGTATGTGATGGGCATCCTGAATGTTACTCCAGATTCATTTTCAGACGGCGGAAAATATCTCTATGTCGATGCTGCAGTTGCGAGGGGACTGGAGATGATTGACGAAGGTGCAGACATCATCGATATCGGAGGGGAATCTACGCGGCCAAAGGATGTGTATGGAGAAACGCACACGGTGACTTTGGACGAAGAATTGCAGAGGATCATTCCGGTTATTGAAGGTCTGCGAAACCGTTCAGATATTATTATCTCAGTGGATACGACGAAATCCGTGGTAGCGGAACAAGCTGTCGCGGCCGGTGCATCCATCATCAACGATATCAGCGGATTGAAATTTGACGGAGAAATTGCTTCGGTAGCCGCCCGGCATCAGGCCGCACTTATCGTCATGCATATCCAGGGAACACCGGAAACGATGCAGGCGAATCCGCAGTACACGGATGTTGTGAAGGAAGTGTATTCCGAATTGCAGCAATCAGTAGAAAAAGCAAGGAACGCCGGTGTGCGGAATATTATTATCGATCCAGGAATAGGATTCGGAAAGAATCTTGATCACAATCTTTCACTTTTAAAACATCTTGATGAATTTTGCTGCATGGAGCTTCCAATATTAATAGGCACATCGCGGAAAGGATTTATAGGGAAAATTTTGAATGCTTCTGTTGATGATCGATTAGAGGGCACGGCAGCATCCGTCGCTGCAGCAATCATGAACGGCGTAAATATCATTCGTGTACACGATGTGAAGGCAATGAAACGTGTTGCAATGATCATCGATGCAATTCTCTATGCACAATAATGGAACTATTTAAAGTCGGTTTTCTCGCGGTCACCGTTGTGGATGTTATTGACATCCTTCTGGTAGCCATTATCTTTTATCAATTGTACCGGGGGATGCGGGGGACCATTGGTGCGCAGATCTTGATCGGACTTGTGGTGATCGTGCTGTTATCATTGATAGCGCAGACGTCCAATCTGAAAGCTATGGGGTGGATTCTACGGACACTGACGGATATCTGGGTGGTGGCATTCATAATCATTTTCCAACCGGAGATTCGGCGGTTGCTTTCCACCATAGCCCGGAACAGGTTGGTTCGATTATTTCTGCGGCTCAATGTAACGGAATCGATTGAAGAGATTTCCGCTACGGCGCTTGAACTCTCTAAAAAGAAACAGGGAGCATTAATTATTATCGCGCGGGGCACCGGAATGAAATCCTTTGTCGAAACAGGAATCGCATTAGGTGCCCAGATCAGCCGTGCGCTGCTGCTCTCCATCTTTAATCCTCGTTCACCGCTGCATGACGGTGCGGTAATTGTGAATGACCGTATCATCGAAGCGGCGCGCTGTACGCTTCCACTTTCATCCACGACCCGCATCGGAGATCTTGCTCTCGGAACCAGGCATCGGGCGGGTTTGGGGATCACGGAACAAACGGATGCAGTGGCAGTAATCGTTTCTGAAGAGACCGGGGCAATTTCGATAGCCGACAACGGCGAACTGCAGTACAAGATAGCAGTAAAAGATCTCCGGAAAGAACTCCGGGAACGGCTGGTTCTTTCCGTTCAACGAACGATGCAGAATGTAAAGGAGGCAATTCGTCCGCAGTGATGAATGTCGCAGTTGTCATCCCTTCGTATAATGCCGCTGTTTCACTCCCCGAACTGCTCGAACGGACGCTCGCAGTAATTTCGAAAGAGAAGATCATTGTTGTTAACGATGGTTCGACGGATCAGACACGCGAAACTGCCGGACGAATTGGTGTGAAGGTCATTTCCCATGAACACAACAAAGGGAAAGGTGCAGCATTGCAGACCGGGTTTCAATATGTACTGCAGAACGATTTTGATGCCGTTATTACTATGGATGCAGACCTGCAACATCAACCGGAAGAAATTCCGAATTTCATATCCTGTCACAGCAAGGGAAATAGAGATATCATTATCGGAAACAGACTCCACAACACAGCCGGTATGCCGGTTCATCGACTGCTTTCGAATACACTGACGACAGCAATGGTTCGATTGCGTACTGGCGCAATCATCAAGGACAGTCAATCCGGTTTTCGGTTCATTACCCGCAGGGTGTTGGAAAAAATATCAGTTCGATCGGAAGGATTCGAAGCGGAAACGGAATTTCTAATCAAAGCCGCCGCGGCAGGATTCTCGTTCGATGCCATTCCGATCGCAACGATCTATGCCGGGGAAAAGAGTAATATGAAACACGTACGTACTACAATGAATTTTATCAAAGTATTATTGAAACAGTATTAATATGGGAAGATTTGAAACAGAACGTCAGGAATTGATCGAAGCGTTACGAAAGAAAGGGATTACAGATGAACATGTGCTCAGCGCAATGTCCTCGGTAGAGAGGCATCTGTTCGTCGATCAAATGTTCATCAATCGTGCCTATGAAGATAATGCGCTTCCCATCGGCGCCGAACAAACGATCTCGCAGCCGTATACGGTTGCGTTCATGTCGCAATCTTTGCAATTGACAAAAGATGCAAAAGTTCTTGAAGTCGGAACCGGTTCTGGATATCAAGCCGCTGTACTTGCGACAATGGGTTGTCGGGTCTTCACCATTGAACGACATTTGAGTCTTCTTCATAATGCCCGTAAGATATTTGATACATTGAACTTACGGATCGCTTCGAAGGGAGGGGACGGAACTGTTGGCTGGAAGGACCATGCACCGTATGACGGCATTATTGTAACAGCAGGTGCACCGCATATACCGGAGGCATTAGTGCAACAGTTGAAAGAGGGTGGGCGTCTGGCAATTCCTGTTGGCGGCCGCGATACTCAGGAATTGGTGATTGGAGTAAAGGTGAACGGAGTTCTTAAAAAAGAAATCGTTGAAGGTTTCAAGTTTGTACCGCTGATCGGAAAGAACGGATGGAGTTGATGAATCGTACCGCGATACTCTTCGTCCTTGCAGTTCTTCTCTTCGTTCAACTCTCAATTGCACAGAAGACCGATATTCGAGGTGTTGTTGAGGATAGTACCAGCGGGGAAAAGATCCCGTTTGCGACAATCACCGTGATTGGTGCGAACCGCGGAGTCGGGACGAATTCGAACGGATTTTATCTCATCGGCGGACTCTCATGGGGCACCTATGAGATTACTGCATCATCAATCGGCTATATCTCGAAAGTGGTTAAAGTACGGGTATTGGGTAAAAATCCTGTTTCTGTCGACTTCCAGTTATTGCCGCGTCCGGTGGAGGTTGGAGAAGTAGTTGTAATCGGCGGTAGAAAGTCCGAACTATCGGAGATCAATACAAGCACGCATGTGCTTGGACAACAAGAACTGCAACGGATTCCGGCTGCTGCACAAGGAGACCTGCTGCGCTCTCTTCAAATCCTTCCGGGAATTGTTTCCTCTTCTGATGTCACATCCAAATTTTATGTGCGCGGCGGTGCCGGAGACCAGAACCTGATCCTTTTTGATGGCATGAAAATCTATAATCCATATCATGCCTTCGGGATATACAGTATCTTCGATCCCGACATCGTACGAACCGCGGAAGTATATACCGGATCATTTCCGGCAGGATATGGTGGACGGTTGTCATCGGTCGTCAATGTTCAATCACAGGATGGAAACACTTCCGGGGTGCATGGCAATGCCAATATAAACTTCATTTCCGGCAAAGTGATGCTGGAAGGTCCGATTTCGGGACGGAACAGTTGGCTCATCAGTGGCAGGAAATCGTTGTTCTCTGATACATTCAACAAGTTCCTGCGGAATCCCCCGCCGATCTCGTTCTATGATCTCATTGCGAAAGCAAATTTTGGTACCGAGGATTACGGCAAATACAGCGGTACGCTGTTCATGAGCAATGACGATGTCGTTTCATCGGATGCGGCTGAACCGGATCATCGGTGGAATACCAATGCATTTTCCTTCAAAGTGTCGGACCTGATCCAGGACAGGGTCTATTTTGAGACAGTTCTGTATTCGAGCAATTTCAGTATTACCAGGGATGCGAAACAATCATCGATTGCACGTTCGGCGGAATCGTCCATCAACGATTTCGGAATACGGACGGATCTGACGATCTATACTGAATCAAGCGACCTGTTATTCGTCGGTTTTGACGTGAGCGGTATTAGTTACAAATATAATTTTGAATTGCCATCGAATGTTACGATGAAGCTGGATGATGCCGCCGCGGAGATTTCCGCCTGGTTCCGGTATCAGCTGAATTCCGACAAGTTGAAATCGGATATCGGAGTTCATTCGGACATCCTCTCACTTCTCAGCGGAAAGGATATGACCTCTTCGCTGCAACCACGGGTCAATCTCAGTTACCGATTCTTTGATGAATGGCGGTTCAAATTATCCTTTGGAATCTTTACTCAAAAATTGATCACGATCAGCAACGAAGATGATGTGATTTCGCTGTTCGAAGCGTGGATATATATCCCTTCACAGAATGTACCGGAAAAAGCGATTCATTATACAGCAGGAATCGACGGCAATCTCTTTGCAGAATTATCCTCCAGCATTCAGGCATACTATAAAGATTTTACGTCATTGGTGCTGTATAACAAGAACAAACAGTTTGCCTGGGATCCGGATTATGTAAATGGCACCGGTCAATCGTACGGCGTTGAAACATTGTTGCGGTATAAGTACGATTTCATGGACCTGTATTTATCCTATACAATCGGGTGGACATCTGTTTCGATTAATGATTTTACTTATGCACCGAGGTACGACAGGCGGCATTCGGTAAATTTGTTGAATATTACGCGATTATCTGACAATTTTGACATTTCCTTCCGGTGGGAGTATGGGACGGGATATGCATACAGTCAAACAATCGGAATCTATAACCGGATGACATTTTCAGATATCGGTCGAAATACTTCGATCGGTGAACCAGGATCTCCTTACACTATTCTTGGCGAAAAAAATGCTGCCCGGCTCCCGGCATATCACCGCCTGGATCTTACCCTCACGTATAATGTGAGAACTGATTTCCTGAATGGGAACTGCGGAATCAATATCGTGAATGTGTACAACAACAAGAATATTCTGTATTACGACCGGAAAACGCTGCAGTCAATATCGATGCTGCCGTTTCTGCCGACAGCATTTCTTAAAGTGGAGTTTTAGTGAAAGCTTTTTTATTCTGCATCCTTAGTGCATTACTGGTAACCGGTTGCAACGAGTCGTTTTCACCCAATGGTACGTACGAACGCCGACTGGTAGTCTATTCTGTTTTTTCTGCAAATACCGATACTCAGTATATTCGCATCACCTCAACAGTGGATCCGGAAACCTACAATCCAAATGTTTCACTGCCGTCTACAGTGATTACCGGTGCAACGGTTGTCGTCACCAGCGATACTTTGTCGTATACGTTCCACGATACAATAATCACTGTGCAGACTTCTGCCGGGATGCAGCAGATCCGGACGTATGTGCATTATCAACTTCCCGTAAAAACCGATCATTCCTATCGGCTCGCTGTTCAAGCGGCGGGATATCCCGAGGTAAACACCACATTCGCCGGAATTGGGAACGGATATTTGTTGCAGGTGAATACTGATCCGTTCTTAAATTCGTTGGCAAAGGATGATATTAGTTTTGATATGTACCTTGGGAAAAATGTCGGATCGTATTTGCTGCTGTTCAATCTCGACTATGAATTGCTCCGGAATGGGAACTGGATCAGAAAGACATTTGAAGTCCCGACCGCGTATACGGCAAACGGAAAATATTTTCCATCCGTTACTCCTGCGGCAGGAACCGATGCAATCCGCAAAACATTTTCACTGCAAACCTATAAGCAGGCTATTGATGAGATCCGATCCAATCCGCTGGATACGGTACGTTTTGTCCAGGCAGTTTTCAAACTCTATCAGTTCGACAATGCACTTTACACCTACTTCAGTGTTGCAAATAATTACCCCGGCGGAGCAACCTTACGGCTGGATGAACCGGACTATTCGAATGTTTCCGGCGGTTATGGCGTGGTGGGCGTGACGAATATGTACACCAGACAATTTGCAGTCCTCCCATATCCCTAATTTGTTATGAAAAGCTTGCCGGAAATCCTCGTTATTGTCGGACCTACTGCTTCGGGAAAAACCGCACTTGCATTGACCATTGCACGTAAACTCCCGTCCGAGATCATCTCCGCTGATTCTCGTCAGGTCTACAAACAATTAAACATCGGCACCGCGAAACCGACGCCGGAAGAACTGCGATTCGTCCCGCACCATTTTATCGATCTAATCGAACCTGACAAAAAATTCAATGCTGGTGATTTTCAGGTGCAGGGCAGAGCGGTAATCGCAGAGATTGTCGCACGCGGGAACATGCCGATAATTGTCGGTGGAACAGGACTCTACATTCAGGCATTAGTCGATGGATTTTTTGAACTGCCGGAAATATCCGGTAAAGTTCGCGAGCGGTTAGAGCGCCGGTTATTAAAGGATGGGAAAGACGTTTTGTATGAGGAATTAGCATCTGTCGACCCTGCCTCTGCTGCATTGATGGATGCATCGAAATACCGAAGAGTGATACGGGCGTTGGAAGTCTTCTATGAGACTGGAACACCGATCTCTCAATTTCATCAACTGCATGCAGTACAAAAGATTTATGATAGCCGATTTGTCGGCCTTCTTTGGGAACGAAGCATTCTTTATGATCGCATCAACAAACGGGTGGAAGCGATGTTTGCTGCAGGGTTTCTGGGAGAAGTAAAAGAGCTGAAAAAAGCGAATTATGATGATCGGTTTCAGTCATTGCAGACGGTTGGTTACAAGGAAGCCTTTGCCTATCTTCGTCACGAGATTACCAGGGAACGGATGATCGAATTGATGAAGCAGAATACCCGTCGATTTGCCAAACGGCAGATGACCTGGTTCCGTAAAGAACAACGAATCCAATGGTTCAATATCTCCGGCAATCAAGAGATCGACACGATTGCCGATCAGATCATCAGTTCGAGAATTTAGGTTTCCTTTCCGTTCATTTTTCGGTATATTTTAAATATGCAAGTTCAGACACATACGTAACGACCACACTTCCGCTTCTCGCAAGGCTCTCTCAGCCGTTTTTAATTTAATTCATTTTCTGTCAGACTAATTTTGCTTTATTCCCATGAGCATTTTGAAACAAATTCAACAAAGAAAAACATTTGCCATCATCAGCCATCCTGATGCCGGGAAGACAACATTAACCGAAAAACTTCTGTTATACGGCGGAGCGATTCAAATTGCCGGTGCCGTGAAATCCAACAAGATCAAAAAAACGGCGACATCAGATTTCATGGAAATCGAAAAGCAGCGCGGCATTTCTGTGTCGACGTCCGTCATGACTTTTTCTTATAATAATTACACCGTCAATCTTTTGGATACACCGGGCCACAAAGATTTTGCGGAAGATACGTATCGAACACTCACAGCAGTGGATAGTGTTATTTTGGTGATCGATTGTGTGAAGGGAGTCGAAGAGCAGACGGAAAAACTGATGAACGTCTGTCGGATGCGAAACACCCCCGTGATTGTCTTTATCAATAAGTTGGATCGTGAAGGACGGGATCCGATTGAACTGTTGGACGAGATTGAACAGAAACTGAACATTCACGTCCGTCCGCTCACCTGGCCGATGGGTATCGGATCGAATTTCCGAGGCGTTTTCAATATCCACAACAACACTTTTAATTTTTTCACGCCGAACAAACAGCGAGTAGAAGAAGAGATTGAAACGTTCAGCGGCGTCGATGATCCGAAGCTGCAGGAACAGTTTGGGAAGCAGGCGCTGCAACTAAAACACGATATCGAATTAGTACGTGGAGTGTATCCTTCGTTTAACGTTCAGGAGTACCTTGCAGGCAATTCCGCTGCTGTTTTTTTTGGCAGCGCTCTGAACAACTTTGGTGTTAAGGAACTTTTGGAAACCTTCGTCACCATTGCACCTGCTCCGCAGCCGCGCGAAACGACACGGGGAGTGATTGAACCGATGACGGAAACATTTTCCGGTTTCGTTTTTAAATTACATGCAAATCTGGATCCGCGGCATCGGGACCGGATCGCATTCCTGCGGATCTGTTCCGGCAAATTCGAGCGGAACAAGTTTTACTATCATGTACGTCTGAAACGCGAACTGAAATTCTCGAATCCCACATCGTTCATGGCGCAGGATAAAAACGTTGTGGATGTTGCATATCCGGGTGATGTTATAGGATTGTATGACTCAGGGAACTTCAAGATTGGTGATACGCTGACGGAAGGGGAAGAAATGATGTATAAAGGTATTCCAACCTTCTCTCCCGAAATATTCAAGGAATTGCAGCTAACAGATCCGTTTAAATCCAAACAGCTGGAGAAAGGGATCCTGCAACTAACGGACGAAGGGCTTGCACAGGTATTCATGCAGAACCAGGGAAACCGAAAAGTTGTCGGTACGGTCGGCGACCTGCAGTTCGATGTCATTCAATATCGTTTGCAGAACGAATACGGGGCGCCCTGTTTGTTCCGGCCGCTCAGCCTTTATAAAGCTTCCTGGGTGCAATACGAGCATGAATCAGATATTGATTGGCTCAAAACAATTCATCCGGGTTCGATCTTCAACGACAAACACGATAATCTTGTATTCATCTCAGAATCGAAATATGCCTTGCAGCGGGCGGTCGATAATAATCCTAAGGCGAAGTTTCTCTTCAGTATCGAGCACAATACCGAAACGCATGAAATGAACGGAGAGGCATGACCGCACATCGGCAGAATTGATTTTGGAAAACATCCTGCCTTTTGTATATTCAAGCAATCAATCTCAGCAGAACCACAATTCTAACGAGGGAATGAATGAGCGAAAACATCGCCAGCTTGGAAGCACAATTCAACAAACGTATTGCGGACGGCACGACGATTGAACCGAATGATTGGATGCCGGAGAAATACCGCAAACAATTAACGCGTCTTATCTCGCAGCATGCCCATTCCGAAATCATCGGTATGCTGCCCGAAGGGAACTGGATTACACGAGCACCCTCTCTGCGCCGGAAAATTGCTTTACTCGCTAAAGTTCAGGATGAGGCCGGACACGGACATTATCTCTACAGTTCTGCCGAAACGCTTGGAATCTCCCGCGAAGAAATGTTCGACCAACTCCACACCGGCAAGGCTAAATACTCATCTATTTTCAACTATCCGACTCTCTCCTGGGCGGACATGGGAATGATCGGCTGGCTGGTGGACGGCGCCGCCATCATCAATCAAACGACCATGGCAAAATGTTCCTACGGACCGTATTCCCGTGCATTGATTCGTATTTGCAAGGAAGAAAATTTCCATAAAAAACAGGGGATGGAGATAGTTGCAATGCTCATCACTTCCGGTGAACAGGGGAAAGCAATGGTGCAGGAATCCTTCAACCGTTTCTGGTGGCCAACACTAATGATGTTCGGACCACATGACACCAACTCTCCAAACAGTCCTGATATGATGCGGTGGAAAATTAAACTGAAGAGTAACGACGAACTACGTCAGCGATTCATTGATATGACGGTGGAACAGGCGCAATCCTGGGGATTGACCATTCCCGATCCGAAATTGAAGTTCAATGAACTGACTCGCAACTGGGAGACCGGAGAAATTGACTGGGATGAATTCAACGCTGTAATCAACGGACACGGACCATGTAATCACGAACGATTGCAGTCGCGTTTATCCGCACATAAAAATGGAGAATGGGTGCGCGATGCCGCACGGGCATATGAAGAAAAACAACGGTTAAAGAACACCGCAGCGGCGTAACCACATTTTCTCAATTTCATCTTTCTTCGGTGCCGAAGGAGGATGCTGAATACTAATATAATCGCTATGACCGAACAAACGACACATGACCAATGGGACCTCTGGGAAGTGTTCATCCAGGAATCCGATAATGCACCGCATATGCATGCAGGAAGTATTCGTGCTGCCGATGCGGAAAATGCACTCCAAAATGCTCGCGATGTGTTCGCTCGCAGAGGGAATGCATTGAACATCTGGGTGGTAAAGTCAGAACATATCATTGCATCAAGACCGGAAGATGCGCCGTCTTTCTTTGAGCCCACCAAGGACAAAGTGTATCGCCATCCGCATTTCTATAAACACACATTGGACGATGAACTGTGGAAAAAACCGTAAATACGCCGATCATTGAATACCTGCTTCGTCTTGCAGACGACCGACTCATCCTCGGACACCGCTTGTCCGAATGGTGCGGCCATGCACCGATCTTGGAAGAAGATATCGCACTGGCGAATATAGCGTTGGACTGCATTGGGCAGGCAAATTATTTATACGGTGCGGCAGCTCAGGAAGAGGGGAAAGGACGTACCGCTGATGCGATCGTCTATTTTCGGGAGGCGTTGGAATATAAGAACCTGCTTCTGGTGGAACAACCGAACGGAGATTTTGCCAGGACTATTGTCCGGCAATTTTTATATGACTCGTTCGGCGTTCTCTTGTTTGATCGTTTGCAGCACAGCACATTCCATCCATTGTCCGGGATCGCCGAGAAGGCGGTGAAAGAATTACGGTATCACTTCCGTCACAGCAGTCAATGGATGCTCCGGCTGGGTGATGGAACGGCAGAAAGTCATATGCGTTCTCAAAAAGCATTGGATGAACTGTGGAAGTTTACCGATGAAATGTTTCTTGCCGATCCATTGGAAGATGAACTGGTAAAGAAGGGTGTCGGCATTGCATCACATTCCTTGATGGAGGAATGGACGGGGACGGTCCACGGGATTGTTGCCGCGGCAACTCTTACCATACCCCAGAAATCTGCATTCATTCACACAGGTGGAAGGTCGGGCCGACACACTGAGCACCTCGGCCATTTACTGTCGGAAATGCAGATTGTTGCCCGATCTTTTCCTGATATACAATGGTAAGTCATTCCAGAAGATGAGCGAACACGCATGACCATTAATAATACTTGGTCAATTGATTCCATCAAGGAACTCCTTTCGACTATCAGCGATCCTGAAATCCCGGCAATTTCCATTGTAGAATTAGGTATTGTGCGTGACGTGCTGTTAACCGGAGAACTCGTCGAAGTGGTCATCACGCCGACCTATTCCGGTTGTCCCGCTATGAAAATGATAGAGGATGATATTCGCCGCGTTCTAAAAGAGGCAGGGATCACATCTGTCGCGGTGACCACAATTTTTTCACCGGCGTGGACGACGGATTGGTTAAGTGAAGCTGCAAAATCGAAGATGAAGCAGTATGGGATCGCTCCACCGGCACATGTCGCGGTGCCGCATCTTCTGCAGATCAACTTCCCGAAGATTATATGTCCACAGTGCAATTCCACCGAAACTACTATTCAAAGTGAATTTGGTTCCACCGCATGCAAAGCATATTATTTCTGCCGGTCATGCCGTCAGGCTTTCGAATATTTTAAACCATTTTAAAGAACCGCATTTCACCGCTTCAGGAATTGCGGTCGGAGTCGATCATTATGAAACCGGTCTATATCATCGATGCATTACGAACACCGATAGGAAAATACGGCGGTGCACTCTCTTCCATCAGGCCCGACGATCTTGCCGCGATCGTCATAAAACGGCTGACGGAACGGAATTCGAATATTGACAGAATATTGTATGATGAAGTAGTGCTCGGTTGTGCAAATCAGGCCGGCGAAGATAATCGAAATGTTGCGCGCATGTCCGTTTTACTTGCCGGATTGCCCGTTTCAGTCCCTGCCGAAACAGTGAACAGGCTCTGCGCATCAGGAATGAGCGCAGTGGCGATCGCTGCCAATAAGGTCAGGGTTGGTGACGGGGACATTTTTATCGCCGGTGGCGTGGAAAGCATGTCGCGCGCGCCATATGTTATGGCAAAACCATCCGAAGCGTTTTCCCGCACTCCGGAAATGGTTGATACGGCACTAGGATGGCGGTTCGTCAATCCGAAGATGAAAGAGTTGTATGGCGTCGATTCCATGGGAATGACAGCAGAAAATGTTGCGGAACAATACGATATTTCCCGTGAGGACCAGGATGCATTTGCACTCTGGTCACAACAGAAAGCAAAGCGATCGATTACGAGCCAGCGATTCTTTAAGGAGATTATTACCATCGAAGTGCCGACAAGACAGGAAACGATCATCATCGGTGATGATGAATTTCCCAGACCTGATACGACACTGGATAAGCTTGCACGACTGAAACCGGCGTTCCGAAAGGACGGGAAGGGAACGGTGACTGCCGGGAATTCTTCAGGATTGAATGACGGTGCGTGTGCCATGATACTTTCCTCAGAGGAAGCAGTGAAAAAAAATGGGTTGAAACCTATCGCAAAAATTATCGCCTCCGCTGTTATTGGTGTGGAACCGCGGATGATGGGAATCGGTCCGCTGCCGGCATCACAAAAAGTTCTTGCGAAAGCCGGATTGAAGATCGCAGATCTTTCGGTGATTGAATTGAATGAAGCGTTTGCAGCCCAATGCCTTGCGACATTGCGCGGTTTGGGAATTTCGGATAGTGATGTACGCGTAAATCCTAATGGCGGCGCCATTGCACTGGGCCACCCGCTGGGAATGTCCGGCGCGCGGTTAATCACGACGGCAGCGTATGAACTTCAATTGAATGGAGGCAGGTACGCATTGTGCACAATGTGTATTGGCGTGGGACAAGGAATGGCAACAATCATTGAAAGAGTGTAAACAGTTGAGTATGAAGACACGCAATATTTATTCTTTCAAAGGACATATTCCAGTTATTCACAAAACGGCATTCATTCATCCTCAGGCAACAGTCATCGGGAATGTGATCATCGGAAAAAATGTCTATGTCGGTCCATCAGCAGTGATCCGCGGAGATTGGGGTGGAATCATTATAGAAGATGGGTGCAACATTCAGGAGACATGTGTCATTCACGTCTTTCCCGGGAGATCGATCGTCCTGCGAAAGAATGCGCATATCGGTCACGGCGCGGTAATCCATGGGGCGAACATTGGTGAAAATGTTCTGGTTGGCATGAACGCAGTAGTAATGGATAATGCTGACGTGGGTGCAAATTCTATCGTGGGTGCTATGACCCTTGTCCCGTCTGAAATGATCGTCCCGTCCCGCTCTGTGGTCGTTGGTAATCCGGCAAAGATTGTGAAACAGGTCTCGGATGAAATGTTGTCCTGGAAAACACAAGGGACGAAATTATATCAAACATTGCCGGACGATCTCCGTTCCTCGATGAAACCGGTGAAACCGCTGCGCACTCTTCCGAAAAAAAGAAATTCACAGGCAACGGTGTATGAAACATGGAAGGAACGGCAGGTTCAGAAGGGGAAGAAAAAATAATTCACCGCAAAGGATAATTTTATCGAGAGTGAGCATTGCAGGAAAAGATTCCCATGGATATGCCCTAAAGAAATGTAAACAGGAATGCCGTCAGAAATCCTGCAATTGTAGAAAGCCCAACGGAAGCTCCTCCATCTTCATACGCTTCTGGCATCATAACGGAAGCAACCATTGCAAGGATCCCGCCTCCCGCAATAGCACCGACAAGAGTCAATGCAGTTGCAGGAGCTGTTGACAGGAAAACATTTCCCAGTGCGGCAGCCAACGCACCGGCGACAATCAAACCGATCCACAATGAAAATACCTTCACATTGCTGAATCCCGCTTCTTTCATTCCTTTTGCGCTCCCGATTGCTTCCGGCAGGTTGGCTAGAAAAACGGCGGCAAGAAAAGTAAGTTTGAACGAATCAAAAGAGGTGAAACTGGAACCGATCACTAGCGACTCCGGTATCCCATCCAGCATCGCTCCCAAAAAGATAGCCAGCGGTGCTCCCGACGAAGCATGTTTGTCACGCAGACGGTCTTCTTCCGATTTTGATAATTGTTGAATATTAGCGACGGCAACCTTCTGCCAATGCGCGGCATCGACCGTTCCTTTTGCCTTTTCGACATTTTTTAAAATACGTTGAGAAATAAGTTCTTCGACGGAATGTCGCAGCCTTGGTGATCGGTCGATCAATTCGTCAAAATGCTCCTTATCGATCTTCAACAGTGCTGCATCAGTCGAAGCGATCGCAGAGGCTGTACGAGGTCCCCCTGTGAGGAGAGCCATCTCACCGAAGGATTGGCCGGAAACAAGCTGCGCCAATGGTTTATCATCGGTTTTTCCCGCAATAATGTCAATCGTCCCGGAATCGATCAAATAAAGTGCATTGCCGTCTTCACCCTGTTGAAAGATTATCTCTCCCTGTTTGAATTGCACCGGCTGAACACAGAGCAGCACATCCTGCATCTCCTCCGGCGGGAGGGAACGCACCAATTCCACATTGGCCAGCCGTTTCAGAATCTCGGCGGATTCCTCGCGCTTTTTTTCCAGAAGATATAATTTTGAAAGGGCGGGATGACGGAGTGCAGCACCACGACGCTCTAAAAATTTGTTGGCAAGATAGTAGATAAAACCGCCGATCAAAAAACCGCCCGATACCCACATCCAGCTTTCGATCCCGGTATGATCGCCGTGATGGATGAGGCGTTCGGCACCTTCGAATGCTAATTCCAATGCCAGTGCCTGAATAAGTGCACCTGTGCCGAATGCCATGATGATCGCATTCAAACGATGCGATGGTTTCAAATAGATTCCGATTGCTGCACCGACCAGCAGAGAGAGCATAGCGACAACGGACATAATTGTTGCGCCAAGGATGGTCATATAGTTCAATTCACCGAGCATGATAGCGAGAAGATACAGAAAGTGAAGTCCGATTGCCATATAAGAGCACACTTTTCCTTCTGTGTCAAAAGAGCCGATTGTCTCTTTACTTTCGGCTCCAAAAATTCTATGTTGTATCCATTATTTTATAAATTTACGGTAAATGATCGGAGTTTTAGTCTTAACCGATTGATCATTAAACAGTTGCTGCCTCGAATAAGACAGCACAGAGGATTGTATGAAGTTACGATCGTATGCATATGGTGATTGGATCGAAGGGAAAGGCACACCCGTTCCCTTGCGAAGCGCGGTCACCGGCGAGCATCTTTTTGATGCAGACAGTACCGGTATCGATTTTCGTCAGATGGCAGAATATTCTCGCTCCATCGGGGGAAAGAATATACGACGATATACATTCCATCAGCGTGCATTGATGCTGAAAGAGCTTGCAAAATATCTTTCGGTGCGGAAAGAACAGTTCTATACCGTCTCATTCTACACCGGCGCGACGAAAACAGATTCCTGGTTCGATATCGACGGCGGGTTCGGTACACTCTTCGCATATGCGAGCAAAGGGCGGAAAGAACTTCCGAATCAACAAGTTTACATCGACGGCGGGACGGAGATGTTGTCAAAAGGGGGGACGTTTGTTGGACGGCATATCTGCGTTCCGCTGGAAGGCGTTGCCGTACATATCAACGCGTTTAATTTCCCGGTATGGGGGATGTTGGAAAAATTTGCACCGGCGTTTCTTGCCGGAATGCCGTGTATCATCAAACCGGCGACTTCCACATGTTATGTGGCACAAAAGGTTTTTCAGGAGATCATCTTTTCAAAAATTCTTCCGGAAGGAGCACTGCAATTAATCTGCGGCAGTGTCGGCGATTTACTTAATCATCTTTCCCTGCAGGATGTTGTCACCTTTACCGGATCACATTCCACGGGGATAAAATTACGAAAACATGAGAACATCATTGAGCATTCCATCCGCTTCAATATGGAAGCAGATTCTCTGAACAGTTGCGTGCTGGGTGAAGATGCCGCGCCTGATACGGAGGAGTTTTCGCTGTTTATTAAGGAAGTGGCACGGGAAATGACAACGAAGGCCGGACAACGCTGCACGGCAATTAGAAGGATCATCGTTCCAGATAGGTTTCTTCAGGAGGTGATCGTGGCACTTCAAAAGCGATTGTCCGGAGTCGTTGTTGGAGATCCGGTATTGGAAGATGTGAAGATGGGTCCGTTGGTTGGAAGCGATCAATTACAAGAGGTGACGGGTCGCGTTACGGAACTGTCCCGTACAAGTGAAAAAGTATTCGAATACTCCCATGAATTTAAACGCAACGGTCATTCACTGGAGCACGGCGCATTCTTCCGGCCGACTTTGATGCATTGTCCAAAACCGTTGACGTCGAGCGAACCGCACGACATTGAGGCTTTTGGTCCGGTCAGTACAGTGATGGGATATTCTTCGATGGACGATGCGATTGAAATCGTCCGGCGGGGAAAAGGAAGTCTGGTTGCATCATTCTTTTCCAATAACGATCTGCACTGTCGACAATTTGTATCCGGAACGGCGCCCTATCATGGAAGAATCATGATGGTGAATCGTTCAAGTACCAAAGAATCGACCGGACACGGTTCGCCAATGCCGCAAATGGTGCACGGCGGACCCGGCAGGGCGGGTGGAGGCGAAGAACTCGGCGGGATCCGCAGCGTACTTCACTATATGCAGCGGACGGCACTGCAGGGTTCTCCGACGACCCTGGGAAAGATATATGATGAATTTACTATCGGAGGAACAGTTCATACGGATGGTGTTCATCCGTTCAAAAAATATTTTGATGATCTCGTGATCGGCGATTCGATTCTCACCAACAAGCGATTAATAACGATTGAGGATGTGGAAAAATTTGCCGACCTGAGCGGTGATCATTTCTATGCTCATATGGATGATGAACTGGCGCGTAAATCAATTTTTGACAAGCGTGTTGCGCATGGATATTTCATCCTGTCAGCAGCAGCAGGACTCTTTGTGGAACCTGGATTTGTCCCGGTCATGGCCAATTATGGTCTGGATGGGCTCAGATTTATTAAACCCGTTTATCCCGGTGATACAATTCAAGTTCGATTGACAGTGAAATCTACAAGGCCGAAAGAAGGAGAGAAGCAAGGTGTTGTGGAATGGGATGTTATTGTCACTAATCAGCAGGAAGAACAGGTTGCCATTTACACGTTGCTGACACTTGTTGCAAAAAAGGAGTGATACGATTCATCTCTGTGCTCGTGGGAAAAATGATCAAAATTGGATAATTATTATTTATCAATGGAAGTAATATGAATTACCAACATCTCACATTGAATACGGAGCAACACATTGCCCGAGTAACACTTCACCGTCCTCCGGTAAATGCATTAAACAAGGAACTGGTGGCTGAACTTATCGACGCTGCCAGTCTCCTTCGAATGAATGATGAAGTTTGGGTTATTGCCGTGCAGGGTGAAGGGAAAGTGTTTTGCGCCGGCGCAGATCTGAAAGAGCGCGCCGGAGTGCCGCAGGATCAGGTGATGCAGTTTGTCAACGGTATTCAATCCGTAGCTGCTGCTTGGTGTGAAATACCTCAGCCGGTGATTATGGGGATTCACGGTGCAGCTCTCGGCGGCGGATTGGAATTTGCATTATCGGGTGATATCCTTATCGCAGGTGATTCAGCAATATTGGGATTGCCGGAAACGAGTCTCGGCATCATTCCGGCTGCCGGCGGCACTCAGAGACTTGCACAACGGACCTCTTCCGGTATTGCAAAAAAATGGATATTGACGGCTAAACAGTTTACTGCCGCCGAAGCAAAAGCGGACGGAGTTGTTGATTTTCTTTTTCCGGCAGAAAAATTTTCAGAAGAGTTCGATGCCATCGTGAGGGAAATCGCATCGAATGCTCCGCTCGCCATACGGCAGGCAAAGAAAGCGATCGAATCATCTTACAAAAGTTGGCTAATGGACGGATTCGAAAATGAACGAACGTATTATGAACCTTTGATTCCGACTGAGGATAGGATGGAAGCATTGAAGGCGTTTGCTGAAAAACGGAAACCGCGATGGGTAGGTAAATGATTGTAAGATATTTCTCATGCCAAAATCAGATCAATGAGAAATAAAACGCGGCGAGAAAACCGACGATCGTCGCAAGTCCGACCTCTGCACCGCCGTCTTCATATGCTTCCGGCATCATGACGGAAGCCACCATGGCTAGAATACCGCCGCCGGCGACAGCTTCCACAATGGTGATCACTGTCGGAGGCGCATCCAATAGAAACATATTCCCAAGCGCAGCGGCAATAATTCCGGCTACGATGAGCCCCAACCACAATCCGAAGATCTTGGGAGTACTATACCCAGCTTCGTGCATATTCTTAGAGCTTCCCATTGATTCGGGAAGGTTCGAAAGAAAGACAGCAAGAATAAACGTGAACGTATACGAATCGAGCGAAACAAAGCCTGCGCCGATGATGATTGATTCTGGAATCGTATCCAGCATCGCTCCAAGGAAAAGCGCAAGAGGATTTCCCGACGAGATGCTCTTCTTCATGTACGTCAGTTCTTCTGCTTTCGATATGCGGTGAATGTTCGAAGCCGCGACCTTTCGCCAATGATTGGTGCTATGCTGACCCTGCAGATTTTGGACATTGTGGAGAATCCGTTTGGAACTGAGTTGTTCGATCGATTTCCGCAATCCCGGGGATATTTCCAGCAATGCATCAAATTGCTCTTTGTCAATCTTCAGCAGTTTAGTATCCGCCAGTGCAACGGCTGATGCAGTACGAGAATCACTGTTCAACAGCGCCATTTCACCGAAGGATTGGCCGGGACCGAGTGTTGCAACGATATTCTTCTCGATGTCCGGTCCGGTAAAGATCTGGATCTCGCCGGTAGTGATTAAATATAAAGCATTTCCCGCGTCACCCTGCCGGAACAACACTTCTCCTGCTGATACGTTTATCGGTATAACACAGGTGAGCACACCTTCCATTTCCTCGGGAGGGAGAGATCGGACAAGTTCAACGTTCGAGAGCTGGTCGAGGAGAAGATCGGAGTCAGCACGTTTTTGTCTGAGGTAATAGAATTTTGCAAGCGCCGGATGCCGTATAGCTGCACCTTTTTTCTCCAGCCATTTATTCGCCAGATAATAAATTAATCCGCCGCCGATGAATCCGGTTGCCACCCAGACCCATGCGTCGGCACCGCTCATATTTGCAACACCTGTAAGACGGTGTGCCCCTTTTAGTGCAAGTTCAATCGCGAGGGCTTGAATCAATGCTCCTGTCCCGAATGCCATAATAATTGCATTTGTCCGCTGGGAAGGTTTTGCGTACACTCCGATCGCTGTGCCAATAATCATGGAGAGCATTGAGACTGCTGCAAGTGCTGCAGCGGAAAGAATCCGGACGATATCAAAAGAATAAATTTCCATAAAGCAGAGACAATATAAAAATTATTCTTAAACAGTATCTACTTTGTAAAGGGAATTATCGGAAAAAAACTTTTTCATGATGTAAAAAAACTATTTTGCAGAGAATGGCTGTTTTTGTATATTTGTATCCGGAAGTATGGTGAGTTGGCAGAACGGCTATTGCACCAGTCTTGAAAACTGGCGTCCGTAAGGACTTCTGGGTTCGAATCCCAGGCTCACCGCTAATATAGCCCATAAAAAAACCAAGCCTCGGCGTGGTTTTTTGTTTTTAAAAACAGTTTCACGCTTTACATTCGGTTTTCCAAAAAAGCTTTCCACTTTGCAAAATCGTAGATGGAACCCCGATTCCCAAAATTCTTTTGGAGGAGTGAACATGTGGCTATTGCAGCGGGTAGATTCTGAGAATTTTGAAGAATATGCCAAAGCTCATTTTCATGGTCTTTTGTCAATTGCTGGTCCCACAACTGTGTCAGTATTTGATGAATTTGGGGGAGAGTCGCTCCTGGTGAATTTAAGACATAAATCAATTCCACAGCTGTAAGTGAATCGGTAACCGTTGAAGCGCCACCTTTGACCACTGAGAGTTCACCGAGCGTTAAATTTTGCCTCTTTGGTTCCGTAAGAAGCGAGTAATAGTCCTTCAATTCTTTGAGTTTATTTCCTGCAAATGAACCTTTTGCTCCTCCGCGATTGACTGTCTTCACTAGTTCTTCAAAGGCACTTCGGGAACCATTTCTGGCTAAACCTTCCAAGGCAAAAACATCGATATAACCTCGGCTTAACGACAACTCAGAAGAAACTCTGTTTAGATTTGATTCCACAGTCTTCTGGATGGGGACAAAAAGAGATTGAGTCGTTTCTTTCGATTTTTGCTCAAAAAGAGTGAATTCCTGAGTTAATGCTGTTTTTACGCTGGATTCAGTAGTATTTACTATGAAAAAGATATTTGCCACCAATAGTAACACTACGACTGATAAAAAGCCAAAAATCACGCGATTTGCACGCTTTCGATCGTTTCTTTCCCGGAAAAGTGCATCCCTCAATTCAGAATTACCTGAAATCACTTGCCTGTCAAATTCTTCGCGCAACGCAATTCCAAATTCATTGAATTTTTGATCCAATATACCTCTGAGAAGGACTTCACCCTTTAGCGGTTTCATGGGAAGGTTTGAAAGGGTTTCGTTTTCCTGTTCAGATTTTGGAACCGATTTACGTCTTCTTTTCAACATAAACTTTTCTCGATAATCAATTTAACGGATTCTGAATTCAATATAGACCAGATTGGATACTATAACAACCACAAAATTGAGTCATTATAAGAGTCTAATGTTTACGAATGTAACCTATGACAATAGATAAACGTCAATTATTAAAATACATTAAGTGTGATTAGAGTTTTCTAATCACTATTAGAAATCCTTAACAACTCTTTATTTTACAACACTTTATGGCGATTTTATACCAGAAAATTAAATACACTCAAACCGCTCATTGGTATTTTTTAGACGAAAAGGTGTGCTATGGAAAATGAAAATTTTTTTACAACACAAGAGATTGCGGAATTGCTTGGAGTGAGCCCTTCTTCAATTCAGCGTTGGGCAGATTCCGGAAAATTAAAATGTCATGTGACGGAAGGAGGTCATAGGAAATTCAGCAGAACTCATCTCTCAGATTTTGCAACGACTTATAACATTTCCATGAAGTTCCTTGATACGACGCAATTGCGATCATCGTTCCGTGAAGAAAATAATTATACACCAATTGCTGCAGCTCGATAATAAAATAATTTAACGTGAAAAAATTCAGCGCACATATTCTTTTACACTTTGTTTTTGCTCTTGCAGTATCATCTGTTTTGTTTGCTCAGCAATTCTCTCCGGTAGCATGGCCGGCAGCAAATGAATGGCGATACTACACGATCAAGGACACAGTATTTGCCGATCCAGCAGTACAGGATCCTTCCAACGGCGGTACTTCGCCGCAGGGATATGTGAATATTTCTTCAGGTACACCGGACCAATCAAAGCCGTCCATTTATTTCGCGTTTAATAACAACACAATGTTCGTCCGTTTCCGTGTTGAATCAGATCCGAATGCATATACCGGCAACAACGCTGGAAATACCGATCCGTGGAAAGCCGGAACGTGGATCATGATGATGGATGTGAACGGTGATGGTTGGAGAGATTATTCGGTGTATTTGAACGGCGACGGCGGTTCACCCAGTACGCCGATCGACAGAATTCAGATCATTTATTCACGTTTGACGAACACGCAGTCGATTGTACCCGGCACGGGAGTCTATCTGCTGAATGAAATCTACGGTGCTCAGAAGTACACAAGCGGAACATATAATAACAAAATGATGCAATACGACGGCAATGGCAATTTGCTGACGCCGTTGAACTGGAGCTTGTCGACGAAAGATTTCGGAACGTCCCGTGTGAGTGATGATGGCGAAGCCGGCTACTTTATTGATTTCCAGATGCCTATCTCTGCACTTGATGCAAGCGCGTACAACGGTCCGGTCTTTACCTCATCCACAGTTTTTACCGCAGTATTCACCACTGCAAACAGCAATTCTGATCCGTTCCAAAAGGATTATGCATATGTCGGTGCATTTTGTCCTTCCATCGATGCACCGTTTGCCAGCGGAGATCCGATTACTTTCGATCCGGTATCATCCATTCCGAAGATCGTCGTCACGGAAGTAACCGCAGCATATTGTCCGACGGTCAATCTTTCCACAAAAGTGCTCACATCACAACGGACGATTGATTGCTCGACAGTGGCGAGCAGCGTTGTGACCAACACATTTTATTACTGGTATGATCTGAATGAGAACAATCTTCCGGATGAAGCGGGTGTTGACTGGACATTGATCAGTGAAGGTACGGCAACATCTCTCGGTACTTGGACGGCAACGTGGAACACCGAATCTCTGCCTCGCGGCCGGTATTTGATCAAAGTGATTGCACAAGATCAAGCGGGAAACAGCACCGATTCATATTTACAGACGGTAACACAATATCCCGAAGTGTATGCAACAATCAGCAATGATTGCGGCATCATTCCGGCAACATTAAGCAAGAGCGTCAGCCGCACAACGGTTCAGGCGAATCTCTCCGATGCTCAAAGGAAACTCACATACACCATTTCTGTGACGAATCCTCAGGCGGATGCCATAACGCTGGACACGTTATCCGATATTCTGCCGGGCACGTTTACATATCTGAATGATACGACCGGCGGAACATTGGCACCGACAGCTTCGCCGACAGCCAATTCAACTGGAACAATTCGGTGGATATTCAATCCCGCAATATCGATTGCAGCGGGAACAAGCAAGACATTAAAATTCAATGTTCTTGCTGGAACAACACCGGGAACCTATCCAAATTCGGTGACCGCGAAAGGTTCAACATACTTCACCTCTGCAACTAATGTTGCGACAGTGACGGTGACCAATGCGGCAGCAACACTTTCCAAAGCAACTTCTGCCGTTGCTGGTGTGAATCCGAATGATACAATCAGATATACATTGACATACACAAATACCGGAACAGTAACGTTAAACAACGTTGTCATCACTGATTCTTTGGTTCAAGGATTAAGCAACGATGTGGTTGTTTATAACGGTGGATCGTATGACTCGACAACTCGAAAAGTGACATGGAGTATCGGAACAGTTAATGCAGGTGCAAATGCTTCTGTCTCTGTTCGTGTTCGTGTATCGCAGCCGTATAACGGCGTGAATCCTTTGGTCAATGTCGGAACGTTGACGTCAACTGATTTGGTCGATCCGGTCGTCAGTTCTTCCGTTTCGAATACGATCCTTGGCGCGGTGCTTTCACTCTCCAAATCTGTCAGTCCGACCACAACATATCCGGGTAATAACGTATCGTATACGATCCTCTATGGCAACGTCGGCACTGGTGTTGCACACAGTGTTGTTGTCCGCGATACGCTTCCGGAAAACGTAAGCTATCTCACCGGAACAGCATCACCGGCACCGAACAGTGTTACAACACTTAGCAATCCTACCCGTCAGGTTCTGACATGGAATATCGGAACGATACCGGCAGGTGGCGGTAATTTGAACAATACAATTACGTTCCAGGCTTCAGTCGTCAATCCGTATCCTACTGTCGGCGAAGACCAGCAGCTGATCAATCAGGCGGTGATCCTCTCCAATGAAACGAGCCCATATAGCAGCAATGCAACATTGCTGGTGACCGCCATTCCGAATGTCTCCCTGACAAAAACATCGAACCAGGCAGTGTACGCCACCAGTGATACCGGTACATATACACTGACATTAACAAACACCGGATTTTATACGGCAACACTCGATACACTTGAAGATGTGCTGCCGAATAATTTCCAGTATCGATGGACGAATGGCGGAACATTGTATTCCGCAGTGACCACAAGACCTGTCACCGGAAGCACCGGAACAGTGCAGTGGATTTTCAATCCGGCGGCAACATTAACGCCCGGACAGACGAAAACGCTTACGTTCAGAGTGAAAGCGCCGATCGTTGGAGTGAATTACACCAACACTGCGCGTGCCCGCGGCGTACTGGTGAGCAGCGAACAAAGTACAATCTCCACAACACTGCCGATTGGCATTGCAGAGAATGAAGAAGTGATGGTGAAATCCGTTGACAAGTCGACGGTGTACGTGGGCGATACATTGGTCTATACTTTATTCTATTTGAACAATTCCGGTTCAGCAAAGAGCAGAACGGTGAAGGATACACTGCCGAATTCGTTGAATTATATCGGTTCCACAGCGTCGGTCGGCACGGTATCCAACAGCGGTAATATCATCACCTGGCTCCCCGGCAGTGTTGCGAACGGCGGATCTGCTTCGTTAATCATTCGCGGTATTGTGAATCAGGGCGGTGTCGTTATTCCGAACCGGGCATCACTGAACAGTACAACACCGGTTACGCTGACCAATACTGTAACAACAACATCGCTGTTGTCGCCGAGCATCACGCTGACAAAAAGCGTCGATATCACTTCCGCTCCCGTCGGGACGGAATTGACCTACACCATCAATTATTCCAATGCACCGGGCGTTTCTGCTTCGACCATTTCCACGGTAACGGATACGATACCGACAAATCTCACGTATGTGACCGGTTCGGTGACAGGCGGCGGTGCGTATGTCGGAAGTCCTGCACGATTAGTGTGGAACCTTGGTACAGTGGATGCAAATACCAGCGGCACCCTAACATTCAAAGCGACGATTAATACCGGAACATCAATCGGGACGACAATCACCAATAAAGCGGTCTTCACAAATGCAGAGGACACATATAAAACATCCTCCGTAAACACAACAGTCAGTGCAATTCCGAATTTCACATTGACGAAGAGCGTAGATTTGGTTTCGGCAGGTCCTGCAGATACGCTGACCTATACAATTCGATACAAAAATGTCGGTTCCGCTGGTGCAACGAGTGTTGTCCTTACCGATACGGTTCCGGCGAATACTACATTCATTAGTGCATCAAACAGCGGAACGAACACCGGCGGGATCGTGACTTGGAATTTGCCGAACATCGCTGTCAATGATTCCGGCGAAGTGACGATGCTTGTTCACTTGCCGAAACCGATCGCCTATAATAGTATAGCACAGATCTCCAATAAAGCGACGATCTCTGCATTCGGCATTACGGACAAGCATTCATCTCCTGCATTGACCAACGTAATTTATCCGCAGCTTGCTGCCGTTAAAGCCGTGGACAGTACAACGGCATTTGCGACCAGTATCATCACCTATTCAATCGTTGTGTCGAATGCCACAATCAGTACATCAACAGCGACAGTTTTGTTCGATTCTATCCCGGCGTGGACGACATACGTGCCTAATTCCACGAAGATCAATAATGTGGTGCAGACAGATGTAAGCGGAACTTCTCCGCTGGTCTCCGGTCTTGCATTGGGAGATGTAACACCGGATTCATCGAAGACAGTGACATTCCAAGTGCAAATCAATTCGCCGATCAGCAATGGTAGGATCATTCCAAACACTTCCTGGGTAACGACTGATAAACTGGTGGATTCCATTCCCGGAACAAGTGTTACAACTACGGTCCTGTCGTATCCGAATCTGACATTACAAAAGAGTGCATCCTATACGAACAATACTCCTGAAGACACAATTACATACTCGTTGACGTATGGCAATACCGGGTCCGACACGGCAACGACATTTACGGTGGTCGACACCATTCCGTCCAACATGACATACGTTCCAGGTTCATTAACTGGCACCGGCGCATCGTTTGCAACGAACAGGATCCTCGTATCTCTGGCAATGCTTGGAACGAATGACACCGGCAATGTTGTCACCTTTAAAACTGTTGTCAATTCACCGCTGGCAGCCGGTAATACGATCTTTATCAACAAAGCCTACGCATCTGCTGCGAATGCATCGACCGTATCGGATACGGGAAGTGTTACGATTGTTGCTCGTCCCGATTTCACCACTTCGACGAAAACGATGGTCGATATCGACGGCGGATTTGCTGTTCCGGCAGATACGATCTCCTACACAATCACCGTGAAAAATTCCGGCAGTGCCAATGCAACGTCGGTATCAGTGACCGATACGGTGCCGCAGCATGTTACCATCCTGACCGACACATTCAATCCGGGAGCAACTGTCAATGGCCGGGTGATCACATTCAATTCGTTTAATGTAACAGTTGGGGATAGTGCTGTGCTGACATATCAGGTGCAGATCGATTCATCAGTTATTAATCAAGTAGCTGCGATCAATACTGCCGTGATCCGCGGGAATGGCGACAGTGCAGTTGTTACCGCATCCTTCATGCCGATCAACAGGCCGGTGATGATGATGACGAAGACGGCAAATCGTGCTTCTGCAAGGCCGGGAGATACGATTATGTATACGATCACTTATTCAAATGCTGGAACGATGGCTGCGACATTAGTCACCATGTCCGATACGGAGCCCCAGCATACAACCTATGTTCCCAATTCTGTGACAATTAATACTGTCAATAAATCTGATGCGGCAGATGCGGATGAAGTTACGTTAGTAGGATCAACAGTACAATTGAACATCGGCATCGTTCAACCGGGTGTTTCCGGTACGATCACAATTAAGGTTCGAGTTAATTAAAAACAATAAAAATTTCTTTTACACATAATCACACCATAACTATAAGGAGAAACACAATGAAAAGACGATATATGCGTAAACCAAAACCTCCACCTATCAGAGTGAGCGATGCATAAACAATCTATTTTTACAAAAAGGAAAGAAACAAAATGAAAAACACACAACACAATAAACAACACAAACAGAAAGGGTTACATATGAAAACCAAATTGGTTTTTATGGCTGCTTTCTGTGCTTTCGTCCTGATTGGGACGACAAGTGCATTTGCAGCAGGTACTCCGGCTGGTACGTCAATAACGATCCAGGCGTCGATGTCCTATAAATTTCTTTCGGGGACAGATTCAGCCACAACTCAATCGAACATCGTCACGGTAACCGTTGAACAGGTTCCCGGCGTTGCTCTTTCTCCGACTGGAACATTACAGTATGCTAGCGACAGCATGTATGTCTATTTTGCGCATACAGTGAGAAATACCGGTAACGGATTGGATTCGTATACCATCACAAAAGCAGATTCCGCCAACTGGACTTCGCCGACCGTATTCTATGATAATAACGGTGATGGAATTCTTCAGGGTGGCGAAACGACACAATTGGATAGCATTTCCGGCCTTGCGGCTGATGCTGAGTATAAGATCATTCTCCGCATGTTCATTCCGAACAATGCTCCGAGCTGGATTCTGGATACGACTCGCTTAACAGTGACGTCAAAATTTCAGGATACAGCAAATGTTGTTTATGACACTGCCTCAGCATGGGTCCGTGATTCGATCATGACCAAGGTAGGGAATGTCTCGACCAACAAAACAACGGGTGACCTTACACCAAAACCGGGCGAAGTTATAAACTATACCATTACATACTCCAATAATGGTTATGGATACGCTACAGGTGCATATCTTGTTGATACGCTGAGCAGCGATGTAACGTATAATGCTGATGCAAATATCGTCAGCGGAGGCGGTTCGGTTCAATTCTTAACTTCTCCAAACAGAATCGAATGGTCTGGCATCGGTACAGGGGGAACCATTGCGAACGGGGAACAAGGAACGTTGACGTTCTCCGTTACAGTAAATTCCGGAGTCTCTTCCGGTACGTCAATCTCCAACCATGCATATCTCATTTATACGGATAGCTTGAACGGCAGAACCAAAACACCTCTTGGCGGTCCGATTACGAGCATTGTTTCTACTTCAAGCTCATGGGATCTGAAAGTTGCTATCATCGGCGGTTCATTTACTACCGACTCGGCAACCGATTCTGTGAACGTCACTCTTTCCAAATATTACAAGATCAGATTGAAGAACACTGGCAATAGTGCTGATAGTGCGAATATCTCACGCACAACCACGGTTGGTCTTACCTGGACTTTGTTCAAAGATATGAACAATGACGGTGCTTATGACGGCGGAGATACCCCATTTGACTTGAGCAATCATACTGGTGTTATCGCAACGGGTGATTCGATCATGTTCATTGCTGTGGATACTATTGGTCAATCTGTTGCTGACCGGAGCTTAGATAGCGCAAACTATCTTGCCGTATCCGTTGTAAATGATGCACGCGATTCAGGATGGACTGTTACACGTGTGAAAGCACCTGTAATGGTTTTGACCAAATCAGTGCAGGCACAGAACGGTCGGACTCGCCCGGGTGATACACTGATCTATACAATCACCTACACCAATACCGGTTCCGGTACGGCGAATTCGATTGTAATAACTGATGCATCACCGACGAATACATCCTACATCGCGGATTCGCTGAAGATCGATAATTCTACTAATCTCGGAACTGGAGACGGTACGAATTTCGTGACACTCACCGACGCAGCTGATTCGGATGAAGGAACGGTTTCGAGCGGAACAATCACCGTCAACGTCGGAACTGTCGGACCGCGGTTGATGAACGATCCGAGCTATACTGGTAAAATCAGATTCAGAGTCAAGATCGATTAATGCTCTTCCTTTTTCGGAGCCCCTTTCGCAGGGAAGGGGCTCCGGAGAAGTTTTTACATGAAAAAACTTAAAAAACATATTGCCTCATTCTTCACGCTCAGCGGATTGTTGATCGCTCTGAGTTCGCTGGTCTCTGCACAGACACCGGCCGAAACCCGGATTGATAACATCGCGACTGTGAAGTATGTGTTTGCGAATGGAATCGACAGCACCGTTCTCTCCGATACAGCACGTATCGCAGTGGAAGGGTGGGGTGGACTTTCGTTGAATAAAACAGTGTCACGGGACAGCGCTAGTGCCGGTGACACTGTTCAGTTCAAGATCGTCATTGGTTATGTCGGAAATCTGAACGCACCGCAGGTGGTCGTGACGGATACCATGCCGTCGTACTTCTCCATTATAACAGTTACAAAAGGATCTGTATCAGGAAACATCATTTCCTGGAATGCCGGGACGGTCAATGCATCTATAAAAGATTCCATCATTGTTACCGCAGTAGTAAAATCCGGAACCGCCGGCGAGTATGCTGTCACCAATACAGCGGTAGCGATCGACAGTATCGGCACCGTTACAACATCTTCTGCGGATGTGAAGATCTCCATAGGTATGACCGAATCATGCAGGATCACCATTGATAAATCCGCAGACAAGCTTATTGGCAACGGAATGCAGTGGGCGGTGATCACAGCACATGTGACCGATACGCTTGGCACTCCGAAGCCGGACGGTACGCCGGTCTTTTTCAGAACGGATTTCGGAACGTTCTCGAACGGCAAGGATTCTGTGACACGGTATTCCGTGAACGGGATTGTTACGGATTCCGTGAACGCAGTCCTTACCACAGGATCTTTCATCAAAGCTGAAGTAATTGTGGAACTGCTCACTGAATGCGATATCACCGATACGGTGAGAGTTGAATTCTATCCCGGCGCTATTACCGGCACAGTGTTGGACAATGTGACAAAGAAATTCTATCAGAATGCATTTGTGCGGTTGCTGGATTCAACGACCGCAGTGATCATTGATACTGATTCCACTGATTCCAAAGGTCACTTCTTTATGTTTGTGCCGAAGACCGGTGTGTACCGCGTGGATGTTTCTGCTTCCGACAAGTTCTCGTTGGATAATACGGTGACGACGTATGTTCCCGTGGATATCAAAGGAACAAGTACGCATATCATTCCGAACAAAAACGCCATCTCCGGAACGGTCTACTATTGGATTTCCAATTCCCCGATCTATATCCCGAATATGCCGATCGAGCTGATTAAAATTTCCAATCCCGAAGGAGCACCCAAAGGAAAGCAATTCGTCAGTGAGACCGCACAAGCGGATGTTTTAAAATCCTTTACGGACAGCCGCGGCGTATATGAATTTGTTGATATCACACCCGGAAAGTATAAAGTGTTACTGGGCGCATCCGAATTGAACGGTACAGCGACCATTACAATACCGGAAAACGGATATTATATCCTGAATGGCAACATTCCGGTCCTATTGACATCGCTGCCGACCATCGAAAAATCCGGAACAGTTTCTGCCGCAGTGGGTGATACGGTCAACTATCAGATCAACGTTCGGAACCCCAATAAATTCTCTATCTCTAATACGGTCGTGACCGATACACTGCGGGCGGGCATGGAGTATTTCAGTTCGACGGAAAACGGTGTCTATAACAATGCAACACGTACTGTTACCTGGTCGCTCGGCAACATCGATTCGTCGTTCAAGAAAACACTTGCAGTGAAGGTTCTTATCAATTCTGCAGTTTCTGTCCCAACGGCCGTTAATTCGGCAACGCTTTCTGCTTCAGAGATTTTCTCGTTGAACGATACAGCGCGGACGGCGATCATTCCGGAATTCTCGCAGACGATCGTGAAATCGGTGAACAGGGATTCATCTGCAGCGGGCGATACGATGCAGTATAGGATTACGGTAAAGAATACCGGATCAGGTGCGCAGGCGAACGTAGTGCTGACGGATACGATCGATGCACAGAAATTCTCCATTCTGCTTGTTTCGTCCAACGCAACGGTGCAGGATAATATCGTCACAATGATGCTGGATACGCTCGCCGCTGGTGATAGTGCGGTCGTCTCTGTCCGTGTCCGGGTCCGCGAGAATGCCGTACTCGGCTATTTGAATACAGCATTTGCAAAATCAACCGTGACACCGCTGCAATCTTCCACAGTCTTCACACCGTGGAAACAGTCGGTCAATCCGAACGCATCGAGCTTGTTGATAGTGAAGAGTGTTTCAAAAGATACTGCGGTCAATGGTGATTCGATCCAGTATACGATCCATGTAAAAAATACAGGAGACAAGAACCTGACGAATGTCGTCATTACCGATACGCTGTCGTCCAAACTGACAAAGAATACGATCCTCTATAACAAAGGTACGATTGATAACAATATCATGACCTATTATGCAGGAACGCTCGCAGCAGGCGCTTCAGATTCCGTCGTGATCGTCTCCGTTGTCGCAGCAAGTCCGTACATCCCCGAGACAGTGTCGAACACCGCATTTGCAACGGCGAATGATGCGTTGTTGCAGCATTCCACGGTCACTTTTACTTCGCTCATCGGGAAACTTGATAAACTGCTTCTGAGCATAAGTGTTTCGTCCTCCACCGTATTTACCGGTGATTCATTGAATTACGTACTTCGCATTACGAACGTATCGAACCGGAAATTGACAAATGTAGTTGTGCGCGATCCGATTCCATTCCAGCTAGAGAATATTCGAGTTGAAAAACCGTCAGCCGCTGCCGGTTCCAAAGCGCGTATCAGTGTCGTTCCGGTTCGGGAAGCCGGACTGATGCAAAATGATTCCCTTGGTGTAGACGGATCTGTTGTGGTATACACGAAAGATACGATTGGTGTTGGTGAGATCGATTCGTTCTATGTAAAGACGAATGTTCGATTGGATCGTCCGAACTTTGAATTGATCCTCAATACCGGAAATGCAACGACCGACCAGACTCCGAAAATTATAGCGCAGGCCGTGACAACAGTCGAACCGCGCGTGATCAAGAACTTCCAGTTGCAGCTGACGAAGCGGGTATCGAAAGACACCGTGCATATCGGCGACACGATGTCGTACATCATTCACATGAAGAATATCACCGGTGGACCGCTCACGAAGATTAGTGTCGTCGATACATTGCCTCCGCAAATCATCAATCCGCGTGTGATTGGCAACGCAAAAGTGAACGGAAACGTTATCATTTACGAAGTCGGGTACCTCGGATCGAGCAAGGAAGATTCTATCATCATCATCGGCCAGTTGAATCCGAATGGCGTGCACGATGGCGAACTGATACTGAACTATGCATTTGCCCGTGCTTTGCAAATAGAAGAACAAACGGCCTTTGCATTGTTCACCGCAAAAACCGATCCTGCTTGCCGCATTGAGGTGATCGCAACGCCGGATAAGATCGTTGGTAACGGCAGATCAAAAGCGTATATCCAGGTGAATTTGACGAATACTCTCGGATTTCCGAAGCCGGACGGTACACCTGTGGTATTAACGACAACGGTCGGACAGTTTACGAACGGTCAATCTATGCGGGTGCTGTATTCGAAGGATGGAAAGGTATCAGATTCTCTTCAAGCGACCGTTGCCGGCAACAATCTTGTGAACGCCATGGCGATCGCATCTGCGGACGACGGCCAGGGATGTAAGGCAAAAGACACCGTGCAAATCGTTTTCTTCCCGGGCGCAATCGAAGGGACTGTGATCGATTATCGTACGCAACAACCGGTGCTCGGTGCTATCGTGCGTGCGTATTCCAAGACAACCGATTCGCTCATCGGAGAAATCATAACAAAGGTTGACGGATACTATCTTTTCCCGGTCGCAAAAACAGACAGTTTCCGAGTTACGATCACTACCGTAAACGAATTCGGCAAAGATATCACCGTAGAAACTGAAGTGACGGTAAACGTCTCCGGCGGAGGCGATCCTCCAACACCGAACCAGAATTCTGTCTCCGGCGCTGTGTACTATCTCGTATCACATGAACCATTACCGGCGGCAAACCTTTCTATTTTATTGCAAGCGATTATACCTCCGGGTAACAAGAACGCGAAGAGCAGGACAGTTGGTTTGGCAACCATTGATTCAGTTTTCACGGATTCCTCCGGAACATATAAATTCGACAAAATACCGGCAGGCAAGTTCAGGGTTACATTGAATCATCCGTCCATAAAGAGTTCCGTTGACCTGGTGAATAGCGGAAGCGGACAGTACGTGATTAATGCGAACATAGCAGTAACGCTGAATCCGAATATCGTATTCAGCAAAGTCGGTCCGGCTAAAGTATCGCTGTCGGATACCGCGGCGTACACTATTAAAGTTCAGAATACCGGAAATCTTTCTACAACAAACACGGAAGTGATCGATTCCCTGCATTGGGCGATGAAGTTTGTCAGTGCAACGGATGGCGGAGTTTATCAGCCGGAATCGCACCGCATCGTGTGGTCGCTTGGAAAATTTGATTCACTGGGTCAGAAAGAATATGGCGTCACCGTAAAATTCGTCGACACAATCCAGAATACGACGGCGTCCATGAACCGTGCAAGCATTACATCCAATCAAACGACAATGATTCTCGATTCCGTTCCGACCGTTTTGTATTTGGCGCCGACCATGAAATTGTGGAAAGTATCAAATGTTCATCAGGCCGATCCGGGCGATACGGTCATCTATTCCATCAAACTACGGAATATCTCCGGTTCGTTTGCGGACAGTGTCAGTATCTCGGATAAATTACCGGGTCAGGTGGAATTCCTTGGTTCCAGTGTCCAATACTATCGTTCGACACCGCAATCTGTAATGAACGATACCGTTGCGTATAACAGGCTGAGTCATTCGTTCGAATGGAATAAACGCGATACGGTTTTTGTCGGCGATTCCGCAACCCTGAATATCATTACCCGTGTTCGAATGAATCTTGAGCCTGGAGAACATACATATACAAACGTTGCCACAATGTCGTGGAACAGCGGTTCGACATCGTCCGATCTGGATTCACTCAGCAATGCGACGGTCCGTTCTTTTGTTACGTATCTCAAAATTACGAAACAGGCGCTGCGTAAAGTGGTGGAGATCGGCGACATAGCAACCTATGTGATCCGCGTGACCAATACTAGCACAACGAACATTGCGCGTGATATCCAGGTAGTCGACAAGATTCCGTTCGGTTTCCGATATATGAACGGTTCATCGTTCAGGGATTCAACGAAATTGTCCGATCCAACAGGCAGAAAAGAACTGCTGTGGCTCTTGCAAGATTCTCTGGTTCCCGGCGCAACGGTACAATTCGTGTATCGGTTGGCGGTCGGTGCCGGTGCAGCAGAAGGTAATGGTATCAATACTGCACAGGCATTCGGTATCTCACAGTTTGGCAATCCACTTGTTTCAGCAGAAGTTGCGGAACGCGTGGAGGTCCGTCGCGGTGTTTTCACAACACATGGTCTCATCATCGGGAAAGTATTCTTCGATGACAATCGGAATAAATATCAGGATCCCAATGAGACCGGCGTGAAGGGTGTGGAATTGATGATGGAAGACGGCACGCGCATTATCACCGGCGACGATGGTAAATATTCCGTGCCGGATGTGCTGCCGGGTCAGCATGTCATCCGGGTCCGCACACATACGCTGCCGAAGGATTCATACCTGGAAATGGGATATAACGACTTTGCAAAAGATTCGACTTCACGGTTTGTCGATCTGACCGAATCCGGTATTGCTCGTGTTGATTTCTATCTCGCCCGGAACATCGTTCGTCCGGATTCATTAGTATTCAGCCAGTCAGTGGCAAAAGTGGGAGATTTCTCCATCCAGCGGATCTCGTCGCCGAGGAACATAGTGTTTATTGAAGACAAACGATTCGCTTCTATGAAATTGAGCGGATTAAACTTTGAGGTCGGGAAGGCGATCTTGAAACCGGAAGCGTATGTAACATTGCGTCAGCTGGCAGATGTATTGCGCGAATATCCCGATCAGCCGTTAATCATCGCCGGCCATACGGATTCGATGAAAATCGCAACTGCAGAATTCCCGAACAACAAGGTGCTCTCTATGGCGCGTGCTATGGCTGTGAAATATTATCTTGTCGAAAAACAGGGAATCAATGTCGATCGTATCCGCATTGAAGGACATGGTGAAACGCGGCCGGTTGCAACGAACAAATCCATTGACGGTCGCTCGTTAAACCGACGTGTGGAATTCTTCTTTACGCCGTCCACCGAAGAAAAATTGATCACAGAAATGCCGGTTGCGATTGAAATTCCAATCGAATACAAAGGCACCGAAAATATTACGAAAGTTGATTTCCGTGATATCCTGGATCCGGCATTGATATACGTTGCGGGAAGTGCGACATTCGCAGATTCTGCAATTACTCCGCAGATAGTCGGAAATGAATTGCACTGGACCTTGAGAAACCTCGGTCCGAATTTTAAGAATAAACTTCGATATACGGTGATGGTGCAGCGTCCCGCTGATTACAATACAGCGAAGCTGCGTTCCACGTCCGCATCCATCTGTTACTTTGTGGGTGACAGTGCGTTGAAATGCATCGATACATTGACGACCATGAATGAAGTTGCCATCGCCGTCCGCGGGCGCGCCGTAAATTTCATTATGTCCGGAGTGCTGTTCGACGTCGGCAAGTCCTCATTGCGAAGCACAGCATTGACCTCGCTGGAAACGACAGCGAAGTTCCTGAAGGAAGATCCGACAGCGACGGCGTTGATAGAAGGCCATACGGATTCATCACCAATCAAAACGAAGGAGTTCCCGTCGAACACCGAGTTGTCGTTCGCCCGTGCCAACACAATTAAACAGAAATTGGTCAGTCATTACGGCATTGCTCCGGAACGGCTGCAGACGATCGGTTACGGCGAATTCCGTCCGTTGGCATCGAATTATACGAAAGAGGGGAAACAGGTCAACCGCCGTATTGAAATGCGCATTCTCCGCAGTGAATTTGCCATGAAAGTTCTTCCGGAAGGGAAAGTAGATTCTTCGCGTCTTGTTGTGGAAACTCTCCTTCCGAAGAATGCTCCGAAAGGGATCGAAACAATGATGCGGGATAAGTCAAAAGAACGCTATATTCTGAAACTGGACATCCAAAGGAAAGTGAAACGGAATACTGTGAAGACAATGATCATTGACACGATCCCGGACGGATTGAATCTGGCACCGAAAACTATCACCTTAGTCAGCGGCGTAGACAGTGTGCAGGTGCAGGGAAAAGTTCTGACCGTCTATTGTTCTAATGCTGACAGCCTGATTCAATTGTATTATGTTGCGGAAGTAACCGAAGATGCGAAAGATGAAACAGTGGTGGTGGATGATTATACTGTCCGGACGATACAGAAAGACGGCACCGTGACAGAAAAAACAGCGCCGCATTCGACGATCGAGATCAGAAAGAAACGAATGTTGGTCCGAAATCAGCGATAATGAAAAAACTTACGACATATACCTTCTTGGCAATACTGTTCATGAGCGGGACGGTTTTCGCTCAATTGCAGATTCTCACACCTGCTCAGGACAGCACTGTCAGCACGTTAACCCGGCAAGCCGTAACGGCACAAAGCGTCTCCGGCTTCGATGCAGAACTCTACGTGAACGGCACATTTGCGATGAAACGGACCGTCCGGTTGGACGGACTTGTAGACTTTATTAACGTGGAAGTGCCGCAGGGGAATGTGACTTTCGAAGTGCGCATCGTTAATCCCGATGGATCGGTGGCATTCTATGAAACTCGGTCAATGCATATACTTGGGAATCCGGCCCGAGTTGATCTGAATGTGGAAAAAGAGGCGGTAGAAGCAAATGGTCAATCGACAGTGAAAGCGTCCGCCAGAGTTTTCGACCAGTGGGGATATATCATTCCCAACGATGTCTATGTTACCGTCGGAGCGGATAGCGGCAGCATCGCTACACCGGACGCAGATTCGTCGCGTCGGGGGATTCAAGTTGCAGTAAAAGATGGACTTGCAGAATTCGAGTATCGCGCAGGCATTAGCGCCGGTGTTGCACGGATATTCGTTCAGACAGCACAGATCATTACCGAAAAAGAGATTTATCTTAATACACCCAAAGAACCTTTTACACTTGTCGGTCTTGCCCACGGAACAGCCGGATCTTATTCTGCAAAAGGCGATCGGTCGCAATTACTGGACGATCGTTCGTTTCCATCCGGATTGACAACAGATGGACGTACGGCCTTCTATGCACGCGGCACAGTGTATGATGAATATTTGTTGACTGCATCGCTTGACACCGACAGGAAGAACAGGGGACGCTACTTCCGCGAACTCGATCCTGATTATCTGTACAGCATTTATGGCGACAACAGTATGCTGTTCTATGATATTCAAACCAATCGAAACCTCTATATTAAGTTGGAAAAGAACCAGACGTACGGTTTATTTGGCGACTATAATACGGATCTGACAGGACAGGAATTCATCTCATATAATCGAACGTTGAACGGATTGAAATTTGGCCATCAGGACAAACAATGGCGTATTTCCGGATTTAGTTCGCTGACCGACCGCCGTGCCACACAAATCGAATTACGAGGACAAGGACTTTCGGGATTCTATAATCTTGGTTATACGGATATCACTCCGGGAACGGAAAAGATTCGTATCGAAACGCGCGACCGGTTCCACTCCGAAGTGCTGTTGAAAGTGGAATATAAGACACGATTCAGCGATTACGATATCGATTATACTCAGGGAACGGTATTCTTCAAATTGCCCGTCCCCGCGGTGGATCATGACGGCAATCCCGTGTATATCATGGTTTCTTTTGAAGCGAAGACCGGTGCGGCAATGTCCTATATAGCAGGAGGTCGTGCCGAACATCAGTTCAATGATAATTTTTCGGTCGGTTTCACCGGTGTAACAGAAGAACAATCGCCGAGTAATTTCACTATGCTGGGGACTGATGCAAAATACTCCTTCGGTTCGATGCTCTCCGTCGGCGGTGAATTCGCCCGCTCGTCAAATATTTCCGGATCCGGCCTGGCGTATAAATTCAATGCCGGAAGTACGCCGGTCGTAGGGTTACGGCTGAATAGTTATTACCGCCGTGTGGAAAAAGGATTTACGAACGAAACACAAATTGGCGGAAGGCGGGAATTGGGAACAATTAAATACGGCGTCGGCGGGGATTATACCGTATCGCCATCAACGAAAGTGATCTCCGAGTTTTATCAGACCCATCAGGTGACAAGCGTCGGCGGGACAAATGAATTGAAATCTATCTCCGCCGGCGTCGAACAAAAACTCGCAACGAATTTGACTGGTCAGTTAAAGATTGAAGATGTACAATATGACGGTTCGAATCCCGATACCTTGAAACCATTCCTGGCAACACATTCGACACTCGGAACGGCAAAAATGGATTATTCATACAGCCAGCGGTTGAAACTTTCGGGACTCCACGAGCGGAATCTCGGATCCTCCCCGGAATTAACCAGACCGAATGCAACTTCCATTATTGGCGAATATAAAGTAACAGACGACCTTGGCGTGAATGTACAAGAGAAATTCTACGAAGGGGGAGGCATGATGTCCACTCTCGGATTTAGCGCCAATCTACTGGAGAACACTCAGGCATACGGTAAATATGAGATCGGGAATGCCATTGGCGCCTATCGGAATCAGGTCAGTATAGGTTTAAAGAACAAGATTGTCATGTCAGAAGACCTGTTTGGTTATCTCGGATATGAAAAAACGAAAGCGCTCGGACAGCGTGTTGGTGAAGCATCCACTCAGGACCATTCTGCTTATTCTGCCGCGTTGGAGTATTTGCCGAAAATGCCGCTGAAAGTAACGACCAAAGTGGAATTCGGAGAGAATTCCACGACCGATAAGACGAATTTCACTTTTGCAGGAGATTACCGATTTGAGCGGGATTTCAGTATGATTATTAAATACCGCGGTGCAAATGAAAGTGCGAGACAATCAGCAAGTTACCGAAACCTGGAGCATTTGATCACCGGACTTGCGTATCGGCCGGTGGACGAGAATTGGCTGAACCTGATCGCGAAATATGAAGTGAAAGTGGATAAGAATCACTATCTCTCCCCATTTATTGATTATCATACCTCAATCATCTCGACGCATGCATTCATTGAACCGATCCAACGCCTTGAGTTCGGTGTAAAGTACGCTTATAAAGCATCTACTGAAAATTCCGTAAATTTTGGCGCGACAACCAATACGAATTTTTATCTGGTCAGGACGGAGTATGATATAACCGATGAACTGAATGCCGGCGCGGAATTCCGTCTGTTGCACCAGTTGGAAGCAGGCGATATGCTGAACGGCTACAGCATCGATGCCGGTTATGTCGTCTACCGCAATGTCCGGCTGACAGTCGGATATAACTTCAAGGGTTATAAGGAACGCGATCTTGTGGATTATACCCTGTGGTCACAAGGGCCGTTTATCCGGATGAGTTTTAAGTTCTCCGAAGAACTATTCGGATTTTAAAATTCAGAAAGTTCCAGCGATCCGGTTTTAACATTCCTCGAACGCAGGCCTTTGTTCTATGCCCTTTTATTCTCTATTGGGTCTAATACTTCAACGCTTTTCCAACGGACTCCTCAGGAGCGGCGAGGTAGTTTATTTGTTTTGACTTCCTCTGTGAGATTTATAAAATTGTGGAACGCATATGGCATTCCTAAAAAACATACGTCCCGCTCCCAAGACCATCATCATTTATACTATCTTCAGCACGCTGTGGATCCTTTTGAGCGATGCTATTCTGTTTCTTGTTGTCCGCGATCATGCACTAATCGAACAATTTTCCATGGTGAAGGGATTAATCTTCGTCCTTACCAGCGCAATGCTGCTGTATGTGGTCGTCAATTTTTCCACGAAGAAACATTCGGAAACACTGGACCAGCTGCAGTTCACCGAAACGCAATTTAAGGGAATTCTCGATTCTGCGTTTGACGCCGTTATTTCCGTGGATGAAGACCAACGAGTCATTCTGTTCAATGCAGCTGCCGAGCGGATGTTCGGATACAGCGTTACTGAAGCGACGGGGAAACCGCTGGATCAATTCCTGCCGAACCGTCTGCAAATGAATTCGTCCGAAGACAGTGCGACCGAAGGGATTTCCGGCGCGCTCGTAAATATGATCGGATCGCTGGATGATATGGTCGGCATCCGGATGACGGGTGAATTGTTCCCCATCGAAGCATCAATCTCGCAATCGAAATCCAAGGAAAAAAAGATCTATACCATCATCCTTCGAGATGTTACCGAACGGATCAAATATGAGCGGACACTCCACGACAGTGAAGAACGCCTGCGCATGCTGGTGGATGGCATTAAGGATTATGCCATTATGATGCTGGATACCAAGGGCTGTATTGTCAGTTGGAATAACGGCGCGCAGGCCATCACCGGATATGCTGTGGAAGAAATCATCGGTGAACATTTCTCCATTTTTTCACCGCATCGTCAAACGGATTCCATCAATCCCGAACAGATCCTGAAATTAGCAATCGAGCACGGTTCCTTTGAAGAAGAAGGAATCCGTGTTCGCAAAGATGGCAGTGAATTTGTAGCTACGGTGGGAATAACTCCGTTGGTCGATCATGCAGGAAAGCCGAAGGGTTTCTCAAAAATCATTAGAGACATTACAGAACGGAAACATGCCGAAGAACGACTCCGGCTGGAAAAACAATTCTCCGAGTCTCTGCTCGATACGCTGCCCGGCGTCTTTTATTATTTTGATGAAGACGGGAAGTATCTGCGATGGAACAAGAATTTAGAAAAGATCTCTGGATATACTGCCGAAGAAATCTCTCGGATGAAACCGTTGGACTTTTTTGATAAATCGGAACAGACCTATATACAACAGCGGATCGATTCAGTTCTGCGCGACGGTGAAGCCGAAGCCGAGGCGTACTTTGTATCAAAGAATGGCACCAAACGTCCGTTCTATTTCACCGGCAGCCGGATTACCGTCAACACGAAAGTTCACGTCATCGGAGTAGGGCTGGACATTTCAGAGAGGATAAAAACGAAGGAAGCACTCGCTGCAACACAACAGAAACTCTTTACGACTTTGGAGAATATGACCGATGCGTTCGTATCGCTCGATATGAACTGGTGTTACACATTCATGAATCAGTCCGCCGGAAAAATCTTTAACCGTGATCCCAAAGAGATTATCGGAAAGCATATCTGGACTGAATTCCCGGAAGGGATTGGACAGCCGTTCCAACATGCGTATGAACGGGCAATGAAAGACCAACAATTCATCTGGATGGAGGAATACTATCCGCCGTACGATCGCTGGTTCGAAAACAGGATTTATCCATCCGGCGAAGGAATCTCTATCTTTTTTCATGACATCACCATCCGGAAAAAACTGGAGATCCGGCTTACGGAAACGAACCAACAACTTCAGGATTTGACGGGATATTTACAGACATCCATCGAAGAGGAACGAACCCGTATCTCCCGGGAACTGCATGACGACCTCGGACAGACCATTTCCGCGCTGCGGATTGATCTCTCCATGCTGCAGAAGACGATGATGAGTTCTGCCGATGAATTGATACAGGAAACGGCAAAGAAAGAGATACCGGAAATGACGAAATTGATTGATGGCGTTGTTCTTGCAATGCGGAAAATCGTGCGGGACCTCCGTCCTGAAGCGCTCGATACGCTGGGAGTTATCGGGGGATTGCAATGGCAGGCGGAAGAGTTTGAGCGGAGGACGAAGATACGCTGCACGGTATCGGTTCCGGTGCATGAGATCACACTGGATGTGAAACTCTCCACAACGCTGTTCCGCGTCATTCAGGAATCGCTGACGAATATCATGCGGCATTCCCGCGCGACACAAGTGAATATTCAGTTGTCAGTGACAGAACAATTGCTTACACTTCTGATACAGGATGACGGGATCGGCATCAAAGAAGAGGAAAAACAAAAAGCACAATCATTTGGCCTTCTGGGTATGCGGGAACGGGTGAGAGCGATTCAGGGAGCATTGACTATCGATGGTGCCGAAGGAAAAGGAACAACATTGATTGTAACGATACCCACGGTGTGAAATGGGTGAATTAAAATGATACGGCTCATAATAGCAGACGATCATCAATTGATACGGGAAGGATTACGGAAGGTCCTTCGCGACGAGCGCGACATGAAGATCGTGGCGGATGTCAGTAATACACAAGAACTGCTGGAACTGCTCCGGAAAGAGGTTGCTGATGTCCTTATCCTGGATGTGAATATGCCGGGGAGAAGTGGAATCGATGTTCTGGCAGATCTCAAAAAGGAGTTTTCTTCCCTCAAAATTCTGATGCTCAGTATGCATCCGGAAGACGCGCTGGCTATTCGTGCATTAAAGTCCGGAGCACAAGGATATATCACAAAAAACTCTTCGCCGGACGAGATGATTAACGCCATCCGCAAGGTCGGCGGAGGCCGCCGGTACATCAGCGAGGCATTGGCGGATAAACTGGCGGACAATTTTCAGTCAAACTCGCAACAGGAGTTGCACCACTCATTATCCGACAGGGAATTTGAAGTGTTTCAGTTGCTTGGTTCGGGAGTGACCGTTTCGGAAATAGCCGTTCGACTTTCGCTCAGCGTGCCGACCGTGAGCACCTACCGGGCACGAATCCTTGAAAAAATGAAGATGGATACAACCGCTGAACTAATTCATTATGCAGTAAAAAACAACCTTGTTGAATAGATTTCTATCCGCATCAAAATTTATTGCTCTCCTTGTTCCTCATCTCTCTTCTCCTATTCCTGTCATACAAACAATGACATATCAATCATACCTTCGCTGACAGAATTATCATTCTTCGGACGATAGTATAGTGGACTTCATTTTGCGAAATTGGTGGCGTTCGCTGCTCACTTATTATCCAGGAAAATATGAATATTCTTATTGCTGATGATTCTTCGCTCATCCGGTCACGTTTAATAAAACTCATCTCTACTGTCCCAAATGTTTCGGTTGTTGCCGAAGCGGAAGATGGGGAAGAGGCAGTTCAGTTGATTCAATCGCACCGTCCGGACCTTGCCATCTTAGATCTTCGAATGCCCAAATTGAACGGCTTGGAGGTTACGGCTCACGCCAAAAGAAACATGGATTTGAAAGTATTTATCGTGACCAATTTTTATGATTCACACTCTGTCTCCAGCGCAAAGTCCGCAGGAGCAGATTATGTCTTTGATAAATCCTCCGACATGGACGTTTTATTAAAATTTATTACACTTTATGCTGAATTAATTTGATTGTTCTTATAGTGTAAATTAATACTGAAAACCATAAAACGCCAAAATCACTGTAAATATAGGGACGAAAGCACTTACTTCGATGGATTCTTTAATTCTTCGTCATAAGTGCTTGATTTTTTATACCTAAATTTTATATTATGAGTAGTATTCTCAACTAAAAGGGTCGCGTGTTGAAAAGTCTTATTTTCTTGTTATTTTCCGTTGTATTGTGGGTTGGCTGCGCAAATACCTCTTCTCAAAAACCTGATCCTGATTCGCCGAATTCCACACTTCAAAAGCCACATTTATCTCCTTTTATTCTTGCTTCTGCATCAGCATTCCATCCGGGACAGGATACAATTCCGCCGGTTTCGAATGGAAATATTGTAGGTGTGGACACAATTGCTACAGATACATCATCTGATGACGAGGAAAAACAGATCGCAATGCTGCTGGAACGAGCCCGTGAGCATTATCTTGTTGCCCTGCAAGCTCAGGCAGAGGGGGACTCTTTGATGTCTTCGGATGAATTTGAAGAAGCAATCAAACATTTGAACGAAGCCAGCTATTTCCCCAATATTGATGAAAATGCAGATTTCAATGAACTAACACGCAGCGTTATTGAAGACTACGAAAAATACATTGCAGCTATCGATAGCCTTGGAGCAAACAGTTCGATCTTCGCATTGCGAGAAAAACTTAATCTGGATATCGAAAAGATAGATATCAGCAATATACAGATCCCTGCTTCGCTCATTCCAAAAACTGAAGTTCCCCTCCATATTAATGAATATACCAAACGGACACTGTCCTTTTTCATGGGAAAAGGGCGTGTCCATATGGAAAACTGGATCTATCGCTCCGGGAAATACTTCCCTATCATGTCACGGATTTTCCAGGAAGAGGGGTTGCCTCCGGAATTGATGCTCTTATCTCTGCCGGAAAGCGGATTAAATCCAGTCGCTCGTTCTTGGGCGAAAGCTGTCGGTTTGTGGCAATTCATGAAAGCTACGGGAGGATTGTACGGATTACGTTCCACGTATTGGTATGATGAACGTCGTGATTTTGAGAAGGCAACTCGTGCTGCTGCGCGTCATATGAAGGATCTATATCAGGAATTCAATGATTGGCACTTAGTGTTCGTTGCCTATAATGCCGGCGGAGGATGGGTACGACGCGGCATACGTAGGACTGGTTCGACAGATTACTGGGAAATGAGGCACCGGCTGCCTCGTGAAACGAGAAATTACGTTCCGCAATATATCGCCGTTGCTATGATCATTTTGCGTCCGGAAGCATTCGGATTCGGCGATGTTCAGAAAGCGGATTCACTTTCGTTTGATAAGGTAACGGTGGATGATTGCATTGATCTCTCGATATTGGCGGATTGTGCAGAAACCGATCTTGAGACACTTCGTGAATTGAATCCTGAGTTAACGCAATGGTGCACACCGCCAAATTATCCGGGATACCAATTGCGTGTACCATACGGCAAATCCGCTGTCTTTACAGAAAAATATGCTCAAATCCCGGACGATAAGAAATTCGATTTTGCAATTCATACAATTCGCCGCGGCGAAACGATCAGCGGTATCGCCGGTAAATATAAGGTGACGAGCGCAGTGCTGCTTGAGGTGAACAAACTGTCTCGAAGCAAACGGTTGAAAGTCGGTGCCACTTTGGTCATTCCGGTGAAATCAAATTCTGCAACAGCTATCGTCGAAGCGCAGCGGAAGAAGGAATTGGCAGATCAACAGCGATATAATAGAATCAAGGAAGAAGGCCGGAAGTTCGCTGCCGTTACCCAAAATGGTTCTGCACCGCGCAGAAAAGTTCGTCCGCAAAAGTCCACGTATGAACCGAAAGGAAGAGAAAAGGTTGTGTACAAGGTTCAGGCTGGTGAAACCATCGGACATATTGCCGAGTGGTTCAATGTCCGTGCCAGCCATATCCGCAACTGGAACAATATTTCCTACGGTCGTTTCATTTACCCCGGTCAACGTCTGGCAATCTGGGTCCCGGAAGAAAAACTGGAATATTATAAAACAGTAGCGAAACAATCATTTGCTGAAAAAGAACAGAACATAGCCAAATCTACCAAACGGAAACAATCGGCGCAGCGTGTTGAAAAAACCGGCATCGGCTGGATGCAGCATAAAGTGAAGAGGGGAGAATCGCTGGAAAAAATAGCGGCAAAATACGATGTTGCAATCGCCGATCTGAAGAGTTGGAACAAACTTCGGTCGAGCAGAATCAATGCCGGCGAAATCCTTGAAGTGTATGCACCGGATCAAACCGATGAGCCAGCAGATGAACCCGCCGTAAAAAAACGGTCATCGGCAGCCACTTCGAAAAAAAAACCGACCACACATGTCGTCCGCAGGGGCGAAACACTTGAAGCGATCGCCGAAAAATACAGCGTAAGCATTTCCGAGTTGAAGAAATGGAACGACTTGAAAAATGCAAGGATCATGGCGGGACAGAGACTGAAGATCATGCGAGTCGAAGATCCAGTCTAAGTGTATATCGGTCAATAAGAAGATAATATTACGCTTCAATTCCCATCTTGTTTTTCCAGAGAATTGGATGTATATTTTTTCATTATAATCATCCATTTACTTTTTAAAAGTTCATTGTCACAATCCCTTCGTACACACATCCGGTTCTTCCTTTTTGTGCTTTTTGCGGTGCCCGAACTCTATGCACAATCGCTGAACAAAACATTCGAAACTGATAATACTCGGTATATCGGCGTCGGCAATATTTCGTTGACGATCACCAATACCGGTATCCTGGGAACGAATTTCTCCCCTTGTCCGGTCGTACAACCATCCGCCCAATATCCGAAAGGTTCGTTGGTGGAGCACATCAAACAGGCAGGATTGTGGATTGGCGCGAAAGATCAAGACGGGATCGTTCACGTCTCTACTGCTCAACAGGATGCAACGGTGTTGGGATTGGTTTCGGGTACGTACGGTGCCGAATTCACCAATGCTAAAGAACAAGTGATCGCCACACGTTCTTCGTTTGACCGTAATCTTTATCCCGATGCAGTAAGTCACCAGGATTTCGTGATGGATTTTACCGACAAGAATACGAGGAATCCGACTACCGGCGATTCCATCTTTATCCACTCCCCTTTAAATGTCGACGTCCATCTTGAAGCTTATGCATGGAATTACCCCTTTGCGGATAATTTTGTTCTGCTCAATTACACCATCATCAATACCGGGACCGATACACTGAATGAAATGTATGTCGGCATTTGGGATAATGCGATCGTTCGAAATACCGCACTCAGCGGATGTCCCAGCGGTGGATACACGCACCAGGGGAAGAGCTATTTGGATACCCTGAGGATGATGTATACGTTCGATTTTTCCGGATATCCTTCCAGTCAAACGCCGGCAAATAGTTATCTCGGCATCAAACTGCTCGGTTCGACACCTTTCCCGATGGAAGTCAATTCTACCGACTCGCTCAACGTGAATACCTTTTATAATGCGTGGGCATTTTCCGGCACCAATGATCCCGTCTTCTTCTCGCCGGATAACGATAATAAAAAATATGACAAGATGCGGATATCTCTGCCGGCGGATCAGGTGGCACTATTGAATACTCCGACACCAATCGGCAGAGCACCGAACAGTTTTATCGATCTGCTGTCGACGGGTCCGTTCCGGCCTGTGGCTCCCAATGAAACGGTGAAGGTTGCGTTTGCGGTGATCGCTGCGAAGAAATATCGTGAACCGGGAAAGAATTACGCATCGAACACCGATTACATCGGCTTGAACGGTCCGTTTATGCGGAAAAATCTTGTGAACGCCGCTCTCTGGGCTCAGAAGGCGTATGACGGTGAAGATATCAACGGAAACAATATCCTCGATCCCGGTGAGGATCTTGATACAAACAAAGCTGTAACACACTTTAAGATGCCTGAACCCCCGCGTCAGCCGATGGTTCGCGCAGAAGTATCTAATCAAAAAGTGGTGTTGTACTGGGACCGTGTTCTATCGGAAGAAAGTTTCGATCCCATCAGTCATACAAAAGATTTTGCGGGGTACAGAATCTACCGCACGAATATTGGAGCCGACATCGACAATCAAAGTGAATTCAACCTTTCCATGCAATTCATTGGAGAGTTCGACAGGGACGACGATTCGACAGGATATAACACGGGATTTTCCCGGATACAACTTTCCAGTGCGAAAAAATTTCCCGGTGACACTACAGAATACTGGTACCAATATCCGCCTGCGGATGATAATATCACCACTATGAATGGTTGGCAATATCTTTACGGTGTTTCTGCATTTGATCGGGGGGATAGTACAGTCGGTTCGCTGGAATGTGCAAAAGTGGTGGTCCGTGCTGTTCCCGGTACTCCGGCAACGTCTGCGTCTGATGCAGAGATTGGTGTCTATCCGAATCCATATTATGTGAATGCGCAGTGGGATCAGCTTGGTGAACGTGCTCGGAAGATTTACTTCTTCAACCTTCCGGCCAAAGCGGAAATCAAGATATACACTCTTACCGGCGATCTTGTCGCTCAACTGCAGCACGATGCGGACACATATAATGGTTCGGGAATAAAATGGTTCAATGACTTTTCGGGAATGGGTATTCCGGCACAGTTTGCCGGAGGAGAACATGCCTGGGATCTGATCACGATTCATGATCAGGCGATTGCGACGGGACTTTACCTGTTTACAGTAAAAGATTTATCTAACAATTCCGTGAAGCGAGGGAAATTTGCCGTTGTGAAATAACTTATCGGTGTGAATCATGAATTGGAAATGAAGGAAAAAAAATGACGTTACTCAATTCAATAATTTATTAATGGAGGATGTATGAAGAGGTTGCTTACTGTGTTGCTGGTGCTATGTTCCGTGTCCCTGATGATGGCGCAAGTGAAGAATTTTGTGCCACGAACAATCTATGAAGTTCAAAAACCGAGTGATGATTCGTTGAAATTTGCCGATTCACTTGGAAACCTAAAGATTTTTACAACTCCTCACTGGCGAACCCAGGCGTCTCCATTTAAAGACTCACTGGTGGAGATCACCGGTCTCGTTATTGTGCCACCGCGGGTGATCACCTATACCGCCGGAGGACGAACAATGGTTGTTACCGATACCGGTGCAAACGCGGGAAAACCATGGACATATCTCTTTGTACGGTATATGCGTCGATCAGGATTAACGAGCGGTGCTGTTGACGTCCTCTCCGAAAACACGTTCGACTTGAACGGGTATAACGGCGTTAATCAGGGTGATATCGTAAAGATTAAGGGAAAGATCCTTGAATTCGGGACTGCTATGACGAGCTACACGCAGATTGAACCGGATACGCTGGAAGCAGTGGAAATTCTCTCCAGCAACAATCCGATCCCGACGCCGCTCCCGGTGACGGTTGATGACTTCAAAACCAAGGATGGAAAAATCAAATTCAGCACCGGCGAATCATATGAAGCAGCGCGGGTGCAGTTGACCAATTTGAAAGCAGGTACACAGGTGAGTTCCGGTTCATCGACCGATGCGACATTCTATTTTTTCAGCCAGCCTGAACTGAATCAGATGTCGACCTATGACTGGTCCTTCAACTATTCAAAGCGGAACGGCGACGAAGGGAAATTGCCCGAACCTGTCATACCGCTGCCGCCGACGGAAGGCCGGGATATCGATACATTGACCGGTTTTATTTCGACCTCTTCCGGAACTAATGCTTCGCTCAGCTACCGTTTGGCTCCGGTATTTCCGGGAGACATCAAATTGGGAATTTTGTACCCTGCACTCTTTAGTCACCGCCGCGTGCCGGTGGTGGTTGCAAAAGATACGACACCCCGAATTAGTGCGAAGATTTTCCTGCAGGGCGGTGCTGCAATTGCATCACAAAAAGTGGTTTATAGTGTGAACAATGGTGCATGGACGGAATTGAGCATGCCGGCGCCGAATTCATCGGACTCGATCTCAACAGTGACGCTTCCTCTGCAGCCGGTCGGAACGGTAGTGAAATATTTCATTAAAGTGACCGATGTAGATAACAATGCGACATACTTGTCGAACTCGAATTCCACAATGCAAAGAGACACTGCAAAAGGATTCTTTACCTATAAAGTATTTGACCGAACTGCAAAACCAGTGCTGAGCATTCAGGATGTTCAATCTACTCCATATCTGCATGGTTATAGTCCATATCAAGGCGCAGTGGATTCGGTCGGCGGCATTATCACGGCAGATACATCATGTTTGGTCAGGACGCCGCTGAGCGTGAATGGAGCTACAGTCTATTATATGCAGAGCACGAACGGACCGTTTAGCGGACTGTGGTTTACCGCTCCTGATTCTGTTGCTGCACATGTACGATTAGGGGATAGCGTTATTGTTACCGGGTCGATCTCCGAATTTGCTGATATCACCAATCTGTTCAATGTTCAATCGGTCCGCGTCGTATCAACAGGAAACGCAGTTCCAGAAGCAGTTTCGCTGCAGACCGAAGTGTTCGGACTTTCTGCAGTAAACGGCGATCCGGTTGCAGAACAATATGAAGGCATGCTGGTGAAGTTCAACGATGCTGAGGTAACGGATATTATTCCATTCGTCGTCGGCACAGGTATTTACGACTACTATCAGTACGAAATTTCGAACAGTGGTCAGGCCATAATGGTGATGCGCGACGGTATCAACAATTATTCCAGCGCACCGACGGATTCATCGCTTCCCGGTGTGACGATGCTGCGTGCGGGAACACAATTGAAATCGTTGACCGGCGTTCTGCATTATGCAAACAAACGATTCAAAGTGGTTCCGCGGACGAATGCGGATTATTCAATCCTTACCGGAGTGCTGGTGGATAAGTTGAACGCCATTCCGGCAGAGTACTCGTTAACGCAGAATTTTCCGAATCCGTTCAACCCTGCAACAACAATTAAATACTCACTACCGGTCGGTTCACAGGTCTCATTGAAGGTTTACAATGTGGTCGGACAGGAAGTGCTGACTCTGGTAAACTCATTCCAGGGGACTGGATCATATTCGGTCCGGTTTGACGCTTCCAATCTCGCAAGCGGATTGTATCTCTACCGCCTGTCGGCTGGAAACTACACGCAGGTCAAAAAAATGCTTCTGATCAAATAATGTTTTTTGTTCTTATCAGGGATTGCTCCCTGATAAGAACCTATATAGTCGATGTTGAAAAAATTCACATATCATTTCTTCCTATTTGTTGCGCTCCTTTCGTTAAGTTGTCAGAAGGATCTGCCGAATCAGCCGAAGCAGAATCAATCGCCGACGACCCGATTGTGGATCACATCAGATTCGCTGCTCAATGAAACAGTCTCCCGGCAGCATCTGTATTTCTACGGGGAGGATCCGGACGGATATGTTGTTGGTTTTGTGATTGCTTTCGTCAAGGATTCCGCTTCGAATTTTACCAAGATCCCGAATCCGGACACATTATCGTACGTTTGGACGACGCGCAATGATACAGTTATCGCATTGCCGCTGCTCCAAAAGAAGGATAGGTTCACTATCATTGTCCGCGCTGTGGATAATCGGTTCTCTCCGCATGCCATAAGTAATGGTGCATTGATTAAAGGATTTCCCGCGCCATATTGGGATCGTGATTCGAACGGAGTGCGAAGTGCCGGTGATATTGAATTTCCGGAGATGCAGCAGGGGATTGACCCTGTCGGAAGCATCCAATTGTTCCCGATCAAGAACACACCACCGAATGTGAATTTTGCTGTGACGCCGGACGAAAATGCATTCACCATTGAACAGCCGGACACCACTTATACTGTTGCCACGTTTGCATGGAGTGGAAATGACGATGACGGTAATTCGACCATCACCGGTTACCGGATTGCATTGAACGACAGCACGGCTGCAGCGGATTGGACGGAGCTTCGAGCTTCGGACACATTGATTACGCTGCTGGTGAAGCGGCAGGAAAGTGACATTGCCGGAGCGGAAGTTGAAGCGGAACTCTATTCCGGATATTTTAACAGCGACAGGATGATTAACACCGGAAAGAAATTAAAACATCTCCGGTTGAATGCATCGAACATCCTCTATCTGCAAGCAAAGGATATCGCAGGAGAATACAGTGCGCGGGTTCGAATGCCCTCAACTGCTTCTAAGAAATGGTTTGTCAAGAAACCGAAAAGCAACATGCTTGTTATTGCTGACTTTGGTGACAGTCCGAATGGCTGGAGAAACAATATCATCAAATATTACCGCACCATCTTTGCCGATCCGGTATTCTTAAATGACTCACTGGCGAATTTCGACGTGATCGAACGATCCAGTTTGCCAACATATATCAATCCCGCATTCATTAAAACGCTCATGTTATACAGGGTCGTTTTGTGGTTCACCGATATCAATCCCAGTCTTACTGTTGCGCAAATTGGCCTGCGGTCATTCACGGATTATGGCGGGAAGGCAATCTTTGTAACGCAGTTCAAGGATAAGAATAATCCGAACTATCTATATTCTGATCTGGTGAAATACCGTGATTTTCTGCCGCTCCATCCGGAAAAAGTGATGACGGACTCCGTGCAATATATCAGCAACAGATTGTATGTAAAAGACCAAAAGACAGGAATCAACACCAAGATTATTCCTTTAAAATCCGGATATCCTCCGTTGTATGCTGATTCGTTAAGCACCAGCGGCAGCTCGGTGGCGATACAGAACGTTGCTTTCAGAAAAATTTTCAAGAATAACGATTCGGAATATCTTTATAAGACCGACAGTTCTCACACGGCGACTCCGGAATTTCAGGGTGAATTGGAGATCGCATGCATCGACAATCAAAAAAGCGTGGTATTGTTTGCTATGCCGCTTCATTTACTGAACGGATGGGAACATAATCTGCCTCTCTTCTTCAAACAAGTGATCGAAAATGAATTTGGAATCAAATAACCGATGAAACGTTTTTCACTCCTCATCTTTGTCATGGTCTGCGCTCTGCCAATGCTTCAAGGGCAGGTACTGGAGCGGCTGCGTCAAAAAGCGACGGTCGACGCATCCAAAGTCGGGACTATAACCGGACGTGTGGTGGATGAAAAGACCGGAGAAGGATTGCCGAGCGTGAACATTCTGGTGAAAGGGACCTACTACGGCGCTTCGACGGATTTTGACGGGAACTATGCGGTAAAGAACATCAATCCCGGCTCGTACAATATCGATGTGACGCTGCTCGGATATAAGACCGTGCAGTATTCCGGTATTAAGGTGGAGGGAGGACAGACGGTTGAACTGAATGTGAAAATGGCGGAATCGGTCCTTTCGCTTGGACAGGAAGTTGTGATCATCGGGGAAAAAAGATTGTTCGATGTGGAGGAAACATCCAGTAAGCGCACAGTGAAAAGCGAAGATCTTGCGATTGCCGCCGTGCAAACAGTAAAAGATGCGGTGGGATTACAGACCGGCGTAGTACAATCTGATAATGAGATCCATATCCGCGGCAGCCGCGGTTATGAGAATGCATATCTCGTGGACGGAGTTTCCGTGCAGGATGTTTTGGGCGGAACGGGATTTGGACTGCAGGTAGCTACGGATGCGATTCAAGAAATTGAAGTGATTACCGGAGGATATAACGCAGAGTACGGTCAAGCAACGTCGGGTGTTGTGAATATTACCACCAAAGATGGCGGTGACAGGTATCGAGGAGGCATCTCGTATAAGACCGACCGCATCAACGGAACGAAATCGCGTCACTTTTTCAATAATGATATTGGAGAAGTGAATCTGAGCGGTCCCGTTCCGCTGATCGGTTTGATTGTGCCGGGAACGGTAACATTTTTTATCAGCGGTTCCGCCAATGTTACGGACGGATATACCCGGTGGCAGGAAAATACAAATAGCGGTAAACCGACGGGCACCTACACGGCGTATACGCCCACGCAGTTATATTCGTCCATTTTTCGCGGCAAAGATTTTGCTTTTCGACTATCCAATGCGTTTTCCGGCACTGGAAAGTTTACCTGGAAGCCAACATCCACGGAAAAACTGACATATGCCTTCAACGGTTCCGTTTCTATCGATCAAAACACCGCAACGGTGAAAACAACGTTAGACAGGGAAGAACCTTCGCCCGGATATCAGTATGAATTCCAGAAAATTCTGGACAGCGCGCAGACATTCACACAGGTTAATTCGCAGCATACTCTTTCTTGGACACATACGCTCAGTCCGAAGATGTTTTACGAGATCAAGCTCAGCAATTATAATGCGCATGTCCGCGGTGATGCAAATGGCAAGTTATATGACCGGTATACCGAACCGCGGGATATTGTCACATTTCCTATCCAATATTATCCGCGCGATACTGTCGGAGGTGTCGGCGTGATTCCCGGAGACGGATTCTACGATGTCGGCGGACCGAATAGCTGGCGAGACCACTCCATTAGCGACAATACGATCAAGGTTGATTTCACGAACCACTTTTCTGAGAGCAATAAATTCAAGACAGGTGTCGAAGCGAAGTTCCAAAATTTCCAGATGATCGATATCTACCAGCCGTGGATCAAACCGCGAGGACTGAACAATGATATCTACAGTGTCCACCCGGCATCCGGTGCACTTTACGCGCAGGATAATATATCCATCTCCGGTATGGTGCTGAACTTCGGTATGCGATTCGATTACTGGTTTCCCGGGAAATATGTGGATGATGCTATCAACGATCCGACCAATACAATTATTTCCGCCGATATCAAAAAATCCTATCTGGAGCAGACCAATGTAATGTTCGGCCAACGGTGGAAAGGGAGGATCAGCCCGCGACTTGGCATCTCGCACCCTGTTACAGATAACCAAACGCTTTTCTTTTCGTACGGTCATTTTTCCAAACTGCCAAAACCGACGTACGTCTATTCTAAATTAAGCGGAAAAAGTTCACTCTCCGGCAATCAGACCATCGGCAATCCGAATTTGAATCCTGAAACGACTGTTGCCTATGAACTTGGACTTCGCAATCAATTCACAGAAGATGATGTCCTGACAGTGACAGCATATTACAAGGATATCTTTGATTACATCACTTCGCGGTCATTCACACTTTCGGATCAGAAATTTTCGAATAAGAGATTCAATATCTACGTCAATTCCGACTATGCGCGCACACGCGGTTTGGAATTTGAATATACACACCGATTTACACCATCATTCAAATCGACGCTGTCCGGCACCTATTCGATTGCCACGGGGAAAAGTTCCTCCGCTACCGAAGCGCTTTATAATGTAACGACAAGCGGACTTGAATCTTCCATCAAAGAGAATTACGTCAGTTGGGACCGTCCGTTGCAGGTTTCTCTTGTCTCCAATCTTAATGTGAAAAAGAATGAACCGCTGTGGGATTTCGCTCCCGGAGTGCTGGATGATTATAATATCTTTGTCCGCGCATTTTACCAGACGGGGAAGCGCTATACGGAACAATTCTACAACGGCATCGGGACAGACGGCCGGCCGCAGTATATACCGAATTATGAAAATCCGTATCAGAAGAGCGGTGAAGATTGGTTCTACGTAAACATGAATATTGAAAAATATTACGACCTGTCGTTCGCCAAATTGACGATCAGTCTTGAGATCCAGAATGTGTTCGACAACAAAAATTCACAGTTGATCAATCCGATCACCGGTCATGCCTATGAGTACGGTGATGGAACGACCAACAGTTATAACGATCCGTTGTACCCGGATCTGCAGGGTTCAATTTCGCCGTACCCGTATGATCCTTCTCGTTACCTTGCTCCACGGAATGCACGGATCGGTATTTCACTCAGATTTTGATTCATGAAAATTGTGTTCAATTCCATATCGACATCGAAACGGTCCGCCATGATGCGGCAGCTGCTTACAGTAGTTTTGGCACTGCTGTTAATCACGACCGGAGTTTCTGCGCAACTGGTGCCGAATTTGGGAGGTCAGCGCTCGGGAATTTCCGCGCTGCAATTCCTGAAGATTGGAGCTGATCCGCGCGGTGTGGGCATGGGTGAAGCAAGCGTGGCGGTGTCCAATGATATCGGTGCAGTGTTCTGGAATCCGGCAGGTTTAGCGTATTCTTCGGCAGACCAAGCGATCTTTTCCCATGCAGAATGGCTGGTGGATATCCAGCACGAGTTTTCCGCCGTTAGTTATCATTTGGACCCGGGGAATGTGGTTGCATTATCTGTTATTGCACTTCACACCGATCCGATGAAGGTAACGACGGTGTATAATCCGACCGGGACCGGCAATTACTTCAATTTTTCCGATCTTGCGGTCGGAGCAACATTTTCACGGCGGATGACGGAACAATTTTCGTTCGGAGTGACAGTGAAGTATGTGCGAGAAACTATTGCCGAACTGCACTCCGATGCGTTCCTGATCGACATCGGTACGTACTATTCGATGGGATTAGGCAGCTCACGGTTTTCCGTTGTCGTAACAAATTTCGGAAACAATGTTGAACCGGGCGGTACGGTCATCTCCGGGAAGGACGATACGGTCAAAACGTTTCAAGGATTTTCCCCGCCGACCATGTTCAAACTTGGATATGCATTCGAACCGCTGCAGACGGAAGATCAACGGATTACTGCATCCATTCAATTGAACCATCCAAATGATAATGCGGAAAATGTGCGCTTGGGCGCAGAATACGAATTTGATAATACATTCTTCCTTCGTGCCGGCGTGAAGCGGACAATCGGAGAATCGATTTTCGGCAAATCAACTTCTGCAGCAGATGACTATTCTTTTGGGGCAGGCGTACGGATTCCCCTCGACATCGTCTCGTTTAATCTCGATTATGCGTTCACGAATTTCAATGATCTTGGCACGGTTCACCGGATCTCCATTGCGGTCTCGTATTAATATGAAAAATATCTTTGCCATATCGATTATTGTGCTGGTGCTTGTTGCGGGATGCGAGAAAGCGTACGATATCGGCTCGCTTCCTCCGGTGATAGATGTTACCGCCAGCGGCGATACCACGTACATCCAAAAAGGTGAGTGGCGCGGATTCTCGAATCCACAAGCGATACTGTACGGCGCCGATCAACTTTTTTACGTTGCAGATACGTATAATGACAGAATCGTTCTTCTTGATCAAGCCGGATCTATTCGTGGTATCTTAAGTGGTATACGGCGCCCCCGGTGCCTTGCACAGGACAATCGATTAGACCTATTGATTGGTGCAGAACATATTGACGCAACAACTTCCGATACCATCGGTATCGTCTATCGGGTAAAACTGGTGGATGCTCAGCATCAGATTGGATCTGCAAAAATCGATACAGTATGGAGGGAACCTGCTCGTCCGAATCGAAGATTTGTCGGTATCGCTGTGACCATTAATGATGAGTTTCTGGTGGTCCGGGACGGTCCGGACAATACAAGCCCAGTCGATCCGGACAGCCGTGTGTTACGATTTAAGTATGCCAAGCTGGATTCCACGACATACAAAGATAAACTGGTCACACCGCTCGGAGACTTCCAGGCGGGACAGGGAATTGCGATTACCACTTTGAATCATCCGACGGGAATTGCCACGTTTCCCAACAGTCAAGATTTTGTGCTCGTGCAGACTTCAGACGGCATTCAGTATTCAGCAGTCTGGATGACATACACGATCACGTCCGATTTTGAAGGTTGGATAGCAAAGTATGATCCTGCTCAGATTACCGGAATTGATTTCATCAGACCGAACCGATTCAAGGATGCCCGGGGAGTAGCGATTGATCGCATCCGCCGGGATGTGTTTATTGTGGATGCCGAATTGGACAGCATTGTAAAATTCAACTCACGCGGAAGATTCAAAACAGAATCCTTTGGAGGACGATCCCTCGGCATTTCCTTAGATCGCCCTTCCGGCATTGCGGTTGCGGAGAATACTCTCTACGTCTGTGATTCCGGAAATAACAGGATCGTTTTATATCGTCTCTCCACCGACCGGTAATTCAAGTATCTGCAGAAATGAATTCACGGGAGATACTCTTCTTCGCCTGTTAATTTGTATTCCCATCCTCTATTATTCATTGCAATAATCATTCTAACGAACCATATCATCATACAGTAGCGTTGAAAGAAAAATTGCAGATAGTCATATTCAGCGGTGCAGGACTCTCAACGGAAAGCGGCATACCGACATTTCGCGACAGCGGGGGATTATGGGAACAGCATCGAGTTGAAGATGTGGCGTCACCGGAAGGATGGGCGCGGAACAAAAAACTTGTGCTCGATTTTTATGCAATGCGTTTTTTTAGACAGGCAGAGTGTCTGCCGAATCCTGCCCACATGGCAATTGCCGAACTTTCAGCACGGCATTCAGTAGTAAACATCACACAGAATATCGATACACTGCTGGAGCGGTCTGGCTGTGGGAATGTCTGGCACCTACACGGACGGATCGACATGCAAAAATGTGAATACCATCATTCGCTGTCATTCCCATACGATACACAATTTGAATGTGATTACCGTTCTGCCATCACACGGCCGATTCGTCTTGGTGATGAATGCCCGAAATGCGGCGGACAGCTCCGGCCGGACATTGTTTGGTTTGGTGAACCGGTTGATATGAGGGAAGATCTATTGTCGGAACTGGTTTCAACGACAGATATTTTTATCGGTGTGGGAACTTCGGCACAAGTGTATCCTGCGGCAGGACTGTTGCCGTTATTCCGCTGGACACGGGAAAAATATTTCATTGATCCGCATCCGAATTACGAGGTGTTGAACAGATATCATGTGATGAAGGGAAGTGCCAGCGAACAGCTTCCCGTATTGGTCAGAAAATTAATTGATTGATCCATTTGCACGTTGATATCCGCTATCAACCGGTATTCCGCAATCCCGCGGCGATGCCGTTGATACAGAGGAACATCACTTCTTCCAGTTCCTTCCTTTTCGCTTCGGACAGCTTTCCGCTCCTCATTCGTTTCAACAATTCCACCTGCATCAGACTAAGCGGATCCACATAAGGATTCCGCAGAGTTATCGATCGCTGCAGGACGGGATTATTATCAAGAATATTCCTTTGTCCGGTAATTGCAGTGATTGCACGTTTTGTGTTCTCGAACCGATCAAGAAGAAGCTCGAATGATTCGTTTCCTAACGACGGCGGCTGGACAAGTTCGGCGTATTGTTTTGCAATATCAAAATCCGCCTTGGCAATGATCATTTGAATATTATCGACCAGTGACCGGAAAAATTCCCAATGATTATACATCGTTCTTAGAGCCGAAGGGGAAATTGGCGGAGCTGCCGTAACGCCATCGTCCACGCCAAGCCATCCCGGCAGATTGTGACGGCTTTGCATCCATGCAAACACCCAGGGAATTGCCCGCAGATCCTCGATCCGTTCGGAGTCCATGCGTTTGGCAGGTCGCGAGCCGATCTTCATCCTCGTGATCTCTTTCAACGGTGTCGCCTGGAAATAATATTTTACCAAACGAGGATCGTCATATACTATGGCACGGTACTCGCCAAAACTCTTTTCGGACATTACAGCCATCATCTCCAGCCATTGCGGATGGTTTGCTACTTTCACTTTGTGCAGATTAGTTTTATCGAAGGACTTTAGGAGTAAGGCAGAAGTGGTCAATTCCAGTGTTCGTTGTGCAATCTCCGTATGGGAATACTTCAGCGAAACTACTTCCCCCTGTTCAGTAATCTTCATTTGACCGTTGATCGAAAATCCGTTCAACGCCATAATCGCCTGGAATTCCGGTCCGCCGCCGCGGCCCACCGTTCCGCCCCGGCCATGGAAAAACATCCAGTCGATCTTGTGATTGGATGAACATTTCGCCAGCGCGCGTTGTGCTTTATACAATTCCCAGTTGGAGGTGACGATACCGCCGTCTTTGCTGCTGTCGGAGTATCCGAGCATGATCTCCTGACGGTCGTTTCGCAACTCAAGATGTTTTTTATAGGCGGGATTGGTATACAACTGTTCCATGATGTGAACGGAAGAACGCAGGTCGCCAATGGTCTCAAAGAGCGGGACAATATTCAACATACTGCGCCGTTCTTTCATTGATGATAATCCAGTCAGTTTCATCAGAAACAAGACTTCCAAAACATCTGCCGGAGATTCCGTCATGCTGATGATGTAGGAACGCACCGCTCTCGGATCTATTTCGGTCAATGCTTTTTTTACTGTCCGAAGTGTTTCCAGAAGTTCTTGTGTCTGCGGCGAGAGAAGTTCTTCGTTGATCCGGAACGGTGTATTGCTGAGGATCGCTTTTGTGAGCCATTCAGAACGTTCATCATCGGAGAGCGAGGAATATTTAACATATGATTGTGCATACATCTCTGCCACGGCAGCCGTGTGCACTTTTTTATGCTGGCGTATATCCAGCGTTGCCAGATGGAAGCCGAATGTTTCCACATTCCGGATAAGGTTTTTCAGTATCCCTTCCGCAAGAACGGATCCTTTGTTCTTCTGCAGGCTTTTCCGGATCGCCGTAAGGTTTTGCAGAAATTCTGCGGAGGAAGAAAACGTTGTCTCGTCTTTGGGAATCGTTCCGTCAATTTTTTTCTTGTAGCGCATGAGTTTTCGGTATGCCAGCGCAACTGCAATACGATACACCTCATGTTTATTCCGGATACCAGGAGGGAATTGCTCATTCTTCTCATCGATGTCATCCTGGATGGAATGCAATAAATCCTTATCCGCCGGAACGACTGTTGAAGATTCGCTGCGGACAATATACAGTTCATCCATCATCTTCAAGTAGATGTCGATGATTGTGAAGGACTGTTTCTTTAGAGCGGACCATGTGACTTCGGCAGTAACAAACGGATTGCCATCTCTGTCCCCGCCGATCCACGTACCAAATTGGATGAAAGACGGGATTTTCGCCACGAGTGTCGGATATGTGTCTTTCAGAGCCCGTTCCATTTCGCGATAGAAGGAGGGAATTGCTGAATGCAATACCTGTGTAAAGTAATAAAGACCATTGGTCACTTCGTCCAACGGTGTAACATCATAGGAACGTGTTTCTTCCGTCTGCCAGAGGCTTGTGATATTTCGTTTTAAGGATTGGGTGAGCTCATCCTTTTCTTCAGGGAGAATATCCGTCCGGTCGAGTTTTCCCAGCACGGCCCAAATTCGGGAATGTTTGTCCAGAACGGTGCGGCGTAATGCTTCCGTGGGATGTGCGGTAAACACGGGGGAGATGAAGACGCGGGAGAGAAACCGCGACATTTCATCGGCAGTCACTTTCTTTTTCTTTGCCAGTTGCAGAGTATGCCTGAGCGATCCTTGCGGATAATGTTTCGTCCCGAGCCGTTTCTGTTCGCGCAGTCGTTGGATGCGGTGATGTTGTTCCGCAATATTCACCAGTTGAAAATAAATGGAGAAAGCGCGGATCAATTTCCGCATGGGCGTCGGTTCCAATGCGGCGATGGTTTTGGAAAGAGAATGCCGGACGTCGCTGCTGTGTGATTTTCGGTATTCCTTGGTCCACAGCCGGATTGATTCTTCCAATGCGAAGAACGATTTTCCTTCCTGTTCCCTGATGACTTCGCCGAGAACGTTCCCCAGTAGTCGAATATTTGCGCGCAGAAGGGAATCGGTTGATTGCAATGTTGCTGATATGTTCACAGAACGCAGGTTCTTTCGTTGAATTTCTGTCTTCAGGCACTCAGTGCTGAAAGACCGATGATCGAATTCTGGATTAGGCTTCATAATATAACAAATCATTCTGAAAGTTTTTTCAGCAAATAGCGTAAATTTGACGATTTCTAATTAATTATTATATTCTTCCATCGATTATTCACATCACCTGGGGAGTTATGAAAAAAATCGGCATCTTGTACGGGCAAGAAAATACCTTCCCGACGGCATTCATCGAACGTGTCAATTCAGTTAAAGACAAAAATATCATCGCTGAATCGGTTTTAATCGACAAAGTGATTCAGGGTGAGCCGACAGAATATGCGGTAATTATTGACCGTATCTCACAGGATATTCCATTCTATCGTGCTTATTTGAAAAACGCTGCATTGAACGGTACCGCGGTTATCAATAATCCTTTCTGGTGGAGTGCCGATGAGAAATTTTTTAATAACAGTCTTGCCACAAAGATTGGTGTAGCGGTTCCAAAAACGGTCATCCTTCCGTCAAATCAACATCCCGACGATACCAACGAGCGATCGATGCGCAATCTTGCTTATCCTCTTAACTGGGAAGCAATATTCAACTATGTCGGCTTTCCGGCATATTTCAAACCATTTGCCGGAGGCGGTTGGAAAAACGTCTACAAAGTAAATACGATCGAAGAATTCTTCAAGGCATATAACGAGACAGGAAAGTTGGTGATGATGCTGCAAGAGGAGATCGTTTTTACGGAATACTTTCGCTGTTACAGCATTGATTGCCAGGATGTCCATATTATGCAGTACGATCCAAGGAATCCTCACCATTTGCGATACGTTAGAAACGGGCCCCCGGTGGCACAAAAAATAATGGATAAAGTGAAAGAAGGAGTTCTTCGGCTCAATGAATATCTGGGATACGATTTTAATACCGTCGAATTTGCGATCCGAAACGGTGTGCCGTATGCGATCGATTTCTGTAATCCTGCACCGGATGCCGATATAAATTCGGTTGGTCAGGAAAATTTTGAGTGGATCGTCGAAGCAGCATCCGCAATGGCTATTCGGAGAGCAAAAGCGCATCAGGACGGGAAGAATAATCTTCGCTGGGGAATGTTCGTCTCCTCATTCGTTGCGGGAAAGGGGCTCTGATGGAGTCCAATTTGTTCACTCTGGGGATCGAGGAGGAATTCCAGATTGTCGATCCGGTGACACGGGATTTGAAATCGCACATTGAAGAGATCCTGGAAGAAGGGAAAATCGTTCTCCGGGAGAATATCAAACCGGAGATGCATCAATCAGTTGTTGAAGTGGGAACGGAAGTCTGTGCTACTGTTCAGGAAGCACGTCGTGAAGTGATCAAATTGCGCAGCACATTGGCACAGCTCGCTAAAAAGAAAAACCTATGTATTGCTGCAGCCGGGACCCATCCGTTTGCACGATGGGAAGCCCAGAAGATAACCGATCACGAACGGTACCGCGAGATTGTCGAAGATATGCAGCAAGTTGCCCGTGCGAACTTGATTTTTGGATTGCATGTGCATGTCGGCATACCGGACCGTGAAACGGCGATACAGGTGATGAATACTGCACGGTATTTCCTTCCGCACATCTTTGCTCTCTCCACAAATTCGCCGTTCTGGATGGGAAGCAATACGGGATTCAAATCATACCGGATCAAGATTTTCGAACGATTTCCCCGCACCGGTATTCCGGACAGTTTTGAATCGCTTTCGGATTATGAAGATTACATTAAACTGTTGATGAAGACGCATTGTATCGACAACCCCAAACGGATCTGGTGGGATATCCGGTTGCATCCGTTCTTCAACACACTGGAATGGAGAGTGTGCGATATTCCGATGCGGGTGGATGAAACAATTGCACTGGCAGCGTTGATGCAGGCAGTGACCGCCAAACTGCACAAGTTGTTCAAGAAAAATCTCGGATTCCGCAATTATAAAACACGCCTTTTGAATGAGAACCGGTGGCGCGCAGCGAGGTACGGCGTTCAGGGTAAACTGATTGATTTCGGGAAACAGGAAGAAGTCCCGTTCTCCAGTCTGGTGGATGAACTGCTGGAATTCGTGGACGATGAGATCGACGAACTCGGGAGCAGGAAAGAAGTGGAATACGTCCTGCAGATATTGCAGGGAGGTACAGGTGCAGACCGCCAATTGGCAGTGTGGAACGAAACGAAGGACCTGAATGCCGTTGTCGATTTGATCATTAAAGAAACAGCCATCGGGCTGGAGATGGCAAAATAACAAAACTTTTTTTTACTATAGGGAATGACTGTTTGACTACTGAAATGTCCGCTGTTGGATTCGATACTGTGCTGAGCAATGGAGCGCGCAATGCAGTTCGCGATTGTCTCCGGTTGCAACCTACCGAACGAATTACCATCATTACTGACAAAGCCACCGTAGAAATCGCTGCATCCCTGGTGCATGAAATCGAAAAGATCGGTTCGGAATATGCCGTGTTCGTGATGGAAGACTATGCCGAACGGCCGTTGAAAGATATGCCGAAACCGATTCTGGATGATCTCTCCCGGTCACAGGTGAGTATTTTTGCCGCCATCACCCAGACCGGCGAACTCGGATCGCGAATACAAATGACGAGCGTCGTGAACAAGAATAAAATCCGTCATGGTCATATGGTGAACATCAATAAACAGATAATGATGGAAGGGATGTGTGCCGATTTCCTTGAAGTGGACCGGATCAGCGAACGTCTAGTGACGAAAGCAAGGAAAACAAAGATAATCAGGGCAAAGACCGCTGCCGGGACTGATTTTACCGCACAATTTTCCCCGCAACTGAAATGGCTGAAGACCAGCGGAATTATTTCTCCGGACAAGTGGGGAAACCTTCCCGGAGGGGAAATCTTCACTTCACCAGAAACTACCAGTGGGATGTTCGTCGTTGACGGTGTAGTGGGAGATTATCTTTGTCAAAAGTGGGGAGATATCCAGCAGCACCCCCTCTACATTGAGGTTGTCGGGAACAGGATCAAATCTGTTGAATGTGAGAACAAAGAGTTGTTAAAGGAGTTTTTGGACTACACTCATACCGATGAGAACAGCGACCGGGTCGGCGAATTTGCTATCGGTACGAATATTGCACTCAAGCAGATCATCGGTCATATTTTACAGGATGAGAAATTCCCGGGGATTCATATCGCCTTCGGCCACCCGTATGCGGATCATACCGGTCAGAATTGGGTATCGACAACACACATCGATTGTGTCGGCCGCAATTTCGATATATGGATGGATGATGTGCAGGTGATGGAACAAGGGAAGTTTATTTTTGAGAATTTTTAACGATAGAGTTTCCCTGAATCAGTCCATTCAGTGATACGAAAACGAAAAGTGATCAGGTCGCGAAATAACTATGATCCCCGAAATCCGGAAAAAAATCAATGCAGAATTCACGAATGCCCGATATGCGGCATTTGTGAAAGAACTGAACACTACGTATAAATATCCGACTGACTTTCGGTCTGCGGAAACTCCGATATTCCTTTCTCGCGATCTTGCACAACAGCTGGTGACCGGCGCAGAAGATCTGGTTGCGCAGGTGCGTACACCTGAATTCATGCAACATGCGGCTGCATCTATTCCGGCAGGTCTCAACGTTCCAGGTGAAACTCCGCATCCGGTTTTTCTACAGGTTGATTTTGGGATTAGTACGGACGCAGAAGGGAAATACATCCCCCGACTGATTGAATTGCAGGGATTTCCGTCGTTGTATGGCTATCAGGCGTTTCTCAATGATACGACGAGAAAACACTATTCCATCCCGCCAACGTATGCAGCGGCGTTTAACGGATATGTACGGGAAACGTATACCGATTTGCTTCGCAATGTCATTATCGGCGACGCTGATCCAAAAAATGTTATTTTAATGGAGATTCAACCGGAACAACAGAAGACTCGGATCGATTTTGCAATTATGGAAGAAATGATCGGAATACGGACGGTTTGTCTTACCAAAGTGAAAAAGCGGGGAAGAAAACTATTTTATGACAACAATGGTGTAGAAACGGCCATCGAACGAATCTACAATCGTGTGATCTTTGATGAATTACTGCGCAAAAAGCCTCATGTGGAATTTCACTTAACGGAGGATGTTGATGTGAAGTGGGTAGGACATCCAAATTGGTATTTCCGCATCAGTAAACATTCACTACCGTTTTTGAAAGGGTCGTATGTCCCCCCATGTTATTTCCTCAGCGACCTAACGGAATATCCATCCGATCTTCAGAACTATGTTCTGAAACCACTCTATTCGTTCGCTGGACTTGGCGTAGATATCGATGTCACAAAAGAAAAATTAAATGCACTGAAGGATAAATCCCAATTTTTGTTGCAGCGTAAAGTAGAGTATGCGGACCTTATCGAAACGCCTGAGGGATTTGCCAAAGCAGAAGTTCGCATGATGTTCATTTGGCCTGAATATGAAGAACAGAAACCGATCCTCGTGAAAAATCTTATCCGATTGAGCAAAGGAAGAATGATGGGAGTGGATTTTAATAAGAATAAAACATGGGTGGGGTCGTCCATCGCCTATCACGAACCGTTATGAAAAATACAAAATCAAAAAATAGCCTTCATGAGATCTATATAAAGAATATGGTCTGTGACCGATGTATCCGGGTTGTGAAGGAAGAATTGGTGAAACTCGGCCATGATGTTCGTTCGGTCAGTTTGGGCGAGGCGGAAATCGGCGGTCTCATTTCACTTCAGCAGATGACGGCGATCAAGTCCATGCTGGACCGAAATGGTTTTGAACTGATCGAGGATAAAAATGCACGAACAATTGAATCAATAAAGACCGCAGTGATTCAACTGGTTCATCATAATCATGAGACAGCTCCACTGAAGGCGAAGTATTCCGAATATATTGCCGCAGCAGTCGGCAAAGAGTATCATGCATTAAGTCTCCTGTTCTCTTCCGTCGAGAATATAACGATCGAACAATATATCATCCGCCAAAAGATTGAGCGAGTGAAGGAACTGATCAAATATGATGAGCGAACTCTTTCAGAGATCGCCTATATGATGAAGTATAGCAGTGTGCAGCATCTTTCCAATCAGTTCAAATCCGTTACAGGGTTCACACCCAGTCATTTCAAGAAACTTTCCTCATCCCACCGTCAATACCGCATTTCGCTGGACAAAGTAAAATAGTCTGCCGGAATAATCCTACACATTTCAATCCTTAAAATGTAATGATTTCGGGAAAATCTCCATGTACATTACTTTCGTAACCAAAGGAGGAAGTATGAAAGAACTTCAATTAAACATATCGGGGATGTCCTGTAAACATTGTGCCATGTCAGTCAAAAATGAGCTCGGTAAAATAGATGGCGTTTCAATAAACTCGGTTGAAATAGGATCGGCAAAGATCATTGTGGATGAATTAAAAGTAAATGAACAACAGCTTTATGATGCAGTGAAAGAGGCTGGATATTCTATAAGCATTATTAAGTAAATAGTAGTAGAACACCTTGGTAAGGTGTCCTGCAAATTGCATACACTGTAAAGGTGAGCTACATCATACTAAAATTACTATGGAAACAAAAATTCAAACAATCACACTTCCTGTTGAAGGAATGACGTGCGCAAGCTGCGTTGCTCGGGTAGAAAAAGTGCTTTTAAAAGTGGAAGGGGTTGAAAAAGCAACGGTGAACCTTGCCACTGAAAAGGCGACTGTGAAATTTGATCCTACAGTTGTTTCGACTGATCTTCTGGCAGCCGCGGTCGAAGAGGCTGGATATACACTCGTTGTAGAGAATGTTACTGAGGCATCCGAGTCAACGGCTTCTTCTGATAGTTACACGAAGCTCAAGAAAGAGTTTTCTGTGAGTGCGTTGATAGCCCTTCCGGTGATGATCCTCAGTATGATCAGCATGACAGAGTGGTTTATGGATATTTCACCGCTGGGGATGGACGAGATAAACAAGTTGATGTTTCTTGGGACAACAACGATTATGATCGTATCCGGCAAACGGTTCTTCTCCACCGCCTGGAAACTGGCAAAACATTTTGATGCCGATATGAATACTCTGGTTGCCGTTGGCACCGGTGTTGCATACATGTTTAGTTCTGTTGTTGTCCTGTTTCCTGAATGGCTTCCCGAATCCGTCGTCCTGTCCAATGTTTATTTTGACACCGCAGCGACAATTATCACTCTTATTCTGCTCGGGAAAATGCTTGAAGCAAGGGCAAAGCTTCGTGCATCCGATGCAATGAGAAAACTAATGTCGATTCAGCCAAAGACCGCTCAAGTGTTTCGGAATTCCGTCTATAGTGAAATTGCCATCTCGAACGTTGTTATCAATGACCGCATTCTGGTCCGGCCCGGGGAAAAGATTCCGGTGGACGGTATTGTTGAAAAAGGAGAGACAGCAATCGATGAGTCGATGATGACCGGTGAAAGCATTCCAGTTCAAAAAAAGAGCGGCGATGCGGTGATAGGAGGAACAATCAATACCACCGGAAGTATAGAATTCCATGCTACGGCTGTTGGAAGTGCAACAGTGCTTGCACAGATCGTCCGTCTCGTTGAAGAAGCGCAAGGATCAAAAGCGCCAATCCAGTCTTTGGCGGATAAGATCGCCGGCGTTTTCGTACCGGTAGTCATCGGGATAGCACTGGTCACATTTCTCGGCGGGATGATTCTCTTCGATCTTCCGTTCACCAATGCTATGATTCATGCCATCGCAGTTCTTATTATCGCATGCCCTTGTGCGCTTGGTCTTGCAACTCCGACTGCTATTATGGTCGGGACAGGCCGTGGCGCATCATCAGGCGTTCTGATTAAGAACGCAGAAAGTTTGGAACGGGCAGGTTCAGTGACGGCAGTAGTGTTTGATAAAACCGGGACGATTACGGAAGGGAAACCGTCAGTGACCGATGTTCTTCTGTTCAATGAGTATTCCAAAGAAGATTTGTTAATGCTGGCTGCATCAGTAGAGCATAGATCCGAACATCCTCTTTCAAAAGCGATTGTACAGTATGCTGAGAAGCATCAGACAGCTGTTAGGCCTGTGGAGGGATTTCTTGCAAATCCTGGCCACGGGATAATAGGGACAGTGGAAGGAAAGAATGTCATCATCGGCAAAGAAGAGATCATGCGCGAATCATTGATAAATATCTCAACTGCTGTTGAAAGTGTTGCTCGTCTTCAAACGGAAGGAAAGACTGTTGTTTACGTCGGTGTTCAAAGAAAACTCGCCGGCATTATTGCTATCGCGGACACGGTGCGCGAAACATCGCTGGAAGCTGTCGAGAGACTCAAACAGATGAATATCAGCGTTACACTTTTGACCGGCGATAATGCAAACACGGCTCAAGCAATTGCACGTCAGGTAGGTATCACAAAGGTGATCGCAAATGTTTTGCCGAAGGATAAAGCGGAATATATCAAACAACTTCAGTCGCAGCATCAAATTGTGGCGATGGTGGGGGATGGTATTAATGATGCACCTGCGCTTGCCCAGGCGGATGTGAGTCTTGCGATGGCCTCCGGAACGGATGTTGCCTTGGAAACAGCGGACGTAGCATTGATGAGGCACGATATTACTGCCGTTGTCCGCGCTATCACCTTATCCCGAAAAACAATCTCTACTATTAAACAAAATTTGTTTTGGGCATTTATTTATAATGTCATCGGAATTCCTCTCGCCGCTTTTGGAATGCTCAGTCCGACCTTTGCGGCAGGTGCAATGGCATTAAGTTCTGTTAGCGTAGTTACGAATTCGCTCAGACTGCGGAAAACAAAATTGTAATTCGTTGCAGTCTTTCCAAACGGGCATCCTAAATCAGAAATATCACAATGTGATCCCATTAGGGAATTGAGTTGGTCTTTCAGTATATGATATTCTATTGAATGATCACACCTGCCTTAAAATTTCACTTGACATAAGAGAACTTATTCCTTACAATAAAGTATACCTTATTCAATATGGTATATTCTACCATTAGTATTATTAAAAACAGTCAATTTCATCAAGATCAACGAAAATTCCGTGAATCAAAGAATTACAATGAGTGAGTTATGCCGTTAGACCGAAACAGCAGGCGAGCGCTCCATATGCAAATCTATGACAGCATAAAGTCACAGATATTGAATGGTAATCTTACAACCAATCAAAAACTGCCGACCCAGAAAGAGCTTGCTGTTCAATACAACGTCAGTATGATCACAATCAAAAAAGCGTTGAATGATTTGATCCGGAACGGTTTTTTATATTCGATCGTCGGTACGGGTACTTTCGTTGCCCAACGATCGACAGTGTTAAATTTCAATCAGCAAAAAGCCATCGGCCTTGTTTTGGTGGATCTCAAGAGCCCGTTCTTTTCATTGATTATGCAGAGTGTGGAAGAGAACGTTTCGCAACAAGGGTACACATTGCTCATTTCAAAATCTTCCGGCAATGTTGACAGGGAAAAAGTGTTGATAGAGAATCTTATCCGCACCGGCGTGGAGGGATTGATTATTGCTTCAATGAGTCACGAACATTACTCAACCGGCATCTTGAAGAAACTTCAGAAAGAGGACTTTCCGTTTGTGATGGTCTCCTACATCGAAGATAAGGATATCTGCTATGTGGGGACTGATAATGAATCCGGCGGCTATATGGCGGCGCAGCATCTTCTTTCCATAGGCCGAAAGAATATTGGATATATCAACGGCGAAGAAGGGAACCTGCTCGGCGAATTGCGGAAAAAAGGATTTCTTAAAGCATTGCGCGATAACAGAATTCCCTTTAACCAGGAATTTGAGTACCGCCTTCAATTAAAATATGAATGGAACGATTTTGAATCGGGGTACAAGATTGGCAAATCGTTCTCCGCACAAAAGAATAGACCCGACGCAATCTTTGCGTACAATGATCTCTCCGCTCTCGGTTTTATGAAAGGTGTATTGGAGTCCGGATTAAAAGTACCGGATGACGTAGCCATTATCGGATTTGACGATATAGAACGATGCCAGTATGCATCAGTCCCTTTAACGACCATCCACCAGCCGACAAATGACATCGGCAAGCAGGCAGTCGATCTGCTCATCCGGAGGATGAACAAAGAAAAGATTTTCTCCTGGATAGGATTGCAGCCTACTCTGCGGATCAGGCAGTCGACCGGCGGTTATCATCTTCCATCTGAACCATCGTCCGCAGTCAGCCATGACACGAAAGTACTTCATCTATGAATTCAGATAACAGCTCTTCCATGCTGAACGAGTACCGGTTTTTTGATACGAACCAGCATGTCCGGGAAACCGCCTATGGACTCTACCGGGAGGTGAAACACCTTCCGCTCTATTGTCCGCACGGACACGTCGATCCCGCACTGTTTTCAGAAAATCTTCCTTTCAAAAATCCGACAGAACTGTTTATCAAGCCCGATCACTATGTCTTTCGTCTGCTCTATTCGCAAGGGATTTCACTGGAACGTCTTGGGATACATCCTCTCGATGGAGCGGCGAGCGAAACGGATGATAAACAGATCTGGAAACTCTTTGCAGAACATTTTTATCTTTTTTCCGGGACACCGACCGGTGTGTGGTTCCAGTATGAACTCGCCGAAGTATTTGGCATCAGAAAAAAACTGAATGCGAATACGGCCGAAGAGATCTGGAACGACCTTGAAGCAAAGTTACATACAAAGAAATTTCTTCCCCGGACATTATTTGAGAAGTTTAATATTGCCGTGCTTTCAACAACGGATGCAGCGACTGATTCTCTCGAACATCATGTAAAAATTCGGGAATCGAACTGGAAGGGAAAAGTGATTCCGACGTTCCGTCCCGACGGAGTGGTGAAGCTTTCCGGAAACAGTTGGAAGGAAAATATCCGGTTGCTTGGCCACCGGTGCGGATTTGAAATCACTTCCTATCAGTCATTCATCCGAGCGATTGAAAACAGGCGGGAGTATTTCAAATCCCTTGGCGCCGTAGCCACAGATCATGATATCTTCATCCCCTATACGGAGCGTATCTCCGATGCGAATGCTGATTGGCTTTTACAAAAGGCGTTGAATGGAACAATTGTTCCGAATGAGTCCGCAACGTTCGAGTCGCATATGATGATGGAATTTGCCCGGATGAGCACAGAGGACGGCCTTACGATGCAGATCCATCCGGGATCTTTCCGCAATCATAATCTGATGTTGTTTGACAGATTCGGTCCGGATAAAGGAGCGGATATTCCTGTCCGCACAGAATTTACGGTAAACCTGCGTAATCTTCTGAATAGTTACGGTAACGATCCAAAGTTTACGCTTGTCGTTTTCACGCTTGATGAAACAACCTATTCCCGGGAATTGGCGCCATTGGCAGGCCATTATCCTGCAATGAAGCTCGGTCCGGCATGGTGGTTCCATGATAGTATTGAAGGAATGCTGCGTTATCGGCACATGGTAACGGAAACGGCAAGTATCTATAATACTGCCGGATTCAATGACGATACCCGGGCATTCCTGTCCATTCCTGCCCGTCATGATCTCTCGCGAAGAATTGATGCAACATATTTAGCCGGACTTGTCGAAAAGAATATTATCGATAGGGAAGATGCCTCTCGAATGATCTATGAATTAACGAACGGACTGGTGAAAAGAACTTATAAACTGTAAACCGCATGGCAAACTATTTTCAACAGTTAAACGCTACGGGAAGATATCGCTGGGTGATTTGTGCACTGCTGTTCTTCGCGACCACCATCAATTACATGGATCGCCAGATTCTTGGATTACTTGCACCGATTCTGCAAACGGAGATCGGTTGGAGCGAAAGCGAATATGCGTGGATCGTCACCGCTTTTCAAACAGCGTATGCCATCGGATTGATCGGCTTTGGATGGTTCATTGATAAATTTGGGACGAAGATTGGATATACAATCTCGATCACCGGTTGGAGTATCGCGGCAATGGCGCATGCCGCTGTAACAACAGTATTCGGATTCGGGCTTGCGCGCTTCGGTCTCGGCCTGAGTGAAGCGGGAAATTTTCCAGCAGCTCAAAAAGCGGTGGCGGAATGGTTTCCCAAAAAAGAGCGGGCATTAACGACTGGAATTTATAATTCCGGTGCGAACATCGGAGCAGTGCTTGCCCCGGCGATTGTTCCCTGGCTCACAGTAACATACGGTTGGCAGGAAGCATTTATCATTGTCGGCGCGTTGGGATTTCTCTGGATCATTTTTTGGTGGAGCGTCTACGAAAAACCGGAGCATAAAAAGCATCTGACGAGAGAGGAATTCAATTATATCCACAGCGATCCTCCGGAAGCCTCAACAGAAAAGATACCATGGCTCAGTCTGTTACGGTACCGGCAGACATGGGCATTTGTCATCGGAAAATTCATGACTGATCCTATCTGGTGGTTTTATCTCTATTGGCTCCCCAAATATTTGAACAAAGAATATGGATTGACGATCACTGAACTTGGTTTGCCGCTCATAACTATTTATATGATGACGAGCATCGGCAGCATCGGCGGCGGATGGCTCTCTTCTCACTTCATCCATCGCGGCTGGGAGATCAATAAAGCGAGGAAAACAACAATGTTGATTGCGGCACTTCTCGTTGTTTCAATCATAGTCGCTTCACAAGTGACTGATCTGTGGACTTCTGTCATATTGATCGGTATTGCTGCGGCGGCGCATCAAGGATGGTCGGCAAATATTTTTACAACTGCTTCCGATATGTTCCCGAAAAAAGCAGTTGCATCCGTCACTGGGCTCGGCGGGATGGCCGGTTCGGTTGGAGGGATGATCTTTGCTCCGTTCATCGGATATATTCTTGAATGGACAGGAAGTTATTTCATTCCGTTTCTGATCTCCGGCACGGCATATCTGCTCGCGCTCGGAATATTTCATCTGCTTGTTCCTAAAATGGAACCGGCAAAATTATAATTCAATACATATATCCAATGGCACTCAAAATAAAATCAGTTCAGCAAACAGTATTTGACGTAGTCTCATTAGGCGAATGCATGGTGCGTCTCAGTCCGCCGGGGCACCAACGGATCGAATTCACTCCGACCATGGAAGTATGGGTTGGCGGCGGGGAATATAATGTTTCTTATGCATTGTCGCGGCTCGGCTTACGGACCGGCTGGATCGGCGGATTGAATGATTCTCCCGTCGGCTCCATTGTAAAGAACCATGCACGTGCGGTTGGCGTGAATATCGATTATGCCATAACGCGGAAATATGACGGCATGGGAAAGAAGGACCGCATTGGATTGAATTTTACCGAAGTGGGTTTTGGACCCCGTGCTTCTGTTACACTCTATGACAGGGCGCATTCCGCCACAGCCGGCATTCAACCCGGTGAGATTGATTGGAAAAAACTATTCATCGAAAAAGGAGTTCGCTGGTTTCATACCGGAGGTATTTTCTCCGCACTGTCGGAATCGACACGACGTGTCGTTGCCGAAGCCGTAAAGGCTGCGCATGAAGCAGGAACAGTTGTTTCTTATGATCTGAATTTCCGGTCAAAATTATGGAGCAGTAAAGAGGCGATCGAAACAACCAGGCCGCTTGTTCCTTATATCGACTGTCTTATCGGGAACGAAGAGGATTTCCAGAAAGTGTTGGGATATTCTGTAGACGGGGTAGATGTAGAAAAAGGAGAGATCGATACGGCAGCGTTCAAACATATGGTACAAAAAGTGGTAAAGGATTTTCCGAATGTCAAGATTGTCGGTACAACATTGCGAAGTGTCCGTTCGGCAGGAATTAACGATTGGTCCGCCATTATGTGGGCAGAAGGGACGTTTTTCGACGGTGTGAAAATGCCCGGATTAGAAATAGAAGATCGTGTTGGAGGTGGAGACGGTTTTGCTTCAGGATTTACTTACGGATTTCTTACCGGTAAACAGCCGCAGGAATGCGTTGACCTGGGTGTTGCACATGGCGCTTTGTTGATGACCACACGCGGTGATACCAGCATGATTACATTGGACGAACTCACGCATGTAGCACAAGGCGGCAGTGCTAGGATAAAGAGGTAATCGTATGTCACGAAAAGAAACTGTTCAAAAAATATCTGAACTTGGCGTCGTTGCAGTCATTCGTCTGCAGGAAGTCAAAAAACTGTTTAACGTGATCGAAGCGATTAAACGCGGGGGAGTAAAAGCCATAGAAATCACCATGACGGTGCCGAACGCAATTGAATTGATCAGAGAGCTGTCGTCATCATTGTCATCGGATATTCTGTTGGGCGCCGGGACAGTCACCGATGTTCAATCTGCAGAGCAGGTAATTAATGCCGGGGCAAAATTTGTTGTCTCTCCGGTACTGAACACAAACGTTATTGATTTGTGTATTAGCGCAGATGTGGCATGCATGCCCGGGTGTTATACTCCAACAGAAATCTTTACCGCATGGAATGCTGGTGCCGATGTTGTGAAAGTGTTTCCGGCAACATCACTCGGCCCGAAGTATTTTAGAGATCTTGCAGGACCATTTCCGCAGATAAAATTGATGCCGACCGGAGGAGTGACGATAGACAATGTTGGTGAATGGATTGCTGCTGGTGCAGTAGCGGTCGGCATCGGAAGCGACTTGCTCGATAAAAAAGCAATTGAGACAGAGCAATATGAGATACTTACCGAACGTGCGGCGCGAATGTATGCAAATTACTTGGCGGCAAAAGATAAATTACGAAAGTAGGAGAACAAGAATCATGAATGTGTTTCATTTCGACGATCTTAAGGGAAAAACAGCTGTAGTGACCGGCGGAAGCGGCGGTATCGGAATTGCAATTGTCGATGCACTGTTGAATGTCGGTGCGAATGTCGTTATCCTCAGCCGCAATACTGAATCGGCAGAACAGGCGCTGACAACGATCAAAGCAGATCGCTCAAAAGCGATAGCCGTAATGGCGGATGTTCTCGATAGAACATCGTTGGAACGCGCAAAAGACCAAATCGTTAAAACTTGTGGTGCCGTAGATTTCCTGATCAACTGTGCCGGTGGCAACCATCCGAAAGCAACGACTGCGGTGGAACAGATAGGTGCATCCGGTGGGACAGGTAAAGAGCAGACGATTTTCGGTGTGGATGTGAATGAATTCAGGAATGTGTTTGATCTAAACCTTTTCGGCACGCTGCTGCCAATCTTGGTGTTTAGCGAAGCGATGGTGGAGCGGAAACAAGGTGTCATTCTTAATATTTCTTCGGTTTCCTCTTTCTCGCCATTGACGAAAGTGCCTGCGTATTCTGCATCGAAAGCGTCCATCAATAATTTTACGCAATGGCTCGCAGTGCATTTTGCGAAGACGAATGTTCGGGTGAATGCACTCTCTCCCGGTTTCTTCATCACTTCCCAAAACAGATTTTTACTGCTGGATAGTGAGACAGGAAATCTGACAAAGCGCGGTGAAAAGATTATTGAAGGAACACCGATGGGACGATTTGGCGAGACGAACGATCTTCAGGGAGCGGCGTTGTTCCTGCTTTCTGACTTATCAAAGTTTGTGACCGGTGTTGTGCTGCCGGTAGATGGCGGATTTACAGCATATTCCGGTGTTTAAAAATATTTTTCGGCAATGACAATGAAAACATCAATTCCATACCGGTTTATACAGTCTATGCGATGGTTCGGTCCATCTGACCCGGTCAGCCTGAAAGACATTCGCCAGGCAGGCTGCACGGGAGTTGTGACAGCATTGCATCACATCCCGAACGGTGAAGTGTGGAGCGTTGATGAGATCAAAAAAAGAAAGGACGAAATAGAGCGAGCAGGAATGCGATGGGAAGTGGTGGAAAGTGTTCCAGTCCATGAGGCGATAAAAACACAGCATAGCGGCTTCGATCAGTATATTGATACCTACATTACCACCCTCAGGAATTTGGCAGAATGCGGAATTCGCATCATCACGTACAATTTTATGCCGGTGCTGGACTGGACACGGACTGATCTGAATTATGAAGTGGAGGATGGTTCAAAGGCGTTGCGGTTCGACCTGGCGGAATTGGCGGCATTCGATCTGTTCATGCTTCAGAGAGAGCATGCGGAAGATGATTATTCCGAGAAGATCAAACGAAATGCTCAAGAACGTTTCAAGACAATGAGTGAATACCAAAAAACAGTTTTGCAGAAAAATATTATTGCCGGCCTGCCCGGAAGCGAAGAAGGATATTCACTGGAACAATTCCGGAAAACACTTTCGACATATCGTTCTATTACTGAAACTGTTTTACGCGATCACTTACACTATTTTCTCGGCAAGATTATTCCTGTTGCGGAAGAGGCGGGAATATTGATGGCAATTCATCCCGACGATCCTCCATTCCCGATATTAGGATTGCCGCGTGTATTGAAAAATGAACAGGATGTGGATCTTTTGATTCAGGCAGTTCCTTCCCGTTCCAATGGAGTGTGCTTTTGCACCGGCTCGTTTGGAGTGGATCCAAAGAACGACCTTCCGGCAATGATCAAAAAATTCGCTGACCAAATCCACTTTGTCCACCTTCGAAATGTCCGTCGAGATGATGAAGGGAACTTCTATGAAGACAACCATCTGGAAGGGAGTACGGATATGGTTCAGATAGTAAAAGTACTGGTGAATGTGATGAACTCGCGAAGGACTAATCTTCCCATGCGTCCGGACCATGGCCACCAAATGCTGGATGATCTGAATAAGAAAACCAATCCCGGATATTCGGCAATCGGACGGTTGCGGGGACTGGCAGAATTGCGCGGACTTGAATTAGGAATAGCTCAAAGTCTAAACTCAAAACTTATATAAAAAAATTATGACACCTACTACTCGTTGTTTCCGGACTCGAACCTTCGCACTCATGGCATGCGGAATGTTTTTAATTGGGGGATTACTTCATGCGAAGGAGTTAATCGGCAAATATTCTACCAGACAGTCCGATGGCCGCGCTGTGATTATAACAACTCAGGAAGGACAACGAGTACGGATCATGCCATATGGTAATGCAATTATCCGTATTCAGGCAGTCCGTGCTAATGAAGAATTTTTTCCTGATGACCGGTATGAAATGGTTGAAACACATCAGTGGCCTGGTACATTATCCATTACGGATGAAAGCACTGCACTTCGAGTGACATCAGGTTCTTCCGGTGGATTTGTTGTACGGATCGAGAAAAATGGATTACGCTTTTCTTTTGGGATTGATGGAAGCGCTTCTGAGTTGCTTCAACAGAGTGAAGGTATTTGGTGGGATGGAGATACTATCACCACATCATTCATAAACGATAACAACGAACATTTTACCGGTTTGGGTCATGGATACTATGGCAGGGCAGAGTCGATCGACTTGCGCGGAGAAGTAGTTCAGAGAAATTATGGAACATTGCACGGACAGCAGGCGCCGTTGATCGTTCCAATGTATCTATCCAGCAAAGGGTACGGTCTATTTTTGAACAGCACATTCACTAACAAGTTCAATTATGGGAACAACGGACGGTATGAAATCTCCATAATAGGCGATGGTCGGATGGATTACTTTGTAATTCTCGGACCGGACTTCAGAACAATCATGGACCGATACACTCAACTGACCGGTCGTCCCCGTATGTTTTCCAAAGCGGCGCTTGGTTTGGCGCTCTCCGATAAAGGAAATGACCATAACTCGTCAGATCCTTCGGATGAGAAATGGTGGAAGAAAAAAATCACTGCACACAGAAAAGCTGGCTTCCCGTTGGATCATATTGTTAATGACAACCGTTGGAGAGCAGGTGGAGGACAACGCTGTTTGTCTTATTTCGATTGGGATTTGAACCGATATCCCGATCCGAAAGAGTATGAACAGTGGATCCGGAAGAACGGTCTGATCCTGACGCTGGATTTCAACCGATGCATCGCTTCTCACAGTGATGGATGGCTTCCGTCGTTCAATATTCCCGAACCGGACAGTATTGATTTTAATGACAGCGCTCCAGATTTAACAAAACAGGAAGTTCGTGATTGGTTCTGGAATATATTTTGGACAAAGAGTTTGAATCCTGCTTTGCGGTATCCCGGCGATGCATTATGGATAGACGAATTCGACGAAATGGGAAAAGCGCCGCTGACAATGGTGATGGGAAATGGCAAGACATGGCGCGAGATGCGGAATTATTGGTTCTTCCTTGTTGCCAAAGCACTGGTGAAGGATGGATGGGATAAGAGTTTTAACGGAGAACGTCGTCCATTCGTCTGGGTGCGCGGAATGACGGCCGGCGGGCAGCGGTATGCAACACTTTGGAGCGGCGATATCAAACCGTCCTACGACGATATGAAAATGCAGGTGCGCGGATTGCAGCTGGCCGGAATCTCCGGCTTCCCATTCTGGGGACACGATGCAGGAGGGTTCAACAACTGGGAAGAGAATCATGGACCGAATGATAATATGTACCGCCAATGGTCAATGGCATTCGGTAGTTTCACTCCGTACTGGAAGCCTCACGGGATCGGCGAATCGCGTTGGCCGCTGGATCGTCCGGAGATCGTTCAAAAGGATGCGAAGCTCTATTCAGAATTACGATATAAAATGATTCCGTACATCTATACGTATGCCCGGCGTGCATTTGAAACAGGATTGCCGATCGCGCGCGCGATGGTGATAGATCACCAGAACGATTCGCTGGCATGGAGTCATGATCTTCAATATATGTGGGGCGAAGAAATGCTCGTAGCACCGAATTGTTCTGATGGAGGAATTGTTCCGGTCTGGTTGCCGGACGGGCAGTGGTTTGATTTCTGGAATGATGAAGTGATCAACGGCGGTCAGGTGCTCTCCTATGATGCACCGATCGGGAAACTGCCTCTTTTTGTTAAAGCAGGTTCCATCATTCCGATGGGAAAATATGCGTTAAGCACGGCGTTCCTTCCGAAGGATCAGTTGACGATCCATGTGTATCCGGGATACGATGGATCATTTGTTCTCTATGAGGATGACGGAATATCAGAATACTATCGGATGAAAAACGAATTCCGTACGACGAAAATTACATTTCAACAGAACGATTTTTCTATTACCATTGGCGCTGCCGAAGGAACATATGCTTCGGCACCGGTACGTCGTTCGTATCAAATTCAATTCCATGGAGTGGAAAAGAAGATGTGCGTGGCACTCAACGGCGTCAAACTAAAATCCTTCCGTACTGAAAAGGAAGCCAGTGCAAAGAACGGCAGTTACTGGAACGCGAAGAAAAAATCCCTGCAGGTATTTATCAAGAACACAACCGTAACGCAGCCGATCGTTATTTCATCCATCGCTGATTGTCAATAAACAAACCTTAGGAGGAACAAAGGAATGATGTTTCGCATACTTGCCCTGACCGTTGTCTTCATTGTCACCGCCTCTGCCCAGTCGTTCCTGGGAAATGTATCAACCTATACCAATGACGGGAATACCGTTACTGTGTGGTCAGATTCTTCTGCTATCCGGTTGCAGTTCTATGCCGACGATATCATTCGCATTGATGTGCTCCCGAATAAACAAACAATGCCCGATTCATCGTTTGTTGTCATTCAATCTCCTTTGAAAGAATCACGCTTTACGATGAACGAATCAGAGAATGCACTTGAATTGATGACGCAAAGACTCCGATTGCAAATTCAAAAACGCCCATTGCGCATTTCCTTATATGATACTTCGGGAATGCGGTTATTATCGGAGCCAGTGAACGGTGGATATTCGTTTGATAATGAGAAGCGGGCACTTCGTTTCACAATGGATGCAGACGATCATTTTTACGGCACCGGTGAACGTGGGACGGCGATGGATAGACGGGGTCAGAAATATTCCAACTATAATACGCAGGTCGGTAATTACACAGTTCCGTTGGCAACGATGAATTTGAATGTTCCGGTCATAACAACTCTCAACGGTTATGCTCTCTATATCGACAATACATATCGCGGAGAATTTGATTTCGGCGTTACCGATTCCACACAGTTCTCCTATACGACGGAAGGGGGAGAACTGACATATTACCTTATAGCAGCGTCGACAATAGAACAACAATTGGAGAAATACACATGGTTGACCGGTAGGCAACCGCTTCCGCCTCGGTGGGCGTTTGGATTTATTCAATCAAAAAATCGATATGAAAATGAATCGGAAGCTCGGTCAATTGTAAAAACGATGCGCGAAAAGAAAATCCCTTGTGACGGGATCGTTCTCGATCTAAAATGGTTTGCACGGATGGGAGATATTTCCTGGAATGAATCGCTCTGGCCGAATCACGAAACGATGGTGACCGATTTTCTTTCCAACGGGATCAAAACGATTCTCATTACCGAGCCGTATATCATTCAACCGTCCAGAAATTTTATCGAAGCGGATGCCAACGGATATCTGGCAAAGGATTCCACCGGCAAAACATTTTTGATGGAAAAATGGTGGTCCTGCAATTACCTGTGCAGTTCATCGTTATTGGATCTGACCAATCCTGACGCGCAGCAATGGTGGTGGAGTAAGCATGTGGAGGCGTTCGGCAACAACGTTGCAGGTATATGGACTGATCTTGGGGAGCCGGAACGTCATCCGGAAGGGATGCATCATTTTCTCGGCAGCACGGTGAAAATTCATAATATTTATAATTTGTTATGGGCAAAGACAATCTATGAAGGATTCACACAGATCCGTCCGAATGAACGGGTGTTCAATGTTTCCCGTTCCGGGTACGCCGGCGTGCAGCGATACGGCGTAATGCCGTGGTCCGGCGATGTCTCACGTACTTTCATCGGACTAGAAGTGCAAATACCGATTCTTCTTGGAATGAGTATGTCCGGTGTTGCCTATCAAAATTCCGACATCGGCGGATATTCACGAATGCCCACCACTCCGGAATTGTATATCCGCTGGATGCAGTTCGGAACGTTCTGTCCGATTGCGCGTGCACATGGAGCGGGAGAAACAGTCAACGGCTATCCGACCGAACCGTGGATGTTTGGCAAAGAAGCGGAGAATATCAGCAGAGAGTTTATTCGATTACGGTATCGGCTGTTGCCATACATTTATTCACTCGCACACCTGAATTATCAAACAGGAATGCCGTTTGCCCGACCGTTATTCTGGCTTGATCCGACCGATGAAAAATTGACGAATGAAAGCTCCTCCTACATGTGGGGTGATGCTTTCCTTGTTTCACCGGTGGTGAAGGCAGGACAAAGAAAAAAGGAAATCTACTTTCCGAAGGGGACCTGGATCAATTATTGGACGGAGGAGATCGTTACAGGTGGAATGAGCACAATTGTTTCGGCGCCGCTCAATCAGATGCCGATCTTTGTAAAGCAAGGAAGCATCATCCCGATGGCGCAATTGATGTCCTACACCGACGAACGCCCCTTAGATACACTGACACTGCACATTTATCCTGACCTGAACGGTGAAGTTTCCTATACATTGTATGAGGATGACGGCAAAACACGCGATTATCAGAATGGGAAATATGCGACGACATTGTTCACCCAGCAAATAGAATCGGTGAATGGAGCGAAGACAATCGTACTGTTTACCGGTGAGACGAAAGGTGAGTTCATTCCTCAATTAAATGGGCGGACATATATATATGAAGTCCATGGTATCGTCAAAAAACCGTCGAAGGTTCTTGTTAACGGCTTTGACGTGAAAGAACGGATCAAACGGGATAAATCTACCGGTAATAGCCCCAAATTCTCTTACAATAACAAATTAAAACGATTAACTGTTTCGTTACACACTAAATTAGACTCTCAAGCATCGGTCAAGGTGGTAGTAGAATGAATATGAAAAAGATCTTGCTATATGTGTTGATGCTAGGTTTGACGAACTGTTTGTTCGCTCAGGATTCACTACGGATTATGACATATAATTTGGAGGGGATGAAGCCCGGAAGCGATCCAGCAACTCGCATCCAGTATATTATCCAGAATCTTAAACAGTTGAATCCGGATATTATCGGCGTGCAGGAGATCAACGATATTCCTCCGACCGGAAAGGATAATCAGGCAAAAGCAATCGCAGATTCGCTGAATGCATATTTCCACATTCCATATTATACGTATATGGGATTCACTCATTTGTCGTGGGACAATCAGTTCAATGAATATGTCGGAATCATTACGAAATATCCTGTCTTTGAATCCGGATATTTTCAATTGGTGAAAGGATCATTCCCACGAAAAGTAGTTTGGAATCGAATTTCTACACCGTTCGGATTTGTCAATTTCTATAACACGCATCTTGATCATCTGTCATCCGATATCCGTCTTCAGCAGGTTCAACAAATTATCAGTTATACTGCACTGAAAGATTCTGTCTTACCGCAGGTCGCATCAATCCTCACTGGCGATTTTAATGATGAAGCATCCACTTCAACGATACGTGCGTTGACGAACCCTGCAACAGGACCGGTATTCATCGATTCTTACAGAGCTGCAAATCTGTCACTTCCCGGTTATACTGTCCCAGCAGATAATCCGTACAGGAGAATCGATTTCATTTTCACAAAGAACAGCAGTCAGTTGAAGGTGTTGTCATCAAATGTTGTTATGGATATTCCGTACAGCGGATTTTCATATCCATCCGATCACCGCGGTGTAATGACTGTTTTCACTAAAAAGGAAACAAGTGTTTCCGGCAATACTAACGCTGGGATACCGTCGACAGTACGGTTGTTTCAAAATTACCCAAATCCATTTAATCCAACGACAGTTATCAGATACTCTCTTCCGGAGGGGCCTGCCCGCTCTGTTCGTGTGGAAATCGTCGATCTGCTCGGCCGGATATTAGAAACACTGGTTCATCAGAAACAGTCTGCCGGCGAACATTCTATCCAATGGAATGCAGCAGGCCGATCGAGCGGAATCTATTTCTGTAGAGTATCGGTCGATAATTACGCCATCACCAATCGCATGGTTTTCATGAAATAACAGTAAGGAAGCAACCGTATGAAAAATATTTCCATCGTTTCGCTCTTGTTTATTTCGCTCACAATTTCGTTGCTGTCTCAAACTCCGGCAGACAGCATCACACTGACATTCCGGGCTCATCAGCCGAACGGAACTCCGATCCATGTGCCGGGTGTGTTCAATGGATGGACAGAAGAGACGGATACTTCATTGATGACATATCATGAAGGATTGAAAGCATGGGTGAAAACATATACGTTTAAGATTCATGATTCATCGCGCACGCCGCTGGGGGATTCTGTCTATCAATATAAATTTAATAAAGGAGGAAATTCTACAGGATGGTACAGTGATCCTCTGAATCCAGAACAGAATTCAAGCGACCATAGTAACTCGGTACTGCGAATGACAAACCTGTTGTATTTCGAATTCTTTGCAGAGGAATCAAGCGGTCAGGTTATTCGCGTCGTGACCGGGATCTTTCATGCGAACAGCGATTCAATGGCACAAGTAAAGTTTGTTACCGGCACCGGTCCATCAAATATTACATCAAGTTCGGATGTTACCGCCTCTTACGATGCTTCGTTGAGGACATTGAACTATATCCTGCCGGCTTCGATCCCGAAGACCAATTATATACGACTTGTTGCTGTGAATAATAACGGTGATTCCATTGTCTATCAAAACTCCGTGTTCGATGTGGAGCAGGCTCCCATGCCCGCGTATGCGCAACATGGTGTGACGAAAGCGTCAGCAACATCCGGTGATTCAACGACATTCAGATTGAGGGTCCCCGGCAAGAACTTTGTCGTTCTTCGCATCGCTGAATCCGGTCAGCCTGTTGCCACAGCGCCCCCCGTAGTACTCAAAAAGGACCCGACAAGCGAAAATTGGTGGATCAATTTGAAATTATCTCCCAATACAGTGTATGAATACGTGTATGAGATCGAAGATAAAAAACAGATCACCGATCCATACGGAAGGGAGGTCGGCAGTTTCGGTACGAAATTCTCGACCGGTCCGGCAGGATTAACGGCTGATGATTATGTGTGGCAGACTGCAGGATACGAACGTCCGCCGATGAACAAACTGGTGATTTATGAACTGCACATTGCTGAATTTGCCGGCGGATATTATGGCAAAGGTGCCGCGCAATCTGGATTTACAGATCTGAAGAATCTTCTCTGGTATTTTGATTCGCTGGGTGTGAATGCTATTGAATTGATGCCGATTAATGATAACGGCAACGTCGGTAAATCCGGTCATTCGTGGGGATACAATCTGAATCATTATTTCGCACTGGAACCGAGTTATGGTACACCGCTGGAATTAAAACAATTGGTTGATGCAGCCCATGCGCGAGGAATCGCCGTTATTCTGGACCTGGTGTTCAACCATCAAAATGACACCGGGCCGTTGTGGCAAATGTTGCCAGATGAAGTTGCGAATCCGTATTTCAAGTCGATCAATGATAAACGGTACAATGAGGATGGACTTCAATTCTATAAGGACATGGATCACTGGACTACGGAAACACAGGAGATCGTACTGCAAAGCCTGCGAATGTGGATCGACGAGTACAAGATCGATGGATTTCGGTACGACTATACACAAGGTGTCGGATGGAACGTGGCTGAACCGACCAAAGGAATTTTAGGATGGGCCAATGCCATCGATACATTGTACGACGGGAAGATCTATCAAATAGCCGAACATCTTCCGGAAAGTCCGGCGTTGGTCTATCATACCGGAATCACGAGCGGGTGGCATGATAGTTTTCGCGACGAACTATTTGATGAAGCCCGTTATCAGAACAGGACTCTTACGAATTTAGAGAATCGTGTTATCGATCTTGGCGCGTTCGGAAGCAATGACACTCCGGATACGCCTTCCTCTTATTCCGATCGCACTGGTCCGGTAAATGCGACTGTCACACATGATGAGCAGTCAATGATCTATGAGATGAACGTGTATCAGTCTGTTCCGATTAACACAGCAGTGCAGCGTGATAAACTGTACGCGGCATTCATTTTCGGTTCTCTCGGCATACCAATGTTGTGGGAAGGTCAGGAAATGAGCGCGATGCGCGGTTGGGCAAACGACGGACAAAAATTGGGATACCGGCCCGTAGAATGGAGCATGCTGCAGACTGAACGGGGAAATCAGCACTATACATTTTATCAACGACTGATTCAGCAGCGGTTGAAAAATTCGGCTTTACATTCCGGGCACTTAGTGAAAGTGTTCCATAGCGATGCTCAGCGTGTCATCGTCTGGGGATTTCAGCATGAAGCAACAGGAAGCAATGTTGTTTTTGTTGTAAACCTGAGCGGAACAGAAAAAACAATAACCAATATGCCGTGGCTTGCAACAGGTAATTATTATGATGTATTCGATCAAACTGTTTTTATTGCGAATACGACGACAATCCCGTCATTCACCATTCCGGCATATACGGCAAAGATTTACTCAAATAAATCCAACGATGAACTCGGAATTGTCGTTTCTGTCGCCGACAAGAATTCATCGCTCCCGACAGAATATTCGATTTCGCAAAACTACCCCAATCCGTTCAACCCCTCTACGACAATTCAATTCGCTTTGCCTCAATCCTCACCGGTGAAAATCACGGTGTTTGACGCTCTCGGCAGGGAGGTAAAAACAGTATTGAACGAACAACGGGAAGCAGGATTCCATCACGTGTCGTTTGATGCTTCTCGATTGGGGAGTGGAATGTACTTCTATACAATTACTGCCGGAAGTTATTCGCAGACACGGCGGATGGTGTTACTCAAATAACTGGAAACTGTACGATGTCGATTTGCTAGTCTAACACAACTCAACTGCGGTAAACAGATGCCGGGTGATATCTCGGGGATGGGATATCACCCGGCATCGTTGTTTAGGGGAATTAGACACTCACGCTTCAGTATTTTGAATTATTTTGATTGCGTATATCGATTCGGATGATAAAAACTCTAATCAATAAATACCTAATTTTTGGTATTGCGCATTTCATCATATACTTGTAGAATTTCATTGTAATTTGTTGATAAAAAATTTTTAAACTACTAATAGAGTGAATAATGAAAAAGATATTATTTTGGAACATTTCCGCAATTATTCTGTTTCAATTTGTTTTGGGACAACCGAGTGGTCAAGAATATCATCGTTTTGGAATAATGGATGGCAATAATGTTAAAACAGTAATAGGGAATTGGGGTGTAGTAGGTCAACCTGCTGGCAGCGGTCCGAGAGGTGCCTGGTTGTATGAATCGAATGGTTATATTGGAGAAGAATCTATCCTACTCGGATTGGAATTACCCATACGCGATTATAACTTGGATGGGAAATTAGATACTATTCATTCGGTTATTACCTGTCCGGTAGCACGGCCGACGCAAAAACGGGACGAAGATCCAATCACAAATTTGCCATGGACATTTGAACCAGTGAGTGGTTTTGCCAACGCATTGGATACTAGTATTGCATTAAGCAATAACCCTTCCTCGTGGCCTGCGTCGTGGAGCGGCCAGTGGAACGGAATGTTCGGCATGGGAAATATTATTGCAAATCTTGAAGCGTATTATCAGTTGGACGATCAAAACGATAAACGATTCAATTTCACGACAAATAATATTTATGGCGTGTCATATCATCCCGATACAAATAATCTTAGTAAGACAGGGCACGGTATCCGTGTTGATGTCCGGTATCTTCAGTTCAACCATCCGCTCTTTAGCGACGTTTTGTTCAAGGTATATGATATAAAAAATGAATGTTCGTTCAATTATGACAAAGTTGTTTTTGGTGATATTGTGGGAACATATGTCGGTGTAACGGGAACGGATGGCGGACCGCAGGAATATAATGATGATTATTCGGTACTGTACAAAAAAGAAAATGTCATTATTTCCGGCGATATCAAACAAGGGCATGCATCCCGTAATCCGAAATGGTATGGACCAATTGGGATGTTTGGTTCTGCATTTATTCAAGGCCAAATTGCTGATTCCATAACCAGTTATCATTATGTTGTCCCGCCAAATACTATCATCTTGGGCGACGATGGATTAATGTGGAATAAATTGACACCGGGTTCATTTTCCTACCCTGGTAGTATTGTGAACGATACAGTGGTTCTTGCAGGAGAAGATGGCGATTGTATGTTTGGTTCACAATATTTTACACTTGCTTCGGGTGAGTCGAAACGGATTATTGTGACAACGGCATATGGATTTACACCTCAAGAAATCTTCCAAAAAATAAAATTGGCAAATGTCTTGCATAATAATAATTTCGATACGACTAAGGTAGGGACACACCTGCAATTAACCAATCTCCATTTTCATACGTCAGTAAGTGGTAATTATCAGATAGAGTGGAATTCGGAAAAGATCGCGAGTACTGTAGATATTGATTTCAGTCCTGATGCGGGGAGAACATGGCGATCACTTGAAAAAGGTATATCCAACAATTTATCTTATCAATGGAATACTGCATCTGTTGCGGACTGTCCGTTTGGAATCATCCGGATATATATGAAAGATGCATTGGGTAAATATATTGATTTTGTTCAAAGTGGATTTATTACCGTCGATAATGCAGGCAACGGGAAACCGTTTATTAAAATGCTCGATGATGTGTTTTATTCGGAAAATCCACTGCAGGAAAAAACAATCGATGTGTCATTCTTAATCGGAGATCCGGAAAATTCTCCTCAGACGCTACAAGTGTTATATGATGCAGGGTATGAAATCCATTCGAATGCAATTATCAATGTTGTCTCCGACACAATACATCAGAAAGTCACTATAAATCTAGAATCGATACCAAATAGTAATGTACTCCAATTGCGGTTTGTCCTTTCGGACGGGACATTGACAGACACAGTATCAACGCCGAAATTCAAAAAGCAGACCGAGAGATCATTTCTTCCGAAGGTTAATGCAACCTATATTCATCAAAATGTCACAGATCCTTCAGTTATGACAATAAATGTTGTTGACAGAAGCAAAGTGACAAATGATACCTATATTGTTTCATTTATTGACACGACTATAATTGTTGATGGAATACCAACACCTCTGTTTACTGTGTATAATTCAACACAAAAGAAAATTGTATTGAAAGATATTCCTTTAATACCTTATACAGAATCACCGGCGTTTGACGGACTTTCATTTTTTCCTACAGATATTCTCACGAAAGTTCAAAGTACAACATGGAACAGAAATGTATTATCATCAGTCAAAGTGTTTATTCATTCAAACAGTCTGTTCAACGGCACGCTGACGCTGTTCAGGAATCCGGTTGATTACAAATTGGTGTTTTATGGCAATATTGTGGATACAAGTATCGCTCATCCCAGCTGGCCAGGATTATTGGACGCAACTCCATTGCGATTTAAATTAATCAATCAAAAAACTGGTAAAGCGGTGAAGGTATATTGGTATAGTGAGGATAAACAATCGATATTTGACTCTCAATTAATCGCTGTCGAAGATATTCTCGGACAGATGCGTCCGACGTGGACGATGTTTATTCCTGCTCCAATGGATACATCATTGCATATTCAGGCTGGGGATACCGTCAATATTACAATGGCAAAGGGAATATCACGGTATGACTCGATCTCAATTTCCAATGTGGCATTAAAAGTCGGTTATAGCGGTGCAACTCTTCCAGATGTTTTTTCACTGTCGCAAAACTATCCCAATCCTTTCAATCCATCCACTATCATCCGCTACAATCTGCCGACGACAGTTGATGTTTCGTTAAAAGTGTTTGACATTCTTGGCAGGGAAGTTGCCACATTAGTAAATGTACGGCAAAACGCAGGTGCACACGAAGTCACTTTTGACGCACGGCGGCTCTCCAGTGGAATATATTTCTATCGATTAACAGCAGGGAGTTATTCTGCAATTAAGAAACTGATGCTTTTGAAATAATATGAAAGCCGCAATTAATGACTCGGGAGTGTGAAAACTTCTGCATATATTCTTTTTATGTGGAAAATCTATTGTCTCATGTTATGTATTGTTTTCTCGATCCTCACTGCAGGCGGCAAGCACACTCCGGGTCAAACGGCACCGCTGTTGGGATTTACTCCATTTCCATATTCACTTTCTCAAATAGATTCTTCCCAGCAGTTCGTCTATTCGAAGATCGCTTCCGATGCAAATATCATCGCCCATCATTTTGATGATGGAATACCTTGGAATGAAGCATACTCCAATTCCGAATTCCCATCTTCCATTGTGTATGATTGGAATGTGCGAAAGTCGAAGACACCGGCCGGTCACAAAATCTACGTTGCCGTCACGCCGATCAATCTCGCCCGGACCGGTCTTGCGCTCTATAAAAATACTTCAGGCGGCGATCAACCGCTTTCATCTCCGTGGGATACGGTCTCTTTTTCCCATCCCATCGTAAAAACTGCTTTTCTTAATTACTGCAAAGCTGTTATCACCCAATTGCAGCCGGATTATCTGGCCATTGGGATTGAAGTGAATCTATTAAAAATCAATTCCCCGCAAAAGTGGGACTCTTACGCTGAGCTGCATTCCTTTGTGTATACCGAATTGAAAGTTCTGTTTCCCACACTTCCGATTTTCGTATCGTTTACCGGATTTGATCTCGCCGGATATACGAGTGCCGATAGAGTGGAACAAATGAAGGTGTTGAGTGACATGATGCCTGTAAGCGATTATTTGGGGCTTTCACTTCATCCACAATTGAGTTCGTTTATGACGAACGATATTCCACCGATGGAAGTGCTTGATTCCATACTTTCGATGAATTTAAAACCTGTTGCAGTGTGCGAAACCAGTTATCCGGCTCAGTATAGCACACTGTACGGCGGATCAATTACATTGAATGGAACCCAGGCGAAGCAATCTCAGTACTTTATGAATTTGTTCGTCTCATGCGAAAAACGGAAGACAGAATTCATCATTAATTTTGTTGTGCGGGACTATGATCAATTATGGCAGGATATCGGATCTCCCGATGATCTTACAGTTCTCTGGAGAGATACCGGTTTCTACGATGAATGGGGAATTCCGCGGGATGTGCTTCAAGTGTGGAAGCCAAAGGTTACTTCTGTTGCAGACAAAATGAATGAGAAATATTCTTTGGATTATCGGCTGGCTCAGAATTATCCAAACCCTTTTAATCCCACCACTACAATTTCTTATACACTCTCGGCAGATGAACATGTCGCATTGAGTGTGTATTCTGTCTTGGGAACGGAAATTGTCGTTCTGGTCGATGAGCAACAACCTGCAGGGAATTATTCAGTGAAGTTCAACGGGACAACGCTCCCCGGAGGTGTATATTTTTATACGTTGAATGCAGAAAAGAAAAGTTATACAAGAAAAATGCTGTTATTAAAATAAGTATTCTCTTACATTTTCGGACGTTTTCTATGATGAACAGATTCGCCCACATGCTGCTGTTGATAGCAGCGAACATATATATTATGGCATCCAGTAATCAGAACACTGCAATGGCTCAAATGGAAAATATTTCATCAACTCCGGCAAAACCGCTTCGCATAGGCGTTGTCGGATTGCATCACACTCATGTTCATTGGATCCTCGGTGAAAAAAAGAATGATCAATTCGAAATTGTCGGTATCGTTGAACCGAACCGCGAGTTGGCGCAACGCTATAGCAAACAGCATAGCTTCCCGATGAGCATTGTATATAATACAATCGAAGAGATGGTAACTGCGACACATCCTGAGGCTGTGACCGCATTTAATACAATCCATGACCATTTGCAGGTTGTAGAGTATTGCGCCCCAAAAGGGATTCATGTGATGGTCGAAAAACCGCTTGCGGTCAGTTTGGATCATGCAAAGAAAATGAAGTTTTTGGCTGAGAAGCATAAGATTCATCTACTAACAAACTATGAAACATCATGGTACGCCACTAATCATAAAGCATTTGAAATGCTCAATGTGAAAAGATCGATCGGTGAATTACGGAAAGTGGTCGTGCATGACGGACATCAAGGGCCAAAAGAGATCGGAGTCGACAGCGAATTCCTTAAATGGTTGACCGATCCAATCCAAAATGGGGGAGGTGCGATCACGGATTTTGGTTGTTACGGCGCAAATCTTATTACTTGGCTTGCAAAAGGTGAAAGGCCAAAATCGGTTGTTGCTGTCACACAACAGATCAAACCGGATATATATCCCTACGTGGATGATGATGCAACAATTATTGTGCAATATGAAAAACATCAAGGAATAATCCAGGCTTCGTGGAACTGGCCCTTCAACAGAAAAGATATGGAAGTGTACGGCGTGACAGGATATGTTTTTGCGGATAATCGAACATCGATGCGAGTCCGTTTACAAGGGGATGAACAGGAGCGAAATGAGAATGTCGAGGAACTGAAACTGCCACGGAATAATCCATTTATGTTTTTTACCGAGGTCGTTAGAGGAACTGTGACAATACCGCCGTTCGATCTCTCTTCACTTGAAAATAATATGATCGTGATGGAAATATTGGATGCAGCGATTCGAAGTTCTCAATCCGGAAAGACAATATATCTAAACAAAAAATAATCGAATACTTCGGTAGAATTCATGCCTACAATCGTTCTCCTCTGCACGTTGTGTTTTCTCACATCGATCTCCTTTGGACAAAAGCCCGATCCCATCGCACATCAAGATGCGGTCGTAGTGTCCGGCAATGTCCGATTCACTATCCTTACCCCAATGCTAGTCCGGCTGGAATGGAATGACTTTGGAAACTTCGAAAACAACGCTTCCCTGGTGGTGATTAATCGAAAACTCCCTGTCCCGAACTATCGCAAAAAGAAGATTGATGGGTGGATTGTTATCGAAACCGATTCACTAAATGTGAAATACCGTGAAGGTACCGGGAAATTCTCCCCGGAAAACTTGTTGATAGAATTTCGGTTGAATGGAAAAAAAGAACGCTGGTTTCCGGGACTCTCCGAAGCTCAGAATTTAGGTGGAACAGCCAGAACACTGGACGGATGTGTGGGAGGATTGAATTGGGAAGGAAAACAGATCGATCTGGGAAATGGTATTCTTTCCAGGGATGGATGGACACTCATCGATGATTCCCGTTCACAACTATTCGATGGCAGTGATTGGAATTGGGTCATTAAGCGACCGGATCAGAACGGACAGGATTGGTATTTCTTCGGATATGGACATCACTATAAACAAGCGTTGTACGATTACACACGTATAGCAGGGAAAATTCCTTTGATACCGAAATTCGCGTTGGGATACTGGTGGTCCCGGTACTGGGTGTATTCGGACCAGGAGCTTAAAGACCTGATGAGCGAATTCAAAAGCTTTAATATCCCGATGGATGTCTTAATTATCGATATGGATTGGCACGAAACATTCGGTGGATTGAGGGATCCGCACAATCCATTGATTGATGAAACAGGACATTGGGTAGGTTGGACGGGCTATACATGGAACAGAACGTTGTTTCCTGATCCAAAAAAATTTCTGGAATGGACCGACCGCAATGCGCTAAAGACAGCGCTGAACTTGCATCCTGCTTCCGGCATTGCACCGATGGAAGAACAATACGATAGTTTTGCAAAAGAGTTTGGTTTCGATACGTCTGGCCGCCATTACATCGATTTTGCGATGGAGAATAGGAAATGGGCGAAAACATATTTTAATACCATCCTGCAGCCGATGGAGCGGCAGGGTATCGATTTTTGGTGGCTGGATTGGCAGCAATATCAGGAAAGCAAATCGATAAAAGGATTGAGCAACACTTGGTGGCTGAATTATACATTCTATACCGACATGCAGCAGCGAAAAGTAAAACGCCCATTAGTATTTCACCGCTGGGGAGGCCTCGGCAATCATCGCTATCCCATTGGTTTTTCCGGCGATGACCGGATTGATTGGCGTTCACTGAAATATCAAACTTACTTTACCGCAACAGCTTCCAATGTCGGTTATGGATATTGGAGCCACGATATTGGAGGGCATGCATCAAGTATGTATGACAGTGATCCGGAACTCTATGTCCGCTGGCTGCAATTTGGAGTATTCAGTCCAATACTGCGAACGCACAGCGCAAAAATCTCTTCCATCGAACGTCGATTCTGGAAGTATCCTAATCATTTTGGGATCATGAAGGATTTGATCGACCTTCGGTACAGTTTAGCGCCGTATATTTATACAGCCAATAGACAGGCATTTGACACTGGTATTTCACTCTGCCGGCCGATGTATTATGACTATCCGGAACAGAATGAATCGTATGAGTACCGGTATCAGTATATGTTTGGCGAAAATATTCTTGTTGCCCCCATCGCGGACAGTTCATCAATTACAACAAGGTTGTCCTCAAAAACACTCTGGCTGCCGGAAGGGAAGTGGTATGAATGGCATTCCGGCACTCTTGTATCCGGCGGCAAAACCATTATCCGGAATTTTGCGATTGATGAAATACCGTTGTATGTGAAAGCAGGCAGCATCATTCCCCTGTATCCGAAAATTCCCAACCTGCAATCTCCTGTTTCATCGTTGATCCTTGCCATTGTTCCCGGAGGAGGAGCGATGACAGAGGTGTATGACGATGATGGAAACACCGAATTCTATAAACAGGGAGAGTACAGTAAGACAAAGATTGTTACAACAGAACAAGGTCCGGGAGAGTTGAAAATATCGATTTTTCCAGCAGTAGGAGGATATGCCGGAATGCCGGAATCTAAACAATTTGAAATCAGATTGTTGCGGTCATTTCCCCCTGCAAAAGTGATCGTCAATGGGAAAGAATTTCTTTATTCAACCGATACTCAAGAGGGGAAGTGGAGTTACTATGGGAAGAATTTAACGACGAATATTTCAATCCCGCCAACATCCATCCGCAAAAAGATCGAAGTTACTGTTGTGTATGATAAGAGTATGACAGAAAAGGAATTCCTGCTGGATGATAAACTGGTTAAATTCCGAAGACTTTCGAAAGTGCTGGCGGAAATGAAGATTGAAGTGGCACGGCAGAATTGGTGGGCGGTTTTACCGAATGCAGCGTTGGCAGCAGATCAAATACCAGTAAACATTCAATATCATCCTGAACGGATCGTTCCGATGCTGGAAGAGTTTGAAAAACAGTTCCCGCTCATGAAAAATGAACTTCTATCGCATCCGGACGGTCGAAAGGATGTGGTCAAAAGACTTATAAATTATCTGGAGTTATAATTACACTAGTTAACGCATAAAAAGAGACCGGGCAATAATGCCCGGTCTGATTGATACGGCTTATTTCATCAACATCATTTTCTTTGTCGCCACAAACGATCGTGTCTGCATCTTGTAGAAATATACTCCGCTGCTGAATCCCGCACCGTACCATGACATGCGATAAACGCCTGGTTGTTTTACTTCATTCACCAGCGTCGCAACTTCTCGTCCTAACAGATCATACACAGCTATGGAGACGAGTCCTTCTTGCGCAACAGTATATCGGAACTGTGTATTGGGATTGAAAGGATTAGGATAGTTCTGCTCAAGTGCAAATTCTTGCGGAATTGTTTTCCCAACCCGATCTTCTACAGCAAGGAATATTCCTCCTTGATGAACAAATGGCTTGTCGCTGGTTGAAAAATCTACCGCAAACCATGTGTTGCTCGATGCGATCGTCATAACGGAATTATTGTCATCAAAATCTCCGCTGAGGATCGTTTTGGGCGCACCGCCGTAGATGTATCCATCGGTATTTCCGGGGACAAAGAGGCTTCCGGATTTTTCATTGATGTAGGAAAGGAAATACATTTTTTTCGGTTGACCGCCGATTGAATCCCAAGGGATGATCGCTTCATATTCACTTCCGTCGCCCGAAATGGTTCGAGTGAATGCATTATTGGAACCCTTATCCCAGCGCAGAGAATCTTTATTGTATTTGTACGATCTGTCGACTGTCGAACTTTCAAAGTTCACAAAGAAGTTTGCAGTAAAAGGAAGTTTCGCATTTACTCCTCCATACGGGGAAAGTGAGTCTTTTCCTGTTCCTGCTGTTGCAGGAGATTCCGGATCCGTGTCGATCCACAAAATACGCTGATGACCGGAAACACCCCCTTTCCACGCGACATAAAGATTCACCTCATCCCACGTTGCGTAGAATTTCACACTGTCGTTGGCACTGTACTCTTCATCAATTTCCCATGCAGAATCGTTGCTGCCATTGGTTGCGCCTCTCGAAATTGCACCGTCGATGCCTACGTTCCGGAGTTTGACAAACGGGGACACACCTCCGGTAATGGTTTCCGCAAACCATGTCTTAACTGAATCAATTGTCATGACGGCGTTGTTATCATCAAAATCTCCGCTGCTGATTGCTGTCGGTGCTCCACCATAGATATATCCGTCAGTATTGCCCGGAACGAACATGCTTCCGGATTTTTCATTGATGTAGGACAATAAATAGATCTTGCCCGGTCTTCCACCGATGGAATCCCACGGAATCTTTGCTTCATATTCACTTCCATCCCCGGAGATCGTTCGTGTGAAGGCATTGTTTGAACCTTTATCCCAGCGTAATGAATCCTTATTATATTTGTACGATCTATCGACCGTGGAGCTTTCAAAGTTTACAAAGAAATTTGCAGTGAACGGCAGTTTCGCATTCACTCCGCCGTACGGGGAGAGGGAATCTTTTCCCGTTCCAGTCGTCGCAGGGGACTGGGGATCGGTGTCGATCCATAATATGCGTTGATGACCGGAAACGCCCCCTTTCCAGGCGACATAAAGATTGACGCTATCCCACGTTATGTAGAATTTTACACTATCATTTGCTTTGTATTCTTCATCTACTTCCCAATCCGGTCCGTTCGTACCTTTGGCAGCACCGGTCGTAATTGCTCCGTCGATACTTACGTTTCTAGTGGTTGAACTGGTTGTTTTCGCAAACAAACTGCCCAAGAGGAAGGAAGATGACAAAAGCAGAAGAAACAACTTTTTCATACTGTCTCCTTTGATTATGGTTGTTGTTGAGTGGAAATATCGAACGCTCAATCGGAAAAACTTTTTCTATTTCGAATATCGATGAAACGCTTCCACTGAAATACACAGCCATCCGAAGTAGTGTACTTCGGATGTCCGCGTGATTATTGATTTGTTTTTGTATTACTGAAAACGGAATTTCATTATTTCATCAAAATCATTTTCTTTGTTGCGACAAAAGATCCTGATTCTATTTTATACAAGTACACTCCGCTGCTTAATCCTGTTGCATTCCATTGTGTCGAGTACCGGCCTGCCTGTTTAACTTCGTTTACCAACGCGGCCACTTCTCGTCCCAGTAGATCGTACACTTTTAACGTAACATGTCCCTCTTTTGCCACGGTATATTGCAACTGTGTGCTGGGATTGAAAGGATTGGGAAAGTTTTGTTCGAGCGCATATTCCCGGGGAAAGATCTTTCCATCGGACTTTCCAGTCCCAAGAATTGTCAGGTTCCACCACATCAGCGAACCGGCGGGCTGACCGCCGTCTGCTCCTGTATATGCTGGACGGGAAGTGGGATATCTGAGATCCATCGTGTCGAGATAATATGTCCAATCCGACCGCTGGAAGTCTTTCGATGCATCGAAACCGTTATTTGATTTCTGTTTGTTCGCACCTGCCGGATCGTAATACCATATGGCGAATTTCGATAGATCCTTCGGCGACAGTGTGAATGTGATCGTATCTTTCTTGAATGCAGAGAGTGAATCGGCTCCTAATTTCGAACTGATATGATATGTCAATGGTATCAAACTGCCGATACCTAATGTGCTTTTCGAATCGTAGAACGCCTGCACGGCGTTGGAGACGGCAAAATAGTTGTTTCGAACTGTCCAAACCGTCGGATCCGGCTGTCCTGCCGTATCCGGAACGCTGCTGACCATGGTCATGCGGTTTTTTCCATTCGATTCTTTTTCGTTGGCATTGCCGAATTCTCCCAGACGGGTATCATCGGTAGAATCGCGGCCAAGAACAAAATTGTCAACAAAGAGGTTGTTCGTGATGGAGACTTTCCTGCCGACCCTGCCAAGTGCAAGGCATCCGTGTGTTGATAAATAATTCAGGACGGTATTATGATCGAACACAAATTCCTTGAGCGGTCCGACACTGTTATAATGACGAACAACTCTATCGGTACCGTCGGTCATAGTGCAGTTTTTAATTATCACTGTGTCGATGGAGGTATTACGGAAATCGAACGGCCGTCCGTTGCCGATATCTGTGTTAAAAATATTACCCGACTGTGTCAGCACGGTATTGGTTACTGAAATCAAATGTGTCGCCGAAGGAACACGAATGAGCACGCCGTTTACTCCCATGAGAAGACTGCTGTCCACCTCCACGTCATAACCAGCGCCGTTCACGTTAATGATATACGGCGGCATAACGGAGATATCCTCCGGAAGGGTAGACCATCCGACGAGTGCGAGATTGTTAATCCATAAATTACCGCGCACATCAAATTGTTGATTTGCATACACACCGGTGCCAGGATTCTTGAAGGCATACACAACTGGTTTTTTGCCGGCACCGTCTTCTGCTTTGATACGTAATGTCCAGCCGTTATTGCGAATGGATGCAACGATCAGATAACTTCCATCTCGTTTCAGCACATACGTGCGGTTTGGATTGTTCCGTGCGCCCAGGTCTGTTGTATCTCCCAGAATTTGATCATTGAGATATTTACCGGATGTCGCATAATCAGGCAGCACAACCTCGTCCGCAGCTTGTCCGAACGACTGTGTTGCCGTAATCAGCACCAGAGCCAAGACAAAAACAATGTTTCTCATTATAACCTCCTTTAAATGGTGAATGTGAATTGTGAACTAGATTAGAGCTCAACTCGTACGCCAAGATCGACGGTCGTTCCGTACCGGTTATTGGTGTTCGGCAGTACCCATTCGGGGTGGAGCCTATTAGAAAGGGAAGACCCTTCCTGTGCATTGGTGATATTGTTGATATTCACTGTGACAGAAACATTGTCGGTGATTCCTTGTTTGATTGAAATGTCCCACTTGGTATATGCGTCTTGCACACCATCTTCCCGTTGATCTGATGAAAACGTTGTATTGAAGCTTCCTTGATGAAAAGCACTGATACGGAATGAAAAATCGGCATAGTCGTACCCGAGAGAAACATTCCCGAAGAATTCCGGCTGATCTTCAAGTTTTTGCTTCACTTCAATCGGAACAATACGAGTTCTCGGTGTCGGGAACGGGAACGGAGGTTGGACGACCGTATCAGTTACCACTTTTGAAGATGTAATCCAGGTCTCCGAACGGATGATGGAGAAATTATAGTTCAAGATGAGATTGCTGAGAAATCCCGGCAGGAACTGAAGATCGGCCTGATGCTCGATTTCAAAACCCCATACGCGCGTCGGTTTTGTGGAATTATACGGATAGGTAAGTCTGAACTTGGGATTCACTCCCGGGAAAGGAACATTCCAGGGGATGCCAAGGCTGTCTAAAATGTGTTGCCCGGATACTTCGATGCTATTAATGGTGTGATACATGTTCTTAATATCTTTCAGGAATGCTGAGATCGAAAATAAACCGATGGAGGATCCAAAGAATTGTGTTTGCATCTCATAATTCCATGCGACGGCATTTTGTAGAGATGGATTGCCGACATTCAGCGTATTGATATTTGTGGCTGAACTGGCGATAAATTTCATTAAGCGATGATTAAAGTCGGGACGCGCGAGCATTTTATAACCGGCAAATCGTAACGTCACAAAATCTGCAGGACGAACGATGGCATGCATATTGGGAAGGAGGATATGTTCTGTATGCGAGACGACGGTGTCCCGCAGTGTTCCATTGGGAAATGGATATCCGCTCAGCACTTTTGGAGTAAAACGCGAATGATATTCATTCTCTTCGCTTTCGTATCGAACTCCGGTAATCAGTGAAACGGATTCACCGAAATTCCAGGTATTCATCAGGTAACCGGCAAGGACGTTCTCGCTCAATTCATATCCGTTGCCTTCCACCTCGACATTGTTTTTATATTCCGGATCATTTCCTGTCTGATCCAGATACCCGTTAATGTTCAATTGCCGCCACAAGCGCAATGCATCCCTGTTGATCAATGGATTGAGATTGTAATTTCCGTAGATGGCGCGATTACCGGGTATTGGATCTAGAAAATTGGAAAAGATCACCAGTCCGTTTCGGGAAATGGAAGGAGTATCAAAGCGTGTTCCGGAAAAGTCTTTCGGAACGATAGTACCGTCCGACTGTTTGGTCCATTGGATTGGCCATGTGTACAAATAGTAGATAGCTCGTAACTGCTGGAACGTTGCAGATCGTGATTTGATCCTGTATTTGCTCCCGAATTTGATCTCACCGGAGAACAGATCTCCCACTGCATATTGTCTCTTCAGATCAATCGAAACACTTTTCTCATTATCGTAGTTGGACTGGTAATTATCATTCGCATGATCGATGTTGGCAGATTGGAAATTATTTAGCGCAAAAGGAATCCACCGTTCAATGGGCCCTTTAGGATAATCCTTTGCTCCATTGTTCATCCCGGAAATGACGGTGTTGGTGGAATCTTTGATCGATGGTTCAATCAGATTCAATTCGTAATCAAATGGATCTTCTCTTTTTGCCTCAGAAAATGAAAGGTTCCAGTTTACCATAAATCCCGCGAGAACATTTTCTCCATGAAGGAATGCATTCACAGTAGAAATTTCTGTTTCCCTTTCCCGGTAATCATAAATGACCTGACCAGTTTGCGGATATGTTCGGTACGAAGTCAGATAATTTCTTGACGTTTGGTTGAACATCGTATTCGCCAGTATGTTTCCGCCGTCGGGGGCATCAAAATCCAAAATAACTGCGGCACCGGTTCGTTTACGTATTTCATTCGTATACAGCGGCCGAAAAGAAGTAATTTCATAATCGTCGCCATTCTTCAGTCGCAGATCATAATTCAGGTCGGTCGATTCATTGCTTCGAATGAACCGTTCGATATTTCCCGATACCTGGATCCCCAGAACATCGTCAAGAAAACGTTCACCGTATCTCCCTGAAATTGTATATTGATCAGCAGATCTGTCCAATCCGTTATAGTTACCGTGAGGTTCTAGTCGGATTAATCGTTTAGCAGGAGCTTTTTTCGTGACCAAATTGACACTTCCGGCAATAGCGTCGGCGTCTCTATCTGCAGTGGCTGCTTTCGTTAATTCGATCCCTGCAAGCGATCCTTGAGATATTGTACTGAGGTCGACACCCCGGTCGTTCGCATCGGTCGGTGCCATCCGATTTCCGTCGATCGTGATAACAGAGAACTTATCGCTTAAACCGCGCAGAATGACCTTGCTGGCTTCGCCGCCGCTGCGAATCAGCGAAACACCGGGCAGTCGACCGATTGCATCGGCGGCATTGGCGTCCGGCATCTCCTTGATACGATCCTCGGAAACGACATTGACGATGGTGTTCGATGATATCTGCTGATTGATCGCCGCTAATTGACCGCGCATCTGAGCGGTGATGATCACTTCGTCGCCGACAATAACGGAAGGATTCAACCGCACATGTAATTGCACAGATTTTTCTTCTGCAAAGGAGAGGGAGATACGCCGCTGATCATAACCGACGCACGAAATCCGAATAAGGAAATTTCCATCCGGAATATTGTTGATTAAATAGCGTCCTTCGATATCTGTGGAACTTCCCAGCGCTGTACCTTCCAGAAAGACATTGATGCCGACGAGAGTTTCACCGGTGGTGGAATCGGAAACCGTGCCGGATAACGAATGCTGGGCGTATCCGGGCGCGGCTAAAATCAGGACAAAAAACAGTACGGCAAATGCTTTCATACAGATTTTTCTTTGTTGTTGAGCTGGTAAGAAGAGTTAGAATGAAGCTTGAATTATGTGCACTGCAGTCAAGTCATCGCGTCGTTCATTTAGGGTGATCGTGACGCCTTCACGACTGGAAGGCGTAGCACGGGGAAAAGCCACAATTAATTGTTTGTAATTTTTTTCTTTCCACAGGACTCACGGATAATGAGTTTTGGTTTCAAGATCTGCCGTATCGATGCTTTCTTTCCTTGTATCTGCTTCAGGAGCAGATTCATCGCCTGATGTCCGATAATGTCGGTGGGCTGCTGAATTGTTGTCAGCGGCGTTGCGGCGAACTTCCCGCTTTCAATATCGTCGAATCCGACGATCGCCACGTCATCCGGAACGCGTAATCCCTGTTCTAAAATGGCGTTTTCAAAACCGAGTGCGGCCAGATCGTTATAGACGAACATTGCATCGGGTTTCGTTTTGAGCTCCGAAAATTGCTTTCCAATCTCATACCCGGATTCATAATCGTACCATTCGCCTCGCCTTCGAAGGTGATAGTGCAGCTGATCAAGAATCTGTATTCCGCTTGTTTTTAACGCACGTTTATAACCCTGAAGACGAAGATTCCCGACCTCATTTCCTTTCTCTCCATTAATATATCCGATCCGCTGATATCCCAGTTTGATTAAATACTGCGTAGCAATATATCCGCCAAGTTCATGGTCACAGCCAACAAACGGAATGTCATTGTCCGCCATATAAGAAACCATGACGAAAGGGAAGTGCTCCTGACGAAGCCGTTTAATGGTAGGAGTTGCATGATATTCATGGGTCATAGAGGCAATAATCATCCCTTTTACGCCGAATTTGCGAAAACGGGCGATCTGCGAATCTTCGCGCTCCGCTTTTCCGGAGGAATTTGAAATCAACACATGATACCCGAGTTTATACGCAGCTTCTTCCACACTATGCATGACACGAGAGAAAAAGGGACTGCGGATATCCCGGAACACCAGTCCGATTGTTTGTTGCTCCCGTTGATTCGATTCCAGCAGAGATTTGGCCACATACGTCCCCATACCAACCCTGCTAAACGCAATACCTTCATAAATCATCGTCGCCAGCGCTTTTTTTACAGTGATGATGCTGACACCGTAATACGATGCTAATTCAGAATGAGAGCCAATCTTGTCGCCTCCCTTGAGTTTTTTGGAAGCAATTTGTGATTTGATATCATCGACTATCTGTCGGTACAGCGGAGCAGCATTGTTCAGTTCGATCGGCATAAAATCTCACTTGGTATACCAGGTATTACAATTGAGACAAACATAGATGAATTCTTTTGCTTTGTCAAGCAATATTTTTCGAATACGGAAAATTATTCACCGGGAATCTCTCTATGCTGTCCGTGAATTAATGGTGTCTACGATTTCCTCTCGATGGAAGTGGACACGTAAAGTAGACACACTAATATCCCAAAAATAGAATGCAAAAACGAGTAAGGAGTCATTAAAATTAAGGAGGAATATCAAGCAAAAAAATTGCCGATGCTATATCCTGATTTCGGCAGGCTCAAAGAGCCTAGATGGTCGTGGATTTACGATTGTCACTCCGAACGAAATCCTGTCCCGAAGGGATTGCTTTGCCAAAGGGACAATCCCCAACGGGGGAAAATAAGGAATCTCTATTTTATTTTTGAAGATAAAAAACAAGATTTCTCTCCGGCAAAAGCGGAATCGCCACAATGTGGCCCTTCGGGGAAGTGACATTGTTTAGTTTTTTATAAAACCACTTCTAAAGATTTCACGCTTCGATTTCAATAATATCTGAAAGCGGGGATTGGAAGGCACCAATATTCGAACACGACAATGGATGTTATATGATGTAGCTGAAAATTTATGAGAGAAGGAATTACTTTGAAGTGTATTGCAGCGCGCGTTTTATCAGTTCTTCCACAGAGATCGTCTTTCCGTTTACTTCGTTCAAGATACCGCGCAATGATTGTTCGGCTTTTTCTCGGGAGAGTCCAAGAGAGAGTAGAGCGGTTAATGCTTCGGTCCGGATGGATGCACCGGAATAAGGAAGATCGATAATCTTTTCTGATCCTTCCATTTTGATCACTTTATCCTTCAATTCCAGGACCAACCGCTCGGCGGTTTTTTTACCGATTCCCGGGATCGCAATCAATGACGAGATCGCTCCCTGTGTTATCATATGCGCAAGTTCGTCGGGACGGATTCCAGAAAGAATCGTCTGCGCCATTTTTGGGCCGATCCCGGAAACACCGATGAGCATACGAAACATTTCCCGTTCAATCTCGGACATGAAACCGTACAGAAGATGAGCATCTTCACGGATATGGTGATGGGTGAGAAGTTGAACTTCAGTATTGAGCTCAGGCAATTGCTCGTATGTTGAGAGAGTAATGTTGATCGAGTATCCTATGCCGACAACATCCAGGATGACTTCCGTTGGGGATTTCTTTGTCAACATTCCTTTAATGTAGGAAATCATACTTTTTGGATACTCTTGCCTGCCATCCGGCAAAGCGATTATAGTGTACTGTTCGTTTACCGTTTTGAAATAGTGATAACCCGTTCCGGATTTGCGGCGATGAACGATTTCCAGTCTTTGAAACCGGTCCGGGGGCCCGTAATCTTGAACGCATGGCACACAGCAACAGCCAAGGCATCCGTTGAATCGAAATATTTTGGCGCCGCTGTTAACTTCAGCATCGAAATCATCATGTACTGCACCTGTTCTTTGGAGGCTGCCCCTTTTCCTGTGACCGCTTTTTTGATCTCGCGAGGAGAATATTCCGTCACAGGGATTTCATGATTGACTCCGGCGAGGATCGATACACCGCGTGCCTGTCCGATCTTCAATGCTGACTGAGCATTCTTTGAATAGAAGGCGGTTTCGATCGCGAATTCATCCGGATGGAATCTATCGATAACGGAGCATAAAGTCGAATAGATTTTCTTCAAACGAAGCGGCATCGAAAGCGCGGAATCATTTTTGATGATCCCGACTTCGAGCAGGCTAAGTTTTTTCCCCGTCCGTTCGATCACACCGTATCCGGCGATGAGTGTCCCGGGATCGACGCCGAGAATAATCATTTCAGGTCTTTGATCTTTAATTGAGTCAATGTTACTCCCGTAAAATCGTTCTCATCAATCGAAAAAACAAGGTCTAGATTAGTTGATTTTTCTTTGACGAGATTCATCATGGAACCGAGGCCGAATCCGATAGTATCGAAGGTAACGCCGTTCTTTTTGATCTTGAATCGCAAATGATCTTTTCCGACGATCCGGGGTGAACCAATGACCTGTACGCCTTTTGAAAGAAAGGTCGGCCGCATGTTTTGCGGTCCGAACGGAGCACACTGCTTCAGCACACGCAGATATTTCGGTGTCAATTCCGCCAGGTCAATCTCAGTGTCAATGTGAATTACCGGTGTCAGCAAGTCTTCCGTGAGCATCTCTTTGACGACGGCATTGAATGCCGTACGGAACTCATCCACGCGATCCAGATCCACGCTTAAACCCGCAGCATACTTGTGACCGCCGAATTGCAGCAGTTTATCTTCCACCATTTTCAATGCCTGGTGAATGTTCACTCCCGAAATGCTACGGGCAGATCCTTTCGCAACACCTTCCAGGGTCGTCAACATGACTGCAGGGCGGTAATATTTTTCCACCATCCGCGAAGCGACGATACCCACGACGCCAGGATGCCATTGTTCCTGATGCATAACGATAGCGCCGTCGCCATTATCTTTAAAATACTGTTCCACAAGGCTTTGAGCTTCTAAAAACACTCCTTCGTCAATTTTCCGTCGATTAAGATTCTCCTGTTCGAGCACGCGGGCAAATGCGATGGAATCCTGATAGTCGTCACTCACGAGAAGTTCAACAGCCCGCTTCGCATCGCCGAGCCTTCCGACGGCATTGATGCGCGGCGCCATGGCGAAGACGATCTGTCCTGTGGTGATCGCACCAATTTTCAATCCCGCGCTTTCGAGCAGCGCACGGATACCGGGACGGGTGTTGGTATTGATACGTTCCAATCCCAGCCGGACAAATATTCTGTTCTCATCCACCAGCGGT
>JBAYIS010000002.1:0-275594 GCA_041665525.1 Bacteroidota bacterium | reverse complement strand
GGGCATTACTGTCGCGTCCGTTCTTAGTACTACCGGCCCCTTTTTTATGTGCCATGGTTCAAACTCCTCTAAAACGTAAACTTAATTGATTGACGTGATTTCGATCTGTGTGTATTGCTGACGGTGTCCGCGTTTCACGCGATACCCTTTGCGGCGTTTCTTCTTGAACACGATCACTTTATCGTCCTTGCTGTGTGCCAGGATCTTTGCGACCACTGAAGCGCCTTTCACGACCGGATTGCCGACCGTGACATTTTTTTCGTCCGCACGAAGCAACACTTTATCGAACGTCACGACGCTGTCGATATCATTCTCGAGTTTCGACACGTAGAGCTTTTCCGACGGATTCACTCTGTATTGCTGTCCTGCTATTTCCACTACTGCGTACATTGTATCTCTTCCTTCCGTTTATTCCTATGACTCTGTATTTCAATTTTGGACTACAAAAATACAAAAATTGTGCGCACAAGTCAATGAAAAACTCTATGGTCGTTATACGGAATTTGCGGTCGTTTGCATCGTACGGGACGACTCTTCTTGGGATATTGACCGATTCCTGTTATTTTGCATCATGATCAACGAAGCACTTCTCACACAATACCATGCAACAGTCGTTTCCCTGAACAAAGGCGACGTGCTTTTCCAGCAGGGAGATTCTGCCACATCTTTTTACATCGTGAAAACGGGCAAGATCAAAATGTCCAACTACAGCGAGGACGGCAGAGAATTCGTTCAGGGATATTTCACTGCGGGACAAAGCTTTGGAGAGCCGCCATTCTTTTCCAAAGGCCCGTATCCCGCGTCTGCCGCAGCAACGGAAAAAAGCGAAGTGTGGAAGATTGGATATAACGATTTTCTTCAGTTATTGAAGGACAATTTCCCGATCCATCTTGAAATTACAAAAACTCTGGGAACAAGATTGGTTTATAAATCCACCATGCTGTCGGAACTTGCCATAGAAGAGGCTGAACACCGGCTGCTTACGTTGATTCGCCATCTTGTTGACCACGAACATTTGCGCACTCAAAAGCAGGTTATTCTCTCCTTTACACGCCAGCAATTGGCGGATATGACAGGATTGCGTGTCGAAACCGTCATCCGTTCCATTAAATCACTGGAACATAAGCGGCAGCTGAAGATCGACAACGATGGAAAAATCGTCTGGTCCCAGAACGAGAAGTGAATTCCCCGCCGCACCGAAACGGCACCTGAAGAAATTTTCTCCGTTATGATATACATCATAAACTCCCTATATGGTTTTCGGACTATATTGACACCGTTAAATCAGACAATTTTATCCGGGAGAACCTATGATCAATTCAACGATACAAATGAAATCACTCAAAGAGATTGTCACCGACAATTTTAAGACGGCGGCGGTCTTCGAAAAATACTCACTGGACTTCTGCTGTCGCGGCGGGAAAACTATCGACGAAGCATGTAAGGAAAAAGAGATCGATCCAGCAACCGTCTTGCATGACCTCTTAAGCGTAGAAGAGAAAATTGACCCGCAGGCCGTTTCATTTACGGAATGGGAACCCGATGCTTTATGCGACTACATTGTGAAGAACCATCATGCGTTTGTTGCAAAGATGATTCCTGTGCTCTATATGCACACACGAAAGATTGCCGCTGTGCACGGAGCCAATCATCCCGAACTATTGAGCATCGCAGAGCATTTCGAAACAGTCGCGTTGGAATTGCAGCAGCACATGAAAAAAGAAGAGCAAATGCTCTTTCCGTTTATTAAAACATTATTTGCAACGAAGAAACAAAATGGATCTGCCGTTCACTCGCCGTTCGGAAGTGTACAAAATCCAATCCGGATGATGGAAGCCGAACATCAAAATGCCGGCGATGAAATGTACAGCATACGATCTCTGAGCAACGGTTACACCGTCCCGGCAGACGGATGCACAACCTATCGTATTACGTATCAGGAACTGCAGGATTTTGAACGCGATCTCCATGAACATGTACATTTGGAAAACAACATTCTGTTTCCGAAAGCGATTGCACTGGAACAAGAAATGATTTCAAAAAACTAATTTCAAAGGATCTTCAATGAAAAAATATTGGTTAGGATTCAGCGCCGTTATTGTTCTTTCATTTCTTGTTTTGGGTTGGATCGGCGTACGCATTTATCAACAAGCTCCGCCGATTGCAGAACAAGTCGTCTCAACAGATGGAACAGTGGTTATCCCTGCAGGGAATATTGCCGCCGGACAAAACGTGTGGCAGGCGATGGGAGGAATGGAAGTCGGATCCATATGGGGACATGGAAGTTATGTTGCACCGGATTGGACAGCCGACTGGCTGCATCGTGAACTGGTGTTCATTTTGAATGACTGGTCTCCCACATCATTTGGAAAATCATACGATGAGTTGAACGCCGAGCAACAGGCACAATTGCTATCCCGCCTAGAAACGATGATGCGGAACAACACGTACGATCCGGAGACGAAGCAGATCACTGTCGATCCGGTGCGCGCCAGAGCGTTTGCCGCTAATCTGAAATATTACTCCGACGTTTTCACGAATGGCAAGGAAGAATATGCCGTTCAAAAGAACACAATTTCCGATCCGGTGAAACTGCGTCAATTTGCTGCGTTCATTTTCTGGTCATCCTGGGCGGCATCGACGAATCGTCCCGATGACAACATTACCTACACCAGCAATTGGCCGCACGAAGAATTAATCGGCAACAGACCAACGGGAGATGCTGTAGTCTGGACCGGTGTAAGTATTATTGTACTGCTGGCAGGTATCGGAGGCATGGCCTGGTTCTATGCTTCGAGAAAAGATGAAGGCATGCTGGGTGACGTTCCTGCGTCTGATCCGCTGCTGAATGCGATATCCACACCGTCGCAGCGTGCAACGCTGAAATATTTTTGGACTGTGCTCGGATTGCTCCTGCTTCAAATGGGGATGGGTATAATTGCAGCGCATTATGGGGTTGAAGGGGATGGATTCTACGGCATCCCGCTGGCAGATTTTCTTCCATACTCAGTTGCGCGAACATGGCACACACAATTGGGAATCTTCTGGATAGCAACGGCGTGGCTGGCGGCAGGCTTGTTTATTGGACCGGCCGTGAGTGGTGTTGAACCGAAATTTCAACGATTGGGTGTGAATGTGTTGTTCGGCGCTCTGCTGGTTGTGGTACTCGGTTCCATGGCCGGTGAATGGTTGAGCATCATGCACTTTCTTCCGGACAGCCTGTTGTTTTACTTCGGACACAGCGGTTACGAATATATCGATCTTGGAAAGTTTTTTCAGATTGCCTTGCTTATCGGCTTGGTCCTCTGGTTTGTCCTGATGTATCGGTCAATTCGTCCTGCACTACAGAGAAAAGATGAACAAAAACCGATCTTAACACTCTTTTTGATCTCCAGCGGAGCAATCGCATCGTTCTACGGTGCCGCATTAATGGTGGGACATCATACGAATCTTGCCGTTGCCGAATACTGGCGCTGGTGGGTGGTTCATCTGTGGGTGGAAGGATTCTTTGAAGTGTTTGCCACTGTGGTGATCGCATTCCTGTTCGCACGACTAAAATTAATCAGTCTGAAGACTGCGGGAGAATCAACCGTCCTTTCCGCAACAATCTTCCTTTCCGGCGGCATTATCGGCACGCTTCATCATCTCTATTTTTCCGGGACTCCCACAATCGTACTGGCACTCGGTTCTGTCTTTAGTGCTCTGGAAGTAGTTCCGCTGGTCTTCGTAGGGTACGAAGCATGGGAAAATATTAAACTGTCACGCGCAAAAGAGTGGGTTCAGAATTACAAATGGCCTATCTATTTCTTTGTCGCAGTCGCTTTCTGGAACCTGGTCGGCGCAGGGTTGTTCGGTTTTATGATCAATCCGCCTGTTGCATTATACTATATGCAGGGATTGAACACGACACCGGTCCACGGTCATGCGGCACTATTCGGTGTGTATGGAATGTTAGGAATCGGATTGTTGCTCTTCTGTCTCCGTGCAATGAATCCTTCGCTAAACTGGGATAACAAAACAATCCGGTTCTCTTTCTGGGCGATGAACATCGGCCTGATGGCAATGGTGACGCTGAGTTTGCTTCCGGTGGGACTGATGCAAACCTGGGCGTCGGTGGAATACGGATATTGGTATGCCCGCAGCGCTGAATTTTTGCAGACAGATTTGATGACCACACTCCGCTGGATGCGTGCGTTCGGCGACACGATCTTTGCAGCAGGAATCGTTGCGCTGGTGCTGTTTATCGGACAGATTACGCTGAAAGGATTTAAAAAATAGTTCGATGGATTGCCGGAAGAAATCGAACGATTTCTTCCGACTTGATATGGGTACAAATATTTGAAGATGTTTCAAAAATGTATGATCAATGTCATTTCTCATCCCGCTTTTGATTACACTTTATGGCGGGACTCGAAATGACTATGAATAAATAGAGCGTATCTCAAAAATGGTTTGTCATTGCGAGGAGTCCTGTTTTATAGGACGACGAAGCAATCTTTCCTTAGTTTCCAGATTGCTTCGCCAAAAAACAGCTCGTCACGAAGTGACCCCTTTGGGGCAATGACAACGATATTTTTGTTTTTGAGATGGGCTCTAGTATTTCAGAGATCTTTTAAAAAATGAATAAAGACATTGAACATCGCAATGATATTATACTATTGGTGGATTCCTTTTATGATAAAGTGATCGAGGATTCCACCATTGGTCACATTTTTAATGATATTGCAAAAGTGGACTGGGATCACCATCTGCCGGTGATGTACTCATTTTGGGGGAGCATTTTGTTGGACGATGCAACGTATATTGGCAATCCGATGGTAAAACACATCGCATTGAGCAAACAGTATATGCTCACTGAAGAACACTTCCGCGTCTGGCTGCGGCTGTTTCAAGAGAGTGTTGATGAACATTTTTCGGGATTGAAAGCGGAAGAGGCAAAAGCCCGTGCGGCAACTATTGCACAGATTATGCGCCAAAAAGTTTCTGCTGTTGTATAATTATTAAAACAAATATGATTGCTGTCCAAAACAAACTACGTCAGTATATAATATTATTGGTTAAAGCCAGCGTTGCAAAAATAGCCCACCAAAATTACCAATGAGTTTGCCGGATTATTGCGGGCGGGGGCGAAATTTAGGAGGATTGCAGGGATTGGAAAGCGATGAATGACGGGACTTTTGATGGCGCTTATTGCCATCAACGGGCAAGAGCGAACGGGATTCATCGCGCGCGTTAAATTTCGCAAGGGGTTCTTTTGCTTCTTTTCTTGCCCCGTCAAGAAAAGAAGAGAGTAAGTATTTTCTATTGAGATTTATTTTGAAAAAGCGTGAATAAGTATATATCTTAAAAATCCCGCGCGCGGATCACCCGCGGCGGGATTTTTGTTTTGCAGGCAACACCGAAATATTATAACTCCTGAACCGGCCGTTCGATTTTCTTGCCGCTCATCATCCAGCCCATTGTTCCTTGTTTCAAATTATACACTTTCTGAAAACCGTTTTTCACGAGCATATGAGCCGCTTCAAAGGATCGACCGCCGCTCTGGCAGACAACTACAATCTTCTGGGATTTTGGCGGCAGTTCCGTCAGCCGTTTGGCAAGCTGCCACGATGGAATGTTAGTGACATGGGGGATATGTCCAAAGGAAGTGAGCTCGCGTTGCTCGCGAACATCCAGAATGAACAACGATGGTTCATTGATCATCATCTTTTCCAATTCCTGAGAAGAGATAGCAGTGAAGTTTTCTACAGTTGTTGCAACACGCATTGTCCCGCATTGCAGAATCACTTTCCCGCCTTCAACAGTATCCGCAACAGGAGGGAAGAACTCTTTCACCAACGCGACAAATTCTTCTTTCGATTGCTGCTGCAGAAACGGATTGGATCGCCGTTCCTGTCCCAGCAATACGAATTCATTGTCGTCGTAATCGTGTCCGGGATAAATCTTTGTGGAATCGGGAAGGATCAGGATTTTATTGGTGAAACTCTCGTATTGCTCTTCTGCACTTCCTCCGGGAAGATCGCTTCGTCCCGCCTGACCGATCAGCAGCAAATCTCCCGTAAAAACATTCCCGTCGGCCAAAACAGCAATATGATTATCCGTGTGTCCGGGTGTAAAGAGAATGGTCAGTTCTGAATTTCCTAGCGGAAGTTTGTCGCCGTCATTCACATACACGTCTACTTCGTTTTTTGCATTGGCACGAAGAATATCGCCGACACCGAACTTGTCCCCTTCATCGACGACTTTCCATTTATTCTTTGTATTCTCGTGCATCACGGTCCTGGCGGAGAATTCGCTCCGGAGTTCGTTCGCACAAGAAATATGATCGACATGCGTGTGCGTATCTATCACATACTCCAATACGGCACGCTGTTCTTTTATCGCTCTTTTAATCTGCTCGAGATCTTCTTTGTTGGGATCGATAACCGCTGCACGATGCGACGATTCATCGATTAAAAGGTATGTGAGTGTTCCGGTCCCGTCGGAGGAGCGGAGTTGGTGGACTCTCAAAGTGTTTTTCCCCATAGTCAATAATGAAGAAAAATAGAAAATTGGTTACATGGAATCAAACACACGGCGAAGTTTTTGCTGAACACCTTCGGCAACGGGATGCATGGCAGGATTGTCGATAATTTTTTCCATGATCATCGGATCGAACACGGAGACGAACGTGGAGCCATCCTTTTCATACACAATTACATTGCACGGCAGCAGAAGTCCGATTTCGGTTTCTACCTGCAGCGCTTGATGGGAGAAATGTGGATTGCAGGCGCCAAGAATGGTATAGCGCGGAACATCGACATTGATTTTTTTCTTGAGTGTATCTTTGATGTCGATTGTCGTAAGGACACCAAAGCCTTCTTTTTTTAACTCTTCGGTCACTTTATCAATTGCTTGATCGAATGGAAGAGTAACTTTTTTTGAAAAACCGTAGTGCATAATGTACCCTCGGTAAAATTAACAATGCGTTTATGGATTCCTTCAGACGCAGAAATAATAAAAATTTATTTTTTGACTCCGCTGCTTGGTCCCATTTCAAAAACAAAAAAATCATCGTCATTGCGAGTCCCGATGTTCTTTATCGGGGCGAAGCAATCTAAAAACATAGATTGCTTCGTCGTCCCATAAAGCGGGACTCCTCGCAATGACCAACCCGTTTTTGAGAATGATTCTAGAAAACTACTACAAGAGTTATTGAAGAATGATGGTCGGTACTACGATAACGTTTGCAGTGAGAGAATTACCAATCAAACAGTTGTCATGTGCAGCGTGGACAATCTCTTCCACCTGCTCTTTTGTCCAACTGCTTTCGACGACGATCTCCGGTTTAACGGTAATCGTCGTAAACCGATACTTACCTTCCACATTTTCCAAAACACCTTCAGCGGAACTTTTATAGGACTTCAACGGGAGTCCTTTTCGTCCACTGAACGATAGAAACGTAGACATCTGACAAATCTCCAGTGCGGAGACAAGCAGATCTTCCGGCGACCAGACGCCGGGAATTCCCTTGAATTCCGGCGGACTGGAGACAAAGATCTCCGGCTTTCCTTCGGAACGGAGAAATCCCTGACGGTCGGATTTCCATTCCACGTTCGTATGATACGTGAAGGTTTTAAATTTTTTGATCGGCTGCGGCGTTGTCGCTTCCATGGGATTGATCTTTCTGTTCAGTTTTTGGTTTGTCAATCAACAGCAACCCGATCAGCATGCCGTATCCAGTAGAAATGTATGGATTACTGGTGATTGCGCAGGTGCCGCTCATGCAGCCAATGTAATAATAGTATGCGTAGCCAGCAATGCCTCCGAGAACGGATGCAATTCCGCGCTTTTGCCAGACTGTCAACCGATTTATAAATTCCATGACGAGATTCCTCCCGTAAGATTGCCGACGGTAAAGCCTGCTTTCTTCAACTTGATGCCGGCATTCACACTCCGGCTGCCGCTGGCGCAATAACAGATGATTTCTTTCGAACGGTATTTTTCCAGTTCTTTCAATCGGGACGAAAGTTCATGCAGCGGAATATGAATAGATGATGGGATTGAACGGGAACTCCGTTCTGCCGCGCTGCGCACATCCAGCAACACACTGCCGGATTTCATTTTCTGTTTTACTTCGGCAGCGGAATAATTATTGAGTCCGCGTATTTGAATTTGTTTTCGGATGTATAACAGCACTGCCAATCCGATGATGGCATATAAAAATATTTGATCTGAAGCCATTTATTCTTTCGGTCCGTTTATCGTGGGTAATTGTTCCGCTTTCCATTTGATGATGCCCCCCTGCATGTTCTTCGCGTTGAATCCATGTTCCCGAAGCAATTTAGTCGCAACACCGCTTCTGTTACCGGAACGGCAATAGACGATGATGGTGCGATCTTTCAATGCGTCCAGTTCGTGGATCCGTTGTTCCAGTTCCTGCACGGGGATCACCGGAGCATTGTTGATGCGTGTATCGAAATGTTCCTGCGGTGTCCGTACATCCAGCAGAAAGACGGACGAATCATTTTGTAATTGTGTGTACGTTTCTTTTGCAGTGATGACAGCGCTGCCGGTTGCGGATTGCTGTGCGATACCGTAGGCAACCAGCGCAATCACGGCAAGAATGGCGGCGATTTGTTTGTATTGTTTTTTCATATCAATTGACACTGCACGATCCGCCGCAACAGCCTCCGCTGCCGCAGGAATCCGCAGAACTATACGATGAAGAAGATGATGAAGAGTACCCGCTCATGGACATGCCTGTTACGGACATTTTCCGCGCGTGGGATGTGGAACCGCAATCAGGGCAGACGATATCCTCCGCCACTTCGCGGACCTTATGGAATACATCATATTCTTTACTGCAGTCAGTACAGCGATATTCATATGTCGGCATAACTTCTCCGGATTACACAGTGATGATTTTTTTTGCCAGCAAGTTTTCGTTGATGACTTTTACCAGTTCGTTCTTCGGCAATGCACCCGCCGCCATCATCGGCTTTCCTTCTTTCGGGATGAAGAGCAGGGAAGGGATCGACCGGATGCCGAACACGGAAGCAAGTTCCTGTTCTTCGTCGGTGTTCACTTTGTAAAATTGCACCTGCCCTTTCATCTCTTCGGAAAGTTCATCCACAATCGGGCTCAAGAACCGGCAGGGACCGCACCATGGCGCCCAAAAATCCACTACCGCCGGAAGTTCGCCGTTGTATTTCCACTCTTTGTTTTTTTCGTAATCAAACACTTTCGAAAGAAAGGTCTCTTTTACTAATGCTTCTGTCATTGTATTGTCCTGTTAAAATTGTATTAATATTCTTATTGTATTTTCACTTATATATCAAGCACTGTCATGCCAGCGAAAGCTGGCATCCATGAACTAAATTCTCCAAAGATATCTTCGGACTGGTGTATCGCCTGATTGATATTGAAAACGCTTATTTCACTTTTTCTGTTTCAATTTTTTTGTTGGTATTGATTCCCAGCGCGTGCCAGATAGGGCAGTAGCGGACAGAGCCCGTTGCAACGAAAATGAGTCCCGCGTACGCCCAGGGTGTTTCCGGTCCCCAAAACGCAAGGGAGGTAACGAAAAGTCCGAGAGCGATACGGATGGGACGTTCAAGGGTGCCGATATTGTTTTTCATGGATAATCCTTCCAAAAAGGAAATAATGAATGCCGAGAAACTATTTTGTTGTGAATAGGATGCAATAAAATAGAAAAGGATTCAGCGAAGCGACTGTTTTTTTGTTTTTTCCAGGCGGATGACGGCAAAGAGTTTTTTGCGAGATTTTTCCGGGACAGAGGGGATTGGATATTTCTTGAATAAATAAACAGTTTTTTTCAGCGAGTCCAGCAGAGCGGAACAATTCGTGCATCCTTCGATATGCGCTTTAATTTTACGGCAGGATTCTGAATCGAGCTGCGAATCCAGGTTATCGCACAAATGCTCATATACTTTCCCGCAGGAAAGGGTATGGATATGTATTTTTGAATGGGAATGTTTCATGCCGCCATCATGCCGTGTAATTTGTGCCGTAAAAATATCCGTGAGCGCCGCAGCCGCGATTTTACCGCGGGGACGGACAGTTTTAAAATTTTTGCTGTCTCTTCCGCTGTTTTATCTTCCAGATCTCTCAAAACAAAGACAACCTTATATTCATCGGGAAGTTCCTGGATCGCCGCATCCATTTGTTCGCGAAGTTCCTTGTTCATCATCGTGTCGATGGGTGAATCATCCCACGCTGCTAACTGTTTTTGCACCTCCGGGTTTTCGGGATCCGGAGCATCGTCCAACGATTCGAGCAAACCTTCCAATTTCCGTTTTCGGCGGTGCATCAAACAGTTATTCGCCACGATAGTATAGAGCCATGTGGAGAATTTGGACCGGGAATCGAATTGATCGATTTTCCGGAAGACGTTGATGAATGTATCTTGAAAAGATTCTTCCGCTTTCTGTTTATCTCTGCACAGTTTGAATGCGAATCCCCAAACAGTTTGTTCATACCGATGCACCAACTGAGTAAATGCTCGATCATCACCCTTTTTTACTTTGGCGATGAGAGCGGAATCCGTATGTGTGTCGGGTGTTTGGGTCATGGATATGATGCACTGGTGCGGCAAAAGGATGCAACGGCAATAGAGAATAGAGAAAAAAGAGTGTGAATTCAATGAAATTGTACATCGTTGGATCGGATGTTGTCATATATTTCCAACGCTTTCGATAACGCAAAATCGACCAGTCTGTCTTAAAGCCGTAGATTTGGGAACGTGATAGAGTAATATTTTGGATAAAGAAAAACTGATAGAAAAAAAAGTGAAACTATTTTCCAATTCAGGCTCCAATTTTTGATTTTTTCGGATATATATATATGTAAGGAACGTTCCGTCAAGGGGAGATGCAAAACAATACATTGTGCAGTGATCAATGATGCTGTATATTCACCCTCATCTCAAACAACACCAAGACATTCCATGCCCATGCCGAAAATCATTCTTGTGCTTATACTGACATTGTCGCTGTTTTTGCAAATGAACTGCAAGGACGAACCTCCGGTAAAGCCGACCCCAACAAACCCGCTGCAGCTTACGGCTGAGGATGTAAGTTGCACGGAGGCTTGGCTTAAAATCTCTCTCACCGAAAGCGAAGTGGACCGGGCACTCACGCTAAAGAGAAACGACTCCACCATTGCGATCATAACGATCACCGGAAAAGATACACTGTTATTAGATACGCTTCTTCTGCCAAACAACACCTACACGTATACGCTTGTAAAAGATAATTGGAGCGCAACCGCCCACATTACCACCATGGATACCACCAGCCACGACTGGAATTGGACTGTTGAGCAGCTCGGTATAACGCAAAGTTATTTGCACGACGTAGCAATTATAAACGACACGCTGGCGTATGCAGTAGGAGAAATTTATATCAATGACTCAACGGGGAAGTTTGACAACACCCCGTATAATTTGGCGAAGTGGAATGGGAAGAAGTGGGAGTTAGAAAGAGTAGTAATAAATCATCGAGGAAGTATTGGAGTTCCTATTCTTAATGGTATTTTTGCATTTTCCCCGACCGATATTTGGCTTGTGGCGGGAAGTCCAATACATGGCGATGGAAAGAATTGGACTTATTTTGACATAAGAGCAATTTTGGGAAAGGACTCGATAAGTGTTACTAAGGCATGGGGATCAAGTTCCTCCGATATGTATTTTGTTGGATGGGGTGGAGGAATTATTTACTACAATGGCACTACATGGAAAAAGATTGAAAGCGGAACGACGGCAGAACTGAATGATGTGTGGGGTGGAAGTAACAAGTGGCTTGGTGATAATGTGGTGTTGGTGACAGGAATGAATGGACAGCTTTTTAATGCTAACAAACTCTTGCGAATAAAAAATGGGGTAGTGGATACTCTCGGCTTGCCAATAGAATACACTAAACGAGGTTTACTTACTTCTGTGTGGTTTAATCAGTATTCACCTGTATATATATCGGGAGATTGGATATTTAAATTTCATGGCCTCGCGGGATGGAACAGTGAAGAAGAAAAACTTTCACAATCAGCATTGGGAACATATTCTATTCGGGGAAACAACGTTAATGATATTATAACAAGTGGAACGATTGGGTTGATTGCTCATTTTAATGGAGTTTCCTGGAAAATGTTTAACGAAGTAAAATTAAATTATCGTGATTTTCACTCAGTTACTATTAAAGAGAATCTTGCTATCGCTGTCGGTGTAGAAGGAACTCAGTTTCCCGTAGGAATTATCGCGGTAGGTAAAAGAAAATAACATTCAGAAAAGGAGGAAAATATAAGACTAATAAAGGATAGCAAAAAACTGCCCCGGCGGTAGAGGCGCCGAGGCAGATATAGTACAAACAGTGTTGGTTGCCAGCAACAAATGATAAAAATCATTTGTTAAGGCATTTCTGTTTGCACTTCATATAACCATACACTGAGAAGAAAGATTCCCACGAAACCCTCACCTGAAACATGCAAGGGTGCTGGAATGACATCCAAAAACAAACCGATCCCGGATTCACACGGGACGGGAAAGGAATTAAGAAATGAAAAAGAAATATCTGCTCTTCCTTGTTTTAATGGCCGTTGTTCAAGTAGTAATAACTCAGAAAAAGCAGCCGAATCAACTTAATGCAGTTCAAACAACAATAACCGTAGATCAGGTGTTTGAAAATGGCGGTAGAATTACCGGCAGCCAGGTAAAACATCATAACGGTAGTGGATGGGATTCCTGGGCAATTCCGGCTTACCCAAATTTTAACGAATGGAACAATGAAACAATGTGGGGAGATACTTCTATATTGAGCAACCAAAAATTCCGGCATTGGTATATAAATGGTGGAACTAATACTTTGAATCATCAGGATGTTAATGTTCAATCGGCTACACCTAACTGGATTTCCACATTCAAAACAGCAAACAACGCCACCATTCAAGCGTTATTAATAGACGGCGGCAGCGCAGGACAATCGGGAAATCCCGGCGTTGTGCAAATTGCCGATCCGTGGCTGATAGATAATACTGACGCAAAAGGAAAACTAAACCGCAGCACGAATGCTGTATTCAGAACACCCAACATTGGCACAAATAATATCGGCATAAGTAATGTATGAATTTGAAGTTGATGAAATAAACATCTTCATCGCGAATCTCCTTGTAACGCCCAAAGAAATATTTTCCTTTGGGCTTCGTTTTTTCCGATATCAAAGAAAAAGAGTTGTTGAAAGACCTTCCGAAAAAAGAGTTGCACATCCCGTTTGCCTGTATCACTTCGAATTGTAGTGCAACTATGTCTGTTTTTCTACGTTCTCTGTAATGTTGTTCTTTTATACTCCTTGCACTTAATAGAGTTTAGTTCATACTTTTACCTATGGATCGTCGTTCTCTCTTAAAAAAGCTTGTCCTTACTCCATTCGTGCTTCCTTCCATTACCGCATTTGCCCAGGATCGTTCCGGCCTTCCGCCTCATCACGGCGAAAACGGTTTTATTAACACTGATCCCGATTTTACCGAAGCAGAATTTACCGATATGGCGCCGTGGATCCTAAAAAAACTCCCCGCTTCATTCTCTTCCGCAGAAAAGGTCGAGATTCCGTATGAATATAATGACGGTACACTGATCGGTGAGAACAGATCACATACCGTTACTTGGATCGGGCACTCAACTGCGCTGATTCAAATGGAAGGAAAAACTTTTCTCACTGACCCCGTCTGGTCCAGCCGTGTGGGTCCGTTCCGGTGGGCGGGAACCGCGAGGATCTCTGAACCGGGACTCGAAATTGAAAAGCTTCCGCCGATTGATTTTATTCTCATCTCGCACAATCATTACGATCATCTCGACGAATCCTCCATTGAAGAAATTGTTGATCGAAATCCGAATGTAAAATTCTTCGTGCCGCTGCGTGTGCGGGACTGGTTCGAAGAGCGGGGGATCCGCAATGTAGAGGAACTGGACTGGTGGGAGGGAGCGTCATTCAACGGATTGAAGATTATCTGCACGCCGGCGCAGCATTTTTCCGGACGGTGGCTGAATGATCGCAATCAGACGCTATGGTGTTCGTGGACGGTGCTGGGAAAAAAGAGATTATACTTCGGAGGCGATTCAGGATACTGTTCTCATTTCAAAAACATCGGCGCAAAGTTCGGTCCGTTCGACCTGACCATGATCCCGATCGGCGCCTATGCTCCGGAAAAACTGATGAAGCCGGTCCATATGGGACCCGACGATGCGGTGCAAACTTTTTTGGATTTGAGGGGAAAGAAAATGCTCGCGATCCATTGGGGTGCGTATGTGATGACCGATGAACCGATGGATGAACCGCCGAAACGTCTGGCTCATGCCGTTGCGCAAAAACAATTCTCGAAGGATGACATCTGGGTGTTGAAGATCGGTGAGACGAAAGAATGGTAAGTTCTTTCATTATACTGATGTCGGATTCACAATTCCGCGCGTAGTCTTTTTTGACCGCGGCATGGTGAACGTAAAAACACTTCCCGCACCAAGAACACTTTCCACTTTAATCGTTCCCTCGTTTTTTTCAACGAACTCCCGGCACAATAACAATCCTAATCCCGTTCCCTTCTCTTCGTCCGTTCCTGATTGTGGAGAATGCTCAAAAGAAAACGCCGTTGCAATCTGTTCCTTCGACATGCCGATTCCGGTATCCTCCACAGAGACTTCAATGTAATCGTCATACTCTGCGCTGCGGACCTTGATCGTTCCGTTCTGTTCCGTGAATTTGATGGCGTTAGAAAGGAGGTTCCGGACCACAATTTGTGTCATATGCAGGTCGGCGTACGCTTCGGCTGCCGGCGGAATGAGATTATGAACAGTCAAATTCTTTTTTTGCGCCGCTGTTTCCATCAACCGGATTTTTTCCTTCGCGATTTGGTGCAGGTTAATCTGCGTCGGTTCGGCACTTAATCCTTTCCACTGACTTTTTGACCATTGCAGCACGTTTTCCATCATATCGGTGATTCGGTCAATGGTTGCGGAAGATTGCTGCGTATAGTCTTTGATCACTTGCTGATCCAGCGTTTCATCCCGAAGGTACGTAATGAACATTTTTAAGGAAGCGATAGGCCCCCGCAAGTCGTGGGTCATTATTGAGAAGAGTTTATCCTTCACGCCGTTCAGGGTTTCCAGTTGGTGTTTTTGCTGTTCAATAATCTCCTTCTGCACAAGAAGGGTTTTATTGATTTCCTGTTTCAATTTATTGGACCGGTAGAGCAGCACCATTGCAATAGTGCTGAGAAGCAATAACACGGCTATGGAAATGGTGATAATAATCTGTTGCCGAAGGATCGCTTCTGTTTTTGCCTGCTGTTCCTTCAATAGTTTGTTCTCGTTCTCCTTTTTCTCCGTTTCATACAGTACTTCCATCCGCGCGAGGAGGGAGGCATTCTCGTTCTCCGTGACACTGTCCTGATATGCGACCCATTCGGTTTTGTACTGCAGCGCTTTAGAATATTGCTGTTGGGCGGTCAAGATCTCAACGATGATCTGATATGCATCGTTGATCGAGTTCTTGATTCCGATGGAGCGTGCCAAATCCATATTCTGTTTTGCATAAGAATATGCCTGCTCATAGTCGCGCTGCCGCAAATGCCACCGTGCGATCAACGCCATGCTGTTGCTGATCCCTTCCTTATTGTCCAGCATCCGGTGGTATTTTAATGATTCCTGGAGTTTTTGAATGGCCTCATTCATTCTTCCCATTTCAATCAGTACAATGCCGGAGTTGGCGAATGTATATCCCAGAGCGAGATAATCCGAATTCATTTCTGCAATCGTATTCCCGCGCTCGTAATACGACAGCGCGCTGGAATAGTCGTGCAGCCGGTAATAGATATTCCCGATATCACTCAGCACTCCCGCAGTTTTCATGGAATCGATCTGTCTCCACGCTTGAAGCGATTTCAGGTTGTGTTCCAGGGCTTTCTCATATTTCTTTTGTCGCAAGTAAATCAAACCGATGTGATTGTAACTGCTGGCGATCCTGCGGTTGTCGTTCACCGATTGGCTCAACTGCAGCGCACGCAGATAATATTCCAGCGACTGCCCGGTGTTTTGATTGTAGTTCATCGCACCCAAATGATTCAGAATGTCGATGGTCTTAATGCTGTCCGGAGAGAGCTCGGAAAGCTGCAGCGCAGAGGTCAAATGCTCCGTTGCTTCATCGAATTTTCCGAGGGTTTGATACAGGAAACCCAAACGGTCATGGGCATTAATCTTCCCGCGAAGATATTCGTTTGCATATGCAAGGGACAATGCTTCATTCCCGTAGAACAAACCGCTGTCCGGATTCACAGTATAATAGAGATCTGCAATTTCGCATAACAGATCAATACGGCTCTCCGTATCCACTGCAACGGTTAGGTTCTGTTTAGCCGCGTCAATCTTTTCCAGTTGATCCTGCGTCGGCGAAACAGCAAACAAGATCTGAAAACAAATGAAGAGAATGATTGGAAGAAAGAAATGGTTAATCCGCTGCATAGGTGATGGTCGATGAAGGAAATAATGATACCACGACTATTCGCCGGTCCGAATGACGGTGTCATTTTTTTTCCGGCAGTGCCGTAAAGTAGAAAAATAGTCAGGGAAGTTCAAGTAAGGTGCAGAACCACCGGCAGGTTAGTATTCCTTTCGGTTGGCGTACACATTCATCAGCAATCCCGCAACCATCATGTATGAGACAAGCGATGAACCGCCATAGCTCAGGAAGGGGAGCGGTATGCCGATCACCGGCATCAGGCCGACCGACATGCCGATGTTCACGAATACATGGAAGGCGAACAAGGAGGTGAAACCGATCGCCAGGAGCGAACCGAACCTGTTTTTTGCGATGGAGGCAAGCCGTACACCGTGAAACAACAGGACGGCAAACACTCCCAAAACCACTACGCCTCCAACAAATCCGAACTCTTCTCCCGGCACGCAGAAAATGAAATCGGTCCATTGTTTGGGAATGAAGCTCAGCTGTGTTTGTGTTCCCCGCATGAAACCTTTGCCCCACAATCCTCCCGAACCGATAGCCACTTTTGCTTGGATCACGTTGTATCCGGCGCCGAGAGGATCGTTGTTGGGATCGAGGAAGGTCGCAATCCGTTTTTGTTGATAGAGCGGCAGTTTGTCGTAAACGATTTGCACGAAAAATCCGATGACAACATTCACACCGAAGACGAGTGTGGCAAAAAAGGGATTTTCCTCACGAAGAAGATACAGACCGATGCCGAGCAGAACCAGTATGATCAGAAACGGCGTTGTGCCGAAGATGGATGCAGCGGCAACAAAAGCCGGAGCAATAATGATGATAATCAGGAATTTTGACGCGCCCGCCCAATAGAGCACGGGAATGAACATTGCCAGAAAGGTGAGCGATGTGCCGAAATCGGGTTGCAGCATAATTAATCCGATGGGGAGCATAACGATTGCACTGGCTTTCACGAGGTCTTTCAAATCGGTCGCTTTCACATCGCTTCTGCTTAAGTACGAAGCAATGGCAAGCATGGTGGTGATCTTCACGAATTCCGATGGTTGTATGCCGAGCCCGCCGAAGCCGAGCCAGCTTTGCGAACCATACACACGTTTGCCGACCAACAGTACCAGCACCAGCAATCCCAGCGATGCAAAGAAGATTCGCAGTGCATTCCTCTGCAGCCACCGCAATGGAAGAACGATCATCGAGATCATCGAGACGAATCCCACGCCGAACCAGAGCAGCTGTCGGAAGAAGTCCCTTCCTTCATACGCATCGTATGTTGCGCTGTAGATGGAGAGGAGTCCTGATGCTGCCAGCATCAGCACGCAGCAAAAGATCGTCCAGTCGAAATATTCTTTAAAGAATGAGTTCATACGTGTGTGCTAATTTACGATGGTTGCTGCCGATTCTTCGTCCGGTGTATTTTCAATCTGTGGAATCGGCTGCTTCCCGTACCGGATGATCTCGCCGTACAGATATTCTTCCATGCATAATCCCGCCAGTGGAGCGGCAAACGCTCCGCCGTATCCGACATTTTCTACCATCACACAGATGGCGATCTTCGGATCGTCGAACGGTGCGAATCCCATAAACCATGCATGCGATTTTCCGTGCGGATTTTGTGCGGTGCCCGTCTTTCCGGCAACTTCGATTCCGGGAACATAAGCAGCCCGACCTGTTCCTCCTGCTTCCATAACCACGCGCCGCATCCCTTCACGCACTAACTCCCATGATTTGTCCGTCAATTCTAACTGCCGCATATCCACCGGTACCTGCTCCACCTGCTTCGTCCGCTTGTTGATGATGCTGTTGACGGTATGGGGCCGGTAGAATTTTCCTTTGTTTGCCAGGAGCGCCGCATAGTTTGCCATTTGCAGCGGTGTTACTCCCACCTCGCCCTGGCCAATGCCAAGACTGATCAGATAACCCTGCGTCCACTTTCCTTTGCCGTGTACCCGGTCATAATAGTTCCGGTCCGGCATCAGTCCGGAATTCTCTTCAGTGATATCCACCTTCGTTTGACTGCCGAAGCCGAATCGTTTTCCCATATCACTCCACGCATCCAGTCCGACCTTGAGCATCAGTTGATAGAAGAAGACGTTGCATGACCGATGAATCGCATCGACGACATTCACTTTTCCGTGGACATGTTCACATCGGAATACTTTGTTGCCGTACCGGTACGCGCCGGTACAATTGATGGTCCAGTTCTCGTCGATGGTCTTATTGTCGAGTGCAGTTAACGCCAGAAGCATTTTAAATGTCGATCCCGGGGGATACCGCGTTAATGTTGCACGATTATAGAGAGGAATCCCTTCGTCGTTGTTCAGCGCCCGCCAGATTTCGGGAGAGGTCGTTCCGCTCAGCAGAGAAAGATCATAATCCGGTTTACTGACGAGTGCAATGATGCCCCCGTTGCGCGGATCGATGGCGACCACGGCGCCGCGTTTGTCCACCAGCAGCGATTCCGCCAGCGCCTGCACATCCCCGTCGATCGACAACTGCAGATCCAATCCGTCGATAGGCGGGATGTCATGCTTGCCGTTGTCGAAATTTCCAATGATCTGTCCTTTGGCGTTCTGCGAGATGAACTCGAATCCTTTCACGCCGCGGAGAAACTGTTCGTACTTTGCTTCAATACCGCTGCTGCCAATAATATCTCCCGGCTGATAATCGGACTTCTGTTTTTCCAGCTGCGCGTCGGAGATTTCTTTCGCATATCCGAACAGATGGCTTCCCCGCGCGGTGGTCGGATAGAATCGTTTTGATTCCATCTGAATCTCCACACCGTACAGTTTATCCTTATGTTCTTCCAGCATGGAAAGTTCGGCGAAGGAAATGTCCCGTTTGATGCGGGTAGGTATGAAAGCGTTGTATTTCCGCCCCCGTTTGATCCGGTCCATCACGGATTCTTTGGTCATGGAAAGGATCGTAGAGAGGAGCGGAAGCTGACGCTGATCGAAATCCACCGGAGTGAGCATAACGGTGTATGATGGACGGTTGTCGATAAGCAGTTTCCCTTTCCGATCGTACACATAACCGCGGATCGCTACTTTTGGAACATTGCGGATGGAGTTCTCTTCCGCCTCTTTACCGTACAGTTCTGCGTTGATGTATTGCAGCTGGAACAACCGGACAAACAGGATGAAAAATCCTGCAAGAAGGATTATCCTGACTACCAGCCGCCGTTCCGCGGAACCAAATTCATCGATCATAAGTTTATCGGATCACCATTATCGCAGCATCGGTTTTCGGGCGTGAATGAACATCGGTATCGAGGAAACGAATGTTGTATAGATCGTCGAGAATAAACCGAACCGGAACACCGCCGTGAGCAGGTCCACATCGCTTCCCTGCGTAAAGATGATAAAATAAATAAGATTGTGGGCGAATGATGCAGTGCCGACGAAGATCAGGAATTGATAGTTCGCCAGGTTAATGTCGATCTTGTTCTCGTGAAAGAAATATCCCGCCAGAAATCCGGCTACTGTTTTGGAGAGGGCGGAAAGGCCGAGAAATTGTCCGCTTACCAGATCCAACAGCAAACCGATGGCAAATCCGTATACGGTCGCCGGAATCTGTCCCTGGGTGATGGCGAGGTACACAATCCAGATCAACATTACATCGGGAATGATATTCGCGATGGAAGTGAAACTGACGATCGTGGTTTGAAATGTTACGAGAACGAGCGTGATGAGAATGAGTCGTACGTGCTTCGGCATTGTTCCAATCGTTGAGTTCGTACACCAAAGGTACTTCAATCGAAGACGAAAGTCAAAAAAACGGGTTCATCAGCTTAGAATTTCTTCTTCTCGCTTCTCACCATGGTTCCGTCAATGGACACAAAGTACTTTCGGCAATCGGAAGAAATTCCGTATATTCTTTAAAGACTTTAACAACCATAGAGAGTGACATATGATGAGAACCGCAAATCCGGCGTTGAACGATAAAACATTCCAACTGACCGGCGCGATGCAGAATGATGAAACGATGACGTTGCAGGGAACCGTGAATAAAACAGGGATGATGTTGCTGCTGTTGATTGCTTCCGCAGCATACACGTGGAGCCTGTTCCTGGAACAGGATCTCGGATCACTCTCCATGTGGATGATGGTCGGCGTAATCGGCGGATTGATCGTTTCCATTGTCACCGTTTTTAAAAAGGAATGGTCGCCGGTTACGGCGCCGCTGTATGCAGTTTTGCAAGGATTCGCACTCGGCGGGATCTCCGCGATTCTTGAATCGATGTACGAAGGGATCGTCATCCAGGCGGTTGCACTGACTTTTGGAACAGCAGGATGCCTGTTGATCGCTTACAAATCCGGCATGATCAAAGCGACGGAGAATTTCAAGCTCGGCATCTTCGCGGCAACGGGAGGGATCGCACTTATTTATCTGGTGGGATGGATTTTGAGAATGTTCGGCACCTCCATGCCATATATCCATGACAATGGATTGATCGGTATCGGTTTCAGCCTGGTGGTGGTCGTGATCGCTGCACTGAATCTTGTTCTCGATTTCGATTTCATCGAAAAAGGGGCGGAACACGGTGCACCGAAGTTCATGGAATGGTATGCAGCATTCGGGCTGATGGTGACGCTCATCTGGCTTTATATTGAAATCTTGCGGCTGCTGGCGAAACTGAACAGCAGAAAATAACTTCCGGTGATATCGTATGATGTTGTGAACAGCGCGCCAAAACGGCGCGTTGTTTGTTTTAAATCCAACCCAATCCTAATCCCACGGCAATAAGCATCAACAGGGCGGCAACGGTTCGCTGGACAAAACGCACCGTTACTTTTTTAACAAGCACATTGCCCGCATATGCACCGGCAAAGGCTGATAGAATTGCTGCGAGGACGACCTCCCAATGATCCAATGCGTTGGATGAAAGGAGGCGGGTCGAATAAAGCGAAAGACGGGTGATATCAACACAACAGGCTATCACGACGCCCGTGGCGATAAAATGTTCTTTTGTCATTCCGTATTGTATCAGAAACGCGGACCGCAGCGCTCCCTGATGGCCGGACAATCCGCCGAAAAAACCGCTGATCAATCCGCCGAAGGGCAACGACCGTTGGGATGGCGTGAATGATTGCAGCGACGGAAAAATTTCTATCAAAGCAAAGAGAAAGATAAGAGTGGCAATAAGCAGTTTCACGGGATGAATGAAGAATTCGTGTCCGGCAATTTCATAGCTGGCAATCGGCCGGAATTCGCTGAGCGAGAGAAGAAGTTGCGCGCCGATGAATGCGCCAATCACCGATGGAATTCCAAACTGCAGAACGACCTTCCACTCAGCGAACTTTCCTAATAGTCCTAGTTTGAAAATATTATTGAAGAAATGAACGACGCCGGTCAATGCAATGGCGATCTCGATCGGGAAGAATAATGCGAACACCGGTGTGAGAATGGTGCCGAGCCCAAATCCTGAGAACAACGTAACCAGTGATGCAACAGCAGAAGTAATGATGATAATCGTCAGTTCCATCGTCGTTACAGTGATCTCCGTATCTCATTCTCATACACATAACAACCGGCGTTTTCAGGATGGTCTTCTATCAGTGATTCCCCGGCGGCAGAGCGGATCAGCCAGATAATCAACAGATCGCCGATTGCGGCAAATGTAAAAAGGATGCCAATGATCAGGTACCAGCCATTCCCATTGATAAGAGAAATTCCAAAAGGGATAATTCCAAGAATAATCGCCGGAGCAATCGTGCCGATGACATACGCGTTTTTCCGGATTGGGACAGTGCAATGCGCGTACGGTGTAAGCGATTTCCATTGAACACCGAACTTCATTTGTCGGAAGGAAAGCCGGCCGGCTGCCATCCACGCAACACCGTGGATGAGTTCGTGAAGGACAATTCCGACAGCAAAGACAGGAAGAAAATACCACGGGAGTAAGATGTTGCTTGCATCGTTCACCGGTCCGAATCCCCACAAAAAAACAAAGATCAAGAATTCAGCAACGGCAAACAGACCGAACGGGAGTGAAGCGGCCTGCGCTTGAAACATTGAAATAGAGAAATCGGTTTTGATCATGTAGACATCCACGCTGTTGCAGCGGCAGGTCCGGTCATAAACGGCCGGCCTGCTGCACCATGGAACAACATGGCAGAAAAAAATTACTCAACAACAAAAAGTTTATATCCGAACTTCGGCAGTTTCAAAGACTCTACATTCTTGTATTTCACTGTTTTTCCGGTAAAGGGATCCGTGAACTTCAGTGAGGAGAAGATCTTTGGCAGTTCCAGTTTCACACTTTTTTTATCGCCAGAGAAGTTGAGGATTGTCAGTACGGTATTTTTCCCGTCCGTGCGGATGAAGGAATACACGCGATCTGAGGCATTGTTCTTCACATACTGATAATCTCCCGTAGACAACGAAGGATTTTTTGCGCGGATGGTATAAAGCGTTGTATAAAATTGTGTGAACGGCTTTCCTTTGGTCCAGTCTATGTCCACTTTTTCGAATAGTTGAAGTTTGGTGTTGTTTCCGGCCTCCTGTCCATTATAGAGCAGCGGTGCACCGGGAAATGTTGAGACAAGAACAGCCGCAAGCCGTGCGCCGTCCGGTCCGAACTTTTCTACATCCGGTTTGTCCCATGCATTTTCATCGTGATTGGAACTGAAACGTAAACGGATGGATCCTTTCGGATATGCTGCAGCTTCACGAATAAGTACAGAATCGAATTCCATTGCCTGCTTATCGCCGTTCAATACCGGGGAGATCGTGTGATAGAAATTCCATGAATAGGTCAGGTCGAACGCTTTTAAATGGTGTTCGGGATATTGTCCTTCGGCCAGCATAATAATCGGTTTGATGGAATCGAGCGCGGCACGCGCATCGTTCCAGAAATCGGTCGGAACCATCTCGGCGACATCGCAGCGGAATCCGTCCAACCCGATATCGCGCACCCAATACTTCAGCATATCGATCATATACCGGCGAAGTTCCGGACGGTCATAGTTCAAGTCTACAACATCGGACCAGTCCGCAACCGGCGGAATGAAAACGCCCGACGTATCTTTCGTGAACCATTCGGGATGTTCTTTGAACATCTTGCTGTCCCATGATGTGTGGTTGGCAACAAGGTCGATGATGATTTTAAATCCTAGCTCTTGCGATTTTTTTACCAGGCGCTGGAAATCTTCCAGCGTTCCGAATTCGGGATTGATTCCATAATAGTCCTTGATGGAATATGGCGAACCGAGTGTTCCTTTCCGCTTTTCTTCACCGACAGGATGGATCGGCATCAGCCATAAAATAGTGACACCGAGTTTCTTCAATTCGGGAAGTTTCTGTTCGATCCCCGCAAACGTTCCTTCTTTGGAGAAGGAACGCGGATAGATCTCGTAGATAATGCCGGATTTCACCCATTCTTCCGATGGGCGGGCGGATTCACCGGACAGCGGTGTGGGTTGTTGTGCAAAGAGCAGCGTCGAAAGAAGAGTAAGGAGAACGATTTTTTTCATATGTCTGTCTTCATAAAATTATTGAGTTGCCGATTGGGCGGTTGAAAAGTAAGGAAAGTAATTCCGCAAAGCAATGAAAGACAATTGTAAATATTCACTCACCAAAGGGAGTAAACTTCTGGTGAAAAGTGTTGTCTATTTATAGTATATTGGAATAAATTTCTGCAGTTATTCGGCGTACATTCATGACGACACTATTTTTCCGCAGTATCATTTTTTCTCTCATTGTATGTCTCTTGCTGACGCTCACGTCGTGCGGATCGAAAAACAGTAATGCCGCATCCCAGCCCAAACGGCAGACAGGTCCGTTGACGGTAAATGGATTTATCGTTCAACCGCAGGCGCTTGATAATGTGGTCCGTTCCTCGGGTACGGTGCTCGCTTCGGAAGCGGTGGACCTGACGACAGAAGCGGCCGGCCGTATTGAGAGAATATTTTTCACCGAGGGTTCACACGTGAAAAAAAACGATCTTCTGGTGAAGATCAACGACGACGATCTGCAGGCCCAGCTGAAGAAAACACAATTACAGATTCAACTTGCCGTTGAACAGGAAAAACGGCAAAAACAGATGTATGAAATCAATGGTATCAGCAAGGAACAATACGATATAGCCATCAATCAAGTGAATACGTTGAAAGCGGACCGAGATAATCTTGCCGCGATGATTCGCAAGCGGGAGATCCGTGCACCATTCGAGGGACGAATCGGTTTGCGGTACATCAGCGAAGGCGGGTACGTTTCGCAAACGACACGGATTGCCTCCATGCAAAAGATTGATCTGCTGAAAGTGGATTTCTCCATTCCGGAAAAATATTCCCCCCTTGTTGCCGTCGGGGATATCGTGCAATTCAACAGCGAAGAGACGAAACTGAAGTTTACCGGGAAACTGTACGCCATCGAACCGAAAGTCGATCCGGCAACACGCACGCTGCAACTGCGGGCCCTTGTGGATAATAAAAATGAGCGCATTCTTCCCGGTTCGTACGTGCAGATCGAACTCCGCTTAAAACAGATTACCGATGCGCTCATGGTGCCGACACAAAGCGTTATTCCCGTCCTGAAAGGGCAGTCGATTTTTGTGAAGAAGAACGGCGCCGCCGTTTCAGTTTCCGTGAAGATGGGGATCCGGACGGCATCAACAGTTCAAATTATCGAAGGATTGTCGGCGGGAGATACCGTTCTGACGACCGGATTGATGCAGCTTCGCACCGGAGTACCGGTAAATGTTATTGTTCAGTAAATGGAAACACATCTCACGCAATGCCGCAAAACAGCATAAATATTTGTGCCTCCGTGTGAAATAATTTAACAGTGTACTATGAGTTTAGCTTCCGTCAGCATACGCCGTCCTGTCCTCGCCATCGTCATGTCGCTGATGATTATTCTATTCGGCATCATCAGTTTTAATTTCCTTGGTGTGCGGGAATATCCCGCCATCGATCCGCCGTTTATCAATGTGCGGACAAGCTACACCGGCGCCAATGCAGATGTGATCGAATCGCAGATCACTGAGCCGCTGGAAAAGGCGATCAACGGCATCGCCGGTGTGCGGAATATCTCTTCCAGCAGCAGCCAGGGATCGAGCAATATTTCGGTTGAATTCAATCTGGATACGGACCTTGAAGCGGCTGCGAACGATGTCCGCGATAAGGTTTCTGGAGCCCAGCGCCAGTTGCCGCAGGATATCGATGCTCCTCCTGTCGTAACGAAGAGCGATGCCAACTCGGATGCGATCATTTCCATGACGGTGCAAAGTGATACTCGCAACCAGCTGGAAGTGAGCGACTATGCGGAGAACATTATTGCGCAAAACCTCCAGACAATCCCCGGCGTAAGCACCACGCAGATCTGGGGAATGAAACGATATGCGATGCGTATTTGGATGGATCCCGGAAAGCTTTCCGCGTATGGACTGACGCCGCTGGATATCCGGAGCGCGCTTGGACGCGAAAATGTCGAACTGCCTTCCGGAAAGATTACCGGCAGTCAGACCGAACTGATCGTCAACACCAAAGGTAGGCTGAAAACGATCGATGATTTCAATAATCTCATCATCAAATCCGACGGTACCAATATCGTCCGTGTCAGCGACATCGGGTTTGCCAATCTCGGGCCTGAAAATGAAGAGACGATCCTGAAACAATCGGGCACACCAATGGTGGCCGTTGCCATCGTACCGCAGCCCGGAAGTAATTACGTAGAGATCGCCGACGAATTCTATCGCCGGATTGAGCAGATCAAAAAAGACCTTCCAGCAGATATCACGCTTGATATCGCTATGGATAACACACTGTTTGTGAAGCACTCCATCGTGGAAGTGCAGGAAACAATCTTCATCGCTGTTCTGTTGGTGGTTGGCATTATCTTTCTCTTCTTCCGGGAATGGATCATCGCCTTTCGCCCGTTGATCGATATTCCGGTCTCCCTGATCGGCGCGTTCTTCATTATGTATATCATGGGATTCTCCATCAATGTTCTGACGCTGCTTGCCATTGTGCTGGCAACCGGATTAATGGTGGACGACGGTATAGTGGTGACGGAAAATATTTTCAAGAAGGTGGAACTCGGAATGCCGCCGATGGAAGCGGCATTCGCCGGATCGAAAGAGATCTTCTTTGTGGTCATCTCAACATCTATTACACTCGCCGCAGTGTTCCTGCCGATCATTTTTCTGCAGGGATTCGTCGGGCGGTTGTTCCGGGAATTCGGCATCGTGCTTGCCGGTGCGGTACTCATTTCAGCATTCGTTTCGTTATCCCTTACTCCGATGTTGAATGCGCACCTCATCCGGAAAAATCGGACGCACAGCAGGTTCTATAAATTCACAGAACCGTACTTTGTTCGGCTGAACACTTTTTATGAACGCACTCTCGTCGTAGGAATGAAACACCGCTGGATCGCGATCGCGACCATTGCTGCATCGCTGGTCCTGATTGTTCTTCTCGGCAGCACACTGCAATCCGAGCTGGCACCGTTGGATGACAGAAGCGCGCTGCGGCTGCAAATAACCGGACCGGAAGGAGCCTCGTTCGAATATACCGATGCATTTATGGATCGGATAGTCGCATTCATCGGCGACTCAATACCGGAAAAGCGCATTGCATTAAGCGTGACTGCTCCCGGGTTTGCCGGCTCCGGAGCCACCAACTCCGGTTTTGTCCGGCTGCGTCTCGTTAATCCGTTTGACCGGGACCGGTCGCAACAGCAGATCGCCGATTATCTTGCTGGTTCCATGCGTAATTTCACGGAAGCCCGCGCTTTTGTGGTCCAGGAACAAACTATTTCGGTCGGCGGCGGCGGCCGCGGGCAACCGGTTCAATATGTTCTGCAAAATCAGAATTTTGAAAAACTTCGCGAGTTCGTACCAAAATTCATGGAAGAGGCGAATAGAAGCAGTATTCTGCTTAATGCTGACGTGAATTTAAAATTCAACAGGCCGCAACTCGATATCTCTATCGACCGCGACCGCGCACGGACCCTCGGTGTTTCAGTGATCGATATTGCGCAGACACTGCAACTCGCATTCAGCGGACAGCGCTTCTCATATTTTGAAATGAACGGATTCCAGTATCAGGTGATCGGTCAGGTAAATCGCAGTAATCGGGATGAACCGCTCGACCTGACATCGCTTTATGTCAGGAATTCACGGGGAGAATTAGTGCAACTGGACAATCTTGTGGTACTGCGCGAACAGAGCGCACCGCCGCAATTGTATCACTTCAATCGATTCAAATCAGCCACCATTTCTTCCGGCCTCGCTCCCGGGAAGACCATTGGTGACGGCATTAAAGAGATGGACCGAATTGCAAAGAAGGTGCTGGATGAATCCTTCACGACGTCGCTGAGCGGAGCATCGCGGGATTATCAGGAAAGTTCCTCCAATACCGTGTTCGCGTTCCTGCTTGCTCTTGTATTGATCTATTTGATCCTTGCAGCACAGTTTGAAAGTTTTGTCGACCCTGTCACGATCATGCTCACCGTTCCGCTGGCACTTGCCGGAGCGCTCGCCTCATTATGGCTGATGGGACAAACGCTGAATATTTTCAGTCAGATAGGCATCATTATGCTCATCGGCTTGGTGACGAAGAATGGCATTCTAATTGTAGAATTTGCGAATCAACAGAAGGAAAAAGGAGTCCGACTTCTCGAAGCGGCGCAAATTGCAGCGGTATCGCGTTTCCGTCCCATATTAATGACAAGCCTTGCCACAATGCTTGGAGCGCTTCCTATTGCCCTTGCGCTCGGCAGCGGAGCTAAAAGCCGCATATCCATGGGGATCGTCGTCATAGGAGGAGTTTTCTTTTCTCTTGTCCTAACGCTTTTCGTTATTCCCGCAATGTATACGTTCTTTTCGAAAGAGAAAATTCTTGTTGAAGAACCGGTACCGGAAAAACCTGCAGTTGTTGAAGCGTGAAATAACGTGACTGTCGGAACGGTGTTGCCACCGTTCCAGAGTATGTCGTAAGGAAAAAAACACTTTTGCACGGACTGGCGTCCGTGCCGACAGGAAGTCCATTTAAAATTTAGCGATTTACGTGGACAAACAAAGGCGAAATGAATTGATAATTAGGGGAAGAAAAAATATTTAAAACACAAAGCGCGGACAACAATCCGCGCTTTTTTTCAAGAACGATGAGTCTGGTTAAGCAGGGCGTCTCGGCGGACGACGGGTATTCCCCGGTCGCTTTCCTCTGCCTCCGCTGTTGCCGCCCCGACGGGGCGCAGGACGTTCCCGCTTAATATCTTTTCGGGGAAAAATCTCCGCCACCGGTGCAAGCAATGATTCGTCCGGATAGACACACTCGATCTTCCTCTTCATGTACTCTTCCAATTTCGGAATCTCATATGAATCCTCCTCGTCCGCGAAACTGATCGCGATGCCGGTCGCTCCTGCGCGTCCGGTTCGGCCGATGCGGTGGACGAACTCTTCAGCATCCTGCGGAAGATTGAAGTTGATCACGTGAGAGATCGCGTCCACATGCAGTCCGCGCGACGCAACATCCGTGGCCACCAACACGCGAACTTTTCCTTCGCGGAAATTCTCCAGACGTTTGATCCGCTGGCGCTGATCGACGTCGCCGGAGAGCAGAGTGCAGGAAATTCCGTACGTTTCCAGTTTTTCCTTCAGGTCCCGTCCCACATCGCGGCGGTTCACAAAAATCAGCACTCGCTCCAGTTGTTTCTGCTGCATCAGATTGTACAGCAAAGGGAATTTTTCATCTTTTGTGGTGATGTATGTGATCTGCTCAATAGCGGAGACCGCCATAGTATCCGGTGTGACGGTCACTTCAATCGCCTGGCGTGTCCAGGATTCTGCAAGGCGTTTCACCTCGGAGTTCATCGTTGCGGTAAAAAACATCGTCTGCCGTTCCGATTTTTGTGGTGTGCTCAGAACAATGCTGCGCACAGCGGGGATGAATCCCATATCCAGCATCCGGTCCGCTTCATCAATCACTAGAATTTCCGTTTTTCCGAGATCGACCAGTTTTTGTTTCTTAAAATCGATCAGCCGTCCCGGTGTTGCAACAATGACATCCACCGTTTCATGTTTCAGGCTTTGCATCTGTTTATTATAGTCGATACCGCCGACGAGAGAGAGGACTGTGCAGGGAGCGTACTTACCGAGCAGATGCGCATCCTTTTCGATTTGCATTACCAATTCACGCGTTGGGGCAAGTATTAATGCGCGCGGTGTTCCCTTCTTTTGATCTTTCAAAGGATTTCGGATAATGTGAGCAAAAATCGTAATGAGGAATGCCGCTGTTTTACCCGTACCTGTCTGTGCCTGCGCCGTTACATCGTCCCCCCGCATGGAAATAGGAAGGACCTGTTCCTGCACCTGCGTGCAGTATTGGAAATTGAGATCAGCAACGGCGTGAAGGATATCCAATGGAAGATCGAAATCCTGGAACCGCGACTTTCCATCCGTTACCGGCACTTTGAATAAGGAAGGATCCCACGGTTCGGAGGAGATAGGGACTTTCGGTTTTTCTTTGGCGACAGTCAAAACTTGTTGATTCTGTTTTTCTCGGTCCTGTTTTTCATGCCGAAGCCGGTACTCTTCCCGTGTCTCCCGTTTCCGCTGGTCACGGGGATGATGAACGCCCCCCGGTTTTTCATTTGGGAATTTTTTGTGCTGATGTTGGTGCTGTTTGGGAGTCTCTTTTTGAGGGGATGATTTCGGTGGCAGTACTGTTTTCGGCTTTTCGACGAAGAAAGATTTGAGTTTAGAAACGAAATTCTTGAACAAGGTATTGTTCCGATAGTGAATCTTTCAGTGAGTTGCAAATATAATATACAAAATTGAATAATTGCATCATACTGTTTTAGGCCGACACAACTGATGGTCAATTGATACGGTGTTATAATCTACATGGCCGTTTCAGTAAAATATGCCCAATGCACGTCGTTTTCTACAAAAATCTCTCATGATAACTGTCAATTGAAATCAATTCCTCAATAATGTATATTCCTGTAACGAATGAAAGTGATATCGATGAAAGCTGTAGCATTATTCTGTTTCCTCAGTATGGTTACACTGGTGTTCGGCCAGGAACAACGGACGAAGTACTGGATTTATTTTACATCAAAAGAGAACATTTCTTTATCAAAGAATCCCTCACCCGGGGAAATCATCCGCGTCACCGGAATTTCCGAGCGCGCAATTCAGCGAAGGGGAAAAGTCTCTACACCAGTGATTACAGAAATCGACCTTCCTGTTTCCGAATCGTATCTTGTGCAATTGAAAGCGAACGGTATCGTTATCGAAAACACTTCCCGCTGGTTTAATGCTGCCACAGCATATTTGACAGAAACACAATGGCTGCAAGTGCAGCGTCTTCCATTCGTCCGATCGGTGGAACCGGTTGCCATCAGAAAACGAAGTGAACTGCAGCGCGTGGATATACACCTTGAGCGTTCACAGGGAACGGTGGCCGATCCCGACTCAACACTCTACGGAGAATCTCTCACCCACATGAAGTTGATCAACGCTGTTGCCGTGCACAAGATCGGGATTAAAGGACGAGGCGTGCTGGTGGGAATGCTCGATACGGGATTCCGCTGGAAACTGCATGAAGCAATGGAGAAGATGAAGGTGATCGCCGAATATGATTTCATTCAAAAAGATGGTAATACTGCCAACGAGGGTACCGATAGTTTTAATCAGGATAGTCATGGTACATCAACCATGTCGTTGGTTGGGGCATACAAAGAAGGAGCACTGGTCAGTCCGGCGCACAATGCTGAATTTATTTTGGGGAAAACAGAGTTTGTGCCGACGGAAACAAATATTGAAGAGGACAATTATGTTGCCGGCATCGAATGGATGGAATCGATGGGCGCCGATATCGTCAGCAGTTCTCTCGGATATTTTGATTTTGATGCCGGGCAAAAGAGTTATGTGTATGCAGATTTGGATGGCAAGACTGCAATAACGACAAAAGCGGCAGCCATCGCGGCAAGAAAAGGAGTAGTGCTGTGTACTGCGATGGGAAATGAAGGCGCAGGCCAGGTTCCGCCATCCCTTATTTCACCCGCAGATGCGGACAGCATCATTTCAGTTGGAGCAGTCAATAGTTCAAACGTGCTCGCCAGTTTCAGTTCCAACGGGCCGACAGCGGACGCCAGGATCAAACCGGATGTGACGGCGCATGGTGTTGGAACATATTGCGCGACGACATCAAGTAGTGCCGGGTACTCTGGATTCTCGCAGGGAACTTCACTTGCAACTCCGCTGGCGGCAGGCGTGGCTGCCATGGTGCTGTCTGCGCACCCTGAACTGAATCCGGTGCAGGTGCGGGATGCTTTGCGGCAGACGGCAAGTAATGCGGCAACACCGAATAATGACATTGGATGGGGAACCATCAACGCATACAATGCCGTGCTTTATCATGGCATGGTCATCAGTACGGATCCGGAAATTTCGCTGACACCGGAAAATAATTATTCCGTTGGTATGTATGTCGTTTCTCATTCCGCAGTGAAAATGGATTCTGTTTTACTTTTCTATACTGTCGATGACGGTACAACGTACACTCCGCTAAAGATGTCCATTAGTCAGGTCGTCGATCCCGCAACAAATTCTGGAAAATATATCGCGGTTATTCCAGCGGCTGTTTCCACGCCGGAATTCTACGTCCGGGCAGTGGATGCCTCTAATATTTCGCGCACAAGCCCGTTCAATGCACCGAATGGACGGTTCAACGCACAGACCGGCATTGCCGAAGTGCCGAAAAAACATTCGGCGCTTGAATCATTCGTTCTTCATCAGAACTATCCGAATCCGTTTAATCCTGCCACAACCATTGTGTATGATCTTGCAGTGACCGGAAAGGTGACATTGAAAGTATTCGACGTGCTCGGTCGGGAAGTGAGAACACTGGTAAACGCAGTTCAGTCTCCCTCTTCCTATTCTGTATCGTTCAGCGGCGAAGGACTTTCCAGCGGAATGTATTTCTATCAGTTGCGGTATCAACATATTATTGAAACAAAACGCATGATGCTGGTGAAATAGGATAGTGAATCTCTCTTTTCAAACGCCGCTGTGGCTGGTCATCATTTTTACGGTTATTTCGTTTGCGGTATCGTATTTTCTGTACAGACATACCGTTCCGCAAGTATCCGCTCTTCGACGGGCGCTTCTACTCTCTCTGCGCGGTAGTGCTCTCACCCTCATCGTCCTCGCACTTTCTGAACCCGTATTTCGTTTGAATTATGCTGAAGAACGTAAACCGGTGATTGCTCTCCTGGTGGACCAATCACTAAGCATGTCGCAAACGGATGGCGCAGGAAATAAAGCAGAGGTCCTTCAAACAATACTGCAGGGAAATGCCATGCATCGCCTTGCAGATGCGGCAGATGTCAGAATGTTTGCGTTTGCACACGATGTTCGTCCGCTTGTTCCAGAATCGCTTCAATTGAACGGCGGATCAACGGATATTTCCGGCGCACTTCAGACTTCATTGAAAACCATCGAGGGTCTTCAGGGCACGGTGCTGATTTCGGATGGGAATTACAACACCGGTGCGAATCCATTATATGCTGCGGAAAAAAGCCGCACGCCGATTTTCACTGTCGGTGTCGGCGATTCGACGGATCAAAAAGATATCTCTGTCGCAAAACTGCTTACCAATTCGATCGGCTATGTCGATGCAGTGCTTCCGGTGGATGGTTCGGTGAAAGTGTCGGGTATTATGCCCCAAACAGTTACGGTAACGCTGTTGGAGGATGGGAAGAAGATCGATCAGCAGATGATCTCTGTTTCAGCGCCGAATGGTGTCGCCGAATTTCCGGTCCAATTCTCGTATACACCGAAAGAGGATGGAGTGAAAAAAGTTTCACTTACCGTGTCCGGTGTTGAAGGGGAGATTACCGTAAAGAATAACAGCCGCTCCGTCCTTATTAAGATCCTCAAAAACAAAATGAACATCGCCGTTGTCGCAGGTGCAGTAAGTGCCGATGTTTCCGCAGTAATGCAATCACTTCGTTCAGATAAGAATATCGAAGCTCATCTTTTCTATCAGCTGCCAAACAGTGAATTTCGTTCGCCGGATGGAAAAACTGATCTGCAATCTTCCATAATGAAAGCGGATGCGGTGATATTAATCGGTTTCCCCGGTGTTCAAACCTCGTCTCAAACCGTGGACATGGTGGAAGAGGCGGTCACCTCCCGTTCGCTTCCACTGCTATTCATTGCCGGCAGAACAGTGGACCTGCGGAAAGTTCGTTTGATGGAATCAGTGTTTCCGTTCACTGTAGCCGCAGAACGGATCGACGAACAGATGGTGCTGCCGTCAGTTGCGTTGAAAGTGAAAGGGCATCAACTGCTGCAGGGATGGAATTCATCGTGGGATAAATTGCCGCCGCTCTTCTATTCATTGCAAACGTATAATGCAAAACCGGAAGCACAGAATCTTCTCGGGATTACGATGCAGAACGTTGCGTTGACGAATCCTTTGTTCCTCATCCGAAATATCGGACAAATAAAATCTGCAGCAATACTCGGATACGGAATCAATCGATGGAAGGTACTCGCCGGTTCAGCGGAAGAAACTAAAGCATTTTTCGATTCCTGGTTCACTGCGCTTGTCCGCTGGCTTGCTACCCGGGAGCAGGAAAACTATCTTCGCATCGAACCTTCGAAGGAATTTTATTCGCAAGGAGAGAGAGTTGATTTGATGGGACAAGTGTATAACGAAAGTTACCAACCGGTGGACGGGGCAGAAGTAGTGATTTCGCTGCGCTCCCTGCGCACCAACGAGCGGTTTGAAACATCACTTTCTTCACTTGGTTCGGGATTGTACGACGGAACGGTTGAGGGATTGCCGGAAGGGGATTTTGTTTATACTGCAGCGGCACTGCAGGAAGGAGATACGATTGGTACGTCCTCCGGTCGGATCTCCGTCGGCGAACAGTCGATTGAATTTACTGAAACCAAAATGAACAAACCTCTGATGAAACAGTTGGCTGCAGCGTCTGCCGGTGCATATGCCGATGCGTCCGGATGGGATGCGCTGGTGGATGGAATACTCAAACGGGAAGAGATGAAATCCCGCGAACAGCTCCGCACAAGCGAATTCGATCTTTGGAATCTTCCGTCCTATCTGGTGATCGTCATCCTGCTGCTGGCGGTCGAATGGCTCCTGCGAAAACTGAACGGCATGCTGTAAATTTGGGAACACAATACTATGAAACGATCATTTCTGCTGCTTGGATCTCTCTTTGCATTCTTTGGCGTAGCGCTTGGAGCTTTTGGCGCTCACGGGCTTAAACAATTCATCACGCCGGAAGCACTTGCCGTCTTCGAAACTGCGGTTCGGTATCAGATGTACCATGCCTTCGCCATCCTTATCGTTGCATTCTTTGTTGACCAGCATCCGCATATGGCATTAGCAGGGAGATTGTTCGGACTTGGGATTCTCCTCTTCAGCGGCAGTTTGTACGTGCTCGCAGTGACCGGTATCCGTCCGTTTGGCTACATTACACCGTTCGGAGGATTCTGTTTTCTTGCCGGGTGGTGGGTTCTGTTCTATACTGCTTTAAAAATAAAAAAGGAGAACTGAAACTCAGTTCTCCTTTCAGCGAATGTCGTTCTTCACGGCAATACTGCTGATGTAACCTTATTTGCTGGCAAGCATGGAAGAAACATCTGAAGACGAAAATGTATTTAGCACTTTTCCCTGGGCATCCAGAATGTTCATGCCTCCATCGTGATTCTGCACAGCATACGCAAGCACATTCCCCTCGCTGTCTTTCACCACTGATTTCCCTTCTTCTTGAGTGATGACGAATGTTTTACCTGCATAGCTGACTTCAACATTTTTTGTTTCTTTGTTGAATGCAACAGTTGTGCCGTCATCAGATTTGATCGTGGAAGCCATCGGATTGCTGCCGGTCCAGAATTCGATCGAATTCAGGATCACCACATCGATAAAGCCGGCAATACCGTACACCGGAACGACGTAGCAGGCCAGGAACACTAATTCCACCACCCATTTGTTGCCAAGGGAGCCGTTCCAGTTATACACTTTCTTGGTAAGGCTGAACGAACCGTAACAACCAACGGACATCACTGCCATGGAAGCAACGAGAATCAACACAACGATCTTTTTGAATAATTTATTCATGAAAAACTCCTGTAATATTGTAGAGGAATCAGTGGATTAGATTCTGATGCGAGTATACCACAAATTTTAGTTGATGGCAATAGCTTGAACAATATTTTTACAGATAGACAATTTTTCAATTCAATAGTAGGTCGATTCTAAATACGGATAAATTCAGTACTTGCATCTTCCACGAACTTTCCTAACTTTAACCAGACCATGAGCACGATCTTCAAACATCTTACGCCTCCGGACGAAGGACTCTTCTTTTCCCGCAGCGATGCAACTGATCCCCGCATGGGCGATCTGGCTGTCCGCGGCGAAAAGAATTTTACCGATGCGATTACTGTCGGAATCGTTGGTGTTCCGGTGGATGAAGGGGTGAAACGGAATGGAGGCCGAATCGGCGCCAAAGGTGGGCCAGCCGCTATCCGGCAGGAGTTTTATAAACGGACAGCTTTTGTCATTGGAAAGGAAAAATCTCCCGCGACCGTTCCGGTATTCGATTTTGGCGATGTGAAGGTTGGGAAGACACTTGAAGAAACGCATGAAATCCTTTCTGACGTAGTGCATGCGTTGATCACGGCAAACATCACCCCAATTGTTCTCGGCGGCGGCCATGATATTGCCTTTCCAAATTTTCTCGGTTTTTCCCAGGGAAAAAAAAGTGTTGGTGTGATAAATATCGATACGCATCTGGACTACCGGAAACCAAATCCCAAACGGAACAGCAGCACATCATTTCGTCAAATGCTTGATCATCCGGTAAGTCCGTTGAATGCGATGAACCTGGTGGAAGTCGGAATCCAGTCATTCGCAAATTCCAACGAACATTACTCTGAATTGATCGAAAGGGGAGCGACGGTCTTTTCACTTCGGGATGTCCGCGAAGATGGAATCACCAAGATACTGGAACTGGCATATGAATTGTCAACCTCTTCCGCCGACTCACTCTATATTAGTTTTGACCTGGATGCAGTTCATAGTGCTGATGCTCCCGGTGTGAGCGCTCCGATGCCGACCGGTTTAACGCCGGAGGAATTCCTGACGGCAGCGCTTTTTGCGGGGAAACGTCGAAAAACGAAATTGATCGACATTGTTGAAATGAATCCGAAATACGATGTGGATGGAAGGACGGCAAAACTCGCCGCTTTGGCGATGATGTACTTCCTGACAGGAATTGCCAACCGGTAATGAATTTTTGATTTGGTAAAAACAGTAACGCCAGCCTTTCGGCTGGCGTTTTGTTTTAATGACATATGTTATTCTATAACTTCCCCCGTAAAGTAATCATGCCGACATTCGTTACCTGACCGGAGACGACAGAAATATTGGTCAGCGTCGTATCATAGTACAGTGCATCGGCAGAGATCACCGTAAGACTATACGTACCAGGTTTGGCGTACATGATTTTAAAAGAATTGCTTGCTCCTGTCATTGTAGAGAGCGTATCTCCATTGCCGAATGCCGTCACACCAGCGCGCGTATTAATACTTCCCTGAATATAACCCGCAGAGGAAGTTGTTAAAACCCGGATGACCGGTTTTAGCACAAGTCGTCCCGCCGCCATTACCAGGGATTTATACGCGTCAAAATCCAGCACAAGTTTGTATGTCACATTTGCTTGAATTTCTGCGTGGATGTTCAGTTTGATTTCACTGCTCGGCACGAACAATGCGATTTTCACTCCAGCAGCATATACCCAGCAGGAATCTGCAAGCTTCAACCGCATCTGACTATATGTCCCGGCAGAGAGCTGTGCCTGACCCATGACTGCTTCAACGCCGTTCACCAATGAGAGAAGATTGACCGTTTTTGATTCGCTGCTCAAGGTGATCCAGCTGGCCGCAGTAGCGTTGCTTTGAACCGATACTTCTGTTATGACAACGACGATCGAATCGTAATTGGTTGTCGGCGCATCCACCATAGTGACCTGCATTGTGCCTTCTCCTCCGGAAGTCGATGGATTATCGTCCGTTGTGCATCCGCCGACGGCCAAGAGTGCCAGTGAAGCAAGAACGAAAAAATTTTTCATATGTGATTCCTTTCAATTGTTAACGATCGTTCCGGTTATTCCGGACTGTGTGAGTGCAAAGTACGTTATTGACGGCGGTTGCGCAGTGATGTTCTGCATCGGTCTCGTGCATAGTGCCGCGCAAAATTTGCACAGCAAAATATTGTGAGGGTGATGGGTTTTTTGAAATTATTGTAAATTGTACAGCGTTGGAATGCACTTACAACGAAAACAGTGCAGGAAGAATTACCGGAGAAAACCGCCGGCATTGATACGAGTGGGAAAGCGGAACAATTCTTTTGAACCACTTCTCCGCAAAATATTGTATCTTATAGGAGTGGAATCACCGAAACGGAATAGGAGCACAGTATGGCTGAACAACAAACAATCGAATTACGCTGCAGTAAAAATCCTGATGGAAAATATAACGCGAAGACTTTTGTGAATGGAAAAGAGCTGAAAGGAAAGGAATTTATTGTAATCCGCGGCGACCAGTTCTCGTTGGTGCTATTGTACCATCAAGTGAAGAAAAGCTACGCAACCAGCGAAGTGCATATCAAAGGGCTGGACAAAACTTCCGAACAGAACATCCTTCATTCAGAATTATAGTACGTCCTTGCTTTTCATTCTGATGACACTCGAAAATCAGGTATGATCTCAACTGTTTCCGGGCGGATTGTAATTACCGACCAGATCGGATTCGATGTTCAAACGTTTCTTCTTATCTTCTTCATGATAGATGCAGATACAATTTGCATCATACCGCGTAAAGAATTGGTCCTTTATACCGTCGAATTGCTTGCCGAGATTGTCTGTTTGACCGACAAAGATATGTTTGTGTGAAACTTTGTTCATTTCATCGGTAGACCGGTGGGTAATTACGTATACTGCTGCAACCTGTTGGAATAATGTCGTCATCGGATGGATGGCGAACGAATATTTCTTTCCTGACTCTCCTCGAAACGCTATTTGTGCCATGGTACTCTCCTCTATCTATAGAGTATCGTCATAATTGCCTCTAAATCCTAGGATTTCATGATTATATTCCATTAATCTGTACGCACGAAACCCGAATCGTACTGACTTCGGGTTTGTGAGGAGGAAGAGAGAAGAAAAGGGTTACCGTGTGTTTTCACTCAGCAACTGCTTCTGCAGCCGTTCCGATGTTGCGCGGAAAAAACTTTCATCATTTGCCGTAACGATGGCATGTTCATTGGAATACCACTCAGGATTTTCACAGACCGACAAGACTACATATGCTTTGTAACGCATAGTGCCGGATGGATGCGATGTTCTGATCTCGTCGATTGTTTCTACCAAGCTCGAAACATCTGCACCAGGATAGCGCATTTTCAGTAAAGCGGTAATACGAAGGGCGGATACAATTACGCCGGCATTCTCCGAATGTAAAGCAGAGTATAAATTCTTGGATGCAAAAAGGATCAATTTCTCTTCTGTGTTGAACTTTCTTGCGGGTTCTGTTGCGGCTGCGAAATGGACGGCGAACATTGCAATTGCGGCGATTACTGCTATTCTCGTTTTCATGACATCCTCCTATGGATTTGTTGTTTTCGAACTGCGCTGATGTGTCGAATTGAACGGAGGAAAGGATGAGAAAGATGTGTTTGCCGGGTCAGCGGGTGTAAAAAAATGTCACGTCTGTAAGACAAAAAAAAATCAAAGAAAAAAAAGAGCTGTCTTCGCAACAGCTCTTTTTAATCGAGAGTATATTGAATGATTATCCTTCGGCCTTCGAGACAACCTGATCGATCTTTTTGTGAACCGGATCGACGGTTTGCAGATACCGATAGACTGCTTTCAATTCCAAATCGGTCATGTTCTTAAAAGCGCCCCATGGCATTGGTGTTCCTGCAATTTGCACCCCCTGACGAAATCGATGGATGAAAACATCCTCTGTCCATGGGAAGATTTTTCCAGTTTCAGGATCGGGAGTCAGATTCGGGGTGGTGAAGATAAGTTCCGGTTTTTCTTCTGAGGGCATCTGGAAGCCACCGGAAAATGGTTCGCCGATGAATGCGCCCGTCATCATATTTCTTTCGGTATGGCAGCCGACGCAATTGGCAACGGAATGTGCAATATATTTTCCGTACGCCGATGTAGAATCGATTTGGGTCTCTTTCGGCGGTTCTCCTGTTGGACCGACCGGTTTGATGAGAAATGAAACTACCGCTTTGCCGAGGAAGTTTATTTCGCGAGGGACAATGGCATTATGTACCGGAGGAAGTGTGCGCAAATAGGAAATAATTGCGGTGAGATCTTCATCGCTCAGATCATGAAACGGCATGAAGTCGAAGACGGCTTTCCCGTCTGGGAAGACGCCATAGCGCAGTATGCGGGCAATTTCTTTGTCGCTCAGATTCCCGATACCCGTTTCTTTGTCCGATGTAATGTTCCCCGTGCGGACGACGCCGAACGGAAGGTTGAATTCAAAGCCACCTTTCAATTCCACTCGTTCTCCATTGAGTGCCAGCGAAATATCCTCTTTCGCGAAATGACAGCCGCTGCAATGGGCAGGACCATTGGCAAGATGCTTGCCGCGCGCAATGACACTGCTGTCGCTGCTTGCCGAGATGTTTGGATACGGTGCTTCAAAAGATCTATTTTGTAGCATGAACACTGCGGCGACTAACAGTATGAGAGCACTCCCTAACACAATTCCCGCCCACATTATTATTTTTCGGAGCTTGTTCATGGGTCAACCTTTCAACGATGTGGATAATAATATCGAGCAATATACTAGCCGAAAATGAAATCTTCAAGACCGTTTTGTCCGTTTTTTTGTTCTTAAGAAGAATTCACATACATTTGTTCAACGGAAAAATTCACCTCAACGACGAAAACCACCGGTATGACGCGGGAACGATTTGAACAAATAGCACAAGATGCATTCGACTTATTGCCGGAAGATTTCCGTGATAGGATAGATAATGTGCAGATTGTTGTGGAAGATTATCCCTCCGATGATGCGATCGGTAAAGCAAAGACAGACCGATTTTCTTTATTAGGATTGTATCAGGGTATTCCGCTGCCGCATCGAGGACAATGGTATGGTATGAGTGCTACGGTGCCGGACAAGATATCACTCTATCAAAAGAATATCGAATCTGTTTGCAGGGATGAAGAAGAGATGGAGCTGAGAATTCGCGAAGTGCTCTTTCATGAACTCGGTCACTATTTCGGAATGAATGAAGCGCAGGTGCGCAGTGCAATGAAGAGGTTTCTGTAAATATATATCATAGTTATAGGACACCTTAAAGGTGTCCTATAACTATATTTCTTCTTTTTACCGAACGATCAACTGATCGACTGAATATTTTCCCGCCCCTTACACCAGTAATGCAAATGCAAGACCGATCACCAGAAGATGGTATTCATATCCCTCGCCGGATTGTGCACCGAACCAGTTCATAAAAAAACCATTTTGAAAATGCGAGGTCATAATAATACCGATCATCAGGCCAATGAAGCCGAGTGCGATGAACCGGGTACCCAAGCCTGCGATCAACATCAGTGAACCGACGAATTCAAGAAGGATTACAGAAAGGCCGACGATGTACGGCAGTTTTGCAGTACCGGTGAAGAATCCCATTGTACCGGTGAAGCCGTAACCGCCGAACCAGCCGAGCATTTTTTGTGCGCCGTGCGGAAAGATGATGAATCCAATAGTCGCCCGGAGGATCAGTCCGACGATATCATTGTTGGTGGAAAAAAGTGTTGTTAGCATAGCTGGCTCCTGTTAAAATGTTTGATGATGTTTTTTCTAAACTCATACAAACATAACAAGAATCAATGGGAGAGCGTGATGAAGAAGATCAAGAAATTCTATTGATGTAGGTCAATGAAATGAGTTAATGTAATTTAAAGTTTTCATTGCGCGTAGTCCCGATTTTTGGGACGACGAATTTCCGCTTTTTAAATCTCGTGCAAGGCGGAATCCATAAGCGGGACAATCACCTCATAATTTAGAGATTGCTTCGCCCCGACGAAAAACATCGGGACTCGCAATGACAGGGTTTTGCAATGATAACGTAAGCACGAATTGAAGAACTATTTCTTCTTTGCGAGTTGTTTTCTCATGCGGCTGAGGAATTCCGGTGTGACGCCGAGATAAGAGGCGATGTGGCGGAGAGGGATCCGCTGTTCAAATGATGGATACTTAGAACGGAGATCAAGATACCGTTCCTGCGCGCTGCCGGTGAGATGGGAAAGAACGCGGCGCTGATGTGCAATATGCGCATTACTGAGCAGGATGCGGAAGAAGCGCTCGAACTTCGGTACCTTTTCCAACAAGATATCAAAATCGTTCCGTTCAATCTGGAACAGTTCTGAATCTTCCATTGCCTCTATGGTAAGTGTTGCGGGTTGTCCGCTGAAGAAACTTCCCATGTCGCCGATCCACCAACCTTCCAGGGCAAACTGAACGATTCGTTCATGTCCTTGTTCATCCACGTAATATGCGCGAAGACATCCTTTGGTGACGAACTGTTCGAACCGCGACACATCTCCCGTCTGCAGCAAATACTGACGTTTCCGGAGTTTCTTCACACGAAGCTGTGAACAGAAGTATTTTTTTTCTTCCGCTGTGAGCAAAATATGCTTTGCCACATTGGCAAGGATTGAATTGTACGGAGAGAGGGATGATTTCATAATTCTAACACAATATACTATTCAGAGAGACGGAGACGCAAGGAGTAATCATAGAATCTGGACGGAAGGGATTTTTTATTGCCAAGAGGTGTGAAAGAATTGTCACCGGATGCCGAAATCATTTTTTGTGATAACAGGCAATTTAATTTTTGTTTGAAATTTTGTAGATTAACGGCGCTGTAAAAATTGACAATTTCAATCACAATAAAGGAAATTTTTTGATGAAAACATTCTGTACAGTGTTTCTGCTGTTTTGGGTTTTAATGAACTCAAACACGAATGCGCAAAATCTTGATTTTGAAAGTTGGACGGACGGTAATCCGACCGGCTGGTTTGCCAACAATGTTCCACCCGCGTATTCCACCATAACGCAGTCAGCTATCGCTCATTCTGGAACATCGGCAGCAAAAGGGACAGTGATCGACTATATGTCGTTTGTCACGCAGCCGATTCTGCAATCCGGCGAAGATGCAGGAGGATTTGCCTTTTCACAACGCCCGACTTCTGTCTCAGTGTATTATCAATTCTTTCCGGCGGCGTCCAGCGGAGACCGGTTTGGATTGAATGTGGTATTGTATAAAGGTGGAGTAGAAGGGACATCAGTGGCTGTTGCCGCAGTAGCTCCCTCTACAGCCGTATCGTCGTACACACTGTTGACAGCTCCTTTCAACTATACTACCAACGATACACCCGACACATGTGTAGTGCAGATACAAATCATCGGGCCGGGTACGGGGGATCAGGCAATGCCGCATGTCGACAGTTATTTTCTGGTGGACGAAGTCTCCTTCTCGGGACCGACCGCAGTGACACGATCCGATATGCAGCCGGAGCAGTTTGGACTGGAACAGAATTTTCCGAATCCGTTCAATCCATCCACACGCATCAGTTATTCGCTGGGTGAAGCATCGCATGTTGACTTGAAAGTGTACGATTTGCTAGGAAATGAAGTTGCCGCTTTGGTAAACGGCCAGAAGGAGGCGGGTGTGCATATCGCATCGTTCGATGGAAAGAATCTTTCCAGCGGAATGTATTTTTACACGCTGCGGACAAAGAATTTCACAGAAACAAAGCGGATGATGTTGATCAAATAATGCATAACAGAATTTTAAATAACACAAAAGGCGGATTACACTCCGCCTTTTTCATTTTCTGTGATCACCGAAAAAAAGATCACTGCACCACGCTTGAACTTCGCCGCATCTGTTTCAATGCACGTAATCCCACCAGCTTTCTCTGTTCTTCATCCCACAGACGCAGCAGCAGAAAACGGAAGCTGGAGAACAAGGTGATCGGTTTCACCGATTGAAAGATCGGCACTTCCTTTTGCACTTTGGGGAGCCGGTAGTTTGGTATGCGCGGACTTAAATGGTGGATGTGATGGAAGCCGATATTGCCGCTGAAAAACTGCAGTACTTTTGGAAGTTTATAGTATGAACTACCCTTCAATGCGGAATCGAAGAAATCCCATTCATGATGATGCTCCCAGTATGTTTCGTCGAACTGATGCTGTACGTAAAAGAGCCAGAGACCGGCCATGCCGGCGAGCCACAAGGTGGGGAGCATGATCGCAACGAATGTGCCGAACCCGATAAAATAACTAATACCACCAATGATGAGAATAAGCGCTGCAGTTGTGGCGTGAACGCTCCTTCGTTCACGGGGTCCGGATTCCGGCGAAGGGAAGCGGTGCGCAAGAATGAACATGGCCAGCGGCCCGATGACCAGCATGGCAAACGGATTGCGATACGTACGATACCACAGCCGACGGTACCACGGCAATGCAAGATATTCTTTTACTGTTAGCATCCACACATCGCCGGTGCCGCGGTGATCCAGATCGCTACCGGTGGCGTGATGGATATTGTGGCTGTGCCGCCATTCATGATACGGCGTGAACGTCAGAAGTCCGCTGATGATACCGACGATATCGTTTGCCCGCTGGGAATGGAAGAATGAACCATGCGTGCAATCGTGGAAAATGATGAATGTCCGCACTTGGAATCCCGCCGCCGGAATAGCGAGCGCCAGCGTCAGCCAGTAAGAGTAGTCCAGGCTGAAATACATCGCTGCGAGCAACAGGAAAAATGGCACAAATGAATTCACCATCTGCCAAATACTTTTACCGAGATCAGAACGCTGATATTTGGCGATCATGGACCGCCAGGATTCCGGAAGAGATTCGTTCGAGGATTGCTGCGTCATACGGCGCTCCTTTTTTTAATTTTGTATTGTGAGGCGCCGGAGAAAAATTGTGAGGAGAGATCGTCTCTGTTCTATTATGAGAAGATAGGGTATTGGAACGAAAGACACAAACAGAGGTGCATGTTGAATTGTTCGCAGAAAGCGAACGGTTTAATTAAAATCAACGTGACTGTCACCTAAAAGGAGACGGTCACGAGAGAAATGATTTGTTGTAGCTTAATGTGTATAGTTGTAGGACACCTTTTAGGTGTCCTACAACTATTATAGTCTTTACGCGACGGTAATAACAACATTTCCTGTTTTCTCACCCGTTTCAACATACCGGAACGCCTCGGCAGTTTGTTCCAACGGATAACGCCGATCGATTACCGGATGTAATTTTCCCGCCTCCATCAGTTCTTTAAAAAAGAGGAGATCTTCTTTTGAATTTTTTGGCAGAGGAAAAATCACTTTCTTGCCACCCGGCATGCTGCCGAAGAGCAACGTCCATATCGCAAAAAAAGGATTTTGCACTGACGGGCCGAGATCGGTGGAGCAATAGATTCCTCCCGGCTTCAGCAAATGCTTGCAGGCTCCGAACGAAATTTTTCCGACCGCATCAAAAATAAAATCATAGTCCCGGTTGATCTTCGTATAATCTTCTTTCAGATAATCGATCACCTCATCGGCTCCGAGGGATTTCACCAATTCCATATTTTTGGTATTGCCGACTGCTGTAACGAATGCACCCAACGATTTTACCAACTGGACTGCGGCAGAACCGATGGCGCCGGTTGCGCCATAGATGAGCACTGTCTGGCCGTTCCGCACCTCCGCCGCTTTAATGTCGTGCCATGCGTAATGCATCGCTTCGGAACAGGGAGCAACCTCTTCGTACGTCATCTTCGCCGGCATGAGGGCGATTGGGCCGTTCTCGCGAGCAGCAATGTATTCTGCATGGGTACCGAATGTTTCACCGCTGAACCCGAACACCCGGTCGCCGACGGTGAATGTTTTTACTTCGTTGCCGACCGCTTCAACATCACCGGCGAATTCGTTGCCGAGAATTATGTTCTTCGGTTTCGTCAATCCGCTGAAGAACCGGACGATGAACGGCTGAGCCCGTAAAAAGCCGCAGTCCGTTCGGTTGACCGTCGTCGCACGGATTTTGACCAGCACTTCATTTGCTTTCGGGACTGGTTTATTCACATCGGCAAGGTGAAGAACGTCCGGGGATCCGTATTGGGTGTAGATGATGGCTTTCATTGGAGTTCCAATTGTGAGATGGTATAGGCAGGGTGTTACTTTTTTCCGGGAAAAGCAACTACTATAAAGTAACGAGTAGGACTTTATATGCTTGAGAAATAATTAGGCAAGAATATTACGTAAAAGCTAACTGTGGGGAAGCGATTTTTGTATAATCTCTTTCGGATATTGATCCGTTCGGTTGAAGCGAAGGGTTCATTTCCAATTCACCAATTATTTCCATCTATCTCTGTTCTGCATTGATGATGACACTGCCGTTGTATGAACGCAGGAACAGATAATATCTTTCCTTTTCCACCCTACCCAAACATTTCGTATATTACTTCGCAATTGTATCGATTCCCCGTTAGCGACCGGAAATGTTGCACAGCCGCGCGGGGAATAGTGTTTTTTTGGCCCTTCGACTCATCCCGATTAAAGAACAAATCGGGATTCGCTCAGGGTGACTATTATTTTTGCTGTTGATTACATCGTCCCTTTGGCGCGGGGCTCGCAATAAAACCTAATACTCTTAACTCACAACTTAGAACTGAAAACTTTTAATGCTTTCAATTAACAATCTTACCGTAAACTTCGGCGAACGCTATCTGTTCGACGATATCTCGTTCACCATCAACCCGCACGATCGAATCGGTCTGGTGGGAAGCAACGGCGCCGGCAAATCGACGCTGATGAAGATCATCGCGGGAATCAATCCACCAATGGAGGGGAGCGTCAGCAAAGCGCGCTTCGTCTCGGTCGGCTACTTGCCGCAGGACGCGGTGGTGGATTCGGATGCGACACTCTATAAAGAGGTGGAATCTGCATTTGAAGATGTGCTGATGATCGAACAGGAGCTGAACGAAGCGTACGAAAAGCTTGCGGTGACGGATCATACCTCCGAAGAGTATCTGGAACTGATGGAGATCATCAGTGAACTGCAGCATAAGCAGGAAGATGCCGATGCGTTCCGTCTGAAATCGAAGATCGAAACAGTGCTGATGGGTTTGGGATTCTCCATGGAAGATATGGAGAAGAATGTCCGCGCCTTCAGTGGAGGATGGCAGATGCGTATTGCACTTGCTAAACTTTTGCTGTTGGAGCCTTCCGTGCTGCTGCTGGACGAACCAACGAACCATCTTGATATTGAATCATTGCAATGGCTGGAAGATTACCTGCGCAATTACAACGGTGCCATCATGCTTATTTCGCATGACCGTGCCTTCCTTGATTCGCTTACGAAAAAAACCTGCGCACTATCGCTCGGCAATATGGAAATCTATTCCGGAAATTATTCCTTCTACGAAAAGGAACGGGTTTTCCGCAAAGAGTTGATGATGAATGCGAAGAAGAATCAGGAATCGCAGTTGAAACAGACGCAGGAGTTTATCGACCGGTTCCGCTACAAAGCGAGCAAGGCACGTCAGGTACAAAGCCGTGTAAAACAGTTGGAAAAAGTGGAACTGATTGAGATCGAAGATGAAGAGGATGAGATTCATTTCCATTTTCCGGCGGCGCAGTCCAGCGGACGCGTGGTGATGGAGTTGAAAAACATCCATAAAGAATACCCTTCGCCGGAGGGAGTGCATGTGGTGTATGAAGATCTCACGTATACCATCGAGCGCGGAGACCGGATTGCGATTGTCGGTGTGAACGGTGCGGGAAAGTCGACCATCTCAAAAATTGCTGCTGGGGTGGAACCGTACCAATCGGGCGAACGGATCGAAGGATACAACACGATCGTTTCGTACTTCGCGCAGCATCAGGCGGATGAGTTGAATCCAAATAAAGAAGTATTGCAAACGGTTGATGAAGTGGCCGAAGGGGAGATTCGCACGCGGCTTCGTTCTATCCTCGGATCGTTCCTGTTTAAGGGGGACGATGTTTTCAAAAAAGTGAAAGTGCTTTCCGGCGGCGAAAAGAGCCGACTGGCATTGGCAAAAATGCTGTTGGCGCCGGCAAACTTCCTGATCATGGACGAACCGACGAACCATCTGGACATGCGTTCCAAAAAAGTGCTGCAGGAAGCATTAAAAGAGTTTGACGGTACGTATCTGATTGTTTCGCATGACCGTGCATTTTTAGATACCATTGTGAACAAAGTGCTGGAGATTTCACCCAGCGGGATTGTGAAAACATACCTCGGCAATGTGAGTGATTATATCGCGAAAAAGAAGGTTGAGAAAAAACAATTGTCAATTGACAGTGGACAATTGAAAATGGAAAAGCGGAATGCGGAAAAAGGGGCAGAAAAAGTAAAAGCAGGAGAAGGTGAAAAGGGAAAAGGGAGAGGAGAGGCGGAGCATCCCAAGAAGAATCTGCATCAATTGAAAAAGAAACTGGAAGAGGTGGAAAAGTCCATTGCGACAGTGGAAGAGCAGAAAGCAGCGTTGGAAAAGAAAATGTCGAGCGACGAGTTTGTGAAATATCCACTGAAGGCAAAAACTATTTCTGCCGAGTATGATGGTGTGACGAAGAAGTTGAATGCGTTAATGGAGGAGTGGGAGAAGCTCTCGTCAGAAATTGGATAAATTGATAATGGATAATGAAAAACAAAAAGTTGGAATGGGCAATTATCAATTATCCATTCTCCATTATCAATTAATGTAATGTTTTCCACTAAAAAAATATCTGCTCTCGGCTGGATGCTCTTCAGCGCATTCTGTTTTGCGTTGATGGGGGCGTTTACTCACGCGTTAAAAGATACCTTCGACTGGCGCATTACCGGATTCGCGCGTGCGTTTATCAATTTCATCTTCGTGTTGATCCTGGCGTATTGGACAAAAAAGCCGCTGGTCTTTTTCAAAGTCCCTTCATCCTTGTGGTGGAGAAGTGTTGTCGGTTCGCTTTCTATTCTCTGCACATTCTACGTTTTTGCGAATCTACCTCTGGCGGAAGCGACATCACTGGTAAATCTTGTTCCAATCTGGATGGCGCTGATTATTGCCTTTGTTGCGAACAAACCGATTCACCGTTCAATTCTTATTTCTATTTTAAGCGGTATTGCGGGAGTCTATTTTATTCAGCAGCCGCATTTTGATCAGGGAAGTTATGCTATCGTTGTCGGAATCGTTCAGGCGTTGTTTGCGGCGATTGCTGTCTATAATCTTCATCTTACAAAAGGACTTCATCCCACAACCGTTGTTGCACATTTTACCGGTGTGGCAAGTATTATCACCTTCGTTGTTTTGATTCCGTCGCTGCCGCATCTGTTTGATGGAGGGAAATACACACTGCCGGTGATCGGCGAACTGTTGGGGATCGGATTGACGGGGACTGCGGCACAGCTGGCCATGACCCGCGCGTATATGCTCGGCAATCCTGCGCAGAATTCCACTGTTGGTCTGGCGCAAGTGGCATTTGCAACAGTATTCGATATCGTTATCTGGGACCGGTCGTTCAGTTTGGAAACAGTCATTGGAATTTTACTGATCACCGTTCCAACAACATTCTTTGTAGCAAGAATTCAGTTACGGAATAGAACGCAAACTATTTAAACACATAGGTACAGAGAACACATAGCAGTGTTCCCTATGTGTCTATGTGTTTCAAACATCTATGAACAATACTTTCTATAACAGTTTCGATACGCAATGCCGCGAGGATGAGCGGAAGAATGATTACCGCACTCCATTCGAGCAGGATCGGGACCGGATTATTCACACAGCGAGTTTCCGGCGGTTGCAAGCGAAGACACAAGTGTTTTTATCGGGAGAGTATGATTTTTACCGGACACGGCTGACACATTCGTTGGAAGTTGCGCAAATCGGTCGTGCAATTTGTTCGTACTTGCAAAGAAAGAGTTCATTCTTTTCCGACACATTTTACATTGATCCGCATCTGGTCGAAGCAATCTGTCTTTCGCACGATCTTGGCCATCCGCCGTTCGGCCACGCCGGCGAGCGGACGCTCCATGCCGTGATGAAACAGTTTGGCGGATTCGAAGGAAATGCACAAACACTTCGTCTGCTGACAGAAACAGTGTATTCGGACAAGGTTTCCAGAAAAGGAATGAATCCCACCCGTTCATTTTTGGACGGCGTGTTGAAATACAAAACACTTTTCGGCGAACTGGAAAATCCGAAGAACCATTTCATCTATAATGAGCAAAAACAGTTTCTCGATTTTGTGTTTGATGGAACAGATATTACGAAAGCGTTCAAAGCGGGGAAAGCGCGGGACAATTTCCGCAGTATCGAATGTCAGATTATGGATTGGTCGGACGATGTGGCGTATTCGTTAAACGATGTTGCGGATGGCATTCACTCAGGATTCATCACACAGCAAAAGATCGAACGCTGGGCCGAATCGCAGCAACTGGACGAAGAACTGCAATTGAGTCTGAAAAAACTGTTTGATGCCATGAAAGAGGGACGTGTTGAACGTTCACTTTCCAGCAAGATCGGAAAATATATTGAATCCTGCAGTGTGGCGGAAACAACGAATGTTATGAGCGGCAAAACGAACCGTTATCGTTTCAATCTGGTCATAGATGAAAAAGCGCGGAAAGAGTCGCAGATGTTCAAAAAAATGTCGCTCGATCTTGTCTTCCTTTCTCCGCAGCTGCATCAACTGGAAAAGAAAGGGGATTATCTGCTGAAACGGATTTTCGATACATTCGCGGATAATTATATGGAGAAAGAAAAATTCGAATTGAATCTGCTGCCGAAGTATGTGGAACAGAATTTCAAGAACGCATCGGATACGAATCACCGTGCCCGCTTGTTGTGCGACTATATTGCCGGTATGACGGATGGATTTGCGATCAGAACGTATAAACGGTTGTTCGATCCAGAATTTGGTTCCATGGTTGATCTTATTTAAAAGCATTTGTTAGTCATCAGTTTTCAGTTAACAGTATTCAGTGCATATTCAAAATTCAACATTTAGCATTCATCATTTATAGTTAGGAACTGTTTTGAACATTAAGAAAGACGATATTATCGAAGTAACAATTGAATCCACCGGATTTGAAGGGAAGAGCGTTGCCCGCGTTGAGGGATTCGTCGTCTTTGTTGAAGGGGCGATCGCCGGAGATGTGGTGAAGGCGAAAGTGTATAAAACCAAAAAGAAATATGCAGAAGCAAAGCTGGTGGAAGTGGTGACACCCTCGCCAAAACGCACTCCGGCCCGCTGCAGTTATTTCGGCATCTGCGGCGGCTGCAAATGGCAGCATGTGGAGTATGCAACGCAGCTGGAATACAAACAGCAGCATGTAAACGATGCACTGGAACATATCGGCGGTTTGAAGGATTTAAATGTGTTACCCATTGTCGGATCGGACAATCTGTTTTTTTATCGCAACAAGCTGGAGTTTTCGTTTGCTGATAAACCGTGGCTGACGCAGAAAGACATCGACGACCTGCAGGTGCGTGAAGGGATCGCAAACAATTTTGCAGTTGGTTTTCACGTTCCTCAGCGGTGGGATAAAGTGTTGAACATCGACGAGTGTTTTCTCCAGTCCGAACTGAGCACCGGCATTTTGAATGCTGTCCGCTCTTTCGCACTGACAAACAATATTCCTGCCTATGCTCCCGATTCCGAAACCGGCTATTTCCGCAATCTGGTCATCCGCGAAGGGAAGAACACCGGTGATGTGATGGTGAATCTTGTCACGTTCGAGGATTCACCTGAAGTGATGGAAAAACTCAGCAATGAACTTCAAAAACAGTTTCCTGAGATCACGACCATTATCAACAACGTTACCAAACGAAAATCGCAGGTTGCCGTCGGCGAGTATGAAAAGATCTATTTTGGCGATGGATTAATACATGACAAACTCGGAAAATATCTTTTTCAAATCTCCGCCAACTCATTCTTCCAGACCAATACGAAACAAGCGGAGAAGTTATATTCTATCGCGCAAGAGTTTGCAGAATTTAAAAAGACAGATGTGGTGTACGATCTCTATTGCGGCACCGGCAGTATCGGCATCTATATTTCGGATTCGGTCCAGGAAGTGATCGGCATCGAGCTGGTGGAGAGCTCCATCCAAAACGCACGAAAGAATGCGGAACTGAACGGTATTACTAACTGCGAGTTCATTGCTGGAGACTTAAAAGATTTAATGACGAAGGATGTGGAGTGGCGTTCCCGTTATGCACATCCGAATGTGATCATTGTCGATCCGCCACGGAGCGGCATGCATCCCAAAGCGGTGGAAGAGTTAGGGAAGATGCAGGTCCCTACCATCGTCTACGTTAGCTGCAATCCTGCCACCCTTGCGCGCGATCTGCAAATGTTGGTAAAGGACGGTTACACGGTGGAGAAAATCCAGCCGGTAGATATGTTTCCGCACACCTATCATATTGAATGTGTGGCAAAACTGGTGTTGAAGTCATAACGCGATAGATCAACACACTCTGCTTCTTCGAACGTCATTGCAGCTTCCGATGCGTCGTTGTGCACACGCGTGTTCAGCGGTGGTGTTCATCGGGTAGTTGCAAATGCATTTTTACTTTTCATTACATTCCTCTTCCATCCCCGAAAACCAAACTATAACATCGCCCCCATATAGCAATGCAATTTCATTGAATCAGAAAAAATACTTTTCTATTGTTCAGAAAAGTTTTACACCCTCGCGCGATGCTTTTCCGAAATTGGCCAGAATACGGTTCTCACAATTTTCCCAAAACGCGGCATGTCCAAAAAACAGTTATTTCGTTTCCATCCTCAGCGCATGAATACAGCGATTCAGCAAGCAGTCGCCGGTCTAATATTGTTGTGCTTACTTTTGGGAACAATCGGCGGATATCTCTTTCTTCAACTGCAGTCTGACAATAGACCGCTCTCCGTTGGCGAGACGATTCCGTCGGTGAAACTGTCGGCATTCAATGGTGAGGAGAGGAATCTTGATTCATTAATTCGAATGAACACAGCGTTGATCTTCTTTACAACGACCTGCATGTACTGTTTGGAAGAATTGAGGTCATGGAAATCGTTATTCCCGGAGTTTAAAGATACTGTGCAATTGATTGCAGTTTCTTTAAGCAGAAAGCAGGAAACAGTGCAGTTCGCAGCAACGGAACATCTTCCGTACCCCGTTTACATTGATGAGTCAGTTGAAGTGAGGAGGGCATTTCATGTGACGTCGGTTCCCATGATATACATGATCGACACGCTAAAACGAGTACAATCATTTGCAGCGGGGAAGAGGAGCGAAAAACAGTTGCGCCTACTGGTTGATCAATTGTGTCGGAAGAATCCCTGACCTTCATGCAAAAAAAGAAACATATTCTGACGATCATGAGTGTTGCACTTTCCGGAGCGGTCCTGTTCTTGCTGTTGCTGACGGGAATATTTATTCACACACCCGCAGCGGGCAAAAAGATAGAGGCCATGCTCATGAATGCGGAATATCTCGGACCGGAAGGAGTTGTTTTTCAAAAACATTCCAACGATTGCGGTCTGAGTGCATTACAGATGGTTTTCAATCACTATGAAATACCGTCAACAGTCGAAGCATTGGAGCAGACGATTACCCTTTCTCCAAACGGTGCTTCGATGCTAGTTTTAAAAGAAACAGCGGAAAAGAAAGGATTGCACGTCCGGGGATGGAGATTGACAGTGAACGATCTGCTGGCGAAACCATTTCCGGCAATTCTCTTTATTAAAGGAAATCATTTTATCGTTGTGGACAGTGTCCGTCACGAGGAATTGTTTCTGCGGGATCCGGCGCTTGGAAGAATAAAAATGCCCGTGGAACAGTTGCCGAAGATTTGGGGGGGCGAGACGCTGATTCTGACGAAGGAATAAACCATCCTTGCTCACCGCTCTATGGTTCATCGACGAGAATTGTATATTCGGTTTGGGCGCCGGAGATCCGATTTGACGTAGTGGGACATAGACAGCCCACGGTGGGCGGGAATTAATTCACTGATGAAAACAAAAATAAAAACAGGAGGTTATTATGAAAACTCTATTGCGCGGAAGCATGGCATTCTTGGTGATCGTTAGTTTGGTTTTGCCGATGGTGCCAGCGGTTGTAAATTCAGATCCGTTGACGGACGATGCGATGAGTCTTGTGTATGGAGGACAAGAAGCGTTGGATTGTGGTAAGATTGCCTTGCTGATGGAAGGACTCTGCTATGCTGCGGGAGGTGGATGGTTAGCATGTGCGATCGTTACCGCAGGCGCCTATTTGGGATGCCTCGCGGCGAATGCTCTGGTTGCGGAATAATTGAAAAAACACTTTGGGTAGATTTTTACCCAAAGTGTTTTTCTCTTTGAAAGGGATAAAGATATGACAAAAATAATAGTACTAATCGTAGCATCGCTGTTCCAAACAGTTTTCAGCCAGATATTGGAAAAACCCATTTTTGAATTTGAACGCTATTCATGGGGCGAACATTTTCATGTCGTCAAAAAAAACCTTAAGAATAAATCGTTTATCAATATAGATCCGTCCCGGAGCGTGCTAAAACCAAATAAACCATCTGCGTCTATAGATCTTGCGTATGCAGAAACAATTTGCGGTCAAAACATGTCCATAGGATTAACATTCTCTGCTGCAGACAGCGCACTGGAATTAGTTTCATTGTATTTTTTGGGAATTGATCCTGAATCCAAAGGAAGGTATCAAGACAACAATAAAAGAATTGAATCATTGATGACTTTTTTTTCCAATTTGTATGGTCCGCTCTTTAAAGAAAAATCTATTCCCTTTGTCGGGGAAATCCGAATTTGGAATATGAAAGAAACAGATATTCAATTATTGAATTTATCGAATGCAGAAAGTTTAATTATTCAATATTCGCCAAAATAATATATTTCATTTCAATCAGTAAAAAGAATGTTGCCTATACTATGTCGTTCGTCCGGACAGAAACACTTTTTCGTTTGTTGAAACTTATGGTCTTCCGGCCAGAGTCTTTCATGGCCGATCTCAATTATACGTTGCCGGCTTTCCCGTTGGTGGTATCGATATCAGTTCAATGCATTATTGTTTCTCTACCTGCCATAATGAACAGATTATCTTTCTCTTGGGTGCTTGTCATCGGAGTTCCTCTGCTGGTAATCACGATGATGCTCACAAAGTACACAGTTGCGGCCGTATTCCTATACTTGATATTTCGGATACTCTCTTTGCAGAATACATCAATCTCCTTCCGTCGTTGTTTTATGCATTCTTTGTTCCTTCAAATGGTCCTTCTTTTCGGAAAAGTGTGTGCTGCCGTTGTGGGACTGTCTTTAATGATCATCAATGGAGATTCTGCCTTTGAGATCATATCATTCATTAATGCGGGATCTTTAATTAGAACGATCTCTTCAGTGCGGTTCGAAATACTTTTTCATTTTGATATATTCTCTCTCGTATATGTGTATACATACGCGGCAACTCTACAGGGTATAATCTTTGAGAAAGTGTGGGTGCTAATGGCAATTTCTTCTACGAGCTGGGCTATTCTTTATATGGTTCAACGAAACATTATGTCGCTTATTACCCTAAATATGTAAATAAGCGAATTGATAAATGTATGCAAAAAACATTGGTTACTATTGCAAGAGTATCAATTGCTGTTTTGTTCATCACCTCTGGTATTCTGAAGACTTTTTCCTTTCCGCAATTCGTTTCTACCATTCACCAAAGCATCTTGGTCTCCCCTCGATTTGCCATCTTTCTAGGCACAGGTGTTGTTCTGTTGGAAATAGTTTGCGGGATTATGTTTCTAATGAGTTTGCACGCGAAACATGTTACCCAAATACTAATAGTTTTAAACGCCATGTTTACTGTGGTAATTATAGGAAATGTCATTCGTGACAATAATATAGCATGTTCTTGTTTTGGGGAATCATTTTCTAGTGTAATGTCTTGGCATTCGGTTATGCGCAATATTATATTGTTGGTCATATTGCTCTGGCTTCGAATACAATACCAATCACCCACAACAGAAAACTCAAATTAAACCTGTATCCTGATAAAGAGATGTTTAATTGGATATTTATATACGCAGTGATTATTTGTTTTTTGATGCCGCATGCGATTGCACAAAACAACACCTTCCTTCTATCTGGCACAGTGACCGATTCGAAAAACGTCCCTCTTCCTTCGGCTACCATCCGTATTGCCGGTTCAATGATGGGAACTGTTTGTGACAGAGAAGGAAATTACCATCTGAGTGTTACCGTAGGATCATATAAAATTATCTTCAGCTATATCGGATATGAACCTGTCACACTGCATATTACCATCTCTTCCGATACGACAATCACTGTCCATCTTAAGCAAACCGAAATACGCATGCAGGAGATCGTCGTCGTTGGTGAAGATCCGGCACTGTCGATCATCCGCGATGCACTGGATAGAAAAAAACGACAACAAAAACTCATTCAAACATACAAAGCCCGTGTCTATACGAAGGACACGTTCGGAACGGATACGGCGCTGGGACTTATCTCCGAAGCATATTCGGACCTGTACTGGCAAAAGAACGATTCTACCAGAGAGGTGGTGGTCTACCGACGGCAAAGCAGTAATTTGCCAAAGGAATTTCAATTTGCTCTTGTCAGAAATTTCGTCAATTTTTATGACGATTCTATCCGTCACTGGGGATACACATTTATTTCGCCGCTGGCAGATTCCACATTCCGGTACTATGATTTTATCCTGAGACGCACCTTCATCGATCGGCAGCAAAGATTCTTTGAAATTGAAGTAGCCCCGAAGACACAAACGCAGCCGCTTTTTTCCGGAAAGATCACCATTGCGGATTCCAGTTTTGCGCTGATGCAAGTGACACTTGCGCCGAACAATATATTCCACATCCCATTCTTCGAATTTAAGAAGTTCGAATTTTCTCAACAATATAGTCTTTACGACGATCAATATTGGTTTCCGCTGGAGTACCGGATCTCCGCCGAAATGTATTTGAATTATATGCTCTTGAAAATTAACCAGCCGATGTACTATAACAAATCCGTTATCTGCTATGAGTATATTGCGAACGCGGAAATCGACGACTCCATTGCCGCAATCCCTTCACTGACGATGCTTCCGTCCGCACAATCGTACGATACAACGCAATGGACGAATATCAAGGTGTTTCCTCTCAATCCATTAGAGAGTAATTCGTACAGCATCATCGAAGAAAAGATGAAACGGATGCCGCCGTTATTGAAGATGTTGACCAATCTGAACGAGTATAAACCGTATTTGGACATGGCTGATGTGCGGTACAACAGGGTGGAAGGACTTTTTCTCGGTGTCAAAACATCGGTCGATCTTTTTTCCGTTGCACGAATCCATGCAGCGGCAGGATTTGGAATTGCCGATGAACAGGAAAAAATATCTTTGCAGCCGGAAATTACTTTACATCCGCCGATATTGCTTCGGTTCGGTGTCGAATTTTTCAGAGATATTACTTCTTTTCCATTGAATTACTCTGCCCGTGAATTTCTGACAACATTATCGGCGCTTTTTGACGGCGAGGACTATTATAATTATTTCGGACGAAGAGGATATGCTCCATACATATCCGCCGAAGTATTTCCTTCGTTGAAAACAAAATTTCAATTTATCAGTGCGCGGGAATATTCAATGTTTAAACACAGCGATTTTTCACTGGCTTTCATTGGGACGAAGAAAAGATTCCGAAAAAATCCTCCAGTGAATGACGGACAGATGCGTTCGTTCCGATTCACCGCGGAATGGAAGAATAAAGTTCAGGAAGATGTATTTTTCCCGGAACCGTCTGATTCGTGGGAGATGTTCGTCGAACACACCTCAAAGGATCTCGGAAGCGAATTCCAATTTACATCGGTCTATTCGGAAGTCTCCGTGCGCATTCCCACGATGGGCACTGCGATGTTGTTTTATCCATACATCGGCATCGCGGCTTCGGCGGGATATTCAGACGGCGAAATTCCTCTGCAACGCAGTTTTGCACTGCAATCTGCGGTAATGAACATTGCCGCTGCCCATTCGTTTCGCACCGTTTCGGCACATGAATTCTCCGGAGACAATTTTTACGCAGCAGCTGTGGAATATAATTTTCGGAATATTCCACTGTTGTATCTGGATATTACTGACTGGAGTATCGATATCATCTTGCGTGCAGCGGCCGGGAATGTGTGGACGAAAACGGCAGGACTCCGTTCATTTGTTCACTCCACGAACGGCACTTATTCGGAATATACATTAGGATTGGGCAGATTTGCAGATGTCTTTCGTTTCGATTTTTCCTACGCGCCGGAAAGTTCGAGATTTGCGGTGAGCGTACTAGGCAGTTATTGACAATGCATTTTAAAAATCAACCGCAATTCCGCCGTTAAAGAATGCACCGGACGCGGTATATTCCAGATTTACCTCTTTATTGGTTGTTCTGTTTTTAAAGAAGTAAAATCCCAGTCCTCTGTAACCCCCCTCGCAATGCAATGAAACTGTTTTACCGAGATGAAGATTTAATTGCCCGCCAAACCGGTACCCGGTTCCAATGCCCTGGTACGAAGTGGAAGTGAACGATCTCTTCGTTCCGTCTGAAAAGGTCACCGTATATTCTTCATCCATAAATCCCGGCGCGTAAATGAACTCTGCTTGCAGTTGCAGAATGGGATACGGAGTCGATACCCCGAAGCCGACCGAAAGAGGATACACAATATATCGTTCTTTAATCTCTGTCCGCATCGTACCGGTGGTAATGGAAGAGGAATTTACTTCGTCCGCTGCGAATGAAAATTTGTATGCATCTTGAATCATTCCCACGCGCAGCAAAATAAATCGGTAATCCCGCAGCGGCCTGATGGTGAATGTCGCCAGCATTTCGGTGAAGGGCTGCATCGCTTCGCTGGATTGTTGGTATTGATTACTGTTCATCGCAACACCGTTGTTATCGACCTGCTCCACCTGTGTGTGGAAATCGATGTTTGCTCCCTGCAGGTTCTTTGTGGAAAAACCATAGGTGAATGCCACGGTAAGCGGAGAGAGGACCGGTGCAGCGTCGTCCGTTTCCTGCGCAAATGGAACAGCTGAGATCAGGATCAGCATCAGAAAAGTGAGAAGAATATGTTTCATCATGCTTTCAATTCTTTAAAGTGGCAATGCGTTTCAGAACGATATTCTCTTGAAGTATTCCGGTCACTTTCTGCAATTCTATATAATACAATCCGGCGGGCAGGGTGTTGAACGGTCTCCAACCGATCGTAAATATTCCCGCAGGATGACTGCTGCTGTCACGAAGCAACACCACGCGGTCATGGAATCGGTCATACACCATAATCCGGATGCGCGGTGGAGAAGTGCCTACCGAGGGGATTCCATATTCGATCAATGTCGTATCAACGAAAGGATTTGGGCGGTTCTGTTTCAGTTCGTAATCGCTCGGTGGAATTCCGACAATCTCCTGATCTTCACACGATCCGAACAATAGCAATAGACTAAATGCCAACAAAAAGCGATTCATCGTTACTCCGAAAATTTCTGGTAATAAAGTTGAAAATATTGCCGAAAAAGGCAATCACGTGAACGCGTGATATTCGTTTGTGTAAGAATGGGTACCTTTCATGCAAAGGAATATGGATCAGCGAAGATGCTTCGAAAAGAACTTCACGATGCGTTCTTCATATTCCTTCTTACCAGCCTGGTGAATATCGCTGTGGTTCGCGCCCGCAACAAACCATAATTCTTTGGGCTCGTTGGCAGAAACGAATAGTTCTTGCGTGTACTGGTATTTAATGAAGCGGTCCTCGATGCCATGGATGAAGAAGATGGGAACATGAATCTTTGATACTGCAGCAAGGGGAGAAACTTCGCGGTGTTTAAATTGTGCAATGGTTTCGCTTCGCTTCATGGCAATGTTCCGCAGAAAATGCCATGGCAAGCGCATTAAACGCTTTTGATAATCGACGGTAATTTGTCGAAGTGTGGCAAACGATGCTTCCGAAACGATCGCACGAATTCTCGGTTCTATCACCGCAGCCTGCAGCGCTATGGCGGCTCCCATCGATGTTCCGAAGACGCCGATATTTCCGATGACGATTTTCCTTTCCACACCGATTTTCCGTACGACGTCGATCGCTTTTTGCACATCATATTTTTCGTGATATCCATAGGTGCAGTGCCGGCCGGTGCTTTCGCCGTGTGCACGGGAATCGTAAATCATGACGTTGAAATGATTGTCATGGAATACTTTCGCCAGCAGCAGGTCGCTCATCTTATTATCCGCCACGCCGTGCAGGTAAATAATTGTGCCGATCGGTTTCTCCGCGGCAATGAACCATGCACTGAGGAGTGATTCCCCATCTGCCGCAGGGAAACGGAAATCATCGAATGCCATATTGAGTTGTGCCGGAGAAGTCGGCAGTCCCCGCCCTTGATAGAAATGCTCCCCCCGGCGGCGTGGATTCAGCAACATCACCGGACCGATAACGAAAACGAGAGCGGAACAGGTGAGCAGAAACGCCAGGATAAGGAAGATGATGATCAGAAGGAAACTCACAGGTTCAATTCCTTTACTGCAGTGCAAACCATTTCCATGTCCGCCGCCGTGTTATAAAAGTGTGGTGAAATCCGTATCTTTCCTTCGCGCAGCGAAACAATAATGTTGCGGGCATTCAGTGCTTCGAATACTTTTTCCGCCTGCGGAATTTTCAGGGTGATGATCCCCGTCCGCGTTGCACGATGTCTGGGGGTGAACAGTTCTATCCCTTCATGATCGGCAAAAGCGGCCACATAATCTGTTAACGATAAAAGGCGTTGGTGGATTGTTGGAATTCCAACTTCATTCAGCAGTTTCGCCGATTCGCCTATGGCGACAATGCCGGCATTGTTCTGTACGCCGTTCTCGTACCGCCGGGCTGTATTATCAGGATCCAACCGATAGTCAAAAAGATTTGTAAAATACTGCTTGTTGCTGGTCCATCCCACGAATTGTTGTATAATGCGTTTTTGCATCTCTTCCGTTAGATAAACATATCCCAACCCCATCATCGAAAGCATCCATTTATGTCCGCCGCACGAAAGAAAATCAATGTTTGACTGCAGCACATCAATCGGTGTTGAACCGACTCCCTGGATCGCATCCACACAAAAGAGTATTCCTTTGCTGCGGCACAATGCTCCGATGGAGGTAAGATCGGATACGTAGCCGGAAAGGAATTGCACGAAACTGATGGATAGGAGTTTTGTCCGGGGAGTAATTGCTGCAGCAATGTCGTCCAACACGATCTCGCCGTTTTTGGTTTTAACAAAATCGATCTCCACACCAAGACGTTTCAAATTCAGGAAGGGGACGACATTCGTCGGGAACTCGCTGTCGTTCAACAGTATTCTATCACCGCTTGTCCATGGTATGCCGTTAGCGAGGATGTTCAATCCATCGGAAGTATTGTTGACGAAACCGATTCTCTCACGCGGCGCATTGATCAGTTTGCCAATCTCCATCTTTGCACTGTCACTGATCTGGACGATCTGCGGAAAATCGTCGATCGTCCCTTCGGATCGGTTGAGCAGGTACTGCTCTACGGCGTGTTTCGTCCGACTGTTCAGCGGACTGATGGCAGCATGGTTCAGCCACAATTTTCCTGTATGAAGATGCGGAAAAATTGTGCGATATGATTCCAATGAGTCAGTCATTGGTGTTAATATAAACAGCATGCAAAAGCGAAGCAAGAACGTTGTAAATTTTCTCCGGCTTTGCGTCTTCGAGAATTGGTAAGCACCAATTTGTAGAGGAAAATAGTGTTATCGACACATCATGTTTCGTATATTATTCCCATGAAAGTCGCACTCGTCCACGATTGGCTCACCGGAATGCGCGGCGGGGAAAAATGTCTCGAAGTGCTCTGCGAGCTCTACCCCCAAGCGCCGATCTATACCTTGCTCCATAATAAGGGTTCGATGTCGCCGACTATTGAATCAAAAAAGATCGTCACATCGTTCATCGATTACCTGCCGGGTAAAGTAACACAATATCGAAAATATCTTCCATTGTTCCCCTTTGCCATCGCACAGTTCGATCTGACGGAGTACGATCTTGTCATCTCCACAAGCCATGCCGTCGCAAAGAATGTCCGCGTACGGAAGGATGCGGTGCATATCTGTTATTGCTTTACTCCCATGCGGTACATCTGGGACATGTATGAAGAGTACTTCGGAAAAGGAAAGGCCGGGCTTGTTACGCGTTCCGCGATGACGATAATTGCGCCGTTACTTCGGTGGTGGGATGTGAAAACCTCTGCACACGTTACCTATTTTATCGCGATATCCGAAGAAATCCGCAAACGGATTAAGAAGCATTATCATCGTGATGCGGACATGATCTACCCTCCGGTTGACACCGAACAGTTCACGCTTTCCAAATCGTCGGATGATTTTGCATTGATCGTCAGCGCTTTGGTTCCGTACAAACGGGTCGATCTGGCAGTGGAGGCCTTCAATCAAAGCGGTACACGTCTTATTATCGCCGGTACGGGACCGGAAACCGAACACCTGCGATCCATTGCAAAACCGAATATCGAATTCCTCGGCTGGCAAAGCGATGACGAACTTGCTCAACTCTATGCCCGCTGCAACCAATTGATTTTCCCCGGCGTTGAGGATTTTGGTATTGTTCCGCTGGAAGCTCAGGCTTCCGGCAAACCAGTCATCGCATTCGGACAAGGCGGTGCACTGGAAACCATTGTCGATGGAATAACGGGACTCTTTTTTCATCAACAAACGACGGAATCCTTGCAGGATGCCGTTCGAAGGTCATCATTAATCAATTTTAATCCCGCCCTAATCCGGGAGCACGCACTCCGTTTCTCCCGCAGCACTTTTCGCCAAAAAATACAGCATTCCATTGAAGAAAAAGTACGGCAACATCTTAATCGACAATAACTTGCCGTTCCTCATACCGGTAAAATTCCGTTGCATCTCTGGCACTTTTTTTTTACATTTGTAGTCCAATTTAGTATCAAGTCACATGCTTTGTGGGAGTGCGAATGCCATCTGAGCGAGATCATCACGCATCGAAAGAAAATGCGTTTGAAATAGTGGTGATTCCGCAGGGAGATACCGGTTCGACAAGATCCTTCAAAGCCTCTGTATTGACGATTATGCTGGCATGCGTGGGAATAGTCACGCTGATTGCATCGCTGACCATCGCGACAATAATTTATACGCCAGCGGGTTTGCTCCTGCCGATGTCGGAAGAACAATTACAGAAGCGGTATGGCTCTGAATTGTTCGAAGTACAAAAACGATTGAACCGAATTACCAGTGAAGTTCTGGTCCTTCGCGAATACAATAATAAATTACGCAATGCATTAGGCCAGAAGACGCTGCCGGAAGACAGCACTTTCAATCTGGGCTCCGTTGCATCATTGATGTCGGAACAGGAAAGCGCCGTTGCCGATGTGCCGATAACGGCAAATAATCAGCAGCAAGCGACTGCATCTTCTTCGGTTATTGTCTACCGCCCGGCGGTAAATATCCGAAATGATGAGGCGACGTTTCGAGCTGAATTCCCGATCATTGCACCGGCCGTTGGATATGTGTCGCGAAGATACGAATCCGAAAAGGGACATATCGGTATTGATTATGCAGGAAAGATCGGATCGTTGATCGTTGCAGCTGCGGACGGATATGTCGTGTTCTCCGGTTTTACGATCGATGACGGACATACAGTGATGTTGTCGCACGGAGGGGGATATCTGACAATCTACAAACACAATCAAAATGTGTTGAAGGGGATCGGAGAATTTGTGAAACGCGGAGAGCCGATCGCGTTATTGGGGAACTCGGGCAGGACAAGTTTTGGTCCGCATTTGCATTTTGAGATATGGAATAACGGCAGAGCACAAAACCCAAATGATTATTTGATTGCGAGCGAACTCTAATGGCAGACAACAGCGCGATAAAGAATTTAAACCTCATCGGTTCGGGAACGACCGTTGAAGGAAAGATCCGAACACAGGGAAGCATCCGGATCGACGGGAAACTTTCCGGCGAGGTTCATGCCGCGGAGAATCTCGCGGTCGGCATCACGGGCGAAGTTGAAGGAACGGTGAACGGCAGGAACGTTACCATCGGCGGAAAAGTGAAAGGGAATATCACCTCCGTGGAAAAACTGGTGCTGGAAGGAAAAGCTGTGGTGCGCGGCGACGTGAAGGCTTCTAAACTCGTCATCGACGAAGGGGCAGTATTCGACGGAAAAGTAACAATGACGGAAACACGTCCCTCCGGACAAAACTATTAGTAACCATCGGATCTCTTCCATGAAGAACGAAGAGAATTCATTCGGATCAATGATGCAGGCAGCGGCGCCATATATGACGCTCGGTTTGCAGATCGCGATTGCGGTAGTAGCATTTCTCTTTATCGGCAAATACGCGGACGATCAGTTCGGGACAAAGCCATGGTTGATGGTGACAGGCATCGTGATCGGCTTTACCGGAGGAATGATACGGTTCTTCCGAGAAGTTATGGAATTAAGCAATAAAGAGGAACATGAACGCAGCAACAAAGGTTGATTTCTCGTTGTTGAAACAAATTGCGGTTGTGCTCCTGGTGACTGGCGGTTTGGGATTTTATCCTGTAACGCAATATACCGCCGGACATATCGCAGAAGGGATTGCGGCGGGAGTAGTGTTAAGTGTGGTCAACGCTTTGCTGGGATACGGGGTGATTCAGTTCTCGCTGAACAGATCGTACACCATATTCATGCAAATCGTGTTGGGGGGAATTGTAGTGAGGCTGTTCGTGATGGTGGGATTGTTGCTGGCAGCGGTAGCACTGTTTAAGTTTCACGCAGTCTCGCTAATCGGTTCGTTGTTCGTCATGTATATGGTCTTTCTGACTCTGGAAGTCCTCTACATCCATAAAAAAATTCAGCATTAATATTTACGATTCGACAGGTACAACGTGTTTTCTTGGCTCCTTTTATCGGAAAAAAAAGTTCATCAGGCGGTTGCCGATACGCTGCAAACGGCTGCAGATTCGTCCGCGCATGCAGTTGCAGAACATGGCGGCGATGAGAATCTCTTTACGCAGCTGCTTCATCACATCTATGACAGCAGATTTCTGGAACTTCCTTTCTATCATAATCCTGACCCGGCAAAGCACGGAATTGAACTTCCGCAGTTCGAACTGTTCGGCGTCGATCTTTCACTCACAAAGCATGTGATCTTCCTGTGGCTGGCAGCAGCAATTCTTATCATCACGCTCTCTGTTGTCGCCCGAAAAAATCTGAAAAATAAAGTGCCGAAAGGATTCGGCAATTTGATTGAAGTGTTTGTGCTGTTCGTGCGGGACGAGATTGTTGTTCCGAATATGGGGACCGGAGGATTGAAGTATCTTCCGTACCTGTTAACGAATTTCTTTTTCATTCTGGTGATGAATCTGCTCGGTCTAATCCCCTACGGCGCTTCTGCCACAGGAAATGTGAGTGTGACGGCTGGATTGGCCATCATTGCGTTCATAATGATTCAGCTTTCTGCGATCCGTTCGCAGGGTTTCGGACATTACCTGGCTCACCTGACCGGCGGAGTGCATTGGGCGCTGTGGCCCATTATGATTCCAATCGAAGTGCTCGGACTCTTTACTAAACCGTTTGCATTGTGCATCCGTCTGTTTGCGAACATGACAGGCGGACATATCGTGATTCTGGCGCTCATAGGATTGATCTTTGTCTTTAAATCGCTGGCGGTTGCGCCAGTGTCGGTGGCGTTCGCACTCGGCATTTATATGCTGGAATTGTTCGTTGCGTTCCTGCAGGCCTACATCTTTACGATGTTGACATCGCTGTTTATGGGATTGGGAATGCAGTCGGAATCGCACGGTCAAAAACATTAATTTATACAATAACAGTAATCATTCATCTACACAACATCTAACAGGAGAAATACAATGGAATCACTCGGTCTTGGATATTTGGCAGCAGGTATCGGCGCTGGCGTCTCGATCATCGGCGCAGGCCTCGGAATCGGTAAGCTTGCCGCAGCAGCAATGGAAGCAAGCGGACGTCAGCCGGAAGCAGCGGGACAAGTTCGTACCTCGATGCTGATTGCAGCAGCACTTATCGAAGGTGCAACATTTTTTGCGCTTGCTATCTGCATTATTCTTGCAACGAAGTAATTTATTTTGCAGGACGGGGACAACCCGTCCTGCGATCATTTTAGTGTACACGAGAGCCCTATGTTAGATATCAATCCCGGATTAATTATTTGGACAATGATCACCTTCGTCCTGTTGGTGATCGTCCTAGGAAAATTTGCATGGAAACCAATCCTGCAAGCGCTGCATACGCGCGAACAAGAAATCGCTGATGCGTTGAAGAAGGCGGAAGAGGCAAAGAAGGATGCGGAACGCATGATGCATGAGAATAAAATCGCCATTGAAAAGGCAAGCGCGGACACCGCTCGGCTGATTGCTGAAGGGCGTGCAATGGCGGAACAACTGAAAAGTGATATCGTTGCAAAAGCGAACGAGAGTGCGAAGAAAATGCTGGATCAGGCGAAGGACGAGATCGTACGCGAGAAAGATTCCGCCATGGCGCAGCTTCGTTCCGAAGTTGCCGACCTTTCGATCTCCGTGGCGGAAAAGATTCTCGACGAATCGCTCGACAACGCAAAACAGAAAAAGATGGTCGATAAAGTGCTTCAACAATTACAGAAGAACTAATGAGCAATATACGAATAGCTGCCCGGTACGCCTCCGCGTTGATGGAGCTGACCAATGAACAGAAGAAATCCGATGCGATTGCGGAAGATTTGCTGATCGTGAAGAGTGCAATCGATGCTTCACGCGAGCTCCGGAATCTATTGAAAAGTCCGATCGTTCCGAAAGAAAAGAAAAAATCCGCACTGCGCGACATTTTCAAGAAAAAAATCGGCGCTCTGGTGATGGGGTATATGGATCAAATCGTCATGAAGGGACGCGAGAATATTCTTGCCGATATCCTCACACAGTATTTTATACAGCGCGACGAGCAATTAGGAATTGTGCGGGTGAGCGTTGCTTCAAGCATTGAATTCTCTGCGAAACAGGAGAAGGATCTGGTAAAACAGCTGGAAACTATGACGAAGAAGAAAGTGGAGATCGTCTTCAGCCTGGATACATCGATCAAAGGGGGATTCGTGGCACGTGTCGGTGATACAGTGCTGGATGGCAGCGTGAAACGGCAGTTGGAAATCTTAAAATTGAAATTAAAACAAGGTTCGTTAAATAATTGATAAGGAACAACAACAATGGCTGAAGTTCGACCTGATGAAATAACCGCGATACTCCGCAAGCAATTAGCCGGATACGAAAAAGAAGTAGATATATATGATGTCGGAACCGTACTTCAGGTGGGCGACGGTATTGCCCGCGTGTACGGACTTTCCAAATGTATGTCCGGTGAGCTCGTCGAGTTCCCGGGAGACGTGTTCGGCATGGTGCTGAATTTGGAAGAAGATAATGTCGGATGCATTCTCTTTGGCGATGATACGCAGATAAAAGAAGGAGACATTGTAAAACGAACGAACCGCGTGGCATCCATGCCTGTCGGCGAAGCAATGCTCGGCCGTGTGATCAATCCACTGGGTCAACCGATCGATGGGCGTGGACCGATTAAAACGGACAAATTTTCTCCGATCGAACGTAAAGCACTTGGTGTTATACAGCGTCAGCCAGTGAAACAGTCATTGCAAACTGGTTTGAAATCGGTCGACGGAATGATCCCGATCGGACGCGGACAGCGTCAGTTAATTATCGGTGACCGCCAGACAGGAAAGACTGCCGTTGCATTGGATGCGATCATCAATCAGCGGTACACGCATACGGAAGAGGCAAAGAAACAGGGTGTGAAACCGGTGTATTGCATCTATGTCGCAGTCGGACAAAAAGGTTCAACAGTTGCGCAAGTGGTGAGCAAATTGGAAGAAGAAGGCGCAATGCCGTATACGACGGTGATTGCTGCAAATGCAAGCGATCCGGCCCCGATGCAATTCGTTGCACCGTACGCCGGTGCAACACTTGGAGAATTTTTCCGCGATAGCGGTCGCGATGCACTTGTGGTGTATGATGATCTTTCAAAACAGGCAGCAGCATACCGTCAAGTATCATTGCTGCTCCGCCGTCCGCCCGGACGCGAAGCGTACCCCGGCGACGTGTTCTATCTCCATTCTCGTTTATTGGAACGTTCATCAAAACTAAGCGATGAAGAAGGGGGCGGAAGTTTGACCGCTCTGCCGATCATCGAAACGCAGGCCGGAGATGTGTCCGCCTATATTCCCACGAACGTTATCTCTATTACTGACGGTCAGATATATCTTGAACCGAACCTGTTTAACGCCGGTGTTCGTCCCGCTATCAACGTCGGTATCTCGGTATCGCGCGTCGGCGGTAACGCGCAGATTAAAGCGATGAAGAAGGTTGCCGGTCGTCTGCGTCTTGAATTGGCACAGTATCGTGAACTCGAAGCATTCGCCAAATTTGGTTCCGATCTTGACAAAGCAACCCAGCAGCAACTGCGCCGCGGCGCGCGATTGGTGGAATTGTTGAAGCAGGGACAGTATGTTCCGCTTCCGGTTGAGAAACAGGTTGTGATGATTTATCTCGGCACGAACGGATTCCTTGACGAATTGCCGGTCGATAAGATCCAACAGTTCGAAAAGGAATATTTACAAATGTTCGAATTGAAACACAAAGATCTATTGGCCGCGATTGCAGAGAAAAAAGATCTAACGGACGATATCGCAAAACAAATCCAATCCATAACCAAAAACTTCATGACAACGTTTAAAGCGGCGTAATTCGAATGGCAACCTTACGAGAAATACGCCAGCGGATCAGCGGCGTTAAAAGCACACAAAAGATCACCAAAGCAATGAAGATGGTGGCAGCGGCAAAACTGCGCCGTGCTACCGATGCAATCATCGCTGCTCGTCCCTATGCCCGAAAGATGCAGGAGTTGCTTGCCTATCTTTCCGGTCAAGTGGATGTGACGAAATACCCCCAGTTCGAAGCGCGCGAAGTGAAAGCGATTGCCATCGTTATTGTAACAGCGGACCGCGGATTGTGCGGTGCGTTCAATAGCAATATCATCAAAGCGGCGGTGAACCATATCAATACGCACTACGCTGAGATGAATAAAGCGGGAAAAGTAAAACTGATCTGCATCGGTAAAAAAGGATATGATTTCTTCAGCAAACGGGATTATGAAGTGATTGCAAAACATATCGGTGTATTCAATCAATTGAACTTCACCATGGCAAAGCAGATTGTTGGAGAGATCGTAAATGGATTTATAAAAGGTGAATACGACAAGGTTGAAGTCATCTCGAATGAGTTCAAAAATGCCGTTCAGCAAAAATTAACCATCGGACAATTCCTGCCGGTGGTGCAGGATCAGTCGTCGGATAAGCAAGCACAAACAACTGATTATATCTTTGAACCGGCAAGCGACGAAATCGTCACGGCGCTGGTCCCGAAACATTTGAATTTTCAGATGTGGCGTGTGCTGCTGGATTCTAACGCAGCGGAACACGGTGCCCGAATGTCGGCAATGGAAAATGCTTCAACCAATGCACGCGATCTAATCAAAGTGCTGCAGTTGAATTATAACAAGGCTCGTCAGGCAGCCATCACGAAGGAATTGCTTGAAATTGTTGCTGGTGCCGAAGCATTAAAAAAGGCTAGCTAATCATTGCTGAATCCATTTGGTATTCAATGATTGATCCAATGTTCCAATGAATCAATGTTCCAATGAATCAATGATCCAATGAATCAATGATCCAATGATTCAATGATTCAATGATCCAATGATTCAATGACCCAATTATAGTAGGTTGTTAAGTTTTTATGTTTGAAACGTTAACTGAACGATTAGACGGCGCACTAAAAAAACTTCGAGGCCAGCATCGTATCTCGGAAGAGAATACGGCTGAAGCGTTGAATGAAGTCCGTCGTGTATTGCTCGACGCCGATGTGAATTTTGGCGTGGTAACTGCGTTCATTGAAAATGTCCGAAAAAAATCGGTCGGACAGGATGTTGTCACGAATGTTGCGCCGGGCCAGCTCATCATCAAGATCATCTATGATGAGCTTGTTGCGCTGATGGGAAATGCAAAGACGGAGATCAATTTTTCTTCCGCGATCCCGTCGGTGATAATGGTTGCCGGTTTGCAGGGTTCCGGTAAAACTACATTCAGCGGAAAACTGGCGAACTATCTCAAGAGCAAAGGGAAGCTTCCGTTGCTCGTTGCTGCGGATACATATCGACCTGCAGCTATTGATCAATTAATTGCTCTTGGTGGACAGATTGATGTACCAGTGTTCAGCAGCAGGACGAACACTGCGCTGGAAATCGCAAAGAAGGCAATCCCGTACGCAAAAGAAAATGCGCGCGATGTAGTCATCATCGATACCGCCGGCCGATTGGCGATCGACGAAGAGATGATGAACGAGGTGGCGAACATCAAAGCGGCAGTAAAGCCGGATGAGATCCTGTTTGTGGTCGATGCGATGATCGGCCAGGATGCCGTGAATACGGCAAAAGCATTTCATGACCGTTTGGACTATAATGGTGTGGTGCTGACCAAGCTGGACGGTGATACTCGTGGTGGTGCCGCACTGTCGATCAGAAGCGTGGTTGGTATTCCGATCAAATTCGTCGGTATCGGCGAAAAGATGGATGCGTTGGAACAGTTCTATCCGGAACGCATGGCGTCGCGCATCCTCGGAATGGGAGATATCGTCTCGCTGGTAGAAGAAGCACAGCAGACGTTCGATCAAAAACAGGCGGAAAAGATGCAAGAGAAGATCGTGAAAGCGACCTTCACATTGCAGGATTTTTACGAGCAGTTGCAGCAAATCAAGAAAATGGGTCCGCTGTCGCAGGTGATGTCGATGATCCCCGGAGCAAACAAATTGGGGAACCTGAACGATGTGGATGATAAAGAATTGAAGTACGTGGAAGCAATCATCCTTTCTATGACGAAAGAGGAGCGCGCCAATCCGGCTATCATCAACGGTTCGAGGAGAAAACGGATTGCGAACGGCAGCGGCACGACGATCCAGGAAGTCAACAAGCTGCTGAACCAGTTTACGGAAATGCAGAAGATGATGCGAAACTTTTCCAAGGGGAAAAGTTTCGCGAAAATGATGGGTCAGCGGCTCGGCCGCGCATAACGAATGTTTAAATAATAATAAATACACAATCAATCAGCAGTAATAAAGGAGTAACAACACGTGGCAGTAAAAATCAGATTACAACGCGGCGGCAAGAAAAAACAGCCGATCTACCGCATCGTAGCAGCAGATTCCCGGTACAAACGCGATGGACGGTTCCTTGAACGTCTCGGACAGTATAATCCCAGCACCGATCCGATCACCATCGACCTGAAAGAAGGCCGAGTGATGTATTGGCTGGGTGTCGGTGCAACACCGACCGATACGGTGAAGAACCTTCTCAGCCGTAAAGGAATCATGTTGAAATGGACCTTGAAGAAAAAAGGGAAAGACGAAGCGACCATCGCAGCGGAATTCGAAAAGTGGTCCGCTTCACAATCCCTGAAGCGTGGAAAAGAACTTGCAAAGAAATCACGTCGGAAAGCCACAAAGAAAAAAGCAGCTGCGCCCGCAGGGGCAGCAGCTCCGGCAGCAGAAGCTCCGGCACAGGCATAAGAAAAAGAGTGCTGTCGTCGCATTACCATAGATAACTTCGGTCTTCTCATACAAACACAGGAGGCAGATATGCGCGAATTCCTCGAATATGTTGCGAAGCAACTTGTTGACAATCCTGATTCTGTCCAGATATCGGAAGAGGAGAAGGATAACAAGGTTATCTTTAAGATCAAGGTCGCTCAAGCCGATATCGGTAAGATTATCGGTAAGCAGGGAAGGACAGCACAATCGATCCGTGTTTTGTTGAGCGCGGTGGCGGCAAAATCAGGCAAGAGGGCTATCTTAGAAGTTGAAGACTAATCAGAACCAACAACCGCTTCGTGCGGTTGCCCAGATCCGAAAGATCTTCGGCGTGCGCGGCGAAATGAAGATTGAATCATTCGCCCGCACAGCAAAAGAATTCACACAGTTGGATCAGCTCCTGCTCGGTATGAATGAGCTAGATGCCGTTCCGTGCGAAATCGAGTCGGTGAAGGAACGAGGCAGCGAAATCTACCTGAAACTGCGCGGTATAGACGATAAAACGGCGGCAGATCAGATCCGAGGGCAATATCTGTTCGTTGAAGAATCTCTCCGGAAACAGCTTCCGAAAGAGAAGTTCTTTATCGACGAATTGATTGGCTGCGCGGTAGTGAGTGAAAACGGACGGACGTTCGGCACGATCAGGTCGGTCGATGCCTATCCGGCACAGATGATCTACACGGTAAGGACGAAGCGCGGTGATGTATTGCTTCCCGCCGTACGGGAGTTCATCGTGAATGTGGATGTGGAAAAAAAGGAAATTGTTGTCCGTCCGCCGGAAGGATTGTTCGACGGTGAGATGTTGTAGAGAGCACGTATGAGAATCGATATCATTTCAGCGGTCCCGCAATTGTTGAAGAGTCCGTTGTCTGAGAGTATTCTTAAACGGGCACAGGAGAAGAAACTGGCGGAGCTCGTTGTGCACGACCTGCGGTCCTATGCGCACGACAAACATAAGATCATCGATCTGCCGCCGTACGGCGGTGGAGCCGGAATGATTTTGAAACCGGAACCGATCTTTGAGTGTGTGGAGAAATTACTGTCCGAACGCACCTATGATGATGTTATCTATGTGACGGCGGACGGCGAGCGGTTCGATCAGAAAATGGCGAACACGTTCTCGCTGAAGAAAAACTTGATTATTCTGTGTGGTCATTATAAGGGAATCGATCAACGGGTGAGGGAAGTGCTCATCACCAAAGAGATTTCCATCGGGGATTATGTGTTGACAGGAGGGGAACTGGCGGCGATGGTCATCGCCGATGCGGTGATCAGATTGATTCCCGGATCGATCGGGGACGGAGAATCGGCACTAACTGATTCGTTCCAGGATGGTCTGCTTGATTCGCCGAGTTACACGCGGCCGCCGGAATTTCGCGGAATGAAGGTTCCCGAAGTGCTTCTCGGCGGGAATCATAAGGAAGTGGCGAAATGGAAGGAACAACAGCGAAAACAGAAAACACAGCACCGGAGAAAAGATTTGTTGTAAGTTGCCAATCAGTTTTTTTATAATTGAAAATTAAAATAATACATAAATCAATCATCGTCCCGCTCTGCGGGGCAAATTAACGAGGTCAGTATGGACAAAATTAAATTAGTCGAAGCAGCGTTCGTCAAATCCGATATTCCGGATTTTAAGGTGGGCGATTCATTGAACGTGCACGTTCGCGTCGTTGAAGGCGACAAAGAACGTATCCAGCAATATCAGGGCGTAGTCATCGGGCGCCGCGGTGAAGGTATGGGTGCAACATTCACTGTTCGCAAGATCTCCGACGGTGTCGGCGTGGAAAGAATTTTTCCGCTACACTCACCGCGAATTGCAAAGATCGAACGGGTGAAAGAAGGTCATGCTCGGCGCGCAAAACTGTATTATCTCCGTGGACTTGCGGCAAAACAGATCCGTCAAAAAACAGGCGCGAACCAGTGAGTTCATCGGTTCGCATCGGAGCTCTTCGCGAATTGTTCACACAGCCTTTGTATCGAACACTCAAAAGTTCCTCCGGTTTTCCGGGGGAACTTTTGTTTGATACACCGTCCGTGCATATAGACGGTTTGATGAGTAATGAACTGAACGCGGCATTTATTCCGCCTGTCGATTTCGCGCAAAATAGTTCCGGTATGGTGTTGTATCCGAACATCGGCGTCTCGTCAATCGGTTATAGCAGCGTTGCCCGGCTGTATCTGCGGAAGAATCTTCCGGTGATTCGCTCTTTTGCCGTTGGCAATGTTTCAACCACGGATGTGGTACTGACAAGGATCGTGCTTGGAGAGAAATACGATGCGGAGAAGCCGGCGATCATCCCGGCCATTGGTTCTATCGACGAGATGCTGGCGAAAGCGGATTGTGCGCTTGTAACGGGAGATCCGTTGCTCACGCTGGCCGATAATCATCCATTCATCGACATTATCGACGAATGGTCCGACATCACGGAACTTCCATTCGTTCATACGGTCTGTATTTCCCGTGCCGATATGTACAATGCCGGCATCCGGACAATGCTGCTGGAATCACTAACCGCAGGGACCGATGCACTCGGTTCTGTAGCCAATGAACTTGCCGCAGAAACAGGACATTCCGCGGACCTACTGCAAAATTACCTTTCCCACTTTTCATTCGGCTTCGACGAAATCGCCAAGGCCTCACTCGAAGAATTCTTCCGCATGGCGTTCTATTATGGCATGCTTCCGGATGTTCCGGAAATCACCATCGCCGAATAGCCAGTCATTTTTTCGATCGCACATTCACCGTGATTCCGGAGGGAGCATTTTTTCCGGATTTGTCCTTCGGCCGGACAGTTGATGCTGTGCCGTCGCGAAGCGCAATAAAGTGCGGCGATAGAATCTCCACTCCGGCAGCATTAAACTCATTCTGAATATTCTGCCGGAGTTCAGAAGAAATGTTTGCCATCAGATTTGCATTACTGGTATACGCATTGATCTCATACACAACACTGAAATCATTCAGTGCTGTTTGCAGTACGAACGGTTTCGGATTTTGGAGAATGTATTGCGTCTTTTCTGCGGCCGTGATAAGCAACTGATGAACGGTATTCCACGGAACATCATATCCGATTGTGGCTGTTGTGTTCAGTATTAATCCCGACTCGCGGGAATTCACGCTGTAGTTGATGATGTGACTTCCGAGAACCATTGAATTAGGGATCGTCACTTCTACATTTTTGATTGTTCGCAACCGTGTGACGAGAAGAGATTTTTCGATAACATCTCCTTCAGTATCCGCGATGCGCACCCTGTCTCCAATTCGGAAGGGACGCATATACGTTACTAGAGTGCCCGAAATAAAATTTGAAACGGCGGAAGTCGATCCAAATGAGATGAGGATACCGAGAAAGACGGAAATACCTTGAAAGAACGGAGTATCCGAGCCGGGGAGATACGGAAAAATGACGACGACGGCAAACGCCAGCACCAAAAACCGGACAATCTTATATGTCGGAATTGACCATTCTTTGTAAAACCCTGTAAACGAGATTGTCCCTTTCTCTACTTCGCGGAAAAGGAATTGTATGAATGTCAACAGATACCGCGTTACGGTAATGATGACGATAATGGCGATAAGATCCGGCAAGAAATTTACGAACGAAACGAATATCAAACGGAGAGGGTTCATTGTATAATCTAACAACGCCATGGACCACTTTTTCGAGAACGCGAATAGACCAAAGACCAATGTGAGAGTTGCATAAACGGTCGTCACGGATAGGATAAATCGCACCATCGAATTCAAGACGAGAAGCAGTTCTGTGATACGGGCAGCAGAAAATATCTCAACGGATCTGATGGCGACCGGCTGAATGGTTGTGCCGGTTTGCTGGTGGATATTGCGTACGAAAAATCGATGCATGGAAAAAATACCGGACATGATGAATCGCGCCATCAATAGGAGGAAGAATGCTGTCACAGATGATATTATGATGCCGCGAACATCCAAAGAGCTGGTCAAGGGAAGAGACTCTATTATAAGAATGACTGCAGTATAGATCACTATAAGCGAAACGATCACTCGAACACCCTTTAACACTGTCAGGAAAGCGATCATCATTGAATCTTTGCTGATAAGCCGATACGAACCTATCGTGATATCACTGAATAGGTATTCTTTCTGCCGTGCGATGTATCGATAAAGACGCGGAAAAGTCCAACGGATAATCCAAAGGATTAATCCTGCAACTGTCGTGACAAGCAAAGCAACTCCGAGAGCTGTAATCAACTGTGAGGTTGCCGTATTTTGTGCGGCGGATAGTATCGAGGTAATGAGCGAATCCATTAAACGCCTTTCTGGCAATAATGTAACAATGGAAAAAGGTAGCCCTGAAGCAGTCGAAAAGCAATGCAATTGTTACAAAACTACATTGAAACTCATTCATTTTCAATGTAACTTCATTCAATGCTTAAAAATCTTCTTATAAAAAACTACGCTCTCATCGAAGAAATTTCCGTCGAGTTTTCTTCTGGACTGACCATTATTACCGGTGAAACCGGGGCAGGGAAATCCATTTTAATCGATGCGTTGGGACTGCTGTTAGGCGATCGCGCCAGCACAGAAATGATCCGTACCGGAGCAGAAAAATCAGTCGTAGAAGGCATATTCGACAGCAAAGGGAACGAACGCGTTGCTGAAATCCTTCATGCAAATGAGAATGAGGCAACCGAAGAATTGATCATCCGCCGGGAGCTGACCAGTAAAGGCCAGAGTCGATGTTTTGTGAACGATTCTCCCGTGTCGGTTTCACTGTTGAAAGAGATCGGCGATGCATTGGTGGACTTGCATGGTCAACACGAGCATCAGTCGCTGTTACATCCCGAAACACATATCGAATTTTTAGATGACTTCGGTGGGTATGACAAAGAGATCGGCGCATATCGGACGGTATATCGCCGGTTGGCGGAACTGACATCGAAAAAACGCGAGCTGCAAGACCAGGAACAGCAGTTAAAGGCGAAGAAATCCCTTTTCGAATTTCAGATTAAAGAGATCGATGCAGTCAATCCGCAAAGCGGCGAAGAAGAACATCTCGAAGCAGAACTTAAAATCCAGGAAAACACGGAAAAACTCAGCGAACTGACGAACGGCATCCATCAATTGTTGTATGAAGCGGAAAATTCTGTTCGCGACAGTCTTGTAAAAGCTCGAAAAATGGTGGAGCAGTTAGCTGAGATCGACTCTTCATTTGCTGAATCGGTCACCGATGCACGCTCTGCGGAAGTCGTTGTCGATGAATTATCGAAGCAAGTGCAGAGCTACGCCTCCCGTATTGAATTCAATCCTGAACGGCTTGAAGAGATCCGGGAACGATTGGGCGCATTGTCGATGCTGAAGAAGAAATACGGCGGAACGATCGACCTGTTGATCGAATTCCGGAAAAAGATTGGCGATGAATTCAAATTTGCTGAGAATTTTGAAGGAGAGATCGCGAAACTGGAAAAAGAGATTGAGGAGAAGCGCAAAGATTCGGGTGAAAAAGCAGGTATCATTACAACAAAGCGAAAAGAATCTTCAAGGAAACTGGAAAAAGCGATTCTTTCTTCGCTCGGTGAACTCGGTATACCCAAAGCGCAATTTGTCACATTCATTCAACAGCGTCCTGTCGATCCGTTAACACACTCGCTGGCAGTGAAAATCGGAAATCAATTATACGAAGCAGCACCGAACGGAATAGATCAAGTGGAATTCTTCCTCTCGACGAATGTTGGAGAAGATCCGAAACCGTTAGCCAAAGTGGCTTCTGGCGGAGAAGTGTCGCGCATTATGCTTGCATTGAAGGGGGCGCTTGCCAGTTCCGACAAGACTCCGTTGTTGATCTTTGATGAGATTGATACAGGCGTCAGCGGCAGAATCGGACAGTCTGTTGGTATGAGCCTCAAAAAATTATCAACACATCACCAGGTTATTGCAATCACACATTTACCGCAGATCGCGGGACTTGCGGATACGCATTTTGCGGTTGAAAAGACTGAAACAAATAATAAAACATCAACTCGATTGAGAAAACTCGAGACCGACGAGCGTGTTCGGGAGGTGGCAAAACTGATGAGCGGTTCGGAAGTCACCGAAGCGGGAATGAAATCTGCACGAGAGTTGATGGGAATCAAGTAGCAAAGAGCTAATAGATGTTAACTTTTAGCCAGTCGCTATTGATAGTAAGGCATTCGTGATTGCAAAATGAAATCTAAATTTAATTCGAACAAACATTTAAATGACCAGCTTCCATAAATCGACGGCCAACAGCCAAGAGCAAACAGCCAATATTATTTTTCTCTTTTAAATAAATCAACTATACTGCTAATGCCTTTAATTATTACCAATTCTCTCACTCGGACAAAGGAAGAATTCAAACCGCTCATCGATGGTATAGTGCGCATGTATGTCTGCGGTCCCACGGTCTATGGTCTATCGCATCTTGGCCATGCGAAAAGTTATGTCTCCTTCGATGTGATAGTTCGATATTTACGCTATCTCGGTTATAAAGTAACCTATGTCCAAAACATCACCGATGTCGGCCATTTGACCGATGATGCGGACGAAGGGGAGGATAAGATTGCTAAACAAGCGAAGAAGGATAAATTGCATCCCATGCAGGTAGTGGAAATGTACACACGGGAATATTTCGAGGATATGGATGCAATGAATGTGCTTCGTCCCGACATTTCGCCGCGGGCAACAGGCCATATTCCCGAACAGGTGGAAATGACGCAACAATTACTTACGAAAGGATTTGCCTACGAAGCGAACGGCTCAGTCTATTTCGATGTCAGTAAGGACAAAGAATACGGGAAACTTTCTGGCCGGAATCTCGACGAAGCGGAGAGCGGCACGCGTGTTGATGTGAAATCGGAAAAGAAACATCCCGCGGATTTTGCTCTCTGGAAAAAGGCGGAGCCGAATCACATTATGCAATGGAATTCGCCGTGGGGGTCGGGATTTCCGGGGTGGCACATCGAATGTTCCGCTATGTCCATGAAATATCTTGGCGAAACATTCGATATTCACGGCGGCGGAATGGATAACCAATTTCCCCATCATGAATGCGAGATTGCGCAGAGCGAAAGCGCAACCAAAAAACCATTTGTCAAATATTGGATGCACAACAATCTGGTGACCGTTAACGGTCAAAAGATGGGAAAATCACTCGGGAATTTTACAACGCTGAAAGATGCATTCAAAAAGTTCGAGCCCGGCGTCATCCGGTTCTTTATCCTTCAAAGCCATTACCGCAGCACATTGGATTACAGCGAGCAGGCGGTGGAAGGAGCATCGAAAGGATTGGAGAAATTGCGGAACACGGTCGCCCGGCTGCGGACGGAGATCAACAAACATCGGAAGGGCTCCAATGATTTTCGGGAACGATTGAAGGAATATCAAAAACGCTTCTTCGAGGCGATGGATGACGATGTGAATGCACCGGCAGCAATCGGTATCTTGTTCGAACTTGTTCGGGAGACGAACGAAATCATTGCGGATGGACAGAATGCATCGCATGAGTTTATGTCTGAACTGGATGAATTCTTCACGACCGCTGCCGAAACCGTACTGGGGATCCGGTTGACCGCCGACGGCACCTCTTCGGAGGGATTGGAACCGAAATTGATCGAATTATTGATCAATTCCCGCGCTGAGGCACGGAAAGCAAAACAGTTTGCATTGTCCGACAAGATCCGTGACGATTTGAAGGTGATGGGTGTTGTTCTAGAGGATACGAAAGAAGGAACTACGTGGAAAAAGGCATAGGAATTTCGTACAATGTACCATCACCGATGAAGGTCAATTCATGAGAACCATTTTTATTCCTCTTCTTCTTCTCGCACTCGCGATTCCGCTTGCCGCACAGAATTCCGCAGGCGATGGTGCCAATATTGAACCGAGATTCGTCATCGACACACCCACGGCGGGATTGTTGAAGCGAGGAGCATTTTCTCTCGAATCGAACTTCTTTCAGGATGGAGGATTGATGTTTGGAGTGTACGCTGGAGCGCTTGACCGGCTGACATTCGGAATTTCATACGGCGGTGTGGGAGTGATCGGAAAAGCGAAAGTGACCATGCAGAAACTGCCGGGTGTTATGATTAAATACCGGTTGTTTGACGAAAGTGAAGCAATGCCGGCGATCGCCTTTGGCTTCGATTCACAAGGGAAAGAAACATACCTTGATTCTCTGGAACGATTTACCATCAAATCCCGCGGGATTTTCATTACGGCAAGTAAAAACTATGCGATGATGGGTTTTCTCTCATTCCACGGCGGTGTCAATTGGTCCATGGAGAAAAAGGACGGCGATAAGGATATGGATGTGTTCATGGGTGTAGAGAAATCTCTCGGTCCGGAATTATCGCTGCTCGCAGAATACGACTTTGCATTTAATGACAGCCATGGACGTGCAATTGGTCAGGGCAAAGGATATTTGAATTCCGGAATACGATGGTCGCTTGCTAACGGACTAACTCTGGGATTTGACCTGAAAAATATCGTTAAAAATCAGAAAAATGTGACATTCGCTAATAGGACATTAAAGGTGGAATACGTACGGACCTTCTGAGAAATGTCTTGATTCTCCGCGAGATTGATGGATTTTGATTTTTCTTTTCAAAAATCGTATACTTATAACAATACAAATCATCAACAGCCATCACTTCTATTAAACCTTCGCTACTGAAGCTACATCTACATTGAAAACCGCTTCGCTTTGTGGTACATTATTGGTATAGCGTTGCACTATAAGGAATGAAATTCCCTTCCAGATTGTTCATACGTATAGAAAAACGATGAGGTGAGTTATGAAAACCGTGCTGAGAATTTTTATTGTCGCTTTCGTAGCAGCATTGTTCACTGGCTGTTATACGGAATTAGCAACGACGGAACGATCGGACCGTGAATATGCTGACGATTCGGATACCTCTTACGAAGACGGCAGCACCATCATCAATAATCATTACTATCTTGATGATGATTACCGTCGGTCCCGGTTGAGTGTATCCTTCATCTATTACTACCCAACATATTCCTCATGGATCAGTTCATACTATCATTCCTACTTTAATGATTATTATTGGGGGATGTATCACCGTCCTTCATGGTACTATGATCCGTTCTATTCATACTATCCGCCGTACGGGTGGTGCTATTCGCCTTCGCCATTCTATTATGATCCATGGTATTCGTATTATCCACCTTATGCATATTATCCGGTATACAATCCAATTCCCGGATATGGAAATACTCCATCTTCGCCGGGAAGACCGAGGGAGAACGGTCCTTCGAGAGACCCCTATCCGGTAAACAGGCCCGGATCACTCAGTGGATCACCAGTTGCCACAACGCCGACGCCGTCCGTTCCAATGGATGAATCGAAAAGAAAGACTACTATTGAAGATCAACCTGAACTGCGAGAGAGAAATTCAGTAACGCCATGGTGGGAGCGAATGAGTCCGAAGCAGTCAACACGGATAGCAGAGGGCGAAGAGAGACCTTCCAATGATAATGGCAATTCCGGTACTAAACCGTCTTCTCCGGTGATCGAGCGTGGAAAATATACAGATGGACCCAATGATCGACCCACATCCAATGAGCCGAAAAAAGAACCGACAAAGAATGATCGTCCTGTAATTAAACGTGAGCCTGCTGAGCGGCCTCAACGGGAAGAGCCAAAATACAACCGGCCGGAAAAGAAACAAACTCCGCAGGTGGAACAACCAGCAGAACGGCCCCGGGGAACTCGACAGCCGACGTATTCACCGCCAAGGCAATCACCGCCTTCTCAATCACCCGGTCAACGAGGGAACTCCGGAGGATCATCGGCTGGCGGCAGCAAAAGGAGAGATTAACGTGAAAAGTTATTCAGCAGCACTCATTCTTGTGATCACATCATTTTCGTTAAGCGGATGTTATACCCAGCTGATGACACCGCAGGAGTTTGTGCAGTCTCGACGAACACAAAGTGCAACTTCATTGCCCGATGTTTCCTATTCGCTTAACTATAATCAATCCTGTACTTCGTGTCACTCCGTCTCAGAATTAGATGAGCGTGCGGAAGAAATGGAATATTATGGAGTGCGAAATGTGCACAATGGCTATCTCTTGTCATCACGCGATTGGTATGATGACCCGGTGACCGGCGGGCCGATATTGATAGCGAGCCCGAACCCGTTTTGGCCGAATCCATACACGCCCCCAAACGCATGGTGGTCTCCAGGAGGTTCACCACCGTCAGAAGAACCATCCGGAAACCGTCTCCGTACTGATGGGCCGACCCGCGATGGAAACAAACAGAGAGAGCGAACACAAACCACGGCTCCGACGACCTATCCGCAACCGCAATCACCCGTTGGGACTTCACAACCATCTATTCCAACGACTCCAACTACCGTTACCCAGCAACCGGCCACACCGCCGGCATCCACCAATGACAGCGGGCAGAATCGTCAAAGCGGCACTACACCAACCGGCAGGACACGTACCGATGGATCGTCCAGAGACGGCAGCGGAGATCGACCCAAATAAATTTCAAGGTAGATTATGAAACGAACATTGCATTTATTTCTCTCTGTAATCCTGCTCGTCACTATATCATATGCGCAGTTCACCGAAGATGCGCTTCGATATTCGTCCCGGGGTAACGGTTCAGGTTCACGAGCGCTCGGCATGGGCAATGCCTACATCGGCGTATCGGATGATTACAGTGCATCGCTGTGGAATCCAGCCGGTCTTGCACAGATGCGGCGGCTTGAAATGACCGGCGGGATTTCTAGTGCGGGTCTGTCGAACGATGCGACATTCTTTTCTACACAACAGAGCTCATCATCAACGACAACTTCCATTGATAATGCCGGTTTTGTATTTCCATTCCCGACAGTTCAGGGGAGCTTGGTGTTCGCCTTCGGATATAACAGGATCGCTGATTACGGTTCATCTCTAAAATTCAATGGATTCAACGACAAGAGTTCCATCATCTATTCGCTGTATGACAATTATTATGATTATGATATTCCGTTCAAGGTAAAACTAACAGATTCCACCGGATATACATCCATAAATAAAAATGTTCAGCAAAGCGGTCAGATCAAAGAAGGCGGGAATCTGGGATTGTGGTCCTTTTCCGGGGCGATTGATATTGAAGAAAATATTTCTTTTGGTATATCGCTGAATGTCTACTCCGGTATGTATGACTATTCCCGATATTATGTCGAAGAAGATACGCGGAATATCTATTCAAACTCTGCCGCCGGACTTCCGGCAGATTCCGCTCATCTTCGTTTCAATAAATTCTACTATGACAGCTATTTAAGCAGTGAGTTGAGCGGCAGCAACATTACATTAGGACTCATGTATCGTTCGGATTTCTTCCGGGTGGGATTGATCGCGCGTGGGCCGACATCGATCAAGATTCAGGAAACTTATTCCAATGAAGGAGAAAGTGTTTTTGATAATACCGGCACCTGGGCTGCCGTTCCAAACACGAAATATTCGTATGATGCAACAAATGAATACGGAATCCAATCTCCCTGGACTCTCGGCGTCGGTGTTTCTGCTTATGTGTTACCGGAATTGCTTATTGCCGCCGATATTGAACAGACAGACTGGACGCAAATCGAATGGACCGATAATCCAGTATTGGAAAAAAAGAATACCGACCTTCAGGCCAACTTCCGGTCGGTAACAAGCTACCGTTTCGGTGCAGAATTCGATATCCCTTCAACTGAGATGAGGATTCGCGGTGGATACTTGATGCAGCCATCTCCGTATAAGAACGATCCGGGCGCCTTCGACCAGTCGATGATCACCGGTGGGCTCGGTATTTTTCTGCAAAGGAATGTGCTGTTGGACGGGGCTGTAGCAATCGGTTCCTATAAGACATTTAGAAATCAATACAGCCTTCCGAAGGTTCTTGACCCTTCCCGAACGGATGAATCTATTTCCACAACATTGGTGAATTTTACCGTGAGTTATCGCTTCTAATTCGGGCAGAAAAAAGAGTATTACGATCATTCCATACGCCGCTCTTCAGCGGCGTTTATATTTTATTGTTGAGTTTCTTACAGACTTTCAATAGTTTACAAGGGATATTTTGATTCATCTTGGGGAACTCACTTTATGTTTGGAAATAAACCAACCGTTATCTCCACCGATCACCAGCGTGAACTGATATCGAAGCACCTTCGTTATGCTGATGAACTCGTCCGGGCAAAAAATTTCAACGGTGCATTGGAAGAGATCAGGAAGGCATTGTTGCTCGATCCGAAACATTCTCTTGCCCGCTCCTTCCAACAGAGGATCATGCTCATTCAAAAACAGAATGCTCCGCATGAAGATCTTGCTCCGAAAGGTCCCACGCAGGAAGAGATCATGCAAATGATCACGCAGCATTTTTCGGCGGCCGAGCAGATGATTACACGAAGGGAATATCCAGAAGCATTGAAAAAAATAGCAGAGGTATATGCTGTCGATCCCGGCAACCATTTTGCCAAAGCGTATTCTGACCGGATAGAACAATTGATGATGGAGCAGGAACAAGAGGGACAGAAGATCTTCTCATCGGCGATCCAACAATCAAAAGTGGAACCTCAGGCGAAAGTTGCGGAATCGCCATTGCACCTGGAGCGGGGAAGCTTATTGATGTATGAAGAGATGATGAAGGAAGCATGGTTCGACGGAAAGGTCACTCCCGAAGAGGAACAGGAACTCCGGTCGGTGAGAGAGATCTTCCATATTACGATGGAAGAGCATATGTTGATTGAAAAAAAGGTGAAGATCGAAGCATATGTGGACGCACTGCGTCTTGCATGGAAGGACGGAGTGATCTCTGAAATGGAACGGCAAGTGCTGGATATGATGCGACGGCGGTATGGAATCACCCCGGAAGAACATTTGACGATTGAAAATGTCGTGCAAGATGCAAAAAAAGGGACACAGCCGAAAGCACGGATACTATTGGTGGAACCAGATAAGACCGTCCTCGTGACGGTAATGAGGGCTTTACAACAGCATCATTACGAAGTGGTCATCGCCAGCAGGGCAGAAGATGCGCTGCAGGTAATGGTGAAACAACTGCCCAAACTGATCATCAGTGAGGCGATCTTTCCAACCGGATCACTTGATGGTTTCGGATTTTACACTAAAGTACAGGAACATCCTTCATTGAAGGATACGCCATTCTTTTTCATTACCGAAACAAACAATCAGAAGATCCTTCGCGCCGCTTTACGGATGGGATTCGATCTTTGCCTGACAAAACCAATCGATCTTGATCTTCTGATTGCAGCAGTGGAAGGCCGCCTATCTGCGAAATAAGCAAGTGCCGAACAGTATTTCCGGTTGAAGGAAACAATAATGGTCACAAGTATTTGTGCCGTATTCTCACCGGCCTATCGAACGAACAAATAGTAACGGGATTATGAAAAATTCATCGCAGCTACTGGCGTTGATACACCTACTGGAAGAATCATTTCACCAGCGTTCATGGCATGGAACGAATCTTCGCGGTTCCGTTCGCGGTTTAACACTGGAACAACTGTGCTGGCGGCCATCCCCGCGCAGACACAACATCTGGGAATTGACTGTTCATTGTGCATATTGGAAATACATCGTCCGCCGCCGGCTTTCTGGAGAACAACACGGATCATTCCCCCTAAAAGGGAACAATTTTTTCGATCGCCCTGAAGAGCGGACAATAAAAGCATGGAAAAGTGATCTCCGTCTGCTGGATGAGATGCATACCTTGTTAGTGAATGAAGTGAAAAAACTATCGCCATCTGCTCTGTTTAAATATCCGAATGGCAGCACATTCAGCAATCTGCAGACCATTAGCGGCGCTGCAATGCACGACGTGTACCATGCCGGACAAATACAATTGTTGAAACGTCTGCAACAGTGACCGCATCTATTTTTTCCACTCCAATCCGAACCCGGAGAATATGAATAACCTTTTAAAACCATCCCTCAACTGGCTGTTACTCTTTGTGCCGGCGACAATTGCCGGAGAATATATCTTCCATTTTTCCGAAACGACTCTCTTTCTCTTTTCCTGCATTTCCATCATCCCGTTGGCGGGATGGCTGGGAAAGGCAACAGAACATCTTGCAGAAAAGACCGGAGAGGGAATCGGCGGATTGCTGAATGCAACTTTCGGTAATGCGGCAGAATTAATCATTGCACTGATGGCACTTCAGGCCGGGTTATATGATGTGGTTAAGGCTTCCATTACTGGTTCGATTATCGGGAACATCCTGCTGGTGCTGGGTGCTTCATTGCTTGCCGGCGGGATAAAATTTAAGTCACAAACATTCAATGCGCGTGGTGCGAGGTCGTTGTCCACCATGCTGACACTGGCATCTATCGGTTTGATAGCGCCGGCTGTCTTCCATTATTTTGGGGGAAAAGATATCGCGGATCGAGAGGCGGATCTAAGCCTGGAGATTGCCGTCGTACTGGTTGCGACCTATGGATTAAGTCTTTTGTTCTCGTTGAAAACACATAAACAACTGTTTATCGGTGAAGCGGCGGAAGCAGCGAAAGTTGATGACGGACATCATAACGCATGGAGTCTCAGCCGGTCAATTTCCGTTCTTGCTGTTGCTACAGTGTTTATCGCGTGGATGAGCGAGATTCTGGTATCGTCTGTTGCGCATGCTGCGGAAGCGATGGGCATGACCAGTATTTTTGTTGGAGTGATTGTGGTTGCAATTATCGGCAATGCAGCCGAACACAGCACAGCGATCCTTGTCGCCTTAAAGAACAGAATGGATCTTAGCCTAGGCATCGCTGTTGGCAGCAGCGTACAGGTAGCTCTCTTTGTTGCGCCGATGCTTGTGTTTGCCAGTTATGGAGTTGGTCCCCGTCCGATGGACCTTGTGTTTACACCAATTGAGATTCTTGCAATCGCACTATCCGCGTTGATTACCGAACAGATTGCCAGCGATGGCGAGAGTAATTGGTTGGAAGGTGTACAACTGGTTTCGGTATACATTATTTTTGCATTGGTATTTTATTTTCTTCCGGCTTAGGTCCTTTCGTCACCGCAATTTTTCTATGCACTTCCACATCAGACAAAACCCCGGAAAATAAGCGAATTACGGGGTTTTTTATTCCCTCCTAAATTGAAAGTCGGTCGATTATTGGCTATATTCTTATTATAAATGCAAAAAATATCCACTGACTCCTGATCTTGATGGTTACTTTTACTCAGCAACGAATCGACAAATTACTTACAGAAGTACGTTCAAAGCGCATCGCCATTGTCGGCGATGTTATGATCGACAGGTATATTTGGGGATCAGTGAACAGAATTTCACCGGAAGCGCCTGTTCCGGTTGTAGAAGTTGATAATGAATCCGTTCGGTTGGGTGGCGCTGCGAATGTTGCGATTAATGTCACTTCGTTGGGAGGAACAGCGTTTCTTGTCGGTGTTGTCGGGAACGATACCGGTGGTACAGAATTCCGGTCGATTCTGGAACAGCAACGAACCTCTTTCGAGGGTATTATCACCGATGAATCGCGTCCAACAACGGTGAAAACAAGGGTGATTGCCCATCATCAACATGTCGTCCGTATCGATCATGAAGAGAAGAGGGATGTAAGTACTCTCGTTCAAGAAAAAATCTTTGCTGGACTTGAAAAGAATATCGATTCGCTGGATGCGATAATCATTCAGGATTATAACAAAGGAGTGGTCGTCAAGGATTTGATCCATCGTATCATAGCGCTTGCCCGAAAACACGGAAAAATCATCACGGTCGATCCGAAGTTCAATAATTTCTTTGCATATACCGATGTGACCATCTTTAAACCGAACAAGAAGGAGACCGAGGATGCCTTCGGGAAATCTCTGAAAACGGAAGATGACGTTCTCACAGCAGGCAAAGAACTTCTGAAACGGCTGAATGCGGAAAATATCCTGCTGACCCGCAGCGAAAAAGGAATGAGCTTGTTTGAAAAAAACGGCGCTGTTTCCCACATCCCTACCAAAGCTCGAAAGGTAGCCGATGTTTCGGGAGCCGGTGATACGGTGATAGCAACGTTGACGGCGATGCTCGCCTCCGGAGCATCCGTAGCCGAAGCGGCAGCGTTGGCGAATTATGCCGGCGGTATTGTCTGCGGTGAGGTTGGGATCATTCCTATCGATCCTTCGGTGTTACGTGCAACAGTACTGGAACATTGACAATTATGGGACAAGTCTATTCACAGCAGGAAATGATCGTTCAGCGGAACACCTGGAAGCTGGATAGGAAAAAGGTGGTTTTCACCAATGGCGTATTCGATATCCTGCACCGCGGCCATGTGGAATATCTCTCCAAAGCCAAAGCACTCGGCGATGTGCTGATCATCGGCATGAACTCTGATGCATCGGTACGTAGGATCAAAGGCTCGCTCCGTCCGATTGTACCGCAGGAAGATCGGGCGTATGTTCTCTCTCAGTTGGCCAATGTCGATGCAGTATGCATGTTTGATGAGGATACACCACTCAATATCATAACTACGCTGGTTCCGGATGTGCTGGTAAAGGGGGCGGATTATACGATCGAGTCGATCGTGGGGAGAGAAGTTGTTGAACGCGCCGGCGGTTCCGTTCAAACGATCGAATTCGTCCCAGATCGGTCAACGTCCGGCATCGTTGAAACCATTGTGAACCGGTTCGGTAAGAAATAATTAATGACGAAAAAAGCTTCAAAAATATTCCTGTACTCCGTTGCATCATTCCTTCTCGTCATGGGCGGACTTGGGTTATTCACGCAAACCCCAATGTTCCGTGCAACATTGCGATCGACCCTTTATAATTTTCTCGAAAAAGAAGTTAATGCCAACATCTATATCGGCGAGATCAACGGAAATCTCATTACTGGATTCACCGTTGACACCGTGATGATGTATGTGGACGGAGCACCGTTCGTTGAATCCGGAACAGTGACTGTGCAGTACGATCTGCTGGATATCCTGAATGACAGGATCACAGTTGATTCGCTGACGATCGAAAATCCTTCCGTCAATCTTATCCGATGGAAGAATGGTGAATGGAATGTGAACCGGCTTTCCCGATCGTCCACGCCACCCGATACGGCGGAATCACCGTTGGTTGTTACTGCCGGAAGCCTGCGGATTATCAATGCTCAGGTACATATCACTGATTCAACAGGAGCAATTGATTCATTGCTGTTCGACCGGAACGGGCACCGGAACATCAATTACAGTAATATCGACCTGGAAAAAGTGAACATCAACATTGATGGGATGTATTCTTCCAGGGAATTGGCGGCGGATATCAATCACCTGTCTTTCATCTCTCCCAAAGAGAAATTCATGCTGACGAAACTCACAGCCGCAGTATCTCGGACCCGGGATAAGAGCATTCTTAAAGACTTGATTATTGAAACCCCTACTTCACGGATTGAGTGTACGGCACGGATGGATGGAATTGATGTCTTTTCCATCGGTTCTGTTGCCGAATTGAGATCAGTTCACGTAGGATTGAATATAAACCCTTCCAATATTTTGGCGAATGACATTCAGATATTCCTACCCTCACTTGATTTTTTGAAAGGGAACGTCTATTTCGACGGTGAAATGGATGGAAATTTTGAAAATTTATCCGTCCGCAAATTGAACGCAACATTCGGGAAATCGGTTATCTCTCTTTCCGGTACGGTTTCCAACATCCATAATCCGCGCGAATTGCGCCTGAATGTCGTTTCGACCAATAGTACCGTCAATCCTTCCGATGTTCCTGCGCTTATGCCGTATTTCAAGATACCGGAATATGCACAACTCGGCATGCTGACACTCGATTTTCAGTTCGTCGGGAAACCGCTCGATTTCCTTGCAATTTCCAAAGTGCGTTCAGCCGCGGGAACGGTTACGGTGGATGGACAGATGGTTATTACCGAAGAAAATATCCACTACAAGGGGATACTCGCCGGTAATAACGTTAATTTGGAAAAAGTGTTTGCCTCGAACGAGTTTCTTTCAAGATTGAATACCCGGATATTTATCGAAGGAGAGGGAACATCCATGGCGACGCTGAATTCCGAAGCGACGGTTGAGATCGATTCATCAATGATCAGGAATATTGCAGTGAATGCGGCAAAAGTGGAGGTCTCTGCGAAGGAACAGAAGATCCAGACCGATATTTTTGTCCGTTCGCCGGATGGAAATATTACCGGAAAAGCATTTATTGATTTTCATGACGAAGCATCTCCGTCATATCTTCTTTCCGCATCGATCGATAGACTTGATCTGGCTCCCATCCTGAAGAATGATTATTATCGGTCCGATCTTTCGTTCAATATCGAACGCTCCGGCACTGGACTTTCATTGTTCGACAATCCGTCCGACACAAGAATCGATTTTTCCGCTTCGAATTTCAAGGATATGTCCTTTGACAGTGCACAAATCGTGCTGCAATGGCTGAAGGATACACTCAACAACGATCATATCACCGTTCGTTCGCCTGTTGTTGATGGGACGATACGGGGAAAGTTCACCTTTGCAGATATGGTGAAAGGGATCCAAGCGCATATTGCAGGAATAAGTTCTCTGTATGCGTATCAACGGATGATCGTGGATACTTCGTATGCCGGACAACAGGATTCGTCTTCAGCAGTAGATTCACTGCTTCTTCAACCCAGTTCAATCACCTATGATTTGACATTAAAAAACCTGCAGCCTATTTCCGTTTTCTTTGATTTTCCCCGACTTGAACTGATCGGGAGTGCTCGAGGGACATTGAGCAGTGATTCTGCGGGAGTCTCTTCTTCCGGGAATATCGTCCTGGCGCGTGGATCGTATGATGATCCGTCGGTTCCTCTGAATTTCAACAAGGCCGATTTGAATTACTCCATTCAAAAGATCGTTCCACATCGAATGACGGCATTGAATGATTCATTATCAATGAAGATCAATTTTAGCAGTGATAAGATTGATATCAAGAATACCACGCTCAAATTCACTACCATCGGGCTGGACTATTCAAAACAACAAGGAGAATTTTCGGTTGCATCGGATGTCGATACCACGCTGGCATTCTCAGCCCAAGGCTCGATTGGTGTTACACCAATAGCCAATACAATAACATTTTCCGATTTGTATGCAAGATATCAGGGAATCGATATCCGTTCTGCAACCCCGTTTGTGACGAAAATTTCATCCAATGGTATTCAAATAGACTCATCGCTGTTTATCCGAAGGGATGAGGAGATCTCGGTAAGAGGAAAATATAGTTTCGACGGTGCCATCATGGCAGATGCTACCGTAAAGAACTTCGATCTTTCGGATATCTTCTTTGTGAATACTTCGCAGGCGTTCCGGGAACAGGCGCTTGCGCTAGGAGGAACGATTGATATGTCTGCGACCGTTGCCGGAACTGCCGAAAGCCCGATCATCATAGCTCAACTGGAGGGTAGAGACATTTCGTACAGGAACAGCAATTTTGGCGATCTAAACGCGGCGTTAAGCTATTCCAAAAGGCGGGCCGGTGTAAAGATTGAAATGAATGATGCATCGGACTCCCCGGTTTCTCAACAATTCAATCTAGAAGGAGTGGTTCCCATTGACCTCCGGTTTACCGATGTGGAAGACCGGGTAAATATTGAAGGAATGGATTTACAAATTACCGCTGGGAACCTCTCTTCCTCGGTATTCGATATTTTTGTCCCGGAAATCGACCAAATGAAAGGGAGAATCAGCGGTATGGTCGACTTGAAAGGATCGTTGGTCAATCCAATCCAAATTGGTCAGTTTCAATTGGACAGCGGATCTTTCCGACTTGAAATGAATGGAATTACCTACCGTGTCCGTGGAACAATTGCATTGGACAGTCAAAAGATCCTTTTTCCGCAATTTGCGATTACTAATTTAGAGGATGATTACACTGAAGGGCGTGTTGATATTGGCGGTCATATCCAATTGAAAGGATTTGCTCCGGCGGAATATCATTTGACGGCAAACGGCGAACTTTTGGTGTTGCAGGACCGTTCACGCGCAGCCAACCAGTCGTTCTTTGGCAGACTTGTCGGACAGACAGGTCCGAAAGGTTTGCGGTTTGAAGGAACATTCGAGCGGTCAAGGATCATCGGGGATATTATTGTCCAGGATGCATTCTTGACGTTTCCGCCGACACAGCAAGCCACTTCACTGGCAGCTGCACGGTTCGATGACATTCTGTTCGTTGATGATACATCGAAACAGATGGTCGATACCGCAGCGGTGAATAAGATACTTCAGGCCTTGTTACCGGTATCATCACTTAAAAAGACTGAACGGACATTTCTCGATGGATTCGGATATGAATTAACGATCGAAACTCGGGGGAATGTGCGAGTGCAGATGATCTTTAATGCCAATGCAGGAGCATATGAAGAATTGTTCGCCGAACTCAATGGGAAAATGGTGCTGAAGAAAGATGAGATCGCTCAGCAACTAACCGGGACGATTAATGTCGGGGATGGATCGAATTATAAATTCTACAAGGAGTTTAAAGCAACAGGATCGCTGACATTCATCGGCGACCCGCAGAATCCGCAATTAAACATCTTGGCAAAGTACGAAGGAACTCATCTTGTTGATCCCAACGAAACTAAAGAGGAGAAAGTAGTAGTCTCCCTGGAAATCACCGGTACGCGTATCAACCCAAAGATTAAGATCGGTCTTGCCAAGGTCGACGATAACGGCCGGGAGATACCGAGAGTCGGTGATGTTGAGAACGATGCGATTGCGTTTCTGCTCACCTCGTCGCAGAATAAACCGGGACAATTTCGCGAGGAACTCTCCACGTACGACCGCAACAGACTTGGGTCTCAGCTGACCGAAGCGATCGGGGGGACGTTTATCAACAGTCTTCTTTCCGGGCTGGTGAACGATTTCATTACCAAGAACAATATTCCTTACGTGAAGAGAGTTGAGGTACGGAATGTTACATCCGAAACGGACATCAACACCGTGCTGGAAGTTTCCGATGCCGTGATCAATATCGGCGGCAGGGTCTTCACCGATGTGAGCAATACCAATGTCAGCATTCAACTGCCTGTGCTGGGAAAACAGAACAGAAATTTTATTTTTGAGGTGGAAAAAAAGACCGAGAATGCTGATTACACATCTATTCAAGCGAAGAATATCCTCGGTGCACGTCTCTTTTACCGATTTACTTTCTAACCAACAACATGAAAACAGAACAATTCCGTGAACAGATCATTTCCTATTTATCAAAACACAATAGGGAAGGATTCAAGTCCCGCCAATTGCGCCGTCGCTTGAAGATTTCGAATGAACAAGATTTTCAATTTCTCAGGGAAATCCTTCACGCCATGGTGGATGATGGGGCGTTACAGTGGACAAAGAAACAAGGATACCACATTCCGGCAACTTCGAACCGGCTTCGCGGAGTACTGAAGGTGGACAAGCGCGGCAACGGCGTTGTGACAACGAGCCGCGGCGAAGTGGTTATCGACAAGCAATCACTCGGCACTGCGTTTAACGGCGATATCGTTGAATGCGCTGTCTTCGTCTCCAAAAAAGGGAAAAAAACGGATGATGAACGGAGCGTCGGAGAAGTGTTGAGCGTTCTTACCCGCGCACATACGGAATTCGGCGGCACTTTGCAGCGGAGCAAGAATTTTTATTTTGTCCTACCGGATGATCCTACGGTAAAGCGGGATTTCTATATCGCCCCAGAAGACCTGAACGGCGCCGAATCCGGGGACAAAGTACTTGTGGAATTGTTGGAATGGGAAGATGCATACAAGAATCCCGAAGGAAAGATTATCAAAACATTAGGTGCCGCAGGTGATCCGTTTGTTGAACTTCGCTCGGTAATCCAGGCGTATCATTTACCGACCGCCTTTCCGAAGGAGGTGGAGCATGCCGCCGCTTCCATCCCTTCGCAGATTCCCGCAGAAGAGATCCGTCAGAGGCTCGATCTTCGAAACGCAGTAATCGTCACGATCGATCCGCATGATGCTAAGGATTTTGACGACGCACTTTCCATTGAAAAGCTGGAGGGGGGCTCCTTCCGCATCGGTGTTCATATCGCCGATGTCAGCGCGTATGTAACGGAAGGAGGAATTATCGATCAGGAAGCATTTGCACGGGCGACGAGTGTGTATCTTGCCAATCAGGTAATCCCGATGCTGCCGGAAAAACTCTCGAATGATATTTGCAGTCTCGTTCCGCAGAAGGACAGGCTGACATATTCCGTATTCATGAATGTGACGGACAAAGGAAGGGTCCGAAAATATGAATTTGCACGAAGCGTGATCAATTCCAAACGCCGATTCACTTATGAAGAAGCGGAAGCAATTCTCGATTCACATAAAGGAGAATATGCCGAAGAATTGAACGATCTCTGGTCTGCAGCAAAGATCCTCCGAAAGAAACGGATGAAGAACGGCAGCATCGACTTCGATTCTCCGGAAGCGCGGTTCACGTATGATGAGAAGGGGAAACCATCGGACATCTACATAAAAAAACGGCTGAAGAGTCATCAACTGGTGGAAGAATGTATGCTGCTGGCAAATCAAACGGTAGCGACGCACATTTCCACACTGGAAAAGAACGGAGAAGTACTGCCGTTCGTCTATCGTGTGCACGATCTTCCGGACAAAGAAAAACTACGCTCACTGGAAGAATTCGTAAGAAAATTCGGTTATAAATTAAACATCTCGCAATCTTCTTCGTCAATAGATCTTCAGCAGCTGTTGACCGACGTACAGGGAACGAAAGAAGAGAATCTGATCAATGAAGTGGCACTGCGAAGCATGGCCAAAGCGGTCTATTCGGCAGACAACATTGGTCATTTCGGACTGGCATTCGATCACTATGCGCACTTCACTTCGCCTATCCGGCGGTATCCCGATCTTCTGGTGCACCGGCTGTTGTGGGATTATATGAACGGGATGAGTGAAAAACGCAAACAGTCTATGCGGAAAGATTTGCCGGCCATGTGCAAGCATTGCTCGGAGCGGGAAAAGGTCGCAGCAGATGCGGAACGCGATTCTGTAAAAGTAATGCAGGTAGAATATATGCGGCAGCATATCGGAGTGGAGTTCGAAGGAATCATTTCCGGAGTAATCCAATACGGCGTTTTTGTTGAGATCAAGGACATCCTGGTGGAAGGATTGTTGAATGTGCGGGATCTGGATGATGATTATTATGTCTTCGATGAAAAGCAATACGCGTTGGTCGGTGAGCGGAAAAAGAAACGCCTGCGTCTCGGCGATTCGATAATTGTCAAGGTGGCTAAGGTCACCCCGGAACGCAGACAGATTGATTTTGTCCTTGCCGAAACAGATATTAAAGAAGAGAGTAAAGGAAAAAAGAACAAAAGAAAACGGAATTAAGCCGAATACAGAACTGTTGTACGGAAACAAGGATATTTTTTGAGGATGCTATGAGAAAGTTTGCTGTAGCGGTCGTTTGCTGCCTGTCCATCATGTTTGCGCAGGAAGGGAATTTCGGAAAGAACAAGGTGCAGTATAAACCGTTCAACTGGTCCTTCATTCAAACAAGCCATTTCGACGTTTACTTCTATGATGGCGGCGCTTCAATCGCCAATTTTACCGCAGTCGCTGCGGAATCTGCCTATGCATCGATCAGCAAGACGATGCGCTATCAGTTGAATAACCGTATTGCGATCATGGTCTATAATTCGCATAACGATTTCCAGCAGACGAATGTCGTCAGTGAATATCTTGAAGAAGGGATTGGCGGAGTTACAGAACTGTTCAAGAACCGCGTGGTTCTGCCGTTCGAAGGAGGGTACCGTCAGTTTCGTCATGTGATTCATCATGAATTGGTACACGCAGTGATGAACGATATGTTCTACGGTGGATCGATCCAATCGATCATTTCCAACAACATCCGCATTCAACTGCCCATGTGGATCAGCGAAGGGTTTGCGGAGTATGAAGCACTCCGATGGGACACCAACTCCGATATGTTCATGCGGGATGCAGCGATCCATACCTATCTGCCGCCGATTGAGTACCTGGGCGGTTATTTTGCATACCGCGGCGGTCAATCGGTCTTCTATTATATTGCGAACAAATACGGTGAACAAAAGATCGCAGAAATTCTTCACCGCATTAAAAGTCTGCGGAATGTCGACGCCGGATTTAAAAGCGCTATCGGCTTAAGCGTTGAAGAACTTTCCGAGCGCTGGCAAAAAGAACAAAAAGTGTTGTACTGGCCCGATATCGCGAAGCGCGAGGAACCGGAAGATTTTGCCTCACGCCTGACAAACCATGTGAAAGAGAACAATTTCTACAATACCAGTCCAGCAATTTCTCCGCAGGGGGACAAAATCGCATTTATTTCGGACCGGGAAGATTATTTCGATGTCTTTGTCATGTCGACCATCGACAATAAGGTGACGAAGATCGTGGACGGACAACGGACAAAGAATTTCGAAGAGTTGCATTTGCTGACGCCCGGGATGACCTGGTCTCCGGACGGAAAAAAACTTGCATTGTCTGCAAAGAGCGGTGAACGGGATGCTATTTACATCATTGATGTTGTTAGCGGTGATGAAGAGAAGATCGAAATGGAATTGGATGGGATCTTTTCAGTGGACTGGTCCCGACAAGGTGATGAATTAGTGTTTGTCGGCAACACATCGTACCAATCGGACATTTATTGTTATAATCTGAAGACCAAGGAATTGAAGAATCTTACCGATGATCTTTTTTCGGATTCGGAGCCCGTCTGGTCGCCCGATGGAAAGAAGATCTATTTTGTGTCGGACCGACGGGATCACGTTGCACGGAACATGCTGCCGGCGTCCTTTAAGATGGCCCGATTCGATTTTAAGCAACTGGATCTGTACTCGCTTGATGTTGTGAGCGGGACTATTTCCCGCATCACGAACGATGAAGGAAGCGATGAAACTTCCCCGGTCGTTTCTCCAGATGGAACGAAATTATTATATGTTTCAGACCGGAACGGAAACGGAAATGTGTACGAGCGAACCCTTGCGACGAATGCCGACAGGCCGATTACCAATGCGATTACCGGAGTCTATCAACTCTCTCTTTCTGCCGACGGGAATAAACTGGCGTTTTCCGCATTGAACGAAGCAGGTTTCGACGTTTTTCTTCTGAAGACTCCATTCGAAAAACAGTTGGAAATGGACCGGCTGGAATTGACGGAGTATCACAAACGGAAGCACAGGACTGCTGTAAAACAGACCGATACAGTTAAGACTGCTGCCGCGGAACCGATGAAGGACACAGCAAGTGTGTACGGCGAGAATGTTCGGATCGATTTTAATAATTATGTTTTCATCGATGAAACAGAGAAGGCAAAAGAGACAGATTATGTTCCGATGTTGAATACAAAAACGATTGCAGTCTCCGGCAATCTGGATGAGGATAGCAACTACATCGTGAACAAATATAAATTGAACTTTTCACCGGACATCGTATACGGCAATGCGGCGTTCAGTACATTTTACGGAGTGCAGGGAACAACGATGATGGCGTTCAGTGATATGCTGGGTGACCATCAAATCTATTTTCTGACGAATTTACTTCTCGATCTGAAGAACAGCGACTATGTTCTGGCATATTTTTACCTGCCGCAATTGATCGATTACGGTGTTCAAGGATATCACAGTGCGCGGTTCCTATATCTGGATGATCCGTATTACGGTGTGACGCTGAACAGATTCCGCACGTACGGAATATCAGGAACCGCAGCAATGCCGATTGATCGATACAACCGTTTGGAATTCGGAATCTCCTGGATGAACTTGCTGCGGGAAAACCTGGAGTATGCCGGTGCACCAAACCAGCGACGCGAGTTGTTCATACCTTCGATCGGCTTCGTTCATGATAATACATTATGGGGATATACATCCCCGAACAATGGTTCACGATACAATATCAACGCAATGTTCAGTCCGAAGATGGGCACGAACTCACTCGATTTCTCGACATACACCGCCGATTACCGACGGTACTTTAAATTCTGGAGAACGTATTCTTTCGTCATGCGGTATTCCGGCGGAATCAGTCTCGGGAAGAATGCGCAGCGGTTCTTTATCGGGGGCACAGAAGGATGGATCAACAGGGAATTTGAAAACGGGGGAATCCCGATCGTGAACATTGAGGACTTTGCTTTTCTCACTCCCGCGCTTCCCATGCGAGGCTATAATTATAATATCCGAAACGGGACGAAGTATGCACTCATCAACTATGAGTTGAGGTATCCGTTCATTCAATATCTTGTCACCGGCGGATTACCGATCTCTCTTGGCAATCTTACCGGAGCGACCTTCCTGGATATTGGATCTTCGTGGACGAATGAAAGTCTCTACCGTGCATTTGGAAAGGACGCCAACGGTAATACCATAAATCAGGACCTCCTGATCGGCACAGGTTTCGGCGTACGTATGTTCCTCTTTGGACTTCCGCTGAAGATTGATGTTGCCTGGTCCTATTCCGGAAGTTCCTTTTCCATACCGAAATATTATTTCTCCCTCGGCGGGGACTTCTAATATAGAACTGATACAAACAAAAAAACCGTCCCGAGATCTTCAGGACGGTTTTTTTGTGTACTCTTTATGCTGTTATTACGCTTTCGTCATTTGTTTCTGCCAGTACAGATAGAACGGGATTCCTGCGGCAACAAGAAGTAAACCGACCATGGAATCGGCGGTTTGCTCAACGACGGTGTTATAGACGAACCATGTTGCAACAAAAATGAATACGACAGGAATGACAGGATAGAAGGGGACTTTATATGCCCGCTCGGCCTGCGGTTGCTTGCTGCGCAAAATGAATACAGCGAGTCCTCCCAGTGCATAAAAAATCCATCCGGCAAAAATCACGTAGGTGAAGATCTGATCATATGTACCAGTCAGGCAGAGGATGGAAGCCCAAGCCCCTTGAATGACGAGGGATTTGGCCGGTGTGCGGAATTTTGGATGTACTTCTCCCATATTTCTGAAGAACATCTTATCCTTTGCCATGGCATAAAACACTCGTGCCGTTGTCATGGATGTTGCATTCACTGTGCCGAAGGTTGAGATCATCACCATTGCGGAGATGATCGCGCCGCCCCAGCCTGAAAAGATGGTATTCATCACATCTGCGGCGACCAGTTTGGATTGTGCAATCTGTCCGATCGGAAGGATGTACAGATACGCGAGATTCGTAACAACATAGATCAGTATCACTGCCAGTGTGCCGATGATCAGTGCGCGCGGGATGTTCTTTTGCGGTTCTACGACTTCGCCGGCAAGATAGGTGAGGGAGTTCCATCCATCATACGACCAGAGTGTGGCGATCATTGCAACTCCAACCGCCGCCAGCAGCGATCCGGACGATGGCATTCCCCACAAGGGGAAGAAATTATCGATATTCCCTTTTCCCGAACCAAATGCGAGGACAATAATTGCACCTATTGCAATTACTTTCAATATGGTGAAAATATTTTGGATCATTCCACCGAACTGTACACCAACGTAATTAATCATGGTGACCGTAATAATTGCAAGGATAGCCACCATCGTTACTCCGATATCTTTTAATGGCTGTATATTTCCAATCAACGGCAGCTGCCACGCTTCGGTCTCCGGGCCGAAATTCGGAAGATCGACGAAATAACCAAAATATTTCGCAAACGCCACAGCTATTGCAGCGATCGATCCGGTCTGATAAACGATGAATGTCGTCCATCCATACAGGAATGCAGTCAATTGCCCGAAGGTAACGCGGAAAAACACATACTGCCCGCCCGCTTCCGGGATCAGACTGGCCACTTCGGCGTTTGTTAATGCACCAGCAAGAGTCAGCAAACCCGTCAGCACCCAGACGCCGATCATCAGGCCCGGCACATCCACCGTGGCAGCCACATTCTGCGGCGTGAGGAAAATTCCGGAACCGATTACCGAACCGATAACGACCATGATCGCGTTGGTAAGCGTTAAGCGGCGGGCAAGCGTATTCTTTTGTTGATCTGATGACATTCGTTCTCCAGAATTGATGATTGACGCGCTCTCTGTTTGCGACGGAAAAAAATAGTCAATCACTTTGCAAGATGCAATTGCGCGGAGAATTTAGTTGAAGATTTCCATCTGCGGGGAGAGCGGTTTTAATGGCAGTGTAACAAGGAAGATTGAACCGGCATTCACTTCGCTCGACACGGTGATAGAGCCGCCGTGAATTTCGGCGATCCATTTAGCAATGGATAATCCCAGTCCGCTTCCCCCAAGTTCTCGGGAGCGTGCTTTATCCACGCGGTAGAAGCGGTCGAAAATCTTCGAGAGCTCGTCGGCGGGAATACCTAGTCCTGTATCTTTTATCCGTACCTTCGCCGACCGTTGTTCACGGAGCAGCGAGATCTCGACGGTACCGTGTTCGGGAGTGTATTTGATGGCGTTGTCGATCAAATTTAAAAAGAGCTGGCGCAGACGAACGGCGTCGCCGACGATCAATGCATCGTCGAGCGTACCAATGCGGACAGCGATCTGCTTTCGTTCCGCAAGCATTTCGGTGTCCTCGAATAATTCCTGAATGATCGGCCGGAGCCAAACATCGTCTGTTTTGAGATGGGTAAACTCCCTGTCCGCTTTAGCGAGAGTCAACAGATTTTCGATGATAGCACTCATGTGGATCGTTTCTTCAAGAGCGCTGGAGAGTATCTTCCGGTATTCCTCCGAAGAATATTTCTTTGTTCGCAGCGCCAATTCCAGCTCTCCCCGCAAAATAGTGAGCGGCGTGCGCAGTTCATGCGAAGCGTCGCTGGAGAATTGCTGAATCTGTGTAAAAGACAATTGCAGGCGGCTGATCATCTCGTTGAAGGTCGCGATAAGCCTTCCCAGCTCATCGTCGACGCCTGTCGATTGAATACGCTGATCCAGATTGTGTGCCGTGATCACCCGTGCCGTACGGGCAATATCATCCACCGGTTTGAAGGAGCGTGAAGCGAGAAACCAACCGCCGGCAACTGAAACAACGATGGCGACCGGAATTAAAAAAATGAAGATGGAGAAGAGATTCCCCAACACCTCATTGATTTCGGAGATCGGATATGCAACATACACCTTCATCGTCCGGTCCTGACTGACGGCCAGGCGGAGCGGTTGCCCCTGGGAGTTCCAGATTGTGACTAGTTTTGTAATATCCTGCGGTACATCATCGAAAGCGATCTCCTCTTTGCCCAGTCCCGATTTGTACAGCAAGTCGCCATTGCGGTCCTTGATCTGAATAATCTGTTTTTTCGGCGTCAACAATGTATGTTCGTAAATCTGGTTCCAAATGGCGTCGAATTCCACATCGACTGAATCGACACTTTTAATCTCGACTTCATCTGATCTCCGGATCGGTCCGGTTTGGGATTGCAGTTCATTCGCAGCCTGTTGTTTTGGTTTTATCCGCTTCCGTTTCAGTTTTACCTTATTTGCTCGCGGTTCAATGAAGTTCTTCAACCAGACCACCTCATTATACAACGATCGGTCGAGACTGGAGAGAAGGTTTTGCTCGGTAAAGTAATATGCTACCACGGCGAAACCGAGAAGTGTGCCGCTCACGATAAGAGAGTAGTACAGCGTTAACTTGAAACGGATGGAGCGACGGAGTTTCTTCATGCGCTTTTGTGATCCTTCAAGACATATCCGACTCCACGGATCGTATGGAGCAGTTTAATCGGGAAACCGCCGTCGATTTTCGACCGAAGATGATTGATATACACATCAATAATATTCGTACCAGTGTCGAAGTTGTAATTCCAGATGTGTTCTGTAATAGTGCTGCGGTTGAGCGTCTTGTTCTTGTTCCGGATGAAATATTCCAGCAGTGCGAATTCCTTCGAAGTCAGGTCGATCATTTTTCCGCCCCGGATGACCTTGCGGGCAACAAGGTCCAGAGTAAGATCGGCGATGGTAAGCGTTGTGGCGGATTTCTCCGCTCCTTTTCTCCGCCGCAACAGAGAGCGAACTCGGGCGAGTAATTCTGCGATGGCAAACGGCTTTACAAGATAATCATCTGCGCCGGTGTCCAATCCTTTTACCCGATCTTCCACCGATCCCTTCGCAGTCAGCATCAACACCGGTGAATCGATGTTGGCTGAACGCAGCGCATCCAGCACTTGTATGCCGTCCTTCTTGGGCAGCATAATATCCAGCAAAATCAGATCGTAATGCTGTTTCACCGCCAGCTGCTCTCCTTTTTCGCCGTCAAAAGCATCATCGACAGAATATTTTTCCTCCTCCAGTCCTTTGCGAATCAGCGCGGAAATTTTTTTTTCATCTTCGATAATGAGGATCTTTGCTTTATGCTCTTTCATAATTTGGTTTCTCGTTGGGAACCTATTTCGCTTTCAGTTCGCTCGCTTTGATCTTTTTTGACCATCGGAGCGCTCCGGCAGCGTCATAACATTCCAGTGCTACCGCACGGTCCTTTTGTTTACCGCTGAATTTCAGCATTCCAAAATTGTGCTCATCGGTCACCAGCGTTCCTTCCACCCGCAGCGGATTGTAGAATTCACCTGTCGGATTCCCATTACTATCCTTCAGCGTGTTCATACCCGAGGTTAATGCAGAACTGGTATACTCATACAATGGATAAAATGATGAGTCGCGCAGTGAGATCATTTCCGTAAAGTGTCGGTCGCCCGATAGGAAAATAATTCCGGGAATGCTGTTTTGTTTAATATAGAGAATCAGTTCGTTGTATTCATTTGAAAATTGCGTCAGAGATTCATTGTACTCGCCGTTGGTGTTCAGCATCTGGTTTCCATTCATGATCACACGGAATGACACAAAGGCGTTTCCCGCACTGTTGCTGAGCGCATCCTTCAGCCATTGCAGCTGTGCCTTGCCAAACATCGTTTTGATACTGTCGTTCGGGGATTTATTCGGCGAGCGATGGTACCGGTCATCCAGCAGAAAGAATTCGACATCATTCCATATAAACCGTCCGAAGATACCCGGCGTTTCGCCTGTGCCGTAGGTTTGATTTGCCCAGAACAATTTGAAAATCTCCAGGGATGTTTCCCTCAGGCGATATGAACGGTCGGCATCGTTGGGGCCGTAATCGTGATCGTCCCATATTGCATAGTTGTGCGCTGCACCCAGCAACGGCTGCATCTCCGGAAGAGCCCGCGTATACTCGTTGCGGTGGATCAAACCGGATCGTGTGTCCCAATCCCTTTCGCGATAGTAGACATTGTCGCCTCCCCAGAGAAACAAGTCTGGCTGTTTTGATGCTATCGCTGCAAAAATTTTGTAGTCGCCGCCGTACTCGCGTCCGGGACGGTCATAACCCTTTTCGTTCACATATGCGCAGGAACCGAACGCGGCGGTAAAATCCGATGGATCAGTGCGCCATTGCCAATTCGACTGGGTTTGAAAACGGAGCGGATAGTTTCGCTTGACCGGTTTTCCTTCGATCAACAATTCATATCCATACGATCTTCCCGGTTGCAGCCCGCTGATGACCGTTCGGGCAGTGTATGCCTCTGCCTCCGATGTAGTGATTGAAATACTTTTTTGTTTGTCGTTCGGCCCGGAAGTATCCCAGTAAAGATACTGCACTGCAACGGGCTTGGTGGTTTGTACCCACAGCATCACCTCCGTCATTTGGCCGTACCCTACCATGGGGCCGGACCGGAGTGCTGCCGGTTGGGCGAAGAGGAAGGAATACATAAACAGAATACTGACAGCAGGGGAGATGAAAAATTTCACACGGAATCCTTTCTTTACGATCTGCAGGTAAAAGTACCCGATTAGAAATAAGGAAGCAAGTCTTCTTCTATTGATGGGAATGGGAATCCTTAAGTTTTTTTCATTTTCGGGTTCATCTTCTACCTTGGATATAGGACAACAATTTTTTATTTTCATTCATTATGAAACCATACAACTTCCTTCTTCTTCTGTTGTTTTCATTCTTCCACTGGTCCTGCGGTATTGTGAACACTGTTGCAGTGAACGCTACAACGAATATCGTCGATTACGGTCTTGCGGCGATCTTCGAAGAATCCGATCTCGATTTTGCGGAAAAAGCGATCCCCGGAAATCTTACCCTGCTGGAAGCGCTCTATCGAGCGAAAGAGAAGGATGACGACCATTTGGCGTTTTTGCTGACGGAAGGTTATACCGGCTATACGCTCGGTTTTGTTGAGGATATCGATGTGGAGCGGGCGAAAGTGCTGTATGCTCGAGCGCGCGATTATGGACTTCGGTCGCTGAAAAAGAACAAGCAATTTGCCCAGGCATTCGACCAGGATCAAGCATCCTTTAAAAAGAGTCTGGAACAATTCGGAAAAGAAGATGTGCCGATAATTTTCTGGACTGCCAATGCGTGGGGAAATCTGATCAACGTGAGCATTTCTGATCCGGCGGTGCTTGGCGACCTTCCGAAAGTGAATGCCATGATGGAATTCGTGCTGAAGAACGATGAGACCTATTTCTACGGCAGCGCTCACCTTTATTTTGCAGCGATTCTTGCCACAACGCCGAAGAACCTCGGCGGAAAACCGGACAGTGCGCGATATCATTTTGAAAAGTGTTTTCAGATCGGGAACAATAAATTTATCCTGCCGCACCTGTACATGGCAAAAAGTTACTGCGTTCAAATGCAGGATAGAGTGCTCTTCGATCAATTACTCTCAACCATCGAAGCTGCTTCCCTTGATGATCTGCCGGAACAACGACTGGTGAATGCGATCGCCAAACGGAAAGCAAAGATTCTCTCGCAAAAAGCTGACGAGCTCTTCTTCTAACCACTGATAGACAACCATGCCGTGTGGGAGCAGAAAATCCATGATGATAGACAGATATGCCGCCGCTGCTGCTACACACCGTGTTTCGTTCCGGATGTTGCTTTCAGTCGTATTTAGTATTTCGCTGATCCAGGCGCAGCAACCCGCTCTGCAAAACGTGTATCACCGTCATTCTGTTAGCCTGAACGGTGCATGGCGGATTATTGTCGATCCGTACGAAACAGGATATTACAATTACCGCTACGAACCGAGCGGCGATGGATATTTTGCCGATCGGAAACCGCGGAACAGTCAAGATTTGATTGAATATGATTTTGACAATTCACCGTCGCTGAATGTACCGGGGGATTGGAACACACAAAAGCCCGAACTTTTTTATTATGAAGGAACAATTTGGTATCGACGGATATTCGATTGTGATCTGAGCAGCCGCCGCCGGTATTTTCTCTATTTTGGTGCAGCGAATTATCATACAATCGTCTATCTGAACGGCGAAAAAATTGGGGAACACGTCGGGGGTTTCACGCCGTTCAGTTTTGAAGTGACAGGAAAGGTTCGCAGCACGGGCAATTCGGTGGTAGTGAAAGTGGATAACAAGCGCGTCCGGGAAGCAGTACCAACGGTAAACACCGATTGGTGGAACTACGGTGGCATTACGCGTGACGTGATGCTTGTAGATGTCCCCCGATCGTATATTGATGACTATTCCATCCAATTGTTGAAAGGGAACAGAATAACGATCGGTGGATGGGTTCGATTAACGGGCGATAAGAAAAATCAAGCCGTGACAATCTCTGTTCCTGAAGCGGGAATCACGGTCAGCGGAAGGACAAACAACGATGGTGTATTTTTCTTCTCAACGAATGCGAAACTGTCCCTGTGGGAGCCCGAGCATCCGGAACTGTATGATATCGTGATCGCTTCGGAAACGGACACAGTGCGCGACAATATCGGATTCCGTACGATCGAAACAAAGGGGCAGGATATTCTTCTGAACGGCAAATCGGTATTTTTGCGCGGTATTAGTATCCACGAGGAGGCGCCGTTCCGCAGCGGCCGTGCGTTCAGCGAAGAAGATGCAAGGACATTGCTATTGTGGGCGAAAGAACTTGGTTGCAATTACGTCCGGTTGGCGCATTATCCGCATAATGAGCATATGATTCGCATGGCAGATCAAATGGGGTTGATGGTCTGGTCAGAAATCCCGGTCTATTGGACGATTACATGGGAGAATTCTGCAACGTTAGCGAATGCATCGAACCAATTGTCAGAAATGATTTTGCGTGATAAGAATCGAGCGAGTATTGTACTCTGGTCGGTGGCGAACGAAACACCGGTAAGCGAATCACGCTTGAAATTCCTGACAGCGCTGGTCTCCCGAGTGAGATTATTGGATTCAACACGACTGGTAACCGCCGCTCTTGAGCGGCATTACAGTGATGAAACGACACAGGTGATCGATGATCCGCTGGGCAAATACTTGGATGTTCTTGGATGTAATGAATATATTGGATGGTACGAAGGATTGCCGGATAAAGCGCGCCGGGTCACATGGAATATCGCATATGATAAACCGCTGATTGTCAGTGAATTCGGCGGAGATGCACTGTATGGGTTTCATGGAGATTCCTTAACGCGGTGGACGGAAGAGTATCAGGATTACCTCTATAAAGAGCAACTTGCACTCTTGTCGCGAACAACACAATTGCGCGGTATCAGTCCGTGGATCCTGACGGATTTCCGGTCTCCGCGGCGACCGCTGCCAAACATCCAGGACTATTTCAACAGGAAGGGGTTGATTTCGAACCGCGGCGAGAAGAAAAAAGCTTTCCGGACTCTGCAACAGTACTACCTATCACTGCAGAAAACATGGAAGACGAAATAATTGTTGTATTTTTTCATAGAAGGGAGCAGGAAATTTGTTATGAAGGTACGAAAAATATATTGGTTGATATTGTTGTTTTACTCGGCGTCTGTTTTTTCACAAGAACACATCATTAAATTTGCCACACTCGCCCCGGAAGGAAGCACCTGGATCAATATCATGAAAGAATACGATTCTGCGGTCCGAAAGGAAAGCGGCGGCAGGCTTGGATTCCGAATCTATGCAGGCGGTGTAGCCGGGGATGAGAAGGATGTCATGCGCAAGATCCGTTTAGGTCAGTTTAACAGCGCCGGCATTACCGGATTCGGTATCGGCGAGATTGCAAAATCCGCCCGTGTACTCGATGCGCCGTTTCTGTTCAAGAATCACACAGAAGTCGATCAAATCGTTACGCAGTTCGATGCGGAATTCAACAGGGAATTTGAGAACGGCGGATTCATTCTGCTTGGCTGGGCGGAAGTGGGATCTGTGTATATCATTTCAAAGGCACCCATCACGAAGATTAGCGACCTGCACAGCATAAAAATGTGGGAATGGGAGGGTGATCCGGTTGCGGATGCAACGTTCAGAACCATCGGTATCAATCCAATCCAACTCTCCATTACCGATGTTGTGACATCGTTGCAGACTGGTTTGATCACGGGTGCATACGCCTCACCGCTTGCCATCGTATCGCTGCAGTGGAATTCCGCGACGAGTCATTTAATGGATTATCCGCTGACGAATGCGTCCGGTGCTGTTGTTATCTCCAAAAGGGATTTTGATAAAATCCCAGCCGACCTGCAGCAGATTCTGCAGAAGCACGGGAAAACTCTCATGCGGAAACTGACCGAACAGAGCCGTAAGGATAATGTGAAATCCCTTGAGACACTCAAAAAAAATAAAATGACCTTTAACAGACCAGATGCCAACGAGATCAAGTCGTACGATGAGATCGGCAAGAAAGCACGCCGCTCGCTTGTGGGAAAACTCTATTCCGAAGATCTGCTGAACCGTGTGGAAAAAGCACTTTCTGATTTCCGTGCAAAAGACGGAAAATAGTTCATCAATGAAAGTGTTGATCGCACACGACTATTTCAACGAAAGAACAGATATTCTATGAAACCATTTCTCGTTATTGATTACTGGCTGGAACGAATCTCAGGATGGATGCTGGTTACGCTCCTCGGGATTATGATTGTTATGGCATTCGGTCAGGTAATCCTCAGGAATTTTTTTGAATCGAGTATTGAGTGGGGAGATATTTTCCTTCGCCATCTCGTTCTCTGGGTGGGATATTTTGGCGCGGTTATCGCGACAGGGGAAGGACGTCACCTGCGCATTGAATTCGTCAGCAAACTGGTATCGCAACGACCCCGAAAAATATTTTTTATCATCACAAGCCTTTTTGCCGGATATGTTTGTTATCTGTTGATGCAGGCATCGATCTCATTCCTGCAGCTGGAAATGGAATCAGAGTCAACACTGATACTCGATCTGCCGAGTTGGTACTTCATTGTTATCATCCCCGCCGGGTATGCCATGGTGTCGTTCCGCTTTATTGTCCGTGCGTTGAATTGGACCGCGGAGATCTTGAAAGGGAACTGGAATACCGGGGAGGAGAAGCACTAATGCCGATAATCTACATTGCTTTGGGCCTTATCCTGCTGGTGTTGATCGGAACACCGCTCTTTACAATCATTGGCGCCATCTCCATGTACGGATTTTCCAATGAAGGGATTGATACAGCGGCGGTGATTATTGAATTGTACCGACTGGCAAGCCAGCCGGTATTGCTCGCAATTCCGCTGTTCACGGTGGCGGGATATTTTCTTGCGGAGAGCAAGGCGCCGATCCGCATTGTAGCGCTGGCGCAGGCATTAATCGGATGGATGCCGGGCGGATTGGCGATTGTTGTGTTGTTGAGTTGCGCTGTATTCACCGCATTTACCGGCGGCTCCGGTGTAACCATTGTTGCACTCGGTGGACTCGTCTTTCCTATTTTGATCTCCGAAAAGTACTCTGAAAAATTTGCTCTCGGACTCGTCACGACCTCTGGAAGCTTGGGATTGCTCTTTCCGCCATCGCTGCCGATAATTCTCTATGGAACGTTTGCTGAAGTTTCCGTTGATGCGCTGTTTAAAGCTGGCATCGTTCCCGGCGTGATCCTGATGTTGGTCGTTGCAATGTACAGCATTCAGCAGGGAGGGAAATCCCATGTTCCCCGGCATCCGTTCGATGCCAAAAAGGCGTGGGCAGCCATTAAAGCGATCGCCTGGGAGATCCCGCTGCCGTTCTTCATTATTTTTGGGATTTACGGTGGATTATTTACGGCAACAGAAGCCGCAGCGGTTACAGCCTTCTATGTGTTCGTCGTTGAAGTATTTATCTACCGCGATTTAAAATTCTTTACCGATGTACCGCGGGTTATGAAGGAGAGCATGGTGCTGGTCGGCGCGATCCTGATGATTCTTGGCTGCGCCATGGGATTGACGAGCTATCTCATCGATCAACAGGTGCCGCAAAAACTGTTTGAATATATCAGCCAGGTGGTAACGAGTAAAATATTTTTTCTGGTGATCTTGAATCTCTTCCTGCTCGTGATCGGGATGATGATGGAGATATTTTCCGCCATTGTGGTAGTGCCGTTGATTGTTCCAGTCGCAAAACAGTACGGTATCGATCCTATCCATCTCGGTATTATTTTCCTCGCAAACCTGGAGATCGCGTATTTAATGCCGCCGGTCGGTTTAAATCTGTTCATGGCGAGCTTCCGATTCAAGAAGTCCATCGGTCAGGTGGCGATAGCAACTCTGCCGTTTATCACGGTGCTGTTTATAGCGTTGATTCTGATTACCTACGTGCCGCAGTTGAGTCTGTGGCTGGTGCAGTAACGGAATCAGTGAAGATCAGCATGGATTGCAGCGGAAGTGTTTTCTGCCACAGTTTCATTGCGTCCGTTACTTGATGGACGGCATCAGTGCGAACTGCATAATATGAAACAACATTCTCCGAAGCCGTAACTTCTCTTTTTGTCAACGTCAGTTCTCCGACTTTCGTCCATGTCGGCGGCAGAAACGGGAACCACACATCGTAGAGAATTGCAAACGTAATTCCCTTCGAAATCACAATGGAATCGATCCACTCTGTTTTCAATGGATTTGCGATCCTCAGCTTCCATGCATCACGCGATGCTAGTCCCCAGAGATCGAGTATCACTTCATCATTTTGAAATGCAGCGTAACCGATATCGTTCACCGCTGCCGGACCAATGTAAAATTCCGTGAGGAGCCGATGATTCTGGTAATGTTGTTCATAAATATTGTTAGCCGCCGTCGGCACAGTGAATATCGCTGAATTTACCCGTGCACAAAAGAACATCTCCGCACCGACCAATACCACAGCGGCAAACGCCGGTGAAAATCGAACAACTGATCGGATAACCGATTTCCCCGAAATCATCAGCACCAACAGAGCAAATATCCACATATACATCTCATACCGGAATGAATATGCAAGGTCCGTCGAAAAATCGCCAAGCGGTTGTGTATAGCCATTCAATAGATGCAGCAAAATGATAAAGGCACTCCCCAATCCCAATATGGCAAATGGTTCCGTTCGCGTCTTCAGAAAATAATATCCTATGGAAAAAACCGCTACGGCAAAATAGAATCCTCCAAAATAACTATTGACCGTACCGACGAACTTTGGGATGGACACCATACTGCTTTGCAACGAGTTGGTTTTCAAAAGAACAGACGTCGGCAGAAATGAAGCATCGTTATACCATAGGAATAATGAGAACAATAGATGAATACCCGCTACTCCCGCAAGTGCATGGAGAGTGCTCCGAATTCTGCCGCGCACAAAGAAAAAAGAGATGGCAAAAAGACAAATGGACAAATTTTCATATCGTACGGTTGAAGCAAGGATAATTGCAAACACCACAGCACGCGGATCAAACACTCCTCTTAATTCCTGAACCATCACAAAAAGAACTATAACGACGGTCATGATCTGCAAGGAATGTTCCATACCCGAAAATATCAACGGCACCATTCCCGTTGCTGCAATGCTCAGAATCGACAGCAGCAAAACGATGAATGATTTGTTTTCTATATCATGAAAAACAGTTTCCAATATCTTCCAGGAAAAAAAAAGTGTTCCGAACGAGCAGAAAATGTTCAACAGCAACGGAACATAGACAACGAACGAAAAGAAAGTGAATGGCGCCAGAAGGAACGGCCAGAGAATACTGGATGAGGGCGATGAAAATTCTCCCGGATTGATCCCATAACCTCCATTGGCAATGGATTCTGCAACGGATAGATGGATGTATGCGTCGTCCAGCGTGTAGACGAATGTTCCCGAATTTATTTTCAAAATGGAAACAAACTCGGCAACGATAAACAGCAAGAGGACTGACGATGCGATAAAAAATGGAAACGATCGTTTCATGTACTATAAGATACATATTTGTTGTGAAAAATTAGAAAAATAACTTTGTGCCTCTCTCGCTTTGTGGTTATATTTATCACAGAATGTCAAAACAAACGTCGAAATATGTATGTCAATCGTGCGGATATGTTTCCGCGCGTTGGACGGGAAAATGTCCGAACTGCAATGAATGGAACACCTTTGTTGAAGAAGCCCCCACACCGTTGAAACTTGTCCGCAAAAGCGGCGGGATCTCATCGAAACTCGATGCGGTGCCGTTGACAGAAGTGGACGGCATCGCCGATGTCCGATTTGTGACGGGGCTGGCGGAGTTCGATCGCGTGCTCGGCGGCGGCATCGTCACCGGCAGTGTGATTCTGCTTGGCGGTGATCCGGGTATAGGCAAATCAACATTAATGATGCAAGTTGCTCTGCATCTAAAAGATAAAGTTGTTCTGTATATCACAGGTGAAGAATCACCGAAACAGGTGAAGCTGCGAGCTGAACGGCTTGGGAAAGCAACCAATCGTTTTCAATTGCTGGCAGAAACGAATTTGGAAACAATCACCGATGTGATCGAACGGGCGCTGCCGGATCTGGTGATTGTCGATTCTATCCAAACGTTATTCAATCCGAATCTCGAAAGTGCACCCGGCAGTGTTGGTCAGGTGCGCGAATCGACCGGACTGTTGACGCGGATTGCAAAAGCGAAGAATATTCCGATCATTCTCATCGGTCATGTTACGAAAGAGGGAGCTATTGCCGGACCGCGAGTGATAGAACATATGGTCGATGCTGTATTGCAGTTTGAAGGGGAAAAACACTATGCGTACAGGATTCTGCGCGGTATTAAAAATAGGTTCGGATCAACAAATGAAATCGGTATTTTTGAAATGCACGATACCGGGCTTCGCGAAGTAAAGAATCCGTCTGAGATATTTCTTTCTGAACGGAGTTATGGTTCCAGCGGCGCGGCCATTGTTGCCAGTCTGGAAGGAACGCGACCGATTCTGATTGAAGTGCAGGCTCTGGTTTCCACGAGCAATTATGGTATGCCGCAGCGTTCTTCTACTGGATTCGACCTGCGACGTCTGCAAATGCTTCTTGCCGTTCTTGATAAGCGCGTTGGTATCAACACCGGGGCGCATGATGTGTTTGTGAATATCGCCGGCGGCATCCGCATCGATGAACCGGCGGCGGATCTCGGAATTGCTACGGCAATCGTCTCTTCCCTTCGCGATATCCCGGTGGATTCACAGACTGTGGCGATCGGCGAAATCGGTCTGGGGGGTGAGATCCGTACGATTGCACATTGTGACAAACGCATTCTGGAATCGGCAAAACTGGGATTTAAGACGATCATCGTTCCATCCTCCAATGCAAAAAAAATGAAATCGTCGAACGAGACCACCATTATCGGCGTTGAAACGATACAGGAAGCGATCAAACATTTGGTTGGATGACCGGATGCTGCTTATTCAACCGAACCAAAGGGTTAAATAATGAATGCTGAATTCATGTGGGAAGCCATCAGGCTGTCAGTGAACAACATCAGGGAAGGGAACGGCGGACCGTTCGCCTGTGTGGTCGTCAAGGATGGTAAGATTGTGGCACGAGGGACGAACACTGTCACCTCCTCCAATGATCCCACGGCACATGCGGAGATCGTTGCAATCCGCAACGCATGTAAGGAATTGAACACCTTCCAGTTGACCGGCTGCGAAATCTATACTTCTTGTGAGCCGTGCCCAATGTGCCTTGGCGCCATCTACTGGGCGCGGCCGGACAGGATCTATTATGCGAACACTCGGAGCGATGCAGCGCACATCGGTTTTGATGATGAGTTTTTGTATTCAGAACTTCCGAAAAAGGTTTCTGAACGAAAGATCCCGGCGGTTCAATTAATGCGGCAGGAAGCGCTCGCAGCGTTCCGTGAATGGGAACAAAAGAACGACAAGGTCCAGTACTGAATATGAACACACTTGATATGTTAGGTTACGGCGGATTCATTTTTCTGGCGATCTGCTGGATTCCGCAAACGATAGAAACAATTAAGAACGGCAGAGTTGCTATGGAGCGCTCCTTTTTGCTGATGTATGCGATCGGCGCCGGATTGCTGATGGTGCAGGCCATTGGATTGGAAAATCTTCCGCTAATTCTGCTGAACAGTTATACGACACTTGCCAGCCTCATTAACCTGTATTATGGCGTATTCCCGCGGAAAGAATTTTGAATAAAATACTTCTTGCAACCAATAACCGCCACAAAGTGGAAGAGATAAAACATTTTCTTCTGACACTTCCATTCGACGTACATTCACTGATCGACATTACCGATGTTCCGAAGACGGTGGAAGATGCACCCACGCTGAAGGGAAATGCATTAAAAAAAGCGCGTGAAGCATATGTTGCCACAGGAATGCTATCACTTGCAGACGACACGGGGCTGGAAGTCTTTTATCTGGCAATGATGCCGGGTGTGTTTTCCGCGCGGTATGCAGGAGAGCAAGCGTCCTATAAAGATAACTGCGACAAGCTGCGGCGGGAAATGTCCGGTGTTCCTCCGCGCCGCCGGAGAGCACAATTTCGCACGGTAATCGCCATGGTCGGGAAAGGATTCGAGCAGACAGTCGAAGGATGTGTGGAAGGTGCCATCACCGAAGAACCGCGGGGGAATCAAGGATTTGGATATGATCCATTGTTTGTTCCCAAAGGATATACACGAACCTATGCCGAGATGTCGCTTGAAGAGAAAAACATTCTCAGTCATCGCGCGCGAGCGCTGGAAAAGGCAGTTGATAAATTGAAAGGGATGTAAAATATGACCGTCCGCAGAGGTGACGGTCATATCACAATTACTCCAGTGTTACCGCTGTGCCGCTTGCGCTTACCATCAACATTGTGCCGTTGCCGACTGTTTCATAATCAAGATCGACGCCGATCACCGCATTCGCTCCCATTGACCTGGCCTGTTGCTGCATCTCTTCCAGAGCGATTTCTTTTGCCCGGCGAAGTTCTTCTTCATACGCAGCAGAACGACCGCCGACGATATCCCGGATTCCTGCAAATAAGTCCTTGAAGATATTTGCACCAAGGATTGCCTCGCCGCTGACGAGTCCATAATATTTCACTGCCCGTTTTCCTTCAACGGTATTTGTGGTTGTAAGCAACATTGTTCCTCCTGTTGTTGATAAAAATTTGCTTTTTCGATCTACTATGCTGACATTTTACCGGACTAATAAAAGAACAAGTCCAATGAGAAGCAAGATTTCGATTGAATATCCGAATCCACCGCACAATAAGAAACTGTTCACAAACAACAACACACGATGCCATACGTTAATGTAAAGATTACAAAGGATGGCGCGACCGTTGCACAAAAAGCGCAGGTCGTGAAAGAGATCACCGATACGCTGCAGAGGGTGCTCGGGAAAAAGCCTGAGCATATCCACATTGTTATCGATGAAGTGGAGACGGAGAACTGGGGATTTGCCGGTATGCTGACATCTGAATTACGACAAAGGAAAGACCAATGAATTATTATGCCTTGATCTATCATGTTGTTCCGGACTACGTCACCCGTCGCACACAATTCCGAGAAGAACATCTTGGGCTCGCCAATGAATTCGTCTCTCGCGGAGAACTGCTTCTCGGCGGCGCATTCAGCGATCCTGCCGATACCACGCTGCTGATCTTTCGTGTCAGCGACCCCTCCGTAATAGAAAATTTCGTGAAGAATGATCCATATTATAAGAATGGAATTGTGGAAAAATGGGAATTGCGGCCCTGGACCGTTGTGGTGGGGAGCGATAAAAAATAGAAAATCCCCGGAGTATTTTCCGGGGATTTGGGTTTTCATTTATTTCTATCACGCAGGGAAGGGAGAGATCCCTGCAAGGCTACTCGCAGAATACGAGAACCTCAATTTCCACTGAATGAGCGCCTTGAATGTCCTGATCGATCGCGCGGAGAGTGAAAATATTCTTGCCGCGATTCAGCTTTCCTTCCACCACCGTGCCAACGCCAAATATCTCTTTTCCTTTTCGCCATTCGTAGCCAATCTTGGAATTTTCAGGCCGATTCACTTTTGGTGCCGTCAAAATAATCGACGGATTCGAAGGATTCCAGATGATTGTCTGTGCAGAGGGTTTGTCCGTGAACTCCAAAGAGTCCCATACCGTGATGGTAAATTGGTTTGAGGCGAGCACCTTACCTGTTGGCGTCCAAACCACGGTCGCTGACTGTACACCGGTTGTTGTAGGAATCCATGTCGGTTGAATCTTGATATTGCCTGCAAAGTTGATGGTGCCGTTCGAAAACAGTTGATTGGCATTTATCTCGGTTCCGATGATCCAATCCTTCGGATACCCAGCGGTGAATGTTGGTTGTGCAATCACAAAGAACTCTTTTTGGACTGAATCAATTGAATTGCGGACACCCCTGCCGTCATTCGCAATGAGCGTGATAATCATCCTTCCGGCAGAAAGCCGGATCGAGTCGGATGATATGGCAGCATCGTTGATCCTCCAAGCAAATGTCAACGTATCGGAGTCCGCATCACGCAAATGTTCCGGTTTCAAAATAATCATTTCATTTTCGTACAATGGTTCGGCAAGGGAGAATGTCGGATTCGGTTTTGAGTTGATGCGCACTGTTGCCTGTTTTCGGACAGAGCGCGTTGCTGTCTGCGAATTGTCGGTGATGGTCAACTCTACGGTGTGGACTCCAGCGGTGATCTGTGCCGCGGTAACGACCGGTGTTGTGCCGATCTGTTTTCCATCAATCTTCCAATCATATTGGGCAATAATCCCGTCTGTATCGCCGGATTTTGATGCATCGAGCACCAGGCGGTCACCGAGCGCAGCGTCAGTCGGGATATTCCAGGATATGAACGGAGGTTCGTTCACCAGAATCTTCTTCACGACGCTCGCACTGTTACAGCTTGAAGAGGATTGAATATCTATCATCAAAGCGATCTCATAGGTGCCCGACCGCTGAAAACGATATTGTACCGGGCTTAATGTTGAGGAAGTGAAGACCGAATCGTTGCCGATTTTCCATCGCACGGAAGAGACAACACCGTTCAATTTCGAGGGTGCGGGATCGAATGAGACCTGTTCGCCAATGCTCACACGTTCCGGCATTGCAAAGTTCGCCGTCGGTCCTTCGATTACGTGAATGGTAGAAGTTGCCTGGCTAACCCGCGTGCATCGTCCGCTGCCGCTTCCGACCACGGTCAATGTTGCGTAATATGTTCCTGCTTTGGTATACGCATGCGATACTACCGCACCGAGCGAGGTGATCCCGTCGCCAAAATCCCATGTGTATGATCCGATAAGACCATTCGGATCGATGCTCTGTGAACCGTCAAAAGAGAGCGGGACATTCACACAAACGGAAGTATCGGTAAAAGTCTGATATGCGACCGGAGAACCTTCGATAATAATCGGTATGGTGGCGGTAGCGGGTTGTTCCGCAAAACCGTCGTTGAGCAGCAGTTTCACCGTATAATATCCCGGCGTCTTATAGGTATGCGCAGGATTTGTTTCGGTCGAGGTCGTACCGTCGCCGAAATCCCATTTGGTTGATACCGCATCTCCATCCGGATCGTACGACAGTGAACCGTTGAATAGAATCGTTTGACCGGTGCAGGAATAAATCAGCGAATCTACAACGGCAACAGGTGGACGATTGACAAGGATCTTCACCGTTTCGCGTGTGATGCTGTTCTTCCGTTCCTGTCCGTCATTCGCTGTGAGTGTAATGAAATGAACACCGCCCGAAGGAGCATCCCATGTGAATGCGGCTTTGTTCACACGAGTCCCGTCTGGTAACAGCCATTCGAAATTAACGGCATGTTTGTCTATATCGTAACTCTGGCTGGCGTCGAGCAGTATCCGGCGCGAGTTCGTTCTGAACAATGTTTTGGTGACGATGATCGGAGCGGCATTGACAAGAATATCTTTTTGCACAGATTGCGCAGAATTTGAAAATCCAGAGCCGTCATCCGCTATTGCGGTAGCATTGATAACACCGGACCGCGAAAAAGTCTTTGTTACCTTCATTCCCTCAGCAGTCGTGCCATCTGAGAATCTCCAACGGATGATCCGTAAGTTCTTTGTTTCACGGTCTGATGATGCAGTTGCGTCGAAGGTAACGGGTATATTGGGTTCAGCAACATTCGGTACGGTTTTGAATTGAACGACCGGAGGATAATTGATGTGGATGGAAAGAGTTTTCAAACCGACAGCATCATCAAATCCTGAATCATCCTTCACTTTTAATGCAACAGCATAGTCGCCGGGTTCATCGAAGGTAATGGTCGGATTTGCGCTGCGTGCTTTTTCCACGCCGTTTACATACCAAAAATATTCAGCCACGGTTCCGTCAGGATCGCTGCTGCGTGTTCCGTCCAGTTGCAGCGGACGGGTTGGTTCCCACACTGCGGGGATTGCAAACTGTGCAACCGGATACTTGTTAATCACCAGGTCATGAGTTGTCCGTTGAATACTGTTCGATTGGCGCTGCCGGTCATCAACGGTCAGCGTAATGGAATATCTTCCGCTTTGCTGGTATTCATGAACCACGGTTCTTCCGATACCTGTCGATCCATCGCCGAAATCCCACGTGTGAACAAGTTCTTTCTGGTCTGCATCAGATGTCTTTTCTGCCGAGATTTTCTGTCGGGCTGATGTAGACCGAGATTCAGCGGTGATTACCGGCACCGGCGGAGCGTTGATATGGATCTCCCGGGAGATTGTTTGAATCGAGTTTTCGACATTCTCACCATCATCGGCCGTGAGCGTTACTGTATAATCTCCGGCTTGAGAAAATGAAAGATGTGCAGATTCACCAGCAACATTATGACCGGCGGTAGAAGACCAAGAAAATGCAACGATTGGATTGTCCGTATCAATTGCAGAAGCACGCAACCGAATTGTGTCGCTGGGAGCTGCTTGCTTAATCATTTCAAATGCGGGGAGCGGTTCGGCGTTAACACGGTATTTAATCGTTTGGGTAAATGTTGAATTCGAAGTATTTGTCCTGTCGTTTGCAGTGAGCGTGAGAGAATAACTTCCGGCTTTGTCATGTTTTATGGAAATCGAATTTCCTTTGTTTGATCCGGTGATGCCGGCGCCGCTCCAGAGGAAATCAAGTTCATCATTGTCGTTATCCGCATCGTTTTCCACCACAAACGAGACTGGTGTCGAACGGCCGAAGATGGACCGGAAATTCACATCCACATACGGCTGAGCATTGACACGGATCTTTTGGAAAGCGTTCGCTTCGGTGCAGGATGAGTTTGGCGCTCCATCGTTCACCAACAGTTTTACGTCGTATATTGTCGGCAATAAGCTGGAGAGCGTCAGTATTTTTTCATCGCTGCGGAATTCTCCGTTTACATACCACTGATAGGTCAACACTGCTTTTTCAGGATCGGATGACGAAGCGGAAGAGAGCGTGACGATTTCACCGGGAGCGGCGATAGTCTTGTCTGCTGTGATGACGGCGGTTGGCGGAGCATTGACGGTGACTGCAATATTCTGATGCCAGAACCGGGGAAAATACATGCCGCGGGTAGGTATGAAGACGGAGACAGAACTCTTTCCCGGTCGTCCAAAATCAATATCGGCAGAATCCTTTTCGTATATCTTTGTACCATAACTCCATTTTGGATCGCCGCCGAACAGATTTTTTTTTGTTGCTTCGTTCAAAGCAAGCACCACGTTATTGCACGATGTACTTGCACGCTGAACCGCTTCGATGACCGGTTTTTGAGGTTGACGGACGATCACCGGTTTTAATTCCCACAATACAGGAAAAGGAGTCCCTTTCACTACAAGATTGTTCACTTTCAGCGGTGAGCCGGAAACGGTAAGTCCCCATTCATTCGCCATGCCGTTTGGTAGAACCGGTAGATAGAAACCTTTGGCGGCCGGAAGTTTTGAATAATTTCCGAATGCATCGCGAATGCCGACATGTACCTGTTCTTCGCCAAACGACGCGAATGATGTGACTGTTAGTTCAGATGGAAGGAACGGGCGAAGCTGCATCTCTGCGGTTGACGGAATTCGATACAGACAAATGGAAAGATCGATCGCAAGGATCGACCAGTCAGTCCGGAGTGACGCTACGGAATTTGAATCTGCCACCTGCAACTGGAAACTGTTTACATCGTTGCCGTCTGCAGCCCGAACGCGGAGGATCCAGCCGTTCTTTCGTGATGCGTCGAGAATGGAGAATCGTTTCCAGCGATTATAGTACTGTTGTTCATCAAGGGTTGTCAGTTTCATCGACGGCTTTGCAGTACGTGCAATGACTGTCAGCTTGCCGTTAGAATATGAATACAAAGCATCGAAAGGAATGAGTTCGAAGGAGGTGTTAGTTTCCAACGAGCCGAGGATGATGTCGGCAACTCCGCCAAGTCCGGCATCAAACAGATGCAGTGCGGCGTTAGTAGCATTCGGTTCCGGTTTAATCCAAAAATCGTACTGATGAACATTATCACCGGTCTCTTTGACAAGCGCCTGATTTCCGGAGACGGAGAGGAAAACCTCCTGTGCAAAAAGCGGTTGGACGGAGAGAAGAACAAATAGCAGGGCGATGAACACTGCATAAACGTTTGTTTTCCTGCTGTCAATGATGAACGCCGGCAGACCGGATCGTCCTTCTGATGTTCCCGATAAAACGACACAGTGCATTTATTCTACCCGATATGTTTTTGTCGCGACCACAATATTATCACTAATTGATTCAAATACCAGCGTCAATTGAACGCCGATGAGTTGCTGTACCGATACCGCCCAGTTTCCCTGGGAATCTGTTTGCGCGGCAATTCTTTGTTCGCCGTGAGTGACGACCACCCGCATGGAAGGATATGCCGTCCCGCGGGCTGTGATCAATTCAGTCACCGGCGAGAGCATTGTGTCTTCCGCTGGACAATTCCAGTCGATCGCCGTTACCCTGTTGATATCGATCGGGATGATTGAAAGGAGCCGTTCGCGGGAATTGCCGGAGCGGTCCGTTGCTTTCAACGTCACCTGCCGCTCGGATTGTTCGACAGAAACGGCGACGGCGAAGGAGCCGTCGGAGTTCAACGCGAAAGTCTTTCCATTCACGGAGAAATGTGCATCCGGTTCTGTGCTGCCGGTGATCGTCAGTCGCGCCAATGCGGTATACTGACGGTCGGTTTCCCATCCTGCAATGTTCACTGCGGGAGGAAGTTTATCCTCTACCCTTAAGATTTGGTACACAGGACTCTCCATTCCGCGCAATCCGAACTTATCGACGGCAGTTAATCGCACATAGACGATGCCCAAATCAATTTTTTCCAGGCGAACCTGTGTCCGCTGTGAAGTATAGGTCTTAATATCCGTGTTGAATTCTTTGGATTTGCATAACTCCACTTTATATCCGGTGCTGAACGGAACGCCGGTCCATTGCAGCAACAGTTCATCTGAATATATAACGGAATCGATCCCGCTCCATGGAAGCAACGGAGCTGGCAGCAGCGGTATGGGAGGGAGCGGATCTTTTCCTTTTTCCACAACAGTGCCTTCGTTCGTTCTCAATCGAACTCTTCCTTTGTTGGCCGAGACATCCATCGTGCCGTCATAGTTGGAGAGTTTCACGCGGCGTTCTTCCACAGCGCTTGCCCAGAATTTACCGGACCGAACTTGAGATTCTGATGTACCTGCCTGGAACGTGAAGTTGTTCCGTTCCTTTGCACTTTCAGTAAGTTTAGTCAGCAAACTCCCTTTAACAAGTGCAATGTCCCGGCGGATCCGCTGATCCAGTTTGTCCATTATCGATGCGCGGATCACGACGGTCGAATTCGGATCGACCATCACTTCAACTCCATCCGTGAATGCCAGCTGTGCAAAACTCAATTCTCCAGTCCGTAAACCGTCCGCTTGTGCTAACAGATCCCCTTTTTGCGCATCCTTCCAGTCTCCGAGGAATCCTTTTCGCTTTGTTACAGTGCCGTTCTTTTCGGCGAGCAGTGCATCGATCTCTTCGTTCCGCTTCCGCTCGATGGTCCGTTTAATGTTGTCCAATGATTGCAGAAACAATCCGCCGGTCCTGGACAATACTGTGAAGTTTCCTTCCTTCACCTGTGCATCATACTCTGCCCCCAGTGACGCAGCGGCCTGAAGTTCCTCCGGAGCAAAGACCCGTGCGCCGGCTTTAAGCAATCTGTTAAAGTATTCTTTCCCCTCCTTCACCAGTGCGTGTTGTTGCGAAAATTTTTTGATTTGTTGGAGCGCATCCCTGGACAATAAAAATGTATTTGTTTCAACATTCCGTTCTGCAAATGACACGATCACCGGCCATGCGGCGGCGTCACCGGTGAGTTCCAATGTTTTTTTTTGGATGTCGCCGGAGGGAAATCTGATTTGGGCGGCCGACAGCGATATGCACAATACGAGAAGGGCACTATGTCTTAAAAATATCATACGATTGGGATAGTCAAAGTGAACCGGCAGCCGATCTGTTCGTTCGATTCAAGCGCCACTCCTCCATTGTGATGATTCATCACTTGTTTCACATGCGCAAGCCCCAAACCTGTTCCCAGCTCGGTTGCCGATTGTTTGTTGGATGTTACACGAAAGAATTTCGAAAAGAGCTTTTGCTGGTCTTCCGCAGAAATGCCGAATCCATGATCTGTAATAATGAACAAGATGTTGTTATTGCTGCGATGCATTTCCACGTCGATGGTTCGGTGTTCATCGCCGTATTTTACGGCATTGGATATAAGATTGAGAAATGCTTCCCGCATCAGATCGGGAGCGACAGTTGTATGCGGGATGTCTGCTTCGGCAGAAAAATTCAGCTGCAGGGATTTTGCATGCAGCTGCGGTTGTTGCGAATCGCACACGCCTTTTGCAATTACAACAAGATCAGCCGGTTCCCGGTGATATTCCACAGAATGTGATTCCAAACGCTGCACATCCAAGAACCGGTTCACCAACCGGTTCATCGTCCGGCTGCTTTCCTTAATGATCCGTACATATTCCATCCGTTCGTCCGTTCCCATCTCCGGTTCATCCATGATAAACGATGCGAAACCCATGATACTGTTCAGCGGATTGCGCAATTCATGGACGATGAAGTTCATCATTTCCGTTTTCATCGCATCGATCATTCGTTCCGTGGTCAGATCGTGCAGCACCAGGAGTGATCCCAGATGTTCATCCCCGCGGCTGATTGCGACATCGTGCAGACGGAAATATTCATTGCCGGAGTCCGGGAATGCTATGCAGATCTCCTGCTGATGAAAGGAGACCGTATACGGACCGCTCTGTTCGCTCCGGGAGGACTCTTTTGTCCTTTCGATATTTGGGTGGGTGAGCAGATCGTGTTTGTTCAGAACGGGCATTACTTTGTGCAATTCATCTTTTACACGGATGAACCGATCGTTCATGAATGCAAAGGTGTTATCATTCCCTGTAATACTGATACAATCCTCACTGTGAGAAAGGAAGAACTTATTCTTCCATTCCTCCATGATAATCTTTTCCACATTGATACGCTGATACCGTTCCATGACAGTTCTCATAGACTCGATGGTTTGCGCAACGGCAGCCAGTTCGCGGATGTGCGGTTCGGCAATGGGCCGGGAAAAATCAAGCGTCTTCAGCCGTTCGACATCGTGCACCAGTTGCGTTACCGGTTTTGACAGCTGCTTTGAAAAGTACCAGCCGAACATGACCACCACAAGCGTCAAAATAGCAACGATGGAGGCGGAATATGCCATCAGATGCTGCACCGGACGGACAATGACGCTTTTTGGTATTCCGATGACCAGATACATCGGTACGTCCGAGAATTTTGAAAAGAACAAATTCCATTCATTGCCGTCCACTGTCACATCATGCATTACGGTTAGATGCTGCCATGATTCGGGCGTGAGCGGAAGGGCGAGGGGTACATTACTATAGAGCACTCCACGGTGGCTTCCCACTCGAATTGCAAATGTTTCTCCTACGGGAAGCGTCGAAAGCAGATGCAGCAGACCTGATGAATTTGCAAATATCGTCAAGATCATCGGTTGAGCATTGACGCGAAACAATTTTTGAATTCCGATCATCTGTAATCCAGATCTGGAATCGCTTTCCCACAATATTGAGATCGATGAATCCCTTTGGGAAACGTTCCAAGCATCAGCTGGCGGATCGAAGCGGAAATTCGGATGTGCCGAATTGGTAGCGACAAATTCATCCGTAAGGACAGGAGAAGAGACAATCACCTGAATGAGGGAACTGTCGAATGCGATTTGCTGACGGATCAATGCAGCGACTTCCTGCGGTCGGGATTGAACACTCCAGGCAAGATAGTGTGCAATAGTGACCCAGTGCTCCAATTTTTCATCCACAGACCGTATGGCAAAATGCTGCACCTGTTGCACGACTGTTGTCCTTTCTTCAGTGACCCGTGTTTCATAGAGCGGCCGGACGAAATACCACATCACCCCGATGGACAGGACGGCGAACAACCCGATAAGGATAAATATGCGATGATGAAAAGAGAAGCGGGAAAACAAAGTCATTCTTTATTATAGTATAATCGGTTCGAAAGAAAATACAAAAAAAACATTCCAAATTTTAGCGAAATTGATTATTTTCTTCATTGGCGGGTGAAAAGGAAGGAAAGAACACGAAAGAGTATTGTCCGGCATCTGCCGGTTTTTTTCTTTAAAAATGAAAATCCCCACAATGACTGTGAGGATCTTCGCCGGTCGGGAAGACAGGATTCGAACCTGCGACTTCTTGCTCCCAAAGCAAGCGCTCTAGCCGGGCTGAGCTACTTCCCGATTGTTTCCGCATCAATATACTACAAAAACCTTTACGTTGGAAGGTAATTTTTTTCGAATATGCCCTTTGTCGTGTTATATATTGCTGCTACGCTTGCCGCCAATGCAACAGCCACGTGGTTCATCCATTTTCCTTTCTTCGGACAGGTGTCCATCGCAACATTTATCTTCGGTGTTACCTTTACTGCCCGGGACAGGGTGCATAGCACGCTCGGCAGAAAAAAGGTCTATCTTATGATCGCAGCCGCGGCGGTATTGAATCTTATTGTCACGATACTGGGCGGTGTCGAGTGGCGTATTGTTGCAGCGTCCCTTATCGCTATTGTCCTCGCGGAAACTGCCGATACTGAGATCTACCAGCATTTCATCTCCAATACATGGGGAATGAGAGTGCTCAAAAGCAATGCAGTCAGCATTCCGTTGGACAGTCTGTTGTTCAATCTGATCGCGTTTGCCGGACTTTTTACTCCGATGGAAGTTGCGTCGATCATCTTTGGAGAGATCGTTTTTAAAGGTGCGGTCAGTGCGATCACGGCGATCCGTCCTTTGGAATATTTCCGTTCGAAGTCCTTCGCGGATCGAGAGCATTAAAAAAACTCAATTTTCCCTTTCTTGCATATTCCTTATTATTTGGGTATTATTTTTCGATGAAAAAACGATCGACTGTTTCCCGTAAGCGCGACCATGTGGAATTGACAGTGAAGAAAGATGTCTCGTTCCGGTCGAAAACTGCCGGCTTCGAAGAATGGGAATTTGTCCACAATGCATTGCCGGAACTCGATCGATCCGCTGTGGATACGTCTGCGGTGTTTCTTGGAAAGAAACTCTCCTTTCCGCTGATGATCTCCTGCATGACGGGAGGATATAAAGAAGCAGAAAAGATCAACCGCGATCTTGCGGAAGTCTGCGAGGAATTACAGATCGCGATGGGTGTGGGCAGCCAGCGGCAGGCGATGGAGGATACGGCATATCATACATCCTTCTCCATTGCTCGCACGGCGGCACCAACCATTCCGCTGCTGGGAAATATCGGTGCGGCGGAAGTAGCTCGCTTGAACGATGTTTCTCCTGTGTTGAAACTTGCAGAATTGATCCGCGCGGACGCTTTCGCGGTTCATCTTAATCCTCTTCAGGAATTTTTACAACCGGAGGGAAATACGGATTTTCGCGGAGTGCTGAACGGTATCGAAATGCTGGTAAAGAAATTGCCGATACCGGTGATCGTGAAAGAGATCGGCGCAGGTATTTCCTGGTCCGTTGCTGAACGGCTGACGAATATCGGAGTACGCTATATTGATGTGGCGGGGGCGGGTGGGACAAGCTGGGCTGGTGTTGAGATCCTTCGCCGTACGAAGGATGACCGTGAACAATGGAATCCTTTTTGGGATTGGGGAATCCGTACCGCAGATGCATTGCGGGAAGTAGTGCAGTTAAAAGAGGTCTATCCGGAACTGACCATAATCTCTTCCGGCGGGATCGTGAACGGACTTGACTGTGCAAAATCAATTGCGCTGGGTGCGGATATGACCGCCGCAGCCCGTCCGATGCTGAAAGCGCTCATTGCCGGGGGCAAGAAGGGATTGACGGCAAAGATCGAACAGTGGAAACTGGAATGCGCGGGAGCAATGTTCCTGACCGGCATTTCATCGATGAAATTATTGCAACGAACAGAAGCACTGCGGCAACGTCCATGAAGTCATACGAAAAAAAATATCAGAAATATAAATCACTGATCGACCGGAAAATCAATTCCTGTATCCGGAAGAACGAGCCGATCTCGCTGTATGAACCGATGAAATATGTCCTCTCCGCCAGCGGCAAACGGATCCGTCCGCTGCTCATTGTACTGTCGTGTGAAGCGGTTGGCGGCACCATGAACGAAGCCCTGAACGCCGCCGTGGCGATTGAAGTACTGCATAATTTTACGCTGGTGCATGACGATATTATGGACAATGCCGAATCACGCCGTGGACGCGCAACAGTGCATGTCCGGTGGGACAGCAATGTTGCGATACTTGTCGGAGACGAACTGGTAGCGCTGGCGTACAGAGAATTATTGAGAACCCGATCCAAAGCAATCGCACAAGTGGCAGATGTCTTCACGGAAGGAGTTGTTGAAGTGTGTGAAGGACAGGCATACGATAAAGAATTTGAACTGCTGCAGGATGTTTCAGTCAATGATTATATGCTAATGATCGCCAAGAAGACTGGAAAACTCTTCTCAGTCTCCTCGGAAATCGGTGCACTCATCGGCGGCGGAACGGAACGGGAGATCGGAGCGCTCCGGTCCTTCGGCACGTATATCGGCAGGGCATTCCAGATTCAGGACGATCTTCTCGATATCGTGGCGGATGAAAAAGAATTCGGGAAAAAGATCGGCGGAGACATTATTGAGGGAAAGAAGACATTCCTGCTGATTCATGCCTATGAACGGGCACAGGGAAAAGATAAAAAACTGATCCACTCCATCATCAAAAATAAAGGGACATCGAGAAAAAATATCCCGCTGGTGAAAGAGGTCTACGAACGTCTCGGGATTATCGAACTGGCAAAACAATCGATCGACAAGGATATCCGGCAGGCAAATCACCAATTGGAGAAATTACGGGATACACCGGCCCGGGAAATGCTTCTCTGGTTTTCAGACATGGTGTTGAACAGACAATTTTAAAGTATGATCGAAAAAGAGGTAACGATTAAAAACAGGGCTGGACTCCACACGCGTCCCGCCGCTGCTTTGGTAAAACTGGCTGCACAGTTCCAGTCTGAATTTTTCATCTATAAAGAAGGACTTGAAATCAACGGAAAAAGCATCATCGGTGTGATGACGCTGGCGGCAGAACAGGGTTCACAATTGTTATTGAAATTTGACGGACCGGATGAGGAGCAGGCAGTAACGGCGATTGTAGGATTATTCGAACGAGGATTTGACGAAGTGTAAACAAGTGCCATTCCGCCGATACTGCAAAACGGACACACATCAGAATTATCACATGGAACGAAAACAAGACATTATTCTGCACGGCATACCGGCGTCACCGGGGATCATTATCGGTAACGCGTATGTCTTTGCCAAACAGGCTCCGCGCGTGGAGGATAAATCCATCGCTGCGGCGGATGTACAACAGGAATTAGACCGTCTTCAGCATGCGGTGGGCCGATCCGAAAAAGAATTGCAAAAAGTACTTCAGCTGACGGAACAAAAAGTAGGCAGCCAGAAAGCAAAGATTTTCGAAGCGCAAATCATGATCCTTTCCGACGTAGTCCTTTTCGGTTCTATTCGCAAAAGAATTCAACAGGAATTGAAAAGTGCGGAATATGCCGTCCACCGCGAGATCTCGAAATATCAGCAGGTGATGATGAATTCGTCGGACGAGTATATGCGCGAGCGCGCCCACGACGTGGAGGATGTGAAGAACCGGATCATCAGGAATATTCAACAGGAAAAACTGATCTCGCGATTTGATACGAGTTCCATTGTCGTTTCCGAGATTCTCACTCCGGCAGATACGATTCTTTTCAGCCGGAACGAAGTGCTGGCGTATGCAACGGATATGGGCGGCATCACCTCGCATGCAGCGCTGCTCTCGCGCTCGCTGAACATTCCATCGGTCGTCGGATTGAAGGAGATTACCAAGCTTGTACAGACAGGTGATCTGATTGTGGTGGATGGATACACAGGCAACGTCGTCATCAATCCGTCGGAAGAGATGATCGCACGGTGCAACGAGCGGAAACAGGAGCACGAGCAATTTGATACGAGATTGAAAGATATTAGACACCTGAATGCGCAAACGCAGGACGGGAAGATCGTCAACCTCACCTGCAACATCGAATTCAGTGAAGAAGCGTTGAACGTTCACGCACAAGGATCGAACGGGATCGGACTCTATCGGACGGAAGGTCTGTTCCTCCGGACTGAAAATTATCCGAGTGAAGAAGAACAGTTTGCGGAGTATAAATTAGTCGTAGAAAAAGCCACGCCGCACAAGGTGGTAATGCGGGCGCTTGACATCGGAGGAGATAAGGTCGTCTCAAGTTCGGCGAACGAGGAAAATCCATTCCTTGGCTGGCGCGGCATCCGTGTGTTGCTTGATATGCCGGAGGTCTTTTTAACGCAGCTTCGCGCCATGCTTCGTGCAAGCGCTTTTGGTCCGGTGTGGATAATGCTGCCGATGATCTCCGGTGTGAAGGAGATTCGGAGAGCGAAGGAATACCTGGAAACGGCAAAACAGGAACTTCGGAATAAGAATGTTCCGTTCGATGAGAATATTAAAATCGGCGCGATGATTGAAGTACCGTCTGCCGCTGTTATTGCCGGCGAGATAGCGCAGGAGGTGGATTTTCTCAGCATCGGAACGAACGATCTTATCCAATATCTACTGGCGGTAGACAGAGGGAACGAGGTCGTTTCCTCGCTGTATCAGGAATTTCATCCGGCTGTCATCAAAACCATTCGGTACATCATTATCGAAGCGCATCGCGCCGGCAAACCGGTGAGCATGTGCGGAGAGATGGCCGGCGATCCGATTGCCATTCTTTTACTGCTCGGATTGGGATTGGATGAGTTCAGCATGATTCCGTATATCCTGCCGGAAGTGAAGAAAATCATCCGGTCTGTCTCCTTTGCCGAAGCGGAAGAGATCGCACATAAAGTGATGGAGATGAAGACGGAAGATGATATTAAAGACTTCCTCCGCGTCAACCTTCATTCCATGGTACCGGAATTGTTGTTAGAATAGTCCTTCTCTTTTTACTTTGTCGTATATCTACTATCCATAACTCATTACTTTTTTCACGTCTATTTTTTTCTCTCTTTATGAATGAACTTATCAAGACTCACGATCCCAAAGGAATGAGAAATCTCATCCTGAACTTCCCGCAGCAGGCCGAAGAAGCGGTTGCAATCGGCAACTCGTCGAAGTTCAAACTCAACGCAAAGAAAGCAGAATCCATTGTCATCACCGGTCTTGGCGGTTCCGCGATCGGCGGCGATTTGCTCCGCGCCTATCTTGCCGATAAGTGCGCTGTGCCGGTGATTGTTAACCGCCATTACTATTTTCCGAAATATGTCGGGAAGAAGACGTTGGTGATCATTTCCAGTTATTCCGGCAACACAGAAGAGACGGTGTCAGCATACAAGGATGCGATCAAGCGAAAAGCCATGATCTTCTGCATCACCTCCGGCGGCGAAGTGGAACGGATGGCGAAGAAAAATAAACATCCGTATATCAAGATACCCGGCGGACTGCCTCCGCGGGCCGCTCTCGGATATTCCTTTTTCCCGACGCTCATTACCCTGAGCAAACTCGGATTCATTAAAGATCAGAAGAAGGAAATCAAAGAGACACTGGGGTTGTTGAAGTCTTTGTCTGTACGGTATGCCGATCACACTGCGGTTGACAACAGTGCTTTGAATCTTGCAAAGACATTGCTTGGGAAACTTCCGCTCATCTATTCCGCCGCAGATAAATTCGATACAGTCAACACCCGTTGGCGCGGACAGATCACAGAAAATGCTAAAACACTTGCCTTCGGCCATGTCTTTCCAGAACTCAATCACAATGAGATTGTCGGATGGGAAGTGCTAACGGACATCATGAAGAAAATCCATGTCGTCATCCTCCGGGACCGTGAAGATTATAAACGGATCCAGCTGCGAATGGACATCTCCAAAGAAATTATCGGAGGACTGGCGGACGGAATCACGGAGGTTACAACAGAGGGGAAATCGCTTCTCGCTCGTACATTTTCTCTGCTCTACCTGGCGGATTGGCTCAGCTTCTACTTAGCGATACTGAACGGCGTCGATCCGAGTCCGGTAAAAAAGATCGATTTTCTGAAAGAAGAATTAGGGAAAGTGAAATAAGTCAATAGATGTAGCGTTAAAAATAAAGAGGGACGAATACAAAATCAGTGTATTCGTCCCTTTAATTTTAAAATTTCCTGATTGTTGGTCAATCATTAACCAGCAGCAGTAAATCACTTTTGCATTGGACGAAAATATTTCCTTTGAGACACGGAACAAACATTCTGTTCGCTCTCCTTGTTTCGTCAAGAAGAGTCTTTTGTGAAAGACAATATGTAGAGTTAAGGAGCAGCCTTTCTAGAATGAATGTGAAAATATGTGAACGCAAAATAGTATGTTCCTCAATGGTAGTATTTGAAGATTTTATTGCATGATTTATTTCATTGATTGTTGTCGGTGTCTAGATAAGTAGTAATCAAGAATAGTCCATTATACTGCTTTGTTTAAGCATGGATTTTTCCATGCTTTTTCTACTACATTTAATTGAAGATTGTCATGTTGCAACTGTCCCCGCCAAAACGTAGTTTTCCCGTATGCGCAGGCAGGTAATTCATATTATCCTTTCCATCCTGTTTTCGATCCCCCTTTCCGCACAATTTTATTACTTCGGCCACAACAAAGTTCAGTACACGGAATTTGATTGGCAGATTCTCCACACTGAACATTTCGATATCTATTATTATCCGGAAATGAAAGAGCTTGCGCAGCAGGGGGCATTCTTTGCAGAAGAGTCGTTCAAGCAGCTTGAGAGCAGATTTAATCACTCTCTTTCGCGCCGGGTGCCGCTCATTTTCTATTCTTCTCATCTTCATTTTCAGCAAACCAATACTACCGGCGGATTCATTCCGGAAGGTGTCGGCGGATTTTTTGAGTTCCTGAAAGGCCGGGTGGTCATTCCGGCGGACGGATCGCTCTCCCGGTTCCGTCACGTGATCCGCCATGAACTGGTGCACGTATTTATGCACAGCAAACTTGCCAGGGTATTGGTAGATCACCGGTTGCCGCAGGACCGGATGCCGCCGCTCTGGTTCACGGAAGGCCTCGCGGAGGTTTGGTCGACGGAGGCAGATGATCAGTCCGAAATGCTGATACGCGATGCAGTGCTGAATAATTATATTGTTCCGCTGCAGAATATGGAATCAATTTACGGCACGTTCCTGATGTACAAACAGGGACAGTACATTCTGAAGTATATCGAAAACCGGTACGGTGAAGAGAAACTGATGCTGCTGTTGGAAAATTTTTGGCGCAGCACATCGTTCAATGAAATCATGAAAGCGACAATCGGAAAGAATTACAAGGAATTGGATGAGGAATGGATCTATGCCTTCAAAAAACGGTATTATCCCATTCTTGCCTCAAGCGACTTTACCAGCCGTGTCTCCACGGTAGTGGTAAAAAAGGGATTCAATACCAAACCGATCTTCTTCCGGAATGATTCGATCCGCGAGATTTATTTTATCGGAAATTACACCGGATATACTTCCATCTACAAAACAAACCTCGATGGAGCAACGGAAGAAGAACGCGAACCGCAATTAGTCATCGAAGGGGAGAGGAGCAATGAATTTGAGGCGTTTCATGTCTTCCAAAGCAAACTGGATATCTCGAAAGATGGCTTGTTGGCATTTGTCACCAAGAAAGGGGAAACTGATGCACTTCATCTGTATGATGTGAAGAAGATGAAATTGATCAGAACGTTTCAATTTCCGGAACTGGTCGTATATGCGTCGCCCAACTGGTCGCCGGATGACAAAGTGATCACTTTTGCCGCCAGCGACAAATCGGGAAAAATGGATATATATACATTCGACCTTCCGCGGGAAAAACTTTCCAGATTAACACAGGATCCATACGATGACCGCGACCCCATCTGGTCACCGGATGGCCGGTACATCATTTTTAGCTCGGATCGTTCGATTATCAATGGAACGACCGGATACAATCTCTTTCAGCTTAATGCCGAATCCAGATCCATAACGCATGTGACATACGGCGCCAACAATTTTTATTCTCCCTCGTTTTCGCCGGACGGAAAATATTTGACCTTCACATCCAATATTGATGGTGCACAGAATATATGGGCATTGTCGTCATCCCGGATCGGCCAGACTGTTTCATCTATGACGAAGATGACGCATTTTACCGGCGCCGCGTTCGATCCGCAATGGATGGACGACAATTCTATTCTTTTTTCTGCATTTGAAAATTATAGCTTTCGGATCTATTCCCTGCCCAGTGCATCGGCAATCATCGATACGTCCAGCGTGAAAGTTCAATCCTCGCTGCCGGCAACAGTGACTGCGTGGCAGCCCAAATCCGTTCAGGCCGATACCGCGGTGAAGTTTGAACAGTATCAGGGGGAATATTCTCTGGATATCGCACAAAGCCAGGTATCGACGGATCCGGTCTTCGGAACTTCCGGCGGTGCGGCGATTGCCATCAGCGATTTGCTGGGGAACGATCAATATTATTTTCTGCTGTATAATAATGCCCAGTCATCGGATGAATTACTTGAAAGCTTCAATCTTGCAGTGACGCGCGTTTCACTCGGACAGAGATTGAACTATGCGTCTGGGATTTTCCACTTTGCCGGACGGCGGTACGATCTGACTGATCCCGATTTGTACTACTACGAACGGAGCTTCGGCAGTTATTTCGTTCTGAGTTATCCGCTTTCCAAATTCGAGCGGATCGAAGCCGGCATCAGTTTCAGTAATTCGGACAAGGACAATTATATCAGTCTGCGTCCGCGGAAGGCACTCATCCTCTCCAATTCAGTCACATTTGTACATGACAATTCCCTGTGGATGCAAACGGGGCCGATCGATGGTTCCCGTTTTCTGACGACGATGGCGTATACTCAGGATGTGCAATACGGGAATGTGGGATATTATACCGCCATCGCTGATTACAGGATGTATAACAGGATGAGCGATAGAACGTCCCTGGCGTCGCGGTTCACGGTGATGATGAACGAAGGGGAGGAGGCGCGGAGATTTTTCATGGGAGGCAGTTGGGATTTGCGCGGCTGGCCGCGATGGTCCATCCGGGGAAAAAAATTGTGGCTGATGAGCCATGAACTCCGCTTTCCATTTATCGATCAGCTTGCGGTAAAATTCCCGTTTGCGAATTTTGGCCTTGGTTCCTTCCGTGCGGCTGCATTCTTCGATGCCGGGTCTGCGTGGGATAAGACATATCACTCAACCATCGGCAGCATCGGTACTGGCTTGCGGTGGAATATTGGAGGATTCCTGGTCCTGCGCTATGATGTAGGAAAACGGATATTGGATGATTTCAATGAGCTGCAGACAGGATTATTTTATCAATTCTTTTTCGGATGGGATTTCTAATGCAGCAAGCGCAACAATTTCAGTTTCGGCAATCATTGAAAGTGCATAGGACTGTTTCCGCTTTCCTCAAAGGATTCACCGGTTTCCTTTCCATCCTCATTATCGGATGCGGTTCGTCGCTGAAATTGCAGACGGAGTTGGACCATTCACCGTACGATGTGCCGATGGCAGGAAAAACACCCGCACGGCAGTACAGTGATTCTTCCATTTTCGCATTTCCTCTGCAGACAGCATGGGAGTATGAAGCCTCTGCCGGTTTCGGCAACGGATCGCCAATCGTCATCGGAGATGTGTTGTTCATGGGTACACTGCAGGGGGAATTACACGCGGTGGATATCAAGTCTGGCAAAAGGATAAAATACATCAAGAGTTTTTCCCCCATATCTTCTTCACCGGTGTTTTTCGAGCGATTCCTCTATTTCGGAACGGAATCTACCGATGAAAATCTGACCGCAATAAATACGGACAATGGAGAGGTGCAATGGAGCGCGGATATCGGTGGAGTTGCTTCGTCTCCGTTGGTCACCGATAACGGACTATTTGCGGGAGGACTGGACGGCAAATTTTATTGCTTCCAACCAGCATTGGGCACTGTGCGCTGGTCGGTTGATACCAGATCACCTATCCGTTCATCACCCTGTGCTGAGGACAATGCCGTTTATTGTGCGAATTCCGATGGGATAGTGTTCGCATTTGACCAATATACAGGAACAGAACTGTGGAAATTCTCCACCGGTAATGCCGTCTTCGCTGGTTTGACAATTTCGGATGGAAAACTGTTCGTCGGTTCGCGGGACTCAAATCTTTACATTATAGATGCAGCAACAGGGTCACTTTATTTGAAGATCCCCGTCGGGGACAAGATCATGTCAACTCCTTCCGTCAATAATGGAATCGTCTATGTGTCTTCCCTGGATGGAACTGTTTCTACCTACAAAGTGTCGGACGGTACACTGCAATGGAAATTTCAAGCGAAAAGTGCGGTGAACACCACTCCTGTCATTACCCCGACCGCAATTTTCGTTGCAGCGCTCGATGAATATATCTATGCGCTATCGCCGACCGACGGCAGCGTACTATGGAAACAACATATGGACAGCCGCATGAAGACAACACCTCTTGTCTGGAGAAATTTCCTCATTATTGCTGCAGAGAATAAAACTATCACCTGTTTTCGGTGATTCTTAGTCTCCGCCCTTAACTTGACTTTCATCACAACACGCTCTATATTGACGCTATTCAGCCGCGTTAACTACAACAATTACTTGACGGTGACTCCAATGATGGAAGAAGTAGAAGTACTGCGAAATGTTCCTATTTTCACTGAACTCAGCGACAAGGACCTGGAGCATATTGCGGCACTCGGCGTCCGAAAGAAATATAAAAAGGGAAGCATCATACTTCTGGAAGAAGAGACCGGTGCGGCCCTTTTTGTCATTATATCGGGCAAGGTCAAAATCGTCCGCATGGACGATGACGGCAGGGAAGTGATCCTGTCGATTCTGGGAGAGAGCGATTTTTTTGGTGAAATGGCAATTCTGGACGGATCTACGCGCTCCGCCAGTGTTGTAGCTACGTCAAAGTCTGAACTGTTTATGATTCATCGCGGTGATTTCCTCAAATCGATGACTGATTATCCTTCGGTGGCGATCGGACTTTTGCGGGAACTGACCGGACGATTGCGAAAAGCCGATGCACAGATCAAGAGCCTGTCTCTGAAGGATGCCGCGGGCCGAGTGGCGAATGTTGTGCTTCAACTGGCGGATGATGTCGGTGTATTTCGCAAAGGGAAAGTGGAGATCGATGAACTTCCGCTGCAGCAGGATTTGGCAAACATGGCCGGAACATCCCGAGAAACTATCTCCCGCATGATTCATAAATTCATAAAAAAGGGATATGTTCAGTTGCAGGGGAGCAAATTGATCATCAACGATTACGAGAACTTCAAATCACTTCATTCCTGATCTTTTACGCCTCCCCATTTCATCCAGTATGACAATAAAAGCAGACATGCATATGCACACAACGTTTTCGGACGGGATGTTGTCTCCGTACGAATTGATCAAGAAGTGCAAGCAGCACGGTCTGTCGGTAATAAGCATTACGGACCATGATAGCGTCGAGGCGTTTCCGGATGCGATTGAATACGGAAAGGAATTCGGCGTTGAAGTGATTCCCGGAGTTGAATTGAGCGCCCTCGTTGAAGAAAAAGATGTGCACATTCTCGGCTATTTTGTGGACTACACCAATCCCCGTTTGCTGGAATATCTCGAATTTTTCCGGATGGAACGGGTAAAACGCGCCGAACGGATTGTAGCAAAACTGAACAGCATCAATGTGCCGTTGAAGTTCGAATCGGTGATGGTGCGCGCGGGAAAAGGTGCTGTCGGCCGTCCGCATATCGCATCGGCAATGGTGGATGGTGGCTATATCGATTCATATCATCAGGCATTTGAAAAATTCATCGGGAACGGCGGACCGGCGTACGAAAAGAAGTTCCAATTAACTATTACAGATGCGATTAAACTCATCTCGTCATCCGGAGGCCTTTCCTTTCTGGCGCATCCTGGACGCTACACCACGGAAGAACTGCTTCATCATACCATTAAGTCCGGTTTAGACGGAATCGAAGTGATCCATCCCTCTCATCAGCCAAGCCACACGGCGTACTACCGCGGTGTGGTTAACGAATATTTCCTGCTGGAAAGCGGCGGGTCGGATTTCCACGGCGGCAAGAAAAATGATGAAGAGGTGCTGGGGAATTTCTATATTGAAGAGGACCGGGTGAACATGATGAAGCACCGGTTGTTCTCCAACAACTCATCCAACAAATAGAAGGTATAGCATCCGCAGAACATGGCTACCGAAGTAATTCCAAGAGTGATCGAAGGGGGCGTCAGCGCACAGAATAAAACATTTGCGATCATTGTCAGCACATTCAACCAAACCGTGACGCAGAAACTTCTCGATGGTGCGTTGCAGTGTTTCCGGAAGAATGGAGCATCCACGGTGGATGTATTTCGCTGCCCTGGGGCATTCGAGCTGCCGCAAGTGGCTTCTCTCATCACTCAGCAAAAAAAATATGATGCAGTTCTCTGCCTTGGCGCAGTGATTCGCGGTGAAACGCCGCATTTTGATTATATCTGTCAAGAATGTGCGCGGGGGATCGGTCATGTGTCCTATGAACGGGGAATACCGGTTCTGTTCGGCGTGCTTACGACAAATACATTTGAACAGGCTATGGAACGAGCGGGAGGGAGTGTCGGCAACAAAGGATATGATACGGCACTCGGTGCAATAGAGATGGCGAATCTGTTCGGGAAAATTATTTCACAATAAACAAAAGGAAAGCGCGAAAGACTCTTTGCTACAGTGTTCACTTATTTTTCACTGTTGAGGAGACTTTCGTATGCGTGCTGGAATCGAGTTCATGAAGAGTCGTTGGTTGTTCGTTATAGTGATGGGTTTTTACTGCTGTGTCATTCCGCAGAATAGTGTGGCCGGCGTGGGCGGGTGGAAGAATTATACCGATATGAAACGGATCCGTTCCATCGCGGCGGACGGAGAAACGATTTGGGCCGCCACTTCCGGCGGAGTGTTCCGCTTTGATCCTGCAGACTCTACTTACCAAAAATTCGTCAACTCCGACGGCCTCTCAACAAACGACGTCACGGCAATCACTATTGATGCCTCCCACCGTTTATGGATCGGCCATCAGACTGGAAACATCGATCTGTATGATCCGCAGACGAAACAGTGGCGATATATCTCCGACATTTCCAACTCGCTAAACATTCACAAGACTATTAACCGGTTCTATCAACACGGTGACCTGCTGTATATTGCCACAGCATTCGGTGTTACAGTCTTTTCCATCTCCAAATTCGAATTTGTTGATACGTTCACAAGTTTCGGTCTTACAGTCTCCCTGCCGAACGTAACGGCAGTACGCGTCTATCACAACAGGGTCTTTCTAACGACAAGTGCCGGTATCATTTCGTCAAATGCCGGTGCTGTGAATCTTGCGGATCCTGCTTCCTGGACCGTGGCGTTGCCAGCTGTTACCACCGCAAATAATTTATCAGAATTTAATGATACCCTGTATGCATCCTCCGCAAACGGGATGCTGAAGTATCTGAACAATACCTGGAGCGTAACCGGCGGATTGATCTCCGGCGTCACCATTATCGCAACACTCGATACTTCTCTTCTGTTCATCGAAGGCACGAGTGTTCGTTCTCTGAATACGGCTAACATAGTCTCGACTGTTGCTTCATCATTACCCACAACTGCCACGTCTGGCGCAGTAACAACCGGAGGCAGGATCTTCGCCGGTTTTCCTTTCGATGGTATAGGCGCAATGGACGAACATTCGCAGTGGCAAACCTATTATCCCAACGGCCCATACTCTAACACGTTCTTTCAAATCATCGTCGACGAGAAAGGTGAACTATGGTCTGCTTCGGGTGGGCATGCTGCAGGTTCGGGATTTTACCGTTTCGACGGAAGCAAATGGACGAATTATACACCCTCCAATACACCGCTGTTGCTGAATTATGATTGTTATGCGATTGCATTAGGCCCGAATAATTCGAAGTGGATCAGCACGTGGGGCGAGGGCGTTATTGTTGTGAATTCCGACGGCGTTCCGGTACGGCGTTTTGATTACAGTGATCCCGGTTTGGTGGGAGTTGTTCGTACGCCGGGTGGTCCACCGTCGTATACAGTCCCCTCCAGAGTCGCAATGGATCGTTCAGGCAATGTCTGGTTGGCCGGCGTCTATTCCGCGGACCGCAATAAAGTGTTGTGGAAAATGAGGCCGGATTCGACATGGGAAAGTTATCCTGGTTCGCCGTTTTCCGCAGATTACGCATTTATGTTCGGAGTTGTCATCGATCAGAACAACACAAAATGGTTCACCAATGCGTTAATCAGCAGGACTGAATCGCAAACAATTGTGTATTACAATGAAGAACGGTCCATCGGAGGCGTACCTGGTGATTGGGGTACTCTGACGGAAAGCGACGGAGTAACGAACCAGCGCATTCAAGATATCGTTGTCGACCGTGAAGGGAATATCTGGATGGGAACCGGGGTCGGAATTACCATAATCAATGAACCATTGAATCCCGCTCAACGGATTACTAAAGTGTTTGATCTGTCCGTTCGTGACCTTTTCATTAATTGCATCGCGGTGGATCCGCTGAACAATAAATGGATAGGGACTTCGCGAGGCGTTTTCGTCTTGTCGCCGGATGGAACGCAGTCCCTGCATCAATATACTGTTGAGAATACCGGCGGACAGCTGGCGGACAACAATATTCTCTCTATCGCAATCGACGGAAAAAAAGGCGTCGTCTACTTCGGTACGGATAAAGGCCTTTCCAGTCTGGAGATTGCAGCGGTGACGTCAAAAAATAGTTTTACGACAATTGACCTTTCACCAAATCCGGTTTATCTTCCCAACCATTCATCGGTGGAGATACGAGGACTGGTGGATGAAACAACAATCAAAGTGCTCGGTCTGAATGGTTCCGTGATCCGGCAGTTCCCCTCCCAGGGGGGTGGACGTGCATTTTGGGACTGTCGCGACGGTGAAGGAAGATTGGTGGCAAGCGGGATCTACATCATCGTTGCTCATAACAGGGCAGGAGATCAGGTTGCCACGGCGAAAGTAGCAGTAATCCAGCAATAATAGGATTCGACCGATCCGTATCCTGGATACGGATCGGCAGAATGTGTGTTTACAATGTGCAGAAGTGCTGCACACTTTTTCAATCATCAAAATACAGGAGGGGTAGATTTGGAAACTTCTACTACACAATCGACGGAAAAAAAAGAAGAGGTATTTAGCAGACGTGTACGTGCGGGAAAGCGCACTTACTTCTTCGATGTAAAAGCGACGAAATCCGAAAAAGACTTTTACATTACGATCACGGAGAGCAAAAAAATTGCAGAAGACGAGTTTAAGAAGCACAAGATCTTCCTGTATAAAGAAGATTTCGAGAAATTCGCTGATGCATTGGCAGAAGCCGTTGATTTTGTTCACGATGAACTGGGAAAACAGGGGCTCCCTCTGACTGCACCTGTTGCAGACGAGGTTCCGGCAGCCGAACCCGCTCTGGAACAGGCATAATCCAGTTGAGACACTTTTTCTTATCAACAACGCTCTCCATGTGAGAGCGTTGCTGTTTTAAAACCGCGGGGAATCATTTCTGGCTGAGGAATCCGGCAGGGATTTAGGATGAAGCGTACGTAATTGTCTCAAAATGTTCACTTCAAATCTTAATAAAGCCGACCGGCAGAGCCATTGCGGCTTTTTGACAATTCACTACCCCGATGACCAATTTCTTGACTCTCACCCTCAAACTTTCTATATTTGTGCTGACTTTTTTGTCTTTTCTTTGAAAATTTGAAGAAAAACGGCAATTCTCTCTGAAAATGGCCGGGGAAACAGAATGAAAATCAATATATCGGGGCTTTCAGAGGGCAGTCATCAGTACGATCTTGTCGCTACAGCTTCTGAACTGGGGTTAGGACCGAATTTCATAGGTAACGTCACAGCGAACATTACCCTTGAGAAGAGTATTCATCAAATTGTGGTGATGGTGAATGCTTCTGTCAAGGGCGTTTTTATCTGTGACCGGTGCGCCGAAGAGTTTACGGACGATGTGAAAAGATCATTCACAGTTGTCTATTCATGGGAACAGACGGAAGAGACCGAAGAGGATGATGATTTCCATGTGCTAAGAGGCGACGAGAACATCATCGATCTCTCTTCTGCAGTAAAGGAATATCTCCTGATATCCGTTCCTGCGAAGTTGTTATGCCTGAACAATTGCGAGATACCGAAGAGCGTGGCAGCACAGAAAGAGACAATCGATCCGCGTTGGGAAAAGCTGAAAATTTTGAAACAGACAGAAAAAAACTAATACATAATTCTGAAGGGAACGAAGCAATGCCAAATCCAAAACGACGACATTCCAAAACACGCGGACGCAAGCGTCGCACACATTATAAAGCGGAAAAGCCGACCGTTGCGATCGATAAAGCATCGGGCGAAGCCCATTTGAGCCATCGCGCAGTCTGGACATCGGAAGGAAAACTGATGTACAACGGCCGCGTGATCAAAGAAAAGAAACAAGCATAAGAATGTTGGAATTACCATCAGCCACTGCCGAATGTTCTGCAGTGGCTTTTTTGTACATTTCCATTCATAACCGCCGCGATCGAATTGACTCAACCTGTTAAAAAAATCCGCATTGCCCTGGACGCCATGGGAGGCGATTTTGCACCGGAGAACGAAGTTCTCGGCGCAATCGACTGCCTGCGACAATGCAATAACCGATTCCACGTTGTGCTGGTCGGCGATGAGGAACGGATTAATGCCGTTCTGCGCAAGAACAATGCGGCAGGATTGGATTATTCCATCGTCCATGCTCCCGATGTGATTGATATGCATGATTCGCCGGTTGTGGCGATTAAAACGAAGCCGAACTCCTCATTGGTGAAAGGGATCACCATGCACAAAGAGGGTGCAGTCGATGGATTCGTTTCACCGGGTAATACCGGCGCTGTTACAGCAGCATCAACGCTTATTCTTGGCCGGATCCCTGGAGTCAGTCGTCCGACCGTTGCTGCAATCTTTCCGAGCGAACAGGGGCCGACGCTTATTGTTGATGCGGGCGCCGTATCGGACTGCCGGCCGCAATTTCTGTTCGAGTTCGGCGTGATGGGAAGTATCTATTCCGAGTACATGTTTAAGAAGAAGAACCCGCGCGTTGGATTGCTGAACATCGGCGAAGAGGAGACGAAGGGGAACGAACTCGCGAAAGAATCGTTCAAGTATATTTCCGAACGAAAAGACAAATTCAATTTTATCGGCAACATTGAAGGGCGGGATATCTTGAAGGGACATGCTGATGTTGTCGTCTGTGACGGATTCGTGGGGAATGTGCTGCTGAAATTCGCCGAAAGCATTCCAGGATATCTGAAGTTCCAATTTAAAAAGTTCGCGGTGAAAAATATTTTCAACACATTGATGATCGGGATCCTTCGGGGTTCGCTCAAGGAAATTTTCAAGGATATGGATTATACGGAACACGGCGGCATTCCGCTGCTCGGTGTTAACGGCGTAACGATTATCGGTCACGGCGGTTCACCGCCCAAAGCGATCAAGAATATGCTCTTCCGTGCTGAAGAAGTGGTGCAATACAGAATCAACCAACATATACAAGAGAAATTACAGGGACAATGAATAAGATAAGAGCAGCAATTACATCGGTCGGTCACTATGTTCCGCCCAAAGTTTTATCAAATTTTGATCTTGAAAAAATGGTCGATACGAACGATGAATGGATCCGTACTCGGACCGGCATCAGCGAACGTCGCGTGTTTGAGGGGGGCGCAACCTCCGATCTCGCAATTCCTGCCGTACAAATGGTACTAAAGAATCGCGGTATTACGGCAGACGAAATAGATGTGATTATCTTCGCCACCGTAACGCCGGATATGTTCTTTCCCGCTACCGCATGCGTGCTGCAGGAAAAGATCGGCGCGAAAAAAGCATGGGGATTCGATATCTCTGCGGCCTGCTCCGGATTTGTCTATGCATTATCCGTCGGAACGCAGCTGGTTGAAACCGGCGCATATAAAAAAGTGTTGGTGGTCGGAGCTGATAAGATGAGTTCCATTATGGATTATACCGACCGCAATACTGCTATCCTATTTGGCGACGGCGCCGGCGCAGTGCTGCTGGAGCCAAGCAGCGATCCTGCGCTTGGAGTGATCGACCATAAACTGTATTCGGATGGCAGCGGCGGGCAGTATTTGTACATGAAGGGGGGCGGAAGCCTGAATCCTCCTTCGCATGAATCGATCGATCAGAAAATGCACTATCTGGTACAGGACGGTAAAGCAGTATTCAAAGTGGCGGTGATGGGAATGGCCGATGTGTCTGCGGAGATCCTGACGCGTAATAATTTGAAAGGATCGGATGTTGACTGGCTTGTTCCGCATCAAGCGAATCTCCGCATCATCGACGCAACGGCGGACCGGATGGGACTCGATAAGTCCAAAGTGATGATTAATATCAATAAGTACGGAAACACCACAGCGGCAACAATTCCGCTGTGCCTTTCCGAATGGTGGCACGAAGGAAAAGTGAAGAAGGGACAAAATCTCGTCCTTGCAAGTTTTGGCGCGGGATATACCTGGGGTGCAGTGTATGTGAAGTGGGCGTATTAAGAGCAATGGATAATTGATAATGAATAATTTCATTTTCAATTATGCATTATCAATTATCAATTAGTTTTTTTTATGAGCATAGCATACATTTTTCCGGGACAAGGTTCGCAGTATGTGGGGATGGGAAAAGATCTGTGCGAACAGTTTCCGGAAGCGAAAAGAATTTTTGATGAAGCAGATAGTGTGTTAGGATTTTCTCTTTCGAATATCTGTTTCAACGGACCGGATGAAGAACTGAAGCAGACACGGAACACGCAACCCGCTATCTTCCTGCATAGTGTCGCACTGTGGAATGTGCTGAAGCCGACCGATGCATCCATGGTTGCAGGACACTCGTTGGGCGAATACTCGGCGTTAGTTGCAGCGGAAGCACTTTCGTTCACCGATGCGATCAAACTCGTCCGCTTGCGCGGTGAGTTGATGCAGAAAGCGGGAGAAGAGAATCCGGGTACGATGGCAGCAATTGTTGGACTTGATCCCGCGGTTGTGACGGAACTCTGCACAATCGCTTCGGCGGCTGGGATAGTTCAACCGGCGAACTTCAATTCACCCGGACAAATCGTCATATCCGGTTCTGTGGGCGGAGTGCGGAAAGCAATGGAAATTGCAAAAGAACGCGGTGCAAAATTAGTGAAAGAACTTGTGGTGAGCGGTGCATTCCATTCTCCGTTGATGCAAAGCGCCAAAGACGCTCTGAAAACTGCATTGGAGAATACGGTTGTGCGCGACGCAAAAATTCCGATCTTTGCCAATGTAACGGCGAAAACGGTGCAGTCTGCGGATGAGATACGGAGACTCCTGTTTGAACAGGTGACCAGTCCGGTCCGCTGGGAAGAATCAGTGATGAATATGTCTGCCGCCGGTGCGGTGAAATTCATCGAGGTCGGACCGGGCAAGGTGCTCCAGGGTCTGGTGAAACGAACGATCGCAGCTGCTGAAACTGCAGGAATCGATAAAGCAACAGATATTAAAAAATAATTTTTAAATATTGAGTCATTGCTCCATCGTCCCAACCTGCTGGGACTATTTGCAATGAGAATAGATACTCCCAAAAAAAATGCCTGAACTAGTTATCGGAAAATATACGATTGACCCCGTCCTCTTCGAAAAAGGATTCACCAAAGGATGCGGGCCGTATCAATGTGAAACTACCTGCTGTTCCTCCGGCGTGTTTCTGGATCCAGCAGACCGCGATGTGATTCTACAGCACAAGGATGAAGTGAAACTGGCGATGGACGAAACGCAGACAACCAATGATGCTGTCTGGTTTGATAACAGGCGTGAAGAGGATATCGATTTCCCCTCCGGTTTTGCCGTCGGCACGGAAGTCTTCAACGACAAATGCGTTTTCCTGCGCAAGGACGGACGTTGCAGCGTACAGGTAGTGAGCACGGAAAAATATAACGATCCGTGGAAGATTAAGCCGTTCTATTGCATTGCATTCCCCATTTCGGTGGATAATGGTGTGTTGACCTATGACGATTACCAGCATGGAAAAACGCAATGTTGCACCATTGTCAGCGATACCGATACAACATTGGTCGATTCATGCAAAGCGGAGTTGGAGTTTGTGTTGGGGAAAGAAGGATACAAACAATTGCACGATCTTAAAATTTCGAAATTATCAAAATGACAAACTATAATCTTACCGGTAAAGTGGCGTTAGTTACTGGTAGATTTAATGTTGAATTATAAAACGTTGTCATGCCAGCGAACGCTGGCATCCAGGAATGAAATATCATGTGTATATTTTAGCAAGTCAACGAAATGGTACACTATATATTGGGATGACAAATGATTTGCGGCGGCGGGTGGATGAACATAAACAAGGACTAATTCCTGGATTTACACAGAAATACAAAGTACACATGTTGGTATATTTTGAAGAATATGCTGATCCTAGAGATGCGATAGCAAGAGAGAAGCAGTTGAAGTGGTGGAGACGTAGTTGGAAATTGGATTTGATAGAATCTTTCAATCCTCAATGGAAAGATTTGGCTTTTGAATTATGATGTTCTGGATTCCGGCGTACGCCGGAATGACATTTATATCTTTATTTATCTATGACAAATTATAACCTTACGAGCAAAGTGGCATTGGTTACCGGCGGCTCTCGCGGTATCGGCCGTTCCATTGTCCTTCACCTTGCAAACTCCGGCGCGGATGTCGCTTTCACGTATCGCAGTAAAGTAGATGAAGCAAATGCGCTTGTAGCGGAACTACAATCCAAAGGACGCAAAGCGGCAGCGTATCAGTCCGATGCCGCGAATACAACGCAGGCGAACGAAGTTGTGCAAAATGTGATCAAAGATTTCGGCCGGATTGATATTCTTGTGAATAATGCAGGAGTAACAAAAGACGGTCTGTTGATGAGGATGAGCGAACAGGATTGGGATGTCGTTATCGATACAAACCTGAAAGGCGTTTTCAATTTTACCAAAGCTGTGTGCCGTCAAATGATGAGTCAGCAATCGGGCAAAATCGTCAATATTGCGTCCATTGTAGGGGTTATCGGCAATGCAGGACAGGCAAATTATGTTGCATCCAAAGCAGGGGTCATCGGATTTACGAAATCTGTTGCTAAAGAGCTGGCTTCTCGCAATATTCAAGCGAATTGCATTGCTCCGGGATTCATTGAAACAGATATGACCGAAAAGTTGAATGAAAAGCAAAAAGAAGGTATCTTGACCGTCATTCCGCAGAAACGAATCGCCAAACCGGAAGAAATTGCGTCGGTGGTCTGTTTCCTGGCTTCGTCTGACTCTAACTACATCACCGGCCAGACGATTAATGTTGACGGCGGGATGGCCATGTAACAAGGGAAAAACCTGTGAATTGCATCATTGTATGATTGGTTCAATGATTCAATGTTCCTATGAATCAATAGACTATTTTTTCGATAATAACGTATCATTTTTCAGTTAACCAATAAGGAGAAACACCATGTCAGATGTAGCAGCAAAAGTAAAAGAAATCATCGTCAACAAACTTGGCGTTGATGCAGCACAAGTGACCGAAACAGCATCGTTCACCAACGACCTCGGCGCGGATTCGCTCGATACGGTTGAACTGGTGATGGAATTCGAAAAGACCTTTGGTCTGAGCATTCCGGACGAAGATGCAGAGAAGATCGGCACCGTTGGTGATGCGATCACCTACATCTCTTCCAAAAAGTAAGATCATCATTATAGAACCACACCGTCGCTGTATGCACAACATTTATTGTGACGATGTGGTTTTTTGTTTATAGGATTTTGTCATCAATAGATAGGATTTTGTCATGGCATTACGTCAAATGCGCCGCGTTGTCGTTACCGGAATGGGCGCCGTTACTCCCATCGGCCTTACTGTAAAAGAATTTTGGGCAAATGCATTAGCCGGAAAAAGCGGCATTGCGAACATCACGTATTTTGATACAACGCAATATGATACCAAATTCGCCGGTGAGTTGAAGGGATTCGATCCGCACAATTATATGGACCGAAAATTGGCGCAGCGCGTTGATCAATACACCCAATATGCGCTGGCTGCTTCCGAAGAGGCGATCAAGGACTCTGCGCTCAATTTTGAAACTGTGAACAAAGAGCGGGTTGGTGTTGTGTTTGGCTCCGGTATCGGCGGATTCAAAACGTTTCAGACACAAACGCAAAACTTGTTCGAAGCCAAAGGCCCGCACCGCATCAGCCCGTTCTTTATTCCAATGATGATTCCGGATATCGCGGCGGGTAGAATTTCGATTAAGTACGGACTGAAAGGCCCGAACTATGCAACCGTTTCTGCGTGTGCAACTGCGTCGCATGCCATTGGCGATTCAATGATGCTTATCCAGCGCGGCGTTGTAGATGTGATGGTTGCCGGAGGATCGGAAGCAGGAATCTGTGAAATGGGTATTGGAGGGTTCAATGCGCTGAAAGCATTGTCTACGAGGAACGACGCTCCGGAAAAAGCGAGCCGTCCATTTGAAAAACACCGTGACGGGTTCGTCATGGGCGAAGGGGGCGGCGTACTGATTTTGGAAGAATTGGAACATGCAAAAGCACGCGGTGCAAAGATTTACGCAGAGCTTGCCGGAATGGGATTTACCGGCGATGCACACCATATCACTGAACCGGCGCCGGGCGGCGAAGGAGCGCAGCGGTCAATCAAAATGGCGCTGGCAGATGCGGGGTTGAACCCGACCGATATTGATTATGTAAACGCGCACGGAACGTCCACATATTATAACGACAAGTACGAAACGAACGCGATCAAAACTGTTTTCGGCGATCATGCGCAAAAGCTTGTTGTAAACTCAACGAAATCTATGATCGGCCATTTGCTCGGCGCCGCCGGCGTTATCGGGGCAATTGCCACGGTGATGAGCGTTGTGACGGACGAAGTGCATCCGACGATCAACTACGAAACACCAGATCCCGAATGCGATTTGAACTACGTGCCGAACAACGCCATCAAAAAGAGGGTGAACGCAGCAATTTGCAATGCGTTCGGTTTCGGCGGACATAATGCTACTCTTGCTTTCAAAAAGTTTTCTTCATAAAACGAAAAGTAGTCCCGATGATTTTAATCGGGGCTACCTTAGCATTTAAGAAGTTCTCAGACTAGAAGACCTCAGTAGTCCCGATGATTTTAATCGGGGCCACCTTGGCATTTAAGAAGTTTTCCAATTAGTAGACCAAAGAAATCTAGACGCTCTTTATCGGGACGACGCTGCAATAATGAAATTTTAGGAGTAAGTTTTTCGAAAGGGAAATGTTTTGTCGGGACGGACGCAAGTCCGTCCCTTGTTATTTATAAATTGAATCTGTGTAATCGTAAAACCCTTCAGCATCTTTTCCCAATTTTCCTTATATTTACACCAATCAATAGTTCACACTTGAAAGAATTATGTAGGTCGAATCTATTCCGCCGGAAGGCAGGTCGGTTCGGTCCATATAAGGTGGAACAGCAGTTCCGCCCAATATTTCAGCGCGAACAGGTTAATCTCACCAACTCGAACAGTTTGTGTTTTTATCGCGATTTCGTCAATTCCTGAATTCATACTTCGGCAGTTCTGACCGAAAGCTCCTCGTTCTCTACCCCCGTGTTGACTGGAACAAATTGGAATCGGAGCTGCACTATCCAATCCAGAATAAGGATCTCTTCGTCCGCGCGCTGGTGCATCGCTCATTCATCCCTGTTTCCCACATTGATTCGCTGGAATCGAACGAGCGGCTGGAATTCATCGGAGATTCCATCTTGAATTTTGTCGTGGCGGAATACCTGTTTCAAACCTATCCGGAAAAGGAAGAGGGGGAGTTGACGATTCTCCGTGCTCGGTTGGTGAACAGAAAAGCGTTGGCATTCTGCGCGAAAGAGATCAATCTGAAGAAGTTTATGCTCACCCATACAAATTCCGCCGGTGTGCAAGAAAAGGGATTCGACACGATTCTCGCCGATGCGTACGAAGCAGTAATTGCGGCACTCTATCTGGACGGTGGGATGGAAATCGCCAAAAAATTTATTCTGGAACGATTGCAATCCGCACTGAAGAACGGTTACTTGAAAGGGAGTGACCAAAATTTTAAAAGCGAATTGCTGGAACTCTCACAGGCAATGGGAAAAGGAATACCGCGTTATCAAACGCTGAAGGAAGAAGGCCCCGATCACGACCGCACGTTTACCATTCAGGTGCTGGTTGGGAGTGATCCGATGGGCATCGGTGTCGGAAAGAATAAAAAAGAAGCGGAACAAGCGGCCGCAGAAGAAGCGGTCGGTAAATTGCAGAAACCATAAAAAGCGACGCAGGATTATTTTCCAGAAATTGTTGGCATATGAACACAAACGCCTTATAACTTTTACTACTACTCAGAACTGAGAACTGTTTACTTAACTTTTTTCCTATCCCAAAGACTTATGAACATTACCCTTACCCCCACAGACATTTTCGAACCCCGTCACATCGGTCCGAACGAAACAGAAACCAAAGAGATGCTCACCACAATCGGTGTATCATCGCTGGATGAACTGATTGATCAGACGGTGCCGGCGCAAATCCGCCTGGAAGCGCCGATGAAAATCAATCCGGCGATGACAGAACTTGAAACGATAAATTATATCCGTGGTATTGCATCACGGAATAAAGTGTTTCGTTCATTTATTGGAGCGGGATATTACGGTACGGTCACTCCTCCTGTCGTTCAGCGGAATATTCTCGAGAATCCAGGCTGGTACACGCAGTACACGCCATACCAGGCGGAAATTTCTCAGGGACGGCTGGAAGCATTGCTGAATTATCAAACGATGATCATCGATCTGACCGGAATGCAGATTGCCAACGCATCGCTGCTGGATGAAGGGACTGCGGCAGCGGAAGCGATGTTCATGATGTACTCCATCAATCACGAAAAGAAAGGGAACCAGTTTTTCGTTTCTGAAGAATGCTTTCCGCAAACGATTGATGTATTGAAAACACGTGCGGAACCCCACGGCATCGAAATTATTATCGGTGATCATCGCACAGTGAAATTCGGTGATAAAGTGTTTGGCGTTTTGCTGCAATATCCTGCAGGGAAAGGAGCGATCTACGATTATTCTGATTTCATCGCCAAGGCAAAATCGAACAATGTTTTGATCACAGTTGCGGCGGATCTGCTGTCATTGACGATGTTGACTCCTCCGGGTGAGTTCGGCGCCGACATCGTCGTTGGCAGTGCACAGCGATTCGGTGTGCCGATGGGCTACGGCGGGCCGCATGCAGCATTTATGGCAACGAAAGATGAATACAAACGAGTAATGCCGGGACGCATTATCGGTGTTTCCATTGATGCCAACGGAAACAAAGCGTATCGTATGGCATTGCAGACGCGCGAGCAGCATATTCGGCGTGAAAAAGCTACAAGCAATATCTGCACAGCACAGGTTCTTCTTGCAATCATGGCGAGCATGTATGGTGTGTATCATGGACCGGAAGGATTGAAAAAAATCGCATCCCGCGTTCATGGTCTTGCCAAAGTGGTAGACAAAGGATTAAAAAAACTCGAGTTCAAACAGCTGAACGAAACATACTTTGATACACTGCTCATCGAAACGGGAAATGCAACGGCATCCATTATCAATCGCGCTGCCGGCGCACTGATGAACTTCCGGCAGATCAGCGAAACGACGATCGGCATCTCTGTTGATGAAACGACGACGGTGAAAGAAGTGGAAACGATCTTGTCCGTTTTTGCATCGGTAAAAAACAAGGTAGTTTCTGTTGCTGAAATATCAAAAAATCTTCAACTGGAATGGAAAAATAACTTTGTTCGCAAAAGCAATTTTATGCTGCATCCCGTTTTCAATACGCACCATTCGGAACATGAAATGTTGCGGTACATCCATTCACTGGAAATCAAAGATCTCTCGCTTAACTTCTCCATGATCCCACTCGGATCGTGCACGATGAAGTTAAACGCGACAACAGAAATGCTTCCAATCACCATGCCGGAGTTTTCTTCGCTCCATCCGTTCATTCCGCAGGAACAGGCGATGGGATACACACAGATCTTCGAAGAACTGTCGAACGATCTAAAAGAGATTACCGGGTTTGCCGGTGTGTCGCTGCAGCCGAATGCCGGTGCGCAAGGTGAGTATACTGGATTGCTCGTGATCCGCGAATATTTCAAATCAAAAAAACAATCACACAGAAACATCGCGTTAATCCCTTCATCCGCTCACGGAACTAACCCCGCCAGCGCAGTGATGGCAGGATTTCATGTTGTGGTAGTGAAATGCGACGACCACGGAAACGTGGAAGTAGAAGATCTGAAAGCGAAAGCAGATCAGTACAAGGATACGCTTGCCTGCCTGATGGTCACCTATCCCTCCACACACGGCGTATTTGAAGAAAGTATTCAGGATATGTGCGCGATCATTCACAAGAACGGCGGTCAGGTGTATATGGACGGCGCGAATATGAATGCGCAGGTCGGACTGACCTCGCCGTCTCGCATCGGTGCGGATGTCTGTCATCTAAACCTGCACAAAACATTTTGCATTCCTCACGGCGGCGGCGGGCCGGGAGTGGGACCGATTTGTGTTGCTGAACATCTTGTTCCGTTCCTTCCGGGACACTCTGTTGTTGAGATCGGCGGCGAGCACTCCATGAGCGCGGTCTCTTCGGGACCATGGGGCAGCGCGAGCATTTTGTTGATCTCGTACGCATACATCAAAATGATGGGAGCGAATGGGTTGACGAATGCGACGAAGTATGCCATACTGAACGCGAACTACATAAAATCCAGACTGGAAAAAGAGTTCGACGTTCTGTATGTCGGTAAGAACGGACGATGTGCGCACGAGATGATTATCGATATGCGGAAGTTCAAAACATCCGCAGGTATTGAAGTGACCGATATCGCTAAGCGGCTGATGGATTATGGTTTCCACGCTCCAACCGTTTCTTTTCCTGTTGCCGGCACGCTGATGATCGAACCAACGGAAAGCGAATCGAAAGGGGAACTGGACAGATTCTGCGATGCACTTCTCCACATCCGAAAGGAGATCGAGGAGATCGAACAAGGGAAGTATCCCAAAGACGACAACGTCCTGAAACATGCACCGCATACGGCACAAATTGTGATGAGTGATGAATGGAAACGGCCGTACTCGCGAGAAAAAGCTGCCTTTCCGACACCGTGGGTTCGCGCCCGGAAGTTCTGGCCGAGCATCGGCCGCATCAACGATACTTACGGAGACCGGCAGCTGGTCTGTGTCTGTCCGCCGATGGAATCGTATATGGAAGAAAAATCATAACTATTACCACAGAGGCACGGTGACACAGAAGACGGATGGATTTTATACCAATAGATCCAAAACTGAACAAAATATCAGGTTTGATTGTTGAGGCTGCATATCAAGTCCATTCAACACTTGGTCCAGATCTTCTCGAATCGGTGTATCAGAAATGCATGTTTATCGAATTGAAGGAGAAAGGTGTTTCTGTCGTTACAGAAGCTCGGATCCCTCTTCAATATAAACACCATGATGTGGATGCAAATTTAAGAATAGATGTTTTAGTTGAAGATAAAATTATTGTTGAGTTAAAATCAGTTGACCATTTGTTACCAGTTCATGAAGCACAATTATTATCGTATATGAAACTGTCAAAAAACGTTTGGGATTATTGATCAATTTCAATGTTGCAGTTATTAAATCGGGAATTAAGAGAATTGTTTTATAACTATTTCTGTGCCTCTGTGTCTCCGTGGTAAAATATATGTTATCTACAGATGAAGAACTTTACTTACTCCTGACGACCACCAAAACTATCGCTGTGGTCGGCGCATCGCCGAAACCATGGCGAGACAGTGGAGCAATTGCGGAGTATCTAAGCAAAAAAGGATACCGTGTATATCCGGTGAATCCGCAATACCAGGAAGTACTTGGAATGAAGTGCTATCCCGACTTAAAATCGCTCCCCGAAAAGATCGATCTTGTCGATATCTTCCGGAATCCGGACGACGTTGTGCCGGTGATCGAAGAAGCGATTGCCGTCGGCGCCAAAGCGGTTTGGATGCAACTGGGCGTGATTAATGAAATTGCTGCGGCAAAAGCGAAAAATGCGGGACTTGATGTAGTTATGGATCATTGTATTGCTGTTGAACACCGCGCATTAATTCGGTAACATGTTCCGAAAGTGTCCATTAAGGCAGAACCGATGTTCTGCCTTTTTAATTTTATTATATTGGTTTTCATGAGAGTAATCTGGTCCATCATATTTCTGTTCGCCGTCAGCCATGCACAGGAGACCAGCGGACCGCAATTTAGTTTTCCCGATTCGGTCTATCGTGTGGGGCAAATTATCTGTATCGGCAATACATTGACGAAGGATTATGTGATTGTGCAGGAGATGTTGCTGAAGCAGGATTCTCTTGTTACCTACGAAACAGTTCAGTTCGATATTAATAGAATCTACAGCCTTGGACTGTTCACCAAAGTGGATATTGAAGTGATTCCGGACTCCGGCAATGCCGCGATGCTGATGGTAAATGTTGTTGAACGCTGGTATTTCTATCCATTTCCCCTCCTAGGGATTAAGGACCGCGATTTTGCCAAATATTATTACGGTCTGGGAGTAGCACATAATAATGTTGCCGGGGAGAATGTTCAATTATACGGCGCATTCGCCCTTGGGTATGATCCGTTTGTTGCGATCAACTATATCAATCCGCATATCGATGTAGAAAACCGGATCTTTTTTGGCTTCCATGCATATTATACCGAACAACGAAACCGCAGCCTGCTTTCCCTTGCCGGTGCTCCAAATTTCGATGAACAGCGCTCCGGTGTCGATGTGACCATCGGGAGACGAACATCACTCTTTACATTGATCACACTGAAAGGGGAATTTCTGAATTTGAAAGTAAGTGATGTGCGCGCCGGCAGAACATTATCTGCAAACGGGAGGGATGAATTCTATTCGCTACATCTTTCATACTTTTACGATACACGCGATCTGAAAGAATACGCGCAGTACGGAACGTTCGTGAATCTGGGACTTTCGAAATATGGAATTCTGGAAAATGAAATCGATTATCAACGGTTTGGCATTGATTTTCGACGGTATGTACCGGCCTGGAGCGATGTTGTTTTCGCCGGAAGAGTGTTCGGCAGTTTTGCGTGGGGCGGTGCCGTTCCCAATTACGGACATTCATTTTTTGGGTACAGCGAAAGGATACGCGGACATTTCAAAACGGTTCTCGAAGCAGAACAGATTGCAGGAACAACGGTGGAAATGCATGTCCCTCTCATATCACCGCGCTATGTCCGGTTTGAATTCATTCCGTTCGAACAGTTTAAAGATGTCCGGTATGCTTTGAATTTTGCCATTTTTGCAGATGCAGGAAATACATGGTACCGCAAAGATCCGATCGCACTCAATCGCTGGTATTCAGGGTACGGGGCAGGGCTGCATCTGCTGCTTGCCTACAGTGCAGTGGCAAGAGTTGAATTTGGAATACCATACGGAAAGTCTTTCTCCAAAGGGGAAATTATTTTAGATTTAGGGGCAGCGTTGTAGGCAAAACAATTGTGTCGATGGGTATTGGAGCGGTGCGCTGCTATGAAAAAATTCTGTTTTTGAGTTCTGCATTAAAGATTTCAATTTCACGACTTCAATACACAATACCATATGAGTGAATACTTCTACGTTCCTGCTGAATTTATCATCGACCAGCATATTGCTATTGAAGGCGAAGAGGCGAGACATATCTCCCGCGTGTTACGGAAACAGCCCGGCGATCTGATCTGGGTTGTTGATGGCGCAGGCCGCGCCTTTGAAGTGATCATTCGTTTGGTTGCGCCGGAAATGATCGAATGCGAAATTCTGTATGAGCATCACCATCTTCATGAACCGGATATTGATGTGACACTTGCGGTTGCCCAGCTGAAGAACCCTTCACGGATGGATTGGATTATTGAAAAAGCGACGGAGTTGGGAGTGCGGACCATCATTCCTTTACAGACGACCAGAACGATCGCCCGTTCCCCGAAAGAGGACCGGTGGAACAACATTGCACTTGCGGCGATGAAACAGTCGGGACGATGCATCCTTCCGAAAATTGCACCGCCGACGGATTTTGATCTTGTTATCGCAAATTCCACGGGTTATGATATGAAACTCATACCGTACGAACGGACAGATCATGTCCTCTTTATTGCCGAGGCGCTGAAACATCGGAAACCACCCCGGTCTGCTATGATTCTGATCGGTCCCGAAGGAGGATTTACGGACGAAGAAGTGCAGTTGGCGGAGAAAGCGGAGTTTACACAAGTCTCATTAGGACGGCGCCGGTTGCGAACGGAAACGGCGGCGATCATTTCGCTGAGTTGGGTTGTTGGAAACGAATAACACTTTACCTGTATTGTCACAAAAAAAATCCCATCCAAAAAACTGGATGGGATTTTTTATATTTACTCTTTGCGTTCTTAGCAACTTTGCGCTGGACGTGTTATGCCGATTTGCGTTCTTCTAATACGTAGATAGGTTCTTTCTTTTTATCTACTGTCTCTTTCGTGACGACGCACTTCGTGACGTTTGCTTTGGAAGGCAATTCATACATAATATCCCGCATAATCTCTTCCACAACGGATCGGAGTGCACGGGCGCCGGTTCCGCGGGCCATCGCTTTTGTAACGATCTGTTTCAGTGCCGCTTCTTCGAAATCCAGCTCGACTCCCTCGTATTTAAACAGTTTTTTAAACTGTTTCACGATGGCATTACGCGGTTCCACGAGAATATTCATCAACGCCACTTCATCCAGTGAGTGGAGCGTGGTGAGCATCGGCAGACGGCCGATGAATTCCGGAATCAGGCCGAATTTCAGCAGGTCATCCGGTTCTGCCATTTGGATATAGGCATCCGCCGTTTGTTCCTTTTTACTTTTAATCTCTGCGCCGAAACCAAGTGCATTTTTATGAACCCGGCGGGAGATAATCTTTTCCAGTCCTTCGAACGCTCCGCCGCAAATAAAGAGAATGTTCTTGGTATTGAGATTGATCAAGCTTTGTTCAGGATGTTTGCGTCCACCTTTCGGCGGTACACCGGCAATAGTTCCTTCCAGAATCTTTAGCAACGCCTGTTGCACGCCTTCGCCGGAAACATCACGAGTGATAGAAGCACTATCACTTTTTCGCGCGATCTTGTCGATCTCGTCGATGTAGACAATACCGCGCTCGGCACGTTCTACGTTGTATTCAGCATTCTGCAATAGGTGGACCAACACCGTTTCGACATCATCACCAACATAGCCGGCTTCGGTCAACGTTGTGGCATCGGCGATCGCGAAAGGCACATCAAGAATGCGGGCCAATGTCTGCGCCAACAATGTCTTTCCTGTTCCGGTCGATCCGATGAGCAGAATGTTGCTCTTTTCGATTTCCACATTCTCCGGATCGGCAAACTGATCCTGTGTGTCGATCCGTTTGTAATGATTGTACACAGCAACGGCGAGTGTTTTCTTTGCCTGTTCCTGACCGATCACATATTCATCCAGCGAAGACTTAATCTGCGTCGGTGTGAGGAGTCCTTTATTCTTGATCCGTTTCGTACGTGCTGAAGAAAGATTATTGCGGATAATATCCATAGAGGTGGAAACGCACATATCGCAGATGTAGACATCGGGACCTGCAATAATGCTTGTCACCTCTTCCGGCCTGCGGCCGCAGAAGGAACACCGAACCTTATCTTCGCTCTTTTGCTTACCCATTGATTATTTCTCTTTATCCTTTTTTGCATCGGTGGGACGTTTTGTCAACACTTTGTCAATAAGACCGTAGTCGGCCGCCTGTTGCGATGACATATAGTTATCGCGGTCAGTATCCTTTTCCACTTCGGCGATTGATTTCCCCGTATGCTGTGCAATAATCTCGTTCAGGCGTTTCTTTGTTTTCAGAATCTCCTCTGCCTGAATGCTGATGTCGGAAGCAGTTCCCTGCACACCGCCCCATGGCTGATGAATCATAATGCGAGCATTCGGCAGTGCCTGTCGTTTTCCTTTTTCACCGGCCAATAAAAGAATTGCTCCCATACTTGCCGCCATACCGACGCAAATGGTCGCAACCTGCGGCCGGATGATCTGCATGGTGTCATAGATCGCGAGACCTGCGGTCACCGATCCGCCGGGTGAATTGATGTAGACGGAAATATCCTTGTCCGGATCTTCCGCTTCCAGATGGAGCATCTGCGCAATGGCAAGCGATGCAACATAATCATCAATCGCAGTGCCGATGAACACGATGCGTTCTTTTAACAGACGGGAAAAAATGTCATACGCACGCTCGCCGCGGCTGGTCTGTTCAACCACCATCGGAACAAGCTGATTGTATAATTCGTACGGCTTTGTTTGAATCATGTGTTGGGGGTGTTGGATGATCATAAAACTCCTTGCGTTAGTAAATTTGCGGGAATGCGAACTACCCATAAGACGAATGATGCGGGGAAAAATTGTGCAATACCGTTGTCAAAGTTTAGAGCCTTGACAACGGTTCGCCAGATCAGTTCGTTGCAAATTTACTGTAGTCGTCTGTCTCAACGTCCGTAATCTTAACATTTTGTTTGAGAATATCAATAAGACGATTATACTTCAAACGCTCCAGCGCATTATCGGAACTTTTGTAGAAATTCACAAGCCGTTCTTTATCAATATTCAATTTTGCTGATTCTTCCTCCGCAATCTTCTCGATTTCGGAGTCGGAGATCTCAATTTTTTCCTTGGCGATGAACTGTTCTTTAATCAATAGCCATTTGGACTGCCAGATGGCTGTTTCCCGGGACTGTTCACGGTATGCTTTTTCATTGAAATTCTTCGGTAATTGCCTGTTTGGCTGCTGATTCTTTGCATCTTCAATAAACGTGTCCGTCACATTTTGGATCAGCGCTTCTGGGACGGTGAATTCGTATTGTTTGACGATTGCAGAGAGCAGATCGTTCTCGAAACGGCGTTCACTGCGTTCCTTCCAGAACTCTTCCAGATCCTTTTTAATGTTCTGTTTCATTTCTTCTGCAGTCTGGAATTTGCCGTTGCTCACTTTTTGGGCAAGCGCGTCATCCAACGGCGGAAGAATCACTTTCTCGATTTTCTTCACCGTCAGTTGCAAATGGACATCGTGCGAATGGTCGCCGTGTTGATGGCTGAATTTTGCCTCTTTCACATCGCCGACGGATGCACCCATCAATGCTTCTTTGACTTCCTTCTCAGTTGATTTTTCACGAAGATAGATTTTCATATCTTCGCGTGAATGGCCGTGTTCATCCATATCCTTCATATCCACGGTGACAATGTGGTATTCGCTGTCAACCTTTGATGCAACTTCCGTTGTGGAATTGATCTGCTGCAGCCGTTCAACTTCGCTTTCCAGTTCTGTATCGGTCGCTTTATGCGAATACCGTTCGATGGCGATGGAGGAGTAATCCTTCAGCTCGAATTCGGGACGAATTTCGAACTTCACAATGAATGTGAGAGGTGTGCCCGGTTTGAAATCGATCTTATTGATCTGCGGTGTGCCAATAGGGTTGATATTGCGCGATTCCATCTCTGTGCGGAATACATCGTTCGTAATCTCTTCCACTGCCTGATACTCAATGCTTGGTCCGAACATCTTCTTCACCATATGCATCGGTACTTTTCCTTTGCGGAATCCTTTTATCTCCAATGCCGGGGCCGCCTCTTTATATGCTTTTTCAAAATGCGGAGCCAATTCCTCCTGTGTCATTGTCACGGTCATTTCACGAACGCAATCATTCACATTGTTTACGGTTACTTCCACTGAAAAACTCCTTACTTGTACTGTTGTTCAATAATGATAAAAAAATCCCGAAGTCTCGGGATTCAAAATGTTCATAAAAATACGAAAATATGGCTAAAATCCCAAGAGGTACTTTCACCTGTATTTATTGCAGAAAATTGCTGAAAACACATTTAAAGCGAAAAATAGTTACCTGTTTTTCTCTCTACTCTGTGAATTGCTTAAAGACCCGGCGAGTCAGCCATTTCACATTATAACAGGTCTCAAAAACCCAAAATTGTCATTGCCCCAAAGGGGTCACTTCGTGACGAGGCGTTTTTTGCCGACGCAATCTGTGTAGGGGGTAAAAAAAAATCACGCACCTACCGCACCGATCGCTTCGTCACCCTATCAATGAATATGCGGGGGTTCCTCGCGATGACGCTTAAAAGTATTTTTGAGATACGCTCTAATAACTGATGTTACGCAAAGAGGTAGAAGTGGTTCTGCCGAAGGCATCCCTTCGGGAGATGCGGCGCAGAATGAATTTTATCCTGTTTATCAGCCGGATGCTGTAATTGAGGAAATTTTTTGGTACACTCTATTATAAAGAGCGCAGTTCCTGTTCGAAACGGACTGCGTTTGCAGTTTTAATCACTATTTTTTTAATCTTTTATGAGTACTACACTAAACAATCCGCAGTTTTCCAAAACACTTTTTGACACATACGAAACATTTAAATTTTCTGGAATCATCACGCGACGGTTCAAACATGCTGACCTGATGAAGTTTCTTGCAACACTAAAGAATGCTCTTGGTGATACAATGCAGATGCAGCAGATCGGAAGTTCTGCTGAGAATCGATCCATCAATCTGCTGACACTGGGTACCGGACCGACAAAAGTCTTTATGTGGTCACAAATGCACGGAGACGAACCGTCCGCTACCATGGCGCTGCTCGATCTTTTAAATTACATCGCGATCAATAAAAATTCATCGGAGATCTCAACGATCCTGAGAGAAACGACGCTCCTCATTATTCCGATGCTTAATCCGGACGGCGCAGAACGGTTCCAGCGCCGTACCTCCCAAGGAATAGATATGAATCGCGATGCCCTTCAACTGCAGACACCGGAAGCGAAGCTTCTGAAAGCGACACGGGACAGGTTCAATCCGGAGATTGGTTTCAATCTGCACGACCAGGATCCGCGGTACTCTGTGGGAGATCAGGGAACAGTGGCCGTAATATCGCTTCTTTCACCGGCGTTCAATGTGGAAAAATCGGATAACGCCGTTCGGCTTCGTTCTAAAAAACTGGCGTCGGAATTCGCGCTGGTGCTGGGCCAATTCGTGAAGAAGCACATCGCAAAATATGACGATTCATTCGAACCGCGTGCTTTCGGGGACAACATCCAAAAGTGGGGGACCAGCACCGTCCTTGTAGAATCAGGCGGATGGAAAGGTGATCCGGAAAAGATGTTTATCCGGAAATTGAATTGTGTTGCAATTCTTGCAGTCACTCACTCCATTGCAACAAAAGCGTTTGAAAAAACAAGCATCGATGTTTACGAACAGATACCAATGAACACCAAGTTGCTGTACGATATTATCATTAAGCAGGCGACGATCACGTTTCCCGACGGCCGAGCACCGATTGTTGCCGATATCGGGATAAATCTGGAAGAGGTACGAGATTCTTCCGGATTTACCTGGAAGGGAAGAATCGTCGATTTCGGGGATCTTTCCGTCTTTTCCGCAAACGAACAATGGAATGGGATCGGCAGATCGATCATCGCATCAGCAGTGGAAATGAACGAGATCGTCGATCTCGACACGTTACAAAAACACTTTGCATAAACTGCTCTGGCCTGAACGCAAAGCAAAAAAAAGTCTCACATTTTCGTGAGACTTTTTTTATGAATTTGTGAAAACTAAACGTCCAGGCTGAGTGTTATACGGGGTGAAAAGGAGAATCACCATTATGAAGATTCAAACGACAACCATCATCCTGCTTGCAGGCATACTGCTTATTGTACTGGTCAGCGCATTCTCGCAAAAACCGCTGGCAAGCATGATGCAGAAACGGAAATTGCCACCCACACAAAAGGATACGACCATGAAACCAATTGCCGAATATTTGAAGGATGTGTACAAACCGGGGATGCCAAAAGTTGTGAAGACAGAAGCAGAATGGAAAAAACTCCTTCCTCCCGAAACATACGCCGTAACGCGTGAAGCGGGGACGGAACGTGCATTCTGCGGTGCATTTTACGATCATAAGAAAGAGGGGATCTATCTTTGCGCCTGCTGCGATTTGCCGTTGTTTGCGTCCAATGCCAAGTTTGATTCTGGGACCGGATGGCCGAGTTTCTTTCAACCTGTCAATAAGGACCATATTGCCGAGAAGGCGGATAATAGCTACGGAATGAAAAGAGTGGAAGTCAATTGCGCGCGATGCGACTCTCATCTGGGACATGTGTTCGATGACGGTCCGCGTCCTACCGGATTGCGGTATTGTATGAATTCCGAATCGCTGAAATTCGTCCCCGGTGAAATCCCTGCAAAGTTCTGAAAAACAACAACCGACCAATGTCGACTGTTGTATCAATTGTAGGACACCTTTGTAAGGTGTCCTACAATGATGCGTATTCTTACCGTAACAGTACCATTTTTTTTACCTGCACAAAACTGTTTTGCGGATTCGAGGTGCTGACTGCTTCCATGCTATAGAAATAGACTCCGGACGTAACAAAGGCTTTCCATGGTATCGAATGTCGTCCTGCAGATTGCTCTCCGTGAAACAACTCCATAATTAGTTGTCCCAAAGGATTGAAAATCGTTATACGAACATTGCCTGCTTCCGGTAATTCATATTCGATAATCGTTGAAGGATTGAAAGGATTTGGGAAATTTTGGAGCAATGAAAATGTAGCTGGTCTTCCTGAATTGTTGTTCATCGATATCGAAGTAATTCCCCCTTCTGTTGTTCTGAGAATATCACCATCACCCAGCACCCATCCAACAAGACGAGAGCCAAAATCAATATCTCTTCCTTTAACAGCGCATTGTTCTTTCCAGGTCCTTCCGGTATCCGCACTGAAAAAGAGTTTCTGATTATCGGTCATCCACACTAGCGACGGATCTTCTTGACAGAAAAAGAAATCATTTTGATATGCGCCGGGAGAAAGAGGTGTCACAACTTCCCATGTGGTGCCGCCGTCAACAGTCCGATGAAAAGAATATCCGGGAGAGGGATAATTATAACAACTGACGATGCCGATCTTGTCATTATAGAATCGTAATACTTGAATTGATTTGGAAAAGTCCAACTGTGTCCAAGTGTAACCGCTGTCGGTAGTTTTCCAAATATACGAAGGAGTAATACCATCGCCATAGGTTGATTTAAAGAATCCGACTGCAGGTGAAATGAAATCAATCATTCTCCATGTATCACTGGAAAAGCCTCCGAAAGAGGAATCGTTGATGGAGATCCAATGCGCACCTCCATCGTTTGTTTTAAGTATAACCGCTGGAAGAGTGCCGCTTAACGCATCACCTATGGCAACTCCTTCTGTGAGATTAAACATTTTCAAGTAATTGAGGTATGTTGTTTTTGACGGATCATGAAATTGCTGCACCCAGTCTACACCACCGTTGGTTGAGGAATAAATATCTCCGTTCATCGTTCCTGCCCAAATATGGACACTGTCGGTTATTGAAAGTGTAACGACATTGCCATAGGTTGATTTGGGGAAGATAGTATTCCACGTTGTTCCTCCATCTGTGGAACGTATCATTCCCGTTTCGATGCCAGCGACAATATGTGAGTCATTCAGTGCATCCATTGCGAAACCTGAAGTGAATGGCGACAGATTGGTTTTTTGTGATACCCATTGTGATGATAGATCTGCTACCGGGATAAGCATCATGAGAAGAAGAATAATTTGTTTCATAACGACCTCCTTGAACGGAATCGTTCGCAGCACAACACACTTTTCCATGAAGTGTTTTACATACACATGAAAAAAAATACTAAGGATGGAATAGTTAGGGAAAGAGGGAAATGTGTTTTTAACGGAGTTCATCTTTCAATGGTGAAAGCGATACATCACGTCGGACTGAAATATACCTATTTCATATACAAATGTAATGTATTACGGGGGGGCAACTAGAAAAAACAGTTTTTAGTTTTTGAACCGGACAACACTATCTTGTAAAAGAAAATGCTTAAATTTCTCGCACTGCGAGAAATGGTTTTTTATTACTTGTAGAATACCTTCATAAGGTGTTTTTACAAGCAAGTATTCTGCTGCATAGTGTGTATTTAGAAACTATATGCTTCGCGTTGATGGAAGATGGGGAATTGCACTTTCCGCTGAGTATAGAAAGTCTCTTGTGTAAAAGGGAACGTCATTGGTTCAGCATTCCCATCATAAAACGTCACACCCAAACTCGAATACTTTCCAATAAAGGTTGTCCAGGTAATTGGAAATGCACGCTGCACCGACGATGCCAGTGTATATTTCACCTGCACATGTTTCATGTCGCCTGCAGTGAAATTAATCGGTGTAGGAGCAGTAATACCTGAATCGATGATGACATCATAGGTATATGATTTAAAATTGTTTGGCTGCAACGATATCGAATATCCAAATGTATAGTTGTTGCTTACCGTTGAGAAGTATTTCGGACGATTGGTATGCGCGGTGGTTTTTCCGCCCCCCATGCCGACGACGGCATATCCCGTCGGATTATGCACGATTGTTTCCAGATAACTGTAGGTTCCTTTTACCGCACCAAGATCGATATTCTCCCCGCGTTCATCCACCGGTAAAAAACTGACCGGATATTCTGCACTGAGACTGGAGATTTCCACATTCGCTTTTCCACCGACCTTTACCCCTTCGTTAATCACATACCGGGAACCGAAGAAAGTTGATACAACATCATACGTGCCGTCTTTCAGGATTATCGAGAGCGTATTGATCTTTGGAGAATATGTTTTTGAAAAGTTGCTTCCGTTATGTATCATCACCAGCCAGGGGACTTCGGAGAATTTCAGCTGCAGGATTGGAGCTTTGATAAACGCAAAAGGAATCACAAGAGAGTCCGACGTTCCGACGGCAAGAAGTTTCCCCGAATACCCGCTTTCAAAAGAATTATTATTGGTCAAAAGTGTATTGTTCGTTTCCAGCTGGATGATGATCTCTGCAGAACTATTAGGAGCAATTGTTACCGATGCGGGGGTAAACTGAAAGTTAAGCGCAGCATTTGTTGTTGTTGAGATGAATCGATATGTTTTGTTCACGGCGCTTTCATTATAAACAGTAACCGGACGCTGTTCTCTCCAAGTTGTTTCACCCGGTGGATTGAATCCAAAACTGAGTTGAGCAGGGCTGGTAAAAACAGTTGCGGAAAGCTCGGCACTGTTCACTTTCCCATGTCCCTGAGAGAAAAGCGGAGTGCCAAGATCGACGGTATTCGAGATAATCGCGTCGCGAATTTGCAGAGCATTCCAGTGAGGATGCAGTTCCAACATTGCCGCGGCGATGCCGGTGACGAACGGTGTTGCCATGGAGGTTCCGCTCATTTGTACATATCCGCCGCCGATTTTCGCAGAGAGAATATTCACGCCCGCGGCAACAACATCCGGTTTGATATTATAGCGATCGGTTTCCGGTCCTTTAGAACTGAAAGAAGCAATAGTGTTGCCGTCTGCAGCGCCGACGGTCAAAGCGAGTTCTGCAACGCCGGGAGAGTTGATGGTAACGTACTCACCGGTATTTCCTGCTGCCACGACCACAACAATACCGGCGCGCACAGCACGGTTCACCGCGGAGGATAAAGGATCATCTGCAGAACCGCCGGGCGAACCAAGACTCAAGTTTAATATTTGCACGCTGTCGCTGATGGCGCGCTCGATAGCTGAAATAACGGAAGACGCAGAACCGCTTCCGTTCTGATCAAGCACTTTGTATGCAAACAATTGCGCATCTTTCGCCGCACCGGTGATGACGGCCGAATTGCCGCTGATGATACCGGCAACATGGGTTCCATGTCCGTTGTCGTCCATCGGATCGGCATCATTATTCACAAAATCAAATCCGCCTGCGACAGTAAATCCCGCGCCAAAACCTCCGCCAAGCGATTCATGCATATAATCAATTCCTGTGTCGATAATGCCGATGCGGATGCCTTTTCCTGTTGCGACAGATGCAGTACGTTGCGGCACTACCGGCATTCCAGATGTTGATGTTGAGACGGGAGATGCGCTTACGGTGACATCCATAAAAACTGTTTTTACATCCGGCAGGGATGCGATAGATCGGATATTTTCGCGCTGCGTTGTGACCGCAAAGCCGTTCATCACAATTTCGAATTCCCGTTCGATACGAGTGCCGCTTCCAACAGCGGATAATTGTTGTTTCGCGGCGACAGCGGTTGTTCTGGAAAATATTCCGCCGCTTAATTGTTTTTCAATTTTCGAAGGAGTTTTCAATTCGACGATCAGGCGAACCGCGGCACTCGGTGCTTCAGCGGGGATGATGGCATTCTCAATGGAAGAGACGGAAATCTCCGTGGTTTTTACAGGAAAGTTTTTGGCCACGCCATTGGTTTTCACCACCAACTGCTGTGCGGCTGCAAGGGAACAAAGCGCAATAATAAATGAGAGGAGTTTATTCATATTATTTCATGACGATCATTTTTTTTGTCTCTACGGTGGTCTTACCGGTGTTGCTGCGGGAGATCATGCGGTAGATATATGTGCCGGAGGAGATATTGTCGTTTGAGAAACCGATGCTGAAGGTTCCGGAGTTCTTAGTTTCATTTACCAGCGTTGTTACTTCGCGGCCGGTAATGTCGAATACTTTTATCGTTACATCGCTCATCTCGTCTACAGAATAGCGGATGACGGTGGAATTATTGAAAGGATTCGGATAATTCTGTTGAAGCGTTGATGATGTCAGCATGGATCCTCCGTCCGAAACAGATGTTGTTGTCTGTTCTTTTGCCACAAACAGCGTTTCGCCGGTGACAATGGCGAACGGCGTTGCTGTTGCGGTAGCGCGATATTGTTCTATTCCGCTTTCGGTAACGGTGAAGTGGGAGCTCACTGCGGCTTTGTCTGACGATTGAACGTTCATCAAGTCAAATTCCTGGGAGTAAACGATCGAGGTCAATGCGAAGGTTACTTGTGCGAAATATAGGAAGAAGTTTTTCATTGTGCTTGGCTCCATGCCATACATTTTGGCAATGCCAGTGCCAGTGAAAAACCAAGCCATTTTATTGGCTTTTTTTACTGTTTTGCTTTTGCGGAGGGATTTTTTTTACGAGTTTGCCGATTCATTGTAGAAACTACAATCCGTGAATCTGTTCAGATTGCCGGTTTCTTGGGGATTTATCAAAAATGGTCTGGAAGGAGCGGGCAACGAGAGAAAAACGCAGAATTGCTGAAAACAACGTTAAAAACGATGAATTGCAACCAGATAAGAAATTTGGAAAATCCTTTTTAAAGACATTCTTATCTAATTATTTGATTACTGTATGGTTGAATTTTTGAACGAAGGACAAATGGACAGAAGGAGAGTTGGAGCGGGATTATGTTTCTTGCGATTTACTATATGGAATAATTGGCATGAAAGTGATCAAATGAAAGTGCGGTGAGCAAAACAGTACTGCAGGATATGATTTCGACGTTGTTCGAGGATTGAAGAGCGGAAAGAGTTTTTGCGCGTGAATACAGAATTACCGCATTACGATTCTTTCAGGTTGTATTGATGGATCTTTGTATAGAGTGTTTTTAAAGAGATCCCGAGGATCTTTGTTGCAAGGTTTTTATTCCATTTGGTATTTACAAGGACCGAAGCAATATGTTCTTTTTCCAGCTCTTCCAGTGACATTGCCGATCCAATCTTTTGAGCGCCGTTTTCGGAGTTGGCCTGTCTCACATTCATATGCTGCGGAAGCAGCAGGTCCTTGGGTCGGATGAATTCATCTGTACTTAAGATGATCGCTCTTTCCAGTACATTTTCCAGTTCACGAATATTTCCCGGCCAATGATATTCTTTCAGCGACACAAGTGCATCCGGATGGAGCTCTTTTTTCTCGCGCAGTTTATTCTTCCGTTCCAGGATGTTCTGAGCCAGAAGGGGGATATCATCTTTCCGTTCGATAAGCGAGGGGAGCTGGATGGTGATCACATTCAGACGGTAGAGCAAATCCTCACGGAAATGGCCCGCCGCAACCTCATTAAAAAGGTTTTTATTCGTTGCGGAAATCAGACGGACATCGGACTTTAAATTTTTATTTCCACCGACACGACGGTATTCGCCGGATTGTATAAAACGGAGCAGTTTTGGCTGAAATACCGGACTGATCTCGCCGATCTCATCCAGGAAGAGCGTGCCGCCGTTGGCGATTTCTACCAATCCCTGCCGCATGGAACTCGCATCGGTAAAAGCCCCTTTTTCATGCCCGAACAGTTCACTTTCAATTAATGTGTCCGGGATGGAAGCGCAATTGAGCGCGACGAAAGGTTTTTCAGCGCGCGGAGAATTTTTATAAAGAAAATTTGCAAAGACCTCTTTTCCCGTACCGCTGGCGCCCTCCAGAAGAACGGTAGAATCGCTCGGCGCAACTTTCCCCGCAAGTTCAAGTACTTTTTGAAATTCTTTGCTCTCTCCGATTAATTGTGTTGAAAACGACAAACGCGAAATGGCCGTCTTCATCACTTTTAACTCTATCGCCATTGCACGTAGATCCAATGCACGGTTCACCAGCGAATGCAATTCATCAACGGAATACGGCTTGGTCAAGAAATGAAAGGCGCCCAGCTTCATGCAGTCCACAGCAATGCGGACATCGTCCACCGCGGTGAGTATGATTACCTGTGTATCGATGTATTGTTGCTTGATGAATTGAAGAACCTCCACACCGTCTACCCTGGGCATACGGATGTCGAGCAATACCAGGTCGAATGTATTTTCCTGCAATTTATTAATCGCATCAGCCCCATCCTCTGCAGTTGTTACGATATGTCCTTCAGTTTCGAGAAACGACTGAAGAATCATTCGAAAATCACTTTCATCATCCGCAACGAGTATTTTTCCGATGTTTTTTGACTTTGCCATAAGAGTGTGTGAAATATAGATGTTTATCCTCTGACCTGCAAAAGTAAAGTGGCTGTATTGCCGGAAGAAATTGGAGCTCTCAGTCCCTTACCCGAAATTATTATGGCACGCGTTTTGAAATCCATACTGGAAACACAAGACACAGGAGCTCATCATGGACGCATTAATGATCACCCTTTTCGCAACAATGTTTTCGACTAATCTGCTTTCCACCCTCGAAGCCAATGAAAACACACAATTTTCGTATGTTTGTTACGAGCAGAACGGTAATGTTATGTTATCAAAGTTTGATAAGGCAAATCCGTCCAAAAGTATCGAAACGATTGACGTTGGAATTTCCACAAATTGCCTTGAAAAAATTACAATGGACATTCAAAACAATCATCTCCGGATTGCCGCTGCCTACACGACTGATGCAGTAATCCACAGTTATTTTGACAAGAACACACTGGAATTCTGCCAGGTAAGCGTGATGGATAGTGAGATTCTTCTTGCAAATGCAACGCCGCTGGCTGCAAAATAAATAAACTTCTGTTCAAAAGTATTTCGGAGTACATATAGGAGCCGATTCTGCCGGTTCCTTTTTTATTCTCTTTTGGCCTAATACTCCGATGCTTGTTCTAAGGACTCTTTCAGTGCGGCGAGGATGTTTTTTATTGACATTTCGCAAACATTAATTGTTCGCGGGGAAAGACCGGAGAGAGTAGCATTATATTTTTCTCAGTCGGTGAGATTGATCATATCTATTATAGTAACTGATGTTACGCAGAAAGATATTTTTATCATAAAATGGTTCGACGCGGCGCAGAAACGGTAGTCATCCTGGGCAAATCCTTTGTTGTTTGTTCCGAAGGAATCCCTTCGGGAAAGGATGCGTCCCCCAAGGGGGCCCCTTTCCCAACGGGACCACTTTGTGGCGGGGGAAGGATGACCTCAATAATTTAACCTGCGCCTTGCTCACCATGACTAATTTACTTGTTTTGCGTAACATCAGATAGTAATATCTTTTCCGTGCCTTCTGATAAATTGAGTTCGTCGGCTCCAATCCCTTTCAATGCAATCGGCAGTGCAACTGTGAATGTTGTACCGATTTCTTCGTTCGAGAGGAACGTAACAGTGCCTTTTAGATATTGCTCGGTGAACAGCTTCACGCTGTACGTCCCAAGACCACGCCCCTGGCCTTTCGTGGAGAATGATCGTTGGAAGACCTGCATCTGAACGTCATGCAGCATTGACTGATGATTGTGCACACTGAAAATCACAGACGTATCACTTATCGAACAAGACAGTCGGATGGAGGAATGGAAGTCCGTCGCCTCCAGCGCATTCTTTGTCAGGTTGCCGAGCACACGGCGCAGAATATGTTCATCGCTGACAAAGAGAAAATCCTCTACGGCAGGATCGATCTCGATTGTCTTGTTCTTCGAGATCCGATGTTTCTCAAATGCGATCAGAATGGAAGTCAGGAACGTTTTGGCGTGTATCAAAGAGGCACGGACTTTGGTCTCATGATGTTCCGCATAGGTCAGTTCCCGTTGTCCGATGATCTGGTCACTCAAATCGTTTACCAGTTTGTGAATGACTGCTCCGTATTCTTTCGCTTCCTCCGTCGTTGCATCTTGCAAAAGTTCGGAATACCCCAGCAACCCGCCGACCATGTTCATCACATCGTGAAAGAAAAGGCTCTCGAGCACCTTCCTCCGTTTTTCATCGCTGGTATCGGTGAGTGAGAAGATTGTGAAGAAATCATTATTGTAGGTGAAGGGAGTTGCATGCACTTGAAATTCCAGCGCTTTCGTGTCGGGTTCCGAAATGATCCGGCATTCCTGAATATCCTCAATTCCATTCTGGCTGTGTCGGATTGCAATATTGGCGCCGCACATCGTGCAGAATTCCGTTGTACCGCATCCGCCGCATGTATTATCCGCATGCTGGCATTGCAGTGCTTCTCCGGGTCGCTTGCCGATCAGTCCGTTCACGTCGTCGGCTTTCAGATACGATATCAGCGGCCGGTTGCAAAAAACGATCTGCCGGTTTTTGTTTAATATCGTAACGAATTCTGTCAGCGAATCCGAAAAATATTGGAACGGAAGCTGTCGGGTGAAATATTGCGACTGACGGTAGAGTTCTTCCGTAGAAGAACGTTGATGCAGATTCGATGTTGTATTCATGATGAATCCCCCTTGAGCCATCATTGAATGATGTCACATATAATATGCCACGCAAACCATTAAAAAACCAATGTAAATAAAAGTGTAAATTCTCAATTTTACAATTCCTGAAGGGCCATCTTCAATTCTGAAAATTCATCCATTCAATAGTATGGTATTTTCGGGGATTTCCAACAATTTTTCTGTGGCATCGTCTTTGCGAAAAATCAGTAATGATCACGGGTTTTAAGTACAATGACATTGTCATCTGCATATCGTATCATAGAGAGATTAATGGGGAGTTTCATCATGAACAGAAACACGACAGCCATCGCATTGCACACTGCATCGGTCTATGCCGGAATAGGATTTTTGTGGATACTGTTTTCCGATGCATTCATCAATTCCATTACTACGGACATTTCGCTGATTGAAACTCTGCAAACGTATAAAGGATTGTTCTTCGTTACAGCCACTGCCGGTATTTTGTTTATTGTGCTTCGACAGCGGTTACTGGCAGTCGATCGGGAGCGAACCGTTCGAGTGCAGTCCGAAATTAGATTGAACGAGACGGAAGAATCGTACCGCGAAACAATGGAAAATATGTTGGAAGGATGTCAGATTATCGCCTTTGACTGGAAGTACCGCTATCTGAATAAAACGGCCGAAAAGCACAACCGGCGTCCTAACAAAGAATTACTCGGACAACGATATCAAGACCTCTGGCCTGGCATAGAATCGACTGCACTGTTTGGAAAATTAAAAACCAGTATGGAAGAACGGAAATATCTGCAGTTCGAAACCGAGTTCACCTTTGTGGATGGTACCCGGCGATGGTTCGACCTTCGCGTACAACCGGTCCCCGAAGGAATATTTATACTCTCTATCGATATCACCGACAGGATTCGTGCGGACGAAAAACTGCGGAATATGAACCGTGTGTATGCCGTCCTGAGCAATATCAATCAGTTGATCGTGTATACCAAAGATATCCAGACAGTCTTTCAGAAAGCCTGCTCCATTGCCGTTGAGGACGGCAATTTTGTGATGGCGTGGATCGGCATCCGGAATGAAACGACGAACTCGTTGGATGTGGTGGCACATTCAGGCGTGACAGAAGACTATTTGAAAAAGATTGATATCAACTTTAATGATGAAGCCCGTTCGAGCGGCCCGTCCGGAATGACTGTGCTCACGGGCGAACATCACTTCACTACCGATATCGAGAGCGATCCGTCCATGTCGGCGTGGCGCACAGACGCTGTCCGGCTTGGGTATAAAAGTTCGGCAGCATTCCCTCTGCGATTGAAGGGCAAGGTTGTTGGAGCTTTTACCCTGTATGCCGGAGAGAAAAATTTCTTTACGAAGAAAGAGCTTGAACTGCTGGACGAACTTGCTGTTGATATATCGTTTGCGATGGAAGTGCGCAGTATTGAAGAGGAGCGCCTGCGGACATTCGATGCGCTGCAGGAAACAGAACTGATCTTTTCACAGTTCATGGAACACAGCCCTATCTACGTCTTCTTCAAAGATGACCAGATGCGATCTCTGCGATTAAGCAGAAACTTTGAACAGATGCTCGGCCGGCCGTTGGATGAATCGATCGGCAAGTCGATGGACGAACTATTCCCATCGGAGTTGGCGAAGAAGATGATCGAGGACGACAAGAGGATTCTTAAGGAAGGAAAACAGGTTGATATTGAGGAAGAGTTGGGCGGCCGGATCTATAACACGGTGAAGTTTCCGATTCATTATAAAGGCGAAGCGCGTTTCCTGGCCGGATTTACCGTCGATATCACGGATCAGAAAATGAAAGAGAAACAATTGCGCGAAAGTGAGAAACGGTACCGTACAATCGTGGAAAACGTCCGTCAGGCATATTATGAAGCAGATAAGAAATCGTTGTTCACCTATTGCAATCCCGGACTGCTTATCATCAGCGGATACTCGGAGAGCGAACTCATCGGGAAATCATCGTTCCGTCTCGTTATCGAAGAGCAACGGGCATCGGTTGCCGCGCAATACCGGCAGTGGGTGTTGGAACACCGCGATGTTGCTTCGATGGAATTTATCGTCGTCAAGAAGAACGGCGAACAATTTTGGGTCGAGCAGTCATCACATTTCGACTATGATTCGCAGGGACGGCTTGTGAAGGCGACCAACTTCCTGCGCGACATCAATGAACGCAAGATCGCAGAGAAGACGATACGTCTGCGCGAATCATACCTTTCGGCCATTGTAGAGAACCAGCAGGGAAGAGTGTGGTTGAAAGATATTGAAGGACGGTATCTTACGGTGAATCAAATATATACCGATGCCTGCGGCAAAGCGGCACCGGCAGAGTTGACCGGTTTGACCGATCTGGACCTGTGGCCGAAGGAAAAGGCGGAACAATACCGGACGGAAGATGCGAACATCATGATCAGCAGGAAAGCTGTTGTCGTTGAGGAACGTGCTATGTTCCGCGGTACCGAAAAATGGTTCGAAACGTACAAGGCACCGGTGTTCGATGAACAGGGAATCGTGATCGGAACGACCGGATTTTCGCACGACATCACCGAGCGGAAGATTGCGGATGAAATGATTAAAGAGAGCGAGGCCAGGTTTAAGACGCTGTTCGAAAAGGCGAACGATGCCATCCTGATTATGCGCGACGGCGTGTTCATCGACTGCAACCACAAAACGGAAAGGATGTTCGGCTGCAGGAAGGAAGAGATTGTCGGACGTTCGCCGCTTGCATTTTCGCCGGCGGTACAGCCGAAAGGGAAACTTTCTTCGACAATGTCCGCCGAGTTAATCCGGGAGACGCTGAACGGCAATCCTCAATTCTTCGAATGGAAACATCTCCGGTACGACGGCACCTTGTTCGACGCCGAAGTGAGCCTCAATAAATTCGAAATCGGTGAAGCGTCCTACATCCAGTCGATTATCCGGGACGTCACCGAACGGAAAGAAGCGGAGGGACAGATCGAAATGCTTGCCCAGGCGCTCCGGAGCATTAGTGAATGCGTCTCGGTGACGGATCTGAAGGACAACATTATTTTCGTCAACAAAGCCTTCTGCACCACGTACGGTTACGAGGAGCACGAAGTGCTGGGTAAGAACATCACAATGCTCCGCTCGCCGGTCAACGATCCAACGGTTATTTCGGACATCCTGCCGAGGACAGAGGAGGGAGGATGGCACGGCGAACTGATGAACCGGAAGAAGACCGGGGAGGATTTCTATATCGAGTTGTCCACCTCCGTCGTCCGGAACACTTTCGGCGAAGGGATCGCGATGATCGGCGTCGCGCAGGATATTACCATACGGAAACATATTGAACGGATCATGCGCGAGAATGAAATAAAATTGAAGAACATTTTCGATAACAGTACAAATGTGTTCTACTCGCACGACACCAATCATGTTATCCATTTTATCAGCCCTCAAATCAAAAGACTGTTGGGATATGACGTAGATGAAGCCCTTGTGGAATGGATGACATTGGCAACTGATAATCCGGTAAACACCAGCGGCTTTGAAAAAACATTGCGGGCCATAGAGACAGGCATACCGCAGGGACCGTACGAATTGGAACTGCGGCATAAGGATGGCCACCATGTTTGGGTTGAGGTGCACGAAGCGCCGGTGATGGAGAACGGAGTAACCGTCTCCATTGTCGGTTCCCTGAACGACATCACGGAACGAAAACGCGCCGAAGATAATCTGCGCGAGAACGAAGAACGGCTGCGGTTATCGTTGGCTGCTGCCAATCAGGGCCTATTCGATCTTAATATCCAGACCGGAAAGGCGATTGTGAACAACGAATATGCAACCATGCTGGAGTATAATCCGGCTACATTTGTTGAAACGAATGCGGCGTGGATAGAACGGCTGCATCCGGACGACAAGGAGAGGGCGGCAAAGGTCTTCAAGGATTATGTCGGCGGAAAATTGGACGAATACCGTGTGGAATTCCGTCAGAAGACGGGTACCGGCAAATGGAAATGGATACTCTCGATAGGGAAAATCATTGAATATACATCGGATGGGAATCCTCTGCGGATGATGGGAACGCATACCGATATCGACGATATGAAACAAGCTGAAGAGAGCCAGATCCTGCTTTCGACTGCTCTTGAATCTGCGGCAAACGGTATCGTCATTACCGGTTTGGACGGCACCATTGTGTGGGCAAATAATGCCATCGCCAATATCACCGGATATTCCCGGACTGAAGTTATCGGTGGAAAACCAAGCCTCCTCAAGTCCGGCAAGCATTCGAAGGAATTCTACAATCAAATGTGGAATACGATTCAGTCTGGAAGGATATGGTCCGGGAACATCATCAATAAACGGAAGGACGGGACGCTGTACGACGATGAAATGACGATCACACCGGTCCGCAATTCGCAGAATATTATTACGCATTTTGTGGCGGTTAAACAGGATGTGACGGAACGGAACAAGTCGATTCAGAGGATCAAGGAGCAGGCAATGCTTCTGGATGAAGCGCACGATGCGATCATCCTCCGGGATATGAACGATACAATCATGTACTGGAATAAAGGGGCTGAACGGTTGTTCGGCTGGAGTGAAGAGGAAACGATCGGCAAGGATATTCGCGAACTGATCTATCGGGAACGGGACGATCATCACAAAGAGATGGCGGAGTTGCTGCGGGATGGGAATTTTTCCGGCGAGTTCCAGCTGCAAACCCGCGATAAGAAAATCATCATCACGGATGTCCGGATGAGCATGATCTATGACGAGGAGGGGAATCCAAAATCCATCCTGTCGATTCTGGAAGATATCACCGAAAAGAAAAAGATCGAAATCCAGTTTCTGCGCACCCAGCGGATGGGAAGCCTTGGTACGCTTGCCGGCGGAATCGCCCACGATCTGAACAATGTACTCTCGCCGATTCTGTTGGCGGTGGAATTTTTGAAAAAGACCTACGTGAACGAAACGTCGCAGAAGATACTGGACTCAGTCGAATCCAGTTCCCGCCGCGGGTCGGAGATCGTAAAGCAGATTCTGACATTTGCGCGCGGAGTCGAAACGCAGAAGATCCTCATCCAGCCGCGACATCTTATCAAGGAGATCGTCGCTATTTTTAAAGAGACCTTCCCCCGGTCCATCACCATTGACAGCAACATACCGAATTCCACTTGGCCGATAATGGGTGACCCGACACACTTCCATCAACTGATCATGAACCTGGGATTGAACGCGAGAGATGCTATGCCGGACGGCGGGATACTGTCGATCACCGCAACCAATGTGGAGATCGACGAACAATATACCAGAATGAACATCGATGCTAAGATCGGCCGGTATGTGATGTTCACAATCCGGGATACCGGTATCGGCATGTCTCCGCAGACGCAGGATCATATTTTCGAACCGTTCTTTACAACCAAAGAGATCGGCAAAGGGACCGGACTGGGGCTTTCAACAGTATACACAATCGTAAAAAGCCATAAGGGATTCATCAAGGTAACCAGCGAGGTCAACAAGGGGACTCTCTTCAATGTGTACCTTCCTGCATCCGAATCATCGGCAGTGGAACCGAGTGAGAAAAAAAGCAGCGAAGAATATTTGGGGCACGGAGAATTGATCCTTGTGGTCGACGACGAAGCTTCGGTCCGGGAAGTGACGAGACATACTCTGGAAGGGTACAACTACACTGTTGTTACGGCTTCCGACGGAGCGGAGGGCGTTGCACGCTTTGCCGAACTGCGGGAGAAGGTTGCCTTGGTGCTGACAGATATGATGATGCCGTTGATGGACGGTCACCATTTGATCATCACTCTGCGGAAAATCAAGCCTTCGCTTAAGATCATTGCCTCCAGCGGATTGATCGACGCCACGAAAAAACTTGAAGGGGATAAGCTGAAGGTTGACGGTTATCTCGAAAAACCGTTTACGGCAGAAAAACTGATGAACCTCATTTCGTCAGTCCTTAAAGGAAATCAATAATCCGTTTCCAAACTGTCGCCGACTACAGGTAAGAAACGTTTGAGAACTTGAGTATTTGTCAGGGATACAATGTTGATAATTCAGATGTGAAGCGCGTTGATTTCGAAATTTCTTTGAAAATGTTTTTCCGATAGCAGAAACGGTAAGAAAGTAATTCTTTACAATATAAACGGTGATACCTGTTGTGACCCCGGCAGAATTCGAATCTGCAACCCACAGCTTAGAAGGCTGTTGCTCTATCCAGTTGAGCTACGGGGCCGGATATTTCCTGTTATAAAAACCCTAAAATGTGACTATGGATTGGCAATATAGGATTTTTGAAAAGTTTCACAAATGAAATTACCAGTAATATTGGTTCAATATAAAAAAGTATGCGGTTTATTACAATATTCCCAAACCTGAAAATCTTCTGCAATTTCACTTTATAACTGCGCCGGTGTTTCAATCTATCACTCAATGCCGAAAAGCCTTTTGATTTTAGTAAATGCGTACGCAGGAAAACCCTTTTTCTCTCCCGATTCGGAAGCCGAAATATTGTTTGAATAGCGTGTGAGTATTGCCAATTGAACATCATCAGTTTCAAAAATTTGATCCGACTCAAAATAATGAGCCAAGGCTTCGTTTTGTTGTATAGAGTGAATCATACAGCTTCTGAAATAAAGCTTGATTTTTAAAAAAAAAAAAATGAGATTAAAGACCAAGAATAGAGTGAATGACCGAAAATATTCAATTTTGAATACTTTCAGTGGTTAATTTTTCCACTCTCGTCATGTCCAAGTCCCAAGAAATAACTTACGGCTTTGATCCTATAGGGATTCTTTTCAGATTGTCTCGTCACCGCGAAACTCACAATTTCAATATTGTTACCTATGGCGAAGATTCGCGTCTTACTTCTTGAGGATAATCGTATTTTACGTGAAGGTATCACCGTCATGATCAACAAGCATGCGGATGTTATGGTTGCGGCTGTTTCTGACGGCAGAGACGATACGATCAAGAAAATACAAGCGGTGAAGCCAAATGTGATTCTGATGGATCTTGGGATCGCCAGCAAGAACAGTCTAGATATAGTGCGATCAGTGCGGAGTACATTCCCCAATGTGAAGGTCGTTGGTATGGGACTGGTCGCGTCGCAAACGGACATTATGGAATTCGTCCAGTCCGGCGCCGACGGTTTTATTCTTAAAGATGCTTCCATGGAAGAAGTGATCAAAACGATTCGGGCAGTTGCCGACGGCGAGACCGTGCTGCCGCCGCCGATGACCGGTTCGCTGTTCCTTCAAGTGGTGGAGCATGCTTTAGTGAAGGGGAAAAAAGGCCTCAAGGGTTCAATCCGGATGACACAGCGCGAAAAAGAAATTATTGCACTCATTGTTGAGGGAATGAGCAATAAGGAAATAGCCGAATCATTGAATATCGCCACCTTTACAGTAAAAAGTCACGTTCACAATATCCTCGAGAAGCTGGCACTCCACAGCCGGCTGCAGATTGCTTCATACGCCCGCGAAGAGTAATTCGTTCCGCCTTTCTGCACAATAGTTTTTCCGACATTCACTTATACTTTCCAGACATCTCATCTTCGTTCAGTTGTTTTCCAGCATGCGCACGTTGTATCGTGTCACTAAAGTGCACCTTCCATTTTCACCTATTTAAATCTTTGTCTGTCCTTTATTATTCTCCATTGGGTCTAATACCCCGTCGCGAGTCCAACACGATGTGTCCCTTCGGGAAAAACTCTTTCGAAGCGGCGAGGGTATTCATTCGAAACTTCTGATTACTCAAGTCAACTTTCTGCAGAGTGGTATCTAATAGTAAAGGATTAACCCTTTTTCCATCCTTTTGATCTATTCTCTCTTACTTCTGGCATTGGTATACTTATGCACCGGTGCACAGGAGGATTCCTTCATTGTTATTGCCTCTTAACGCTTTTAACGCACATCATTTAAGTAAAGGATTGACGCGATGAACTGGGATAGAATTGAAGGACAGTGGAAACAACGTCGAGGCAAGGCAGTGCATCACTGGGGAAAACTGATGAATGATGAACTTGCCGCAATTGCCGGAAAACACGAACAGGTTGTTGGCATGCTTCAGGAGAAATACGGCATTGCCAAGGAAGAAGTAAAACGCCATGTGACTGTGTATAAAAAGATTATGGAGCAATTAAAAAAATCTAACGCCAATCTGATGAAAATGAAAAGCGAAACGCGATCAAAAAAGAAGAAAATGAAAACGACCGCTACGAAATTATCAACAACGCAACGAACGACGAAACGCCGATCTGCCTGATCACCGGCATGATACGAGCTATGCAAGTATTATCTATCACCAATACCATCTTACAGAGGGATCCATGAATACTCTCACAACACACCAAACATCACCAATCAACCGACGGTCCGGTTATCCCCGCACACATCGGAAACTTCTCGGAACTGTTGCAGCGATTTTTTTTACCACCACCATTCTTTCCGTGCTGTTTATGAGCGGATGCAGAGATGAAGTGGTCGGAACAGTGAACGTCTGCGCAGCCCCGACTGTTATTCGGACCTCTCCTGTTGACGGAGGGACGAATGAGTCATTGAGTAAAAAAATGGGCGGCACGAAAATACTAAAACCCGTCGCCGTTAAAATTGTTACCGCAACATTCAGCACTCCGATGGATGCACGAACCATAAACTCGTCGACATTCATCATCAAACAGGGAACGACAGTTCTGCTTTCCAACGTATCGTACTCGGATACTACTGCGATCTTGGTCGTTCAGGACGGGCTTGCTCCAAATCTCACTTATACGTGCACACTCACGACCGGCGTAAAAGATAGAGTCGGCACACCGCTTGCGGCTGCGTATGTCTGGTCCTTTACGACCATTGCTGCCGGCACGCCGGTGCTTGTTTCGCCGATCGACGGGGCAATCAATCAATCAATAATTCAGACATTCACCTGGAATACTGTGCAGAGCGCATCATCCTACCGTCTGCAGGTATCGCTTGATCCGGGATTTGTTGTTACCGTTTTCAATGATTCAACACTGACCAACACTTCCACCGTGGTATCGGGGCTGACCGTAGGTTCAACATATTATTGGAGAGTGAATTCAAAGATTTCCGGCGGAACAAGCGCCTATTCCAATGTCTGGAATTTTTCGACAATCGCTGTTCCGGCAGCACCGGTGCTCGTTACACCGAATGCTTCTGCAATAAATATTTCCACCAGTCCTACGTTTAGTTGGACAGCGTCACCGGGAGCAAGTTCATACACACTGCAAGTTTCGACTTCCAGTTCGTTTGTGAACACCGTCTATAACAATGCTACAATTACCGGGACATCGCAGCAGGTGACCGGATTAGTCGGGGGAACCGGATATTTCTGGCGCGTTAGTGCAAAGAATGCGGCAGGAACAAGCACGTATTCATCACGCAGCTTTACAACAATCAGCGCAGGAACTCCGACACTCGTTGCTCCGCTTGACGGAGCACTTCATCAGGCTGTCAATTCGACGCTTGTGTGGAATGTAGTTCCCGGAGCCGGTTCATATCGATTACAAGTTTCCACGTCCAATACTTTTGCATCAACACTCTTCAACGATTCGACGCTGACCAATACATCGCAATTGATATCCGGACTCTCCATTGGCACCACGTATTTCTGGCGTGTGAATTCCAAAATATCCGGACAGACTAGCGAGTATTCGGATGTTTGGAGCTTTACGACGATTGCCGCGCCGGCAGTACCCACACTGGTTACTCCGCTTAATGCGGCGATCAATCAACCCGTCATAGCGACACTCATCTGGAACGATGTGCCGGCAGCCGAAACGTATCGTCTGCAGGTTTCCACCAGCAATACGTTTGCGACAACAGTCTATAATGATTCGACCCGCACCAGTACATCACAACAGGTTACTGGCCTGGCGATCGGCACCACATACTTCTGGAGAGTGAATGCCAAGAACCTTGCCGGAACGAGTGCCTATTCAACGATCCGAAGCTTTACGACCATTGTTGCACCCGCAGCGCCGGTGCTCTTTGCTCCGACCGATGCAGCGATCAATCAGTCGGTGAATCCTTCACTGATCTGGCTTGCTGTCTCCGGTGCGTCGACGTATCGATTGCAGGTGTCGACGGTGAACACGTTTGCGACAACAACCTATAATGACTCAACACTCACCAGTACGTCGCAGCAGGTAAGTGGACTCGCTGTCGGAACACAATATTTCTGGCGTGTGAATGCAAAAAATGCTGCCGGTACAAGCGTGTACTCTTCCATTCGTAGCTTCACGACCATCGTTGCGCCATCAGCGCCGGTGTTAGTGGCGCCGCTTAATAGCGCAACCAACCAATCGGCAAATCCGACACTGATATGGAATTCCGTCGCCGGTGCATCGACATACCGTGTACAGGTTTCCACCGTCAATACTTTTGCAACAACACTCTATAATGATTCCACCCGCACAAGCACATCGCAGCTAATTTCCGGCTTATCGGTTGGAACAACTTACTTCTGGCGTGTGAACGCAAAGAATGCGGCTGGAACAAGCGTGTTTTCAACGGTTTGGAGCTTTAATACAACCGCCGTACCGTTAGCGCCTACATTAATCGCACCGAGTGATTTGGCGACAAACCGACCGACAAATCCGTCACTCAGCTGGAACGCATCGATCGGTGCCAATACGTATCGCTTGCAGCTTTCCACGAGCAATACCTTTGCGACAACGCTCTTCAATGATTCAACTATTACCGGCACATCACAGCCTATTACCGGTCTGGTGAACGGAACGACATACTTCTGGCGTGTCAATGCAAAGAATGGTTCCGGAACCAGCCCATATTCCATCGTGCGGAGCTTTACAGTAATACTTACTGTTCCACAGCCGCCGATTCTCTCAGCACCGCTGGATGCAGCGATCGATCAGAAATTGAATCTGTCACTGAGCTGGCTCGCTTCGAACGGAGCCTCATCGTACAGAGTGCAGCTGGATACGAGTCAAGTCTTTGCGAATCCAGTCGTGAATGATTCTACGGTACTAGGTCTGATAAAACCCGTTACAGGCTTGAAAATCAATACCACATATTACTGGCGTGTGAATGCAAAGAACAGCGGCGGAACAAGTGCTTATTCAACGGTTTGGCGCTTTACCACCGGCGATGGTCTGGCACCGGGTGCGGTACCGCTTGGCTTAGCCAGCACATATGGAATCTTATCGTCATCTGCGATCACCGATGCCAGCGGAGCCTCCCAAATATGGGGTGATGTCGCAATGTTCCCGGGCAATTCCAATGGATTATTGGCAGCGCAAGTGCATGGTGAATTACACATTGCCGATGGAGTCGCTTCGGCGGTATATACCGATCTGACAACAGCATTTAATTTTGCCAAGAATAAACCAGTAGGTATCACCGTGCCTGATGGTCAGGACTTAGGTTCGTTTATTGTTGGTGCAAATCCTCCGGGTCGTCTTCCTCCGGGAACCTATACTTCCAGCAGTACTTTATTGATCAATACACCGGTCATTCTCGACGGCGGCGGCAATGCGGATGCCGTCTGGGTCTTCCAGATCGGTTCCTCATTGTCGACATTCTCCGGAGCACCGGGGGGCGATGTGACACTCACCGGATCGGCTCAGCAGAAGAATGTGTTCTTCGTACCGACAGCGGCTGCGTCGATAGGATCGGGAACAATCTTCTACGGAAATGTTCTGGCTGGCGGGGACCTTACGCTTGCCGGCGGAACAACGGTTTATGGCAGATTATTAGCCGGCGCGCTCGGTGCCAGTACGCTTGCTTTGGATGGTGCTGCTTCAACAGTATATGTTCCAACACCATAATATCGACATCCTGCATACAGCAACCTTTGGTGTATGCAGGAGTTTCCCGGGGCATGGAATCTGCAATGGTTGATTGGTCCGCTCATTGCAGAAGTAGATTGTGGATTAATGATTAAAAATACTTTTCACAGGAGGTTTGTATGTATCAATTTCAATCGAACAGTAAAAAATCAGCACTCGTACGCAGTCTCATGATTGCTTGCGCAATGGTGTTTGTCGCAGCCACCGCACCGGCACAGGAGGAACAGTATTCCACTCCGGTATGGTGGTATGGCGGAGCCGGAGCGGTCAACTTGAATTTCTACGGCGGAACAACACAGATGCTGAATTCCGGATTATCGGTACCAACGGCATTTCATAAAGGATTTGGTGCGGGCATTTATCTCGCGCCCGTTTTAGAATATCGACCGAATACCATGTGGGGCGGCATACTGCAATTAGGATATGACGATCGACGCGCAGCATTTTTCGATGTTCCGTGTCCCTGCGGTGAAAACTCGACCCTGAACGCAACGATCAGTTACATTTCATTTGAACCCAGTCTCCGTTTCTCTCCCTTTGAAGATGAATTCTACATTTTCGGCGGCCCGAGGATCGGGTATAATTTTTCGTTCTCCTCACCGGATGAGAAGAAATTTCTTTTTGTTCACGAAGGACAATCGACCACACAGGGAGAGTTCAGCGATATGAACAGCCTTGTGTTATCCGGTCAGATCGGCGTGGGATATGCAATTCCGCTCAGCGCGTCGGATGCCGAGACCCAATGGGAATTGTCGCCGTTCGTTTCATTCCAACCGTATTTTGGACAGGATCCCCGTTCTGTTGAGACGTGGGCAGTTTCCACTGTTCGTGTTGGTGTATCGTTGACATTCGGCAGCGGTGATGTTGTAGAACAAGCGTATGTGCCGCCGGAAGCAGTCATTATCGAAAAGGATGTGAAGTTTTCTGTCCGGGCTCCGAAAGCAGTTCCGGTAAAACGGAGAGTGCGTGAATCATTCCCGATGCGAGATTATGTTTTCTTCGAAGAAGGATCAGCGGCTATCCCGATGCGGTATGAGAAGCTGACGAAGGCAGAAGCGGTGAATTTTAAGGAAGAAGAGTTACAGGAAGTGCAGCCGAAAAATAATACCGGCCGCTCGCTTCGCCAAATGACCGTCTATTACAACATTCTAAATGTTGTTGGGGACAGGATGAGACGGAATCCGGGAACGTCAGTTCACTTGAGTGGTTCGTCGGGTGCCGGGGAATTGCAGGGAAAAGAACGTGCTGAATCGGTAAAACTCTATTTGGTCAATGTCTTTGGAATAGATTCTGCAAGAATCACGACCGAAGGACGCGACAAACCCAAAGTCCCTTCGGAGATCATCGGCGGAACAAAAGAACTGATATTGATCCGTGAAGGTGATAATAGAGTAGATATTGAGAGCGCTTCGCCGGAACTGATGATACAAGTCGGCGGCGGTCCACATTATATGTTAAAACCGGTTCAAATTGTCGCCGTTGTGGAAGATCCGTTGGATAGTCATGTGTTCTTCGACGCCCCCGGTGCGAAAGAGGCATTTTCCTCATGGTCAATTGAGGTAATAGACAGTGCCGGAAAAGTTCAGCGGTTCGGGCCATACACCAAAGAACGAATGACTATTCCGGGGAATACCATTCTCGGCGGCAGGGCCCAGGGTAACTATACTGTGGTGATGCTGGCACAGACCAAGAGCGGGAAATCTGTCCGCAAAGAATCTACCGTACACTTAATCCGCAGAGATGCTCCGAAACGTGAAGCAGTACGGTACAGCATCCTCTTTGATTTTGATAAATCGAAAACAGTCGCCAGCTATGAAAAATTTTTGACGGAAGTGATTGTGCCGCAGATTCCCGACAGCGGTATTGTGGTGATTCATGGTTATACCGATATCATCGGCGAAGAAGAATATAATGAGAATCTGTCCAGTGAGCGCGTTGAAGGTGTTCGCCGGATCATCGAAAACAGTCTTTCGAAAAGCAAAAAACAGACTGTGACTTTCGAAACCATTGCATTCGGTGAAGACAGTCAGTATGCACCGTTTGACAATTATTTCCCGGAGCAACGCTTCTATAATAGGTCTGTCATTATTGATATAGTTCCGGAATAAAGAATGTCTTGAGTACCGGGCTCCATCAATCCGGTGAATGAGTGCTGTAACTAGAAGTGGTCTCAAAAATACCTAATCACTGTCATTTCGAGATGCGAAGCATCGAGAAATCTTGTTTTTATCTTCAATAGTAAAATCGAGATTCCTCACTTGACCAATTGGGTCGTCGTTCGGAATGACAAATAAAATTCATTTTTGAGACCACTTCTAGAAAAGTAACCTTGTGTATTAAGGATCATCCTTCGACTCGGCGTCAAGGGAATTACGGCTCGCTCAGGATAACAGTTTTTGTTTTACAATCAGATTTAATTGAAACGGCAATAGGATAGTAAATTCGGCGAGGAAATGCTCTTCTTTCCATTACGTTGGGAACGAAGAGCATTTCTCGCTCATCCTTGGGATGAAAATAGACCCTTCATCCGGATAGAAATGACGAACAGGAAGAGGCACACGGCTCTTCTTCCCATTTGGTGTATGAGTCAATTTTCATACCGGCGTGTGTCTTCGGACACCATCATGCTGCGGAACACTCGTCCTAAAGGTCTAATCATTCTTTCATCCTTCTGGGCGATATATTTCTCTTGAACGAGTCTGTATGTTGTTCCAGTGCCAAAGGCCATCACGGTATTCTTTGGCTCATCAATTTTTATATGGAGTATCACATGAACATCATGCACATACATAATTCTCTTCGGCCAATCACTTGGAAGCATAGCGCTATTATTGCACTATCGGTTGCAATATTCATGGGACTGGTATTTACCGGTTGTGGTAACGACGACGGAACAGTTGTCGGCACGACGCCGATCGTTATACCGCTCCAGACCACAGTACAGGCCAAAGTGAATCTCCGCACCACCGCACGATTTGCACTTCTGGCGGGATCGCTTATTTCGAATGTTCCCACATCAGCAATCACAGGCGACATCGGGATCAGCCCCGCAGCGCGATCGTTCATTACCGGCTTCGGGTTAACGGAAGTAACCGGGACTATTTATGCAGCCGATGACGTTTCGCCTGTCGGCACACCGGCAATGCTAACTGCTGCAAAAGGGGATCTGACAACAGCCTATAATGATGCTGCAGGGCGAACAGCAACAGACATTGTTCTACTTGCCGGCAACATCGGCGGTGTGACACTCACGCCCGGACTCTATAAATCAAGCGGCTCGTTGGAAATCTCTTCCGGCGAACTAACATTCGATGCAAAAGGAAATGCAAATGCCGTATTCATCATTCAGATTGCCTCCACTCTCAGCATGACCTCCGGTCGGAAAATAATTTTGAAAGGGAGCGCGCTGGCTTCGAATATCTTCTGGCAGGTTGGTACGTCTGCAACGCTCGGAACCACATCGGTTTTTAAAGGTACAATCATGGCCGATCAATCGATCTCATTGAATACCGGAGCGTCTGTTGAAGGACATTTATTAGCGCGAATCGGCGGAATAACCATGGCCGGCAGTACAGTGGTAAAGACAGCATTATAATTTACGATCGTGTGAATTGCTCACCCCCGTTAAAATCAAAACGACGGGGGAGGAGAAATTCACAATAGAACTATAGACACCAAATTTTTACCAATACCAATACTATGAAAATTTATACCATCACCACTGTTCTCTTACAAACATCCTCTCTGCGCCGACTATTTTCCAGTATCGTATTCGGCGGAATTTTTCTAATGATTCCGACCCTCCTTCATTCGCAATGGTCCGGCGATCCCAAAGTGAATACACTAATCAGCAACTCTGCCAACGATCAGATCAATCCCGCTGCTGTCGGCGACGGTGCCGGCGGCGCGTTTATTGTCTGGCAGGATAAACGGAATGGGAATTATGATCTGTATGCACAGCGAATCAATGCCGCCGGATCGGTACAATGGGCGGCGAATGGGATAGTAATCTGTGCGGCGGACAGCAATCAAATCAATCCAACCATCATCGGCGACGGGAACAGTGGAGCTATTATCTCGTGGCAGGACAAGCGAAGCGGCAATTATGACATTTATACCCAGCGGGTCAATGCATCCGGTGTGTTGCAATGGGGACCGGCATCCGGTACCCCTGTGTGCGTAACGGTATTTGATCAAACAAACATTGCCATGGTGAGCGACGGCAAGGGAGGAGCATTATTTGCGTGGGAAGATTTTCGCAGCAACGCCGGTCCCGGGCTTGCTGATATCTACATTCAGCGAGTAAATGCAGCCGGTGTTTCTCAATGGACCGCTAACGGCATCGGAGTATGCACCGAAGCTGCAGCGCAGCATGGACCGAGAATTATCGATGACGGCAGCGGCGGGGCATATCTTACATGGTACGATCAGCGTGCGGGAAATTATGATATCTATACACAACACGTCAGCGCCATCGGCGGTGTCATCGGCATCGCCAACGGCGGAGCGGTCTGCACCATGGCAACAGATCAAACCAATCCGGACATTTGCGCCGACGGCAACGGCGGCGCGATTATTGTATGGGAAGATTTCCGCAGCACCACATCAATCGATATTTGGGTCCAGCGGATGACAGCAGAAGTCGCCATTCGATGGGTGGTAAACGGAACGGTGATGAATAACAATGTGGCGTATGATCAGATCAATCCTCGACTGGTGAGCGATGGTGTTGGCGGTGCATTGATGACATGGGAAGATTTCCGAACCGGAATTACGTCCGACATCTATGCCCAGCGTGTCGATTCAACCGGAGTTGTTGCAACAGGTTGGAATGTGAATGGGATCATCGTCAGCAGTGCTGCCGGAAACCAGTCGCATCCGACTATTGTCACGGACAGCAGCAATGGCGCGGTGATCACATGGATCGATAAACGGGACAGCAGCATCAACCACAATACATACGATGTGTATGCGTCGCGGATCACCGGCAGTTTTGCTTTTCCATGGACAGCCAACGGAATGCCGATCGGCACGGCGGACAGCACGCAAACAAATCCGAGCACTGCCAGCGACGGCAGCGGCGGAGTGATTATTGCCTGGCAGGATCAGCGATCCGGAAATTTTGATATTTATGCTTCACGTATCATGAAAAGCGGAGTAACAACATCCGTCGGAATGGGTAGTGCAGCTCCTTCTGATTACATACTGTTTCAAAACTATCCGAATCCATTCAATCCCACAACGATGATATCATATCAAGTAGCGGTAAATGGACATGTATCATTAATCGTGTATGATGCGATGGGAAGAGAAGTATCGACAATGGTGAATAAAATGCAGCGCGCAGGACAATATTCCATTCCTTTTGTTGCACACCAAGATTCCAAATCTCTGACGAGCGGTATGTATTTCTATCGTTTGAATGTTAATGGTTTTGTTTCCACAAAAAAAATGATCCTTCTGAAATAGTACGGGAGAAAATTCTCCACAATAATATCGGGGGCAACAATGAAATACTCTCTTAAGAATAACTTGCAACAGCGCATAGTGAATATGCGCACCATAGGAACGCTTTTGGTGTGTGCATTAACTCTGCCGCTCATCACGTTTTCACAGCACACCAATCCGGCACCTGTTGATCTCTTAACAGCGGGTAATTTCCGTGCGCTTGCCGGTACCGCGCTGACGAACGGTGCCGCATCAACCATCACCGGAGATGCGGGCGGTACATCGGTGACGAACAATGGTGTCATTACCGGTTCGATCTATACAGCCGGCGGAGTCGTGACGACGGCTCTCGCAGATCTTGCAACCGTTATTGCGGATGTATCGGTGCGCTCCGCCGATGAGGCATTGGGAGTGGAATTGGGAGGATTAACATTAGGCCGCGGAATCTACTCCTCCGGAACATTTGGGATTAATGGAACGCTGACATTGAACGGTTCCGCAAGCGACATTTTTATCTTCCAGGCGAGTACGACCCTGATTACCGGAGTAACATGCAACGTATTGCTCACCGGCGGTGCAGTGTGGTCTAATGTGTTTTGGCAGCTTGGCAGTTCCGCGACCATTGATGGGACATTCAAAGGAGTTATTCTTGCAAATACTGCTATTACACAAAATACCGGCACCATTGAAGGAAGAACATTGGCGCGAGACGCCGGAGTGACGTTAACAGGTACTTCAACTCTTCCTGTGGAGCTCTCGACATTTACCGCAACCGCTCACCGTGCGGGCAGTTTACTTCAATGGTCAACGGCCACGGAAGTGAATAATTATGGATTTGAAATAGAAAGAACAGATGTCAGTCGCCAGTCATCAGTTATCAGTTGGAACAAATTAGGTTTTGTGGAAGGAAGCGGAACAACCAACGCACCGAAGCAATATTCCTTTTCCGACGAAAGTCTTTTAGAAGGGAAATATTCTTACCGACTGAAACAAATCGATCGTGATGGAAAGTTTGAATATTCGCAAGCAGTGGAAGTAACAATTACCGGCGCTCCGAAAGAATATGCGCTTATGAATAATTTTCCTAATCCATTCAATCCGTCTACCATGATTCATTACAGTCTTGCAAACACCGCAAAGGTTTCGCTGAAAGTCTATAATGTCATCGGTGAAGAAGTGGCTGACCTTGTGAACAGCAGTCAGGAAGCGGGGAATTATTCGGTCCCGTTCACAGCATCGTCCGGATCAGGCATATTAACGAGCGGTGTCTATTTTTATCGGCTCCAATCAGGAGCGTTTGTTGAGACAAAGAAAATGCTATTGATGAAATAGCCGCAGGAAAAATATTTTTTATTGTCCTGAGCTTAAGTATGAGCAGCGCATTCTCCCCTCCGGAGGAGAATGCGTACATGAACACAGGACGCGTCGTCAGTACACCATCTACCAGAGGCATTATGAACATTCTTACAAACAACATAACAACAATCCGGTCAACGATACGTTTCGTCGCCGCCTCATTGGCATTTTTGCTGATGATCTCCGGGACAGTCCAGTCACAAGTGCTCCAACCGGTCGATCTGAATTCGACTGCAAATTTTGTCGTTCTTGCCGGTTCGCTTGTGTCGAACGTTCCGACTTCGGACGTCACCGGCGATATCGGTCTCAGTCCTGCCGCCGGGAGCGGCATTACCGGATTCGGACTGCTTGAATTGAACGGGAAATTTTACACTGTCGATGCGACCGGACCTGTCGGTGCGACAATTTCCCCAGTAATTCTTACTGCTGCAAAGGGTGATCTTACCATCGCCTATAATGATGCAGCCGGCCGGACACCAATTCCCTCGGGAACATTCCTGAATCCGGGGACAGGCAATATCGGCGGTATGACATTGGTACCGGGACTGTACAAATTCACCACAACAGCTGCGATTACCGGATCGGACGTGACGCTGAGCGGCAACTCTACTGCTGTGTGGATATTCCAAATTGGCACCACGCTGAATGTAGGGACAGGAATTAAGGTGATCCTTGCCGGCGGCGCAAAAGCGTCAAATATCTTCTGGCAGGTGGGCACTTCGGCAACGCTTGGGACCACTTCAGTATTTAAAGGTACGATCATGGCTGCGCAATCTATCTCTCTGGCAACGGGAGCCGCATTAGAAGGACGAGCGCTCGCCAGCAGTGCGGCTGTTACGTTGGCGGCCAATGTAATTACATTGCCTTCTTCAGTCACCGCGGCTGTCGGAACAGTTGTGCCGAAAGTCTTTGCCCTGGAACAGAATTATCCGAATCCGTTCAACCCCTCCACTGTTATCCAATACTCAATTGAGAAACCTGTCCACGTTTCCTTGAAAGTGTACAATCTGATCGGCGGAGAAGTGGCCACACTGGTGCAGGAGGAACAAGTGGGCGGTGTGTATGCAGTTCAATTTAATACCAATACTCTTGCGGACAATATATCGAGCGGTGTGTATTTTTACCGTTTGAACGCAGGATCATTCGTTTCAACGAAAAAATTTACCCTGTTGAAGTAGTATCTCTGATCGACGGATACGAATCTCCGTCCGATATTTGATACACTCCACAACTATCCAATCGAAAGAGGCTTTATGAAAACGAATTCACTGTATTCCAAACCGCTTAGCGGACGCATGAAACGGTTCTTCGGAACCGCACTTGTCACTGTGCTGTTGATCAGCACAACCGCTGTTGCCCAGTTAGTGCCGGTGCTATTATCACCTGCCAATGGGGCAATCAATCAATCAACTACAATCCAATTACAATGGCAGGCTGCTTCCGGCGATAGTGCGTATCATCTTCAAATTGATACCAGCAATATCTTTGGTACCGCATTGTATAACGATTCCACACTTGCGGGAGTTTCCCATTCCATCACCGGACTAAAAAACTCTGTCACGTATTACTGGCGAGTGAGTGTGCGGGATAGTGCAAAGAATGGCGGATTAAAAAGCGCCTTCTCAACCGCCCGGAAATTCACGACATGGAATATCACTCCCATAACACCACTCTTACCGGTTACACTCGGTATGTCCGGCGGATTTGCAATTCTTTCGTATGCCGGAATCACTAATACGGGCCCTTCGGTCATTACCGGAAATGTCGGGGTAAGTCCTCTTGCCGGATCGTATATGACCGGATTTGGTACACCGAATGTTGTCGGAACTATTTATGGAGTTGATGCGACCGGACCATCCGGTTCGATCCCATATCCGGTGATGCTGACCGTTGCCATGGGCGATCTGACAATTGCATTTAACGATGCAGCGGGCCGGACGGTCGATCCGATCGGAGTTTCCGGAAATCTTGGCGGCAGAACGCTTTACCCGGGTCTCTATAAATCCAACGGTTCTCTGGAGATCACCGATGGTGACCTTACGCTTGATTCACAAGGAGATGTGAATGCGGTGTGGATTTTCCAGATTGCTTCCAACTTCAATATGACATCAGGGCGCCAGATTTTTCTCGCCGGCGGCGCGAATGCTTCCAATATTTTCTGGCAGGTCGGAAGTGCGGCCACGTTCGGTACCACGTGCAAAATGAAAGGGACAATCTTAGCGCACACGGCAGTGACGTTTGCTACCGGCGCATCGCTGGAAGGGAGAGCAATGTCGCGGACCGCATCGGTTACTTTGCAATCCAATACGATCGGGGGAACAGCGACAGCAACAATTTCTCCGGCAGTATTTCTTGGCACAGCCGCTAATTTTAGAGTCCTTGCCGGCTCAAAGATCGTCAGTACCGGTCTTACAGCGATCACCGGCGATATCGGTGTCAGCCCGAGCACGGTCATCACAGGATTTCCACCGGCAACAGTGACAGGTGCAAAACATCCGGGGAATGCAACTTCTGCTGCTGCACAGCTTGCGTTGAAGGCGGCGTACGACAGTACGGTTGACCGTGGCAACGATTCAACCATCTCTTCTGAATTGAGCGGGAAAGTCTATACACAAGGCGTGTATACTTCCAGTCTTGGCACATTCGGTGTAACCGATACGCTGACACTTGATGCAAAGGGTGACGCGAGCGCAGTATGGGTCTTTAAAATGACCGGTGCGCTGACCACAGCGACTGAAAGTTATGTGAAGCTCGTCAATGGTGCACAATGGTTCAACATATTCTGGCAGGTAGGAACCTCGGCAACACTTGGAGCCAACTCAACATTCAGTGGCAACATTATGGCTTCATCTTCCATAACAGCAAACAACGGAGCAGTTGTCTATGGACGATTATTGGCGAAAACCGATTCGATAGTGTTGAATGCGACAACAATCGGCGGAATTCCGATTGTTAATGAAGTTCAATTGGCCACTGTGCCTGATGGATTCACGTTGTCGCAGAACTATCCGAATCCGTTCAATCCTTCTACCACAATCGAATACAGCATCGGCGCAGCTGCACAGGTATCGCTGATGGTCTATTCCATTCTGGGAGAGGAAGTCGCAACGCTGGTAAACAACCGTCAGCAAGCAGGAGTGTACACTGTCCGGTTCACTGCGGATGTGAATAATCTTGCCAGCGGTATCTATTTTTACCGGCTGCAGGCGGATCAGTTCATCTCTACCAAGAAATTGGTCCTGATGAAATAACAAATGAGAAATGAATATCCCGTCCGTCAGGGCGGGGTAATTTTTTTCATGTTCCAATATTTGTGTTCTCTCACGTATCCATTCATTAAGACATGAGGTAAACCGGGGGCGACGAACAACTTCCATCAGTCCGAAGCATGTGATTGCGTTTTTAGTGCGCGGTTTCCGCGGGGGTGATTGCTCCGGACAATACTGGTTACAACGCCCTTGATTATGATTTACCATTCAATCTCACAATGAGATACTTTTTTGAAAGTATTGAGTGCTTATTCAAAAGCATCAATTTCTTTCACACAACTATTGAGGACACCATGAATAATGTAAATCTTCGACACCGGTCATCCGCTGATCATGTGGCGCGTGCGGTTGGTATTCTAATATTCTTTACGGCTATGATAATCCTGGCCGGATGCGATTCAAACACACCAACGGCACTCAATAACCAAAATGACGCAAGCCGTTCTGGTTCACTTTTGAAGGCTTCAGAAATATCGATTCTGGGAACGGCATCAACGTTCGCAGTTTTGGGAGCAACCACCGTTACCAACGACGGCGCTTCCGTGGTCAATGGTGATTTGGGTGTCAGTCCGGGAACCGCAATCACAGGTTTTCAACCTTCACCCATCAACTTGATTTCAGGGCCGGGAACAGTGACAGCCGGTTTGGGTATCGTCAACGGCACGATCTATGCCGGCGGTCCAGTAGCAGCTCAGGCGCATAACGATGCAGTGATTGCTTACAATTATCTCATCGCTCAGACACCCAATACGGTCTATTCGGGTGTTACGCAACTGGATGGTATGACGTTCACTCCCGGTGTGTACAGTTTTTCACCATCTGCCAATCTTCAGGTGAACGGTACGATCTATCTTGATTTCCAGGGAAACAATGACGCTCTCTTCATTTTCCAAATGGGCTCGACTCTGGTCACGATGACCGGTTCCAAGGTCGTGGCACTGAACAGTTCCAATCAGACCTGCACAGGATCGAACGTGTACTGGACGATCGGTTCTTCGGCAACGATCGACGGAGCTGAGTTCATCGGAACTGTCATAGCGACAACCACCATCACAATGACTTCCGGTGCGAGCGTTGATGGAAGAATCTTGGCGTTGAATGGAGCCGTGACCATGATCGAAGATACCATCTCGGTCTGCGGCAGTTCCAATGGCGGACCGTTACCCCCGCAACCCGTGTGTGATGATTTCATCACCGGCGGAGGATGGATCAAAGCGGATGGACAAAAGAATGACAAGGATACCAAGGCCACTTTCGGTGTTTCCGGCGGGATCAAGCACAATGAGTTCTGGGGTCAGCTCTCGTACGATGACCACAGTGCAAACGGCGTAAAAGTAAAAAGCACGAGCGTTACCGGATACTTTGTTATCGATGCCGTCACGCGTCGTATTGAAGGGCTTGCAACCGTCAACGGAAATGGTTCCTATTCCTATTCCGTGACTGTGGTTGACAATGGTGAACCGGGTCGTTCGGATAGTTTCAGTATTCAACTCTCCAACGGATACCAGTTGTCGGGAATGCTGTTGGGCGGTAACATACAGTTGCACAAAGACTGCAAGGATGAGAAGAAACAAAATCATTAAGCATGGTCCTGATTATGAAGTTGGTTCATGCCGACTATATAAGATTCCTGAAATAGTATTACTTAATTCATCAGATCTAAAGATCAGTGCTGAACCGGAGATATTCCCATCGTCGGTTCGGCACTGATCTTCTTTCACACTTGTTAGGGAGGTCTTCTATGAATATTACTACGAAAACACCAACACGGGGCTCAACATTCTGGTTGCGTTTCACCGGTCTATGTATTGCTGCCTTCATTGCGGTCAGCGCAACGGTCTCCGCGCAACCGATTGCACCTCTGAACTTAGGTTCAACGGCTGATTATGTGATCCTTGCCGGATCATTGATCTCCAACGTACCAACATCAAACGTGACGGGAAATATCGGTTTAAGTCCGGCTGCAGGAAGCGCGATCACCGGTTTTGGTCTGACCGAGATCACCGGGAATATCTACACCGTTGATGCTACGGGGCCGGTTGGTTCCATCATGGCACCGGCGCAGCTTACAGCGGCAAAAGGGGATCTGACGATTGCCTTTAACGAAGCAGCAGGACGCACACCAGTACCGACCGGAACATTCCTCAATCCGGGATCCGGCAACATGGGAGGCTTAACACTCGTCCCGGGACTGTATAAGTTCACCAGCGATGCGCTGATTACCGGATCTGATCTAACGTTGACCGGTACCGCAACCGATGTGTGGATATTCCAGATCTCTGCAGCATTGAATGTCGGCAACGGCATTCACGTAGTTCTTTCCGGCGGTGCGCAGGCATCAAATATTTTTTGGCAGGTCGGTACATCTGCTGCGCTTGGCACGACCTCTATCATGAAAGGAACGATCCTGGCGGCACAATCCATAACTCTTGGAACAGGAGCAACATTGGACGGCAGGGCACTCGCGAGTAATGCTGCGGTGACACTGGCCTCCAGCACCGTCACACTGCCGCCGGTGGTTGAACCATTCGACGATCCTTTGAAGCTTATCGTGAAGAATGCCGGTGCACCGGTTCTCCTGGACGGGAAGCTGGACGAAGCAGATTGGAACGGCGCGCCGTCGCTGCTGTTCGGCAAAGGAGCCGATGGACGCAAACTGGAAGGGGACAAATCGGTGACAGCCGGCTTCGATCTGAAGGCATCATTTGACGTTAATGCTGTGACCTATCATGTGCCGAACAAGGATAGTTCGTGGACGCGGGTAAAATTTCTCCGCCGCGGTTCCGATCTCTATATCGGTCTGCAGTCGAACGACAAATCCATCTGCAAATTCGATTGGGAAGCAGACGGCCTCTTCATGAAAGTGAAAAACTCCGTTGGAGTCGATAAAGAATATAAATTGTACTGGCAGAATATCGACGCAAATAAAGACTCCATCAAATACGAAGAAGGAGTTTTGAATTCCGGCGCAGGTGCAGGTTTCCTGCCGGTCGGTTCTACGGTGAACGACACGGCGAATACCGACAACGGGTACACCGCGGAAATGAAATTGAAATTGGGTTCGCTGGGATATGCACAATCGCTCAGTTCGCTGGAATTGGCGATGACGATCTTCGATCCGGATGGATTCAAGCATCCGATGAACTCGTGGGATTCTGCCCGCGGTTCATACTACAAATCGTGGTGGGGAAGCGAATGGGGCGGCACGTACAGAACGCTTGGTTTCATCAAAGAGTATGACAATACCGATACGATTGCCGCAAAGATCTCTTCTTCCGTCATCACCATGGACGGCAAACTGACGGAAACGGATTGGGCCACGGCAAACACACTGGTCTTCGGCCCTTCCACTGCACCCACAACCGGAACGGAAAAAACCGTCACCGGAGGAATCGACGTGAAAAATAGTTTCAACGTCAACGGCGTGCAATACTATCTGCCGTACAAGGACACCAGCTATACCAAAGTAAAATTCCTTGTGAAAGGAAACGAACTGTTTATCGGTATCCAGTCTCCGGATAAATCTATCTGCAAATTCGATTGGGAAGCGGACGGTTTGTTCTTGAAGATCAAAAACTCGGCGGGAGACGATAAAGAATTCAAATTGTACTGGCAGAATACCGATGCCAACAAAGATACGATCCGTTACGAAGAACAGGTGCTGAATTCCGGCGCCGGTGCGGGATTCTTAACCGCAGGTTCAACAGTGAACGATACATTGAACATCGACAACGGATATACGGCTGAACTGAAGATCAAACTAAGTACGCTCGGGTTTACAGCATCAACAAGCACCGTCAATCTGAAGGTTGCTATGACCATTTTCGATCCGGATGGATATCAGCATCCGATGGCAGCATGGGATAGTGCACGCGGTTCGTATTTCAAATCGTGGTGGGGGAGCGAATGGGGCGGAACATACAAAACCATTTCACTTCCAAGAACAACGGGAGTCACGAATCAGGATGCAATCCCCGTTCAGTTTGCACTACAACAGAATTATCCGAATCCGTTCAATCCATCCACATCGATTGAATACAGTATCAGTATTGGTGCTCAGGTGACGCTGAAGGTCTATTCGATTCTTGGAGAAGAAGTAGCAACACTGGTGAATAGTTCGCAAGATGCCGGAACATATGCCGTTGCATTTTCGACAGATGCACTGAACCTTGCCAGTGGCGTATATTTTTACCGTCTGGAATCCGGATCGTTCTCTTCAATGAAGAAAATGGTTTTGCTGAAGTGACCTAAAATTGAAAAGAATAGCAGACATACGGATACTCTCGTTCTCAGCATCTGTTGAGAACGAGAGATTATTTACCGCACGACAATGTTAGCGGAGGAAGTATGACAATTATTCAATATCTCGCCAAATGTATCGGCGCGATCGCTCTTCTGACAATGATCACTGCACCGCTCATGACGGCGCAGGTGGATCTCAAAGCGGGGGCCGGTGTGGGTATTACCAGCGCTGTTTCTGATCTAAACGGTTCCACGATGGAATATTATACCGGTACCAAATATGGACAGAACAGCGGATTAAACATTCACGGCAAAGGAAAAGTGGGGTTGGGAAGAGTGGATCTGGTTGGAGAGATAAATTTTTCATCGCTGGGAAACACCGGCAACAGTGAACCGGGACAGGGAAGTGTGGAAATAACGCAGAAGATCCTATCATTGAAGGTCGGGCCGGAATTCCATATCACGATACCGGCACTGCCGATCAGGCCGTATGCCGGAGTGAATCTGGCATGGAACAGGTTCAGCGGTGAGGCAAATTTTCAGGGAGTCTCAAAAATTCCCAGCGCAACATACAGTGTCAAAGAAGCCACGCGCCTGGGTGCAGGATTTACCATTGGCGCCGAAGTATCGATCGGTCCTTTACTTTCTCTCGACTTCACTACGGCGTATAATTTTATGAACATTTCCGGGAATGAATGGCTGGATATGAATCCTGCCGGCAATGAGCGAATCGATTCGTATCTGGCGCTGAATGACAGCAAAGATCCGCTCTATGCTGTCGGGGACGATAAACATTTTATTTCCAACGACAGAAGCATCCATTCGATGCTCTTCACTGTCAGCCTTTTGTTTGGTTTATAACGCATTGATGAAGGAAGAAAAGCATATGAACATCTCTCACAACAAAAAGCTGCGGGGAAGTTCGAGCCTGCAGGCAACGGATGCCGAATCGAACAACACTGTGCCGTCTGTCGTTCCGGGCCGAAAAAATCAGACAATTATTATGCCGGAAAATTATTCCTTATTAGATATCAGAACAGGAGGCTTGTGGTCAATTTCGGACTATACACAAGCGAAATATACAAGTGTGTACACTGAGTAAACAAAGTTCCGGAATTTTGGTAAATGCTGGTCAGAATGAAATCAATGATGCACTATTTCGTCAAAGGAGAAAAAACATATGAAAAAAATTCTCGCACATATTCTTGCTGTTGTAATAGTCCTTGCAATGATCGGCTGCTCGGAAGAGGACCCGCAATTCCGCATTCGAAATGAACGCTTGGATAAAGCAAATGTTCAGATCCAGACGTCGGGGGGCAATACCGTCAATATTAATGATGTTGCATCAGGTCAGACAACGGCATACAGTACGGTTGCAGAAGGGAACACCGCTGTTACGGCTGTTATTCAGAATGAATCCGTCTCGCCATCGGCAAAATTCAATTGTGAGATGGATGAACGCTATACTGTGGTGCTGCAGACCGGTAATCCGCCGACGATCCGTATCGATAATTAACTCGGAATATTCAATGAATGCCAGAAATAGCTGCAGAAATGCGGCTATTTCTGGTTTAAACAGCACTATCACCGTCGATTATTCTTGGAGAGGGATGACACATTTTCTATATCCTGGGCATTAATCCCTTTTTCATCACTTTGGAGGATGTTCGATTCATTTTGGATTCTCTACTTTCATTACAGCAATGAAGCGGTGCCGCACCTTCATCTGCACAACGAGTGATGCGGTAACAACGAACAGAAGGAAGCAGGAAATGAAAGAGATAGTCAACGCAAAAACAATTTTGACACTGATTGCAGGCATGCTGGTGATTGGCGGTGCCGCAGTGATCTATTCCGCGGTCCGATCCACTGAAAACATCGAGCATGAGCTGACCATCCGGCAGGATGATGACAGTGACAGTTATTACATATAGGTTTCACTGAACAATGAGAGAAGAATTTTGAACTTTCGGTTCAAGAATTGTACTCCCGCACAGTTACCGATCAATACATCATTCAAGTAAAGGAAACAGCATGTCGCTCTACCAGTATTCCGAGACACAGATCAGGATGACGGGAACCCCATGGACAACAGCGGGGAGTATCTTTTCGGGAATCATCCTCGGTTCGATGCTGGTGTTCGGTATTCTGTACTGGAACCATACGTCAGACCGGCCGGTATTATTCCGTCCTGAATTTGCACTGGCGCAGGAAAATGCCCTGCTGCGTCACTCAGTCATCGAATTAACATATTCCCTCGACGGAGTGGATAATCAGTTCCAACTCTTATCCAGTCAAAATGAGGGACTAACATTACTTCTTCGGCAGCCGTTCACATCGGTCGATTCCATTGCGCGGGCCCGATATTTTCCGAAACAAACAGATCATTAACGCAGGAGATCAACTCGTACCGATATGATAATACTCTATTATGACATATTCCTTTTGCTGATCACCTGGTTTACAGGAATCGGCATCAATGTATCAGCAATATATATCCATGTTCTTCCGCTGCTCGCACTCATTGCCGTAATTGTGCGGCTCTCGATGCCGCCTCCCTTTGTAAAGATTACGACAAATCCTATACGTGTAGGGAAAAGGATACGGATGTAGTTTTATTTTCTATCAACGAAGTACAAATGAGAAGAGGAATTTTTCGATGGATATTCTAATTGGCATTTTTCTGTATCTCGGTGTTTGTGCAATATTTATTCTCATCGGCAGATTCTTGAAAGAGTGTGATCAGGCAATGCCGAATATGCGGACGAAGGGATCCCATCGCTTTCGGATATCGCAGCGGTGATTGATTCCCGGTGTTACGATGCACAACGGATCGATCTTTCTCGATCCGTACATGCTGGTACGGTTAATTAATCACAACACTCTCCGGAGCATTGGAATGCATGAACTGCTATTTCTCGTTCAAGGGGTGATCATCGGTTTTGCCATGGCTGTTCCGGTCGGACCGGTGGGCATTCTTTGCATCCGTAAAACATTGGCAGAAGGACATGCCCGAGGCCTTATCATCGGCATCGGCGCCGCTACCGGTGATGCGCTCTACGCCAGTCTCGCTGCCTTTGGCCTTACATTTATTTCGGATACGATCGCAGCAAATCAACTTTGGCTTCGGTTGATCGGCGGAGGGGTGCTCCTGTTTCTGGGGATAAGAACATATTATGCCAGGCCCAAGGATCCAAGGATCCATTTTGAAAGCACAGGAATACTGCGCTCCTACGTTTACGCATTTCTGTTGGTCATAACAAACCCGGTGACCGTGTTCGCCTTTATCGCAGTTTTTGCGGCGTTCGGATTGGGACATGCATTGAATGTTGTCTCGGCCAGTCTTCTTGTGATAGGAGTGTTCCTCGGTTCAGGCACATGGTTTCTGACACTGAGTTATATTGCGACGCAATTCAGGGACAAACTGGATAAAGACGGTTTCCGTTGGGTGAACAGAGTTGCCGGAATATTGATATTGATTTCTGCGATGATTGCACTGGCCGGCGTGCTCTAATCAATCTTTTCATGCTATGCGTTCTGGTGTGTTATCCCGGTCATTTCCCATTTTGAACAGCATCCAATGTCTATGAAAAAGTATTTTTTCCGTAACCATCCCAAACGTTCCGTCTGGAGCATTGTTCTCTATGCCGGAATTGCCTGCGCGGCAATCATACTCTTTTCGGTGTTCGGCCTGCTGCTCTTTCCTGATCCTTTCATCAACCAGTACATTACGCCTCGACTTGAAAAAACATTTTCTGCCCTGTATCCCGGATATTCGATTCGTCTCCATGGAGTGCGGTGCACTGTACTGAAGAATGTGCTTGTTGTAGATTCCATAACGATACGAAATCGTGACAGTACTGCGTGGAGTACTGTTCAATTGCTTTCGATGAAAGGAATCAGCTGGCTTCCATTGATCCGTGGCAACCGATTGACCGGAGAACATCTTTCGGATGCAGTTTTCGAAGCACAGGAAATCGTTCTGACGAATATGCTTTTGCATTATGTTGTACGCTGCGGACCTCTTCATATTTCCATTCCGGATTCGCAGGTGCGTGCCGAGTCCATTCATTTGGAACCGAATACCGATGATGAATCATTCTTTGCCCGGAGTGCATACCGGCAATCACGATACCGCATCCATATTCCTTTTTTAACTCTCACAGGTATTTTTCTTCCCGATCTCCTGATGAACAACGTGTATCGGGCTCGTTCAATTGGCCTACACAATCCTTCGCTTGATATTCTGGTGAACAAGGACAAAATGGATCGGAGCGACTCCGCCTTTTATAACATGCCGAATGGGATGCTTGCATCTTTACAGTCTCCACTGCAGGTGGACACCGTCAGTATTGTCGCTGCCAATGTTATCTATGGCGAACGGTTTGGTGTCCGGAAGAAACCGGCAGCGATTACAATCGAAAAATTGCAGGTACTGGCGTTGGGGCTCACCAATGATGAGTCGGTTCCCCTCACCATTCAAGCGCAAGGAGTGTTTATGAAGTCTGGAGCAATGAATATCCGCATCTTGTTCCCGCCGGCCTCGCCGGATTTTTCATTCCGCTATTCCGGCACGCTGGGTTCAATGAACGTTCAGGAGCTGAATGTATTTCTCGAAACCGCGGAACAGGTGCGGGTACGCGGAGCAATCCGGTCCGCAGCTTTCGAAGTGATCGTTCGTTCGGGGCGCGCACTCGGCACGGTGCGGGTGGAATATTCCGACCTGAGTTTTGCATTCATCAATTCAAAGACAGGGAGCGAAAAGGGAATTGGTGATCGAATTACATCATTTATTGCCAACACATTTACTATCCGTAAAAATAATGTGCCGGACAAATCCGGAGCAATAGCAATCGGCAAGATAGACTATTCCCTTACACACGAAGATCCATTCTTCCGGTTTGTTTGGTTTGCCCTTCGCAGCGGAGTGAAAGATGTTGTTGGATTTTGATTTGAACAAAAGGTGATACAATGGTAGAAAAAAATAATTCTCACCATGGAACAGAATTCTTTATCATTGCCGCGGCAATCGTCGTCGTCATCTACGGCATCAATCAGGCACAGGCGGTTGTATCGCTGTTTCTTTTATCGGCTTTCATAGCGCTGATCGCGACACCTCCGGTGTTGTGGATGGAACGGCACCGCGTTCCCCGATCGATCGCCGTGCTCTTGGTAATATCGGCATTGATCATACTATTGTTAATTATGGGAGTGATCGTCGGTACTTCGCTCAGTTCATTCTCCGATGCACTGCCGTTTTATCAGCAGCGGCTGCGGGAAGAAGTTCTGGCACTAAAACCATTTTTGGCCAGCAAGCATATTATGGTGACGGATAAGGTGTTGTTGGAGTATTTCAATCCCGGTCCGATCCTGGGGTTGGCGGTCGGCGCGTTGTCGCAAATGGGTGCAGCACTTTCCAATGTTTTGCTGATCCTTCTTACTGTCGTTTTTATTCTGTTGGAGGCTTCGAGTTTCCCGGAAAAGATCCGTTCGGTGCTGGGCGACCCGCAGCGGGTATTTCCGCAGTTCACAAAATTCGCGAACGAAATGAAACGATATATGATCATCAAAACAGTCATTAATTTGTCGGCAGGAATGATAATTGCCGTGTGGCTTATCATCCTAAGCGTTGATTTTCCCGTGTTATGGGGATTTATGACATTTCTGTTACTCTTCATTCCCAATATCGGATCAGTAATCGCCGCTATTCCGGCGGTGTTGCTTGCATTAACGCAGCACGGAGGGGAAACCGCGTTATTGGCCGCCCTCGGATATTTCGCCGTCGGTACTATTCTCGGAAACATCCTCGAACCGAAGATCATGGGACGCAAATTGGGGATGTCCACGTTGGTTGTCTTCCTTTCCATGATTTTTTGGGGAACAATGCTTGGCCCGGTTGGGGTGGTGCTCTGTATTCCGCTGACCATGACGGTGAAAGCTGCATTTGAAAGCAATGACCGGACAGCGTGGATCGGTGTTTTACTGGGACCGGAAATCGCGCATACAGAAAAAATCGCTGCAGAAAAAAAACAGACTGTGGCGCTGCGCGTATAAAACATCGTGATGAACGAAAGCAGAGAATAAGCATACCATCGAAATCGTAGCAGCTATTTTATTCATTGCATGGCTGTTCGGGTGTATTCACATCGTTCGGGCGATTACCATCATTGCGGTGTTGTCTTGCATCGAGGACAGAAAAAAATTCTATAAGATCATTGGCGTTGCATGTACGGCAACGACCAGGAAGCGGTACAATAGTAAATCTCGATCGACACCGATGTGCAGCAGAAGGATGAGGTTAACAAATGAATACGTACTCAACAATTGAAAAAACACTGATAGCGGAATTAGAATCAGCGTACAAACAAGTAGATGTAAAAGAGTTTGCATTGAAGGTCCACCGGCGTGATGGAGATCGTGAAGCAGCACCGTACCAAACACCGTTCGCCATCAAAAATTCCGAAGAGCGCTACCGGCGTCTCTTTGAAACTGCTCAAGATGGTATTTTGATGCTGAATGCAGAATCGGGAGTGATAACCGACGCGAACCCTTTTATTCTCACTCTTCTTGGCTATACGGAGGATGAGTTAATCGGAAAACGATTGTGGGAGATCGGAGCATTTATTGATGTCAAGGATAGCAAATCGGCATTTGAAGAATTACAAAAGAATGAATATATCCGATACGAAGATCTTCCTCTGCGAACAAAAAAAGGGGCCAAACGGGAAGTGGAATTTGTCAGCAATGTTTACCGAGTGAAACGCAAAAAAGTTATCCAATGCAATATCCGGGACATTACCGAACGAAGAATGAATGACATGTTGCTCCGTGAAAGCGAAGAACGGTACCGCCGTCTTTTCGAAACGGCGCAAGATGGGATTCTTATTTTGGATGGTGTAACCGGGATCATCACCGATGCAAATCCGTTTATCATCGATAGTTTGGGGTATTCCCTTCAGGAGTTATGCGGGAAAATGCTCTGGGAGATCGGGGCATTTGCCGATGTTAATGAGAGCAAGACCGCATTTGAAGAACTTCAGCAAAAAGAATATATACGCTATGACGATCTGCCTTTAAAGACCAAAAAAGGGCAGTACCGGTATGTAGAATTTGTAAGCAATGTCTATCTGGTTAATGAAAAAAAAGTGATTCAGTGTAATATCCGTGATATTACCGAACGCAGAGAATCAATGGCGGCGTTGAAACATGAGCGGAGTATGATACAGTCGATGATGGATAACACGCCAGATCAGATCTACTTTAAGGATATCGAAAGCCGTTTTCTGAGAATGAGTGCATCTGTTGCGAAGAAGTTCGGCGTCAATGATCCGCTCCAGCTCTTCGGAAAAAAGGATTCCGACTATTTTTCCGATGTGCATTCTCAGTCAGCTTTTAATGATGAACAGAAGATTATTGCGACCGGTACTCCATTGATCAACCTGGAAGAAATGGAAACCTGGCCGGACGGACGTGTGACATGGGCATCCACAACCAAACTTCCGTTCCGGGACGCTTCCGGCCAGATCATCGGTACGTTCGGTATTTCGAGAGATATTACCGATCGTAAACATTCGGAACAAGTTCTTAAAGAGAGCGAAAAACGGTTTAAAACTTTGTTCGATCAAGCACCGCTGGCAATAGCATTGCTCGATCTGGAGGGACATCCGATCCTTTCCAATGTGACATTGTCGACAATGGTGGGGTATACAAAAGAAGAGCTGTCACGAATGACGTTTACCAATTTTACGCATCCTGACGATATTGAAAAAGATCTCGGTCAATTTAACGAACTCATTGAGGGAAAGATTTCCAATTATGAAATGGAAAAACGATTTGTGCATAAAAACGGGAATATCGTTTGGGTGAATCTTTCGGTAACAATCTTGCGGGATAAAGAAGGAGTTCAACTGGAGGTACTCGGAATTGCCGAAGATATCACGAAACGCAAACTGACAGAATTGGCCCTGCTGGAAAGTAATGAGAAATTTCACCAACTCGCCAATAATATCACCGATGCGTTCTGGATCCGCTCTCCGGATATGAAGGAAGTGCATTATATCAGTCCAGCGTTTGAAAAGATCTGGGGCCGCTCGGTGGAAAGTCTGTATGCCAATCCGCAGGAATGGCCTGAGTTTATCCATCCGGCAGACCGGGATCGGGTGCAGGAAGCCTTCGCTACGCTGACTGGAGAGAATTCGAGTCTGGATGTGGAATATCGAATCGTTCGGCCGGATGGCGAGAACCGGTTGGTCCACGTACGCGGATTCCAGGTCCGTAATGAAAACGACACTCTGATTCGACATATCGGAATCGTCACGGATATCACAGAACGAAAGGAAGCAGAGGGAATCCAGCGTGAAAGTGCGCGGCGTTTTCGCGAGATGCTTGAAAACATAGACCTTCTGGCTTTGTTGCTTGACCGTGAGGGGAAGGTGACATTCTGCAATGATTACCTGCTCCGGTTAACAGGTTATACCAGGGAGCATGTTATCGGACAGAATTGGTTCACTATGTTTATTCCGCCGGAATTGACGATCGAACAGGCCTTCGACGATTCGATGGCCAATGGTTCACTTTTTCAGCACAACGAGAATGAGTTGATCACCGCAACCGGCGAACGGCGATTAATCTCATGGAACAACATCGAGTTGCGTGATAAAGACGGCCAGGTGATCGGTTCGAGCAGTATCGGAGAGGATATAACCGAGCGAAAGCATGCCGAACAATTAATACGAGCGAGCGAAAAAAAATACCGCGGTATCTTTGAGAATATACAGGATGTGTTTTTCGAAACGCGACTCGACGGAACCATAGTGGAATTAAGTCCCTCCATTGCAAACGTATCAAAAGGACAATATCATCGGGAAAGCATGATCGGTCATTCGATGTACGATTATTATTACGACGCATCGGAACGACAAACTCTTATAGAAAAGCTGCAAAAAAAAGGATCCGTCACCGACTTTGAAGTGACGATGAAAAACAACGACGGTTCGAAGATACTATGTTCCGTATCGGCTACGTTTCAGTACGATGCTCAAGGTCAACCGGAACGGATCATCGGCAGCCTGCGTGATATCACTGAACGAATCACAGCGCTAGAGGCGATGCGAAAGAGCGAAGAACAGTTCCGATTACTATTCGACAACAGCATTGACGGTATCTTGGTAACTCATCCTGACGGCACTATCGATTCCGCAAATTCAGCGGCCTGCAGGATATTTGGAGCGACGGAAAAAGAGATCATGGCATTGGGAAGGAACGGAATTGTTGACACTGCGGACCCCCGGTTGTCAGCCGCGTTGCGGGAACGGGAGCACACCGGAAAATTCTCGGGAGAACTCTCCCTGCGGCGAAAAGACGGCAGTCGCTTTCCCGGTGAAATTTCCACTTCATTGTACAAAGATAAAAAAGGGAATTTCATTTCAAGCATGAGCATACGGGATATCTCCGAACGGAAGGATGTGGAGAAACAAATTGCCCTTCTGGCACATACGCTGAAAAGCATCATCGAATGCGTGAGTGTCAGGGATATGGACGACACTATCCTTTTTGTGAACGCTGCGTTTTTGAAAACATACGGCTATACAGAGGAAGAGATCGTGGGAAAGAATATCTCCGTCATACGGCCTCCGCTTCAGCCTTCCGAAACGACCGGCGAGATACTCAATGCAACGCTCGCCGGCGGATGGAGCGGCGAACTGCTGAACCGAAAGAAGAATGGCGAGGAGTTTCCGATTTCTTTGTCTACATCCTGTGTCCGGGATGAGAGCGGAAATGCGATCGCACTCGTGGGCGTTGCATCCGATATCACCGAACGAAGACATAACGAGATCTATCTTCAAAGGAGCGAAGAGCGCTATCGGAGACTGGTGGAATTCTCGCCGAGCGCGATCATTGTTCACAATCACGTAACGATTGTTTACGTTAATCCGGCAGCGGTAAAACTATTAGCGGCCCGGGATGCATCGGAACTGATCGGGAAACCGATTCGAGACATTCTTCATAAAGATCACAAAGAATCTGCCCGTCTTCGTATGCCGAAAAGCGGAAGCAATCCGGCCCTGCCGCTGTCGAAGGAGAAATTTCTGCGAATGGATGGAGCGACGATCGACGTTGAAGTTGTCTCATTGCTGATAGAGTACGATGGAATCTCTGCCATGCAGGATGTCGTACGTGATGTCACCGATCAGAATAGGATCCAACAGGAATTGGTTCAATCACAAAAGAGCGAAAGTATCGGCACACTTGCCGGCGGCATCGCGCACGACTTCAATAATATCCTCGGTATCATTCTCGGTTATACCCATGTCATCGGGAAAGCGGGACCGAATGGAAAGAACATGGCTGAGAGCCTGGCGGCGATCAATCAGGCGGTGAATCGAGGCGCGGCATTGGTCCGCCAGATACTGACATTTGCCAGAAAGACGGAGACATCCTTCGAGCCGATCAGCATCACCGATCTGGTGCACGAGCTTGTTTCGATGCTGCGCCAAACGTTTCCCAAGATTATCACGTTCACAGTTCAGTTACCGTCAGACATTCCATTTATCCTTGCGGACCGGACGCAGATACATCAGGTTCTGCTGAATCTTTGCGTGAATGCGCGGGATGCCATGCCGAAAGGAGGAGCAATCAGTATCAATGCTGATACGCTGTCGGGAGCATCGGTGAAGGAGCTCTTTCCTGCTGCTGATCAGCAAAGTTATGTCTGCATCACCGTTTCAGACAACGGCGAAGGTATGAATGAAACAACAAAGGGAAGGATTTTTGATCCATTCTTTACCACCAAACCGCAGGGAAAGGGGACGGGCCTCGGTCTTTCAGTAGTATACGGGGTCGTACAGGCCCATCACGGGTTCATTTCTGTGGAGAGCATTCCCAACAAAGGAACATCATTCCAGATATATCTTCCTTCTCCTGACACCGGTCTAAAATTCATTGAACAGCAGGACGCCGCAGTGTTAAGCGACGGCGGCAATGAAACTATCTTACTTGTTGAGGATGAACTGTTGCTTCTCGATATGACCCGGTTCCTTCTGGAATCGTGGGGATATACGATACTCGTGGCGCACGATGGCGCCGAAGCGGTCGAAGTCTATAAAAACCACCATTCGGAAATCTCGCTGGTCGTTACCGATCTTGGGCTTCCGGTAATGACGGGAATGGAAGAGTACTCCAAGCTCAGGGAGGTTGATAAGAATGTCAAGGTGATCTTTGCAAGCGGATTTTTTGATACGGATGTTAAATCGGAACTGGTTGTCAACGGAGCAAAATACTTCATACAAAAACCATATATCGCTTCGGAGATGCTGAGAATGATTCGGGAGGCATTGCAGTAGACGGGATTGCCGTTGGAGATGAATGGCAGGTTCATCCATTTTATTAGAAGTTATTTTAAAAACATCCAAAGCATTGTCATTTCGCTTCCGCCGAGGACCTATCATATATGCGGGAGAGAAATCTGATCGTATTGACAGAGTTCTCACTTCGCCGTGTAAAAAAAATACAAGCTCAATCGAAATGGCAGTAGATTCTATTTTCATGAGATTCTGGGTCTGATCATTTTGGCTTCCATAACACGGAGCGCAGAATCAATAATGATCTCCGCAAATGAGGATGACGAAAGGATTAATTCTTTTTTCATCCTCTTGGATGATTACAATTGCATGGATTCGATTGTATTCTATTGCAGAAGATGTATCAACAGTTAATCTACATGACTCCATTCTGTGAAGAATACAAAGGATAGTATTATGAAACGCTCAGTCGTTTTTACATGTCTAGCAATGCTTCTTGCCATTGGGAATTATTCCCAGGCACAATATAATTCTCCCAATGCAGGAGTTCTCTGGGGTATTTCCGTCGGCGGCGCTCATGGAAATAATTTTGGCAATGACCGTTGGGGAATGCAGTACCGTGCACATATTCAGTTTGAATTAATCCCTTCCATTCTTGCAATTCAGCCGGGCCTAGGACATGCCTCTTTATGGGCGCCCGGTATTTATTCCGCTCAAACAGGAATAGCAGATGTTCGTCTGCTCGTTACTCCGTTTACACTGCAGAATTTACAACCGTACGCATATGGCGGAGTGGCAATCTCAAAATGCCTTAATATCGGCGGTACGGACTATTTGCCGATGCTCCCCTTTGGAATGGGATTTCAGATGATGATCTCACGGGGCACCTTTCTTGATCTCACCGGAGGATTTAATCTATCTATTTCGGATGATCTAGATGGGCGAACGCGTTCAATTGCCAATCTGAATCCGATTACGAACGAACGCCAGGATGGATTCTATGGATTTACAGCCGGACTTTCTTTCGGATTCTAATGCAGTCAACAATCGTATCCCGGACTGGTCGAAAGAGGTTTGTTTCAATGAACAGGGCAAAACATGCTGTGCGCAATTTCGGAATAAATGTTTTGCCGTCGCAAGAACGGACGTCGAAATCTAAAATCGCTTAATGCCGTATCATTCGTTAGTGACAGAACGGTAGCATACAACCACAATAGTCAAAAGAGGAAACGTATGAATACATTTATCATTAAAGGCAATTGGAATGAAATAGCCGGGAAATTAAAACAACAATTTGCCGCGCTGACCGATGATGACCTTCTATTGAGTAAGGGAAAACAGGAAGAACTGATGGGGCGGCTTCAGATAAAGCTTGGGAAGACGAAGGACGAGCTTCGAGAGATCATCTCAAAATTGTAACTGTCCATTATTCTATCACTCCACGCGCAAAGGATTTTTCTGCGGAGTACTGACCGGTGTCACCGACCATCGGTTATTCTCTTCAGGAAAAGGATTAACCCCTTTTCCATCCTTTCGGTCTATTATATCCATCGAAGAAGTTTGTTATCCTCTAGTATTCGCTGGAGAGGATACCCGGCATATGTACAGCAGTTTCATTCAACTATTAATCAAAGGAAATCTATTTATGAAAAAGAACTTTCTTTTTTCTGTCGGGATATGTATCGCGCTTATCGCCTTTGCATCCGGATGTTCTTCGGATGATACGGTGGCAGCGAATCCTACAACTACGCCGGTAACGCTCTCCACCGGTTTTTCAAAAATTGGTACCAGCACATCGTTCTTGAAAACCGCCGCTGTCGATTCCCTGCGTATCGACAGCATTGTTGTCGTATTGCAACGGATTAAGTTCGAATCACATATCGATGACGCCGTGATCGATTCAACCGGACAGGATTCCACAGAAGAATCCAAGGATGCAAATTATACATTTCGCGGTCCGTTCGTCGTGCATGTTCGTGATTCAATGCGCATCACGTTCGCAACACAGCTTCTTCCGGCAGGCAATTACACTGGGATTAAGTATAAAATTCATGCCTTCCGCAAAGGAGAGCACCATTATGACAGTGACGATTTTAATAATAAACCGCATCATTTCAGCAGCGATTCCATTGCCGGGTATAGTGTTGCCGTCTGGGGTACGATCAAAAAAGATGATATCTGGATACCGTACGCATTCAAATCGAATGTGGAGGTTGAGTTCAAACTGCGCGGTGATTTCTCGGTTGCCAGTTCCACCAGTACGGTGACCATGGCATTGCGATTCAATACCGGTACGTGGTTCATGAATTATACAACGGGCGTGATGCTCGATCCGACTGATACGACCTCACAAAACAGAGCTCTGATCAATCAGGCGATCAAAAAATCATTTGAAAAGGGACGCGGCGGCAAGGATGAAAATCAGGACGGCAATCCTGATGCATAACATGTATCTATGAACCATCAGCAGGAATCCCGCAATATTACGACGCGGGATTCGCGGATGGTTTGCACAACTGTTTTACTCTATTAAGGAAGGATTTCCGGAATGACAAAATATCAACGTTTACTGCTCGTGCTAAGTATTTTTATCGCAATTCAATGTTCCCAGGGTCAGAGTCGAAATTTCGGCATCGGGCTGATTATCGGAGAACCAACAGGCATCAGTGCGAAATTATGGACAACATCTGAAAATGCATTCGATTTTGGTTTTGGATGGTCGATGGATGGAAACGGTATGGGCCGGTATGATGATCGCTACTACTATAATGACAGGAGCCGGGTTCATTTTCATATGGACTATCTGTGGCATGCATTCAGCGCAATCCATTCCGGCCAACAATTCCCGCTGTATTACGGCATCGGCGGGAGTGTGAACAGCGGTTCTGGATATGCCAGTACAGTTGCGGTCCGCGGAGTATTCGGTATTAGCTGGCTGCCTCGCGACACGCCGGTTGATGTCTTTCTGGAACTTGTCCCAACATTACGGTTAACCAATACCTCGGGCCTCTATATCGGCGCGGGATTTGGTGCACGGTACTATCTGTAGCAATAATCTGGTACCGTTTCAAAAACTCAGAGAGTAAAACAAAAATGGCCATCCTGAGCAAGTGCCGCACATTTTGAGATCCTTCGAGGTACTAATCAAATATTGTCTTGATTGCACCGGATGAACGAAGTGCGGAATGCGTTCCCCAAAGGGGCCCCTTCGGGGGAAGAATGTTCAAAACGCAGGAATATTTTTGAGAAACGGCACACGTAATACCGCAGTCATTGTTCAGGGCGAACCTCAGAGATACAACAGCGCCATGTGATCTATCGTTGACCAAAGGAGGAAAAAATATCAAACAATTCATTAGAAGTTCGTAGATCTTCACCGGTCATCCGTGCGATGCTCCGATGGAGCGTTCGGATCGTGATCGGATTTGCCGGCATCATTATCCTGGCCGGTCTGTTGCTTCATATTCCTGCCGTTCAGCGTTCTATCATACACCGTGTATTGTCCAGTGTTACGGAAAAAACAAACACTCGCATCGATGTGGGTTATGTTTCAATCGCATTCACGCACTCCATAGTACTCAACGATATCTTCATTGAAAATTCCGAACGGGATACGCTGCTCTCCATCGGATCGGTGAAGGTAGATATCAATCTGCTTGGTTTGTTAACACGGACGATCAACGTTACAAATATCCGTTTGGATTCTGTCACAGCATATATTTCCCGTGCCTCGCCGGACAGCAGCTATAATTTCGATTTCATTCTCAACGCGATTTCTTCCGAACCATCGGCCCCGTCCGCCCAATTGGACTTAGATACTTCCTCCCAATTTCTTCAATCCCTCTGGAAATTCCGTCTTGGCGGAATACAACTTCATGGAGTTCATGGTTCGTTTGTGGATGCTGTGAACCGGATTGATATTTCGTTCCACATCGGTGCTTTTGAAGCATCCGTGGATAATTTCGATCTGGAAAAAGGGCACTACGCTGTCGGAAATATGATGCTGTCAAATTCTTCCCTCCGCGTTGTATCGTCTTCCGCATCTCCTTCCGACACGGTATCGCCAATCCTTCCCGATATCAGCTTTGCATCGATCTCGTTGAATAATCTTCATGTTTCCTATTCAGACTCATTATCTCATGATCGCTTTAGTGTTGACTGTGGATCGTTGCTCGTTGCAATGGACCGGATCGATCTTCCGTTACGCACGGTCGCAATTAAGAGCATCGCTCTTGATAATTCACAGATCAGCATCCAACAAGGCACGTCGACACCAACGAAGGATAGTACAGGAAACGATGATCCCGTCGCTCAATCCTGGACGCTGAGTCTCGGCACAGCGGATGTACGCAACAACAGTCTCCGAGTTTATACCTACGGCACTGCCGCAACAACCGGATTGGATTCCCGCCATCTTCAATTCGAAGAAATCACTCTGCAGGCAAAAAATATGCTTTATGGCCGGGAGAAAATTTCTGCAGAGATTATTGCTGCGTCGTGTAGGGAACAATCCGGACTCGTGTTGAGCAGATGTTCCGGAATGGTTGAGATTGATTCAACACAATTACGCATACAGAATCTGCTGATAGAAACCCCGGGAAGCCGAATGGCGCTCAACGGCCGCGCATCGTACAATTCGTACTCCGAATTACAGTCGCTCGATGGTACTGTCCGCATTGATGCGCTTATTGTCGATTCGCACATCGCAGTTTCCGACGTATTGATCTTCCAGCCGTTATTGCCGTTGAATGATTCCACGAATTTGTCTATGAATCTTTCAGCGTCGCTCACCGGATCAATTTCCGATTTACGGATTGAGAGAATCACCGCCTCCATTGGTGATTCGACATCCATAGAACTCTCCGGTACCATAACAGGCTTACCGGACGTTCAGAATGCATATTATATATTAACTCTCCATCACTGTACAACAGGCAGTGCCGACATTTCTGCGGTATTGATTGATTCCCTGGTTCCTCAAACAGTTTCCATTCCCTCATCCATCCATATCACCGGTGATTTTACCGGAACAATGTCCCAGTTCACTGCATCAACGAACATTGTCACCAGTCTTGGAGATATTTCTGCGAAGGCAGCGTTCGACAGCAGTATCACGAGCAACAGAGCTGGCAGTCGCTGGAAATCCGAAGTGACTACCAATGCATTTGATGTCGGTACATTCATTAAAGATCCGGCGATGCTCGGGGAGGTATCGCTCAAAGGTTCTGCATCAGGAACTGGTTTTCGCCCGGACAATATGAAAGGAATCGTGAATCTTGTTGTCGACAAGGCTACAGTGAATGGCTATCCGTACCGCGGACTGAGGATTCGGGGGAGCGGCGGTCCGACAAATTTTTCGGCATCGGCGGAAATGCGTGATTCCAGTATTGATTTTTCATTAAAGGGATCATATACGCGAAAAAAAGAACTTTCTGCCGGCACGCTGCAGCTGACAATCAACGGATCGGATCTGCGCCGGCTGAATGTCACCACGGATGACATTAGAGTATCGGGAACTCTGGCGGCGAATCTTTCCGGTACGGCGGTCACCAATATCAGCGGATCGATTGCCGCACGCGAAATCGTGATCATGAAAAACGGGACGCAATACCGGGTCGATTCTGTGATCGTTACATCGGCGGTAGATTCTGGAAAAAGCATAATTATCGTTGATTCACCCATCCTTGAAGCCGGGTATGAAGGAACGATTGCTCCAGCCGATCTTCCGGCGGCACTGCAACGCCATCTGGAGTACTATTTCAGTCCGACCGAACGCAGTGTCATCGCACCTTCCATTCCGGAGACATTCAAATTTCATATCGGTGTGCGTAATCCATCCATCCTCACCGCAGTACTGTTTCCGGATCTTCATCAATTGAACATAGGGCTGATCGAAGGATCATACAATAGCGCGCATCATGATCTTCATATATCGATGAGCATTCCTGCCATTTCCTATGATGCATTATCTTTGGATAGCTTAAAGGTAATCGTTTCGTCCAACGAAGATCAATTACAGGGGGCTGTTACGATCCGCTCCATCGCCGATTCTATGTTCCTTCTTACGAACCTTCTATTGTCCGGAACAGTTCGACATGATTCCATGCATGTTGTTGTGCAGAGCACTGCCGATGATGGATTTATGAAAATGTTTCTTGCTGGAAGCGTGCGGTGCGATCCGGATGGATATGCCATTCATCTCGATCACAATGGAGTGATGTTCCATAATACGGCATGGTCCATTCCAGCCGATCATGTTCTCCATATCGGCACGAAAGGCATCACGGCGGAAAAATTCCGTCTGAATGGGGGCGGACAGACACTTTCGATCAACAACTCGTCCGATCTGCAGCGAATGGTAACGGTTGAATTTCATAATTTTTCACTCTCTACGCTCTCGCGCATTGTGGCACGAGACAGCGGACTTGTCGGCGGGATCATCAATGGAACAGTACTCTTCAATGGTCCCCAGGGAACAGTAGCCTCCGATCTAAAGATCGGCAATGTGAGTGTAATGCAAAGACAGCTTGGCGATATCTCGTTTCATCTCAATTCCCATCCGCAAGGGTATTACGCAGTACGAATGGGCGTTGCTGGTCACGGCAATATAATGGCGGTGAAGGGTTCATACGGTGCAACACACGCAGGAGAAGGAATAGATCTTGAATGCATTTTTACATCGGTGAATCTTGCAACGCTTGAGCCATTCACATTTGGCGCCGTGCGGCAGCTTTCCGGTACGGTAAACGGAACGGTCCGCATTTCCGGAACCATGGCGGAACCGGCACTCGCCGGTCATCTAACATTGATGAATGTTGAGTTTACTCCTGCAATCCTGGAATCACACTTTCGTCTTCACAACGCCGGCATAACATTCACACCGTCCGGCATAGAATTTACCGAATTCATATTCAAGGATATCCGTGGTAATAGCGCTACGCTGGCGGGACATCTCTTTACAAGCCATTATCAACAATTTCGGTATGATCTGCGGATGAAAACCCGGAAGTTTCTTCTGATGAATTCAACATTCCAGCGGGACGCATTGTACTACGGCACAATCGTCATGAACAGCAATATCACGGTGCGCGGTGACGGAGAAAAGCAGCGTGTAACGATGCAGGCTTCGGTGGTGAAGGGAACAGACTTTGCTCTGGTACTTCCAAAATCCGAATTGGATGTGGAAGAACGAAAAGGGATTGTTCAATTCGCCGGTTTGCCGGCACCGTTGAATTCTATCATGTCCGGAACGGAACGTCGGGTAATACCGAACAGAACGCGTAACAGAGCGTCAACATGGGATGTGACTTCCAATATCAGTGTCAATCAGGAAACAAAACTCAGAATACTGATCGATCCGATCTCCGGTGATTCGCTGGTGGTACAGGGGAATGCTACCTTCAGTGTCACGATGGACCCCGGAGGGAAACTGTCGGTGACCGGCCGTTATGAGATCGTAAACGGAAAGTATCAGCTTTCGTTCGGAGATTTTATCCACCGTGAATTCACAATAGCCAACGGGAGCAGTCTAACGTGGCTTGGTTCCCCCGTCGATGCGGATATCGATATTACGGCGATCTATACGGTGAAAGCATCGTTTTTGGACTTGATCCAGGGACAGATGTCGGGAATGAGCAATGAGGAAAAGACGAAATACAAACAGAAACTTCCGATCCGGGTATTCATGAATATGAAGGGAAAGCTCCGATCGCCGAATATTCATTTCTCGCTGGATCTGCCGCCGGCGCAACGCGGAGCGCTGAACGGAACTGTATATGCAAAGTTAATGGATTTAAACGGTCAGGAATCAGAATTAAACAAGCAGGTCTTTGCACTGCTGGTGTTGGGACGCTTTGTTCAGGAAAATCCTGTTTCTTCGTCGGACGGCAGCGGTGGGATCTCCGATCTGGCACGATCGAGTGTCAGTCAAATTCTTTCTGCGCAGTTGAATCTGTTGTCGGAACGATACATTGCCGGTGCGAGCCTTGCTGTGGGATTGGATTCCTATAAAGATTATTCGAGCGGTACTGAAGCTGGTCGGACCCAATTGCAATTGGCATTGTCGAAACAACTCTTCAATGAACGGGTCACCGTTACCGTGGGAGGGAATGTTGACCTTGAGGGAGATCGAAGCCAGAAAAATTCATTGAACAGTATCGCCAGTGACCTTGCGGTGCAGTATAAACTGACAGAAGACGGCCGATGGCAGCTGCAGGTATTCCGGCAAAATGCATATGAAGGTGCTATCGACGGCGATATTACCAAAACGGGAGCAGGCGTAGCGTTTACGATCGATTTTAATAAGCTCTTCGGCATTACGCTTAAGCCGGAAACAAACGACGAAGAATAATCAATGTTATTATCGTGTAAATATATACGATCCATTTTTTCATTGTCGATGATTGTGCTGACGACATTCCTTGCTGCCGGCTGCGGATACTCGTCGTACCTATCGAAGGATGAAACTCTCTACACCGGTGCAGAAGTGACGATGACGTCAAACAGGGAAGTTGAAGAAATCGACGAATTACAAGATCAGATGGAATTGTTGATCGTGCCGGAACCGAATGCGATGTTTCTTGGATTATTCCGATGGAAACTCTGGCTTTACAATGTGGGAATATTCCCGGAAAGTCTTGGCGAACCGCCGGTGTTGATTAGCCACATGTCGCCGGACCGGATTGTTGCTAAAATGCATACGCAGCTGGAGAATAAGGGGTATTTCCATCCAGACGTTCGATATGAGATCAAGACTGAAGAATCGAGTGCAGAATTGCAGTTCGTCATCGCCATTTCACCGGCATATAGAATCTCCTCGCTTGCGGTAAAAGGAAATAGTGCACTGGCCGATACAATCCGGTCAGTTATGGATGAAACAATGATCTCTGCGGGGGACCGATATGATCTGGATATTCTTGTATTGGAGCGGAAGCGCGTTGGTGCGGCGTTGAAAAAGAAGGGATATTTTTTCTTTTCCCCCGACTATATTATTTTTCAGGCGGACAGTAATGCCGGTGCAGGAATGATCGGTTTATCATTGACCGTTTCAGAAACAATCCCGGACGATGCGACTTGCAGATATACGATCGGGAATATCACCATCCATTCGGGATATTCGCTGAATCAGGACACACTTTCCGGTGTTCAGGGTGATACCGTTCAAATCGACGGTGTAACATTTATTGATCTCGACCATGAATATGAACCGGCGGTAATTGTCCGGTCAGTGCTGCTGACGAAAGGAGAAACATATAATAGTGAACTGCACGACGCCACACTCGGCAGGCTGATGAATCTGGGAGTATACAAGTTCGTGAACATCCGGTTCATCGCTACCGGTGCTGCCGGATCGCCGCAGTTGGAACCGCACATCTACCTTACGCCGCTTCCCACAAAGAATATCCATTTTGAATTGCAGGGAGTTTCTAAATCCAATAACCTCGCGGGACCGGAGTTCAATGCCGGTTTCCGAAACAGAAATACATTCGGAGGAGCCGAACTCTTTGCTCTAAGCGCAGAGATCGGATTTGAGATTCCAATGTCGAATGGTCGGTCGGGTGGTAGTTCTTTTGTTATGGGATCACATGGAGAATTGGAATTGCCGAAATTTCTGATACCGTGGTATCTGGACGATCAGACCAGTCGATTCGTCCCAAAAACGCGAATTGCTGCAGGCATTCGATTGTTACAGCGGCTGAAGTATTACAACATGATCACGCTGGAATCGTCATTCGGATATGTTTGGAAGGTATCCGAAGCGGCGGAACATCTCTTCAATCCATTTTCAATCACCTATGCGCAATTGACTTCCACGACGCAGGAATTCAAGGACCTGATTCGCGTGAACCCGCTGCTGCAAAAGAGTTTTGAAGAACAGTTCATCGTCGGACAGAACTATTCCTATCTGTATTCAGACGCCTATGATGTGATGCTGAAAAATCATCTACACTTCAAAGGTTCAGTTGATTTATCCGGGAATGTGCTCTATCTGCTACAGTCACTCGTGTATGACAGAGCGGCAACCCCCACGGCACCATACATGGTATTCAACACTGCGTATTCCCAATATGCCAAATTTGATATCGATCTTCGGTATTATATCAATAATGCCGCTCGAACATCAGCTATCGCTGCAAGAGTGATCATTGGCGTCGGGATACCGTACGGAAATTCAGCAACACTGCCGTACGTAAAACAATTTACAATCGGAGGGAGTAATAGTATCCGTTCGTTTGTCGCCCGCACGCTTGGTCCCGGATCGTACGATCCTCAGGAAAATATCACATCCGCTCCGTTTCTCGATCAAGCGGGAGATATTAAACTTGAATCAAACACGGAATACAGATTTCCGATCGCCAGCATCGTGAACGGCGCATTCTTTATTGATGCAGGAAATATCTGGCTGCTCAGGAATGATCCTGCCCGGCCTGGCGGGGATATCTCCAGTGCAACGTTCTTCAGTGAGATCGCGGTCGGCACCGGCATTGGACTGCGGCTTGATCTTTCGTTCTTTATTCTCCGCCTGGATCTTGCCATTCCATTGCGTAATCCAACGTTACCCTCGGCTGATCGTTGGACCGTATCAAGGGTCGATTTCGGCGATCCGTCGTGGCGGAGGGACAATCTTGTGCTGAATATCGCACTCGGATACCCATTTTGACTTTTTGCCGATTCTCTATGGTATCGTTCTCAAAAATGAATTTTATTTGTCATTCCGAACAAAGACCCTCCCAAAGGGATGCCTATCCGAAGGATCACTTCGTGTCGGCATCCCGTTGGGGGAACGACATCGATTTCGAATTTTTCAGAAGTCTCTATTTTTAACATGTCTACTATTATAACGATGAAAAAACACCGGCTTAAAAAACTTTGGCTTCTGTTGAAAGATGCTGCGATCTCCTGGGATGACGATAATATCGCCGAACAGGGAGCAGCATTATCCTTTTTTACTGTCTTTTCACTTTCACCGCTGTTGATCCTTCTGGTGGTCCTTTCCAGCATCGGATTCGGGGAAGAAGCTGCACGAGGGCTTTTGGTGAAACAGATTCGCGGAATGATCGGTACCGAGGCTGCCGTTTTCGTGCAGACACTGATCGTATCGGTCAATAAATCCGGCGGGACTCTACCGGCGGCAATATTCAGCGTGATCATGCTCCTCCTTGGCGCCTCGGGTGTTTTTATTCAACTGCGCGACTCGCTGAATCTCATCATGCGGGTTCGAATGAAACCGAGAGGGGCGATCAAAGGATTTCTGCATGGACGGCTCCTGGCGGTTGCGATGATCTTTGGGATAGCAGTATTCCTTATTGTGATCCTGATCGTCAGTGCTGCGTCCGCTGTTGTGGGACGCTATCTGTATAATGTATATCCTCATTTCTCAGAGGCGGCATGGGTCCTGGATCTACTGTTTTCCATTGTCAGTATCACCATTGTTTTTGCACTGTTGATCAAGGTGCTCCCCTCTGCGGTGATTGCCTGGAAGGATGTGTGGATCGGTGCATCGTTTACGGCGGTCATCTTTTCTGCCGGAAATTTCGTGATCGGATTGTATCTGGGAAATGAGTCGGTTAATTCCATTTTCGGCGCGGCTCGTTCATTGATCATTTTCATGGTCTGGACATACTATACCTCGCAGATATTTTTTTTCGGAGCGGGGCTTACCCGACTCTACGCGGCACGGTACGGCTCGGGGATCACTCCCGATGCAACGGCAAATCGTCTAGCACCTCATTAAGAAAGCAGATCACTCGCTCCTTTCTTCGACTCGGTGAAAGGATTAACTCTCTTATCATCCTTTTGGTCGATTGTTTCAGGATTACGACATCGGTATACTGACTCAATGTGAAATACACAAGGCATCCTTCTGATTGGTGGCTGTGAAGATCATCGTCAGAAATTTCTAACAAGGAGGAACCAATGAAACAGTTCTATTATTCCATTACGCTAGTCAGTGTCCTCGCCGTGCTGATTCTGGCAGGCTGCGGGAGCGCTCCCGAAGTGAACAAAGAGGCATCGACCTCAGCAATTCGTGCCGCCGAGGAATCCGGTGCGTCAAAAGTACCGAGTGCATCGCTCTATTTGCAGCTTGCAAAAGAAGAGTTGGAATTTGCCAAAGCGTTAGCGGCGAATGATGAAAAGGAAAAAGCAGAATCAATGCTGCTTCGGGCACAGGCAGACGGCGAATTGGCCGTTGCACTTTCCCGCAGTGTCAAAGATAAAACGGAAGCAACAGATGCTGTTGAGCGTGTGCGACAATTCCAAATTGATAACCAGTTACCACAAGAAAGGAAATAATCCAATGAAACCGTCAACAATTATCATCACCGCCGTTGCGGTACTTTTGCTTGCAGGTTGTGCAAGTGTTCCGCCGCCGGAGCTTGTCAACGCCCGTCAATCGTATGAACAAGCAATCAACAGTCCGGCCGCGCAACTTGTGCCGGCAGAGGTTCACAAAGCAAAACAGGCGCTTGCCATAGCGGAAAAATCCTTTAAGGATGATCCAAAATCATATAAAACCGTCGATCTTTCGTATATCGCCGACCGCAAAGCGAAAATGGCTGTAGCGCTTGGTGTGACCGCTGCAGAACAAGCGAAAGAAGAGAATGCAAATAAGGAATATCAATCGGCACAGGACCAGGTCATGAAGAATACCAAGTCTGACCTTGCAACCCAAACCGAAAATGCGAAGACAGCGAATGAAAATCTCGCCGCCCAAACGCAGATTACAAATGAGACCAAAGCGGATCTGGCAACCCAAACACAGATGACCACTGCTGCGAATACGGATCTGACGAAACAGACGGCAATCACAAAGAGCGCCAAAGATGATCTTGCTGCTTCAGAACGAACGGTCGATCAGAAAAATCTTCAACTCGCAGCGGAAACTGGTGCACGGATGGATGCGGAAAACCGGGCGGCAAAAGCGCAGGCAGCACTCGTGAAATTGGCGGCAGTGAAAGAAGAGGCCCGCGGCCTTGTCATTACATTGTCCGGCAGCGTATTGTTCGCTTCCAATAAATCGTCACTGTTGCCGGCGGCTCGTGAGCGTCTTTCACAGGTTTCGGATGCATTGATGGAAACAAAGGAACGCAAGATTACCATCGAAGGCTATACCGACTCGCAGGGTTCCGACAAGACAAATATGGATCTGTCGCAGAAACGGGCGGATGCAGTCCGTAAGTATATTATTTCCCGCGGATATTCTGCCGCACTCATCGAAGCTAACGGTCTGGGAAAAGACCGTCCGGTGGCAGATAATGCCAGCGCCGAGGGACGTGCCAATAACCGGCGCGTCGAGATTATTGTCGACCGTGGACCGGTGAATAAATAACAATCGAAGCAAACAAAGCAATGTTCTCAGACCCGGATACCCTCCGGGTCTTTGCTTTCTAGAGGACAGCTACGATCATTTTTGCCGGACACCAAATGGTGTTCAAAAGGATTAGCTACTCTTTCATCCCTTTGGCGGATACTATGCACGAGGAATCAATTGTATACTTCTGGCAGGTTCGCACGAGTTTTTACGTCATTTCATCCAGCAATTGAGCGGAGATGCAGTCATGAACAACAACCATGTACGTCTATTATATAAGCAATTTTCCGAAGGAATCGACACCGAACGGGCTGTGCCCGACAACGAACTGAATGAGATCATAAACACCTTCGAAGATATGATCGACTGGCTTCAGGACCATATTAACAATGTAAAAGATATTCTTAAAGGGCAGGCGGAAAAATTCAAAAAGAAAATCCTCAAACTGAAAGATCTCAACGGACCGGTCATTCCCGTCCGGCATCATTGAACGAAAGTACTGTCTTGTGTACCAAACAAAGGATTCCAGGATAATGCAATCATCAGCAACAACCATCTTGTTCGGAATTATCATGAGCATTGCTTTCATAAGTTTACAGCGCTCTGCCCGCTCACCGGCTTTGTTCGTCGACATGTTCGCCGCTTCGCCGGTGCTTGCAGCAACACAAACAATGGAATCATGATATTCGGATAGTGTCAAAACGATGCTCACTTCAACATGAAAGGGAACCACAATGAACGACAAATGGGAATTCTACAACGACGCAGGGACAAAATGGCGCTGGAGACGTACGGCGCCAAACGGCAACATCGTTGGTGCTTCGACGGAAGGATATTCGAATAAATCCGATTGTGAAGCAAATGCACGCCGTAACGGCTGGACCGATACCGATGGATCCGATGAACGGAGTGAAACGATGACGCAAAAAGAAATAAAGGATGAACAAAAAGAACTCAGGAGTAAAGCGTTTGCTCAGTATAAGGAACAAGGCTTCATCGATAGTGCCGATTTCTTTTTATGGCTGGAAACCGGACGAACGCAGAGGGATTCCTTGCGGAAAAAACATCATGCACAGGTTCAGAGTCTGCTGGCCGCAGTGATTGTACTGCTTCTTATTATTGCCGCAATTCTCACGATGCAGTTGTATAAACAAACAATCCCCGTTACACTCTCCGATAGAAGTTTGTCGGCACTAAAAGTGATGATGGTAGTGATCGATCCCAAAGAGGATGAAAAAGTGGTTGTGTTCGGTGATACTCATTTTGATTTCGATGAATCGGCTCTCAGCAATGAAGCGAAAATGTTGTTGGATTACGATGTGAAGAGTTTGAAAGAAAATCCGAAAATGCATGTTCGCATGGCCGGGTACACATCAGCCAAGGGAACCGACGAAAGTAATCAGCAATTAAGCGAGCAGCGGGCAAATTCCGTTCGTAACTATTTAATCGAACAAGGCATAGCACCGGAGCGCATCAGCGTGGTTGGGTACGGTCGGACAAAACCGGCGTTGTTTGAAATAACACCGGGCGATAATGAATCCAAAGAAGCATTGGCGAATATGCGGGTGCTGTTTGAAATTGTCGTAAAATAATACATCGGGCAAAACTGATTGGGTTGTACGCACTGCCGCGCAAAAAATCTCTGACCGCGTCAGTGCGTCGATTCTGAAAATACAATACGAAGGTAGTTCATCGATGAAAGCATTAGTCTATCGTGGCCCCGGCAAGCGGGCGTTGGAAGAAAAATTGAAACCAACACTCAAAGAACCGACGGACGCTGTTGTGAAGATCACGCATACCACGATTTGCGGTACCGATCTCCACATTATGAAAGGAGAAGTTCCCGGTGTGGAGGCAGGTCGGACGCTTGGCCATGAAGGGGTGGGAATTATTGTGAGCGTTGGAACAAATGTCTCAAAGTTCAGTCCTGGGAATCATGTCCTGATCTCGTGCATTTCTTCCTGCGGAAAATGCGATTCTTGCCGACAGGGAATGTACTCGCACTGCGATCAAGGAGGGTGGATCCTCGGGAATTCGATCGACGGCACACAGGCAGAATATGTCCGCATACCGTTTGCGGATACGAGTTTATACCACATTCCGGAAGGTGCCGACGAAGAAGCGATGGTCATGCTGAGCGATATTCTGCCGACCGGCTTCGAATGCGGTGTACTGAAAGGGCAAATTAAACCGGGGAACACAGTCGCGATCGTCGGCTCCGGTCCAATTGGACTTGCGGCGCTGCTCACGGCCCGATTCTATTCTCCCGCCGAGATTATTATGGTGGATACAGATGCGAACCGGCTTGCAACAGCAACGTCATTCGGTGCAACAAAGGTTATCCAGGCCAATGCTGTGGAAGAGATTATGAAATTAACGAACGGGAAAGGGGTGGACGTTGCTATTGAAGCGGTTGGTACACCGGCAACATTTGACATCTGTCAATTGATCATTGGCGCCGGAGGACATATCGCCAATATTGGTGTTCATGGCAAAAGTGTTGAACTGCACCTCGAAAAACTCTGGTCAAGTAATATTACCATTACAACGCGTCTTGTCGATACGGTCACAACGCCGATGCTTTTAAAAACAGTCCTCGCAGGAACATTGCATCCCGAGAAACTTATCACGCATCATTTCCCGCTTGCCGATATCATGAAAGCCTATGATACGTTTGAAAATGCCGCCAGGGATAAAGCATTGAAAATTATCCTCACAACGGAAGAGAACACGTCATCATGAAAAATATAATATTTTCTCGCTCATACGCATGTATTCTCATTGTTCTGACGATGTTTGCCGGATGTTCCACATCGGAACTTGTTGATATCTGGAGCGACACACCCAATCATTATCCTTCTCTCAGTTCGGTCCTGGTAGTCTCTGCCGGTACGAACCGCGTGCAGCGCAGGATCTGGGAAGACGCATTTTGTGTGGAACTGACCAGGCATTATGTCGACGCGACGCCATCATACAAGTATTTCCCCGATACTGTCCCGGATACCGGACAGGTCATTCAGTCGGTACATGCCAATGGATTCCACGGGCTTATTGTTATTCAAACGCTTCCGGAGGAACGTACACCGGAGTATACGCCCGGCTACGGCGTTTCCGAGCAGACCATGCACTATGACCGCCGCCATTCACGGTTTATCACCTATTACCGCAATGTCTATCATGCTGGATCGGTCGATTCTCAAATTGTATCTGTTCATTCCATAGATATCTGGTCAATGAAGGATGATGGACTGTTGATCTGGAGTGCGCTCAGTAGAACGGATGAACCGAATTCCAGCAAAACAGTTCCAATGGAGATAGCGCAATTAGTGATGACGGAAATAACACAACGGGGCATCATCGCATCACGGCGGTGATCGGATTACCGATTTTACCATTGAAAGTATAAAAGAAAAGAAGCGACAGTATGGAACATAATGTTGGAGTGTGGATCGATTGTCACAAAGCAGTGATCGTACGGTTGACGGACGTTGGTCATGAAATACGGTCGGTTATTGCGAATGAAGAGACCGATGTGAATGACGGGGGAACGAACAGCGAAGACCTGTTAAAATATAATTCTGCCAGTCATCTCAATGCATATTATGAACGGATCGTTTCGGCTCTGCACGGGGCGGAGTCGGTATTGATTCTGGGACCGGGCGAGGAAAAAGTTGAATTGAGTGTCCGACTGCCGGGCAATACGCTCGGCGAGCACATTGCCGGAATCGTCACAGCGCCGGAAATGTCCGACGATCAGGTCGCTGCGAAAGTATGCAGGCATTTTCAATAAAAATGTCATCGGTATAAACTAAAGGAAGGAGTTCACTATGCTTTATTTCATAGCAGCACTACTATTCATTGCGTGGCTCGGCGGTATAAATACCCAGAACTCCATTGGGGGTTTCGTTCATTTGTTTCTGGTCCTTTCCGTCCTGGTCGTTTTGTTGAAGAGTGCCAGACAGTACGGATTGGCACAATACTTTCCGGGAGCGCATCTCGAAAATTCGGCTAAACATTTCACTGTATCCAATGCAATCGGTCTCATCATTCTGGTGCTCGGACTCTTATCAATGGTGCTCGGAGTGTATGAAATGAATACTGCCGTACCGGCATTGGATTTAGCCCTGGCGATGTTTGCCGCCGGAATTATCGGCAGCTCCGTCGGATTTATCGGATTACTCAGCGAATATCGAAAACAGCGAATTGCCGGGACGGCAACACCGGCAACGGTACAACGCGGGGGAAAACACAAATGAAATTCTTCAATTTTGGATTTGTCTTCGTCTTGTTCGTTGCTATAGCGCTGTTGCTGATGAACGGAGGTATTCCACAAAAATACTTGAAAGACATCGATCGGAATGAGGGAGCACACCGGGAGGTGAAGAACGATCGAACAACGGCGCTGAATGACTGGCAGTCCTTTGTTGACCAATCAGAACAGACCATCGCTGCAAACGAAAAAAGAATTGCAGCGTTCAAAGAAACGATCGAAGAAGCCGGGCCGAAGGCATTGGTACAATATGGAACTGCGGTGGATGAATTGGAACAACAGAACAGCGATTTGAAACGGATCCTCCGTGTATATTCAGAGCAACGCCTTATTGATCGGGAGCATTTCCAGTCAATATTCCGTCAGCGTCTGGACAGTGTGGGCAGGAGTATTCAAAAAGTGTTTAAGGATAACGTTTAGAATATAATTAGAGGGAGTATGATCCGTCCACAGATCACCGTTGCCAAATATCTGTTGTTACGTTTGAAAGAAATCGGTGTGGATCATCTTTTCGGGGTTCCCGGAGATTTCGTCCTAGGATTTCTGAATTGCGTTCTGGAAAGTGATGTTCGGTACATCGGTACGTGTAACGAGCTGAATGCAGCGTATGCGGCAGACGGATATGCACGGATTCACGGCATCGGCGCTTTTGCAACTACATATGGCGTGGGAGAACTGAGTGCGATCAACGGAGTTGCTGGTGCGTTCGCTGAACGTGTTCCGGTAGTCGTAATCACGGGATCTCCATCGACGGACAGTTTTCGCACACGGCCGCTGTTGCATCATACACTGGGGGATTATCAAATCCCGCTGCGGATGTACGAAAAGATCACTGTTGCATCCAGTCAGTTGATGACCGGGGAAACCGCTCCCGCGGAGATCGATCGTGTCCTGACTTCATGCATCAAACATCAGCTGCCGGTCTACATCAGTATTCCATCGGATGTGGTGATGATGAAATGCTCTGAACCCGAACCGTTTGGTACTCCACCAATTTTGATGAGCGATCAGCAGGCGCTTATTGAAGCGATTGCAGAAGCGGCGCAGATGGTGAATAGTGCACAGATGCCAATAGCGATCGGAGGTGTAGAGATCCAACGTTACAAACTTCAAAAAACTTTCACCGCATTTCTTGACAAATCGGGATTTCCATTTGTTACCATGATGCTGGGAAAAACAGTCGTCTCCGAACATCATCCGCAGTTCATGGGACTATACCAGGGGGACCACAGCCGTGAGTATATCCGCACGCGCATAGATGATGCCGACTGCATTCTGCAATTGGGCGGAATCATGACTGATTTTAATTCGGGAGGATTTTCCACACACTTAGACGACTCGAAAACTATCAGGGCAAATAAACACAGTGTGAGAATCAAGCATCATGTTTATGAGAACGTGTTTCTGGAAGAATTCATCCTCGAATTAACCAACGCCCTGTACCAGCGCAAACCGGCAGTTTTTGATATCCAGCCTGCGTCGTTGAGTTGCGTTCACCGGTCAACAGAACAATTTACCGCCGAATCGGCAAAACCTTTAACCATCAAACGCTGTTTCGACCGGATGAGCCATTACATCAAAAACGATTCCATAGTGATCGCCGAGACGGGTGTTGCATTGTTCAGTGCGGCAGAAATGCTGATGCCGGACGGAGCCACGTTCATCGGACAAACATTTTACGGTTCCATCGGGTATACGGTCGGCGCAACACTCGGTGCCTGTATTGCTGCACCGAATCGGAGGGTGATAATGTTTGTGGGGGACGGATCGTTCCAGGTGACCTGCCAGGACCTATCGACGATGATCAGGAACAATCTCAATCCGATTATCATCTTGATTAATAACGACGGCTATACTATTGAACGGATGATTGTGGATCGGCCGTACAACGATATTCAGCCATGGAAGTATCATGCGCTGGCAGAAGTGTTTGGGGGTGCGCCGGGTTTTGATGTGCACACAGAAGGAGAACTGGAACTGGCGCTCACGGCTGCGTCCACTGCAACCGGACTTGTCTTCATAGAAATCCATACAGACCGGTTGGATTGTCCGGAATCACTCCGCAGCGCCGGCCGATCGATGGCAGCCTTAAACCAGCTGCACTAATAATTCTCTGCCGCCGGCATAGTGCTGGAATACACAATACGGCATCCATCATTATTCCTGAATACAAAAGACCAATCAGAGCAAATGAAGAGGAGAGAAAAGTGAAACAGAATAAAAAGTATCCATTATCGGTTTCTTGGATCGTGGCAGCAATCCTTCTTCTGGGCTTGTCTGCCGCACGTGCACAAACAGTGCAGGAATCAAATGCTTCACGTCCTACGCCGGTCAATCCCCGCGCTCTCAGTGCAACATCGTCTATACTTAATCCGGGCATCGTCAGCTGGGTTCATTTTGGTGATTTAAATATTACCACGGCCGGTCAACAAAACTATGCCGATTTCAAATCGATTATTCACAATATCAATACATTCATTAAAAATGGGGTGAATTTTGCATTTCTACCGGGCGACAATGTGCTTTCTCATACCCAACAAGCATACCGCCTTATTAAGAAAGCTACGGATGAATTAAAAGTGCCACTGTATGCCGTTCCCGGCGAGCAGGATCATAAAAAAGGGACAGCGTTGTATAACGAATATCTGGAGCCGGTGAACTACCAGAGTTTTTCGGTGGATATATACCATTTCGTTTTTCTGGATGTGATGAGCGGGATCAGCGATGCACAGAATTCATGGCTGACCAATGATCTTGATAATGCGGCAAAGGCCGGATTGATGAGTATCATCTTTATGCACAGTTACACCCAGGTATCGGAATTACAGGAAGTGATCCAACGCGACAATGTCATTATGGTTGATGCCGGCCATACACATTACAATGATATTGCGAATGATGGACACACCATCTATGCCGCCACACGGTCTCTCAGCCGGTTGTCCGAAGGTCCTTCCGGATATTCAATCATCAACATTGACAGTGGTGTCATCAGCTGGAAATTCAAACAGATCGGAAACTGGCCGTTCGTAATGATCACTTCGCCTGCGGACAAAGTGATGATTATCAATCGATCGCAGGTGGTGAAGGGAATCGTTGAAGTCCGTGCCAAAGTATGGGATGACAAGGGGATCGTTTCCGCCGTGATGCAGGTCGATGGCGGATTATCTGTGTCCATGAACCGTATCGGAATCACACAAGTGTGGTCCGCGCTATTCGATACGGAGAAGTTTCCCGATGGGGATCATAAAATTAAAGTGAAGGTAACCGGTGCGAAAGGCAGTACGGATTCGGATGTGATCACGGTAATGGTCAATCGATCCGGTGCTCTCCCCGATACAACTCGAACGTTCGGGCCGCTGGGAAACTCGGTCGGCGCCTACACGGAAAAAGGATTGCTCGGGACTCATACAACAAAATCCGGCATCCCGGAAAAGAGCGGCAGGGATGACAACCGTAAGCCAAAGAATTAATAGACGCTCTCAATAAATGACGGGCCGCCATGATAAAAGCATTATTGATAAAATATTTGTTGATGATGCTCTTTGGAATGTTATTCATCCGCAGTCAATCAAAGACTTCTGTACTGCTGCAATCAACGGAGGAAGATGAAAGGATCGACATCAGCGTTGATAAATCGATCTACTTCCCTGGTGATACAGTTCTGCTGGTCATTCAGCGGAACGACAATACCGCGACCGCAGGGATCATCTCTCCAATACTGCTGATTGAAGGAACAACGTTTCGTTCTATCGGACGGTTGAAATATGAAACAGTAATCCCTCAAACAGTAACGCCGGGCTTATATCCAATCCGATTGAATGTAAAGGATTCTGAAGGACGCCGGTTTCGGTACGAAACTGACTGCATTGTGACGGTGGAAGAGAATCAAGATGTCGAACAATTGAGCAGATTTGTAAGGCATATCCCTTTTACTGGCAGTTCGGATATCCGGACTGCCGTTACTTTGGACCGCTCTCAGGTGCGGAATCTTAAAGTGATGTTCCAGCGCGATAGTATCCGTCCGTTGATGGGTCCGCAGTTCTTGAGGATCACAACATCAATAGTTCTGCGGGACGGCATACCAGTCCCTTCTTATGAACGTCGTGTGTTGACGTTTCGCAGTCATGGTAATATTCTGAAAGATCGTTTAATGTTTATTCAATACCGGACAGCATACGGTGCGTATGCCAACATCCGTCCTGAAGAACTGGACGAAGTTCTGGTACCGGTGGATTCATTGCCGGACTGGGCAATACTCGGGATCCGAATTGAGCCAGATTATATCATCAAAATAGGAGCAGTAGATCGCTCAAACAGTTTAACGCAGTATTATCGTGTGCGGGGACCAACGATGGAGTTGGGATTCTCACTTGCAGTACCCAAAGTACTATTTGATACGAGAGCTGATGACCCGATTGAGTACGGAAATTCCAGTGCTATGATCCGGCTCTATTTTATCGATTCGAAATCTGGGGACAGGTTTCCCGTGAGCGGAGGCATAGGAATGTTCGGCGTGAATTCTCCCGTTGATGTTGGTCCGGGAAGAGGAGGATTCGCGACCTCCATGTTTCTCGATCTTGCTGAATTAGTTCGAATCTTCAATATCGGTTTCACAAAAAAAATAAATATCGGGATTGAGGTGGATCCATTCATTCCCATAGAACGGAAAATTCGAATCCTACTCGTTGCACAAGCGGGAATTTCATTTTAAAGTGCGTAGCCGGAAGTCTGTTTGAAAATAGTGAAAGGAATTACAAAATGAAGACAGTAGGTTTATTAAGTCCATACAAACTAGGAACAATCGAGCTGAAGAACCGGATTGTGATGGCACCCATGACGCGGTCGCGCGCGACGAACAATCTTCCGAACGACCTGATGGCAGAATTCTACGGACAGCGTGCGGAGGCAGGTCTCATTATCACCGAAGGAACATCACCGTCACCTAACGGACTGGGATACAGTCGGATTCCCGGGATCTTTAACGAAACGCAAGTGGACGGATGGAAGAAAACCACACATGCTGTCCATGCCGCAGGAGGAAAGATATTCCTTCAGTTGATGCATACCGGTCGGATCAGCCATCGGGATAATATGCCCGATACTGCAATGATCATCGCTCCTTCTGCGGTGAAACCGGCGGGAACAATGTGGACCGATACTGCAGGTCTTCAGGAATATCCCGTTCCGGTGGAAATGAATATGGATGAGATTGGACATACGCGTCAGGAATTCATCACCGCTGCCATCAATGCAATCCATGCCGGATTTGACGGTGTGGAATTTCACGGCGCCAACGGGTATCTGCTGGAACAGTTCCTTTCTCCTGTAACGAATCTCCGCACCGATCTGTACGGTGGATCCGTCAAGAATCGCTGCCGGTTTCTGCTGGAGATTTTGCAGTGTACAGCAGATTCCATCGGCAGGCACAGCATCGGAATCCGTTTGTCACCGTATGGCACAGCGGGTGATATGATGCCGTATCCCGACATCGCCAGAACATACAGTTATCTTTCCGACGAGATCAACCGCATTGGTATTCAATATATCCATATTGTCGATCACCACAGCATGGGAGCACCCAAAGTCCCGTCGAAGGTCAAAAAGGATATCAGAAAACGGTTCCGCGGCACTCTCATTCTTGGCGGCGGCTATACAAAGGTACGGGCACAAGAGGACGTGAAGTCCGGCATTGCCGATCTGATCTCGTTCGGCAGGCCGTTCATTAACAATCCCGATCTGGTACAACGGATCACCAAAGGCGAATCCCTTTCCACCGATCTGCGAACAGAAACATTCTATACACCGGGAGCAAAAGGATACACGGACTACCCTGTATACGGTTCCTGAGAAAACGATATAACATACATAAGCGCGCATTGCACTGAAAGGAAACGGATAATGATTCGAGTATGGATAATGCTCTGTACGGCACTGATGGCGCTCTTCACCATTCCACTGTACGGACAAGCAGTCCGTGATACAACGGCGAAGAAAGAGATGGAGAGGATCGATATATCGGTCTTGATAGGGAAAACGGCCGTGGACACTACCGTTGAAGGTCTGCATATGCGGTTTTGGTTGATTACACAACAGCGGCGCAAAACGGCCATCACCGGGAAGATGGAACAGAAACTGATGGGAATGGAAGTCTATGAGCCGGAAAAGGAGACCGATCCCACAAAAGTGAACATGGCGATGGATAGGGAAACGACACGTTTGATGATGGCAGGGACGCATTTCATCATCGCCGATGTAACCGATTCGACCAGCGGCAGCGAGATCGTTGATCCAAGCGTATCACTGGAGATCATATCTCCGTCCAAGAAAAAACAATCCGTAGATCTCATACGGACCATGAATCACTTCGGTCTCGGCATTACGCTCAAAGAAAAAGGGAAATATCATCTTACCATGAATGTGAATGCCAATGGATTCTCCCGGATCGTTCATTTTACCTATAGAGTACGCTGACGAAGTACCGCAGCACCTGAGAAGAGCGGAAGAAAAATGGAAAAAATATAAGGAAGGACTTTATGCGTACCGTAATTTCAATTCTTGCCGTATTATTTCTTTGCACGCTGGTCAGTGGACAGGGGAGCATTACTTTCAGTTTCAATATCGGCAATCAACCGGAGTGGGGACCCACAGGATATGATTATGTCGAATATTACTATATGCCGGAGATCGAAGTGTATTATTACGTCTCCGAACGAAGATTCTTTTATTTCGAGAATGGACGCTGGATCGGAGCGTTTTCACTCCCGCTGCGGTACCGTCATTACAATCTGTTCTCCACCTATAAAATCATTTTAAATGAGCGCGCGCCGTACAAAAACCATACCGCGAACCGATCACGATATGCAGCGTACCGTGCACACCGGAATCAATCCGTGATCCGGGACAGCCGGGACGAAAAATATTTTATCAATAAGAACCATCCGGAACATCTCAAATGGAAGAAGAAGCGTTCCACCAATCGGCCGGAGTGGGAAGAGAAACAACCCCGCAGTCGCGAGCGAAAATAGTGAATACCGGACATTTCTTTTAACGGCTGCCGTCACAGAAGAGCTTCCAACAAACAGGAAAAAAGACCAATGAAACATTTATACAAACATTCAGAGCGCGGCTTCGAGATCGTAACCTCGTACGCAACAGCCATTCTTGGTAACTCCATTACGTTCATCATTGCAATGTGCATGGTGGCATATTGGTGGACGGACAATCATTTCTTTACGCAGGATATCCACGCACGCATAGGCGATATCATTTTTGGTGTGACATTCCTCTATCTGTTCATTATTCAGAGGTCCTTTAACCATTTTTCCGCATCACTTCACATAAAAATCAACGAGCTGGTTGTATCCAATACCATGGCAAGTAATGCTGTAATGAATGTGGAGAAAAAAACAGAAGAAGAGCTCCTGGACTTATCGAAGGATTATGTGGAACTCGCCGAGCAGACAGTGGAAGACGGGAAAAAGATTGAAGAACTGCAGCATATCATCGAAAAAAAATAATTAAGGTGTTTTATGGAACAAACAATACCCAATGGTGTTCATACCATGCTCCCTCCTGCCGATTGGGCCGGAGAGATCGAACGGCTCAAGGCTGAGATCAGCAATGAACGGGACCGAAATTTGCGCACGTTGGCTGATTTTAAGAACTACCGTCGGCGCATCGAGCGGGACGGGATTACGATGGCAGAGGAAGGGAAGCGAGAAGTTTTCCGCGGGTTGCTGGAGATTATCGATGATATTGAAAAAGCGCAACAGTGGACGGAATCCAATAATAGCGACTTCGTGAAGGGAATGCGGATCATCCATCAAAAATTCCTTTCATTGCTGGAAGCAAATCGGGTCGTACCGTTCCAAAGTGTCGGCCGGATGTTCGATCCTGCACAGCATGAATCTCTCTCGCTGGTAAAAGCGCAGGGCGTACACTCCGGAATGATCGTGGATGAATTGCGGAGAGGGTACTCCATGAACAACACACTGTTGCGGGCAGCGCAGGTTCGTGTTTCCAAATAACACTCGTATCGCGCCGGGGGATTTTCGGCGGAAACAACGGTGCTGCACCTGTGTGGGCATCGCCGGAACATTGTCTGCGCAGTGCGGTGAATAAAAAAGCAATCATTATGAGACACAGCGTACTTCGGTTATTCGGCCGTTCGGAAGATGGTTTTCCACTTCGGTCGGATGAATCAATTCGCAGCGAACTCTTCAGCATCGAACGATTGGAGCAGCATGCCGAAAGTCTCGCCGCTGCACAGCCTGTTTCAGTACATCGTGAAACCGGAAGGTCGCTCGTTTCCCGTCTCAAAGAAAATAGCCGCATTCTCCTCTCTTCCTATCATACGATCGCAACAGCCGTCAGTGAAGAACAAGTTATCACTCCAGCAGCAGAATGGCTGGTGGACAATTACCATATTGTGGATGAACAGATCCGCGAAATTCACGACGATCTTCCCTCTGGCTTTTATCGACAGCTTCCCAAACTTGCCGACGGACCGCTTCACGGATATCCCCGTGTCTTCGGGATTGCATGGGCATTTATTGCGCATACAGACAGCCGCTTCGATTATGATGCATTGATTCGTTTTGTTCGAGCGTATCAAAAAGTGCAGCCGCTCACTATCGGTGAGCTGTGGGCCGTCGCCATTACATTGCGCATTGTATTGGTGGAAAATTTGCGGCGTGCTGCCGAACGAATTGTAAACCGCAGGGAAGAACGCCAGGAAGCAAATGCCGCCGCAGATCGTTTATTGGGCGCCGGGCAACATTCCGTTGAATCGCCCGATCGTGTATTGAAAAAATTTAAGGGTCACCCGCTGCCGAAAGCGTTTGCCGTTCAACTGGTGCTGCGGTTGCGCGATCAGGATCCGGCATTGACGCCGGCGTTGTTATGGCTGGATGAACGACTTGCGGCGCAGGGAACAACATCAGAACGGATTGTCAATGAAGAGCATCAACATCAAGGGGCAACAAGCATTACCGTGCGGAATATTATCACCAGCATGCGATTGATGTCTTCTATTGACTGGCCGGATTTTTTTGAACGCGTTAGTTTGGTGGATGAGGCACTCTGCGGAAGCAGCAATTTCGGCGCTATGGATTTTCAGACTCGCGACAGCTACCGCCATGCGATTGAAGCCTTATCGCGCGGCTCTCTGTATACTGAACAAGAAATTACAGAGCGGGTTATCACCTCCGCCCGATCCGCTGCGGGCACCGACCAAACCAGTCCGGAACATGATCCGGGCTTCTATCTACTTTCGTACGGACGGCGAGCGTTTGAAAAACTGATCAATTATAAAGTATCGCATCGGGTGAGAATTGATCGAATTGCTGCCGGTACTGGAATGCGCGGATATCTTGTGACTCTCGCGCTCGTGTCCGGCTTCATCCTCGCTCTTCCGCTGCTGGGCGTTGCAACCGTAGGATATGATGGAGTTGGACTTTTTCTGTTAGCACTGCTTGCGGTTATTCCGCTGTCGGAGGTGGCAGTCGCACTGGTGAATCATTGGATAACAAAGCGAATTGGGCCAAAAGCTCTCCCCGGTCTTGCCCTGAAGAGCGGTGTTCCGCCAGATTTACGCACCATGGTTGTCATTCCCACCATCCTATCAACTGTTGCGGAGATTGAAGAACAAATTGAACGATTGGAAGTTCATTTCCTTGCCAATCAAGACGGGGATGTTAGTTTTGCAATACTTTCCGATTGGAGAGACGCGCCCGCGGAAAATGTAAAGGGAGACGACCTGCTGCTGAGAACTGCTGTTGCGGGAATCACACGGCTCAATCTTCGCTATGCCGCTGCAACCGGCGGGGATCGATTTTTTTTATTTCATCGGCGGCGGTTGTGGAATGAGGTAGAGCAGCAATGGATGGGATGGGAACGGAAGAGGGGAAAGCTTCATGAATTGAATCGATTGCTTCGCGGTGCAGCGGATACAAGTTATCTTCAGTCTGATCCAATGTCATCATATCTTCGCGTTCCAGTACCGACGAATGTTCGGTATGTAATCACGTTGGATTCCGATACCAGGCTGCCGCTGAATGCTGTACGAAATCTTGTCGGTAAAATGGCGCATCCGTTGAATCGACCGAAACTGGACGAACGAACAGGACGTGTGATTGAAGGATATGCAGTGCTTCAGCCAAGGGTCACGCCGGCGTTGCCGTCTGGACACGCCGGATCGTTTTTTCAGCATATTTTTTCAGGACCGGGGGGGATAGATCCTTATGCATTCGTTGTGTCCGATGTCTATCAGGATTTGTTTGAAGAAGGATCGTACAGCGGCAAAGGAATATACGATGTCGATGTTTTTGAAGCAGCACTGACGGGAAGAATACCGGAGAACACCGTGCTGAGTCATGATTTGTTGGAGGGGATATTTGCTGGATCCGGCCTTGTCACGGACATTGAAGTGGTGGAAGAATTTCCTTCCCGGTATGATGTAGCCGCATTGCGTCAGCATCGATGGGTGCGCGGTGATTGGCAATTACTTCCGTGGATTTTAGGATATGGCTGGGCTCCCGGTCAACGTCCTGCACGGCGTAATATACCATTAACTGGTCGATGGAAGATGATTGATAATTTACGCCGATCACTCTCTGCACCGGCGGCATTTCTTGCGTTGCTTGGAGGGTGGACCCTTCCCTATGCATCGGCTGCCGTGTGGAGCGGATTTATTCTGTTAACAATTGCACTGCCGCCGCTGCTTCCATTCTTTTCAGGGATCATTCCGATGCGTAAAAGAATTTCAAAACGGAGTCATCTCCGTTCCGTTGTAAAAGATCTTTCCCTGGCCCTCTCGCAGATAGTGTTTCATCTCTCCGTTCTTGCCCATCAAGCGTGGCTTATGAGTGATGCCATTGTGCGTACAGTTTTTCGACTGTTCGTCAGCCACCGGAATATGCTGGAATGGGTTACCGCTGCGCAATCCAAAACGACGCTGCCGCTGACCATCGGCGGATTTTACCGAAGAATGATCGGCGGAGTGGTGCTGACATTTGCGGCAGGTAGTATTACCATACTCTCGCCTCATGAATCGTGGCTGACCGCATTACCATTTCTTGCACTGTGGATGGTATCGCCGGTGATAGCTCAATGGGTGAGCCGTTCTTCGATGCTGTCAGGAACCATGCCGGTCTCTTACTCCAATGCTCGTGTGCTTCGCACTGTCGCGAGAAAAACGTGGCGATTTTTTGAAACCTTCGTCAATCTATCAGAGCATATGCTTCCGCCGGATAACTTCCAGGAGGAACCGAAACCGACCATTGCCAATCGCACCTCACCGACGAACATTGGATTGTATCTTCTATCTACCGCCGCTGCTCATGATTTTGGCTGGATAGGAAAATACGAGATGGCCGACCGATTGGATGCTACGCTGTCGACGATGAACTCTCTGGAACGATTTCACGGTCACCTGTATAATTGGTATGATACTCGCGATTTACGGCCATTGGATCCAAAATATATCTCATCAGTGGACAGCGGAAATCTTGCCGGACATTTAATCGCCGTTGGAAATGCCTGTCTGGATATGAATAAGAAACCCTTGGTCAACCCGGAATGGACATCGGGCATTCATGATGCTGTTATTCTTGCACTCGATGCTATCAGCGTTCTTCCGGCCGGTCTCCGATTGACGATGCCTTCCATACTACAGGTCGAGAGAGAATTGGAAGCATTGACTTCCACATTGAGTGTAACGGTATTGACGCCGGCATCAGTGACGAAGAAAATGGAAGAAATACTCATCCGAGTTCGTACCGTCAGCGAGACGACACAAGCGTGTGTTGTTGAATCAAACAAAGGAATCAATACCGGAGTATTTACCCATGTTGAATTTTGGATCAATGCAATTCAGGCGGCGGTAAAAAGCCAAGAACGCGACAGTGCATTATTAAAACCATGGTCTATTCTCGAGGAACTCACTGGTCAGGATCCTGAACTGATGCCCGAAAGTGCTGCACACCGATTGTGCGGATCGGTTCCATCGTTGACGGAATATCCGATCCGCTGCACAGAAGCAGTTGCGCTGTTGTCATCCAGCCGGTCGCGCACAGTGGTGGTAACGGATGGGTCACCGGTTTCATTGTCGTCTCTGGAATCATTAATTGAAATCTTTGCACAATCAGCCATTTCATCCAGGAAACTTCTTCATCAACTCGAATCGGTAAAAGAAAAATCAATGGCACTGTGCAGGGCGATGGAGTTTGAATTCTTGTTCGATGAGAAACGGCACCTGTTATCTATTGGATACAGAGTATCGGACGGTATTCGTGACCCGTCTTGTTATGATTTGTTGGCATCTGAAGCGAGATTAGCGAGTTTTGTCGCAATTGCGAAAGGTGATATACCGGTCCGTCATTGGTTCCATCTTGGGCGATCGTTGACACCGGTCGATCGCGGGTCCGCGCTCATCTCATGGTCCGGTTCGATGTTTGAATATCTCATGCCGTCCTTAGTTATGAGAACTCCGGAGGAGAGCCTGCTCGGTCAAACAAATCGTTTTATCGTCCGCCGCCAACGGCAGTATGGGAAAGCAAGAAAGATACCGTGGGGCGTCTCTGAATCTGCCTATAACGTCCACGATATTGAATTGACATATCAATATTCGAATTTTGGAATTCCGGGATTAGGATTGAAACGGGGTCTCAGTAAAGATGCCGTGATCGCACCGTATGCAACAGCACTTGCCGCAATGGTAGAACCGGATTCGGCAGCAGAAAATTTTATCCGTCTTGCCAACGCAGGCGGATCGGGCATGTATGGATATTTTGAAGCGCTGGATTATACACCCGCGCGGCTTCCTGATGGACATACCGTTGCCATTGTTCGTGCGTATATGGCGCATCACCAGGGGATGACGATCGTCGCGATCGATAATGCGCTGAACAGTGGAGTAATGTGCGACCGGTTTCATGCCGAACCGATGATTCAGGCAACGGAATTGTTGCTGCAGGAACGAACACCGCGCGATGTTGCGGTGGCCCGGCCTCGGGCAGAGGAAGTAAATGCTTCTGCGAATGTGCGCGAATTGATCCCGTCCGAATACGGCAGGTTCCATTCGCCGCATGGACGCGTGCCGCGAACACACATACTTTCCAATAACAATTATGCGGTGATGATCACCGGCGCCGGTTCGGGATACAGTCAATGGCGTACGCTCGCGGTTACCCGCTGGCGTGAGGATGGTACGTGTGATGATTGGGGATCGTTTGTGTACTTGCGTGATACGCAACGCGGTACGCTTTGGTCTGCCGGATTTCAACCGACATGCGTCGAACCGGAAAGTTACGACGTAGAGTTTTCAGAGGATCGTGTGGAGATCGCTCGGCGCGATGGCGATATCGCAACAACGTTCGACATTATCGTCTCACCCGAAAGCGATGCGGAAGTTCGCAGGGTGTCATTGACAAACCACGGCGCTCAGATTCGTGAAATCGAATTGACATCCTATGCTGAAGTGGTATTGATGTTGCCGGCATCGGACCGGGCACACCCGGCGTTCTCTAAACTGTTCGTCCAAACAGAATTCATTCAGCCGCTCGGCACGCTGCTTGCGACCCGTCGTCGCCGATCGCCGGAAGAAAAAGAGATCTGGGCCGCTCATCGCATGGTGATAGAAGGAACCAGTACCGGTGAAATCCAATTTGAAACTGACCGTGCCCGCTTTCTTGGACGAGGCCATACGGTTCGCTCGCCTTTTTCGGTCCAAAATAATCGCCCGCTCACCAATACCGCCGGCACCGTGCTCGATCCGATTTTCTCGCTTCGATGCCGGGTTCAGATTCCGCCGGGAACGACAGCCCGTGTAGCGTTCTGGACCATGGTTGCGCCGACGCGCACAGCAGTGCTCGATCTTGCCGATAAACATTGCGATGCGACGGCGTTTGAACGTGCCGTCACTCTAGCATGGACACAAGCGCAAGTGCAGCTTCATCATCTCGGAATTTCGCAGGAAGAAGCGCATCTCTTTCAACATCTTGCCGGCCATATTTTGTATTCCAATCCGTCCCTCCGCCCATCGTCCGACACCTTGAAATCCAATACCAGCGGTCAGGCGGCGCTGTGGGCGAACCGTATTTCCGGCGATCTTCCCATTGTTCTTATACGGATTGATGATACGGAGGAACTGGAAATTGTCAAACAATTACTACGCGCACACGAGTATTGGAGAATAAAACTCCTCTCTGTTGATGTGGTGATCTTGAATGAACAAACCCAATCCTATGAAATGGATCTTCAGAGCGCCCTTGAAACAATCTTGCGGACGAATGAATCACAATTGCGGCCTCCCATTGAAGGAGGTGCTGCTCTTGGAAAGATTGTCATTATTCGCGGAAATGCTGTGGCGCAAGAAGTTCGAACACTGCTGAAGTGTGCTGCACGCGCAGTGCTCTACAGCCGTCGGGGGAGTCTTTCCGATCAATTGAATACGCAGGAAACGTTTGAGACGCCGACAGCGCAGCGGAACTTGAGGAAACAAATCATTGCGGTCAATCAGAAAACAAGTATGTTGAAAACTCCGTCCAGTCCATCTGCACACGATGATGCGGATTCGCTGCACTCGAATGCGGAATATCCAAACGGAATGGGAGGATTTACTTCCGACGGTTGTGAGTATACAACAGTGCTGAAAAACGAGGAGTGGACACCAATGCCATGGATCAATGTGATTGCCAATCCATCCTTCGGATTTCACGTCTCTGCGGAAGGATCCGGATATACATGGTCTTTGAACAGCAGGGAAAATCAACTCACTCCCTGGTCTAACGATCCGGTCAGTGACAGATCGGGTGAAGTCTTCTATGTTAAAGATGAACACACAGGTGAACTGTGGACACCGACGGCTATTCCCATTCGAGAAACCACTGGACACTATACATCGCAGCATGGGCAGGGATTCAGCCGGTTCCAGCATACATCGCATGCCATTGCGCTTGAACTGATGCAATATGTCGCGCTCAATGATCCGATCAAGATATCCCGGCTCACCATAAAAAATATATCAAACCGGAACCGCCGTCTTTCAATCACTGCTTATGTCGAATGGGTGCTTGCTTCCGTACGGGAATCATCCGCTCCGTTTCTTTTAACGGAAATCGACGGAAAGACGGGCGCTCTGTTTGCGCGGAATCCATGGCGCACAGAATTTAGAGACCGCGTGGCATTTGCCGATCTTGGGGGACACCAGATGAGTTACACCGGTGACCGGAAAGAATTTATCGGACGGAATGGTTCCAGCGAGCATCCTGCGGCACTATCCGACGGAACGTCTCTTTCCAATCGGGTTGGAGCGGGGTTCGATCCGTGCTGCGCCCTGCAGACCCGGATTGAACTCGGACCGCACGAACAAACAGAAATTCTGTTCCTTCTCGGAGAAACATCATCAAAAGAAGAAGCGCAGAATCTCGTGTCATGCTATCGGTCCATTGATCGGGATGAAGTACTGAAGGAAGCAACGACGTTCTGGAACAACGCGCTCGGCAAGGTGCAGGTGAAGACTCCCGATCGGTCGATGGATATCCTGCTGAATCGTTGGCTGCTGTATCAAACAGTCGTGTGCCGAATGTGGGCGAGATCTGCATTCTACCAGGCAGGAGGCGCGTATGGATTCCGCGATCAGTTGCAGGATGGTTTGGCCGTGGCGGCAGCCTTGCCGGCAATAACACGGGAACATCTTCTTCGGGCCGCAGGCCGGCAGTTTGTTGAGGGAGACGTGCAACACTGGTGGATTCCCTCCTCCGGCAGAGGTGTCCGCACACACAACGCTGATGACAAAGCGTGGCTTCCATATGCCGTTGCACACTACATTCAGGTAACGAACGATCACTCAGTGTTGGATGAAATGATTCCGTACCTGGAAGGTGATGTTCTTCTTCGCGATCAGTCTGACGAATTTTTTCAGCCGGAGGTCTCATCGGTAAGCGCCCCGCTTTTTGAACATTGCGCCCTCGCCCTCGAAAAAAGTTTAACGGTCGGTCTTCATGGACTTCCGTTGTTTGGTTCGGGGGATTGGAACGATGGAATGAATACTGTGGGGAAAGAGGGAAAAGGGGAAAGTGTGTGGCTCGGATGGTTTCTTTGTTCGGTGGTGGCGGCATTTGTTCCGATAGCGCAGTCTCGCGGTGATCGGGACCGCGCAGATACATGGCTCCGTCACGCGGCGGCATTGCGGCAGGCACTGAATATAGTTGCGTGGGACGGAAAGTGGTTCATCAGAGGAATGTATGACGACGGAACAGTACTGGGTTCATCATCCAGTGACGAGTGCCGAATTGACTCCATTGCGCAATCGTGGGGGATAATCTCCGGCGCAGCGAGTGCTGACCACGCGGCAATATCCATGGCATCGGTGAACGAAAAACTGATCCGGAGAGACGATAAATTGGTGTTACTCTTTGCCCCTCCGTTTGACAAAACTTCTTCGGAACCGGGATATATCAAAGGCTATCCACCCGGCATCCGGGAGAATGGCGGTCAATATACTCATGGTGCAATTTGGTCGGCCATTGCATTTGCGTTGCTGGGAGAAGGGAATACCGCCGGAGAATTATTCTCGCTCTTGAACCCGATCAATCTGTCCGCGACGAAAGAATCGATCGATCGGTACAAAGTGGAACCGTATGTCATCAGTGCCGATATCTATTCGCAGGCGCCGCATGTCGGACGGGGCGGATGGTCGTGGTATACCGGTTCCGCCGGTTGGATGTACCGGTTGGGAATGGAGTGGATTCTCGGTGTGCGGGTGAACGGAAAAACACTCCTCATTGATCCGTGCATTCCTTCCTTCTGGTCCGGTTTTGAACTGCAGTACCGTTATCACTCTACTCTCTATACCGTGATTGTTGAAAATCCAACGGGAGTCTGCCGCGGAATCGATCACTGCACCGTGAATGGCGCCGTTCATCAGGTTTCTCTTATTCATGAACCCGTACAAATACTTCTTGAGGATGACGGAGCGAAACATGACATACGAATTGTGCTTGGGAACCGAAACACAGTAATCAAAGAAGAGGATTAATCCCTTTTTACATCTTTTGATCTATGTTAACTGTGGCCGATGATGAGTATCTATCAGTGATATAATGAACGAATATTGTTTTCCTCAGTCTGAATACTGATGAAAAATTTATCATCCAGCAATACCATTAATGCGATCCGAAGGAATGAGATGAAAACGGCAGCATGGAATTGGTATTTGTAGTCCAACACTAGAGAATTTTTTATGCTCCGAACAAGTACAACGCACAGAGGACTTCCCGTATTAGTGACGGCAGCCGCATTAGTCGTTATCATTTACGGTCTCAATCAGGCGCAATCGGTCGCCTCCATTTTCCTCATGTCCGTCTTTCTTGCGCTCATCGGAACACCCCCGGTGCTCTGGATGGAAAAAAAACGTGTTCCATCGTTCCTTGCCGTGATGATTGTGATGTTTACCATGGTCGCCATGCTGCTGGTTATCGGCACGGTGGTCGGCGAATCGCTGAGCAGTTTCTCGGACGCCTGGCCCACCTATCAAAAAAAATTACAGGAAGGGATATTATCCCTGAAACCGATCCTGGCGGAAAAGCATATCATCGTTACGAATAAGGTGTTGCTGGGATATTTCAATCCCGGTCCGGTGATGGATATTGCTGTCGGTCTTCTTGCCGGCGTTGGTGTGGCGTTGTCCAATATCCTTCTCGTTTTTCTCACTGTCACATTCATCCTGTTAGAAGCTTCGAATTTTCCCGTTAAACTGCGCGCCGTGCTGGGCAATCCGAACCAGGATTTTCCCCAGTTCACAAAATTCGTGAACGACATTGAACGGTATATGGTCATCAAAACGATCGTCAGCCTTGCCACCGGTGGGTTAATCGGCGTGTGGCTCTACGCACTGGGAATTGAATCCCCCATTCTCTGGGCATTCCTGGCATTCCTTCTTAATTATGTTCCCAGCGTCGGATCGTCGATCGCCGCTATTCCGCCGGTGCTGTTGGCATTCGTACAGTTTGGCTTCGGCAGTGCAATGATGGTCGTCGGTGGATACATGGCGGTAAACTTTATCCTCGATAACATCATTGAAACAAAACTCATGGGACGCAAACTCGGCCTTTCCACATTGGTGGTCTTTCTCTCCTTGTTATTCTGGGGAAGCGTACTGGGACCTATCGGTATGGTCCTCTGTATACCATTCACCATGACGCTGAAATTCGCTTGTGAGAATAATGAAGAGACGAGATGGATCGCAGTCTTTCTTAGTTCGGAAGATGACCATCCGGTAGCAGCGAAAAATGGAAAAGCGAAAAAGAAACCTGAAGCAGAAAATGAATTATAAGGATTACTATAAGGACCTGGGCCTTGCTCCAACGGCGTCGCCGGTCGAGATCAAAAAAGCGTATCGTACGCTGGCAAAGAAATTTCATCCTGATAAGGCAAAAGGGGACAAAAAACTCGAGGAGAAGTTCAAGGCGGTGAATGAGGCGAACGAGGTTTTGAGTGATCCGGTAAAGCGAAAAAAATATGACCAGTTCGGTGCTGAATGGAAACAGTATGAAGCAGCAGGGGCCAAACCGGGAGGGTTTGATTGGTCAAAGTATACAAATGCAGGGGGAGGTCCCTCGCAACAGTCCAGTAATAGAAGATCGGAGTCAGGATTCGATGATGAAAGTGTCAACGATCTATTTGAAATGTTGTTTGGTCAGCGCACCCGCGGAAGGGAGCGCGGCCGCGAAAGAGCAATCAAAGGTGAAGATCTCACAACAGAAACAACGCTGTCACTCGAAGAAGCATACCATGGCACGACACGGCTCATTCAAGTACATGGCCAAACAATTAAAGTAACAATCAAGCCGGGTATTGCGGACAAACAGATATTGCGGATTGAAGGAAAAGGGGGACGAGGATCAGGTGGAGGACCAAACGGGGACATATATCTTACCATATCAATTGTCCGGCATCAGGAACTTCAGCGAATTGGAGATGATCTTCATCGAGTGCTGCCGGTGGAATTATATACCGCAGTGCTGGGAGGAAAAACCATCATCTCGGCTCTGAAAGGAAAAGTAACCGTGAACATACCCAGGGGAACACCAAACGGTAAAGAACTTCGGCTTCTTGGTCTTGGAATGCCCGTGTATGGAAAAAAAGAAGAATTTGGAAATTTACTTGTAAAAATCGAGATCGTTTTGCCCGAATTATTGAATGATGAAGAACTTGGATTGTTCTCCCAATTATCGGCGCTCCGGAATACATCATAAAAGGAAATCGCTCTCTCACTGAATGAACATCTACCAATGAAATACACAAACGAGGATACAATGAAACCCAATATCGACATTGCAGAGAATCACATCAAAGAGATTGCTTTACTGCTCAACACGCTTCTAGCGGACGAATATGTGCTCTACACCAAAACACGGAACGCCCATTGGAACATTCAGGGGGCAAATTTTATTGAACTGCACACGTTCTTTGAGTCTCAATATGTCGTGCTTGAGGTAACAATCGATAACGTTGCCGAACGGATTCGCGCGCTGGGACATTTTGCAATGGGATCGCTGAGAGATTTTACAGCACTTTCAAGAATCAGCGAACAAAACCACGATTTTACCGATGCAAAAAATATTATCAAAACGCTGATGGAAGACCATGAAGCCGTCATTCGGTCACTGAGAAAAGAAATCGGTGATGTCGGAGAAAAACTGAAGGATGCCGGCACGGCGGATTTTTTAACCGGACTGATGGAGCAACATGAGAAAATGGCTTGGATGCTCAGAGCGCATCTCTCCTAATTCGCGTAGCGCTGTAGGAAATGATGTGTTAAGGATTGACAGGCAAACCACCATGAATACAACAATCAATGGCAGACACACATCCGAGGAGACATTACGAACCGTCTCGGAAGTACGACGGAAAGAAGCTGTCTTAAAAACCGGTGCGCTGCAGAATGCTATTTTAAAGAGCGCAAATTTTTCAAGCATTGCAACAGACGATAAAGGGGTCATTCAGATTTTTAATGTCGGTGCAGAACGGATGCTGGGGTATACCGAGGCGGAAGTTGTCAATAAGATTACCCCGGCAGATATTTCTGATCCCCGCGAATTGATTGCGCGTGCCGAGGCATTAAGCATGGAACTCGGCACACGGATCGCTCCCGGTTTCGAAGCGATGGTTTTTAAGGCGTCCCGCGGTATTGAGGATATGTATGAACTGACCTACATCCGCAAAGACGGCAGCCGTCTCCCCGCGGCGGTTTCCATTACCGCACTTCGCGACAATAGCGAAGCAATTATAGGATATTTACTAATCGGTACGGATAACAGTGCAAGAAAAAATGCTGAAGAAGCATTGCTGAAAGCCGGTGCTCTGCAAAACGCTATTTTTAACAGCGAAAATTTTTCCAGCATCGCCACAGATGCCCAGGGAGTCATTCAAATCTTTAATGTCGGCGCTGAACGAATGCTGGGGTATACGGCGGCAGAAGTGATGAATAAAATTACTCCCGCCGATATCTCCGACCCGCAGGAAGTTATTGTCCGGGCAAAAGCATTAAGTGCCGAACTTTCCGCATCCATCACCCCGGGATTTGAAGCGCTGGTGTTCAAAGCATCCCGCGGCATCGAAGACATTTACGAACTCACATATATTCGCAAGGATGGCAGCCGCTTTCCCGCTGTTGTCTCTGTTACGGCGCTTCGAAGCGTTAATGGAAGCATTATCGGGTATCTGCTGATCGGAACCGATAACACAGCACGAAAACAGGTGGAAGAGGAACGGAAGAAACTGGATCAACGGTTACGCGATCAACAGTTTTACACGCGGTCTCTGATTGAATCGAATATTGATGCGATTATGACGACCGATCCACTTGGGATTATTACGGATGCCAATAAACAGATGGAAACACTCACCGGGTGCACCCGGGACGAGTTGATTGGAGCGCCGTTTAAAAATTACTTTACCGATCCGGATAGAGCCGAAGCGAGCATTAATCAGGTGCTGAGCGAAAAAAAAGTGACCAATTACGAACTTACGGCGCGGGCGCGGGATGGAAAAGAGACCGTCGTCTCGTTCAACGCAACAACTTTTTATGACAGGGAAAGAAAATTACAGGGAGTGTTTGCTGCTGCCCGTGATATTACGGAACGGAAAATGTTGGACCAGGTACTGCAGGAAAATAATATTGAATTGGAAAGTGCACGGCGCGTGGCGGATAAAGCGAATCTTGCAAAGTCAGAATTTCTTTCCGGCATGAGTCATGAATTGCGCAGTCCGCTCAATGCTATTCTCGGATTCGCTCAGTTAATGGAGACGGCGGCACCGCCTCCGACACCGCTTCAAAAGGACAGCATCACACAAATTCTTCAGGCGGGATGGCATTTGTTGAAATTAATCAACGAAGTGCTCGATCTTGCTTCTGTGGAAGCGGGCAAAACATCATTTTCCCCGGAGCCGGTTTCGCTGGCTGAGGTTATTTCCGAATGCGAAGCAATGTTTGTTCCCGAAGGGCAAAAACGAAATATCAAGATGATGTTTCCTCAGTTTTATGTCCCGCTGTTTGTCCGAGCAGACCGGATGCGGCTGAAACAGGTGCTGATCAATCTCCTTTCCAACGCGATAAAATATAACAGAGAACATGGAACGGTCGAAATTAAATGTACCGCCAGCACTCCCGACCATATCCTGATCAGTGTGAAGGATGCCGGAATGGGATTATCCGAAGAACAACTGATGAATCTGTTTCAACCGTTTAATCGGCTGGGTCAGGAAAACTGTACTGAAGAAGGAACGGGAATCGGGCTCGTGATGACGAAGCGATTGGTGGAGCTGATGGAAGGAACAATCGGTGTAAAAAGTATTGTCGGGGTTGGAAGTGTGTTCTGGTTTGAATTGCGTTCCGTTGTGCCCCCTGCAAATATTATGGAAGAAGCTGGAATGTTGCACCCGGTATCCGACTTGCCGGTTGCAGCAGAAGAACGAACAGTGCTGTATGTTGAGGATAATCCTGCAAATATGAAACTCATCGAAAGCCTCGTTGCACGCCGTTCCAATATCCGTTTATTGAGGGCCGGCGACGGGAACGTTGGATTACAAATCGCCCGCGATCAAATTCCCGATGTGATTTTGATGGATATTAACCTTCCCGGGATGAGCGGTATTGAAGTGTTGAAACATCTGCGAGAAAGTCGGGCAACGTTCCATATTCCGGTTCTCGCCATCAGCGCGAATGCCATGCCGGCCGATATTAAAAACGGTTTGGAAGCAGGGTTCTTTCGGTATCTCACAAAACCGATTAATGTCCAGGAATTTTTAGAGACCTTGGACGCAGCGATGATATTTGCAGAAAATGGCGCTTCTCAACGCAGCATAAATTCTGCAATGATTGCATGATAAGTCCTTCGGACATATTGAACGCCGGTATACTGATTGTTGACGATAAAAAAGTGAACGTCATGCTCCTTGAACAAATGCTCCGCGCAGCCGGATATCGGTCCATCACATCCACGTCCATTTCGAAAGAAGTGTTCGACCTGCACCGGCTGAATCAATACGATTTGATTCTTCTCGATCTTGAAATGCCGGGATTGGATGGATATCAGGTAATGGAACAACTGAAGGAGATCGAGAAGGAAGGATATCTTCCCGTCCTCGTGCTGACGGCGCAGCCGGAACATAAGTTGCGGGCGCTGAAAGCAGGTGCGAGGGATTTTATCAGTAAACCATTCGACCTCGCCGAAGTGTTGATTCGCGTGCGTAATATGATTGAAGTCCGCCTTTTGCATCTGGAAACAAAAAAACTCTTTAATCAGGTGACGGCAGAAAAAAAGATCTCGGAGCGGCTGTTGCTAAATGTTTTGCCGCATGCCATTGCCGAACGGTTGAAAGGGATTCTTGATACGAACAACGACAGTCTCACGGAAATTATTGCCGATAGTTTTAAGGATGTCACCGTACTATTTGCCGACATTGTTGGATTTACAAAATTTTCCGAGGGAGTGAGTGCGAATGTCATGATTCATGTGCTGAACGACATTTTCACGCTGTTTGATGCGATCGCAGATCACCGCGGATTGGAAAAAATAAAAACGATCGGCGACGCCTATATGGCCGTTGCCGGTCTTCCCGATCCGGTGGATGACCATACAACGCGGGCAGCACATATGGCATTGGATATGATCGAAGTAATGGACCGATTGAATGTACAGAGGAAATACAACTTGAAGATCCGTATCGGTATCAGCAGCGGGGCGGCCGTCGCCGGTGTCATCGGCAAGCGAAAATTTCTTTATGATCTCTGGGGCGATGTGGTAAACACCGCAAGCAGAATGGAATCGCATGGTGTTTCCGGCCGGATTCAAATTACCGATTCTACCAGGCAAAAACTGGGCACGAATTTTCTTCTTGAGCACCGCGGCAAGATAATTGTGAAAGATATGGGAGAGATCAACACCTGGTTTCTTAACGGCAGAGAGAGACAGCAGGCGGCAAGTGGAACTAATGAAATTGCCGAAACTATTTCTGCATAAATCAATCATTCCATTTAAAAAAGGAGATTCAAATGCTGTACGCGATCGCTGCTATTCTTATTGTAATGTGGCTTCTGGGATTAATTACATCCTATACCATGAATGGTTTTATTCACATTCTTCTCGTGATTGCTGTCGTGGTCGTTTTAGTTAGGATTATACGCGGTGAAAAAATTCTCGGGAAATAATCCCGAAACATCATTCCGTAGGATGGTTTTAAACACATTCCAATGTCATTGTGTCCCCCTGGGTACAAAAAAATGGAGGAACGCAATGATCATACTGTATTTCATTGATGGTAAAAAGTCAAATGCCAGCTGCTGCCGTGATCATCGAAAAACACCAATCAAAACCCTGGCACTCCCGGTCTGTTGAAGAGCTCTTTGCTGAATTTCATTCCTCCGCTAATGGTCTCACTCCCCAGGAAGCTTCAATCCGCCTTGGTGCCAATGGATTGAACGAATTGAAAGAGGGGAAACGGATCAGTCCGTTTCTGCTTTTCATCGGACAATTCAAAAGCCTCATTGTCTGGATACTCCTTGCGGCGGGAATCATTTCCGCACTGTTGGGCGAAACGATCGATGCTGTTGCCATACTTGCCATAGTGATCCTGAATGCTGTTGTCGGATTTTATCAGGAATTCAGTGCGGAGAAATCTATTGCCGCATTAAAGAAAATGGCGGCCCCGCAAGCAACAGTACAGCGGAACGGCCAGGTCATCGTGATTCCTGCTTCGGGAATTGTCATCGGAGATATTCTTATTCTTGAAGCAGGAAATATCGTCGGCGCTGATGCCCGCATTGTGAACGCTGCGTCGTTCAAAGCGATTGAAGCCGCGTTGACAGGCGAATCTGAATCTGTGGTGAAAAGTTCCGACGCAGTCCCCCAGCACGATGTTCCGCTTGGTGATCAGCACAATATGGTGTTCATGGGGACGAGCGTCGCTTCCGGTACCGCACAGGCGATTGTCGTAGCAACCGCGATGGAGACTGAATTGGGGCGTATTGCCGGACTGATCACAGACGCATCGTCGGAAGAACATACACCGTTGGAAAAGAAACTCGAATCGTTTGGACGTGTGCTTGTGTGGGTGACGTTGGGGATTGTTGTGTTGCTGTTTGGTTTGGGAATGTTGCGCAATACCAATTTGTTGGAATTATTCATGTCCGCCGTTAGTCTTGCCGTCGCTGCTGTTCCCGAAGGCCTCCCCGCTGTTGTCACAATATCGCTGGCGGTCGGTGTTGTTCGCATGTCCCGTCGTCATGCGCTCATCCGGAAACTTCCGGCTGTTGAAACACTTGGCTCTACCACAGTAATTTGCACGGATAAAACCGGCACATTGACGGTGGGTGAAATGACCGTCCGGGCGTTGTATGTTGATGGAACAATGTTTGAAGTGTCCGGCAATGGATACGGCCCGGAAGGTGAAATACATCGGGATGGAGCAAAAATAGAAGGTCAGCAGAATCCGGCTTTGCTGGAACTTGCTTCAATTCTGATTGGCTGCAACAATGCACATCGGAAAGAAAAAAATGGAGTGTGGAGTGTAATCGGCGATCCGACAGAGGGTGCCATGCTCACCGCCGGTCTGAAAGCGGGTGGAAGTCAGGAGATCATGGAGAAAGAACAGCCGAAAGTTCATGAATTTCCGTTCGATTCCGACCGCAAACGCAGTTCAGTCATTCGTAAACAGTCGGACGGCTCACTGCGCGTGTACGCCAACGGCGCACCCGGAATTCTTTTACAGCGCTGCTCAAAAATATTTACCGGCGAAGGTGTCCGCGAACTTACGGAAGAGGATCGGAAGAATATTTTGACCCAAACTTCCATCATGGCAAAGATGGCGTTGCGTGTCCTCAGTTCTGCTTTTCGCGATTTGCATGATGCATCAATAACCGGACTCACTCCAGATTCTGTAGAAAAAGATCTTGTGTTCGTCGGTCTCAGCGGAATGTATGATCCACCGCGCATTGAAGCGAAAGAGGCGGTGTTACGATGTCGAAATGCCGGAGTCCGTGTGGTGATGATTACCGGCGACCATCCGGAAACTGCAGTAGCCATTGCACGGGAAATCGGGATTGCGGCCGCAGAAGATATCGCCGTCTCCGGGAGTGAACTCGAAGCGATGTCCGATGAAGAATTACGGAAAAGGGTCTCCGCGATCTCCGTCTATGCACGGGTTACCGCCGAACATAAACTTCGCATCATCCGCGCATGGAAAGCGAACGACGCCGTTGTTGCAATGACCGGTGATGGAGTGAATGATGCTCCCGCCATTAAAGGGGCGGATATCGGGATCGCGATGGGGAAGACTGGGACCGAAGTAACCAAACAATCATCCGATATGATCATCACTGACGACAATTTTGCCACCATCGTTTCTGCCATTGAAGAAGGGCGCGGCATTTATGATAATATCCGGAAAACACTTCAGTATTTGCTGGCAGGCAATACCGGCGAACTGCTGTTGATGACTGTTTGCGTGATCATCGGTCTGCCGATTCCGTTGCTCCCGATTCATCTTCTTTGGATCAATCTTGTTACGGACGGTTTCCCGGCACTTGCACTTGCAACCGATCCTATCGATCCGGATGTGATGAAGCGGATTCCGCGGCGTCGATCCGAGAAGATTACGGATAAAAAATTCCTCGGAATGATGTTCTTCACCGGCATTCTCACTGCCAGTACGGCATTCGTCGTGTATGCATACATGCTGCAATCGGCCGATGTTGCCACAGCCCGCACGTATGCGTTTACGGTTCTCGTGTTCGAAGAATTGATCCGTTCCTTTGGCGCCCGCAGTGAGATCAAACCGATCTGGAAAATACCGCTCTTCTCTAACATAACACTGCTGACCGTGGTGGCCGTGTCTTTAGGGCTGCAGGTGCTCAGTCAGCACTCCGATATTCTGGGTACATTTTTACATTCGGTTAAAATTCCATATGCAGAAATGGTGATCTTATTCGCCATCGCTGCGCTGCCGTTGGCAATATTGCAGATCGTGAAGCTTATTGGAACATCCAGTGTGCGGCCGACAGTCGTTCAGTAAATGGAGTGAAGCGAAGGTCATTAATTGTGATCGGAGAATTCTATGAGTGCTGTTTGAAAATTCAAAAGATTCAACCAATGAAGGGGTATTTCAATGAAGACAAAAAAAGTGTTGATGAGTGCGGTGGGAGGATTCGTTATCGGGGCGCTGCTGGGGATATTAATGTCCTCCGTGAAACCGCACGAAGGGGAAAAATCTATCGCCAGAATGATTGCTGAGTATACTGAAGAAACAGCCCTGGGACATGCCGGTGTATACGCGATCCTGTAATAGCCGATCAGAAAAGAGACAATGAAGCTTGATCATAATACTTCCTCACACTGAAATAATGTTGAGGATTTTCATACATGATAAATTTCGATGGAGGAAAGGCTATGCACATCCAGATCAATACGGACAAGAATATTAAAGGTCATGAAGCATATAGACAACGCTTAAGCGATGATCTGCAGGTGGCGCTGCTTCGATTAAGCCGGCATATCACGCGTGTTGAAGTTCATTTGACGGATGAAAATGGCCCCAAAATCGGCGTGAACGAAAAACGATGCGTTATCGAAGCGCGGATGGAAGGGCGACAGCCTATAGCGGTGACACATTACGGTATAACAGCAGATCAGGCCTTTTCCGGTGCGACGGAAAAATTGATCAAAATGGTTGAGAATATATCCGACCGATTGCAGGATATAGAAAGAACCAACGTCGCTTCTCCCGAAGGCCCGGTTCTTACACCGGAAGAATAGGAATCAAAGCCGTACAACAATATGAGTCAGGCAATTGTGCCGTCAAACCACGAACCACATTACAGGAGTCTGAATATGAGTAAGAAAAAAATATTGCTTGGAGTTGCCGTTGCCGCAGCTGTTGGATCTGCACTTGGGATTTTAATGGCACCCGCAAAAGGAGCGAACACAAGAAAAAAATTATCCCAAAAAGGAAATGATGTGGCGAAAAGCGCCAAGAAAATAGTCAAACAATATTCATCGGTAACCGGCAAGGAATACGACAAGGTTGCAAAAGAAGTGGGAAAAATTGTGAAAAAGGGGAAAAAGAAAACGTCTACTCTTCTGCACTGAAAATATTGTCTCCTTCACACAATCACTGCCGAATGTGATGCTTGTTATCGCACTATTCACAAAATAACACCGCACACCCGGCCTTTGCACACTCCCAAAAAGGATTAACTCCTTTTTCAATCCTTTGGTCGATTTCATTGGCTTTCACTATCTGCTACATTGCTAAAGATCAAGAACAGTCGTGAAAGTGAGGTTCTGTCCCACGTTCCTGCTACTCCGGTTGTTCACGGTCGCTTACATTCACAGCTCCAAGATCTGATAACAGCGGAAGGGCACAGGTACTGTCCGGTTCTTCCGCTGTTCATTACCCCGAACCACGACGGCTTGATCATGAGGTCGTTATTCACTGTTTTTCGGAGGAAATCATGGTTTCACGATTATTCATCATCATTGCAATGCTTCTGCTCGGATTCGGTTCGGCAGCAGCGGAAGGATTTGCTGCATTCGGACCCCAGGTCGGTTTTTACAAATTACATGGTTCAAACGAATCGAGAACGATGGGTGGATTGGCGATGAGATTGCGTTTTTCGGATAATTTCGGGATTCAGGGATCGATAAATTACCGCGAAGTGAGTTATTTGAATGGTTCCATTCGCACCCAAAGCTGGCCGGTACTGTTAACGGGACAATATTTTTTCAGTCCGCATATCTTTGGACTGGTTGGATCCGGCTGGTATAATACCTCCATCGATTATCTCTATCCATCCCTCAATCCGCCTGGAACGATCTTCGTGGAGGAACGAAAACAGGAATTCGGCTGGCATTTTGGCGGAGGGATTGAACTCCCGCTCGGATTGGGGACAAAAATCGTGAGCGATATTAAATATGTTTTTCTTGATTACGCATTCAATAATTTCCCTGGAGCCGGCGGAGTTAACAGTAATTTTTATGTCATCTCGGTCGGATTACTCTTCGGTTTGTGAATGAAACGATGCAAAGATGCGGTTTGCCTTATGGGAACATTTCGGAAAAATGTTTAGTCTGCACATCAGGTAAGGCACAATGATGAAAAAGCCTTGGTCTACTCTGCTGCGAATTGTGACAATCTATGCAGCTCTTCAGGGGGCAACTGCTCAGGTACGTCCCTTCGGCATTGGAGTGATCGTTGGTGAGCCGATGGGGGTCAATGGTAAAATGTGGATCAATGATGCTGCGGCGGTTGTCGGAAGTATCGGTTGGTCTGTCGGCGGTGACCGTATCGGAAGAGATGATAGTTACGACCATGGGAGAGATCGATGGCACGTCCATATTGATTATCTCTGGCATTCATTTGCCGTTTTCAATATGGTCGAACGATATCCGGTGTACGCTGGCATTGGTGCGCGGATTAACAGCGGTGCGGCTATGAATGCATCACTCGCAATCCGCGGTGTGATTGGCGTGGCGTGGCTCCCGTTGTCAGTGCCGATTGATTTTTTCATGGAGCTTATTCCAATGGCGCAGGTGTCGTCATCTAAAGGATTTGGTCTCGACGCCGGTGTAGGTATTCGATATTTCATTCCATAATACATTCGAATTGTAGCGCGCATACTATGCGGGGACACTCTGAAGGAACCAAAAAAGTGATTATTAACTAAACGTTAAGGAGTGAGTATGGAAAAAAAACCTGAACAGAAGTTTCGAAAAACTCTTCCAAAATCTCCGACCAGTATATCGGGACTGGATGAGATTACCGGCGGAGGTTTGCCGAAAGGAAGGCCGACATTGGTTTGTGGAGGCGCCGGTTGTGGAAAAACACTATTGGCAATGGAATTTCTCGTTCGTGGCGCAATGATCCATCATGAACCCGGAGTGTTTATCTCATTTGAAGAATCGGAAAAAGAACTTAGCGCAAATGTTGCCTCGCTGGGATTCGATCTGGATAAACTGGTGGCGCAAAAGAAGATCTGGCTGGAACAAATCCGAGTTGATCGGAATAAAATAGAATTAAACGGCGATTTTGATCTGGAAGCATTATTCATCCGCATCCATCTCGCAATAGAATCGATCGGTGCCAAACGGGTCGTACTGGATACCATCGAATCACTCTTTTCGGAATTACCGGATCCGATGGTGCTGCGGACGGAATTACGACGATTGTTCCGATGGTTGAAACGGAAAGGTGTTACGACAATTGTTACCGCTGAACGCGGTGAAGGTGCATTCACCCGTCAGGGATTAGAAGAGTATGTTTCCGATTGTGTCATTCTGCTCGATCATCGTGTCAGCGATCAGTCATCCATACGAAGGCTGCGGATTGTAAAATACCGCGGTTCGACCCATGGAACGAACGAATATCCTTTCTTGATTGATGAAGATGGATTCTCAGTTCTTCCGGTCACATCGCTCGGGTTAAATTATTTTTCATCACACGAAAGAATCTCCACCGGCATTCCGCGGCTGGATACAATGTTATCCGGGAAAGGCTACTATCGGGGGAGCACAGTACTGGTGTCCGGCACTGCCGGCACAGGAAAAACAAGTCTGGCAGCAAAGTTGGTTGAGTCGACCTGCACGCGGAATGAACGCGTTCTCTATTTCACATTCGAGGAATCACCTAACCAACTTGTCCGGAATATGCGTTCCATCGGGATTAATCTGGAGCCATGGGTAAAGAAAGGGATACTGCAGTTTCATGCAACGCGTCCCACTCTGTACGGATTGGAAACACATTTAACAACGAGCATAAAACTGATCAATAAATTCCAGCCGGATGTCGTAATTCTTGATCCGATAAACGCGTTTGTCACCGCAGAGAATCAAACCGAGGTCAAAGCAATGCTGCTCCGCTTGGTCGATTTTCTGAAGATGAAACGGATTACGGCATTCTTTACAAGTCTCACGGCGGGTGGTGAAAATATGGAGAACACCGAAGTGTATGTCTCATCGCTGATCGATACCTGGTTGTTGTTGCGGGATATCGAGATTGGTGGCGAACGGAATAGAGGTTTGTATGTCTTGAAATCACGAGGGATGGAGCACTCGAACCAGATCCGTGAATTCCGACTGACAAACCAGGGTATTGAATTACTGGATGTCTATGTCGGTAACGAGGGCGTTTTGACCGGTTCAGCCAGGCTTGCACAGGAAATGAAGGATTCGGCCGAGCAACTGGTGCTGAAACAGGAAATCGGCCGGAAACAGTACGGCTTGAAACGGAAGCGCGATGCAATGGAAGCTCAGATTGTCGTACTGCGCTCAGAGTTTGAAGCGGAAGAATCCGAAGCGTTGAAAGTGATCGGGATTGAAAAAGCAAGGGATGAACGATATTCGCAAAATAAGGCTAAAATGGCAAAGAGCCGAAAGGGCGATGCGTTTCACAAAGATCCGGACGTTGTGAAATCGAACAGTAAAAGGAATAGGAGATCACTATGAAATTGAAACGGAAACGTTTGCCACCGGTGACAGGAACCGAACAGAAGGAACACAACGATCACCGACGCTGGAATCTGCGTCTTTACATTGCCGGCAGAACTTTAAAAGCAGCCGCAGCCATTGCCAATCTTCACGTAATATGTAATGAACAATTAAAAGGGAAATATCGGCTGACAGTGATCGATCTTGCCAAAGACCCGGAGCTAGCACGGATGCATCAGATTATTGCCGTACCGACGTTGGTGCGGACATCGCCGCTTCCGGAACGGTTCATCATCGGAGATCTCTCAAATACGGAGCGACTGCTGGCAGGGCTGGACATCGCCTAATGACGGAGAGCTCTCATTTGCTGTGTTCGGCGATTCCGGGAAATTCCCGGATCGAAAAAAGACCATCTGATACGAGGAGTAAAATATGAGTAAAGGCCAGAACGTGAAACAGGGTTCCAAAAAACAGCCGGCGAAAACAATGAAAGAAAAGAAAGCGGCAAAAAGAGACAAGAAAAACAGTAAGAATACGACTGGATTCATTGACCAGTTGAACAAATAAGAACAGAACATAATGCGCGGCTGCCACCAGGGCCGCGAAACGGTGACATATGACAGAGCGTGTGCAACGAACAAGGGTCACCAAAGCTGCGGTAAAGAAGATCGTCCGGGAAAAAGTGGAGGAGAGTTTCTTATCATCAGTTTTCGGGATTTTCTTCCTGGAAGTTACCTCCATTACACTGTTTACTCTCCGCTTTTTCAAAGAAGTCTGGAGACCCCCGTATGAATTTCGCGAACTCGTCAAACAATCATTTCTCATCGGCTATAAGTCCTTGCCATTGGTGGCGATCACGGGATTCATTATCGGTCTGGTATTGACGATACAATCCAGGCCAACGCTGGCAAAATTTGGTGCCGTATCAATGCTTCCTGCAATGGTCGCTATATCCATTGTCCGCGAGATCGGTCCGGTGATTACCGCTTTGATCTTTGCCGGGAAGGTTGGCTCAGGTATTGGTGCCGAATTGGCCTCCATGAATGTTACCCAGCAAATAGACGCGATGCAGGTCTCCGGCACTAATCCGTTCAAATATCTTGTCGTCACCCGGGTGATGGCGGCGACGATTATGCTGCCGCTGTTGGTAATATTTGCCGATGCAGTCGGTTTGGTAGGGACATTCGTCGGTGTGAACCTGAAAGGAAATGTCGGATCATACCTCTTTTTTGTTCACGTCTTCCAGAGTCTCCAATTTCAAGATGTTATTCCGGCGGTCGTGAAGACATTTTTCTTCGGCTTCGCCATTGGGTTGATTGGATGCTATAAAGGATTTCAAGCGAACACGGGGACTGAAGGTGTCGGTAAAGCAGCAAATACCGCCGTGGTGTTTGCGTCGCTGATGGTGTTTTTCATCGACATGATTGCAGTACAAATCACCAGCATGATACAATATTAGTAATGATTCTCATAAGGCGTAATGTGTTTTGAAAGATCATCCTTCGACGCGGCGATCGCGAAAAAATACCAACCTAGCTCAGGATGATCGTATAAATTTAACACAAGAAAATTTTTGAAAAAGCACTAGATCCTACTATGAAAACGGCGAGCACAACAGCAGTCTCAAAAAAAAGTGTAAAGGAAAAAGTGCAGAACGACGAAATCGTGCTGAAGATGGACCATATATCAAAATCGTTTAATGACCATCCGGTGCTGGTAGATATGAACATAGAACTCCACAAAGGCGAGAATCTCGTGATTTTTGGAAAATCCGGATCGGGGAAGTCTGTCTTGATAAAATGCATTGTCGGATTGAACCATCATGACGAGGGAACAATGGTGATCTTCGGTGAGGATGTGGACGATCTTGGTCAAAATGAACTGACCGCAATGAGGACAAAAATAGGTTTTTTGTTCCAAAGCGGTGCACTGTACGATTCCATGTCTGTGCGCGAGAATCTTGAATTTCCGCTCCGCACGCAGATCCATTCGATGTCCAAAGAAACGCTGAATGGTCTTATTGAAGAGGCGTTGCATAATGTCGGTCTCGATTCTTCGATCAATAAAGCGCCGTCAGAGCTTTCTGGCGGGATGCGGAAGCGTCTCGGGCTGGCCCGGACTCTGATCTTGAAGCCGGAGATTATGTTGTACGATGAGCCGACCACCGGGTTGGATCCGATCACATCAAAAGAGATTAGTAAACTAATTCTTGATGTCCAGGAAAAATATCAGACATCATCCATTATCATCACCCACGATATCGAATGCGCAAGGCTCACAGCGGACAGGATCATTGTGATCAAGGAAGGCGTCTGCGAAGCAGAGGGTACATTCGTGGAATTGCAGCATTCAAAAAATGCCTGGGTCCGATCATTCTTTGAATGAACGGCAGGAACATCGCGATGAGGCGGGATTATGAAAAAAGATGTCAGCAACCATATTAAATTAGGATTATTCATTACCGTTGGATTAACGGTATTCGTTATCGGGATATATTTCATCGGAGAGGGCCAGCAATTATTCCGCAGCACGTTTCGTATTGGCGGGGTGTTTAAGGATGTTTCAGGACTTCAGGCGGGAAACAATGTCCGTGTTTCCGGGATTAATGTCGGCGTCGTGGACAATATCACCATCATTAGCGATACGTCGGTACGGGTAGAACTGCTCATTGATGAGGATACCAGAAAATTCATCAAGAAGGATGCGGTAGCAAGCATCGGCACTGAAGGACTGATGGGAAACAAGATGTTGATTATTACACCCGGCACCGGCGGCATGCAGATTATTCAAAACGGCGATATGGTGCAAACATCTCTTCCGATGGACCTTGATAACGTTATGAAATCACTAAAATCTGCGATCGATAATACTTCCAGAATCACCGGTGATCTTGCACTCATCACGGAGAATATCCAGGCAGGCAAGGGAACCATCGGGAAACTGTTGATGGACAAAACGATGAGGGAGAATTTCGATTCAACCTTCACCAATTTGAAAGTAGGTTCGGAACGGTTTAAGATCTTCATGGAGAAGGCGAATGAACTGGATTCAGCGCTCTTTTCACTGAACCGTGCAATGACGAATACCGTCAATATTACCGGTGATATCTCCAGAATCACCAGCAGTATTCACTCCGGCAAGGGAACGGTCGGGAAACTGTTAATGGATTCAACCTATGCACAGAATGTTGATTCCGCACTGGTAAATTTAAAAGAAGGAACGGGAGAACTCAACATTCTGCTGAAAAAAGCAAAGACGAGCTGGCTGTTGTGGGGTTTGTAGAAGTATGGAGTAGAACCGTCTGCAAAAATTATCGTGCATGCACAATAAAAAATATAGGAAAGGAATACTTCGATGCATTATATCACCACCCTCGATAATACTCACATCTATTATAAGGACTGGGGTGCCGGACAACCGGTGATCTTTAGTCATGGTTGGCCGTTAAATTCCGATGCATGGGAGAATCAAATGGTCTTTCTTGCTTCAAAAGGATATCGCTGCATAGCGCACGACCGCCGCGGCCACGGCCGTTCCAGTCAGCCGTGGAATGGCAATGATATGAATACCTATGCCGATGATCTCTCTGAGCTTATTGAAAAATTGGATTTGAAAGAAGCAACACTCATCGGTCATTCCACGGGCGGCGGTGAAATAGCCCGCTATGTCGGCAGGCATGGAACAGCGCGTATCAGCAAAATCGTTTTGGTCGGTTCCGTGACTCCCATAATGCTGAAGTCCGAAGTTAATCCGGGCGGATTGCCCATGGCCGTCTTCGACGGCATTCGGCATGGTGTCATCTCCGACCGTTCGCAGTTTTTTAAGGATTTTACGATGCCATTCTATGGAACCAATCGTTCAGGTGCGAAGGTCAGCCAGGGTATGCGGGATTCCTTTTGGTCTCAGGCGATGCTCGGCGGCCTGAAGAACGAATTGGATTGCATCTCCGCATTTTCTGAAACAGATTTCACGGAAGATCTGAAAAAAATCGATATACCAACTCTGATCATTCACGGCGATGACGATCAGATCGTTCCAATTATCACCTCGGCTCATGCTACTGTGAAACTGATCTCTGGTTCGGTCTTGAAGGTATATCGCGGTGGTGCACACGGACTTGCTGACACACGCAAGGACATGCTCAATGCCGATCTGCTTGCTTTCCTCAAATCTAAACTGCTAGTGTCAGTTGAATGATCGTCGGAACAGTGTTATAAGAAACACGATTCGGCGTTCCTTAACTTAAATGAATTCTGACCATCCATATGAATCATCTGAAAAGCTATACATTCTGGGTAATCATTCTAATCTTCGCGAAGGCCACATTCGCTCAACAATCAAGTGAATCAAGCTATTCTTCGGTGATAGAGGCTCCGTTTGATTCGATCATGGCAAAAGACAAGTCTCAAAAGTCGAATGTGATGAACCGTCAGATGGACCTCCTTCATGCACGGTATGATCTGACAAAGCATCAAACGATCGACGTTCTCATGTCCCGTGGAAAACCGTTGTCCGTCGGTCCGACTGCGCGATTGAAGAATGGATTAACATGGGAGAAATTGTCCGCACTGTCGCCGCTGAAGATTAAGGAGGAGAATCTGTTCCCGTATCTTCCATTGCCCCACCCAAATCACACAACAGGCGGAATGCTGTTTACACAGGTGCAGATCAAGCAGTTTCCCAGATTGGAGCGATTCGATCTGGATTTCGACATTCCGGAACACTTCCTACCGGAATATCCACCGGCAATCTTTCTGACAACGCATAAAGAAATGGGGGATGTTTCCCGCGGTCAGGTGATCTCCATCGATAATTACTATGACCTATTTAATGGAATACTGAATCCAAAACAATTGGAAGGACTGCGGTTGCTCGTTACACAATTTCCGCAGCAACAATTCAATGCAACGGCGGACAGAAAAAGTGAAAAACCGAGTCTCGGTGTTAGCTGCTTTGATTGTCATGTGAACGGTCACACTTCCGGCGCCACGCACCTCGTCGGAGATATTCGGCCGCAGTCATATCGAAACCGGATCGAAACACCGACACTACGGGGGGTGAATATCCAGCGTCTTTTTGGCTCCCAGCGCGCGCTGAAGACGATAGAGGATTTTACGGAATTTGAACAGCGCGGTGCCTATTTCGACGGGGACCATGTTATCGCCGCCAAAAAAGGGGTGAATATTCTGGAGCGGGGAAGTCAGGTCCAGTTCATGGCGGAATTTCAGGCGCTGCTCGATTTTCCCCCGGCGCCGAAACTTGATATCTACGGCCGTTTGGATCAGACCAAAGCAACCGATGCAGAAATGCGGGGAGAGAAACTCTTCTTCGGCAAAGCGAAATGTGCAACATGCCATGTCGCTCCATATTATTCGGATAATCAAATGCACGACTTGAAGGTGGAAAGATTCTACCAATCCCGGACGATCAACGGTCAGTATATACGCGCAGAAGGCCCGATTAAAACATTTCCACTGCGCGGCATCAAGGATTCGCCTCCCTATTTCCATGACGGAAGATTACTCACGCTGGAAGATGCCGTTGAATTTTTTAACCTTATTCAGCAGCTCAATTTGAACAGCGGCGAGAAAAAAGATATTACCGCATTTCTCAGACAGTTGTAATGACGGTGTACGGAACGATGAAAAGTTTTCAGCGAAAGAAAGAATTGCTGCTGGCGTTCGTCGTATTGTGTGTTGCAATCGGTGCCGGCGCATTGTTGCTGTGGCATGATCCGCGATCACTGCTGTATTTCGGAGATTCTGTTTCCCATATCGTCCGCGCCCGTCAGGTTATTGATTCGCAAACTCCCGGATTGTTCAATATTGGAACCGTCTGGCTTCCGCTGCCGCATCTGCTGCTTATTCCGTTTGCCATGGTTGATTCTCTCTTCTCATCAGGGATTGCCGGCGCAATGATTGGAATTCCCTTCTTGATCGGCACCGTACTGCTGCTCTTCGCCATCGTGAGGATGCTTACCGGTTCCTTCACGATCGCACTGTTCGTTGCATTGCTGTTTGGATTGAATCCGAATCTCGTCTATATCGCTTTGACGCCGATGAATGAAATATCACTTATCTTTTTTATTACTCTCGGCGGATATGCGCTCGTACGATGGCATACCCTTCATCAACCATATTGGATTGCGTTCGCTGCCGTTGCCGTCCTCTGTGCAACGTTGTGCCGGTATGAAGCCTGGCTTTTGGCTCCTTTTATCTCAATCCTTGCATTGAAGGAAAGTATCACTCTGTGGAATCGAAGACAATCGTCAGCTGCGCTCATGTTAGGATTGATCGCCGGCATCTCCTGGCTGGGAATTTTCTTTTGGCTTTCGTGGAACTATGTTTACTATAATAATGCACTGAAATTCGCAGAGTGGACATATTCCGTTGGAACGAGCGCCGTTCGAAGTGAGTTCCGCGAGAACCCGATGGACCTGGTTCGCATTATCATTGACGCATACATCTGGATCTTTGGGCCGACGATGGTAACGGCGGGCCTTCTGATATTTTTTTCAATAAGGAGGTTGTGGGCGCGGAAAGATCAGTTTCTTCTTCTGGTATATTTTTCCCTTCCGGCGGTTTTTATTCAGGCATCATTGCTGATTGGATTCGTGCAGATAGACCAATGGTGGTGGAATTGGAGATTTGTTCTTTCCTCAGGATTATTCCTTTCCGTTGCAACCGCCGTTGGGCTGCAGGAACTATTCCAAAAAGTGAGATCACGATATCTCCGTTCTTTCGTTCTGATTACTCTCTGTGCAGTCCCTATTGCTCAGCTCACAATTCCGGCAGTCGGTGTTGCAGTCTATAATGATGCTTTCAAAAGTTATACTGCTCAGTCGCATGCGGCGACGATTCTGGGGAAGGAAATGCACATACGGTATCAAAGCGGTTCTATTGCAATGTTGACCGGTTATGGAATCGGTCAACGAATCATTCTTTCAAGCGGTTTGCCGGTGAAATCGTTCAACGTACGGTATTTCCCATTGGATTCCACAGTGATACTTACTGACCGGTATGTCATACTCGGTAAGGATCGAAATGCAGAAACGGCAGAGTTTTCATTGTATTGGGAAGAAAACAGAAGGTCACTGTTAACAACGTATACTGTCTGTATAGAAGACTCATTTTTCATTGTGTTGATTAAGAATACTCAGTGAAAATGTCTTTAAAACACCGTAACTGACCATATAGTGTAACAAACTCTATTGTCGGTGGAGTATCCGGCCTACACTATCAGTCGAAGGATTTAGGGAGGAGGAGAGATGTTCGTGAAAATTGCTACACTTCCAACGTCGCATTCTTTTTCAAATAATGGTCTGGGAGTCTAAGAAGGCTGTTGCTCTTTCCATTTGAGTTGCGGGACCGAAATATTGTCATCAGTTCGTCAGAACCAGTGCACCGATTTCCTGTTGACCGTACTAATGACACGAATTTACGAATACCGGTTTTGTTACAAATACCATGAATGTGTTGGATGGGCCGGTAAATTTTGGAGTTACAATTTGCTTTCGTTCATAAATTACTTTACTTTTCACCCGACAGTTGCTTTTCCTGTCCCGTTGGAACATGGAGTGATGCAGGGAAACGCTTTTATCGGAATAATTGGATTCGCAGCTGTCAACCGGTTTTTTGGTGATATCCCGTGGGGGGATGGTCTTTAGGTCTTCATACGTAATTGAATGTTGAAGAAAGTATGAGGAAGTTCATCAATATCATTTCAGTCATATTCTTTTGCAGCCATGAACAATAAAAAAGATGAACAGGAATTGAAGCGAGTTCTTATTGTGGAAGACAATAAGGACATTGCAATGCTGGTGGAAAAACGACTCTCCAAACAGTTTGCTGTTGAGATTGCCGTAAATGGTGAAGATGCGACAAACAGTATCAATGCTGTTCCGTATGATCTCATCATTCTTGACCTTTCCCTTCCCAAAAAATCCGGCTTTGATGTGTTAAAAGATATGCGGAAAAAATCTGCATATCCTCCCGTCCTGATCCTTTCGGGATTGAACGCGGTAGAAGATAAAGTGAAAGGATTGAAACTGGGTGCGGATGATTATCTTGCAAAACCATTCGACGTGAAGGAACTGGTTGCCCGAATCGATGCACTGATGCGCCGCGTTCCCTCCGCACAGGAGATCGTAAAACTTTCTGCCGGCGATCTTGAAATGGACCTCGTCTCCCGAAAAGTTGTTCGCAATGGGAGCGACATTAACCTTAGTCCGCGCGAATTTGCATTGCTGGAATATCTTCTCCGGAAAAAGGATAAGGTCGTTTCCCGGAAAGAGATCGCAGAAGAAGTTTGGGGGCACAAATTTGACGCCGGAACGAATTTTGTGGACGTCTATATAAACTATCTCCGAAAGTCAGTAGATAAGGATTTCCCAAAGAAATTAATCCATACCGTGTATGGACAGGGATTTGTTCTGAAAACGGAAGATTAATACGACAGAAAAAACAGTTTGTCCAATTGTTCCCCTTTTTACCTGATGTCATTCACGCTATAAAAGGCCGTCAAGTTTCACCTGCTTCATTCGATCGTATCCGTGCCCAAACAACAGACTGCCGTTCGTTTCCATACTCCGATCCTCCGATGGTACGCACAAAATCAACGTGCGCTTCCGTGGAGAAGAACCTCCGATCCCTACAGTATCCTTCTTTCCGAGATAATGGCTCAGCAAACGCAGGTGAACCGTGTCTCCGAATTTTATCGCCGCTGGAGAAAACGATTCCCGACATTTGTCGATCTGGCGAACGCTTCTGCTTCGGATGTGCTTCGCGAATGGTCCGGCCTCGGATACAACAGCCGCGCACTACGGTTGCACCGATTGGCGAAAACTGTTTCACAACAATTTCATTCACGGCTGCCCCGCAATCCGGAGGAACTGCAGAAACTTCCCGGCATCGGGCGATATACCGCACACGCCGTTTGCTGTTTTGCATTCGGTCAACAGCTGCCCGTGGTGGATGTGAATATCAGAAGGATTCTTACACGGTGGACTCGTGCGGTTACATCTTCAACAGAAATACTCCGTGAAGCGGATGCGTGGGAGAAAGCAGTAGTATTCCTGCCGGCGCGCGGCAGTTCCCGATGGAATCAGGCGTTGATGGATCTGGGTGCACGTATCTGCACTGCGCGGAAACCAAAATGTGCCGAATGTCCGGTTACGTCGCAGTGCCGCTCTTCCTTCTCCCCCGCGTTTCTTCAAAAGCCGGCGAAGAAGGAAAAGACCGAACCGTCATGGAAGGGGATTCCGAGGAGGATCTATCGCGGACGAATAGTGAAAATGCTGCTGCATCACTCGCTGCCAGCCGATGAAATTGCGTCGACGTTGTGGAAAGGGAGTTCGCCGCGGGATGCTGCATGGATCGAAACGGTGCTCCATGCGATGCATCGGGAAAAGATACTTACCTTCCGCCGGGGGAAATATACCATTGCAAAATGAAAAAGTACCGAAATCTTGAACTCCTGTTCACTGCATATTCGCAAAAACGCAGCGCGATCCGGCGGCGTTTACGAGAATATCGGAGAGTCCCGGAGTCAAAATACTTTTATGAATTAATCTATTGTCTGATGACGCCGCAATCCAGCGCGGTGAATGCGGCAAAAGCGCAGCAAAGTTTTGAAGCGGCGGACTTCTTCCATGCCGCAGTTGATCCGGAACCGCTGCTGTTTCAACCGGGATACTATATCCGGTTTCACAGAACGAAGGCAAAACGGATCCTCGAGATGAGGGAAAATTATCCGGCGATTCTCGCGATAACGACCAGCGCGCTTTCTGCTGTCGCAAAACGGGAATGGCTGGTGAAGAATGTGAAAGGATTGAGTTACAAAGAAGCGACTCATTTTCTGAGGAATATTGGGAAGAACGACGGATTAACGATACTCGATCGCCACATTTTGAAGAATCTGAAATACTTCGGGGTGATCCGCATGATTCCACAGACGCTGACAATGCGCCGCTATCATCAAATTGAGAAAAGGTTTTTGCGGTTTGCGGATGAGATCGGGATCACGGTGGATGAGCTCGACCTTCTTTTTTGGAGCAGCGAGACCGGTGAAATTTTGAAATAGAGGGTAAATCATTGTACATTACAGAAAAACACTATGGCACAACAAAATTCATTTGATATCGTTTCCGAAGTGAACATGCAGGAAGTGGACAATGCCCTGAATCAGGCGCGGAAGGAAGTTGCGACCCGATACGATTTCAAGGATTCCAAAACGTCCATCGACTTTACGGAGAAGGAAAAAGAGATCACACTCCATACGGAAGACGATTTCCGTCTGAAGGCGGTGGTCGACATACTGCAGAACAAATTTATTAAACGGGGCATCGCGATAAAAACGCTGAAATATGGAAATGTTGAAACGGCATCCGGCGGCACCATCCGACAAAAGATAACACTGCTGGTCGGAATCGACAAGGAGAACGCGAAAAAACTCGTGCAGATTATCAAGGATACGAAGATCCGTGTGCAGGCATCCATCATGGACGATCAGGTCCGTGTGACGGGAAAAGATAAGGACGATTTGCAGACGATCATCGCTAAATTGCGCGGAACGGAATTTCCGCTTCCACTTCAATTCACCAATTATCGATGATGAGACGGAACCCCGCCTTTCTGAAGATTCTCCTCGGTATGTTGTCGGTTGTTGTGTTCTCCGGCGGCCTTCGCGGTCAGTCTTTTCATTCATTCGACTCCGTCATGGTGCGATCTGCGGATCGGGAAGCTTTCGTCCAGACGGTCCGGAGTGACTCTACTCTTCTTGTTTCTATTCAAAGCCTTTCGCGATTTCTCAATGCAGATCTCTATGAGAATATTCAGCTTCAAAAACTGGATGTGAAATTTCCCGGTTCTGCAGTGAAATTTTCGACGAACAATTCCTTTGTGGTCGTCACATCGACCGGAAACATGCGCTACCGTGTGTATCAACTCTCCTTCCCGGTTCGGATCCATGAAATGAGCTACTATGCGCCGTTCGATCAGGTGATGAGCCTTTTCCGCACGGCCGCCGATTCTCTGTTGGCAGCTGCGACAGTTCCAGCCGTTGCAGCGGACACCGTACCGATCATTCCTGCGATAACGGGATATTCACTGGAAGAGAAGAAGAACGGAACGCTATTTCGCATCCATCTTTCCGGCAGGGTGAACGATTTTAATCGCACGCTGCAAATCGGCGAATGGATTTACATTACGCTGCCGGGTGCCGTCTGTGACACGGTCGCGTTTGATACGACATTCACCGGAGGGATTCTCCGCAGAGTGAAACCTGTTCAATCCCAAACAGCGCTGCAGCTTTCGCTCCAGATTCGTGGGAAAGTAGACCAATCGGAAATCGTGCAGGATCAAACGAGCGATGATATACTGTTGACGCTCATTCCTCCGCCGGAAATGAAAGCAGAACCGAAAGTCGATTCCATCGCCATCCGGCGTCAGCAGGCGGAACGGGCGCGCCAACAGATGGTTAACTCCATTGCGAAGCAGAAGAAGAAATGGAAACTGGATGTTGTCGTCATCGATCCCGGGCACGGCGGACATGATCCCGGAACAATCGGTCTCATCGGCACGCGAGAAAAGGATATCACTCTCGGTATAGCATTAAAGCTTGGCGAGATGATCAAAAAAGAGATGCCGGATATTAAAGTGGTGTACACCCGTAAGACAGACCGGTTTATTGAATTGTATCGTCGCGGACAGATCGCCAATGAGAATGAAGGGAAAATCTTCATCAGCATCCACTGCAATTCTACGGAACGAAAGCCATCCTCAGCGAACGGTTTCGAAATCTATCTGCTCCGTCCCGGTAAGACGGAAGATGCGATCCGCATTGCGGAGAAAGAAAACGATGTTGTAAAACTGGAAAAGGATTTTGAGGACCGGTACCAGGAACTGACCGAAGAGAACTTCATCATCCTTACAATGGCGCAAAGTGCGTATGTAAAACAGAGCGAGCGTTTGGCAGAAATGCTGGAAGAGACGATGAGCGCACAGATGGAAGGGATGCGTCAACCGGTAAAACAGGCGGGATTTTATGTGCTGGTCGGCGCTTCCATGCCGAATGTGCTGGTGGAAACAGGATACCTTTCTAATGTGAAGGATGAACGATTCCTGCGCAGTCCTGCCGGGCAGAAAAAGATCGCCACCGCCATCACGAATGCTCTGAAAGGGTATAAGAACGAATACGAGGATGAGAATCAATAGATGAAATCAAAAAAAACTTCCGTCGCCACGCGCGCCATCCACGGGAAGAAGCTCCATCCGTATAAAGGTCCGGTTGCGCCTCCCATCTATCAAACATCCACCTACCGATTTGAAAACTCCGACGATGCGGTGCGATATTCGCAGGGTGATGCGAGCGTGTATGTCTATTCGCGGTATCACAATCCGTCGGTGGAGGATGTAGAGGAAAAGCTTGCGGTGATGAACGATGCCGAATCCGCAGCGCTCTTTTCCTCCGGTATGGCCGCAATATCCACGGCCGTTCTTTCTATCGTGAAATCGGGGGATGAGATTATCAGCACACCTGCGCTGTACGGCGGAACGTACCGTTTCTTCCGTGATGTGCTGCCGCAGTTTAATGTGACCGTGAAATATGTGCAGGCAGATGCGCTTGGCGATATATCCGCGCTTGCGACTCCAAAAACGAAATTGTTCTTCTGCGAATCGCCGACCAATCCGACCGTGGGCATCATTGATTTGTACAAAGCAGTTGCCGAAGTCAAACGGGCGGAAAAAAAGCACGGCATTGGGATCGTAACGATGATCGATAATACATTCGCTTCCTGCCTGCATCAATTTCCGTTTGAAATCGGATTCGACATGATTGTTGAAAGCGCCACCAAGTACATTGGCGGACACAGCGATGTGCTTGCCGGAGCAGTTATCGGTTCCAAAAAGGACTTGAAACAGGTACGTCAGATCGCAAAATATCTCGGCGGCTGCGCAGACCCGTTCGCCGCATTTCTGCTCTCCCGAAGCTTGAAGACATTCGAACTGCGCGTTCTCCGGCAGACGGACAATGCCATGAAACTTGCCCAATCACTGGAAAAACATCCAAACGTTTTGCGTGTATTCTATCCAGGACTGAAATCGCATCCGCATCATGCCATTGCAAAAAAACAGATGAGCGGATTTGGAGCGATGGTATTGATCGAAGTGAAAGGGGGGGTAAACGGTGCCGCAAAAGTGTGTGATTCGCTGAATGTAGCCGTTAATGCTATGTCACTCGGCGGGGTAGAAACGCTTGTGAGCATACCTGTTTATTCATCCCATGTAAATATGAGCGCTGCGGAATTGACGCAGCACGGTGTAACACCGGGAATGATCCGGATATCAGTTGGAGCGGAGGGGATCGATGATCTGATCGCTGATTTTGATCAGGCGTTGAAAAAGATACGCTGAAAGGAGCCGTATGAATATCAGCATTATTGATGGAAGTGCCTATTTCAAAGGATTGCTTCTGCTTATCCGTAAGGACCGTCTCGTAACGAAACCGGAGATTCAATTGATGAAGCGGATTGGGAAGACCCTCGGTTTTGAACTTGAATTTTGTGACAATGCCATTCGAGACATTCTGGTGAATGAGTATATCATCGACATTATCCCGGAATTTTCGTCAAAAGCCCTGGCGGAGAAATTTATCAAAGACGGACTTGCGATAGCTTTTTCGGACAATGAACTTCATCCCTCTGAGGAAGAATGGTTGAGAACCGCAGCGGCAAAAAATAGAATTGACAGTTCATGGTTTCAGCGGGAACATGATAAAGCTGCAATTCGACGAGAGCTTCCCCCCACCCTGGAAGTAGATGATATCACGGTTCAGTATTTTTCGTCCGCCGGACCGCATTAAATGACGATGAAGTAAGGCACCGAAACATTTTTCACAATGGAATAATAAAGCCCGCAGCGCGGGCTTTATTATTTTAATTTGGCCGGGTGATGAAGGAAAAGCTCTGCGGCGTCTTCATCGGGATACCATAGATATCCTTTACTCCGGTGGTTAACGTGACAGTGTATTTTGTATTCGGCTGCATGGTTGTGGTGGGAGTAAAAATCACCTGACTGGGTGAATCATATGAGCCGTAATTGTAGTAGGTTAGCTTGCCGGAAAGAGCAGGTGTGATAGAGAATCCTGTTTGAACACTCGTCAGGTCTACATACGTATTAAAACTCATTTGCATAGTCCTATTCGTTGACACATAGATCTCTCCATTGGATGGTGAAGAATAATCAAGCTTTACCGGTGCCGTTCTGAATGAAAAGGTATATCGGTGACCAAGTTTTACTCCGTCTTTATCTTTTGCAGTGCTGTCCACAATAACTGTGATCAGTGTGTCGGACAAGAACGGACCGCCGGTATAAAGGGAAATGCGATTTTCTTCCCCCCATAAAAACACTTTGTTCATCTCAGGTGTTACGGTAATCGCTGCTTCGGTGGAACTGCGATCCATTCTGCGGGGAAACGTCAACGAAATGCCTGAATAAGACAATGGCGACACATTAATATCACCGTGAACAGGAGTCGTTTGAATGCCGGTTTGTGTGGTGTATGATTGGACCGTTTTGAAAATGAATTTCAACGGAAAGCGCAACGGCTTTCCCGAAGAGTCTTTTGCACCGGTGCCGAGCGTGACGGTATACGTTGAATCAACATACGAATCCTTTTGAGAGAACGTATAGGTCATCGATTTTACTTTGCTGAAAGTGGTGATCGTCGCCCCTAGATCGAAACCGGATTTAGCATCAGACCAGTTCGATGCATAATAGAGTCCGCCGTACGGCATGGTTGTATAATATCCCCACGTAAAAACTCCTTCACTGGCAGGAATGGTGGTAAAAGATTTCTCAACACTTGCCCGGTCCATAGGCTGATTGAAAAGGATGGAAACGGTGATTCTGCCGTATCTCCAGTCGTACACTATTTCGTCTTTGTCCTCTGGATAATGGGATTCAACTTCATCCGGTATGGTGGAGAGGAAAACCTCTCCGAGGTAAACAATATTACCGCCATTCAATTGCACGCCGGTTTTTTTATAGGTTCGGTAGGTGTCAGACCGAATGGTGATATCATAGTTGCCGCTGCGAAGGTCGCGAAAAATGAATGATCCATCCCCTGGATTAATTTCCTGCGAGTCGATCACGGCAATCTGACTGACAAATACTTTTGCCTTACTGGACACAGGAAGGACTTTTCCCAGCAAATCAGCATGGAGAAGATCGTTGGTATATTCTTTCGGGATCCGTTCTTCAATGATGGTTTCTTTGCAGCCGAAGAGGAACAGAAATGTGAGTGTTGTACAGCAGATGAGCAGTTTCATTGTACTATCCTCCCCTCAAACAGTGGAGTTTGTACTGCAAATTTACATTACCGGTGAGTGAGAGACAAGCGGAAAAATTTTTCTTCTGTTATGGGTGTATAAGATAATGGAGTATACGCTCTTTATTTCCGTTTCCTTTCTCGTAACAGCAGGGAAACTATCAGCTTGGAATCGATGCCAATGATCGTCTTTCGTTTTCCCGGTTTGTCGGTTATTGTACTACCCTCAGCGGTTGACGTAATTATCTTTTTTTTCTAGTGCGAAAGATCTCCTTCTGCGCTTTTCCTATCAGCTTTTCGCGTGCCTTTCGTTCCTGCTGTTTTGTAATATCTGTTTTAGAAGCTATATAGTCCATTTCTTTCTGGAGTTTCAGGTAGCTATCGTACCGACCCTGTTCCAATGTTCCTTCGGTAAGGGCGGATTGGACGGCACAGCCTGGTTCATGCAGGTGTGTACAATCGGTGAATTTGCACTGCTGTGCCAATTCAGCAATATCGGAGAACGTTGTATCAACACCGCTGCCGGTTTCCCACAATCCGATCTCGCGCAGTCCCGGTGTGTCGATCACACATCCGCCGCTTTCCAGCGGGATCAATTCACGATGACTGGTGGTATGCTTTCCTTTGGAATCTTCTTCGCGCACTTCCTGTGTGAGCATCTTTTCTTTGCCGATCAGTCGGTTGATGAGCGTCGATTTCCCTGCGCCGGAGGTGCCGATGAAGCAGACGGTTGTCTCTTTTTTAATTAGTTCTTGGATGGCTTCGAGATGGACCATCGTCTTAGCACTGTAGGCGATCACCGTTGCATTGTCTGCGATAGATGCTACTTCATCCATCACCTGTTTCAATTCCTGTTCATTAAGGAGATCGATCTTGCTCAGCAGTACGATAGGGAGCGCTCCGCTTTGTGATGCAACCACCAGAAACCGTTCGATGCGCCTGAGGTTATAATCTTTATCGAGACCTTGTACTATAAACACGATATCGATGTTGGTGGCGATAATCTGCTCTTCCACTTCTCTGCCGGAAGTCTTTCGGGAAAGGATGGTGGTGCGGGGAAATATATGGTGGATAATCGCCGGAGAATTCTCATCGTACATCTGCACGGCAACCCAGTCACCGACGGCAGGATAATCTTTCCGCGTCACCGCTTCGAACATCATCTTGCCGGTGACCTCGGCAATCATCACTTTGTCATCGAGCAGGATGGAATATCGTCCTTTGTGTTCTGCAATAATTCGTGCAATGGAAAATCCGTCCGCAGTCCATGCAGCCTGTTCATCAGCGATCTGTTTTCGAAGATTACTCATTGACGACAGCGGTTGCTTCAATTTCAATCAAATATTCTGTCCCGATGAGTTTTGCGATCTCCACCATTGTTGTGCATGGTTTGATAGCACCGAAGACCTCACCGTGCGCCTTTCCGTATTCTTCCCACCGGGTAATATCTGTAACGAACATCCGCGTGCGGATAACGTCGTTCAACGATGCTCCTGCCTGGTGCAGAACCCGTTCGATTTTCTGCAGGATGAATTTTGTCTGTTCGTATGGATTCCCTTTGCCGATGACGGCGCCGGAGTCATCCACGGCAACCGTTCCGGTGACTTCAATCAGATTGCCTATTCGCACGGCACGGGAATAACCGACTTTTTCCTCCCACGGAGCGCCGGATGAAATATTGATTCTTTTTTTCATGATAATGTCATTTTATGTAAGAGTCGTTCGGGATCGTGGTCCACCACGATTTGTGCTTTTACCCGATGAGGAACGAAGTCTTCTGCCACCGCGTGATCGATGAACCGAAGCATATGGTCATAATATCCATTCACATTCAGCACGCCCACCGGTTTTGCATTCACGCCTAGATGGGTGAACGCCAGCACTTCGAACATTTCATCCATCGTTCCGACGCCGCCGGGAAGGGTGATAAACGCATCGGCAAGATCGATCATCTTCGTTTTACGCTCGCTCATGGAAGCGACGATATGCAACTCGGAAATATTATTATGTGCCAGCTCCCGGTCGGCAATGAGAGTCGGAATTACACCGATCACTTTCCCGCCATTCTCCATCATTGTATCGGCAATAATACCCATAATACCGTTCGTCGCGCCGCCATAGATCATGGCGATATTATTCTTCACGAACAATTGTCCTAATGCGCGGGCATTATCAGCATACTCTTTCTTAGTTCCGTTTTTTGAGCCGCAAAAAATACAAACAGACTTCATGTGTTCCTTCTTTTTCTTAATATACATTAAAAATCCTTCACAGAAAATTTCTTGCGAGATCGGTCATTCTTTCGTATTTTTGTATCGCAATAACGCACTGGTAGCTCAATCCCAAAGGGATTTCGCTACTTCCAAGAAAAAACGCACTGGTAGCTCAACTGGATAGAGCATCAGCCTACGAAGCTGAGGGTTACAGGTTCGACTCCTGTCCAGTGTACAATAAAAAGTCCCGAGAAATCGGGACTTTTTGTTTTTTAAATATACCGGCATTAGCCTGCGATCTGAAGAATACTTTGGTTCTGCCACCCCTATTTTTATGGAATGGTGGCATCCCGCTCACTTGTTATTCTTCAAAGGCGGGAGACTCCTGTCCAGTGTACAATAAAAAGTCCCGAGAAATCGGGACTTTTTGTTTTTAAAATATACCGGCATCAGCCTACGATCTGAAGAGAATCTTTGGTTCTGCCACCCCTAATTTTACGGAATAGTGGCATCCCGCTCACCTGTTTTCTTCAAAGGCGGGAGACTCCTGTCCAGTGTTCAATAAAAAGTCCCGAGAAATCGGGACTTTTTGTTTTTTAAATATATCGGCATCAACCTACGATCTGAAGAGAAACATTGGTTCTGCCACCCCTAATTTTACGGAATAGTGGCATCCCGCTCACCTGTTTTTCTTCAAAGGCGGGCGACTCCTGTCCAGTGTACAATAAAAAGTCCCGAGAAATCGGGACTTTTTGTTTTAAAAATGCACGAAGCAGAGGAGAAGTGTGGTTCTGGAGCCTTGGAATTTTTTTCACAATGCGACATCCCGCCTTGATATTTTTTCAAAAGCGGGGGACTCCTGTCCAGTGTACAATAAAAAGTCCCGAGAAATCGGGACTTTCTTGTTGTTAAATACATCGTTAAAAGTTAATGTAATCGGGCACTCGTATCATTACGACAAATATTCTTTCACAATAGCTTCGCCGCGCATTACCTGTTCCCTCACTTTTTGACTGATTTTGCGATTATCTTTTCGTATTAGATCAACCAGACGAAGGATACGTTTAGCTTCTGATTGATTGTCGTACTTCTCGCTCCATAATACCATTTCAAAAAGGAGAGGAATAAGATCTAATCCCTTTTCCGTTAGCGTATAAATGTCTTTCCGGCCGTCTGATTCATCCCCTTCGCGGAGGAGTATTCCGGTCTCAAGTAGGTGTTCCAAGCGAGAGGCCAGAATATTTGTGGCAAAACCCTCTTCTGATTTGAGGAATTCTCCATAGGTCCGCTTTCCTCGAAACACAATATCTCGAAGTATCAGCAGTGCCCAGCGGTCGCCAAACGCCTCCAGTCCATAATTGACGGGACAATGCGATCGTAGTGTTTTTTTTCTTTTTTTCATTAGCTCAATCCGTTGCTCCGAAGTGCTCAATTGTAAGAATTCGTCATGGCAATAATTTCTCATCCCAAAGTAAAGATTTTACTTGCGTTATGCAAGCAATCACGATATATTTGGTCACTTGCACATCGCAAGTAATAATGAAGTCATTTCTTAACACAATATAAACGGAGATTACAATGGCTGACATCATTCATCGTATCGGGATTAAAGCTTCATCAGATCAGGTTTTTCACGCATTAACTTCATTAAAAGGTCTGGCCAACTGGTGGACCGAGGAGGTTCTTGGTGACGGCAAGGTGGGCGGCAGGATCGAATTCCGTTTTCGATCAACAGCGGGAGTGCTTATCGGTGCAATGGTGATGGAAGTGCAGGCGCTTCATGCTGAGCGTGATGTTCGATGGCGCTGCGTGGACGGCCCTCCGGAATGGATCGGTACGGACATTACATTCCAATTGTCCGCTGTGGACGGGCAGACCATCCTTCTCTTCGGCCACAGGAATTGGCGAGAAGCAGTTGAATTTACGGCTCACTGCAGCATGAAATGGGCCGTCTTCCTTTTGAGTCTACGGGAATACGTTGAGACAGGGAAAGGGAAACCATCACCCAACGACCTGAAGATTGATAACTGGAATTGACAATCCTAAAACTATTTCCTGATAAGGAATACAATATGCAGCAAAAGAGTTTTTCATGCAGCATCACGGTGCCGATTTCCGTTCCAGATGCATTTCAACGAATTGCACAAGTATCACAATGGTGGTCGGAAAATATAGAGGGGGACTTTCAACAGCTGTGCGATACGTTTACAATCCGTTTCAATTTTGGAGATTCCTTTGTTCTTACGGTTGCCGACATTGTGAAAGACAAAAAAATAGTATGGTCTGTAACTGATTCTAACCTGACATGGATCAAAAACAATAAGGAATGGATCGGAACGAAAATTGTTTTTGATATGTCAAATGAAAACAATTTTACACAGATCACTTTTACACACAGCGGACTAGTTCCCGATCTTGAATGTTACGATGGCTGTGCAAAGGGTTGGAATTATTACATACAAGAGAGTTTGTTTAAATTGCTCACTGAAGGGAAGGGGTTTCCAGACCGAAAGAAATAATTGCGCATGGAATGTAGAAAAATACTGTTCCCAAACACCCGACCAAGCGATTCGAAATATACTTGAGACAGTGCTTGGGAACGAGAGACTGTTTTGCAAATTAAAACGTGATACCGTGGTTATCGCACAAAGAGATATATTGCGATGATCCATAAAAAAAGACTTATCGCCAGGAGACCTATAGATAAGATGTTTTCTGTCAGTTTATTCACTCGATTTCCTACTGAGCTAACTGCTAGAAACCGATTCCGACTTTAAAGGAGAGTGTGCTTACTGTTGCCACACTATATTCGAATGCAAGCCTGGCGTACGATATCTGGAGTATTGTACCAACCATTCCTTGTACTCCTACGATTCTTTCATCTTCAAGAATAACTGCGGCAGTTGTTTCATGAGAGGATGCCAAATATGTTGATACGCCTGTATACGGTGAAACGAATATCCAATCTGAATATACTGCATACTCTTTACTTGCCAAAAGATCGATACCATACACAGTCAAATCCAAATCGTCTGGACCATATAAAGAAATAACACTCGTTCGAACCGAAGCAGCCCAGTGATCTTCAATTTCATTAATAAGATTATATTGAACTTGCCCGCCCCAGATTCCGTAGTTCGCGCCCGGATTTTTTATCCAATAGGCTCCTATGTCGATATTGTCTGTTACACCGGTTCTGAATGTGAACCCGGGAATTCCTAATCTTGCTCCTTCTTTGAGCCAATGCGTTGTATCCGGATGGACAAACGTATCGTTCCAAGCAGCTTTTGTATCGTCAAAGGCGGTATTCCATTGAAGTATTGAAAATTCATAATTTCCCATACCCATTGGTTGTGCATCGGTGAGAGGACGGAAATAGGTCACCATGCCTGCTTCCTTTGTAAATTGATGCCAAGCGTCTTGTGTCAGTGCCGGATCGAGTTGAAATGAACACTCAGTCCATTGAGGATTGATGTGGAGTTTCACATCTTTACTGCCGCCATGGGCAAATGCTGTGGAGTGTACTAAAACGAAAACTGCAAGAATTATTTCTATAGTGATTCTGTTGCCCCTCATATGAGTATTCCTTTTGATTGATTGGATAATTGTATGTTTGAAAAACTAATACAAGTTACGTCTATCAATCGCCATCGGCGCTTCTCCTTGAAGGCTGAAACGGATATTGGGGTGTCCGCTTATAAGGAGGCACTATTCCAGATGATGTTGATCGGCGATAAGTGCGGCGTAATACTCAGAAGGCGTTTTTCCGGTAGATTTTTTAAAATACCGGTTAAAGGAGGATTTTGAATTGAACCCGCAGTCAAACGCGACGGAAAGCAAAGTAAACTGCTGGTTTTTGGGGAGTGAGATGGCACGCTTAAATTCTTCAATGCGGTACGTGTTAACAAAATCGTAAAAATTCTTTCCCTCATGTTCATTGATGATCTGTGAGAGGTAATTAGGGTGCACCTCAAGCCTGGATGATAGGTCTCCGATAGAAAGGTC
>JBAYIS010000001.1:0-365718 GCA_041665525.1 Bacteroidota bacterium | reverse complement strand
TCCTTTGCGACATCTTTGACTTTTACTTTTTTTACTGCTTCGGACATTAGTTCCCTTTAGTATAAAGCAACGTTATGATGCAGATTTTTCAGTTTCCGTACTTTCGGATTCTTCTTCGTCATCCTCATCTTCGTCAACTTCTGCTTCTTCGTATTCTTTTTTGATCAGGGCGACGATCTCTTTCAGTTTCTCTTCTTCTGCGCCGATCTCCTGCAGCAGATAATCGAATTCAGCATCGATGACTTCTTTTGCTGTTTCGTATCCTGCTTCGACAAATTTGTTATACAGATCATCCCCGAGTTCTTCTTTAAATTCCTCAAGGTCGATATCGTATTCACTTCCCTCCTTCACCAGCTGGATGTCAAATCCGGTCAACTTACTTGCAAGGCGGATATTTTGTCCGCCTTTGCCGATCGCCATGGAAACTTGCGATTCTTCCACCGTGACGGTCGCCTTGTTGTTTTCTTTATCAAGCACAATGTTTTTCAATTTTGCCGGTGCGAGTGCCCGAGTGATGAAGGTAGCCTTGTCATCGCTGAAATTGATCACATCGATATTTTCATTGTTCAATTCACGGACGATAGCATGGATACGGACGCCTTTCATACCAACGCAAGCGCCGACCGCATCGATCCTATCATCGGATGATTCCACTGCAACTTTTGCCCGTTCACCGGGTTCACGTGCAATGCTTTTAATCTCGATGATGCCGTCATACACTTCCGGAATCTCCAATTCAAACAAGCGCTCCAGGAATCGCGCATCCGTGCGTGAAACGATAACGACAGGATTGCTGGCGTTCTTCCGGACTTCCTTCACTACACCGCGAACGGTGTCTCCTTTTTTGAAGCGCTCTTTCGGGATCTGCTCGCTGCGTGGAAGCAGCAATTCGTTCTTGTTGTGCATTATCAGCAGATCGTTATTACGAATCTGGTATACTTCGCCGACAACAATCTCTCCCAGCGAATTGGAATATTCGCTGAATATGAGCTCTTTCTCTATCTCCTTGATTCGCTGCGTAAAGTTTTGTTTTGCCGTCGTTACCAACCGCCGACCGAATTGGGCAAGCGGAATGATCTCTACATATTCTTCGCCGACTTCCAGTTCTTCGCCGGACATTTTCCGTGCTGTCTCGACATCTACCTGCGTTGCCGGATTCTCCACTGTTTCAACGATCTGTCGTTCGAGATAGATTTCGATATCTCCTTTGTCCATATTGACGACAACGTCAAATTTTGCATCAAGGCCGTATTTCTTCCGCACCATCATTCCGAAGATATCTTCGACGATTCCGGCCAAAATGTCCTTGTCAATACTTTTATCCCGCACTAAGCCGGAAAACGATTCGACAATCTCATGATTCATTGTACTTCTCCCAAAAGTTTTACTTCTTACTTGATTCGAGGTATGATATAAGTTTCACTGATCGCGGAAAACGGTATCTCAAACAGTTTTCCACTTTTCTTGATCACGATCTTCGAAGCGGTGGCTTGTTCAAGAACCCCTTCTTGAATATTTTTTTTTCCATCCGCTGTATATTTTACCTTACAGTCGCGACCGACATTTTTTGCGTACTGCCGGAACAGTTTTAACGGCCTGTCCAATCCCGGAGAGGAAACGTCCAACCGGTATCTTCCTGGTATCAGATCCAGTTCATCTAATTTTTCAGATAACTTCCTGCTGATATCGGAGCACTCTTCAAGAGAAATGCCCTTTTCGGAATCGACATAAACTTCGATCACTTTGCTTGTCCGTTCGCCGCGCAGCACAATTTCAACGATAAACGAATTGGATTCATCAATGATGGGTTGAAGGATTTCCTGTATTTTTTCGGGAATTGAGGGCATACACAGTTTCTACCAAAAAAAAGTCCCGCAATTGAGGCGGGACTTTGACTGCACAAATATAACATTCTTTCTCACTAACCGCAAGATATTTCCTTCTTTTGGTTTATTTCAGATCTTTTAACTTCTTTCCTCTGCAAAGGGTTGTACTCGCGGGCGGACTTTTAGAAAAAAGCGCGAACCTCCATTTTTCCTGTGTGGACAACGATAGTTCGTGATGTCGTCCTGCCGGTATATTGAAGTGAAAATTGGACATTCCCACCCATTCGATATTCAGATGAGACACTCCACAAATAGTTCTTGCCGAAATCTCTTCCAGCTGTTAACTCAAACGGCGGTTGGTAACCTAACAGCAGCCCGCCGAGCAGCACTTCTTCGCGAGAAAATTCTGTCCGTAACTGTCCGTTTCCGATAAATCCGTAGACAACGCGAACTGATTGTCCATTGTAATCTGCAACTACTGCTCTCCCGCTTCCGCGGTCCTCTGCCTGATTGGTTTCAATCTTTACTCCAACTTCGATATTCGCTTCGGGTCGATATGTGAGGTCTGTAATAAGTGCAATGTTCGTTATCCGGCGGGATGGATTTATTCTGGATGTAGAAACGGCATTATCATCTTTAAAAATAACATCTGTTTGATTTGCGATTTCATTGGAGACCAGGAATCGAGAACGAAGTGAGCGCTCCCTGGAATAATTTCTTTCTGAACCAGATGCAAACTGGCTTAAACCGTTTCGCTGATTGAAGCGAAATCGAAACGAATATTCCGGACGGTATTCGAATAAAAACAAATCTTGTTGAAAGAATTGGACTCCCATTTGTGTCGATGCCGGATTAAGGAATGCACTCAAGTCCATCAGATAGATCTTCTCTGTCCGTTGTTCTGTGCTTCGTTCTTCTAAACGTGCGAATGTCTCTGTTGAGAATATCGTCACGAACTTTTCAATTGCAGATGACGGATTCTTCAAAAAACGGGAAGGTTCGATTTTGATCCGTGATGATGCTTTTAAACTAATGATAGGGACTAACTGATCGGAATTTAAAGTCAATGCAATATATTCGCCATCATACCGGTCTGGAACAAATTCCCGTTCATCATTCAGATCGACGGTCCCATTTCCGTTCGCATCGGTCCAAACGAATTGCCCTTCTCCTTTACGGACTTTATAGAATATCCGTTCTAGTTTCGCTGTTCTCTGGGCTGCTGCGTCATACAATAGGTCGATGTCCAATCCTTGCGAGAATGGCCGGTACCGGGAAAGAATCTTGATCAATGTCGTTTGTTGATTGGTATTATTCGCTTGAAATTCTCTTTCAAAACGCTTTTCACGAAGTGTAACGATGGCCGAAGCAGTAAAATTCTGTACTTCGCGAATGGCTGCTGCATAGCTTTGCGTGAATGAAGTGGATTGTGGAATTAAAAAACCTGTCACAACAGCATCGTCATTTCTCCATTCAAACTCTGAAGATGCGTCTATGCCAAAAACATTCGCCGCCGACAGTTTCGGAGAAAACAATGAAAAAGCATAGCTCGAAGATTCAAGCGAATCGTTTATATCATTACGGACTGATCGGTGTTCATTTTCATATCTCATTGATGGAGTGATCATTCCTATGGTATATTCTGTTGACCCTTTTTGTCGGATCCACTCATTAGAAATACGGAGCTGTCGTTCTTCACCGCTGATATTTTCAATATAATATGAGACAAAAGGATACCGTTTATCCTTCAGATCGATCAACGCATCGTACCGTAACGAAGAAAACGCGTTGCTCCTTTCGAGCGTGCCGATTCCGGATGAGATCGATAGAACCTCTACAGGCCGATAAGTAATGCGACCTTCCCTGAGTTCTTCATCGGCTTGACCTGATGCGGACAAACTGTCGGTGCTCCATTTCCTTCCGAACTCCACTTCGTCAGTACGGTCCAGTGAAAGAAATCTCTTTTGTTTGAACCGCTCATACAGCGAGATATCGATACTCCCTATGTTAATTGTGCCGATGCGAAGTGATTTTGGACTGTAGGTGAGCAAGAATCGAGCGGCACCCCCAGTATTAGTATTATCGCCTATCACAGAGAATCTGTTTTGATCGAAATTACTCGCTGCATATTCTCCTTCAAATACCAGGTTCTGTACCAAACCTACTTTTGCTCCGACGGAATACACTTGATGGAGTTGTGCAGTCGGAAGGATGATGACGGGAGCATACTGTCCCGCTGCGATTCCGACAAATCGGTATCTTCCTATTCCTTCCCTGATATAATCACCATTTCCAAATCCGACAGGAGAAAAATTTACATTATAGAGAGCCAAGGGTGTGTTTTGTTCGAACCGATAGATTCGGATGATATTGCCATCAACAGACGAATCTATCGCGGTATAATTTCCTTTTCCAATTCCGAGCGAATCAATTCCGACAAAAATAGCTCCTGGTTTTGCAGCGACAGTATTTCCTGATTGACTGAGAATCGCCTTATCATTTTCGCTCAGTGAAATATCAATCGGCGCATCCGGGTCATCTCCCTCGCGGAAATAGTTCGTTTGAATGGATAAATTATTCGACAAAGAAGCAGTAGCATCCACGCCGACAAAGTTCCTGGTAAACTGTCTGTCCGAATATTCAAAATCGATTACGATGCGCGAAGCACCGGTAATCAATCGGCGCGTGGAGAATGTCACTTCCGCAGAACCATAGTCGATGGAATAATCGTTGTTGTCTCCTCGAACCATTGTTTCACCATCCACGTATACTTTTTCACTCCCTGCAATGACAATAATCGCTCGTTCATTATTCTTCCCAGTTAACCGGTACGGTCCTTGAACACCTTCAATACCCTGAAGTTGGTTCGTATTGAATTTTCCCCTGCTGGTTGCACCGGTCACCTGTAACGTACTTTTTGGCGTCATCGTTTGATAGTCCGCCAACAGTTTTGCCCCTTGTAATTTCCGATTTATATTCACGAACTCACCGGACCGTGCGGAGAATTGAAAGTCCCCCAATGTTGCAGTGTAAATGGGACTTTTAATTTCCACAAACACATTATCGATTTCTTGCAGCGTTTGTGTATTTCCCTGCGGTTGGATAGGAGTATTTTCGTCAGTTAATGCCGCTAGAATGTCGATATCGTCGGAGAGCTTTCCTGCCATTTGTAATCTGAAACCGGAACTTAACGTTAGGTCCCTGTTTGAGCCAACAAGGAATCCCCTACTGATTGAACCGCTTTTTGAAAGTTCCGGTCCGAACATATTCGTCAACACACCTTCTGACCGTGTTACAACAATATGTTGTTTTCCTTTTTCAACAGTATCGGATCGAAAGACCAATGTACGGAGGTGGTATGACGGTTTTAAATTAAGCGGAAGGTGCGAATACGAAACAACAACAGAGAATGGAACAAGTTGTGCAGAATCCATGAAGACGGTCAGATTTCCAGTCGAACGTTGAAAATTATAGTTCTTCGTTAGTATGGAATCAATACGAACGGCCAGTGATGATTCGATGATAAAACCTTTGGAGAGTTGAACCGAAACGGAATCGCTGGGCAAAGAAAAGGTAAATGTTTCAACCTGTATGGTCGAAGGAGTCTGCGCGGCGGCAAACAGGAACGGCACAAAGCATAACCATCGTACTATTGAGATATTCATTCGACCGGTATTCAATAGTAAAAAGTTACGCTAAACCTCCGTCATATGAAAACAAAAAAAGTCATCCGTACTGCGAATGACTTTTAGTTGATTGTGCCGAAAGTCGGACTCGAACCGACACTCCTTTAAGGGGAACTGGATTTTGAGTCCAGCGCGTCTACCAATTCCGCCATCCCGGCATACACTTTACAAATATACAAAAAAGTTGAAGTTCTGGCAATATGGTGGCGGGAAAATTGTTTTCAGGATCGAGAGCGTCCTTCCTGACGTAATATCAGCGTCGCAAAGGAACAGAAAGTGGTTAGTCAACCGCATCATCAATTATTTCCATCCATCCCGGTCTTTTGTGTAACATTCCAATTCCCTGATCACAAAAACCAATGAATATACTTAATCAGGAAAAATAGTCCTCCATTGCACGAAACATTTGGAAAATTAACATCAAACGAAGAAAAATCACTTCGACCAAAATCCAAGTTGATAATTTTAACGGATTCATGGTTCAACTATTCTCACCATGACAAACTTACGCTGTTTCATATGGCTTTATACATTAATCTGCACGCAGGATGAATGAAAATAGAATCCAAAAATATTTTGGACTGCGATCTGTTATTTTTATTTCATACAGAACGATAGAGGTAATTGTAAAGCGTATTTGAATAGCGACAATATTCTCCTCAATCATAAAACGAGATGAGACTGCATTTCATCACTGTGATACGATAGTTCATCACAAATTGTCCTGCCATCCGAAACTTTTGCACCTATCCGTCGTCGTACTGTTACCCACCGAAAGACACGCAACACAATTTTAAGGAGGGGTTATGAAATACACACGAATTGGTTTCCTAGTATTGTTTATCGTTTCATTCGGAATTGCGTCCACTCCGAATGATAACATCGCACCGGCTGATTGGGACAATGCAAAAAAAGCCTACATTTTGCAATTGTCTGTAAATAATCCCGGTGTGAAAACGAGCGCCGCCAATTTCATCCGCAAATACAACATTGTTGAAGCAGCGGATGCATTGAAAGAGATCTTAGTGTGCGATAACTGCGATGCCGTTAAAGTATCGGCAGCTCTTGCGCTCATTCAGATTTCCGGTGAAGACGGATTGAAAGCGATCAAAAGTGCAATGTTGACGGAAGAGAGTGATTTGATCGTTGCATTTTATACTGCGATACTTCATGCAGATGCTGAAAAGAACGAAGCGCCAATTTCGAAGAACTGAACAGCGTAATTGTTTATTGCAAATTGAACAGTAGATTCTTCGACACCGCTCTTCCTATCCTGTAATAGTACGGAAAATGAAACACTGTTGCGGTGTCGAAGCGTTTCTTATTTCAGATCTTCCGGCGGACGTTTGTACAAATACGCAGATTCATTCTTTTTATTTTCCACTCCGTCATGCACGGCAAATGTTGCACCGCTCCAGATCGCTGCACTGCCGTACTCTCCGCGTTTATTGACGGCGTAAAACGAGACATTATAATTCGGTTTTCCGTCTTCTGTCAACAACCGTTTCATAATAGTTTTTTCTGCGATCCTTTTGCACGCCTGAAGACAAGCTTCCTCCGGCGACTTTCCCTGGCGCATGAATTCAACAACCATGATAGAACTGCAATTGACAAGATTTGCTTCGCCACGGCCGGTGGATCCTGCACCTCCAATTTCATTGTCCACATATAATCCGGCGCCGATAATTGGGGAATCGCCAACGCGACCAGGCATTTTATATGAAAGTCCGCTGGTCGTGGTTACTCCGGAAATATTCCCTTTAAAATCTTTCGCAACGCAATTAATTGTGCCATAGCTTTGCATCACTTCCTGTAATCTGGAGCCGATATTTCTGTCGTCGACCGTATGCGATGGAAGATAATCGTCTCCCGAAGAAAGATGTTCCTTCCATTTCACCCACATTTTGCGTGACTCTTCCGTCAGAAGCTCTTCTTCCTTGAATCCATGCATTCTGGCAAATTTCAATGCACCTTCTCCAACAATAAGAACATGATCCGTACGTTCCATCACCATCTTAGCGACAGAGGAAGGATTTTTGATGTTCCGCAACGATGCAACAGCACCCGCGCGATGTGTCGGTCCATGCATGACGGATGCGTCGAGTTCTACTATACCATCTTCGTTGGGTAAACCGCCAAGACCTACCGTCATATCATTCGGATCATTTTCTACAAGATTAACTCCTGCGACAACGGCATCCAACGCATCCGCTCCCTGTCGGATCATTTCCATCGCCTTTGCAGTTGCCGAAATACCGTTACCACTGCTGATGACTACTGCTTTCCGTACTTCAGTTGGTTTGGTTTGCGATTCCAATAGCTCCGGCAAGAACGACATAACTGTACCTGATAATACAGTAGAGGCAAGAAACTTTCGACGATTCACTTCTGTCATGATTGTTGCCTTTCGTAAGATATTCAATGCGATTAAAGTAAGCCGAGAGAAGAAGAATTGCAACAATCAAAAGATGAATTATTCATCTTTCTGCTGTTAATAACTGATGTTACGCAAAATATTAATTATCGAATAACAATGCTTCGGTGCGGCGCAGAAAAGATGGTCACCCTGAGCAAATCCTTCGCATTTTGTCCCGCCGTACGGGATCCCGAACAACGGGAAAGGATGCGCCCCCCAATGGGGCCCCTTTCCCAACGGGACCACTTTGTGGCGGGGGAAGGGCGACCCAAAAATTGATTACTGCGCCTTGCTCAGCATGAACATTTTTCTCTTTGTGTGTACCATCAGTTAATAATTATAGTGAAGGCCGAACGAGGCGACGAAGTGACGGGGCAATCCGGGTTCAAGATAGACCGCTTCATTGCTGGTAGTTGTATTCCGGCCGTAATCTGGATTGATGTATGCAGAGGAAATGAACTTTGTATCGCTAACATTATTGAGAGAAATAAATCCGTGGAAGCCTATATCTTTCGAAATTAACGTCGGATTCGCGAAACCAATCGTGGCATTCATAATTGTGTATGCCGGCACTCGCAAAGTATTCCTGTCATCCGCAAAATACTTTCCAATGCTTTGTATTGTAATTTCACTATATAATCCATCTGCAATTGGGACATCATACCGCAGCCTGTTGTTCATAATGAATGATGGAATTCCTACAACATCATTATCGGCGTAACTTGCTTGTTTTCCGCTTAAGGAAGCAGCGATAGGTCTTTTTGTAAAAACCGAATCAATGGTGTACTCAAGATATTTGTTCGTGGACAACGATGCAGCCGTACTGAATGTCAATCCTGCTTCGAATTGTACTGATAATCCCACTTCAAATCCGAACCTTTCCGTTTTGCCCGCGGTAAGATAGAAACGTCCATTTTGGTACGGAACAATATCATGTGTTGTGATAACACGGTATGCTGCTGCGTCATACGTAAGATTTTTTATCACCGCATGGTCCAGTGTCAAAAACTGTTTTGTACCAATCTCCAGTGTTGATGAAATGATCGGTTCCAACAATGGGTTGATCGCCCGCGTATCGGCTAGGCCCTGGGGAGGATCAGTTTCATTTCCTGCCGGCACTTCCACCCCACCGCCAAACGACGCATAGAGGCTGTGCGTCAATGATAATCTGAAAATAATACCTGCTTTCGGACTAATCTTTGAAAACGATTTTTTATCGGATAATCCTGTAGGTGTAATGAAATTCTCAGTTTGGTACGTCACATTATCATATCGGGCGCCAAGAGATACGATAATGCGGTCATTGATATTCAGTTCCTCCTGAATGAAAAAACCGAAACTATTCGCTGCTTCACGTTTGTTGTCCACGAGAACGGAATCCCGTTGACCATTCTTCAATTGATAGAACAAAATTGATCCATCCTGATATGCTTCGTCAATGCCGATGGAAGCAATCAGATGATGCACATCATCCAGATCAATTCTATTCCGAAATATGCCGCTGCCGCCGACATGATAGCGTGTAAAATCTCGGAAGGTGTTCCTCTCGGACCGCTGAAGATATTTCGGTGAAACGAATGCGTTCGCAGAAAAATCGTTACCATCGTTGAATGAATGGGAAACGGCAATCCCTAGTCTGCCAAGACGGTTGTGCCGACGTTCATCGCGTGCGACGTAGGTGGGAAGATAAAAGGAAGTATCATTCTGAGCTTGCTGCGGATCTTTGTCCAATTGTTTTTGGGAAAGCGGTCCAGGAATGTGAAATATATTCGACGTACCCATTAAGAAAATACCGACATTCGTGCTTTTCCCGATCGGCGCAGAGATTCCCGTATTGACGGTGGTCTGAGCACTGGAAGAATGGCGCCTCCAACCATCCGCACAGGTGTTGCTGACATTCAAGAAGAATTTTCCGTCACCGATATTGAGTCCGGATTGGAAAACGTGTTTTGAAAAACCAAAACTTCCGGAATATGCCCGCAGTGAAACGAAAGGAGTTTCAAATACGGTGTTCGATGAAATACTTACCAAACCTCCTGCACCGTTTCCCCACAATGCAGAAGAATTCGACCTGATCACTTCGATCTTATTTATCGTGCTGACATCGATAAGATCGAACGACGTTCTGCCGTCGGGTTCTGTTTCGGGAAAACCATCGAGTAATACACGAATACCTCGTGAAGTGCCGGAATTGGACCGCTCCCCTGCACCGCGAGCGCCGAATCCTCGGATGGTAATCCGAATATCCTGATTTCCATAACGTGATTGCGCAAACACTCCCGGAACCATTCCAAGTGCATCGTCCAATCCGTAACTTCTGCTTTTGGCAAACTCTTTTGGCGTGATCACCGAGATCGCCAACGGTTCTCCATAGGAAGTGCTTACTTTTCTTGTTGAGGTAATCTCAAGTCCGGTAAGAATAAAGGTAGTATCTTTTTCCTGTGCAGTGAGAAATGCAAAGAACGCAGTCAACTCTATAAGAACAAAGATTCTCATGAAAATTCAGATATCTTCAATGCGGTAAACTATTTTGGATCTGAAAGATCAAAATAGTGACGTAACAGACAAAACACTTTTGCTGTAGTCGAATGAGATCTGCAGCAAGAAACCTCCGGCTGGATGCAAGACTTCACATCCGGCCAGAAAGTGTTGCGGACAGTTAGAGTTATTTCAACAATAACATTTTCCTGCTATCACTGAACGTTCCTGTCTGTAATCGGTAGAAATATATTCCGCTGGCAAGTTGTGATGCATCAACATTCACAGTATGCACTCCCGGTTGAAATATGCCTTCCGCAACAGTCACAACTTCTCTGCCAATTCCGTCATAAATCGAAACACTCGCGTACGTTGTTACTGGCAGACTGAATTGGATTGTTGTAGAAGGATTGAACGGATTGGGATAATTTTGTGCAAGATTAAATTCCGTTGGTAACGTTGATGAGGATGAATGAACGGATGTTGCCAGTGCATCTACTAACAGTTCTATATCATCGATGTATATACCGTCCGATTCATTCGTAGCATCGGACTTTACACGAAATCTCAATTTCACATTTCCATTTCCTGTGCCCGTATAATCATTGATGAATAGTTTTTCCTGACTCATAAATGCGCTGATACCATTGATCTTTTTTAACACCTGCCAATCAATGCTATTTCTGGATATCTCAATGAACGCCGTATCTGAAGTGTGAAGCACTGAACGTCGATAAAATTGCAATGTCGCCTTAGTGAATGCAGTTAAATCATATCCAGTTTTCAATTCCAGCGATCTTTCCGAATTTGGCAGATACTTCCCTTCCGGACTATCAGTAATGCTGAATGCTCCGCGTTTAGCGAACGTGGAATATCCCCAGCCATTAAAAATCCATTGTGTTGAATCGATCTTTTCAAAATTATCGACCATTTCTTTTCCAATGGCAAAATTTTTCGATCCGGTCTCAGGATACCGGGAGACATTCTTGGCTGCAGAATTATCCGAAGCAGTTATATAATATTGAATAACATCACCTATGCCGAACGCGGTAACGGGAACCAGTGAACCGGCATACCAGAATCCGTTTGTATGGGTCAGCTGTACTTCAATCTCCGGTCCGTTGTTCACGTTGAATTTCAATTTCACATTGTTCGAATCCACTTCTAGATTATCCGTTACGGAAAGAAGAATGGGAAAAGGTCCGGATCCATACAATGTATTTGCGATCGTATCTACCTTGCTGATAACCGGTTTCAATACATCTGGTCCCACAAAAAATTTGTTCATACTATATGGAAGAAATCCATTTCCTGTTTTCACCAGAACAAAGTATTCGACGGTTGAATTTGCCGGGTATGCTGGAATATTCGCAGAATATTTACCTGCATTGAGTGTCATCGCCATTTTATTAAATGGCAATTGTCCGTCAATGTCATGAAAAAGTTCGACCGATTGTATCGTTGATGATGTTGATACGACGGCAGAGACTCCATAGGGATCCGTTGAATTTTCTGTATCCTTCAGTTTATCGACAATCGTTCGGCTTTCACCCAGCCAGTTGATAACACGTTCCATTACACGGACCCTGTTGAGTGAATCGGTAATCGTTTCGATTCCGCCAAAACTGAAATACACCAACTTGTATGCACCATCATAGCGAATAGCCCCGGACGATCCTGTTGCTGTGCCGCCGCTGTAGTTAAAAATAGAAATTGACCCGCCATTCGGTTGAATGACATCTGGATATTGGTACTGGTCCCAAAAGATTTGAAACCGCGAGAATGCCAATCCGTCACCGATGGAATCCCCGGGAACACCAACAACAGAACTCGTCGCAGCATCGTCCGAAATGTATTTTGCTTTCAATACATTTTCCAGAAACGTTTTCGATGCACCGCCGGATGCACCATATGCTGTTCCGCCCGGATCACCAAGATCCCAACCGAGATCCTGGCCTGAGATGAACATCTTTCCACCGTTATTAAGATAGGTTGTTATTGTCGATATGTCACTGGAATCTAGGGATGGGAATGTCCACTCGCAGAACCAAACGACCATATTATATTTACTTAAAAGATCGGCTGACGGTGTCCCTTGTTTACTATGATCCCAAACATCATACGCTGTACCCAGGGCGGATAATGCATTGGCATAAAATGATTCAACATTTACTGCACCGTTATCGTCATCCACCAGCAGAATGCTGGATCCGATCGCTATGGAAAAATTAAACTGTTTTGAATATCCACCAGCAGCAGTAAAGGTGACGGTAAACGGGACGACCTGCGGAATGGCGTCTGCGATAACTGAGATTTCGAAATCGTCGTTCAAGCTTCCCCGTTGAGAACTATCAATCACTGAAATGCCGCGAAGAAAACCATACGATGAGGCAGTTTTCGTTACGGATGTCGTCCAATGGGAAGTTGACAGCGTAGCATTCAAATTCGTTGCATCGCCCCAATTATTTCTGACGATCACATCGATCTTTGCATTTTCTCCAGGTTCAAGGATGCCGTTTCCATTCCCACCTGCCGCATCATCCACGACAAAACCTGTAAAAGCGATCTCCGGCGCCTGAGCGGCAGGCGTTTCGGATAATGCGCGAAATGCATTGATCCTGCCAAAGCCCATCTTTCCGTTGAAAGCTGGATTCAGTGCGTTCAGGTCGTCTGCCGTTCCACAGATCTGAAAAATGATTTCTCCAGCAGACCAATCAGGATGCTGTGTTCGCAGTAATCCGGCTAGTCCGGAAACGAGCGGTGTTGCCATAGAAGTGCCGGACCATCCGGACGATTGGTAGCCGCCTCCGACAACGGTACTTAAGATCTCAACACCTGGTGCGAAGACACGAACGATCTCCGGTCGGCCGTAGTTCGAAAAATTCCCCTTTTTGTCCTGCGAATCGCTGGCACCGACGGACAACACACCGCGATATCCAGAAGGATAAAATTGTACGATCTCATTGTCGTCTCCAATGATGTCAGCGCCACCGTTTCCTGCCGCTGCAACGACGATAACATTTTTCGATAATCCGTAACGAATAATATCTTGTTCATATTGTGAATTGTTTGTTCCACCCCAGCTGCAACTGACAATATCGGCTCCATTGTTAATACAATAGAGAATTCCTTCCTCCCCGACATAGTTGGCAGTACTGCCGGGAACATCCACTCCGTGTTTCGTGATCATAATGCTGCAATTAAATCCGATACTCGCCACACCCTTACCATTGTCCGTCACTGCCGAAGCTGTTCCGGCTGTGTGGGTTCCGTGCGGATTACCATTTAGCGGATGCGGATCGTTATCGGGAGCAAATGCAGAAACCGGTACCGGCCCTCCGACGAAATCCCAACCTCGCCAGTCATCGACGAATCCATTTGCATCATCGTCAATGCCGTTCGTCCGTTTATCATTCGAGGAACCATCCAGTCCGGTCTCACCGGGATTCGTCCAGATATTGCCGGCGAGATCTTCGTGCGTATAATCAACACCGCTGTCCACAATACCGATCACTACCGCCGAATCTCCTTTCGTGATATCCCACGCTGCGGATGCATTGATTTTTGCCAGGCTGTACATCGATGCATAGCTTGGATCATTCGGAGTATAACCGGAAGTGTGACGGATGTAACTTGGTTCTGCATATTCCACCGATGGATCGGAGCGGAGTTCACGTATTGCTTTCGGTATATCAAGTGAAGCCGGAACGGTCAGTTTGTAGATTCTCGTAAATTCCTCTTCCGATGCTTTCTTCGCTTCTTTCAAAAATGGTTGCGTCATTTCACGGACCGAATACTTTTGACGGATTGCGCTTAATGCTTGAACTGACCGGAGAGAGTGATCACCGTTTGGTTTAAATTTCACGTAAATGATTCCTGGAACTATTTCAGGTTGAGACGGCGCTGATCCGGTCTTGGAAAACACTAGTATTGGAAACAGCACGCCAAACAGTAAAAAGTTTTTCATTACGCGGAACAGGAATTGAGTCATACTTCACCTTTGTTGGTAATTGTTTGTAAGTGACAACACTTTCAGAATCTACTTCTTTTCGCAGGAAATATCTATTTTTTCTCTATATTTTTTTTGAATTTTAGGCTCTCTAATGAATTCGTTTTTTACCAAATACAGAGTCATAAACGGTATGCCATTCTCAGCAAAGTCGCCAAATGTACTATTTTTGTTTTCATTCCATTTTTCGTAATACCATAGTCCAACTGTGCGATGCATCCCGGATTACTGGCGACCAAATATTCAACATCAACTGCTTGTATCTGTAAGACTTTTCTTGCCAGTATCTGCATTGAGTCCGAATGACGGACGACATTATAAATCCCGGCACTGCCGCAACACCAGGAGGCTTCGTCCATTTCTTTGTACAAAACACCGGTAATAGATTGTATCACCATTCGCGGCTCCCGCGATATTTTCTGGGAATGGACCAAATGACATGCGTCATGGTACGATACCGAATGAGGAAATTCTTGCGGCGGACGTTTCAACCCAATGGCGGTGAGAAATTCCGAAAGGTCTTTGATCTTTGAAGAAATCAGTTGTGCTTTTTGTTCATAAATCGGATCGTTGCGAAAGAAGAAAGCGTATTCCTTCATCAGTGCGCCGCAACCGGCAGAATTCATGATGATTGCATCAAGATCGTATGAAAGGAATATATCTATGTTTGTCTTTGCCAGCGAACGGGAAGTTTCAAAGTCCCCATTATGCGCTTGCAAGGATCCGCAACAGACCTGCTGCTTCGGCATAACCACCTCGCAATCATGATGCAATAGTACTTTGACAGTATCCTCATGCACGCCGGCAAACGCCGAATTCATTACACATCCGGTCAAAAATCCAACACGGTATTTTATCGTACCGGGAGGCGCGATGATTTCCGGATAAAGCTCATCAAACGGACGTTCGTCAATTTTCGGGGCAAGATCCTGCAGTGCTGTCAATTTCGGAAACAACTTTTGCAGAAGAACGGACCGATGGAACAGTGATACTATTCCGCTCCGCTGATACATTCTAAGCATTGAAGCAAAGAACTGAAGCGAATTCTTTTTTGAAAGGACCTGACGTATAAAAAACCACTTTACCGATCTGGAAATGAATGATCCTTTTTGTTCTGTCCGGATTTGATTCCGAGCAGATTCTACCAGCGAACCGTATTTCACACCGGCAGGACAGGCTGTTTCACACGCCTGACAGTCCAAACAGAAATTCATCTCTTCGATGAATCCATCGGTATATCCTAATGTCCCTTTCGCGACCGATTTTATCAGTCTGATCCTGCCTCGCGGTGAAGACTTTTCCCTTCCGGTAATTGCATACGTGGGACAAACTGGTAGACACAATCCACAATGCATGCATCGCGTCAGAACATCGTCATCCGGCAGTACAACGCCAGAGAAAAGAGTTTGTTGTGGATTCATCGGAATAGTTTTCAGCGTGTGCGGCATTCTCTCTTTGTGTTGCGGTCCGTCTGTTTCTTTATCACATGTCGAAGACCTTGCCGGGATTCAATATATTATTTGGGTCCAGAGCTTTTTTTATCGAACGCATTGCGTCAATAGCAGATGATCCGGAAACCAAATGCAGGAATTTTTTCTTTGCAAGGCCGGTTCCATGTTCTCCGGTAATAGTCCCGCCGAGTTTTACAGCTTCGACAAAAATCTCTTCATACGCTTTTTCCGCACGAAGCATTTCGTCAGGGTCGCGTTCATCGGTAAGGCATGTCGGATGAAGATTGCCGTCGCCTGCGTGGCCGAATGTGCCGATGATGATATTATATTTTTTTGAAATTGCATTGATCTTTTCCAGCATAGCGGCAATTTCACTTCGCGGCACAGTGATATCTTCCAGAATCGTGGTGGGACGAACTCTGGCAAGAGCGGAAAACGCAGAGCGGCGAGCAGTTTTCAATTTCAGTGCCTCGTCGGCATTTTTCGCAACAATAATTTCCTGGGCATTGTTCTGTCTGCAGCATTCTTCAACCTTTTTTGCTTCATCCTCAACAACGGCAGGATGTCCGTCTACTTCAAGCAACAAAAGACACTCAATATCCATCGGCAAACCGATGCGGGCAAATTCTTCCACACATCGAATCGTCGTCCTGTCCAAAAATTCTATCGTGCACGGAATAATTTTTTGAGCTATAATGGCAGAGACGGTTTTTCCCGCATCGGTTTGTGAACTGAAATAGGCTACCATCGTCCTGCTCGTCTCAGGTTTGGGAATCAGTTTCACCAGGATTTTGGTGAATATTCCGAGCGTGCCTTCGGAACCGATGAAAAGATCCTTCAAATTGTAGCCGGCAACATCCTTCACTGTCTTACCGCCGCAGGTAATGATCTGTCCGTTCGGAAGCACTACTTCCAATCCCATTACATAATTTTTTGTCACACCGTATTTCAATCCTCGAAGACCGCCGGAATTTTCCGCAACGTTTCCTCCAATGGTACACACGTTCATGCTTCCCGGATCCGGAGGATAAAACAAGCCGACTGCCTCCACTGCCAGGTGAAGTTGCGATGTGATTACGCCAGGTTCAACCCACGCAGTTAGATTCTCTTTATCAATCTCAAGGATGGAATTCCAACGATTCATATCGATCACTACACAATTATCCACCGGAATCGAGCCGCCGCTTAATCCTGTTCCGGCACCGCGGGGAACAACGGAAAATCGTTCTGTATTTGCGAGGCGGAGAATTTCAGCAATCTGTTCTTTTGACGAAGGACGAACGATCGCATCAGGTAAGTGTGAGTGGAGTGGAGTGCCGTCGTATGAATAAGTGATTTTATCTTCCAGCGATGTAAAGAGATTGTCGTTCCCAACGATCGCTGCAAGTGCGGTGATGGTGTTCGAAAGGATCATTATTCGAGTCGTTTATACCGAACAAGAGAATATTGATTTTCCGGCGTCGTGATGAAGATCTTCGGCCTGTCTGTTCCAGCAGTATTGTAACAAACAACTAAAAATCCTCCGCTGGTCTTGTAAATGGCTTTGTACACTTTCCCCTTATTCGGTCCATTGGTGCTCATAAAATCGAACGCCATAGGAATAACGTGCGGGAGGAACTTCAACGATCCAGTATCTGTCGATCCACCAATATGTAGTTCACATTCTTCCTGCTTAACCTTAAGAGTAATAACCGAAAGAAAATCATCATCAATATGTTGTCCGCCAAACTCAGCTCCAACAGCTATCCATGTACCATCAAGTATCATAAAAATTTCCTTTTATGGGATCATATTCCTATCCGAAAGAATAGATTTCCCATGGGTGTGCATATTGTAAATTTTCGCAACAACAGAACAGCATTTTCTCTTTTGTCATGGGATTTGGAAGAAGAAAATGAAATTGTTTCATCAGGACATCTTGACTATATTTGTCCGTGCAATTCATTTGAAAGTAACAAAAACACCTTCTAAAATCAATGAACAAGGAGCATCAATGGAAACAATGAAACGACGTTCATGGGCTGAGCCCTTTAAGATCAAATCCGTCGAACCGTTGCGGATGACGACACGCGAAGAACGGGAACAGACCATCAAAGAAGCGGGATATAACACGTTCCTGTTGAAATCAAGGGATGTCTACATCGACCTGCTGACGGACAGCGGAACCAATGCCATGAGCGATTACCAGTGGGCAGGCATGATGCTCGGTGATGAAGCGTACGCCGGCAGTGAGAATTATTATCATTTAGAAGAACGCGTTAGGGAGTTTTACGGATATAAATATTTGGTCCCTACCCACCAGGGCCGCGGTGCTGAGAATCTGATTTCAAAAATCCTGATCAAACCGGGGCAATATGTCCCCGGCAACATGTATTTCACTACGACACGACTTCATCAGGAATTATCCGGGGGAACGTTTGTTGATGTGATCATTGATGAAGCACATGATGCACAGGTGGAACATCCTTTCAAAGGAAATGTCGATTTGAACAAGTTTGACAATTTGATCAAACGCGTTGGTGCAGAAAAGGTCGCATATATAACCATTGGTGCCACAGTGAATATGGCGGGCGGTCAGCCGATTTCCATGGAGAATCTGCGTGCCGTCTATCAATTAGCATCGAAGCACAAGATCAAGGTTGTATTCGACGCAACCCGCGCAATGGAGAATGCGTTCTTCATCCGAAAACGAGAAAAAGGATACGAGAATAAACCAATCAAAGATATATTATTGGAAATGTGCTCCTACTCCGATGCTGCGACAATGAGTGGAAAAAAAGATCTTCTGGTAAACATCGGAGGATTTCTTGCCTTAAACGATTATGATGTGTTCGAAGAAGCGCGAAATATGGTTGTGGTGTACGAAGGCCTTCACACATACGGCGGGCTCGCCGGACGTGATATGGAAGCGATGGCGCGCGGCATTGAGGAAGCGTGTCAATTCGATCATCTGCAGGCGCGTATCGGACAGATTGAGTATGTGGGCAACCGGTTGATCGAACTTGGCATCCCTATCGTTCGACCGATCGGCGGACATGCAATATTTCTTGACGCAAAACAATTCTATCCGCAGCTTGAGCAATTGAAATTCCCTGCGCAGACGCTCGCTGCCGAGTTGTACCTTGATTCCGGTATCCGGGCGATGGAACGCGGTATCGTTTCCGCAGGCCGGAATAAGGAAACGGGAGATCATTATTTCCCGAAACTCGAACTTGTCCGTTTAACTTTTCCTCGCCGTGTCTATACGCAGGCGCATTGCGATGTTACTGTGGAATCGGTCTATGAAGTATGGAAGAACCGTGCTAGTGTAAAGGGTTTGAAAATGATCTATGAACCGAAATATCTCCGTTTCTTCCAAGCAAGATTTGAAAAACTTTAAAATACAAAAGGCCGTCATTTCGTGTGACGGCCTTTTCATTATCGCTCTTTCTCACTTACCATCCGAAAAATCCGAACATCACTCCCGCATTGACGGTATAGCCATTGGTTTTAATCTTTGACGGTACAGCTTCGATATCATATTTATCATCCAATTTCCATTCCGGTGAAAACATGATAGGATAGCCAGCGCCGATCCTTATCTGCATCCACGTCAGCAGCGTATATTCAATATTCACTCGGGGATTGAAAACAGCAAATCCGCCTGTTATACGCCTTGTGTAATTCGTCGATTGGGTGTTCACATTTCCGTATTCATTCCAGAGATTGTTCCAGTCTTTAAAATTCCCGTCATCACGTCTCATCGTCAAACCGATCGCTCCGCCGCCGATGGACGCACCGAAAGAAACATCCAGTCGATATGCAATCGGTTGAACGTAGTCAATCAAAAATCCACCGTAGGATACTGAATAGTCCACTTCCTTTTTAACATTTCCTCCGGCGGTAACAGCCTGAACAGCACTGACAGTTTTATGACCGGAAACGCCAAATCCTCCCATACGCACATTCCGCAGGAACATGATATATCCGTACCCTTCTCCACCAATCAGATATATGGGATCGGATCCTAATGAGGGCAACCCGGCACCGGTCAGATATTTGTCTATCTCCTTATTATCGAACATTCCGACTATCGGTGTAAATCCACCTGCTCCACCGAGTTTTGAACGATTCCAATACGAATATGACCTTCTTCCTGAATCCTCATCCTGTTCATCACCTTCCTCATCCTTATCCTGGGATAAAAGTGGCAGAGCGAACATGACAGCGGCAAGCAAGAGATAGAAATACTTTTTCATTGAAAACTCCGGATTTGTGAGAAAAAGGGAAAAACACTGGTGGTTATTACGACTGTATACTAAAAGAGTTTCGGAATTCGTACTTCTATATTCCCAATTGCTCTGCATTTTCTTTCAGCGCCGTGATAACAAAATGGATGTGATCATCTAAATTCATATTCAATTCTATCGCTCCTTGAATAATATCCTCCCTGCTGACATTGCGCGCAAACGCTTTATCCTTCAATTTTTTCTTAACAGAACCGACTTCAACCGAAGCGACTTTTTTATCCGGTTTCACCAATGAGCAAGCAATGATGAATCCACACAATTCATCACAAGCAAACAGTGTTTTCGCAAGAAGGGATTCGCGAGGAATATTCGTATAAGAAGCATGACCGAGGATCGCGACTCTCATTTCTTCCGGATATCCTTGTTCCTTCAGCACCTCGCTCCCCTTTAACGGATGATCCGGTGGATTCGGATACCGTTCATAATCAAAATCATGAAGTAACCCTGTGATCCCCCAATATTCTTCATCTTGTTCAAATTTCTTCGCATACGCCCGCATCGCTGTTTCAACACATACCATGTGCTTGCGAAGGCTTTCGTTGAGGGTATACTCATGCATCAGGTGTAATGCATCGGCTCTGTTCGGGATCATGGAAAATTCCGATCGTTTTTATGAAATGATGAACGACAATTAGGTCGAATGAAATAGAATACAGAGGAAAATTACGTTTGTGCTGCGGCTTTGTCAATAGCAAGACTTAATAATGCAATCAACGCAGTCCGAACATCTTCTTTTTGCGTGGTATTACATGGAATGGCGAACAGGTCCTGCTTGTCGATGAGCTTCAATACTTCTTTATACTCTATGCTTGACGGAACATCCAGTTTCGTCACACAAAGAAGATATGGGAGATTAAATTTTTCGGAAAAATATTTTATGATTTTTTTCGTGTTCGAGATACTATCCAGATCGGTACTGTCTGCAAGAAAGATTACACCGAACGCACCCTCGACCAGAACATCCCACATAAAATTAAACCGTTCTTGTCCCGGTGTCGCATATATATGAAGGACAACATCTTCATCGATTGTTCTGCGGCCGTAATCCATCGCAACAGTTGTCTGTCCTTTTAGAACCTTAACATCGGCTTCTGTTGCATATTCATCAGTCGTAATGGGATCGAACTCACTAATGGTTCTTACAAAGGTCGTCTTACCGGAATTCACGGAACCGGAAATGACCAATTTGAAGTAGGCGGTATTTTTGGGTTCTTCAGTCATAATTGTTTGATATTCCGCAATATTTTTTTCAGGTTTTCAATCTTTGCTTTACTCATTTTGACGTTCGTTCCATCACTCTTTTTCTCAACCGGCGTCTGCAGCGCCGGCGCAATCGGTTCGCTGTGTAAAATTTCTTTGATCTGTTTATTGATAACCTCTTCGACTTTCGATTCTTCGATCACTTTTTTGAGCGGTGGAACAAGCGAATCTTCAGTAACAGTTTTGGAAGGTGGTTCGCTGGAGATTTCCTGAGGTTTAGAAAATTGAATTGGTTCGATCTTTTGGATTATGGTCTCCGACGCAACTGCTTCAAGCCTGATATAATCCAACAATGCCATACGCAAAACGCTCCGGTAATAATGGACGCGTTTCGTCGTTTCAAAATCCTGTAAAAAAACATTTGCCGGTTTCGGAAGCAGTTGGAAATAGAACACAACCATGCTGTCGAGACTGTCGCGGGAGAAAAGAGAAAAATCCTTTACCGGATGACTGGTTTTGGAAACAGAGATCGAATCCATTCCCTTGCAAATGGAATCAATATCCTCATCGGAAATTCTGTTGACTGTTTCCCACACGAATTGATGGACATCAAAGAATAGAATCGGTTCGGCAGGCAGATGTCCAATGGAAGTGCAGGAGACATCCAATGTGCCGAACAATAGGTCTCGAAGGACTTTGTGAAATAGTTTGATATTTTTGTTATAGAGCAGTCTGTCGCCGGAAAGGATATATTCCGTGGACGAAGGAAACTTCTTCAACGAGAAAAGCACCCGTTGTGGCGAAGCTTCCGCTGCTCGCAAAACATTGATAAATTGTACTATTTGCTCAATCAAAGGTCTTCTTCTTTCAGAGAATCTGCGATTGCCGTTGCGGCTGTTCGTGCATATAAATTCAGCATTCCCAAATTTCCTTCGTTCGACATATGAATGATGAGGACAGACCGGCTTCCAGCGCTGTAGACCGATAGCATTCCTTCCGTCGACTGCAGTACGACTTGTAACAATCCGCCACGGGAAAGTATCTCAATAGCTTTTTTCCCCAAACCGAGCAAGGCAGAACCAACTGCACCGACTTTATCTATTTCAATATTATTTGACCATTGAGCATCTATTACTTTCCCATCGGACGTGACGACACTCAAACCGTCGATTTCCGGAACATCGGTTTGCAGCTGTTGGAAGATTCCGCGCAAAAATTGTTTATCCATTAACGTAATGTTGGTTATGAAATTGGAACCGTCGATTCTTTCAATACATTTTCAATCGTGATCCTGAGCAATCCATGGGTTATTTGTGTTGTTGCATCTATATAAATCATCAGATTCGGAGAGACAAGACTTCGATACACCATTCGGTTGCTGTCGTCCAGAGTCAACAATTCTTTCGGTGAACTTTTCTCGCCGCAAATGGATGTCCATACTTTCCCTGCAGCCAAATACAGCGGTGCCGCAATTCGGGAGAATTCCGGCTCATTGAAATCCTGCGCCTTGCTGACCTTATAATATATTCTACCCGTAACAGGATCGGCGAAAATGATGTGACGAGCTTCCGGCAGTCGTTCGGTGATGTCCTTTGCCAAATGTTCATACTGCATATCCGTTTTTGTTTCCCGATGCTCGGCTGGTACTGTATGAGTTCCATTTTGATGTGGCGGTGTTTCCGCTGCTTCCGGCTCTTCCGCCGCTGCCAGCTTTTTCAACATGAGCTTTAGTTTATCAAATTGGATCGGCTTGCCGAGAATGTTGGTGATCCCCTGGTCTGTGAAATATTTGATGAATCCATCATTATAGTATGCGGACATGATGATAAAATGCGGTTTCTTTTCTTGAGCGTTCAGCCATGTAAGAAGTTCACCGCCATCCATGTTCGGCATGATAAGGTCTGACAGAATTACATCGACCGTTGTTTCCTGTAATATTTTTTGAGCGCCAATGCCGTCATATGCCGACAAGACGGAGTGACCCCATTTCTCCAGGATCGTGGTGAGAGTGGAAACAAGGTCCTTTTCATCATCAACAAGTAATATTTTCATCGTTCGTACCTTTCGTCAATGTCATAACGGCCGTCGACCTTCAATTGGAGGAAAACTCCTGAAGTTTATCCTTCAGCGTATCGCGCGCCCAACCGGTAGTGATACCGCCGCTGCGGAGAAGGATGAAACATCGAAGCGGCCCTTTCGTGAACCGCCGCATCAACAGGATCCACTGCTCGTCGTGCGCCATTAATTCGGTTTCCTGTCCATCCGATTGAAGTGCTGATTCGAAAAGAACATTACATTGATCCGGAAGTTCACTGCTGTTCTCCGACGGAGCGTTCCCATATTCCGCCAGCGTCGCTTTCTTTTCGGAATCGAACACACAACCCCAACGGAAGCTGAGCAATTCATTTTCCAGCACTTTCAGAAAATCTTGATATTTTTTTGAGTTCATAATAAGTGTGCTCCGAATAATAACATGAATTCATTATTCAACAAGTGTGTCCATTAGGTCGATCATGAATTCGACATCTTCCTGTTCCAAAAGTTCCCATCCCGAAAAACCGAGCGCTTCCAACGCATGCTTTCCGTCGGGATCCGTCACCATTTTGAGTAATGCTTGCTGCAATTTTTCCTTCAAGGGAATCATTGTGTTCCCGACAAGCAACGCATGATGCACCAAATAAATTTGACTGGTGATGAGCGGCCGAAGTTGGTTTTTGACAATATCCGACAGGTCATCAAAAGTAGACTTCAGGAAGAATCCTACATCGGCTGTTCCCCCAATCAGGTCCTGAGCAACGCGCATATACGATTCACAGGGAGTGATGACCGTATTGCTCTTATTGAGGTCCGCGGGTTCAATCAGGATCATCGCCATCATGTGCACGTTAGGATCGTCTGTTGTTGCAATACGCGTCTGCGGCTTCAAATCTTCAATTTTTTTAATCGGGCTTGCGGCTGATACGACAATGATTGCTTCGTCTGTTAAATCCTTTGGCCGTGCGACTGCCTGAAATCCATATTTCCGTACCAACATTGCCGCATCATACGGATTGGAGTAAATGAGATCAACTTTTTTTTCTTCAATCACTTTTCTTTGACTGGTAAAATCGTCGAACAGTTCGAGATGTATCGATTCTCCGGTATTCCTCTGCAGCCATGTATTCACAAGAAACCAGTCCGAAATGTGAAGAGGGCTGAAGTCCGGGCTAACCGTGAAGAAGAATGACATAGTGTTCCTTCCTTTCTTACCGTACACGGATCGGTGATCAGATTCTGTAGGATGATTAAGATTCCTGCTCTTTTAATTTTTTATATTCCGCAATGTGTTCTTCAATCTTAGAACGCGACGGCTGACGACGGATAGAAGAATATCCGATAATCTTTCCGTTCCGCACGTTCGGAATCACGGTCGCGTAGACCCAATAATACCCGCCGTCACTTCTCAAATTCTTCACATATCCGTGCCAATGTTTTCCTTGACTGACGGTATTCCAGAGGTCCTTAAATGCCGCCGCAGGCATATCCGGATGACGGAGAATGCAATGCGGTTGACCGACCAGTTGTTCCTTGGTAAAGCCGGACATATCACAAAACGCTTTGTTGCATCCAACAATAATGCCTTTCGTATCCGTCCGGGAAACAATAAGACTCCCTTCAGGAAACGATGTTTCCACGTTCGTAAAAATTATTGTCCTTTCGTTCCCGTCAAAATATTTATGGCGGACCGTTGTGCCACCTTTGGGCACATCAGAAGGAGTCATGTCTTTCATAAAATGTTCCCTCCTTTATTAACTGTTTAATTCATTTTTTCTTCATTCTTGAGCTTTGCATACAGAGCTATACATTCGTTAACTTTAGTGCGCGACGGTTTTCGCCGAACAGAAGTGAAACCGACGATTTTCCCTTCCCGGATATTCGGAATCACTGTAGCATAGACCCAATAATAACCTCCATCCTTTCGAAGATTTTTAACATATCCGTGCCAGCGTTTCCCTTGCTGTACCGTTTCCCACAATCCTTTGAACGCCACGGCAGGCATATCCGGATGGCGGAGAATACTGTGATATTCGCCGATCAGTTCTTCCTTTGCATATCCTGCAAGGTCACAAAAAGATTTATTGCAATGTGTTATTTTCCCTGCTGTGTCCGTTCTGGAAACGATGAGTTTTCCTTCGGGAAAAGGTGTTTCGGTTTCCGAATATAAAACTACCCGTTTAAATCCTTCGTAGTATGTCAACTGAACCTGTGCAGCAGGTACAGGTACATCCTTTGGGGACATATCGTTCACGACAGCCTCCTAAAATGGTCTGCTCAATCATTCACGAAGAATCTTTGCAGCAGAGTTTTCGGATCACGCATGTTTTTTTACCAATTCATCCAGATGGTATAATTTCAGGATGAGTTTGCATGCAGTCGTAGCATCCACTTTTCCCTGTTCCGGATCCAGCGTGTTTACCTCACGAGCAGTGGAGTGAAACAACTGATGTTCTGCCTCAATGTCTTTGATGACCAGTTTAATCTCTTCCGGGAATGCGTCTAGTGACGGCCACACTTCCGAATAAAATAGTTTGCCGAAGTTACACTCCGATGCTTTCTTATGATCAAATTGAGCTTTTTGTTTTATGCAATCATCGAGTTTGTTCAGATAGTTTACATGCTGCAAGATTAAAAAGTCCAATTGACTGACCAAATGAGCTAAATGATCGGTACTCATATTCAATTTTCCTTATAGAAGAAAAATGAAAGCGTGGAAAACCAATGCTGTTTTTCACGCAAAAATATTTTTTGGACCTTATGTATTATCCGACGGCCGATGCTAATTTTTTTGCTGACTCCGTTGCACGCAGGAATACCATTCCGATATTCACGGTTTTCGGCGTGATGATGCATAATGCTGCCGATGTCCCAATCAGATAAATGAACAATCTGCCTTCTGCCGACGTGATGGTAAACTCCGACACTTCACCAAGAGACAAGGACGGCATGATGCGCCTTCCCATGCTGATTGTCGTTGCCATCAGTGCCGCAAGTTTATCTGCCGAAGTACTTCCTTTGATATCGGAGACCAGCGGAAGTCCGTCATGCGATGCTACAATAATACCCCGTGTTTCGGGAATATCGGCGTAGATTTCTTGGAATACAGTTTTCGATACTTCTGTGAGTGAACCAGCCATAGAACCTCCTTTTTTTGCCGAAATGTTGTTATCATTGCGGCAGTTGTTAGTGCGTTTTGTTTTTCTTTCCGAGTTTCTTCTTCAGTTCCTTCCCCAGCCCCCGTAGTGCCACATCTGTTTGCAAATTCTCTCCGGAGTCGATGTATCCGGATTTCAGCAAAATACTTTTTGCATTGCGCAATGTTTCCAGAAATTGCTGCTGCGCGATCAGGTGTTGATCTTCCGATGTACCTGCAGTGTGTTCCTTCTCCTCGCAGCGAATCTCCTGTTCAAGTTTTGTTAACGTATCATTAAACGGATCCAGTATGATTGCATGGGCGATCTCATCCAAAGCATGCGAATATTCTTTGTGTTTGCGCAGTTCCTGGATTTTTTCCAATACAGCAGCCAGTTCGTTCTGTTTTTGCAACAAAACATTTTCGCTTTCTTTTGCCTGAAGAACCTGTTCTTGCAGCAATAACTGTAATTGGCGTTGCGCTTCTGTTACGGCATTGCGGACCGTCAGTGCATCATCATTGTTTGGATCCTGCACCAGAATTATCGCGATTTCACCAAGTGCATCCTCAAAACGGCATTGCTGTTGAAACACACGAGCTTTTTGCAGCCGGTACGTCATTTCTGCATTGCTTAACGGCGCCGGTAGTGTTGAATTGTGCGTAACAACATCCTGCTGTTTTTTCCGTACAGAGATTTCCGGAAGAATTGTTTGTGTCTGAATAGCGTCCAGCGCTTTCAACTGCGCCTGTTGCAATTCCTTTCGAAGCTCTTTCGCGGTTTTGTTTTGAGGTTGTATCTGTTCGACGGATTTTAACAGTTTTGATGCTCGTGAAAATTGTTGGTCCGAAATGCACTGCCGGACTTCTTGCAACATCATCGATGCTTTCTGGTTATTCTCTTCTACAAAACGTTTTTGCGCAAGAACTTTTCGCCGTTCGATCTCTTTTTCAATAACTTTTTGCTCGATGATCGCATTGCTGACTCTTTTATGCAGATCGAGCAATCCTGTATGCGTTGGATGGATTGATAATCCTTTAAGAATAACTGACATTGCACTTTCAAAACGGCCGGTTTCTGCATCCTGTTTCGCCTGTTTGAAAAGAAGATCGATCATTTCCGTCTTTTTTTGACTGAGGGAAAGCGTTTGTGTTTTTTGCGAACGCGCGACATCTTCTAACAGTTGTTTTTCTTCATTCTTCATCCTCTGTTGCTCGACCTGTTGTTTTGCGATCTCTATTTCGTAGTCGCGCCGGATCTCATGTTCCAGATCGGACAGTATCTTATTCTGCGGATCGATTACATAGGCCCGATTTATCTCATCCAGTGCGTTAAGATATTTCTTTTCTTTAGCGAGATCGGTTGCATAGCGGATGAACTGTTCAACGCGGGCATTCAACTTTTCTTCACTCAACTTCATCTTTTTCTCTTGTTCACTGGCCTGCTGTTGAATCTCATCGTGAGTGCTGATTAACGTGCTGGCAAGCTGTTCCGTTCTGCCGATGTCTTCAAGAGTGACCCGCGCGAGATTATGCAATTGTTCTGTTGCAGTATCCCTCTCGTGCAGTTCTTTTTGTGTTGCTTGTTTCTTTTCCAGTAAGGAAAGAACATTCGCTTCGTATGCCTGTACATATAGATTCCCCGGTGCGGCAGTAAGTGCTTTCCGGATTGTGACTAGCGCATCCTGCAGATTGCCGTTCTTCACCAATTTGTCGGCCTCTTTCAGGAACGGAGAAATAGTATTTAATGTTGAACCAGACATTGTTCTTTCATCAAAAAAATGCGAATGTGCTGCCGTGCTCGTTCATTTCTTATCAAACCTCTTGAGCTTTTTGCATGAGTATTGTTTCCAGCGACTTTAATAATAAACCAATTTCAATCGGTTTATGAAGAAACGTATACGCTCCAAGATTCATGATCTTTGTTGAAATCACAGGATCATCGTATCCGCTGAGGACGAGAATCTTTTTATCAGGATAGGATATCTTCATTTCTTGAATTAGTTCATCTCCCGTTCTGCCGGGCATAGCCAGATCGGTGATTACTACATCAATGTTTGCAGAAGACTGTTGCAGTACGTCAATAGCGGCATCGACGCTTTGTACTGTCTTAATTTTGTATCCATACAGCGATAACGCTTCGCTCATGATGTCCAGAATCTCCTGTTCATCATCGACCAGAAGAATTGATTCATGATGCATGCTCGGTGTAAATCGTTCGATATCTTTTGTTTCTTCATGCACCGTGTCCGATATCGGCAAATAGATTTTGAATGTTGTCCCCTTTCCTATTGCGCTCTCCACATTGATAAAACCATTCAATCCCGTCACGATTCCATGAACAATCGAAAGTCCGAGACCGGTACCTTTTTCACTCTTTTTTGTGGTGAAGAATGGATCGAAAATCCTGTCCAGCATTGTTTCTTCGATACCGGTGCCGGTATCAGAAACCGTGAGTTCGACAAATTCCTTTTCGGTGACCACGGCAAATTTCTGATACAGTACATGCTTATCGGCGAGTTGTGCTCCTAACAACAATTTTCCGCCATTCGGCATGGCATGGTGTGCATTGATACTAAGGTTCAGGTACATTTGCTCGATCAGCGCATAGTCCCCCAATATTTCGAAATCCCGGCTTTCGTCTATAGAGAGTTCAAGTGTGATTGTTTTTGGAAGGGAGTGTTCTAAGAAATTAAGTATTTGATTGATCGCCTTCTTCACCGAGATGGGAACTGATTGGATACTGTCGCGCCGTGAGAATAACAGAATCTCTTTCGCGATCGCCGAACCCCGTTTGGCGCTTTGCGTAATAACATCGACAAATTTTAAATAGTTGGGTTCATTTTCGAGTTCCATCCTCAGTACTTCGGAAGCACTGAGAATAATCGCCAGGACGTTGTTGAAATCGTGTGCAACCCCTGCCGCCAGAGTACCGACGCTTTCCATCTTTTGGGATTGCAATAATTGATTCTCCACGAGCTTCAATTGAGTCTCGTTGAGCAAATATCCGTTGATTTCTCTCAATTCTCCGTGTTCATCGACCGTTCCAACGAGATTCTCGACGACATGGATGTTGTTTCCGGACTGCGTACGCAATCGTTCGCGGAAATTATCCAACCGGTGCTCGCGTTGCAGGCGATCCAGGGTCGCAAACCATTGTCCCTTATTCTCATAAAATGACTGCAAGGATATCTTCTCTTCTGCAGATGAACATGAGTCCAGTTCAAATATTTGCTTGAACGCTTTGTTGCAGACGATAATTTGTCCATCCGGTTTTGCAATGTATGCTCCACTGACGTCATCCTCAAAGAATGTTCTGTACCGCTGCTCATTAGCCCGTAAGATCTCCTCCTTCATTTTCCGGTGGCTGACATCTTCGATCACACCCACAAAATTGATCAGATGTCCCGCTTTATTAAAGATGGGAGAAAGGGTGGCTTGCTGCCAATAATGTTCTCCGGATTTTTTCTTGTTGATGAATGTACCGCTCCATCGTTTCCCTGCTTTCAGTGTCTTCCACAAATCGACGAAAGTTTCCGACGGAGTCAATCCGGATTTCAGTATGCGGGGATTTTGACCCCGGGCTTCTTCCAGCGTATATCCGGTCGTTTCGGTAAATCCTTTATTGACATATTCGATTGTGCCTTCAGGATCGGTGATGATAATGGATGCGGAACTTTGTTCAACTGCAACGGATAAACGGTGCAGTTCCGACTCTACCCTGCTGCGTTCGGTATAATCACGGATGATACCGGCATAATGCTTTTTTCCATTGTGCATATATCTGGAGATGGTGATCTCCAGACTCAGGTCTTTCCCGGAAGCATGTTGAGCGCGGACATAAATACTGTTTCCCATTCTTCGCGAATCATTGCTTTCGTTTCCGAATTGTTCCACAAATGATTCATGAATTCGTCGAATAGGATCCGGAATAATTTGAGAGAGATGTTTTCCGCACACCTCTTCGGCAGTGTACCCGAGAATGGATTCAGCGGCGTTATTAAAATAGAGGATGGATTGACGTTCATCGGTGACGATCACGGCATCGCTCGATGATTCGATGAATTGTTTAAATTCATTTTGACCTTCTTCTTCAGCTCCTTCGCCGAAAGACGGTCTTTGTACTGCAGCTCTCAAAGTGTAACCGATAATCAGACATGCAATACAAGCAGACACTATGATAATGGTGGTCATCATATTAGTGTACATTGTGTACTGTCGGTAATTTGAAACCTATGCTGAGAGAGCACGCTCCTTTTTTGGTGGGACAGGAAAAAGAATGGTGAACGTACCTGGGAATAACTTAAAAAATATTTTCACTGAAAGCAAAAAAACGTACAAACAAATGAATTTATTTTTCGAGATATAGGACAAACTTCTCCGTTTGTTTTTTTAATAGAAATATATTAGATCTGGACTAAGAATACATTTATGGACGAAAGGCATTTGATCATTTGTCCAAAAATGTTATCTCGGAGGATTTGTCTCTACACGGAGGATGAAGGACAGTAAGAAGAGATCGAGCATTGAACGCACAAAGGTTTTCTTGCAGAACATATTTTCCTGCCATGCAGGATAAGAGAATGAGAAAAATGGTACCAATATTTTTTCGGCAATAATGGCATGAGTTCCTTTTCTATCCGTACGGCATCCTGCTCAATTGTCAATCCCAGCCGATGGGAGAGTCGGATAACATGTGTATCGACAACCACTCCTTCGGTTTTTCCGAACGCTTCACCGAGCACGACATTTGCAGTTTTTCTTCCGACACCCGGCAGTTGATACAGTTCCTCCATCGTCTCCGGCACGATACCCCGGTGGTTCTTCAGAAGTGCATTCGAGCATCCGATAATGTTCTTTGCCTTGTTGTGATAAAATCCGGTTGAATGGATCAGCGCTTCCAATTCATGAATATCTGCATTGGCAAAATCTTTCGGCGTGGAAAATCGTTGAAATAATTGCGGTGTGACAAGGTTCACCCGTGCGTCGGTGCATTGAGCAGAGAGGATAACAGCAACAAGCAGTTGAAATGGTTCTGTATACTGCAGCGCAGTGTGATCGTTCGGATATTCTTTCCGGAGAATTCGTGCTATGAGCCCGGCCCTTTCCCTTTTTTCATCGAAGGACTCTTTGCGGGGATGACTCACGGTAATTGTTCCAGGACGATGAGAGAACCGTTTGTCGTTACGGCGTTCTCAAGTTCGACATGATCGCCGACAAGCGAAAGGATAACTGAGCCGAGAGGATGTTTATGAACATTGAGTCCAAACCGGATTTGATAAGCTGCACCGACAGCACTGTGGAGCAACTGTTTTGTAAAAGTACAGTGGGTAATACCGAATTGGTCCAGCAACACCGGCAATCGCTGATTCAGAACATCAAGGATGGAATCATCGGGATAATTAAAATCGATGACAATGAGATTCTTTTCCGGCGGAATGTCGCGTTCGATCGCAATAGCATTAGCATTCACCGATCCATTGACGACTGAAAGAACCTGCCGGGACGAGAAATTATCAATGATCGATTTTAGCGACTGCACGGTGGAAAATCCATTGAAGAGGAACAGCGAAACGCCGATCTCTCCAGAATTCTTCCCGAAGGTGCATCCTGCGTTCACCAACATCGTGCGCCCGTTTTTCAGCAGCCGTTTTACTACGCCGACGAGTTGTCGCTGCAGTGGCACCTCTTGCGGTTCCAACACCTTCCACAACGAATGCTCCACTGTAGAAAGCATCGGTGCCGCATCCAACTGCTGAACGGTGTTCTCGATGCTGTCCTGAATAAGGCGGATAATCTCCTCTGTATCAGATTTTAACGGTGTGGAAAGGAAATGCGCCAATCCGCCGCGAAGGATTGAACCATTTTTCTGAATCGCTTCGGATTTCTTCCGTTGGAATTCCGCAGCAACAGATTGAAGACTGAGGGGAATAAAATTCTTATATTCTTCAAATGAATCTTCGCTTAATCGTGACGCCGAAGAATTTTGTTGGAGCAGGACGAAATAAGAATAGTTTTTCATAGGTTCATCGACAGATCGTGAGACTGGGTAGATCTTCTGATGGAGTATAGTAAAAGTAACAATCAGACGGAAACAGTTTTTTTCTACGATGCAAATGGGTACAATAAAAAAGTCCGATGTTCGATCGGACTTTCTATTGTGCACCTACCAGGACTCGAACCTGGAACCCACTGATTAAGAGTCAGTTGCTCTACCAATTGAGCCATAGGTGCAAAAGCATGCACAAATATAAAAAAGAAGCGCCTCTTTTCAAAATTGAAATTCAAGAATTACATTTAATTGTTCGTAATCCTCATACACCAACTGGGTAGAGAATGTATCACTTCCCTGCAGCCGGATTCCTCCGTTCACAACAAATGCATTTCCTTTGGAATTTCGGAAGTCCTTATCAAAAACGGAATTCAGTTCTATAACGAATCCCAGGTGATTTTTGAACTGTTCATAAAACGGGAACGACGTAATGCCGAGAGACACTTTTCGCTTATCTCCGTACAACGATAAAGTGGAATAATAATATTGAGGTACCGTAACATTTCCGGAAAGGAAAAGAGAATATTTTGATCGCTTGAAATTATACCCGCTGTCTGCAATCAATCCCACTGCCTGCACAGCGCCAAAGGCAATCGATGTCTTGGTAAATTTGCCTACCCTCGGAAGCACCTGTATCTTGAGATATGCTTCCTGTTGCGCGAATTTCCTTTTTCGAAAGACGGCATTGCCGGCGAACTCGAACATTGCGGAATGAACTGCATACAAAACTCCATTCAACTGCAGCGGCGAAAGTCCGCCTTTAATCATCAGGGTATTTTCGCCGTTGGAAACTTCTCCATTTCGGAGCGATACCGCTTTTTCCGGAGGAGCACTCTCCAGAAATTCTCCGTAGATCTTTCGAAGCAGCTCTTCTTCTCGCTCTTTTTGTTGAAGTTTTCGTTGCTCAATGGTCAGATGCACCTGACGCGCACGCAGTTCCTCTTGGTTCTGCTCTTCGATCAACTGGTTCATCGCTTTTTGAGCGCGGAGCTGTTCCAGACGTTTTTCCTCATCCATCTTATTTCTGACCTTCATTAAAACAATCTCACGTTCAATCTGGAACTGAACAAGCGAATCGTATTCCGTAGTTCTGTACAGGATAAGGCTGAAATAATTTCCAGCCGTGGAATCTAAAAAACGTTCTGAAATCGAGATCCCTTTTAAACTGACATCGGAAATCAATTGCATTGAGATGTTGGTCTTATCGGAAAATTCCTTCCCTTCTTCAGAAACTTCTCGTTGAAAAATGCTTTTGACTTTCACTTCTACATTTCTGGAAAACTCAATGAATGCTCTCGTATCTGCTTCATCTGCGTCGACGTTGGATATTCCTATGCCATAGTGAAATCCTGAACCGATTGAGTTTTTGGATGTGTTCGTCCATTCCGGCCTTGTCTGCGCGAACAGAGACAATGAGAAGAAAATAATCAAGGATAAGATGTTCCGTGTTATGCCGGCAGAAATGGAAAAGCCCATAGTGTGTAAACTATGGGCTTTCAACAATGGATGGTTCCCCAAAATCATGAATGCTTTACTGCGGTTGTGACTGAGCAGGTATCTGCGGTGCCGGAACCGATGTGGATTGACCGCTCTGAATTACGCTCTGTTGTGTTTTGCCTTTCCCGGGCAAAAAGAATAGATTAACAGCAAGTGCTAGTACGATGAATGCCGTCGCAAGATAGGTTGTCGCCTTGGAAAGGAAATCGGATGCGCGACGAACACCGAATACGGTGCCGATATTGCTGCCGCCGAAACCGGCAGCCAATCCGCCCCCTTTGCTGTTTTGCATCAGAATAACGATGATCATGAGAACGGCAATTATGATTTCAATCAGAACTAAAGTCGTGTACATTGTGTTCCTAGCTTATAGTAAATTGGTTGTAGATTTTTCTTCTGACAAAAGTAATGAAAAAGAGCTGGAAAATCAAGACAAAGTATTTCTATGTTTCGACTATATACAACAATCTTCATTCTTTTCGGGCAGACCTATCTTTTTCTTCGGCTCCGCAGGTATTGCGAACAGCAGCCGGCACTCCCTTTCTGGAGCAAAAAAGTGCTTGCCGTCGTTTTTCTAATTTTTAATCTGCCTCTTATCGCATTCTATTTTTATTTTTGGCAATTGTCGCAGTTGTCCGAAACGATATTGCTGTTGCTGATGCCCGTTTTCGTTTGGCATATCGCAACATTGTTTATATTTCTTGTGCTGGGAATCGGTTCAATGATAAAATTACCATTCACGTTGTCTTTGAACGTTGCATCATACCATCCAACCATCAAACAAAAGGTCAGTGAAATGAAAGAAACTCCGCAATTCAAAAAATTCGATACTTCCCGCAGGACCTTTTTGCGTTCGGGTGTTGTCGGTCTTTCTGCATATTCATTTATTGGCGCAAGTTCCGGTGCTGCCTCCGCGGGAGAATATGAAATCAAGAAAAAAACTATCACCATTCCTCAATTACCGGAAGAATTCAAAGGATTTACTATCGGTATCCTGAGCGATATTCATTCCAGTATCTTTATGAACAAAGAAGATATGGACAAATACGTCTCTGCAATGAACGAACTAAAAACCGATCTTGTTGTTGTCACCGGCGATTTTGTGAACAGCCAGACAGACGAAGTTTATCCATTTGCCGAAGCATTTTCAAATCTCCATTCTCCTCACGGTGTGTATGGATGTCTTGGCAATCACGATTATTTTGCACGGGACGTCGAACGGGTGGCAAAGGAAGTGGACAATTGCGGAGTGAAATTACTGAGGAACGATGCTGTTCAAATCCGGAAAGGAAATTCTTATTTCAATCTTGTCGGCGTCGATGATATTGGAAGGAATACACCTCCGGAAGAATACATGACCAAGGCGCTCGCATTTGCGAAGAACGATCAGCCGAAGATTCTCCTCTGTCACAAACCGTATTATTTTGAAAAAGCAAAAGAACTCGGTTTCGATTTGACATTAAGCGGCCATACACACGGCGGTCAGATTGTTTTCGGCACGATCGATCGCACTCCACTTTCTCTTGCAGCACTTGCTTCAAAATACGTATCGGGATTATATACTATCGATCAATCCCTTCTCTATGTCAATAACGGCATTGGATTCACCGGAATTCCTTTTCGCATCAATTGCCCGGCAGAATTGACTGTGTTGACGCTTGCGTAACTGTTTTTTCTCTTTGAAATTCGGACGTGATTTCTCTATATTCATTCGGTAGTTCACGAGAGAAAAATCACCAAGCATGTTCTTTTTTTATGGAAGTAACTCAACAGCAAGCCCCTCAAAACATCGGCTGGATTGAAGTCGTTGCCGGATGCATGTTCAGCGGTAAAACAGAAGAACTCATCCGCCGTCTTCGGAGAGCACAGATCGCACGACAAAAAGTAATCATCTTCAAACCGCGGATCGATAATCGATATTCAGCCAATCAGATCGTTTCCCACAACACTCAATCACTTGAATCCATCGTCATCGACAAAGCGGAAGAGATCCTTTCGCTTGCAAAAGATGCACAGGTAGTCGGGATCGATGAAGTTCAGTTCTTCGACATGTCCGTCATCGGAATCTGCAATAAACTGGCAGACGATGGGAAACGGGTTATCGTCGCAGGATTGGATCAGGATTACCGCGGAGTTCCGTTCGAACCAATGCCGCAGCTTCTCGCCATTTCGGAATACATCACCAAAACATTGGCAATTTGCGTCGTCTGCGGTAATCCAGCCGATCGAACGCAGCGGAAGATTGCCAATGCGGACCGCGTGGTAGTCGGAGCAGCGGATTCCTACGAAGCACGCTGCAGAAAATGCCATTATATACCGGATTAAATTAACAGTGCCGGATGAATATTCGCTCACCCGTTTTCAGACAACGGGATTCAATCACTAAATGATTTTACCCTATGGATATCTTTTCCGTGTTGCGAGGCATCGTCGGTGTTATGTTCATCATCGGTATTGCTTTCCTCTTTTCGAACAATAAAAAGAGAATAAATTGGGCGCTTGTTGCAAAGGCGTTCGGGATACAACTGATATTCGCAATTTTCATCATCCACAGCATCACGCTCCGTTCCTGGTTCTGGCCGCTTGGACTTTTAAAAGATATCATCGATGGCATTGGCGCCGGTGTTGTCGCGTTGTTGAACTACACGCTGGTCGGAGCACAGTTTGTCTTCGGAAGCCTTGCCGTCAATTCTGGCGAACAATCACTCGGTTTCTTCTTTGCATTCCAAGTTTTACCGACCATCATTTTTGTCTCTTCGTTGACTTCCCTTCTCTATTATCTCGGCATATTACAGGCTGTGGTGAAGGTTATGGCAAAAGTGATGGTAAAATTACTCGGGACCAGCGGAGCGGAATCTCTTTCGAATACAGCAAATATTTTTGTTGGTCAAACTGAAGCTCCTTTACTCATTCGACCCTATATCGGTACAATGACCAATTCCGAAATTCTGACTGTGATGGTCGGAGGAATGGCAACGATTGCCGGCGGAGTTATGGCAAGCTATATTCAAATGCTCGGACAATCGTTTGCCGACGCCAATAATATCCCATTGGCAGAGGGACAGTTAAAATTTGCCGTACAATTGCTGGCTGCCAGCACCATGGCTGCACCTGCTTCGCTTGCGATTTCGAAAATTATCTACCCAGAAACTGAAGAACCGAAAACCAAAGGGACAGTAAAACTGGAAGTAGAAAAGAATGCTTCCAACGTTATTGAAGCTGCAGCAACAGGAGCATCGGACGGCCTTCAACTAGCATTGAACGTCGGCGGTATGTTGTTGGCTTTTATAGCGTTAATTGCAATGTTAAATGGAATACTTGGATATGTTGGAGACCTTTCCGGACTGAATGCTTATCTTCAAGAAAATTTCAAACAATCACTTTCCATGCAGTTTCTTTTTGGATCGATCTTGCAATTTGTCGGTTTTGCCATCGGAGTTCCATGGAATGATGCCTTCAATTTCGGCAGCCTGCTGGGGACAAAGATTGTCTTGAATGAGTTCGTCGCTTATCTGGACCTTGCCACTCTTCTGAAAACCGGCGCTATGAGCGAAAAGGGTATTATGATGGCAACGTATGCGCTGTGCGGATTCGCCAATTTTTCCTCCATTGCTATTCAAATCGGAGGGATCTCTCCCATGGCGCCCCACAGAAAGAAAGATATTGCGTCGTTGGGACTTCGCGCAGTTCTCGGCGGTGTACTTTCCACATTAATGACGGCAACGATTGCAGGAATTTTGATTGGGTAAAGGACTAAGTTGCGTGCCGCTCGCACGTTGACAAAATATTTTTATGACGACAAACACTTTGCAGGAATCTGCTTCATTCTGTCAATCGAAATCTTCGATTAAACCAGCCTTAGCAGTTGTTCTTGGTTCAGGGCTTGGTGATTTTGCCGATCTAATTAAAGATCCCATTGTTATTCCTACCTCTCAAATTCCCCACTACCCTGTCTCCACAGTTCAGGGGCATGCTGGAAAGATTATTTTCGGATCTTTGGAATGGAATGGAAAACGCTCGATACCTCTTATTGTCTTTCAAGGAAGAGTGCATCTCTATGAAAGTAATGATATTCAGAAGGTCATCTACCCGATACGTTTAGCATCCGCACTTGGTGCAGAGAAGGTAATAATCACTAACGCTGCCGGCGGAATCAACCGACAATTTGATTCCGGTACTTTAATGTTCATACGCGATTATATCAATTTGACTGGAGAGAATCCGCTGATAGGAATGGATGGAGTCGAAAAGAGCGCCGGTACGCGCAAAGGCCTTCCAATGAATCCTGAATTACTTATTAAAGCAAAATCGATCGCTATTCAGAGCGGTATAGAGACAAAAGAAGGAGTTTACTGCTGGACAAAAGGTCCAACGTATGAAACTGCAGCAGAGATCCGCATGATGGCAACAATGGGAGCGGATGCTGTGGGCATGTCCACCGTCCCGGAAATTATCGCTGCACATCACCTCGGTATGAAAATCCTCGGGATTTCCTGCATCACAAATATGGCTACCGGTATTTCCCCGACAAAGCTTTCACATGATGAGGTTACCGAAACTGCTAACAGGGTTAAACAAGATTTTACTCAGCTTGTCAGCGAGATCATTTTCGGATTGGACTGAAAATACAGACTCGTGTTCTACACTTAAGATATTTTTGCATCAATCCTGGCTACGACCTTTTGATAAATCACCAGCGCAATTCCCGCCGTCAATCCAATAGCAGAAAAATAGTACCAAATATAATGTGCTTTATCGTAAGCGGTTGCCAACAATTCCTGCGGTACAGTTCTGGGGTCCGGACAATACGAGGTTAAAAGATATCCTGAGAGTCCAAAGCCAAGTAACGATGCGAGAAATGAATGCAGGTGTCCAAATCCAAGATATAATCCTTCCTCTCCTTTTGGAGCCTGACGGGAAAAAAACTCCAGGTATCTCGGTGAAATGAAGCATTCAGCCAATCCCTGCAAAACGATCCCGGTGATCATCATAACGGTGATCGGATGCGCGGTGAAGAGTCCGAAAACTGACAGCTGAATACCGCCGGATTGCATCAAATGTGATCCACTGGCCATGGCAACTGCGGAAAACGGCATTATGAACATCCCGACCGTCATCGAAGTAATCGCTTTCGCCTTCTTCATCATCTGCGTAATCAACACAACAAACAACACTACTACCAGAGGATTCACATTGGATATCCATTCAGGAGATGCATGTTCACCAACCAGTCGGAGAACATATTTCGGCATTGTTGCATACATCTGCTGCTGAATGATCCAGAATCCCGTGATAATCAATATCAGTGAAATCAATCGCAGATTCGTCACCACACGGATGAACGCGCTCCAAACTTCTACGAATGATTTTGTCGGCTCTTCCTGATCTTTCGATGTCTTATAGAAAAAGTAGACAGTTATCAATGCTATTAAGGAAAGTGCAGCAGAATAGAAATTGATTGATTCAACACCCCATTGAAGACGGAGAGGATAAGCAAATGTCTTTCCAAGAAACGATCCAATGTTGACCATGCCATAGAATATAGAATATCCGCGGGCGCGTGTTTCATTGGTAGTGTTTTTTGCAACTGTGCCGGTGATGATCGCTTTTATGAAAGAACCGCCGATCATCGCTAAGAACAATGCCGGTATCACTGTCGCTTTATACGGAAGCAATCCGAGTGTGAAATAACCCACGAAAAGGAGCGAGAATGCCAGAATAATCGATTTTCGAAATCCTATCTTATCCGCAACCGCTCCGGTAAACGGAGGAAGGAAGAACATTCCGGCAGAGAATGACCCACCGATCCAGGCCGCCCAGATATCGTCATACCCAACTACCCGGGAAAGATACAGCGTAATGGAGATAAACATTGCGTAATAGGATGAACGCTCGAACAGTTCTACGATATTTGCCGTCCAGAACACTTTCGGAAATTTCCACGTAGTATGGGATGTCATAAGTTTAGAGTATGATGAGAAATGAATTTATGAATTGAAGATTTGATACAACATCAAATATACCGCAACGCCGGTCACTGAGACATAAACCCAAATCGGAAAAGTCTTTTTCGCAATTTGTTTGTGCAGCTCATACTTTCCTTTTAATCCTCGAGCGATCGTCACAACCGCCATCGGCACGGTTACTACGGCGAGGACGATATGTGAGATCAGGATTATAAAATACAGCGGACGACTCCATCCTTCTCCCTGAAAAGCCACAGAACCAACATTAAAGTGATACGTCAGATAGCTGATCAGGAACAATCCAGAAACGGAAAATGCAGCGACCATGCTGCGCTTATGCTTTTTCTTCCTTCCTGCCTTTATGTGGCGATATCCATTCACCAGAAGAAGAAAACTGATAAAATTGAGTACGGCATTGACGGTGGAAAGATATTCAAATTTCATGATGATCCAAATTTATTGTTGAAGGTAAAAATCGGCCGGGAACAACTTACGGATTGACCTTATAAATGATCATAGCAGAAAAGATTATCGGAAGATAGAACAGAGATGAAAAAAAGAGTGCCCGCGCAGAAGCACCGGAAGCCTCTTTCCGGATCGTCAGTGTAAACCGCACACCGAAATACAAAAAGACTATACCCACCGTTAAAGCAACAGGTATATATTCCATCGTGACCAAACCTACCATTGCAGGTGAAAGTCCGACCAAAACAAGAATCGATTGATTCACCACAATGTGTCGTGCAACCTTAAGACCTTTATTATCCAGACTTGTTAACAATCGAAATCCTGCTTTAGTATAATCATTCCTATACAACCACCCAATCGAATAGAAGTGAGGCATTTGCCAATAGAACAATATCGCAAAAAGGGTTAACGATTGGTATGAAAGTGAATTTTGTATCGCTGCCCAACCAATTAATGTTGGCAAGGCTCCCGGTATTGCACCTATAATCGTTGAGAGTGTGGTTATCCTTTTCAGCGGCGTATAAAGGAAAATATAGGTCACTAGAGTTGAGATCGCCAAAAATGCTGTGAGTCCATTAATGAAAAAAAGAACAAAAGCACCGATCAATGATACAACCATTCCAAAAATCAATGCTTCGTTTGGTGAAACTCTTTCATCGGGAACCGGTCGTTTTTCCGTCCGCTTCATCATTGCATCAAATTCCCGTTCAAGGTACTGATTCAAAGCTCCGGAGCCTCCCCCGATCAAAAGGGTTCCAATTGCGAGTAATGGAAAAACGATTAATTGCGAGTCGGAAGGGACATCAATTGCTAAATATGCCGAACAGAGTGAAGTAAACACAGACAAGAGCGTTAATTCCGGCTTCATGAGCAACCAGAGATCGCATAAAAACTTCGAAAGGGTTCTTTCTGCCGGTCGATCTGCGGACATTACTTTATAATCCTGTTGCGTCATTATTGATTATTGGCAAATAAGCGTAAACGAATGATCATCAATGCGGTAAGAACGCAGGTAACAAGAACAAGAGCGCCGATAACAACATGCAGTGAAGTGATAGCATATTCCTTTCGAGTGAGGACAGTTAGAATGCCTAGCGTAAATTGAACGAAGATCATTACAATCAGAATCAATCCTGCATTTTTTATTTGTTTCGGCACGATTCGAGAATTGCGAATCTTAAAACCAAAGAATAGGACGATTCCTGCAACGACATACGCCCAGAAGCGGTGCAGCAAATGGATCATAATCTGATACGCCTCCACTGGTTTATCCCCTGCCCATTTTATTCCGGCTGTAATCAGCTCCTGATTATAACTCTCGACAGCTTCTTTTGAAATTGATGGAAAAATTTGTCCATAGGCTAATGGAAAATCGGGGATGGATAAGCCAGAGTATGTATGTCTCAGTAATGCACCGAATGCCAGTTGCAAAAACACCGCAACGGTTGCAAGGATTGATAATGTTTGAAGACTGCTGCTTCCTTCAAATTTAATTCCTTCCAATTCCGTTCTCCACCATTTGGACGTAAATAAGGCAATGGAGGATACGAGGCAAAAGAACGATTGAGCCAGCATCCCGTGCGCAATGGAAACTGCTGTAGGCAGAAGATACAGCACCGTCAATCCTCCTAGAATTCCCTGCACAATCACCGCACCAAGAGCGCCAAATCCTAACCACTTCACCCATTTTCTTTCTTCTTTTAGTGCCAACCACACTGCAAGAATCACAGTCAGCATTCCCACAAAAGTTGCTGCAAGTCGATGCCCGTGTTCATATTTTATCCCCCCGATCCATTTGTCCATTGGATAGGTGAACATATTTTCACCATACGTTGTCGGCCAATCGGGAACCGATAATCCTGAACCGGTACTTGTCACTAATCCGCCCAGAAAGATTAAAACGAATGTACACAATGCAGTAAATACCGCGAAGCGATGCAATGAAGATAAACCCATAAAAAAAGGAATTAGTAATTTGGATTAAACGCCGGCAAACGTTCTATTGAATCCCGTTTAATGAAATATACCATTTTTTCTCAGTGAATAACAGACAATCCTTGCTTCACCATCCTGTAAATAGTAAATTATCGGGCCTATTTGTTATTATCTGTCTATAAGGAGATCCAATGAAATATCTACTTCTGTTCCTTTCTTTCGTTACAATCCTTGGCGCTCAACAAGAACGGCGCTTATCCAATCTCCGTCAATTGACCTTTGGTGGTTCTAACGCCGAAGCATATTTTTCATCCGACGGCAAACAGTTAATTTATCAATCGACTAAAGAGCCCTATAAATGCGATCAGATATTTACAATGAATACTGACGGATCCAACAGCAAATTGGTCAGCACGGGAGAAGGACGCACCACTTGCGGTTATTTCTTCCCCGATGGAAAAATTCTCTACGCATCAACACATGATGATGATGATGATTGCCCTCCCACGCCGGACCGTTCGAAAGGCTATGTATGGGGAGTCTTCAATGCTTATGATATCTATATCGCAAATGCGGATGGATCGAATCCAAAAAAACTCTCGGCAACGGACCGGTATGATGCAGAAGCAACTGTTTCGCCGGACGGAAAGCAGGTGGTTTTTACCTCCTCCCGCAATGGTGATCTCGATCTTTTTGTGATGAATGCCGACGGCTCCAATGTTCGTCAGTTAACCAATGAAACGGGTTACGACGGCGGAGCATTCTTTTCACCCGATGGTAAGATGATCGTGTACCGGGCATATCATCCCACTGATCCCAAAGAATTGGCTGCCGGAAAAGCATTATTGAATGAAGAATTGGTGAAACCGGAAAAGATGGAACTTTTTGTAATCAATGCGGATGGTACTGGAAAACGACAGGTTACTCATAATGGTGCTGCTAATTTTGCTCCATACTTTACTCCCGATGGCAAAAAAATCATTTTCGCAAGTAATATCCATGATCCAGAAGGTTACGATTTTGACCTGTTTCTTATCGGGATCGATGGCAAGGATATGGAACAGATCACTTATTCAAAGGGGTTTGATGGTTTCCCAATGTTCAGCCCAGACGGCAAACAATTGGTCTTTGTCTCCAGCCGGAATGCAAAAGCAAGGCATGAGTTCAATATTTTTATTGCAGATTGGGTGCAGGATTCTGCCGGCTATTATTTGCGACAGCATGAAGCGTTCCTTGCCTCCGATAAACTTGAAGGAAGAAAATCGGGAACAGAAAGCAATGTTGAAGCGGCTCGTTATATTGAACGGGAGTTTGCAAATATCGGATTGGCTCCTTTCGGTGACAACCAGTCCTATTTCCAGAATTTTGAAGTCGTTTCCAAATTAGAACTCGGTGCTAAAAATGCACTGGTTTTGCAGCAGAACAAGAAGAAGACTACTTACACCGTTGACAGTGATTTCCGGCCGATCGGTTTTTCTTCCGATACCGCAGTCACCGCCGGACTCGTGTTTGCCGGTTATGGAATTTCTGCTGATGATCTGAAGTATGATGACTATGCATCTGTCAATGTTGCTAATAAAATTGTCATCGTAATGAGAGGCTCTCCGGAAGACGACACTCCCCATTCACAATTCGGAAAGTTTTCCGCACTTCGATACAAAGCAATGAACGCCCGTCAAAAAGGAGCTGTAGGTCTTCTCGTGGTAAATCCTGCTACGGAAGATTCGGCAGATAAACTTATTGAGCTAAAATACGATAATTCATTCAGCACAAGCGGAATTGCAACGGCTCATGTGAAACGTTCCGTAGTGAATGCATGGTTAAAGGCGAACCGTATTTCTGTGGATTCGTTGAGTGCACAAATTCAACGCACCAAAAAACCAAATTCATTCGAATTAAAAAAACTCGGCGTGTCACTCTCCACCGAAATAGTTAAAGTAAAAAATCCTACACAAAATGTTGTCGCAATTTTGAAGGTGCCCAATGCAGTTCCAAACGAGCACCTTATTATCGGAGCACATTTTGATCATCTTGGGTTCGGCGGAGAAGGCTCCGGTTCACTTGAGCCGTCGAAGCAAGAGATTCACAATGGTGCAGACGACAATGCATCCGGCACGGCAGCAATGATTGAAATTGCACGATATCTTCAGGATATGAAAAACAGTTTGAAACGCGACATCGTATTCATCGGATTTTCCGGTGAAGAAATGGGGCTTCTCGGCTCTTCCTATTACACTAAAAGTCCATCTCTTCCGCTGGAACAAGCGGTGACAATGATTAATCTTGATATGGTCGGAAGATTAAAGGACCATAAACTGACTGTCCAGGGAACGGGAACATCCACCAATTGGGAAACGTTATTAAATTCGTTTAACACGGATTCGGTGTTCACTCTTGCAATGGTAAAAGACGGTTTCGGACCGAGCGATCACGCATCGTTTTACACGAAAAATATTCCTGTGTTATTCTTTTTCACAGGGGTTCATGAGGATTATCACAAACCAAGTGATGATTATGATAAAGTTAACTATGACGGATTGGAGCAGATCGTCCGTTTTGCCGTTAAAGTCTCCCATGCCATCGATACGTTAACAACACGGCCGGATTTTCTGAAGACCGTGCAGCCGGTAAACACTTCAGGCGGCCGCGGGTTCAAAGTAACACTTGGTACTGTTCCGGATTATTCCGAAGGAGTGGTTGGATTCAAGATTTCGGATGTGCGTGAAAATGGTCCCGCTCAAAAAGCAGGATTAAAAGGGGGCGATATCATCATAAAGCTCGGCAAATACGAGATCAAGAGTATCTATGATTTCATGTACTCTCTAGAAGGATTCAAACCGGGAGATGAGACGGAAGTGGTGTTCAAACGAGGTGAAGAAACAATCACCGCAAAGGTCATCTTTGGAAGTAGAAATTGATTGAAAGGATGAAAACGAAATAACCATCCTCACTGCACCGAAGGATGTCTATTGAACGAGTGCTGGAGTCTTAATCCAAGAGAAAATAAAAAATCCCCAATGTCCGAAAAGACATCGGGGATTTTTCTTTTAAAGAACACATTGTGTTACAACAGTTTCTTTGCAATTTCCCGCATCTCTTCTTTCGAAACAAAACGCTGCACCATTGGAAAAAGAATATTGTTCTCTTTGTGAATGTGATTGACCATCAACTGAACAATCGCTTCCGCTGATTCAACTAACTCCATGCGTGCAGTCTTATCATCGGGATTTTCCTTCAGCGATTTTATGCTGTAACTCAGTTTTTTATAAATCTTTCCCATTTTGATGTGGTCATCACGCAACGAAGTGGTCGGTCCGTCAACATACCGATCGACAATTGGAAAAAGCGCTTCCTCTTCATGCTTGTTATGAACGCGAACTTCTTCGTCCACATATTCAACAGCTTTCAGCAGCGATTTGAACGATTTTTCCGAATATCCTTTTTTCTTGATTTCGCCGGCAGATTTCTTCAGAAGCTGCAATTTGGTAAGCGCGTCTTCGTGCTCTTTCATGAGCAGCGCTATCGGATCGCGGGTAGCCATTCGATTACTTCGTTTCCATGTACGTCGTATAACGTGTTTTGCTGTCGACGTAATCCTGCAGCTGTGCCGTCAATTCATCGGCGGTCTGGTCATCGCTTTCTTCAAACTTTTTATACGCAACTTCGGAATGCGCCATGAAGATCTCGGCAAACGAATTTTGTTTTCCGCGTTGTTCATACACTGAATAAGAAACGAATTGATTGGTCGCGTAATGCGTTTTCAATTTTTCCACTGCGGTCAGATAATCGGTCCGCTTTGCTTCTTTCACGTCGTATTGAACGGTGAGAATAACTTTTCCCATCGAATTTAATTCCCTCTTAGATTATATGTTGAATGATGAATAAATGTAAACACTGAGTAAGGATACGGCACTGACACTAATCACTGTAACAACGAAACCGGTGATGAACCGGAATCTATGCGCCATCGAGATTCCCCGTGCCGCTAGAAGTATAGTCCATAACGCAAAAAAACCGTCCAATCCAAGAAGTACTCCGGTAACGACCGGTTTCACTTCCAATCCGCTGGGATTCTCGGAAAAGAAAACTAAACCCACAGAACTCAACTCCAGCGGAAGAACGAACACCACTGAAAGCATCACCGGCACCAATGACCATCCAACGATGCCGTATGTTTCCTTAAACGATGCTGTACCTTTTGCAATTATCGCCCCGGAATAAATCACACCAGACAACAGGAAAAAGAGCGGTATGGCACAGAGCAAGCCGATAAAAGTTCCGAAGAGCAATAATAGGAACAAATTGTCAAACGAATTACCGGACTTGCTTACCCACATCAATGTGAAAAGTGCTCCGACTCCCAGAAACAACGACAAAAAAAGAACAAAATTTTTATGTTCCGCTACGATGACTTTTTTGAATGCCTGTGATGGAGATTCGATCATCAACCAGATCATGGAAAAAAGATCAACGTTCGGGACACGGTCCTGAATATAACTGGAACACGATGTACAGGTTATTGCGAAATCATCGTTGGAATGACGGCAAACAGGACAAACTATCATATATCATTGAAAATACGAAGAAATGCGACTGTGTGCAATGAATTTCAGGAGAAAATATCTCACGTCTGATATTCACTCCTGTTTCAGAATCATCATCCCAGCGGTTCAAAGTGTGCGGTAAAATGCCGTAACTGAGGAGCTTCATACGTTATTGAATAACCAACAAGAGAAGATCGGTTTGCAAATAATTCAACAGCACATTCAATCACATAATCAATATGACTTTGCGTATACACTCTTCTTGGTATTGCAAGCCGCACCAGTTCCATCGGCGGTGAGATCACTTTGCCGTTCTCATCATACTTCCCGAACATTACGCTGCCGATTTCCACGGAACGAATCCCTCCAATCTTATACAACTCACAGACGACCGCTTGCCCCGGATATTGATACGGAGGAATATTAGGCAAGAATTGTTTCGCGTCAATGTAAATGGCATGACCTCCCGGCGGCTGAAGGATTGGGATACCGATTTCCATCAATTTGTTTCCCAGATACTCAACCGACCGTAAACGGTAGGTTAAATAATGTTCATCCAATACTTCTTCCAATCCTTGGGATATTGCTTCCAGGTCTCGTCCGGAGAGACCACCGTATGTTGGGAACCCTTCCGTTACGATAAGGAGATTCCTTGCCTTCAGCGCAAGCGCATCATCATTCAACGCAAGGAATCCACCCATATTGACGATCGCATCTTTCTTTGCACTCATTGTTACGCCATCGGCGTAGGAGAACATTTCCTGTGCGATCTCTTTAGGAGTTTTATGCTCGTATCCTTTTTCTCTCTTCTTGATGAAGTATGCATTTTCAGCGAACCGGCATGCATCCAGAAACAACGGTATGCCGTACTTCTTCAGCATCGCTTTCGTGTCTCGGATATTCTGCATGGAAACAGGTTGACCGCCACCGGAATTATTCGTTACTGTAATAAAACAGACAGGTATGTTCTCTGCACCGGTCTTTTGGATGAAGGCTTCCAGTGCAGGAATATTCATGTTTCCTTTGAAGGGTGCAATAACATTCGGCTGTTTCCCTTCTTCCGTGAGAAAATCTTCAGCTACTGCTCCGCTGAATTCTACATTCGCACGAGTAGTATCAAAATGTGTATTGTTCGGAATGAATTTCCCCGCGCCGCCGATGATGGAAAAGAGAATTTTTTCTGCTGCCCTTCCCTGGTGCGTTGGAATGATATTCTTCATTCCGGTAAGGTCCTGCACTGCTTTTTCGAATCGGAAAAAACTTCGGGCGCCGGCGTACGATTCATCCCCTTCCATCATTCCTGCCCACTGTTTTGCGCTCATGGCGGCTGTACCGCTGTCCGTCAGCAGATCGATCAACACATCATCGGCACGGATTAGGAAGGGATTGTAATGCGCTTGTTTCAGGATCTCTATTCGTTCTTCAACGGTAGTAAATCGGATGGGTTCGACTGATTTGATCTTGAATGGTTCGATGATCGTTTTCATTATTCTGCGTTATAGGTGACGAGAGAAAAAATATCGAATCCGGAAAGCTTTTTTCGCGGATGAAGAAAGGCGAGTTCAATGAGAAAGGATATTCCGACAATCTCGCCGCCAAGCTGTTTTACAATGCTGCACGCCGCCTGCATGGTCCCGCCGGTTGCAAGCACATCGTCATGCAACAGCACACGCTCGCCCGGTGTAATAGCGTCCTTGTGGATTTCGATCACATCGGTGCCGTACTCCAGTTGATACTCCTGTCGCAAAACAGTTGCGGGGAGTTTCCCGGGTTTCCGGATCGGGACAAATCCCGCCCCAAGCCGATATGCGAGCGCCGTACCAACAATGAATCCTCTCGACTCGATGCCGACAACCTTTGTTATTCGTTGATCTTTATATTTTTCATGGAATGTTTCAATACAGTATTTTAGCGCTTCGGGGTCTTTCAATACCGTTGTGATATCCTTGAACTGGATTCCCGGTTTCGGAAAATCGGGAACTGTGCGGATAATCGATTCAAGATTCATGGAACTGCCTTAAAGTAAGTTGTAAAAAAATATCGAAATCAATATGAAGAAGCAATTTAAAATAAAAATCCCCGAAGTTACCTTCGGGGATTCGCCTTCAAGATATAATTCGTTTCTTAAACTCCAACGATCATATCTGAATATTTCGGAACCGGCCAGAGGTCTCCGGCGACGATATCTTCCAATGAGTCCACTACCTCACGGACGGCGTCGGTCTGACGGCGCACCACAAGATACGCAGCTCCCTTTTTCTTGATATCGCTAACTTTGCGGGCAGTTTCGATCGCTTTTTTGAGTCCAGCAATCTCTGTCTGCAGTTCGGCAATTAATCCGGAGACCGATTTTACCACGCTCGTCACCGATTTAACGCCTTTATCACTTCGACCAAGTGTTGATTTCAAGCCGTTAACTGTCTGGCATAATTCGTTTGCATAAGTGGCTGCCGATGAAAAGAACATCGTACGGGCCATGTTCTTCGCTACTTGAGCTTCGATTTCCACCTGTTTGATATAATTTTCTATATCAATGTGATAAATCGCTTCGATTTCCCGCTCGCTATAGACCTTGTAATTTGTAAAGAGATGTTCCGCTTCTTTCGTCAGATAAGATGCCAGCGCTTCCGGCGAAGTCTTCATATTCGGCAGTCCGCGCTTTGCGGCTTCTTTATGCCAAGCTTCGGAATAACCGTCGCCGCTGAAGATTACTTTTTTGGAGTCTACAATCTCTTTCCGCAGTACTTCGACAACGGCGATATTGAATTCTTTTCCTCCGGCAACCAATTTTTCAATTGCGGTGCGCACATCATCCAAAGCTTCCGCCATTGCAGTATTCAACACAGTGATCGGTGTCGAAGGCGATTGACTGGAACCGACAGCACGGAATTCGAACTTGTTCCCGGTGAATGCGAACGGCGATGTTCTGTTCCGGTCCGTATTATCTTTCGGGATTTCCGGTATCTTATCAATACCGATATTGATCCATGCCTGATCGGCATCCGTTGTCACTTTCCCTTTTTCGAGATCTTCCAAAACGCGGTTCAGCAATTCTCCCAGGAAAACAGAGATGATCGCCGGCGGAGCTTCGTTTGCACCAAGACGGTGATCGTTATGTGCCGTTGCAATAGATGCACGAAGCAGCTTCGAGTGTTTGTATACTGCTTTAATTGTCGATACCAGAAAGACCAGAAATTGCAGGTTGGATTGAGGTGTTTTTCCAGGATTCAAAAGATTCTCCCCTTTATCCGTCCCCAACGCCCAGTTACAATGTTTTCCGCTTCCGTTCACATTAGCAAACGGTTTTTCATGCAGCAATACAGCAAGATTGTGGCGCTGTGCGATGCGGTCCATCAGATCCATGAGAATCTGGTTATGATCAATCGCGACGTTCACATCTTCATAGATCGGCGCAACTTCAAACTGATTTGGTGCGACTTCGTTATGCCGTGTCTTCAATGGAATGCCGAGTTTATACGATTCATGTTCGATTTCTGTCATGAAAGCGAAAGCACGTTCCGGTATATTGCCGAAATACTGGTCTTCCAGCTGTTGATGCTTTGCCGGAGTTTTCCCGAACAATGTCCTACCGGTCTGTTGCAGGTCGGGACGAGCATTATAATATTCGCGGTCGATCAGGAAATATTCCTGCTCTACACCAAGCGTTGAAAACACCTTCGTAGCGGAGTTATTAAAGTGTTTCAACACTCGCATGGCCGATTGATTTAATGCTTCTATCGAACGGAGCAGCGGCGCTTTCTTATCCAGCGTTTCGCCTGTATAGGAGATGAAGACGGTAGGAATACAGAGAGTATTGCCGTGCGGATACTCCATGATGAATACCGGGCTTGTCGGATCCCAGATTGTATATCCACGTGCTTCGAACGTTGCGCGGATACCGCCGGATGGAAACGACGAAGCATCAGGTTCCCCCTGGATTAATTGTTTTCCAGTGAACGCTTCAATAATCTTTCCGCTCTCACTGTAATCGATGAACGAATCGTGTTTTTCTGCGGTGAAGCCGGTCAGAGGCTGAAACCAGTGCGTGTAATGGGTGCACCCTTTCGCAATAGACCAATCCTTCATCGCGATAGCAACGATGTTTGCAGTATCACGATCCAATTTTTCACTTTTATTGATAACATTGAGAATCTTCTCATACGCATTTTTCGGCAGCATTTGCTGCATCTTCGCGAGATCAAAAATATTCTCACCAAAATACGACGACACCGGTTTTACTGGTTTGCTCATGGCGCTCCCTTATTTTTGTTTATTGATTTTAAGTTTATTGGTCTCTTTCATTGTGGAAAGTACAACGCTGGTGGTCGTATTCAACACGCCTGCCCATGCCTGGATCTTGGACAACAACTTCTCCAGCGTTGATGTATTTTCGGTTCGGATCTTCATTAAATGTGTTCCCGTACCGGTGACCGAATGAATTTCCAGAATTTCATCGGCCGTTTTTGCGTGGTCGAGAAAAGAAGTATAATGTTTTGAGGAATCGACCGTTACTGTGATGAATGCCGTGATATCTTTTCCTACTTTTTTGGGATCGATATACGCGGTGTAACCGGTAATGATGCCGCTTTCTTCCAGTTTCCGCAAACGTTCACTGACGGATGGAATGCTCATTTCTACTGCCTGGGCTAGATCGTTCCGGCGGGTTCTGCCGTTCTTTTGAAGGATATCCATGAGTGTGATATCAATCTCGTCGAGCTGATGCAATGAATTCACGTGTCTGCCTTATTCTTTTAGGTTAAATAGCTCTTACACTTAAAATATAAGGTACTGGTGGGATAATGTCAATATATATTAAAGAAAGGGAATAAAAAACTCCAGACCGGCAGTCTGGAGTTGTCAGAAAATAGGGCATAGCAGAAGGTTTACCTGCAGAATGCATTCAGGCGGGAAAAGTTCTCTTCGATCTTTCCGTTCCCGAACACTGCGTTTCCGGCAACAAGATAGTGTGCTCCGGCATCGATCACTTTTTTGATCGTGGTCGAATCAATTCCGCCGTCCACTTCGATGACTGTCTTCAGATTTTGTTCTTCGATCATTTTGGACAGAGCAGATATTTTTGCAATACTGGTTTCGATAAATGTTTGTCCACCGAAACCAGGATTGACAGACATAATCAGTACGAGATCGACATACGGAAGAATTTCTTCAATGGTGGACAACGAAGTTGAGGGATTCAAACTGACACCGGCCGACATTCCCAGCTCTTTGATCCTGGAAACGGTCCGATGCAAGTGGGTACACGCTTCGACATGAACAGTAAGAACATCAGCACCGGCATCATTGAACAGTTCCAAATACCGTTCGGGTTTCTCGATCATCAGGTGTGTATCCAGAGGCAGTGTCGTGATCTTGTCGATTGTTTTAATTATTCCCGGACCAAAACTGATGTTGGGAACAAACATTCCATCCATAACATCCAGATGCAGAAGACGTGCTCCGGCAGATTCTGCCCCGCGGAGATCAGATTCAAGCGCACCAAAATTTGCGGCGAGCAAGGAAGGAGCGATTAATCGTTCTTGTGTAAGCATATTCATTTTTTGGGTTCTGCAGCTTTTTTTGATTTTTCCGGCGTTTGGGAAATGAATAGGTCCACTTCCTTTTGAGTCGTAACAATATCATTCTCCCGCGGCAGTTGATCGATGACGGTATTCGGGAGAAGTTCATCATTATACTGGTATGTAATATTGCCGGAGCGAAGTCCTTTTTCTTTCAGCATTTTCAACGCTTCGGTCAAGGTTTTCCCCGTCAGCGCGGGAACATAGATGCTGTCGATAGATTCACCTGCACTGACGATGACGCTGATATAAGTATTTTTTCGGACTTTGCTGCCGGCAGGGATATCTTGCGAAATAATTGTTCCTTCCGGTAGATCGATTGAGACTTGATATTGGATTGCACCTTGATGTAATCCTGCGCGATCCAGTGCGAATTTTGTGTCGCGAATAGAACGTCCCCGTAATGCCGGCACGATAACATCTTGTTCCCCGCCGGAGATTGTCAAATACACTCTCCGTCCTGTTTTCACGATCTGTTCCGGTGCAGGATTCTGCAGAATCACATAGCCTTCGGGATATGCAGGATCCTGACGTATTTCCCCTCGTCTCGGTTCCAAATGCAAGGAATCGAGGATCTTACGGGCAGTTTCTTCCTTCACACCTACCACATTCGGCACAACTAATGTTCCGCCTTTGTTGACATAATATGGCATGATGAAGGAGTCAAGGATAAAGAGCAGTACAACAAACATACTTATTGTCCAATACACTGGACGAAGTGTTTTCGATTTTGCGATTCGGAGGTATATCGGCTGCTGTTTCATGATGAATAATGTACTAAACTCTCGAGATATTTGCCGATGATATCAAATTCCAGGTTTACCGAACTTCCACGGCGATAGTTTCCGAAGACGGTATGTTCGTGTGTATACGGGATGATGGCAACATCAAAATCCGATTCACGCAAGCGAGCAACTGTTAAACTGGTACCATCCACCGCAACAGAGCCGACAGAAATCAGATACTTCCTGAACTTTTTTGGGAAGGATATTGTGAACATCCAGCTTGATTGAAGATCGACGATCTTTGTGATTGTTCCCGTAGTATCCACATGACCCTGTACTATATGTCCACCAAGCCTGTCCTGCAGTTTTACAGAACGTTCGAGATTTACCACACTCCCGCTTTTTAACGTACCAATATTCGTTTTAGATAATGTTTCCTTCACAGCCTGGATCATAAATCGATCCTTTGATCGTCTTACAACAGTGAGACAAACTCCGTTAACACAGACACTGTTATCGATCTTCAGTCCTTTCGTGACTTTTGTTGCTGCAATCTCAATTTGCAGGCCGTCTCCCAACTTTTTGAGAGTGGCGACTGTTCCTGTTTCCTCGATTATTCCTGTAAACATAACTGTTCTACACTATGGAAAAGTAATATCATATTCCTGAAAAACATCTGTCCCGAAACGTTTCTCGGTACGAATGCGTTTTTTAAAAGATACAGAATTTTCTGCAAACGTTTTCAATCCGGACCCGAATTTTTTTTTTGCAGTAAACAAGTATAACTTGTCCACTGCTTTTGCAGATATGCATGCGGAATATATTTTTTGTCCGCCCTCGACAAATACAGATGCGATATTTCGGTGAGCAAGGTCCTTGAGGACACTCTTGATATTTAGTCTTCCGTGCCGTCCTTGCAACTGAATGATCTCAATGCCCCTGGCGGTAAGTTCTGCAATCTTGTGCTTTGTTTCTTTTACTTCAGTTTCGGAGACATAGAGAAGTGTTTTGGGAGGCTGAGTAAAAACCTTACTATCAACTGCACTGCTTAACCGGCCATCTATAATTACCCGAACAGGATTATTTCCTTTCAGATGCCGGACAGTCAGTAACGGGTCATCCTTCGTAACCGTCGAAGCGCCAATCAGGATAGCATCATGCATTGTTCTGAGATGATGGACATACATTCGTGAACGTTTATTGGTAATCCATCCTGAACTGCCATTGTCTCGCGCTATAAACCCATCCGATGTCTGTGCCGCTTTCAATGAAACGAAAGGTATTCCAGTCGAAATATATTTAATAAAATGTTCATTCAGCAGTTGCGCTTCGTTTTTCAGAACACCAACCTTGCATTTGATGTTCGATGAGCGCAATTTTCGAATTCCAGTGCCTGCTACTTTAGGGTTCGGGTCCATGGTCCCTATCACAACGCGCGCAAATTCATGCAGAATGATCGCATCCACACACGGGGGAGTCTTTCCGAAATGAGAACACGGTTCCAAATTCACATACAGCGTAGCTCCCTTGAGATTTTTCTTCTTCAAGAGAGCAGCTTTAATTGCATTCACTTCGGCGTGCGGTCCGCCGAAGTATTCGTGATATCCTTCTGCGATCTTTCTGTTATTGCGCACGATAACGCAACCGACGAGTGGATTGGGACTGACATTCCCGTTGCCATTCTTTGCCAGGGCAAGGCATTGCCGCATCCAAAATTCATCAGAACGTTTCATCAGCGGAAAATAAAAAAGACATTACGAAATAGGAATCTCTTCGCAATGTCTTCGTGTGATAATTTACAATCATCATTTGAATGATATTTCTTTCCCTTTGGCGGCAGATTTATAAATCGCGTCAACAATCTTCATTCGTTGAACCGCTTCCTGCGCAGTCGAGATGATGGGATGAATGCCACGAACGGTCCCGATAAAGTGTTTGAGTTCATTCTCATACGATTTCTTCAAAGCATTTTGTGAAGTATCCGTTTTTACCGGCGTTACGTTGACAATGCTTCCGTGCATTTCTTTATGGATCATCAGCGGATTGATCTTGCCGCTCCCTTGCTCGCCATAGATGTTGCAATAATATAATTCATTCTCGATGTGAAAATTCCAGCTGGTCTCGATCGTGATGGTTGCACCATTTTTCATCGAAAGATAGACGACAGTCGAATCTTCCACTTTTGTTTTGTGCGAATAGTTCGTTGCATTCACCCGGACAACATCCGGATATCCTGTCATCCACAACGCCATATCCAGCATCACTATCCCCATATCCAGCATGACACCGCCTCCGGACATTTCCTTTTGCGAGAACCAGGTCCCCTCGGATGATGGTTTTTTCAACCATCCTGCCTTTGCATAAAAAACCTTTCCCAGTTCATTGTTTTCAATGAAACTCCGGAGCATCATTGTATCGGGTCGAAATCGGTGATTCATGCCAACCATGAGTTTCCGTTTTGTCTTCTTTACCGATTCCGCAATTGCAACCGCCTCGTCTAGTTTGCGAGCGATCGGTTTTTCTACGAACACATCACGTTTCGCTTCCATACTGGCGATCGAGACATCCTTATGGACATCTGTTGAAGTGCAGATATCGACGGCATGAAATTCTTCTTTCGCAAGCATCTCTTCGTAGTCTGTGTAAAACCGCTTGATGCCGTATTTTTCAGCCAATGCCCGCGCCCGGGTCTTATCCCTGTCGCAGACGCAGGTAATTTCAACATCCTGCAGTTTCGTCAAAATCGGCAGATGGAATACCTGTGCTATCCATCCTAATCCGACGACACCGATCTTTGCTTTTTCGAGTTTTCCTTCTTGTGCGTTCATTGTGCTTTCCGTCCGGGCAGTATGGTTGGCTGTTGATGGTGAAGGTGAAATTCTTTAACAACCCCGGCAATGCCCTGAGCATCGAGTTTTGTTAATTGCAATAATTCTGCGGGAGTTCCATGCGTTACATACCCGTCTTTTAATCCATGTGTTAAAATATTTATATGCGGCCTATCCATCGATGAAACAGCCTCGAGAACAGCGGCACCAAATCCACCGACAATACTGTTCTCTTCCACGGTGATAATATTGGAAAACCTGCTGGTGATCTCCTCAAGTTTTTGCATATCGATCGGTTTTACAAAGCGCATATTCACCACTTCAGCAAGGATACCTTCTTTCTCAAGCAATTCTGCTGCTTTCAATGACTGCGACACCATCGTTCCGACAGCAAGAATGGCAACGTCCTGTCCGCTGCGCACTGTTTCCGATTTTCCGACCGGAATCGATTCGAATTTTTCCTTCAATGGTAGTCCAAGCGAATTCCCGCGCGGATATCGGATGGCGACCGGGCAATTCTTATGTTCAACCGCCGAGTACAACATATCGCGCAATTCGTTCTCATCTTTCGGTGCCATGATAATCATATTGGGAATACACCGCAGATAGGAAAGATCCAACGCACCGTGGTGTGTCGGGCCGTCAGCTCCGACGAGACCTGCACGATCCAGCACAAAGATAACATGAAGATCCTGCAAAGAGACATCGTGAATAATTTGATCAAACGCACGCTGTAAGAATGTCGAATAGATTGCGACGACGGGAATATATCCTTCCGTCGCCATTCCAGCCGCAAAAGTGACCGCATGCTGTTCTGCAATTCCTACATCAAAAAACCGTTCCGGCATATTCTGTTGTAAAATATCCAAACCCGTTCCATCCGGCATCGCCGCAGTAATGCCGACCACTTTTGGATTTGTTTTACATATTTCCAGCAATGCATTGCCGAATATCTTCGTGTACGCTGCCGGTGCATTGGATTTTGGAGAGATACCGGTGAATTTATCGAACGGTGTAACACCGTGGAGTTTTGCTGCATCTTTTTCCGCCGGTTCGTACCCTTTTCCCTTTTCCGTATTCAAATGGAGCAGGATCGGGCCATGTAACTCCTTTACATGCTGCAAAATCTCCACCAGTTTCACGACATTGTGGCCGTTGAAAGGTCCGAAATACCGGAAGCCCATCGCTTCGAACATCATGCCAGGCGTAACGACAGCTTTCACTCCCCGTTCCAGTTTGCCTGCAACGCTGCGCAGTCTGTCCCCGAACGTATCGAGTTTCCCCGTTAGATCCCACACATTTGCTTTAAATTTATTATAGGTAGGATGCGTAAGTGCTTCGGAAAAATAGTTATGCAGCGACCAGAGTGTTGGATTATTAGCAGACAAGGACACCATCTTATTATCGCTGAGAACAACGATCATATCCTTTTTCAATATGCCGGCATTGTTCAAACCTTCATAGGCCATTCCGCCGGTTAATGAACCATCGCCGACAATTGCTACCACCTTGAAATCTTTTTTTGCAAAATCTCTTGCCGTCGCCATCCCGAGTGCTGCGGAAATAGCAGTGTTCGCATGTCCGGCGCCGAACGTATCATATTCACTTTCATCCCTGCGTAAAAATCCGCTCAGACCATTCATTTGGCGGATGGATTGCAAGCGGTCTTTTCTTCCCGTCAGTATTTTGTGTGGATATGCCTGATGACCGGTATCCCAGACGAGTTTATCAACCGGAGTATTGAAGACATAGTGCAACGCAACGGTCAATTCTACTGCGCCAAGTCCTGCGCCCAGGTGTCCTCCGGATTTGGAAACGGAATCAACGAGGAATTCCCTTACTTCAGCACAGACAGTCCGTAACGACGAAACATCAAGCTTCCGGAGATCTTCGGGTGTATCGATGAACTGTAAAAATTGTGATCCTGATTTTTCCATGACGCATTATTCTTCAAAGTCTGACAATGAAATTTTACCGTTAAGGTCTTTTGTGAGTTTTTTGATTTTTACTTCCGCAGTGTTCAATGTTTCCATGCACTCTTTTGAGAGTTGGATCCCCTCTTCATACAATTTCAGGGAATCCTCCAACGGCACATCTCCCTGTTCCAACGCTGTGACGATTTTTTCCAATCTTCCCAGGGAATGTTCAAATGTATGTTTTGCTTCTTTCTTTGCCATTATGACCGCTTCCCAATTATTTCAACATCCACCAAACCGTTGTGAAATTCTATCTCTGCAGAAACACCTGTTTTTATCTTCTGTGAAGATGAAACGATTTTCCCTTCTTGTTTTACTATTGCATAACCGCGTTTTAATGCCAGTTTCGGATTAAGGGAATTCATTCTTTGTGAAAGAGACGATGATTGCTGTTGTAGAGCTTTGAAATGATGGATCAGATTCTGCTCCAGTCGACGCTGATATTCATCCACCTGTTGACTGCGTTGGCGAAGCATATCGTGCGGTTTATTAAACGAATAACTTTGCGTGAGATGTGCGATCGTCTGCTTGTATGAATCGATGGAATTTGTCATCACATTGATCATAGTATAGCAAAAATTGCGTATAATTTCAACGACCTCATTTTTGTCTTTTACCACTAATTCTGCTGCCGCTGAGGGTGTTGGAGCACGTAAATCCGATACAAAATCGCTGATAGTGAAGTCAATTTCATGCCCCACTGCGCTGATCACCGGAATTTCTGACAAAAATATCGCTCTGGCAACCACCTCCTCGTTGAATGCCCATAGGTCTTCCAAAGATCCACCTCCTCGACCCACGATCATAACATCGACCAGATTATTGACGTTCAGAATTTCGATTGCTTCCGCAATCTCTTCCGCCGCACCAATCCCCTGCACTTTCACCGGGACAAGGATGATTTCCACTGCAGGATACCGGCGTGAGATGACATTAATCATATCGCGAATCGCAGCACCCGTTGGTGAAGTTACAATACCGATTCTTTGAGGATATTCCGGCAGCGGCTTTTTGTGCACATCGTCAAACAAACCTTCGTCGAACAATTTTTGCTTCAACTGTTCGAATGCAATCTGTAACTCGCCTTTGCCGAGCGGCTGAATTTGATAACAATCTAATTGATAGTTCCCGCGCGGTTCATAAACAGTAATATTGCCTCTAACCATCACTTTCATTCCGTCGTTTGGACGAAAGAGCAATTGAGCAGCACGGCTGCGCCACATCACTGCAGAAATCTGGGATTGATCATCCTTCACAGTGAAATACAAATGGCCGGATGTATGTAGTTTGAAATTTGATATTTCACCCTGCAGCCAGATGTTCGTAAAACTCCGCTCGAGTGTCCCTTTGATCTGCCTGGTAAGTTCTGAAACGGATAAGATTTTTTCCTGATTCATAAATAAATATACACATTATTCTAAAGAGTGCGAATAAGAAAAACGTTCGCTATATTGAAAATAAAAACTATGAAATTAGACATTCTTGCGATCGGAGCACATCCGGATGATATCGAACTCTCTTGTGCCGCGACTCTGGCAAAACTGGTCAGGCAGGGAAAACATGTTGGCATTCTTGACCTGACCGAAGGAGAACTCGGCACCCGCGGTACGCGGACGATCCGATTGAAAGAGGCTGCCGTTGCAACAAAGATTCTCGGTATAAAAACACGAATCAGCCTCCGCCTTCCTGATGGAAATATCGAAGTCAATCAAACAAACATTAAGAAAATAATCCAGGTGATTCGCCTACATCAACCAACTGTGTTGCTGATACCGCATTGGTTGGAACGCCATCCCGACCACGAACACGCACACCGATTATGCCGTGAAGCATGGTTTTACAGCGGCCTGGAAAAGATATCGACTAAGCATAATGGAAAGTCCCAGGAACCGCACAGACCGAAACGGTACTATCACTATATGCAAAAGTATGAATTTCAACCGACATTCATCGTTGATGTTACAGAAACATACGAAGCAAAGAGACAATCATTGCTTGCATTCGAGTCGCAGTTCTACAATCCCAAAAGCAAAGAACGGGAAACCATCCTCACATCCAAACTCTTTCTGGAATCCATCGAGGCACGGGACAGGCACTTCGGAAGCTTGATCAATGTTGAATACGGAGAAGCATTTTACAGTATTGAACCGCTTGGATTCGATTCTTTGTTCGATATTAAAACGTAGGAGAAATTTATGACCTGTCCACAATGTGGTTCACAGCAATTAAGCACGGCCGTCGTCTGTCTGCACTGCGGAACTGTATTAAAGATCGTAGAACCAACAGCACAACAACGGACGATCAAGATCGCATCGGTGGTTATACTTGCAGGTGTTCTTATCGCCGGAATAGGATCATTCTTCTCCACCATAGGACGTACATATCATCCTGTTATTGATGAACAGCCTTCCGTAGGATATGGCATCTCCGCTGCACCGGGAAAGATCATGAGCAGTTCTATGACTGCAACGATCGATGGTGATGATATTGTCATTCCGACTGAAAACGTATTGAATTATCGAATCGTGCGTGTCAACGATCCCGAAGGAAAACAAACAGTTCCGATTCTGATCTATGTAACTCCCCGAGGAAAGGTCGTGACAGCAATGAGCATCAGCGAATCATGCAGATCGAATGATTTTTATCTGGATGGAAACAATATCCACTGCGCAAATTGTCCTTCGTATTGGGATATGGAGAGTTTGGAAGCATACGCCTGCTGCCAAAAGTATTATCCTGATCCAATACCAAGTACCAGCATTGGTGGAATGATCCGGATCAATAAGCACACAGTCCAAAATTGGAGAACACGTCTTTAAAATAAAAAATGCCGGATATAACCGGCATTTTTTATTAACTCTTGATTAATCTACTTTTTCGAAACTTCCTGAATTCTCCGAACAATCGTAATCAGAAAACCTGCGATTAACAAAGCCGTACCCATCCATACAAGATTGATATACGGTTTAACGCTCGCTTCAATGACGAGAGTCTCTGCCTTCGGCCCCTGCGGTTTGCCTTCGTCATGAATACCTTTTACTTCAATCGTAATACTCGCTTCATTTTCATTTTTACTCGGATTCATTCCTTTGATCAGGAATGCAATTTCAGAATTGTTTAATGATGCTTCCGTAAATGTTGGTTGTCCCCCTTTATTACTCATGGTCGGACGGACGATTTCTTTTTTTCCATCGCGGACGACTTCAATTGTCGTGACCAGGTAATTCCCTTTCTCTTTTGTCTGGGAAAAGTCATATCCTTTATATGTAATTTGCATTCCTTCGTACGTTTCAGTTTTCCCTTTCAACAGAGTCACTTCATGGTTATGCTGCCCGCCTTCCGGTACTTCCAAAGAAAGCGGAGAAACGTAAAAATCTTTCGTCAGCATATTCACAATATCCGGATTCCGAATAAGCGAACCTTCCTCGCTCTCCTTGAACATCACCGGTGTAACAATGAATTTATGTCCGTCTTTCTCCACCTCAACGTTAAAGCCGAATCGTCCGCGTTCCATCGGTTGATACCCAACATATTTCATCGTATAGCCAAGTGCTTCCACCGATTTCCCTTGTTCCAGATTCAACGTCTTCACATTGTCATATTTTGCAGAGGCAACGAAACCGAGGAACATCAGCGCAATACCGATATGGGCGATTGCACCTCCCGCCATTTTCGGATTTCCTTGAATAATTTTGAGTCCGACAATGGTATTTGTGAAAAGGGCGAATGCCGATGCGAAAATAAAAATGATCATTGAAAGATGCGTCGCACCCATAATAAATGTGACTACAGTAAAAAGCGCGGCAAGTCCAGCAGGAAGAAGTAACTGTTTTAGCAATGCATCTGTTTTAGAGTTTTGCCACCATAACAGTTGTCCGATACCTGCCAACAACGCGATCGCTACACCCAGCGGCAGAGTTGTAGTCACATAGAACGACGGATCAACGGCAGAGATTTTCCCTTTTAAGATATTGGTGATAATCGGTGACGAAGTTCCTATGAGGATAAAGATCGAAGCGAAAACTAATGAAGAAGCGCCGAGGAACAATGCAAATTCTCGTGAAACGAGCGTATGCTGCACGGGAACGACGGGCATTTCCTTCCAACGGGAAAAAAGTAAACCGAATCCGAGCGCGGTGAAAAGACCGATAACAAGCAATAACAACCAATAGACCCACATACCCGGATCAACAAAAGAATGAACGGAAGTCTCACCAAGAACACCGCTTCTTGTCAAGAACGTTGAATACAAAACAAGAATGAAACAAAACATACTCAGTACAAAGTTTGTTTTGATGTACGTTCCATTTTTTCGCTGTGCAAGCATCGTATGGATGGAAGCAACACACACAAGCCACGGAACCAGCGACGAATTTTCAACAGGATCCCATCCCCAATATCCGCCCCAGCCGAGCGTTTCGTATGCCCAATATCCGCCAAGAATAATTCCGGTCCCGAGCATCATCGAACCAAACACGGTCCACGGTGTGGCAACGCGTATCCAGCTGACATAATCTTTTTTCAACATCGCAGCGACCGCGTAAGCGAACGGTATGGACATGGAAGTAAATCCGGTGAACAGAATTTGCGGATGAATTACCATCCAGTAATTCTGGAGAAGTGCATTTAATCCCTTCCCTTCCTGCGGAACCTGTGCCCATAAACTACGCGCCTGGTCTACCCAAATGTAGCTGGTGATGTTCGCAGGGATTTCGCCGACGTGAAGAAGTTCAGTGGAAAATTGTTCCCAGATCGGTTTAAACGGATTTTTAACAACAAGCATTAGGATGAGGAACGAGAAAATCGCAGAAAACACTGCCATAAACTCCGCTTCATATCCGCGCTTTGCAGTATAACGCAGCAGGATAAGGCCTATGATGCCGGTATACAACGCCCAGAGCATGAAACTGCCCTCTTGTCCGGCGTAGAAAGTAGAGATCAACAGCGAAAGCGGAAGATCGGTAGAGCTGTAATTCCACACATAATAGTATTGGAATTGGTGCGTAAGAATAAAATACAGCAGGAATGCTGAAGCGGTGATTATTCCTACAACCGCCAGCTCATAAAACAGCCGTGCAATCTTTTTCATCTGCTCCGAAGGATTCCGGTGAACAAGAAAATAGAGCACGGTGGAAAGAATCGACGAAGCAAAAGCAATCTTAATTATGGCAGCGCCAAACATGAATTCCTCAGAGTGTTTTCTTTACCGCTGCACCGTCGCCTTCATATTTTGAAGGACACTTGGTGAGCAGTTCATTCGCATGAAAATATCCATCTTTAAACCGTCCTTTTGCCACCACTTCGGTCGCGATATCGAAATTATTCGGTTTCGCACCGTCCAGTACCACCTTCACCTCCTGTTCATTATCGTCCACCATGTAGAAAGTGAATTGTGATTTCGCCGCATCAAATTTTGCTTCTTTTTCTTTAACCCACTTTCCCTTCACCTGTACTTTTTTATTGACCGTCTGCGCCCGTTCAAAATCCATGTACTCGATATTACTTTCCAAAAATGTTGAGGCACCGAAGATCAGCGCACCGACAATGATAATGCTTGCTACGACTATTTTGAGATTCATAAGGCTCCTATTTCTTTAATTGCTCTTCCAGTTTTTTAATCTTCAAATCAAGTTTAAATAAGTATCCTAAAAAGCCGAACCAGATCGAAAGAATGACGACTAGTACCACATAAAGCTGATTGTTTTCAAAAAATTCCATACTCTTCCTCGCTTGGTAATTATTGTGTGTCGGTAATTTGTTGCAGCTGCCGTTCGACTCTCATTTGCCGGACCTTCAGGGAATACATCCAGAAATACAATACCGTGAAACCGATAAGTGCGCCGAAAAAGACCATCAGCATATTGGTAGCCATCTTAAATTCCAGTACGGGCCCTTTCCCCTGTTCATCGCCAAGCGAACCGGGATGAAGTCCTGACATAATCCTCGGCATCACAAAAATAAAGAACGGAACAGTGACCCCGGCAATTATCGAATATACCGATGATAATGTTGCCCGGCGCTCTTCCTCTTCCACTGCCGATCGGAGGACGAAATATGCTCCGTAGATCAACAATAGTATAAAAATAGATGTTTGCCGTGGATCCCAATTCCAGAAGGATCCCCAGTTGAATTTTGCCCAGATAGCTCCGGTCACCGTCGCAAGTACGCAGAGCAAAAGACCTAAACTCGCCGATGACACTGACCGGAGATCATAATCTATATCTTTTTTCTTCAAATACAGGATTCCGTAGATCGTCGACATTATAAATGCAACGACCGTCGACCATGAAATCGGAACATGGAATATGATATTTCGTGCCTTTTCCTCTAGTCCGGGAATGAAAGGGAATTCATACCAGGTTGTCGGAGATTTCACCATAGGGAACGCAATTCCTGCAATAATAATTCCTGTCAACCATACAGAAACTGCGATTTTAAGCCAAGTTTTCATAAGAATTCAATCTTTCCAAACAAAATCAAATACCAACATTGAAGTAGTAATCATAACAATAGTGAATGACAGTAAAATTTGAAATTCCTTCAGTGCTTCCGTCAGGAATGCACCTTCTGTCGCAAGTTTAGTTGCGTTAATGCATGTGAGCAAAAGCGGAAGCAGCACAGGAAATGCGAGCACTGGAAATAAGGTTCCTTTCGTATTCGCTTTTGCGATGATCGCTGCGAGTATTGTTGATGCGCTTGCCAGTCCGGCACTTCCCAACAAGATCGTCAACCAGAAGATCTCATAGGTCTTCACAGAAAATTCGTTAATGAACAACAGATATGCTGCGGCTATAATGAACGAGAGTACAAGAATAAGGATGAAATTATAGATCAGCTTACCGATATAGACGGAACTGGAATGTGCAAGCAATCTCAGGGTCAGCGATGTGCCCCGTTCCTCTTCCGCGACAAATGTGCGGGACAATCCAGACATTGCGCTGAAAAAAATAACAATCCACAGTGTTCCGGACAGGACATCCGGTGAAGGCGATTCTTGTCCGATGGAAAAAAGAATAATCGATAATGTCGTTACGACAAACATCAACAATGCATTTAATGCATAGCGGGTACGAAACTCAGATACGAATTCTTTGATGAAGATATGATAAGCAGTGGCAGCGATCATGTAGTTTTAAAATACGATTTTATTGTCTTTCGTTCAATTCTTTCCATTCTCTATGGAATAGACCGTATCCGCATATTGCAGATCGTCCCTGTCATTTGTTGCGAAAATCAACGTTCCATGTTGCTTCTGCAATACCATGAATTTTCTCACCGCTTCAATTCCGTATTGGTCGAGATTGGAAGAAGGTTCATCCAACACCAACAGCGCAGGTTGATGAAGCAATGCAGCACAATATTTTAAACGTTGTTTCATTCCTGACGAATAGAAACGAACTTCTTTTTTGCGATGTTCGAAAATACCGAATTCTTTCAACAACATTTCTCCCCGTTCGCCTGCATCCGGTCCAAGATTTCGAACACGCGCCATAAACGATAGATTCTCTTCTGCAGTGAACTCTTCATACATATTCAGATATGGCGACACTAATCCAATGTGCGGATAATAGTCAGGATATGGAATGAGTGTACCATCTACCTTTAATTCCAGCGATCCTTTTGTTGGAGATAACACACCGCAGAGAACCTTTATCAATGTTGATTTGCCCGAACCGTTTTTTCCTGTTATTGCAAAGGAGACGCCTTCGCTCAGTGAAAATGTGACATTTTCAATTATCTTCCTTCGATTATATAATTTAGTAATATTTTCGGACTTAAAGGTCAGTTTTTTCATCGAATAACCGCAAATTTTCCTTTAACGATATTTGAACCATTTGAAAGAATATACAGATACACTCCTGATGGAACAATGTGCCCTTGCTGATCTCTCCCATTCCATTCTGCATATTTTATGCCAGAAAAGAGAGTATATTCAGCATGTTTTGAAAAGACCAAATCCAATGAAACAGCAGAAATAATAGTCAGCGTCACATTATCGCCGGCACCTATTCCGTTCAATGAGATCAAAAGAGAGGATGCGGAAGGATTCATCGGGTTCGGGAAACAGGTTGTTGGAGAAACAGTTCCAATAGGTTTGTATGACCAATTTTCTATGTCTGTAGCAAAGAATTTTGCGAAGATATTTGCCGCTACCGATGTATAATCTCCTCCGGATGTTGTTGTGACTCGGAGTTCCGCCGGGAATGATTGCTGCGCATTGTTCACTGCATCATTGAAATTCATGTTTGCGATAATGAAAAACACCGAATCTGTGACTGTCGTTGCTTTTATGTAGTACGGTATAAAGCTGCGCGTATTCAGCTGAACGCTTTGTTGGGCAGCATTGACAATCACCGTTTGATACACTGAAACTGGAGGGAATGCTTTTGCATCGGTGTAATACCGTACAGAATCAGCCCTATGCGATGTGAAATAATTCCAGTATAGAAAATCGGAAAACTCTCTCTGCACTGAAGTACCTGCGACATTCAGAGAAATGTTCAAAGCAGTGATGGGTCTGTTAGTCTTCACTTGATTCCATATATCCTTCATGATGGCGGGACCATATTTTTTCATCAGGAACATCCCCCAGATCGCGCGTTCATATCCTGCATGACTGATAGTGCCGTCGCTCAATTGGAACAGTGACATTGTTGATATGTTCGAAAAATATGTTTTGACGTCAAATAAATAATCTTTTGCATCCCGGAAGACGGTATTTTCCAACGCTTCGGCGCACAGTTCATAAAAATAGAATTGTTCAACCTCCCACAGGCCCGATCCGCCGACCTGGATGGCGTGATGAAACTCGTGCGCGGAAGTCGCCATCACAGCTTCAATTCCATTTGTTCGATACCCGCTGCCGAAATCGTTATCGATGTTGATGAATGTCGCGTATTGCTGATTTGTTTTTACTGGACCGACCGGCAGATCGGATTCAATATTGGTCACTCCAAACAATCCGCCTCCGAGTTCGATAACATAAAAATCATATTCGTCGCCGCCTCCGCGAAGAGCATCCGTCGGCGGAGCGGTAAATTCAAAATGGTCGATTTCCGTTCTCCACACTGAGTCCAGAATTGTCGCCAGTGTATCGATCCATTGGCGATAACTGTTCGGTACTCTCGAAACAACTTTACTGCCGTTTACAACCGAGACAGTGACCATTGCAGGTTGGTTGATTCCGGTGGTATCAAAATGGATTCGAATCTTTCCATTTTTCGTAAGAATACTCGTTTGCAGAATCGGTCGTGGTACGATCAATAGTTTTGACTGCTGCAATTTTCGCTGTGTGAGTTCTTGGACGACCCTGAATGTTCCGCATTTTTCTGATTCATCTTGAGCGGTTGCAATCATCATCACAACCATCAGAAGCAGAATATATGTGCTACTTTTGGAAATCATATTTCACAGTCACCGAATTGCTCTTTGGGTTGGTAAAGATAATATCGGCAATGCCATCACCGTTGAAATCACCGCATCGAAATACCGATCCAGCCGGTACTGATGAAACTATACTGCCTCGCATAAACGTGCCGTTTCCTTTACCTCGATAGAGAAAGAGTTCTTCCCTCTCCTGATGATGGTAGAGAATATCAAGATTTCCGTCATTGTCCGAATCATAAACTTGCAGTTGCTCCGGCAATTTTATACGCACATCGGATGCGATGGTTTTGAATTCGCTAAAAACGGATTCGCTTTTCCCGAGCGTCAGACGCAACTGATTTGCAGGGGCCAAATACATCAGGCAGTCTTTAAACTGATCACCGTTGAAATCATCGATGAACAACATTGCTTTTCGAATGGATGTATCCGGTAAAGCAAATGAAAATACTTTTCCTTTAAACTCACCTGCCGAGTCGTTTAGTGTTACTCCAAGACTGTATCCGCGCGATGCCTCATCCGAATACACATACAATAAGTCCGTTTTCCCGTCACCGTTAAGGTCGTTTATCGTCGAATAGACAATCTTTGACGGAATGACCGGAACAAGGCTCTTTGCCAGGAATCGCGTTCCTTTTACTTGTTGATAGAAAACGATGGCATTCGGCGCAGTAGACATAAACGCATACAAAGAAATTCCTTTTTGCATGAACGAAGCATCGGGAAGAACATTCACCGGTTTTTCGGGCAGAGCGATGGAATATTGTTCGATATCCCCCGCTAAAGTGTTTGCAGAGTCGATCTCCTTCCGGAGCGATATCAGCGATACCTTCGGGTCATCCTGATGCGTTGTATAAAAAGTGATTGAGGAATCCGTTTTTGCATACAATGAAACTGCAAGCGGATTTTCAGGTGTTTCGATAGACACCTGGCCGGAGAAGGACGTTCCGCGTGATATCAATACGGAAATAGTCGATGAGCCGTTGTTATTTACGATAACATCATCATTCCCGTCATTCGTCAGATCAGTGACAAAGACATTGTTCGGATTGATGCCGACCGCATAGGAACGAACCGAGTCATTCCCGTCTGCCATTCCGGAAGAATTCCACACGATCGAATATTTTTTATTCACACCGTCCACGAGCATGATGTCGTCCATTCCATCCCCGTTTAAATCCCCGGCCAGAAGTTCTGGTGCCGGAAGCGCTGATCCAAAAACGATCTCGTCATAAAACGTTCCATTGGACCTGTTCAAGAGTAATGAAAAAATATTTTCTGCATTTTTGTAAATAACAATATCTCTGGATTGCAGCCGTGAAAATGAACCTTGCGAAATGCTATGCGACAAGGCATACAATGGGAGAGATTGAGCAAATGCAAAATTCCCCAGTCCGTCACCGTCTAGTATCTGCAGAGTATTGTTTTGAATGGAAAGTACAGCCACATCTGCAATAGCATCATTATTAAAATCGGAAAAGAGGGTTTGAACAGTATCTTGTGAAAACGACAGAACCGTTTGTTCTGAAAATTTAAATCGTCCGAGGCCTAAATGGATTGTTGTTTCGTTCGTCAACCAGTTATGGATAGCAATATCAGGAATATTGTCGCCATTTAACGCTATCAATGCACATTCGCTGACGGGAATATTTTCGAAAAGGATCTTGAACGGATTAAATTTTCCGTTTCCCTTACCCTGCAGTACACTGATGCCCGAAGAGAGTTTACCATAACTAATGATGTCGGGAACTTTGTCGTTGGTAAGGTCGCCGATTATGGCGTGTTCCGGATAGAAATGCACGGGATAAAGTGATGAAGTATACGCGGAATCCTTTATGCTGCTAAGCAGTACTTCTATCTGATTTTGATCGCGGTGAACAAGTATAATATCGTCGATCCCGTCATTGTTGATATTTCCAGTTGTCACCGAAGTCACTGCTGAAGTGTGTACGATGATCTTTGCGTCAGCGAATGTCCCATGACCGTTGTTCCGAAGAATTTCGACTGTCGAAGAATCGGTATGGTAATACACGAGGTCAGGATATTTCACTGAAGAATGCTTCAGAAGTATCGGAAATTTCACGGGAACAGGAAGTTCAGATTTTTGAAGGAGACCGATGGAATGAATATCGCGTACCTGCGCTGCGGAATCACCGACAAGGAGAAAATTCAGCACGCACAGTACCACGAACAGCTTGTTCTCTGAGCACAATTCCCCTTGTTTTTGCATTCACGAGTGTATGAGTTATTGAAGTATTTTTTTTCGTCTGTCGAGGCGAAGCTCTCTACGATGCTGTGCATCTTCGTACCGTCGTTGTTCCTCTTCTGTTGAGCATGTGATCTGCGGAACCTGCATAGGTTTGCCGGCAGCATCCAGAGCAACAAATGTCAGGTACGCGGTATTGGCATGTTTCACCACTCCGGTGAGTAAATTTTCAGACAACACTTTAACACCGACCTCCATCGAAGTCCTGAACACTCTGTTTACCGATGCCAACAACGTAACAACCTCGCCGATCTTGATGGGATGGAGAAAATTTAGGTCATCCACCGATGCTGTAACGCAAATATGATGCGAGTGCCGTGCAGCTGCAATTGCGGCGACAAGGTCTATCCAGTGCATCAATTGGCCGCCCAAAAGGTTTCCCAGTTGGTTTGTATCGTTCGGCAAGACCAATTGCGTCATGCCCGCTTGATGAGGGGCAAGTTTAAGTCCTTCGTTCATTCGGAAATGCTCAATTGTTGTTTCTGTTGGTCCTCGAAATAGTCGGCTTTGTCTTCATCGATCAACTTCACCAATTCTTCGATATCGTTTTTTAAATCCGTGTCCGGATATTTTTCCACTAGTTCGTTTATTGTCTGTTTGGCACCGTCAAAGTCTTTTCGAGCGTTCTGACACTTTGCTTTCCAGAGCATCCCGTCATCCACAAACGGCGAATCATGATATTCCTGAATGAGCTTGTCAAAGTAAGAAATAGCGGCGCGGTAATATTCCATCCTATAATACAACTTACCACCGTCGAACATTTTTTGCGCCAATTTCAAGGTCATCTCTTCGATCTTTCGTTCGGCATCTTGAACGAGGCTGTCCGTTGGAGTAAACTCAATATATGTTTGAAAATTATCCAGTGCGTATCTAGAGTATTTCTGATCCAATTGAGATTTCGGCGACAATTGATAGTACGATTCTGCTCTTTTATACCGCGCGATGGTGACGAACGGACTTCCCGGCATTAACCGCACTAGATTATCATATTCTGCTGCTGCTAAAATATATTCGCCGCGAATGAATCGGCATTCGGCAAGATAGAACTGCGCATCATCGCCATACTCGCTCCCCTGATACTGCACGGTGACGATCTTGAATTCCTCAATTGCTGTAAGATACTCTTCGTTATCGAACAACGCCTTTGCTTTGGCATACCGCTCTTCTACCGGCAGATTGGTCGTCTCTTCCGAAGAGGAACAGGAGATGAAGAAAAATGCGGCAGTTATTGATACGATATACAGAGTTACTTTTTTCACTTTAATTCCAGTATGCTGAAAGATCGATATTTGAAAGTTGTTGAGTCCGTTTAAACAGTTTTTGTTTCTCGCTCGAATCGGTTAGTCGTTGTGTTTGCATAGACACGTTGACTGGAATCAGATTCAGAATTTCAATGGATATTTCCGAAGTTTTCTTCGTGATTAAAAATTTTACGCCATAACTTCGCTGCGTCCAATAATGCTGTGGTTGAAAAAAAATAAAATTTCCCAGCGAATGGATGATGATGCTTTTTCCTTTTTTTATGACTCCATAGGTTACATGCGGATGGTGGCCAAGGAAAATGTCAACTCCCTGGTGTACTGCCCAATCTGCAAATTCCTGCACCTTCTTCGCCGGCCTGTCAATATACTCCACACCGCCGTGGTAACTAAGGATGATAACGTCCACCGAATCACGGATCTCCCGAATTACTGACCCAAGGCGAACAGTATCAGTAACAGCCACAAAATCCCGCCAATTTTTGAATGTCATATTGACGAAATCTGTCACACCAAAGATAGCAAATTTTATGTTGTTTTTCCGGAAAATCAGCGGCCGATAGAGATTTTCCTTGTCCTTAGACGTTCCGACGAAGGCAATGTTCGCTTGTTCCAGACGATCGATCGTTTCTTTTAATGCATCGATTCCGTAATCGACCGCATGATTATTAGCAGTTGAAAGGAGTGTAATACCTGAGTGCAGCAGAGTTGTTACCGCTTGCGGCGGTGCGGTGAAGATTAAATTGAATTTTGGGTGGCCGGTCTCCCCATTTTGATCGGAAATTTGACTTTCCAGATTGGCGAAAACGATATCCGCTGAATCCTCCCGGATGGAAAATCGCCGGAACGGGAAATCGATATCGCTGGAGAGTATTCTTTTTCCGACTTTTCTTCCGAGATTGACATCGCCGAATGCGAGGAAGGTCACTTTCGTTTCAGTTGTTAATGCCGCATCCAGGATTTTCTCCTGTCGTCCTTTCTGTAAGGAGTGCAGTACGAGTTCAGCACATAACAGGAAGGTTACGGTGATGATTCCCGCAATTTTTTGTTTGTACGGCCTTGTCACTACGAATAATCCCGGGATTAACTGCGAATGGTAAAGAAGAGATAAATGGCGACCCCTGATGCAATGGTTACAACAGCTGGTTCAATAATCGAATCAAAGAATGAGAGTTCCGGTTTCCGATACGATGAAACCGGCGGGGTCGTACTGCTGAGCCGATCAACATCAGCATAGAGGACTGTATCTGTGTAAATTCTTGTCATGCGGCCGCTCCAGATCACCTTACCATCCGCATTGGAACTGAGCGTACCGCTTACGCTCAGAACAATTGTCCGTTCTGTTTTCCGTGTCCCAAAAAAGGATTCAGTGAAGACTTCGCCGTAAAAAACAGACGACTCCTGAACATTCAGTTCAAGAGTCGTCACCGTAGATTCTGCACGGACGAAGACATCGGAACTCCGTGCAGCAAGATTTTGTATAAATTGATGCAAAAAAAAAGTTGAGATCGTATCAGGACCGGCCGTCACGAAGACCGGCCGGCCGTTGACAAGCGCTTCCGTTGCAATGCCGCTCATGGTAGAATCGGTCAGACGGATAAACACTTCCCTGTCCGAGAGCGTTGATCCGTCGGTGCCGGCAAAACAGAGCGATAGGAATATGAGCACGGCCACAATGTTTTGCACACAGCGAATCATCAGGCGTAGATTCCGCGGATCTTCAATGTTCGTGCCACTTTGTCGATTGCAACGATATAGGCGCCGATTCGCAGCGGCACTTTGTATTTCGCTGCTGTTTCGTATACGTTATCAAACGATGCTTTCATCATCCGTTCCAATCGTCTGTTCACGCGGTCCAGCGACCAGAAATATCCAACACGGTCCTGTACCCACTCAAAGTAGGAAACGGTTACACCGCCGGCATTGGCAAGGATATCCGGAACGACAATAATCCCGCGATCATTCAAGATTGGATCTGCTTTTGATGCAGTGGGGCCATTCGCGCCTTCCACGATGATCTTTGCTTTAATCTTCCCGGCATTTTTTGTCGTGATCTGATCTTCTTTTGCCGCCGGAATTAAAACATCGCAATCCAGTTCCAACAATTCCGTCTGTGTTACTTTTTCACCGCCGTCGAACCCAGAAAGTGTTTTATTCTTCGCGACATATTCCAGTGCTTTCTCGACATCCACTCCGCGTTTATTGTAGTATCCGCCTGTAACGTCCGAAATACCGACAACTTTGGTCCCCTGCATCTTCATCAATTGTGCTGAGATTGATCCAACGTTGCCGAATCCTTGCACCACAACAGAGGTATCTTTCGGCTTCATGCCGAGTTTTTCCATGGCTCCGAGCGCAACGATCATCACCCCGCGGCCCGTTGCTTCGCGGCGTCCGATTGATCCGCCAATGAGCAGCGGCTTGCCGGTAACAACACCGCTCACCGTCTTCCGCATGTGCATGGAATATGTATCCATCAACCACGCCATTGTCTGTTCGTTCGTTCCCATATCCGGTGCAGGAATATCTTTATCGTCGCCAAAAACATCCATCATGTTGGCAGTATAGCGTCGTGTAATTTTTTCTAGTTCTACCTGGGTCAATTTGGTCGGATCGCACCTCACGCCGCCTTTGGCACCGCCGAATGGAACGTTGAGTAATGCACATTTCCAAGTCATCCATGCAGCAAGTGCTTTAACTTCGTCGATATGAACATCCGGCGCATAGCGTATCCCTCCTTTGGAGGGTCCGAGAATATCATTGTGAATGACGCGATGACCTTCAAATATTTCTACCTGACCATTGTCCATTTGAATGGGAATGGAAACTGTTACTTGTTTAACAGGGGTCTTCAGATATTCGTAGACACCTTTTTCCAATTGCAGGATCTCTGCCGCTTTATCAAACCGCTGCATCATTGATTCAAATGGATTTTCATGATCGAGAACCGGTCCCGGTTCTTTATACTCTGTCATAATCATGCCTCGTTAGTTATAGTTAATGAATGCAAAAATACTCACTAAGTGTTTCGTTTCAAAGAGTTTTTTAGCTGTTGGATGGTGAATTCGGGTGAATCATCAACAAAATGACGGGAAAATCGCCGTGCACGGCGTATCTCGTTCCCATCGATGGATGCGGTGATTAAATCTTCTTCAAAAAGTTTCGCCTTAGCGACAGCATCACCATTCGGACCGACGATCTGAGAACCGCCCCAGAAATTCACTCCATCCTCAAATCCCACGCGGTTAACAAAAACGATGTACGTGGAAAGCAGTCGAGCATAGGCCCGATGTTGTTCATGATTGACGGCAGCTGTCGTCAACTCATTGGAAGCTCCTGAGATCCGTGTTGGGCTCGCCGTTAGACTGATAATGACATCGGCCCCTTCATGCGCGAGAATGTACGGCAGGGACATATGCCACATATCCTCGCAGATGAGAATGCCGAGGTTTCCGTGCTTGGACTTGAAAACACGGACATCCTTCCCCTGACTGAAATACCGCATCTCTTCGAACATTCCGTACGTAGGGGGATAATTTTTTCGGTGAGCGGAATATATTTTCCCATCCTCGAAGACGAAAGCAGAATTGTAAATCCCGTAATTATCCGCTTCTTCCACGCCTCCGGCAATAATGGTAATCTTTTTAGAGAGCGTTAGCAGATCTGTAAAATAACTGTTTGGTTCTGCGCGGAGGGCCAAATCCCAGTTTAAATCCTTAATGGAATATCCCGTCAGACTCAATTCGGGAAAGACAATAATCTGCGCCTTTTTTGCAATTGCCTTTTTAACAAAGGTGATATGATGTGCAATGTTCTTTTCCAGGTTCCCGACTGTCGAATCGATCTGTGCGATGGCAATAAGAGGATTCATATCAGGACACCACCACGTCATTGGAGAGTTCGTTCGTGTCGCCCGATTTCATCGGGAATTCCCGTTTCAGCACGGTCCCGACTTCCTTCACCGCAAAACAGATTCCTTCGACGAAATTGTTGCTGCGGAAATATTCTGCAACTTTCAGCGCCAGAACATCCCAGAATTCTTTCGACACTCTCTTATTGATCCCTTCATCGCCGATGATTTGAAACTTTTTGTCGCTGACAAGCAGATAGATTAATACTCCAGTCTTGTCTTTCGTATTATCCATACCCAATTCATAAAAATTAGCAACAGCGAGTTCGTAGACGGGAGTATTGCGATTTTTGAATGAACGGGATTTTTGGACACTGACGCGAATCTCGCCGATTGTTTCTCGTTCCACGCCGGAAATCGTTGCCGCGATCGTATCCATTTCCATTTTTGTGAGGATTTCTTTGCCAAAGAGACTCATAGTCAGCTCCTACGCTATCGTTCGTTCAAGAATCGGTTCATATTTTTTCAGTTGTTTCATCATCGCAAGAAATGTTTTTGGCGAGAGCGATTGATAACCATCGGACAATGCTTTCTCTGGATGTGCATGCACTTCAATCATCAAACCGTCGGCTCCTGCCGCAATGGATGCCTGTGCCAACGGCGATACGAGGTCCCATGCTCCTGTCCCGTGGCTCGGATCGACAATAATCGGCAAATGAGACAGCTTTTTAATCAGCGGCACACAATTTAGATCCAGCGTGTTCCTGGTGTATGTCTCAAACGTTCGGATACCACGTTCACAAAGAATCACATTATAATTGCCGCGTGAAACAATATATTCCGCAGCCATCAGCAGCTCTTCGATGGTTGAGGAGAAACCTCGTTTCAACAACACAGGCTTTCGCAGTTCGCCGATTTTTTCCAAAAGTGAAAAGTTATACATGTTTCGTGCACCGATCTGCAATATATCTGAGTGTTCGGCGACGAGCGGAAGTGTCTCTGTATCTTTTACTTCCGTCACAACCTTTAGTCCAAATTTTTCAGCAGCCTCTTTTAAATATTCAAGTCCTTCAAGTTTCAAACCTTGAAATGCATAAGGGGAACTTCGCGGTTTGAAAGCCCCTCCGCGCAACAGTTTTGCTCCGGACTCTTTGATGATCCCGGCAATTTCCATGATTTGATCGCGGCTTTCCACGGAACACGGACCGGCGATTACCTGTATCTCTTTACCGCCGAATTGAACGCCGCCGACATCAACAATCGTATTCTCCGGTTTAAAATCTCTGCCGACCAATTTGAACGGTTTGGACACTGAGACAACGTCGACCACACCGGGCATAACCAGGAAATTATCGGGAGAAACTTTTGCTTTATTTCCTGTTATACCGATTGCAACACGCTGCACACCCGGAATCTCATGTGGTGTAAATCCTAATTCTCGTACCTTATCTGTAACAGCTTTGATTTCTGCAACAGTAGCTTCAGTTTTCAACAATATCAGCATGAACAGTTTTCTTTATAAAATGGGAAAAATATGACCAGCAAATCGTTAATCTCACCAAGAACCGCTGGCGCCGCCGCCGCCAAAACTTCCCCCTCCAGCGGACCAACTGCCGCCACCACCGCCGCCGCCAAATGAACCGAATCCTCCTCCTGATCCAAAACCTCCACCGCCCCACCAGATACTATTGCTTCCTCTGGAGGTGATGCCATACCTGCGTCGCCGGAATCCGGTCAATAATGAAAAAAGAAACACGACTGCAATGATCAGCACCCCGAGCCAATCACTATTGTTCTTTTTCTTTCGTTTCCCTTCGGTGTATTCCCCTTTTGTGACTAACATAATTGTTCCTATCGCTGTGGATATCCCCTTATAATATTTCCCCTCCCGGAATTCCGGAAGGATCTCGTTTCGTATAATTTGATCGCAGATCGCATCGGTCAACACTCCCTCTAAACCGTATCCTACTTCGATGGAGACTTTACGGTCATCCTTTGCAATGAGGAGAAGGATGCCATTGTCCTTTCCTTGTTGTCCGATTTTGTTTTTTTCCAATGTCCGAATCGCAAAATCCCGAATCTCATTTTCGCCAAGCGACGGTAGAAGACACACGACGATTTGATTCGAAGTGCTGTCCTCAAATTGAATGATCTGTTTCCGCAATTTTGTATACTCGATCTTATCCAGTGTGTTCGTTAAATCCGTCACCGGGTCGATGATCGTCGGCAACTCGACTTGTGCGAAGAGTGTACCAAAAAGGAAAACGCAAAAAAACATTCCTATTCTGCTGGAAATGCTCCTTTGCGTTTTGGGTGTAATAGTCATATTGTTCAGAACTGCACTTTCGGTGCGGTTTCAGCGCCCGCCTGCGCCTGGAAATATTGTTTCTGTTGGAATCCGCCGAAGCCGGCAATAAAATTGTTCGGGACTTGACGGATATGTGAATTATAATTCTGTACTACTTCGTTGAACCGTTTCCGTTCAACAGCAATCCTGTTCTCCGTCCCTTCCAGCTGAGATTGTAATTGAAGGAAGTTCTCATTCGCCTTCAAATTCGGATATTGTTCTACTGTCACAAGCAGCCTCGACAATGCGGATGATAACTGACCCTGTGATTGTTCAAATTTCTGGAATGCCTGCGGATCGTTCAAAAGTTGCGGAGATAAAGTTACCTGTGTCGCTTTTGCTCGTGCTTCTATCACCGCAGTCAGCGTAGATTTTTCGAAATTGGCTACTCCCTGCACAGTTGCCACAAGATTTGGTACAAGATCCATTCTGCGCTGATACTGGTTTTGCACCTGAGCCCAGCTTCCGTTCACTCCTTCATCCAGTTGTACAATGCCATTGAATTTCCCGATTCCCCACATGATACCAAGAAGGAATACTCCTGCAACGACTAAAAGAATTACTAACCACTTTTTCATTTTGCTACCCTTTCTTACAAATAAATATACCTGAAAAATGTTTGAAAAATGCTGCCGGCTAATCTTTCAGCAATGAACGGGAAATGACAATATGCTGGATTTCTGAAGTTCCCTCATAGATCTCTGTAATCTTTGCATCTCGCAAATATCGTTCAACATTATATTCCCGAACGTAACCGTAACCGCCATGGATCTGGATCGCTTCCAGGGCACATTTTACCGCACACTTGGATGCCCAGAGTTTTGCCATTGCTGCTTGTTTCGCAAACGGCTGACCATTTTCTTTTAATACAGCAGCCTGATATGTGAGCAACCTGGCTGCCTCAATATCCGTCGCCATATCAGCAAGCTTAAATTGGATTGTTTGGAGATCTGCGATCGGTTTCCCGAATGCTTTCCGCTGTTTAGAATAGTTCAATGCTGCAGAGAGGCATCCTTGAGCGATTCCGAGTGCCTGCGCTGCAATTCCGATCCGGCCTCCCTCGAGCGTCATCATTGCAAATTTGAAACCGAATCCTTCTTCCCCGATCATATTCTCTTTTGGTACACGAACATTCTCAAACGTCAGCGAAACGGTATCCGAACTGCGGATACCAAGTTTCCGTTCTTTCTTTCCATGAGAAAATCCCGGCATTCCTTTTTCAACGATGAACGCCGATATCCCTTTATGGCCTTTGGAAGGATCGGTCTGCGCGATGACCAGCACGAAGTCTGCATTAATACCGTTGGTGATCCAGTTCTTAATTCCGTTCAGGATATAATAATCACCGTCCCGGGTGGCAATCGTGTGTTGATTCGACGCATCGCTACCGGCTTCCGGTTCTGACAGCGCAAACGCACCGAGTTTTTTTCCGGTAGCAAGCGGAATTAGATATTTCTGTTTTTGATCTTCTGTGCCGTATTTTGTTAATCCGTAGCAGACAAGGGAGTTATTTACGGACATGATCACTCCGCACGACGCATCGACTGCCGACAACTCCTCTATCGTAATAACGTAACTGAGCGTGTCAAGTCCCGACCCGCCGTACTGCTCTGGGACCATCATTCCCATGAATCCCAGTTCGCCGAGTTTCTTAATTTGTTCGTGGGGAAAAATCTCTTTCTCGTCCCGCTCGTCCGCGGAGGAGGCAAGTTCATCATGGGCAAACTGCCGTGCAGTTTCCCGGATCATTTTGTGGGTTTCGTTGAGTTCGAAATTCATATCACTTTCTTATGTTTTAAGCGTTATGATAATGAAATACGCAGCGTTCGATTTGCGTGCTGTGAGTTATTATGGTATAGAACAATTATTTTTGCGGAGGATACTCGTAAAATCCTTTGCAGCTTTTGCGTCCAAGATGACCGGCTGCAACCATCTTTTTCAGCAGCGGACAGGGGCGATACTTTGAATCTCCCAGTCCGTCGTACAATACATTCATGATCGACAGGCAGACATCCAGTCCGATAAAATCGGCAAGAGTCAGCGGACCCATCGGGTGGTTCATACCCAGTTTCATTACGGTATCGATCGATTCCGGTGTCGCTACTCCTTCCATGACGCAATACATTGCTTCATTCAGCATGGGAAGTAGTACTCGATTAGAAACGAATCCCGGATAGTCGTTGACTTCAACCGGGATCTTTTCGATTGTTTCTGACAGCAGTTTTACGGAAGCGTAGGTTCCGTTCGAAGTGGAAAGGCCGCGGATCACTTCCACCAGTTTCATCACAGGAACGGGATTCATGAAATGCATTCCGATCACCTGTTCCGGACGTTTGGTGACCGCGCCAATTTCCGTGATGGATATGGAAGAGGTATTTGAAGCAAGAATCGCATGCGCTGGTGCATTTCCATCAATAGTGCGAAAGATTTCAAACTTGATCTGTCTATTTTCTGTTGCCGCTTCGATGATGATGTCGGCATTTTTCACTGCCCCGGCAAGATCGAGCGACGGAAGGATATTGGAAAGTATTTTACCCTTTTGTTCTTCGGCGAGTGTTCCTTTTTTTACCTGACGGTCCAGATTGGAGGAGATCGTTTTCAATGCCTTGTCGAGAAACTCCTGCTTTATATCATTCAGTGTGACGGAAAATCCAAATTGCGCGAATACATGCGCAATACCGTTCCCCATCGTTCCTGATCCTATTACGGTAACGTTCCTGATAGCCATAGAATAATCCTGATAAATAAATCGATTTAAATCAATTCTACTATCAACCCGCTTGCTTCGCCGCCGCCGATGCAGATGGCGGACATCCCGCGTTTCAGATTTCTTTGTTTCAATGCATAGAGCAGCGAGACGGTGATCCGTGCGCCGCTGGCGCCGATCGGATGTCCGAGAGCAACTGCACCGCCGTTTACATTTACTTTGTTCACATCGATCCCAGCAAGTTTATTCACTGCGAGCGCAACAACTGCGAACGCTTCATTGATTTCGAACAAGTCGATATCGCTTAAAGTGAGTTTGGCTTTCTTTAAAACTTTTGTAATCACATCCGCCGGTGCGGTCGTAAACCAATTCGGCTCTTTTGCAGCAGATGCGGAAGCGATGATTCTTGCCATCGGTTTCAAACCGAGCGATTTTGCTTTGTCTGCCGACATCAGAACAAGTGCAGCAGCACCGTCGTTGATCTTGGAAGAATTTGCCGCTGTCACGGTTCCATCTTTCTGGAACGCCGGTCGCAGCGTCGGTATTTTGTCGAAATTTGTTTTGAACGGTTCTTCATCCGCTTCCACAAACGCCGTCTCGCCTTTCTTGCCGGAGATCGGAACCTTTACGGTTTCCTCTTTGAATCTTCCGGTAGTGAGTGATTCCTGAGCACGTTTGTAACTCATGATGGCAAATTCATCCTGCGCTTCGCGCGGGACATTGCATTCCTTTGCACATTGTTCCGCAAAATTTCCCATCGGCACACCCTGGTACACATCCTGTAATCCATCGCGCATCAATGAATCCTGCAATTCACCATTGCCGTACCGATATCCATACCGCGCCTGCGGCACGAGATACGGAGCATTGGACATACTTTCCATACCACCGGCAACAATTACTTCGGCATCACCAAGGGCAATGGCCTGGGATGCAAGCATAATCGCTTTCAACCCCGAACCGCATACCTTATTCACGGTCATAGTTTCCACTGATGCGGGAAGACCAGCATACAGTGCTGCCTGGCGTGCGGGCGCTTGACCAACTCCGGCCTGAACAACATTTCCCATGATCACTTCGTTGACGATATCTTTCGAAATCGAAGCGCGATTGATCGCTTCTTCAATTGCAATGGCGCCAAGCTTAGGTGCGGTAATGGAACTCAGCGTTCCGCCGAAAGATCCAATCGGAGTCCGGCAGGCACTGACAATGACAACTTCATTCATACAACAATCCTTAATAATTGCATAAAGTTACACGGAAAAAGGTGAAGTTCCAAAATAAAAAAGCCGTCTTTCGACGGCTTTTTAATCAGCTATTCATGGATTTTAAGAACTCTTTGTTCGATTTCGTCCCTTTCAATCGTTCCAGCAGAAACTCCATTGCTTCCACCGGATTGAAGTCGCTCATGAATTTCCGGAGAATCCAAATCCGGTTCATTTCATCTTGTTCCAACAGTATCTCTTCACGCCGTGTACCGGAACGGTTCACATCGATAGCCGGGAAAATTCGGCGGTCAGCCAGTTTCCGATCCAGAACAATTTCACTATTACCGGTCCCTTTGAATTCTTCAAAGATCACTTCATCCATTCTGCTTCCTGTTTCAACAAGTGCGGTGGCAATAATGGTCAAGCTTCCACCGTCCTCGATATTCCGGGCAGCGCCAAAGAAACGTTTGGGACGATGCAATGCCATCGCATCCACACCGCCGGATAGGATCTTTCCCGAATGCGGAGTTACGGTGTTATGTGCGCGGGCCAAACGGGTAATACTATCCAATAGGATCACTACGTCGTGCTTTGCTTCGACGAGGCGTTTCGCTTTTTCTATGACCATATCTGCCACCTGAACGTGCCGTTCGGGCGGTTCGTCAAATGTGGATGCAACAACCTCAGCACTGACGCTTCGTTCCATATCGGTCACTTCTTCAGGACGTTCATCGATCAACAGCATCAGCAATTTTACTTCAGGATGATTCCGCGCGATACTATTGGCAATCTTTTGCAGCATAATTGTTTTCCCCGCTTTCGGCGGTGAAACAATCATTCCGCGCTGCCCTTTTCCGATCGGTGCCAGCATGTCCAGAACACGCATTGCATGTTCACCAGGAGCCGTTTCAAGTTTCAACCGCTCTTCTGGATACAATGGGGTCAAATTGTCAAATAAAATACGTTCCCGAATTTTTTCTGGTTCATCTTCGTTCACCGCCTCAACGCGGAGCAATGCAAAAAATCGCTCTCCGTCCTTCGGGGGCCGAACCTGTCCGCTGACCGTATCGCCTGTGCGCAATGCGAATTTTTTAATCTGTGAAGGAGAGACATAAATATCATCCGGTGACGGCAGATAATTATAATCTACTGACCGCAGGAATCCATATCCGTCCGGCAGTACTTCCAGAACACCTTTACTAAAGGTCTGTCCGTCTTTCTGACTTTGCGCTTCGAGAATTTTGAAGATGAGTTCTTGTTTGCGGAGATCGCTGTATCCAGACAGGTTCAGGTCTTTTGCGATTTTGTTCAGATCGGAGATTTTTTTGGACTTAAGTTCAGAAATGTCCATTGGCATAGGCGAAGGCTACCCCCTTAGAAGTGTTTAAATAAAGTACGTAATGAAGATCAAGATAATGCGATACAACAGTTAATTAGCGTTGGAATTAGTATGAATTATTGATTGAGACGATAGTGTGTGTGGATTGCCGATAAGGAATGTGCCGTATTTCTATTGTCAAATTAGAGCAAAACAAGTTTATTGTCAAGGCTTTTTTTCAAGGATTGGAATCACTTCGCCGACCAAATAATGCGATCCGGTCACGACAAGCAATCCCTTCTTTCCGGCGATTGCCTTCCCTTTCCGCACCGCTTCACGGACCGTTGCTGATTCAATCGTCTGAATTCCCGACTTTCGACAGAACGTTGCGAGTAGTGAAGAGGGCAATGCCCGCTCTATCGACGGCGCTGTTGCAATAATCGTCGAGGCAATCTTTTTAAAATGTTTAAGAATTGAACGGTAGTCTTTATCCCTCATCACTCCGAATATAATCACGATTTTGCTGGTCTTAAAATTCTTCAATTCGCTGACTAAAGCTGCACTGCCGTCTGGATTATGCGCAACATCTAACAGCACAACCGGAGCACCGTGAATGAACTCCATTCGCGCTCTCAACCCGGACAACTGTGTCGTCCGTTCCAATCCTTTCCGGATCGCTGCATTGCCAATAAGCAATATTTTGCTGATGAAGTTCACCGCAGCAATCGCCGTCTTTGCATTTCCAATCTGGTGCTCCCCTTTCAATTGCAATGTTATATCGTCCGGAAGTGTGAGAGCGGACGAATCAAACACCGGAGACTTTTTATCAGCGGCTGCTGCTTCGATCGTTCTTTTTGCTATTGGTGTTAACCTTCCCGTAACAACCGGAACATGACGCTTAATGATCCCTGCTTTTTCACCGGCGATCAATCGAATCGAATTCCCAAGATGTTCTGTATGGTCCATCCCGATGGAAGTGATCACGGAAACTACCGGTTTCAGTACGTTCGTCGAATCTAGCCTGCCTCCTAAACCGGTTTCAATCACGGCGATATCGACATTTTGATCAGCAAAATACTTGAACGCAATAGCCGTCGTCGCTTCAAAGAACGTGGCTTTCCTTTTAATGATCTGTGAACGTAGTTGTGCGGTATAGCGGACAATATCGGCATCCGAAATAACTGCTCCATTGATACGAATTCGTTCATTGAAATGAACAAGATGCGGAGACGTATATAATCCTACTTTGTATCCGGCTGCAGTCAGGATCGCAGCGATCATGGAACTTGTCGAACCCTTACCGTTGGTTCCGGCAATGTGGACGGACGGGAATGCTCGATGCGGATCCCCGATGGAACGCAACAGTGCCCGGATGTTCCGGAGTCCAAGTTTCATCCCGAACATATGGAGTGAATAGAGAAAATCTAATGTGGGTTTCATTGTGAAAAAAAATCCCGGTAGTGTTATAACCAGGAGTCGACAACGGATATGGTCTTGTTGGTTTGCAGAGATTTGACAAGCTGACCGATATCATTGCATCCTTGTTGTTCGCAATAGTGCTTCACGCCTTCTGCAACGGAAACACCGGTGGAAGGATTGATAAAATTCGCGGTTCCAATTTGCACCATCGATGCGCCGACAATAAAAAACTCAACGGCATCTTCCCAACTGACGATGCCGCCGACTCCGATCACCGGAATTTTTACTGCGTTGACCGTTTCATAGACTTTCGCCAGTGCAATCGGTTTAATTGCCGGACCAGAAAGGCCCCCGGTGGTTGTCGCAATTTTCGGCATTCGTTTGTTGATGTTCACCGCCATACCGATGACAGTATTGATCACGGAAACAGCATCGGCACCTTCCGATTCGCACGCCCTGGCAAACTCGGATATATGCGTAACATTGGGTGTCAATTTGATGATCAATGGTTTTGTCGTTCTGCGCCGAAGCTCTTTTGTTATGAGAGACACAAGCTTCACATCTGTACCGAAACTCAACCCACCTTCTTTTACATTCGGACAGGAGACATTAATCTCAAATCCGTGAACGCCTTCCTGAGCGTCCAGCAATTCCAACACATTGCAATATTCCTCTACACTGCTCGCCGCGATGTTCGCAATGATCCTGGTATCGTGCCTTCGTAACACAGGGAGTTTTTCGGCAATGAATTTATGGACGCCAATGTTTGCCAATCCTATGGAATTCAACATGCCGCTTGCCGTTTCCGCAATGCGGGGATTTGGATTGCCATCCCGCGGTTTCATGGAAAGTGATTTCGTCATGATACCGCCGAGTTTCGCGATATCCACCAGGTCCGGCACTTCATCGCCATAACCGAAGGTACCGGAAGCAACAAGGATGCGGTTTTTAAATTCTACAGTACCGAGTTTGAATGACTCTTGTATCATATTTTCACGCTCTGGGTTTCAAAAATGGTTCCTTCTTTGCAGACCAACTTGTATTTTTTCTCGCCGCCAGTCATCTCAATGTTACAACCCTGGCACAATCCGATACCACACGCCATGTCGCATTCCAGGGATGCATAACACGAAACTCCGTTCTCTTTTGCGAAATCAGCGACGGCTTTCATCATCCTGGTTGGGCCGCATAAAAAGAATCTCATTGTTCCATACTTATTCTTTGAAAGATCGGATTTGATCAAATCCAGAACAGTTCCGTGGAATCCTCGGCTCCCGTCATCAGTAGCAACCTTAATGTTTCGCAATCCCTTTTCCACGATGAGGTCTGAATGTCTTCCGCCAAGATATGTAACAAGTTGTTTCTCCGCCGGAAGTTTTTTCGTAAAGAATGTGAACGGAGCAACACCAATACCGCCGGCAACAAATATTGCGGTATCGAATGAACCATCAACGAATGCTAAAAAGTCATTTCCGCATGGGCCGACGACATCGATTGTATCCCCGATCTTTTTCCGTGCCAGTAATTTCGTCCCGGTACCGATCACATTAAAAACGATTGAGATCTTGTTCTCTTCAACATTGAAGATACTGAACGGGCGCCTCAACAGCGGGTAGTTGCTATCCACACGGATGTTGATGAACTGACCCGGTTTCGCTTTGGACGAGAGGTAATCGGAAACGAATGTGAGTTCCAATATCTCGGGTGTGAGGTGTTCAAAAGAATGGATCGTGACTATTTCTTGCTTCATAATTTCATCTTCGGCGTTGAAAGAGTATCGGGAGTGACTGGTTCGGCTTGTTTTTCTTTTGCAGACTTTACTTCTTTTTCCTGTTGTTCTTTTATTTGTTGCGCTTTCTCCTGCTGTGTTTTCTCCTGCAATGTTTTTTCCTGCTGTGCCTTCAACTTCTCTGCTTCAATCTCCTTCTGCTTTTCTTGCTCCACGCGGTTCATTTCATTTTCTACCTCCATCACTTTTGCGCGGACTGCGGCAGCAAATGTCGACACAGGATACAACGCGATCAATCGCTTATATACCGCCAAGGCACTGTCATTATTCTTCAAGGTATTCTCATAATGCCATCCGACGGAATATAATGCTTTTGGAGCAATCGGAGATGATGGATATTTCTCTGCGATGGATTTAAAGGCACGGATCGATGCATCCAGATTCGGAGATTCGGATAGAATTTCCGCTGATTCAAACAATGTCAATGCGGTATCCTTTTCCGCAATTATAATCGGAATGCCGATATTTTTTCTCGCTTCATTAGCGTACGGCGATTCTGGATAATCACGAATAATCTCTTGGTAGATCGCTTCCAATTCCTTCTCGGTGCGGAATTGAACGGTGCGATAAATCTCTGCGATAGTATACAATGCCCGGGGTGCGAATTGGTTCTTCGAATAATTCCTTACGACATCATTCAGCCAGACGAGTGCGGAATCCGGTTGCTGCAACTCCAAATAGAACAATCCGCCGAGTTCGAATTTTGTCCGGATGATCGACCGTTGAAGCGAGTCAAGCATTATCTTCCGCTGTTGTTCTCGATTCATTCGCTCTTTAGCCCTAAGGGAATCAAGCACGGCAATACTATCTTTTTCCGTTTTTACGGAGGCAGTTTTCACACTCTTTTTCAATTTCTGTTCTTCACGAACAATAAGGGTATCTTTTTTCCTTAGAGTGTCTTTTGCCGCTGCGGCAATTGAATCCGTCTGTTCCGTCCTAAATGCTTCAAAAATATAGAGAGAATCAAACCGGAACAGGTCTTTTTTCAGCGCCGCATACTTAATAAACATATCTGCTTTAATGACAGCGGAAGCAGTGATTTCTGACCCGGCAAATTCCGATCTTGCTTTGGTATACATCACCCTCGCGGAATCAAAATTCCGCTCGGACTTCTCATAGTATTCTCCCAAAAGAAAATACGATCGCGCCGCCTCATCAGTTCGAGCAAATGCTGTATCGATATATCTGAATTTCTCAACGGCAGCTTCTGTCTTCCCCTGAAGGTTCAAGATGTTCGCAAATTCGAAGTGAATAATACCGTAGAATTCTTTGTTTTTACTATCGTCCAGCATATCGTGCAAAGCCTGAAGTGCTTCGTCATATCTCTTTTGATATGCTATAGATTTGACTTTTTGTAATTGCGACTGGAACAACAGTGTATAGACTGGTGACACTTTTACCGCTTGAGCAAACGCTTGTTCAGCTTTTTCAAATTGCAATAATGCTGAATTGCATTTTCCAATCTGAAAATAAATTTGAGTTTTCAACTCGTCGTCATTCACTTTTTCAGCAGCAAGCGTATAATGCTTTTCGGCTTGAGAATATTCCTGCAGAGAAAAATAATGTTGTCCAGTTTCATACGCAGCCTGTCCCGCCAGTTCATCGCTGCCATCGGCCGTATTTGTATAAACATCTTCGAGCTGTTTGATCCCTTCGTCTGTCTTTTTTTGCCGGAGATAACTCTTCCCAAGCCACAATTGTGATTCAGGAATAAGGTCGCTGTTAGGAAACTGCACCGCCAATTCAAGAAACTTCCGTTCCGCCCGGACATCATCCTCCATGTAAAAATATGCTTTCCCGATCATCAATAATGCGTCATCAACAAATTTCGATTCGGGATAAAAGGACAATACTTTGGAATTCTTTTCGATGGAGGCCTGAAATTTCTGCCGGGCTGAGGAAGGAATGGTAAAAGCTTTGGCGGTGGCTCCCCGTTCCAGATACTCCCGGTGTGCCCGCAGTACTTCGGTTTCAGCATCGTTGTACAACCGTTGGGCATTGTAGTACGTATTGAAATAGGAAACGGCGTTGGTATACCGTTGTTTGGTAAAATCTGCTACGGGATCATACACTGCGCAACCGGAGTGCACGACCGCAAAACCAATTGCGGCATATATGTGGAGTTTTTTGATATTCACGTTTCTTTCACAAAATAATTAAAGGTTGAATGCAATTCAATGTTAAACTTTCGCCGATGCGATCGTGTCAAAAAGCCGACATCACACAAGACCCCAACATCATTCACTCAATTACAGAGGTCGATATGAAACAAATGTTCAGGTTCTTCCCGATTCTTCTGCTCGTGTTCATTTCCGTTGCCGCAGCGCAACATCAATGCGACTGTCCAATGCCCAAGGAACTGAATCTTACCGATGCACAACAACAACAGTTTGAAAAAATCTCTTTTGATATGCAGAAAAAACAAATCGAATTACGCGCCAAACTGGAGACAGTATCTCTTGAACTTCGCCGCCTGTTCACCGCAGAAAGTATCGATAAATCCGCGATTGAAAAGAAGATGACCGAAGTTGCCCAACAGCGGGTCGCACTGCGCATGAATCATATCAATGCCTGGTCTGAAAAGAACAAACTGCTCAATGCCGATCAACAAAAGATCTGGAAAGGCATGCTGGAACACCAGCCCCGTAAAATGATGCAGGGACGCAAACAAGGAGCAATGATGCGTCATGGCCGTATGGATGACGACATGTCGCCCCGGATGGAACGACGCATCGAAAAAAAGATCATTACGGAATAACGCCGGACAGTTATTAACGCCGAACATTCATTGATGGATGTTTGGCGTTCGTATTTTAAAGCAGTATCAAGAGGTGTATGTTATCTCGGCTTGATTGTGGGTCGGATATCGATCTCACTGACGTTCACTCGGTTCGGCATTGTCAATGCAAACAGCACAGTCTCAGCAACATCTTCCGGCTGAATGATCTGCGATTCAGATAATTCTTTATCGGAAAAATGTGTGTTCACCGATCCGGGCGAAATTGTTACGACACGGATGTTATGGTCCCGCACTTCCAACATCAAGGAACGTGCAAATCCAATCAATCCCCACTTTGTAGCAGAATAGACCGAACCGCCCGCAAATGAATTCTTCCCCGCCAGCGAAGCGATATTGATGATCTCACCGCGCCGTTGTTTAATCATTGTCGGAATGAATGCTCGGCTGCTGAGAAATACTCCCTTTAGATTCACGTTCATCATCGCTTCGTAGTCTTCCGTCTTCATATCGACAATATTGGAAAAGATTCCGACACCGGCATTGTTTATCAGGATATCGATTCTTCCAAATAATTTCAGAGTCTCGATCGCAAGATTCCGAACTGAATTTTCGGACGTCACATCGGTCGGAATCGAAACGGATTTCCCTCCCGTTTCAGCGATTTCTTTATGCACCATGGAAAGCAATTCCGTACTTCGTGCAGCAAGCACGACAGTCACTCCATGTTTCGCCAGCGTCAACGCAATAGCACGGCCGATCCCTTTACTTGCGCCGGTTATGACCGCCACAGAACCGTTCAGATCCATCACAGGTCTCCCTCCACCGGACGCAGGACGATCTCATCCGTTGTCATGCGTTGCGGCTGACAGTACAGGGAAACGACGGCATCGGCAACATCTTCCGGCTGAAGCATCTTGCTGTGATATTTTTTCCTGACAGATTTATCCCACATCTCTGTTTCTACCGCACCCGGAAGAACATCGATTACACGAATTCCTTTTTTTCGTACTTCCAGGCGGAGACATTTGGAAAGTGCCAATGCACCTGCTTTTGAAGCAGCATACACCGAGGAATTGTTAAATGTCGTTATCGCTGAAACGGAATGTATGTTGAAGATATGTCCCTTCTTTTGTTTCAGCATGGAACCGAGAACTGCTTTCGTAGTCAGAAAATATCCGCGCAGATTCGTATCGACAATTTGGTCGAATTCTTTTACAGTCGTTTTATCGAATGACTCAAAGATGGTTACGCCGGCATTATTCACCAGCACATCAACACCGCCGACTTTCTTGGTAATCGTCGCCGTTACTGCGCGCACACTGGTTTCTGAAGTCACATCGCAAACCAGCGGAAGTGCATAACCGCCCTGGTCGATGATCTTACCGGCATTAATTTCTAGTTGTGATCGATTCCGGCCGCTAAGAATCAATTTGCAGCCGATAATCGCAAACGCATTGGCGATCGCCAATCCGATTCCTTTGGTGGCTCCGGTTACCCAAACAACGGGCACATAATTTTTTTCTAACTCAATCACGATTATGAAAGTTTATTTGTTATCAGTGTCAAAAATTCAGTTCTTGTTTTGATATTGGTCTCGAAGACTCCGATCATTGCACTGGTGGTGGCAAGTGAATGTTGTTTTTCCACGCCGCGCATCATCATACACATATGTTTTCCTTCGCAGACGACAGCGACTCCCTCTGGATTCAGCACCTCGAATAACGTATTTGCAATTTGCCGGGTCATGCGTTCCTGCACTTGCAGCCGTCGCGCAAACATATCCACCAACCGCGGAATCTTGCTCAATCCAACTATTTTTCCGTTGGGAATATACGCAATATGGATCTTCCCGTAAAACGGCAGCATATGATGCTCACACATTGAAAAATAATCAATGTCCTTAACAATGACCATTTCGTTATAATCTTCTTTGAAAATAGCACCGTTCAAGATGGTCTTGATATCTTCCGAATATCCTTTTGTCAGGAACTGAATAGATTTCGCAACGCGGTGGGGTGTTTTTAACAATCCTTCGCGTTGCGGATCTTCACCAATCAGCTGCAATTGGTGAGAAACCAGTTTTTCCAATGCCTCAGTCGTTTTGGCGGATATTACTTTTTTACTCAATGCTATTCTCCTTTGTATTCTACAAAGTTATTTTCTGTCTCGTAGATTCTCACAGAATAAAGCTTTCCGTCCGAGATATGCGGAGCGATTTGATGCCAGGCAGCTATTGCAATATTCTCCGTAGTGGGATTGATACCGCGCAAAAAATCGACATCGACATTGAGGTTCTTATGATCAACTTTGTCCAAAAAACGGTCATGCAGTATCCGTTTTACGCGTTTCAGATCAATTACGAAACCGGTCTTTGGATGAGGAATACCTGCAATGCAGACTTCTATATAATAGTTATGGCCGTGCCCGTTAGGATTGGAACAGCCACCGAAAATTTCAAAGTTTTGCTCGTCCGACAACTGTGCGTCAAATAAACGGTGTGATGCGCTGAAATGCGCTCGCCGAAATATATAAGTCGTACCGGTCATTCTGAGAGCGCTTTTAATACTTCTACTGCATGTCCATCCACTTTGACCTTAGGGAAAATATGGGAGATCTTTCCTTGTTCGTCGATAACAAACGTCGTTCGAACCACTCCCATATATTTCCTGCCATACATGCTCTTTTCCTGCCATACGCCGTAAGCGGTCAGCATTTCTTTGCTTTCATCCGAAAGCAGCGGGAAATTCAGATCATATTTTGATGAAAACTTCACGTGTGATTTAACTGCATCGGGACTGACTCCTATAACAACGGCTCCCTTTTTCTTAATAGTGGAGAGATTATCGCGGAAAGAACAAGCCTCTTTCGTGCAACCAGAAGTATCATCCTTTGGATAAAAATACAGAACGATCTTCTTCCCCAGGAAATCCTTTAAGGAATATTTTTTTCCATCTCCCGCCGTCAGGGTGAACGACGGTGCTTTTTTTCCAACTGTTATTTCAGCCATGAATATTATGCCAGCGCTTTCTTCACTTCGTCGTATGGCGGTTCCATACCGGGATTTTCGGAAATCCACGCATAGGTTATCATTCCGGTGCCGTCCACAACAAATGCTGCTCTGTTGGAAGCCGTCAGTCCGATAAGGCCTGCAAAATTATTGATCAATCCGCAATAATTCGATGCAACGTACCGCGTGTAATCGCTGAGTAGAGGAAATTTCAACCCGTTCTTATCTGCAAATGCTTTATTTGCTGCCGGAGCGTCAACACTAATGCCGAGAATCTGTGCCCCTCCTGCATCGAAATCCGCCATCGCATCTCGAATTGTACACATCTCTTTTTCACATACCGCGGTGAATGCTCCGGGATAAAAAAAGATGACCACTTTTTTCCCTGCATAATCCGACAGCGATACTGGTTTCCTGTATGCATCTGCCAAAGTGAAGTTAAAAGCCTTTTGACCGACTGTTAATGCCATGTCGTTCTCTCCTGATTTTGATTGAATGATACTTGATAACGAAGAAGTTTGGATTTCTGTTCCCAGAATTGAAGCGAACGAAAGAAAAGTAAAGAAATGATTCCGGAGTGTCAATCGAATGAAGAAGTAACCTTGTAATTATGCGGAGAGGGAGGGATTCGAACCCTCGATAGCCTTGCGACTATTCCAGTTTTCGAGACTGGCTCTTTCAACCACTCAGACACCTCTCCTGCTGTTGAAACTCAGATGCCGGGATCGGATGCTGATCCCGGAGTGTGCAAACTTTTGTCGGACTGCGGAGAGGGTGGGATTCGAACCCACGGTACCCTTACGGGTACACTACCTTTCCAGGGTAGCCAATTCAACCACTCTTGCACCTCTCCAGACGTAATTGCAGTGCAAATATACAAAAAAAAGAGGAAATTCCAATTGCACTTTTTAAAAAACTTTTTCTGATTAATCCGCCAACAATTGAAACAGAATATCGTGAATGCCGTAAACAGTTCTTTATTTTTATTACATTGTTGATACTTCTATGAAAATTATACTATCGTTCCTTTTTATTACCGCAACATTGTTTCCCCAGCAAAAGGCAATCCTCAGTGGTTTTATCCGGGACAAATCAAATAAAGAGTCTCTCCCCTACGCTACTGTCGCAATCAAGGAATTGAAAATAGGAACAGCAACGAATATTGAAGGATATTACGCCATCCCAAATATTCCCGATGGTGAATACGAAGTGACGGTGACACTTCTGGGATATCAAACCAAGGTGTTTACTATCAATACCCGGGAGGACAAACGACTTATTCAAGATATTTTACTCTCTGATGAGGCTTTGCAGGTTTCGGAAGTACTTATCGAAGCGGAAAAGGATGAAGAAAAACGGTCGACACAAACCGGAAGGATTGTGATGCAAGCAAGGGATATTGCACAGCTTCCCACCATCGGCGAAGCAGATGTTTTTCGCGCATTACAGATGATGCCGGGTGTGAAAGCAACGTCTGAAATCTCCAGCGGATTGAATATCCGCGGAGGAAGCACCGACCAAAATCTGATTCTGCTGGACGGAACAGTCGTGTATAATCCTTCCCATTTGTTCGGATTCTTTTCCACATTCAACAATGACGCGATCAAAGATATCGATCTTATGAAAGGTGGTTTTCCGGCCGAATATGGAGGCAGGCTTTCTTCCGTTTTGAATGTGACGAATATTGACGGAGACAGAGTCACGACACATGGGAAAGCCTCCATTAGTCTGTTGAGTACGCGGGTGACCGGCGAGGGACCGATTGGTAATGGATCCTGGTTTCTTTCCGGACGAAGGACATATTTCGATCAATTGGTAAAATTTGCAGGACTGGATACTGGAAAAGATGCGATTCCTCTCTATTTTTTTTACGATGCTAACGCAAAGCTGAATCAGGATATCGGCGAAGATGACAAACTCTCCTTTGTCGGCTATTTCGGCGACGATGACCTCACCTATTCACTTGGAAACAACGAGTTGGAACTGAACATGCTCTGGGGTAACAGAACCGGTGCAGTCAAATGGACGCATGTGTTCAGTCAAACAGTTTTTTCGAATTTTACCGCATCCTATAGCACGTACAAAGCCACTATCGGCGGGGATTTCGGAGGTTCCGGATTCTCCAACACGAACAGCGTTCAGGATTATTCCCTCCGTGCCGATGTCGATTTTTTTGCATCGAACGATCATCTAATTAAACTCGGAGTATGGTGGTCGCAGTATGAAATTCAATACCGGGAAAGCTTCGACGGTGATCCATATCTGTTTCACGAGCGGCCTGCGCAGATCTCTTTTTACGGACAGGATGAATGGACAATCAACGAACGTTGGAAAACGCAATTCGGGTACCGGGCAGAGTATCAGGACCTGACGAAGCATATTACACTCGGACCGCGATTTAATCTTCGTTACAATGTGGATGAATATTCCACTTTGAAATTTGCCTCGGGAATGTATTACCAATTCCTTAATGCAGTGCCTGCCGGAAGCGATAATGGCTTCTCTCCCTTCGATATCTGGGTGCCGATCAACGAGAAGATGAATCCCAGCCGCTCTATCGATTTCGTTCTTGGCATTGACACAAAGTATTTCGAGGAATACAAACTTTCATTCGAGACATATTATAAACTCTACAAAGAGGTTCTCTTATTCAAACGAGAGATCACGCAGACACTCGACGTTGAAGAGCTTTTCCATGTTGGGAACGGCAGATCGTTTGGATTCGAATTCTTTGCACAGAAACAAGCGGGCAAGTTTACGGGGATGATCGGTTACACTTTGGCATGGACCTACCGGACATTCGATGCATTGAATGAAGGGAAAGAATTCATGCCGAAATTTGACCGACGAAATGACCTGACAATTGCTGCAAATTATCAATTTAATGAATTATGGAAGATCAGCAGCGTTTTTACATTTGCGACGGGTCAAGCATATACGCCGGCTTCTGGAATATTTCAAGATGTCTCAACCGGAAATACGCAAACAGTCATCGTGCCCGGCGCATTGTACAGCAAACGTCTGCTTCCCTATCACCGCTGGGATCTGAGTATCCACAAAAAGATCACCATGTTCGATCTCGATGGAAGCTGGTATTTCCAGATATTCAATGTCTATAATTATCGGAATATCTGGTTTAAGAACTTTGATTACTCAAAAAATCCTGTAGAAGTCACTAATGTGAAATTATTGCCGATCATTCCTTCGCTCGGCATCGAATTTAAATTCTGATCGTATGAAAAACTTACTGTACTCGATTATTATTATCTCAATCTCTGTGATCGGCTGTGATGAGTCCGCATCACCCTTTGCATACGACAAACAAATCGTCGTTACCGGTTTGATTGAAGCGGGCCGTTCGGTCGACACCGTCAAACTGGTCTACACCGGCGAAGTGGACAAAGTGTACAATCCCTCATCCTATGCAATTACGAACGCCGTTGTTCGGATTATCGGCACCGATGTTGCATTCATCGACACGCTTGTTCACGATCCAATAAATCCCGGCCGTTACTATTCAAAGGATACGACGAAAGTGATTCAGGCGACCAAAACGTACAGCTTAGATATCAAAACGGCAGACGGTAAATCGGTCACGGCAATTGCCACCGTGCCGGATACATTTAGCATGATCTTTGCAACAGTCATTAACAACAGTGTCATTCGGTATAATACCGAAAATCCAGTAAATTTCTTTGCATGGACACCTAGCAGATTGCATGGTACATATCTTCCGACAGTCACAAGCGTTGATTCCGCTGCTGCGAGAATACCGAAATCATTTATCCGGGATACCACAGGATTCCCACCTCCCGACAAAATCGGATACCGCATCGGGCTTCCGAAAGAACAAACGTATACCGAATTACCCTGGATCTTTCTCGGTTACTTTGGAACAACGAGATTCGATATCTATGCCGTTGATGAGAATTACACACAATTTCTGAACCAGTTTGCCGCTGCGCAAGGTGGCGAATTACGCGAAATCCGATACAGTATTCGGGGAGGCTTGGGCGTTTTTGGAGCCAGAACTAAGGCAAAAGGGAGTATTACCGTCTATATTACGCCATAACATTTGCCCTGCAGCGTTGTATGAAAGGATTGTGTGCAACCACAATCCTTTTTTTATGAAGAAGATTATTATATTCCGGCACTATGAATCCCATCCTTTCCGGTCATGATAACGAGACGGATATTGTTGCAGTCCATGCACACACCGACTCCTCCGTGCGGATCTACAAACGATCCGACGGATTGATTCACTTCCGTGACGAAGAATTCTATCCCTTCTTTCATCTTTCCGACAAACGATTTATTGAACATTTCCCGGAAAAATTCTGGCTGAAGAAACTGGATGGGACAAGCTTCTACCAGTATCTGTGCGTTTTTCCTTCCGTCCCTCTGTTATGGGATGCAGTGAATTATGTCCTCCGGCAAATTACAAAAGAATTTAAGACTAATTACAATTCGTATCTGGACACGGAACATATTTTTCTCCGGCCGGATATGAACACGCAATATTTGCTGCAAAGCGGCAAGACACTGTTTAAAGGAATGGCATTTAAAGACCTTCATCGATTGCAGATCGATATCGAAACGTACTCCAAAGACTACCGGTTCAGCCGAGCGGAAAAAAAAGATGATCGAATCATTCTGATCTCCCTTTCCGATAACCGCGGATTTGAAACGGTACTCGGCGGGAAGAGCGTCCCCGAGAAGAAACTGCTTCAGCAATGCATCAAACTGATCAAGGAAAAAAATCCGGACTTCATTGAAGGACACAACATCTTTAATTTCGATCTGCCGTATATTCTTCGCAGATGCGAATTGAACGGGATTGAATTCACCATCGGCCGCGACGGTTCTGTCCCTGCCGGATTCCGTTCTCGCACCTCTTTCGCGGAGAATGCCGTGGAATACACCAGTTACGAAGTAGCCGGAAGGCATATCGTTGATACTTGGCTGCTCGTACAATCCTATGATATGACGAAACGAAATATGGAAAGTCACGGTTTGAAGTATGCCGCAAAATACTTTGGCCTTGCCTCATCGGAACGCACATACATTCCCGGCGACAAGATTTCCTGGTACTGGGATAATGATGTAGAAACTTTAAAACGGTATGCACTTGATGATGTTGTTGAGACAAGAGGACTCAGCGAAAAACTTTCCGGTAGCACGTTTTATCTAACGCAGATGCTCCCATTCAATTACGGTACTGTCGCCAAACTTGGATCAGCAGCAAAAATTGAATCGATCTTTCTTCGCGAATATATCAAACAACGGCATTCTATCCCAAAACCGCAAAAGGGATTTCAAACCACCGGCGGCTATACAGATATTTTTTATACCGGTATCTTTAGTCCCATCGTCCATGCAGACGTTGAATCGTTGTATCCTTCTATCATGATCTCACGCAATGTAAAACCGATCACGGACGAACTGGGTGTTTTCCAATCTGCGCTCCGTTTTCTAACAACACTGCGCCTGGAAACAAAACGAGCGATGGTATCTGCAGAGAATGAACAAACTCGTTCCACACTTGATGCGATGCAATCCTCCTTTAAAATCCTGATCAATTCCTTTTACGGTTATCTCGGGTACGGAAAGGGATTGTTCAATGATTATCTGCAGGCGGATTTTATCACCAAAACCGGACAGGAATTGCTGCGTAAATTAATCCGAGAGATCGAAGTCCATAACGGCACCGTTATCGAAGTGGACACCGATGGGATATTCTTCATTCCACCGGACAATGTTATCGGCGAAGAAGCCGAAAGAAAATTTGTGGAACATCTCTCCGAAACACTGCCGGAAGGGATCAATCTGGGATTCAACGGCCGCTTCCGGAAGATTATGAGCTACAAAAAGAAAAATTATGCTCTTTTGCATTTTGATAACCGCATTGTGATCAAAGGATCCTCCCTGATTTCGCGTTCAATTGAACGCTTCGGACGAAGTTATCTGCATCAATGCATCGATCATTTATTGAATGACCGGATTCAGGATCTGCACAATCTGTATATGGAACTGGAAAAAACTATCCGAGAACACGGATTGGACATTGCCGATTTTGCAAAAACGGAAGTCCTGAAGGACTCGCTGGAGCAGTATACGGAAGACATTGCAGCGGACCGACGCAACCGTGCAGCATCCTATGAATTGGCACTTCGATCTTCCCGGAAATACAAACTCGGCAGCAGGATCAGTTATTACATCACCGGCTCCGAATCGAATGTAAAGGGATTCGAGAATGCAAAGGAAGCGCATGAGTGGGATGCTAATTTCCCAGACGAGAATACGGAGTTTTATTTACGACGATTGGAAGAGTTTTCGAAAAAATTTGAATTGTTCTTCGATGAACGTGGTTACTCGGCGATATTTTCCACGGAAGATCTCTTCGGGTTCGATCCGACAGCAATTGTCATCGTCAATCGTCAGGAAAAGAGTACCGAACCAGAAGAATCAAAAGATGAGAATTATTCCATTGAATTCGATGATACCGAAAGTTAAGCTGGAATCTTGAATGTGTTCTTAATATAATCGACTATTGCGAATGTTGATGCACCGGGAGTAAAAATCTCGCCGATCCCCATCTCCTTCAGTTTCAAAATATCCTCCTGCGGCACAATCCCTCCTCCGAACAACAACACGTCATCCATCCCTTTCTCTTTCATCAGATTTTTCACCTTGGGAAAGATTGTCATGTGAGCGCCGCTGAGAGAACTGATACCGACGGCATGAACATCCTCTTGCAGTGCTGCTTCGACGATTGCTTCCGGGGTCTTTCGGAGTCCGGTGTAAATTACTTCCATGCCGGCATCACGCAATGCAGCTGCGATCACTTTTGCGCCGCGGTCATGGCCGTCCAATCCGGCTTTTGCGATCAATACGCGAAGTTTTTGAGTCATACAGATCCTTTCAAATATCCGAGTTTCCGGGCAAATGATATTAACGCAAGATAGAACTTCGCCAGCGGAAATCCAACAACCGTATTATAATCCCCTGCGATGCGTTCCACGAAGACGGCTCCGAAATCATCTTGAATTCCGTAGGCTCCCGCTTTATCCATTGGCGATCCTGATGCGACATACTCCGCGATCTCAATTTCGCTCAATTCCCGGAATGTGACATTCGTTTTTTCGACGTCAATATAGGATTTTTTCGAATGTGCATCAACCAAAGCGAATCCTGTAAACACTGTGTGTGTTCGTCCGCTGAGGCTCCGGAGCATTTCCTTCGCATTCTCTCCGGACTCCGGCTTTCCCAGCACCATATCTTCGATGACAACGATCGTATCGGAACCGATCACGATTCCTTCATGCACAGTTTCCGCGACCTGCTGTGCTTTATGCAGCGAAAGCCGTTTCACATTCTCTTCCGAAGTCGCAGCTGGATCGATTTCTTCGTGAACATTACTTGGTTGAATGGAGAACGTTAGACCAATCTGGCTTAACAGATGGGCCCTCCGAGGAGATTGTGAAGCAAGAATGATTGGAACTGTGGTTTTGATCATTAAAATCGTACAAAAAAAAAGCGATTCATGAGAATCGCCTTACACTGATGTTCGTTCCGATTACCGGAACATCGCCTTCAGACTTCCCCAGGTCCGTTTTACACTGGAGACATTATGGGAAATGGTGATGATGCTCGATATTTCCGCTCCGCCGGAGAAGGAAACACAGTGAATCCTATATTGATAGATACTACCCGTCGATTTGAATGCTGTTCGATCGATGTACTCGTAGTAGGAGTTCGAGCCTTTCTTCCGGACGATACCGATTGTGATGAATTCCCCTGTTGTTCCGCTGCGTCGTTCAATCTTGTATTCTTTTACCAGGGACTCATCCTTGGAACCCCATTGAACGATGACATTGTTACCGTCACTGCGTCCCTGTAACGAGCCTTCGCGGAAAACATCGGCGAAAGAAATCGTTATTGAAGCAATAAGCAATGTAATCAACAATCTCATGATCACTCTGGTTTGGTAATTTGTGCGGAAGGCGGGACTTGAACCCGCACGCCTTTTGGGCGCCACCCCCTCAAGATGGTGTGTCTGCCAATTCCACCACTTCCGCAATGTAGCAAATTCATGAATGAAAGCAAATACTATTTTTGGTACCGAAGGCCGGACTCGAACCGGCACGGAGCTTGCGCCCCTCAGGATTTTAAGTCCTGTGCGTCTACCAATTCCGCCACTCCGGCAGGGAATTTAGAAATTGGTAAATTTAAAAACTGATAAATTGACGATATACAATATTCAAATTACCTAGTTTCTCAATTTAACAATTTTCTGAGGCGCCGATCAGATTCGAACTGATGCATAAAGGTTTTGCAGACCTCTCCCTTACCACTTGGGTACGGCGCCAAACGAAAATCCCGTCCGAAAACTGGGACGGGCTCTTGTGTTTCGAGCGGGAAACGGGACTCGAACCCGCGACATCAACCTTGGCAAGGTTGCGCTCTACCAACTGAGCTACTCCCGCATTATCTCTTTTTTGATCCTTTGAACGACTGTATTACCGAGTTCTTATCTCTAAAACTGATACAAATATACTGAACTGTTCCCCATAAGTCAAGGTTAACAATACTGTTACCGAGAAATTTCGACAATCTCGTACTTCAATATCCCTGCGGGGACTTTAATTTCTGCTATCTCCCCAACTTTTTTTCCCATCAATCCTTTTCCGATGGGTGATGTTGTGGAGATTTTATTCTTCTCAAAATCCGCTTCTTCCGGAGAAACAAGCAAGTATTCAATCTTTTTGGAAGTCTTTTGTTCTTTTACCGTTACTTTGGAGAGAATATACACTTTATCATTCGGCAAATCTTTGCTGTCAATCACTCGCGATTTCGAAAGGGTTTCTTCCAGTTTTGCGATACGATATTCCAGATGGCGCTGTTCTTCCCGTGCCGCATCGTATTCAGCATTTTCGCTTAGGTCACCGTGACCGCGCGCTTCAGCGATCTTGGCAGCCACTGTTTTGCGGCCGTTAATCTTCATGTCGCGCAAGTCTGCTTCCAGCGCGATAAATTTTTCTTTGGTCAAATAAACAACATCACTCATAAAAATCCGACAACTTTGTTTATGGATATGAAAAACAAAAGCCATCGTCCGTAATGGACAATGGCTGATTTTATTATTATCAATGTAGAAGAAAATCCCAGCAGATGCAAGAAATTTTTACTTGCTATCCGCCATAATCAGATGACCGAGCTTATCCCGTTTTGTTTTTAGGTAGCGCTCATTCGAACTTGTTGCCTTTACTTCAATCGATATCCGTTCAACCACTTCAATACCGTACCCCTTCAGTCCAACGATTTTTTTCGGATTGTTCGTGAGTAAACGAACTTTCTTCACGCCGAGGTCGAGTAGTATCTGTGCCGCAAGACTGTAGTCACGAACATCTGCGTGAAAACCAAGCGCCTCATTCGCTTCGACCGTATCTTTCCCTTCATCCTGTAACTTGTATGCCTTCAGTTTGTTCAACAATCCGATTCCTCGTCCCTCCTGCCTCATGTAGAGGATTATACCATTCCCTTCTTTTTCAATGACTGCCATGGAGGTATGCAGTTGTTCGTTGCAATCGCATCGCTGAGAACCAAAGACATCGCCGGTAAGACACTCGGAATGGACACGGACAAGTACGGCCTGCGATGTGTCAATCTTCCCTTTTACGAGCGCGATGTGTTCCTTTGAATCGATTGATGATTGATACAAATGGACATCGAACTTGCCATTCATTGTCGGTAGGAATGTCGAAACTACCTTCTCCACCAGTTTTTCGCGATGACGGCGATACTCCACAAGGTCTTCGATTGATACAATTTTCAGATTAAACTGCTTTGCGATCTTCGTTAATTCAGGAAGCCGTGCCATCGTTCCATCGTCATTCATAATCTCCACCAATGCGCCGGCGGGATATAATCCCGCTAATGTACAAAGATCGACGACTGCTTCCGTATGTCCTGCACGACGAAGAACGCCCCCATCTACAGCGCGAAGCGGGAAGATATGACCTGGCCTACCGAAGTCATTACCCTTCGTCTGTGGATCGGTCAATGCTTTAATCGTTTTTGCGCGATCGGAGGCAGAAACACCGGTCGATGTTCCGTGCAGATAATCGATCGGGACGGTAAAGGGAGTTTCGTGAAGCGAGGTGTTATTCTCCACCATCGGTTCAAGATGGAGTTCGGCCGCCCGCTTTGCAGAGATGGATGCGCAAAGAATTCCGCGTCCATGCTTTACGAAGAAATTCACCGTTTCCGGAGTGATCGATTCGGCAGCCGCTATGAAATCTCCCTCATTTTCCCGGTCCTCATTATCCACCACGATAATGGTCTTCCCGGCGCGAAGATCGGCGATTGCTTCATCAATTGTGTTCAGGCTTGAGCGCATTACTTTGTCATGCTTTCTACTTCACCCTGTTTGTTCACCACGGAAATGGAATTCCGTTCAATTTTCACTTTTACTTTGTCCGCTATTTCAATCAACAGTGTCTTTTCATCCACACCGATAACCTCTCCGTGAATGCCGCCTGCGGTTATGATCTTATCCCCTTTTTTAATCTGGCCCAGCAGCGCTTCGCGTTCTTTCTGCCGTTTTTGTTGCGGACGGATAATCATGAAATAAAAAATACCGATGATCAGTGCAAACATAATGAGCGTACTGTAGATTTCACCGCCGCCCTGCCCTTGCTGTGCTGGTGCCATTGCAAAAATTAAACTAAGCATGTCTATTCCTTCTTCTGTGTGATAGTTGTTGTCTTATGAAATTACATTTGTGATGCCATCATTTCCAGCATTTCTTTCTTCCAGACAAAAAACGTTCCGCCAAGGATATTCTTTCGTGCTTCACGCATCAGCCATAGGTAAAATGCCAGATTGTGGATTGAAGCAAGCTGCAGTGCGAGAATTTCGTCCACCTGAAAAAGATGACGCAGATATCCCCGCGAAAAATTCTTATTTGTATAACTTTCAAAATTACCGTCCAGCGGTGCATCATCCATCTTCCACTTTGCATTCCGCATGTTCAGCCTACCGTACCGAGTAAAGACCATTCCGTTCCGTCCGTTCCGCGTGGGCATCACACAATCGAACATGTCCACTCCGCGCTCGATACTTTCCAACAAATTTTCCGGTGTTCCGACTCCCATCAAATATCGCGGTTTCTCTTTCGGGAGGAATTGCGTGGTAAACTCGGTCATTTCATACATCGTTTCAGCGGGTTCTCCCACCGCCAATCCGCCGATGGCGTAACCCTCGAAATTCAAATCTGTCAGCGCTTTCGCGCTGTCGCTGCGGATATTTTTGAAGACACTTCCCTGCACGATAGCAAACAGCGACTGTTGGTGGCCGTAATACGGCTGAGTATTGTTCAACTCCTGTTGACAGAGTGCTGCCCATTTTACCGTCAACTTGTTCGATTCGCGTGCATATTCCTCATCACATGGATAAGGTGGACATTCATCGAGAACCATCATAATATCAGAACCGATCGCCCGCTGGATTTCTACCACTTTTTGCGGAGTGAAGAAATGTAACGATCCGTCCAAATGGGATTTGAATGTAACACCGTCCTTTGTGATCTTACGAAGTTCCGTTAATGAAAAAACTTGATACCCACCACTGTCCGTCAAAATTGGCCGTTTCCAGTTCATGAACGAATGGAGCCCGCCCATTGCTTTCATCACTTCTATACCGGGTCGAAGATACAGGTGATACGTGTTACCCAGAATGATCTGTGCTCCGAGTTCGACCAATTCACGCTGTTCGACGGCCTTCACCGTCCCTTGCGTCCCCACAGGCATAAAAATCGGCGTCTCGATGACGCCGTGATCTGTTTCCAAAACACCTGCGCGCGCAGATGCATCTGTATGGACGAGGGTAAACTTCACTGTGGAGAAGGTACGAAAATATTGATGCTATTTCAATGAACGTTATTTCTTCTGTTCTTTGTTTTCGATGATCGCCCACATTTCGTCAGTGGTTTTTGCGAGCCGTTCTGCGAGACTGATGAGTATTTTGTTTGCAATATCGGGATGATTGCGGATCACTTCGTCGATACTGCTTTCCACCACCATCACTTCCGAATCTTCCAGTGCCCGCATGGTAGCTGTGCGCGGCCGCGCGAGAAGTCCGCTTAATTCGCCGAAGATCACACCGCGTTCTGCGAACTCGCTCATTTTCATCTCCCCCTTAAACACTCCCACCCGGCCTTTTACCAGTACATACCAATCAAAGGAAAGATCACCTTCTTTACTGATAATCTCATCTTTTTTAAAAACTCTTTTCTTTTGTTGTAATGCCATACGTTCCTCGCGTGGTCTATGGTGACAGCCGGGCAATTGACCAGACCGCATCGTTCTGTTTTTTATATGCGATCCTGTCGTGCAATCTGCTTGCGCGGCCCTGCCAGAATTCAAATTCATCCGGCTTGACTCTGTAACCGCCCCATTGCGGTGGCAACGGTATCTGACCGTTTTTAAACTTTTCCAACATTTCTCCAAACGCTTTTTCCAGCAGGGCACGTGCCGAGATAGTGCTGCTCTGTTGTGATGCCCAGGCGCCTAATTGTGAATCGATCGGCCGCGTTCGGAAATATTCAAAAGATTCGGCAGCAGAGATCTTTTCCACCTTCCCGGTGATCCGGACCTGTCGTTCCAACGGTTCCCAAAAGAATAATAATGCCGCTTGAGGATTCTCTTTCAGGTCTTTTCCTTTTGAGCTTTCGTAGTTTGTAAAAAAAACAAAACCTTTTTCATCGAACTGTTTTAACAATACCATTCGTGCGGAGGGGCGGCCGGCTGTATTTGCCGTTGCGATTGTCATCGCGTTTACTTCGGCGATCTCTGACCGGACAGCTTCTTTGAACCATTTATCGAATTGTTCAAATGGATTCGGATCGACATCGTGTTCGTCCAATGTCCCTTTTTTATATTCCGTCCGAATATCTACTATGGAGAGTTTGCTTTGCATTGCCGTCAAATATAGCAAAAAATTGCTTACTGCAGAAGAAAAGAAAAATCCCCAAAGCCGGAAACTCTTCGGGGATCGTTTGCAATGTATTTTATAGTTTACCTGCTCTTATCCGGGAACGGCGGGGGATTTGGGATACGATACTTGAAGTTCTTCATTTCTTCTTTGATCACTTCAATCGCCTTTTGCAGTTGTTCATCGATACCGTCAAACTCTTTTGCTGGATCGTTGTCGACCACGATGTCCGGATCAACGCCGTACCCTTCCATGATCCATTCCTTGCCGTCATTGTCGTACCGCGAGAATTCCGGTCGGTTCATGAAACCGCCGTCGACGATAGGAAGACTGCCGCGGATACCAACAACACCGCCCCACGACCGTTTGCCGATCAGTTTGCCGAGATTATATTTCCGGAACCGGTATGGGAAGATATCTCCGTCCGATGCAGAGAATTCATCCAACAACAACACTTTCGGACCGAGATGCATTCCTCCGGGATTGGTGGAAGGCACACCATTCCGCTGATACCCGATCATCGAGAGTTCACGGCTGAGACGTTCCGTAATCATCGGCGAAACGTTACCGCCGCCGTTGCCGCGGTCATCAATAATGAGTGCTTCCTTGCGAAGTTGCGGATAGAAGTGTTTCACAAACTCGTTCAAACCGTTCACACCCATGTCCGGAATGTGAATGTAGCCAACCTTGTCGCCAGTCGCTTTCGAAACTGTTTCGATATTCTTTTGCACCCAGTTATAGTAATACAACGGTGCCTCATTACCGATCGGGATGATAACCGTTTCACGGCTTCCGGATTCCTTCGCTGATGAATTCACTTTCAATTTAACCTGTTTCCCGACCGTTCCGACAAACGCTTCAAAAAGATCGTTCATTGTATCCGTCGGTTTGCCGTTTACTGCTATGATGTAATCATTTTCTTTAACATCAACGCCGATCTCCGTTAATGGCGACCGAAGTGCGGGATCCCAATTTTGACCTTTCAAGATCTTCGTGATGCGGTAATATTTCGACGAAGGATCGCGCTCTACTTTCGCTCCAAGAAGACCGAGTTTGATCCGTTCTGCTTTCGGATAATCACCTCCGCCCACATAGGCGTGGCCGATATTGAGTTCTGAGATCATTTCGCCGATCACATACGAAAGGTCCACGCGATGGTTCACGTACGGCAATAATTGGGAATAATTCTCTTTCATCTTTTTCCAATCCACACCGTGCATTGTTGGTGTCCAGAAAAAGTCCCGCATTTGTCTCCACGATTCATTGAAGATTTGCGTCCATTCTTCGCGCCTGTTCAGATTCATTTTCATATCGGAAAGATTCAGTTTTTCCTTCGGATCGATCTTTCCAGACGGCAGATCGATAATGGAATAGGAACCGTCCATCCCGACGAGCATTTTCTTCATATCGGTAGAAATCTCATACCCATTCACGTCGCCCAATTCGGTTTCCTTCTGCTTATCAAGTTCATACAAAAACAGTTTTGCTTTTCCGTCTTTGCTTCCCTGACGCTGATAATACACCTTGTCCCCGATAACGTTCAGATTCCGATAATTCGCTGCTGAGACCGGCAGCGACGCGATGCGCTGCACCAACCCATCCACATCTACTTTCACAACAACAGTCTTTGCTTCATCCTTCTTCTTATCGTCGGATTTTCCCTTGTTGTCGGATTTTTTCTCGTCTTCCTTGATCTTCACTTCGTCGCTTTTCGGTTCGAACGGAGATTTTGTCTCTTTTGCCAGCGTGATGAAATAGATTTTGGACATATCCAGATACGCATGATTCCATTCCGTTTGACTGTAAATGGGGCTGAACGAACGATCGGAAATGAAGAAGAGAAATTTTCCGTCCGAACTGAAGACCGGTGAACCAGACTCGAACCATCCGTCCGTTACATCCACTGATTCTTTCCTGTCGATAGAATAGAGTTTGATTTTTGTCATCACATCTTCTTCCGGATTCGAATAGGTAATCCATTTCGAATCAGGTGACCAAGAATAGTCAGTATATTCCCACACCTTCGATTCTGCCACCAGCGTCACCGATTTTGATTCCACATCAACGTACTGCAGACGCTGCGCTCGGTCTGACCAGAGCAGTTTCTTACTGTCCGGCGACCAGATAGGTTGATATTTATAATTGCTGGAATTTTTTGTGACCTGTACCGGTTCACCCAAGCCATCCTGCGGACGGAGCCAGATCTCGTCTTCACCGGTCACGTCGGAGACATATGATATCCACTTTCCATCCGGGGACCATTTAGAATTGCGCTCATGCACTCCGGAAGTATTGGTCAGATTGCGCGTATTCCCATATTTCGCTGGAACCGTGAAAAGCTCGCCTCGGGCACCGAACAACGCCCGATTGCCGTCCGGCGAGATCTCGAAATTAGATACGTTCTTACTAACATCTATGATACCACCCCTGCCGCCGTCCAAATCATCATTGATACGGATTTCCACTTTGGCAGATTGTCCTGTGGCAAGATCGAATCGATAAATAAAACCGCCATTTTCAAAAACGATTGCATCATTTCCGAGTGACGGAAATTTAACATCAAAATCCGAGAACGTTGTTTGTTGTTTCGTTTCTTTCGAAACAAGGTTATACGAATAGAGGTTCAATCGTTTCACACCGTTGCTTTCGCGATCTGAAATGAAATAGATTTTATTCCCTGCCCACATTGGGAAAATATCCTGCGCGGAATTGTTGGTGATATTTTCAGTTTTCCGTGTTGCAAAATCATAAATCCATATATCATCAGCCTGGCCTCCGCGATACCGTTTCCAGGTGCGGAATTCACGGAAGATGCGGTTGTATGCTAATTTTTTCCCGTCGGGCGAAAATGAATTCCAGCCGCCGCGCGGCAGCGGCAGTTGGTTTGGGATACCGCCATCAATAGAAGCATAATAGAGTTGTCCCTTCCAATCATTGAATTCGATTCTGCGGGAACGATAAATGACAGTCGAATTATCTTTCCATGACATAACAATATTGTTCGGACCCATTCTGTCCGACACATCATCCCGGTCCAATGTTGCCGTATAGGTCAAACGTCGTGGACTGCCTCCCTCTGCGGGTATTACAAATACTTCCGTGTTACCGTCATATTGACCAGTGAATGCGATATTTTTCCCGTCCGGAGAAAATCGCGCAAACATTTCCATTCCGACATCGCTCGTAATCTTCCGGGCAACGCCTCCCTGTGATGAAACAGTATACAGATCTCCAGCATAGGTGAAGACGAGTTTTTCTCCATGGACTGCCGGGAAACGCAGCAGTCTCGATTCTTGCGAAAAGAGCAGCCCGCTGATGATACCGATACAAAAAACTATTTTTTTCATTGAAACCTCATTCGTGAAGTTTGGTTATTGATTGGTGTTAATTGATGGTGTTGATGAATTCTTTATCACTTAGACTTTCGTTCCGCTGTTCCCCCTTTTTCTGAATCTATTTTTACCGTGTATGAACTTCCCCCTTCAACGATCCACCGAACGGCAACGGTTCCCAAACCAGGTATATTCTCAACATTCAGACGGCCGGGTGTGACTTTCTGTTCTTTCATATTCCCGAGAAAACGATTTTCCAGAATACCCCCGGCAATCACCTTCCCGCCTGACAGCGATACCCAATCCGGACGGGTGATCTGATGCTTCACATCCTGGAATGTATGTGTCGGTATTACCCGCTCATTAGAAATGATCGCGGTAACTTCCTTTAATCCGCCCGGCAAGTTTTTGACGATAATGGAATCAACGGCAACCTTCGGTGTATGGAAAAGATGAAAAAGCGTAAACGCCATATTGCGGTGACACATATCTTCGATCATAAACGACGGTGCGGTTCTTGTCCACTGTTTTTTGATACCGCCGATTTCTATTTCGCCATACTGAGGATGCTGATACTTTTTCCACGGAACGATTCCTTCCCGGAAAAGCAGCAGCCGGTCGAATCGGTACAGGTCCTGACTGGAAACATCGCGTGTCGAGTCCATCGGTCTGCGGAAATAATCGAATTCACTCCACAGTTCATTCGTGAACGACAGAATTCCGCGTCCGCCGTAGAACCATTCCACTTCACCTCCATAGACAGTATAGAGGTCTTTCCAAATAATCATGTATTTGTATCCGGGAAGCTGTTGTTCACCCAGCTCTCCAAGAAAATTATAGGTTTGAACATCCTGCCGGCTGTACGATCCTTCATCCGTTTTCGATCCGGGACCCCTGAGAATCATTCCGCCGTTGTTATGGAATGACTGTGCCGCGGCAATGTTCGTATGCTGCAAGAAAAAGTTGCGAATAGACCGGTTCTCAGGAAATGTAAACGGAAACCGATCGGATCCACTTTGAATATAGCGCGGCGCCCAATTCCACGCCCAATCCCGATTCGGATCGTAGAATCCCGGATTATCTTCATTGACAGAACCGTCTCCATCATTATCGATCCCTTCCCAGCCGAGAAGTGTATAATTTCCTTTTTCGCCGCTGTTCGTCTGCACCATCAGGCGGGAATCGCTGGGATCCACGTTCCAGCGACCATTCGGGTCCTTGATTCGCATGAAGACAACATTACCGTCGCCGTCTAGATCATCGTATCCATCCTCATCAAACTCGCCGTCACCATCGTCGTCCCGTTGTGCCATGCCGCTTCGTGGGGAATGCGGATTATTCGCCTTATAGATGAAGTAATCGCGAGCATCGGGATTTATCGTAGGGACGACATAGAGTGTTTTTTCGTCCAGTAAGTTTTTGATCCACTCAACTTCATCGTACAATTCCGTCACGTACCAGGCAGTATACAGAACAACTTCGGCTCCCTGAATTTCGTTGGAGTGAATATTCCCGTCAATATACATAGCAGGCTTTTTGTTCGGATCGCCGTTTTTAAAATTCGAGATGGTCATCTGCCACATCTCTTTTCCTTCCACCGATTTTCCTATGCTTTTTACTTTCACTAATTGCGGATAAGCTTTTTCAATCCGTTTCATGATTTCATACAACTGTTTTGTATCGTAATATCGGTTCCAGGCTACTTCGACTTTGGGATTGTTCGGTGCCCCCATAGCTTTCAATGCACTGGGGGTAAACTCTTTCGACTGCTGTGCAAAAAGGATCGATGAGAACATCAATGACAATAAAAACTTTTTCATCAAAAACTCCCTGATCATTGTAAGTCAATTTTTAATTCCGACATTCCGGCGATAGGACTGTCGGCAGATACGGTAACAGAACCATGGCCGACGATAATCCACGAAACTGTTTTGAATCCGCCGCTGCCTTTTATTGGATTCAGCACTTGTTTCGCTTTACCGCTCGTGACCACGTTCTTATTGCCCGCATTCAGCGTTACACGAACATTCCGTATCCATCGTGTTTTTTGCGCTATTCCGCTGTTCGTCGGCAGGTATCCATTATTTACAACATCCACGGAAACACGAAAGACATTCTCCCCGATTTTTTCCACCTTGTGGTTTTCGACGGAAAGAGACGGAAGCAATGACGGAAGAACTGTGAGAAAATTCACATAAGGAACTGCAACAGCATTCAAACTTTCTGCCGGAGGATTAGTTAACCGAAACGGTTTGATTCCGCCAATCTCAACCGTTTGTCCGGGAAAATCGGGATGAGAAAACACTTTCCACGAGACAGCAACATCGCTTGCACCGATCGCATCATACCATTTCAACGTCTTCATCTGTGGATCTTCAGTCTTGTCCTTCTCTTCCTTCTTTCCTTCACCCGTTTTTATCGTTGTATCTTTTATTGCTGCAGTGTCTTTCACTTTTGGGATTTCACCCGGCCACCAGGGACGGACTGCAAACGACCATCGGCCCGAATGATAATATCCCCATTCACTGAATGCGCCTTCGCCTTTCACCGGCTTTGGTGCATCTTTCAGTTTGGTGATCTCTCCGAATTTTTTGCTGATGAAGGAGTAATAATCCTCATCGTCTTTCAAGACAGAAGAAATTACCGATGATTCGCCTTTAGGAGGTTCGTTCTTCCATGCCGTGGTAAGATTGTCGTTGGAGGAAAATGTAAAGAGCATTGCAATGTTTGGACGATCGAATACAAAATTCGCCAGCGCTCTTGTCGCATCTTCCGAAATTTGGTGTACACCGCTGTTCTTACCGAAAAATTGATAGTTATAAGTGAAGTTTCGGTTGAAGTCCGTTCCACCGGCAGGATCTTCATTCCACTCTTCATCCTTATCGTTGTCGAAACCTTCACTGAGCAATCGGTATTTTCCCTTTTCGCCTTTTCCCGGATCCGCTTTCTTCATCAGTCGTGCATCATCGGGATTGATGACCCATTCTCCTCTCGGATCTTCGATCCGCATCCACGAAATAATTCCATCTTTATTGACATCATCGACATCATCCTCATCCACCAGCGCATCGCGGTCATCGTCCATTGGAGAATAATCCGATTCGCGCTCCGTCAATGGAACAGTAAAATAGGATTCGCTGGCATCAGGATTAGCCCTCGGCACAACATAGACCGTCGTATTATCCAGTAACCTGGTTATACTATCCACCTTGCCGTAACTGGAAGCAAGATGTTGAATATAGCGTAAAGCATGTTCCGTCCCTGCCAATGATGCTGCTTCAATTCCACCCACGACGAGAATTGCTTTGTGGTTTTGAGGTTCCTTCTTCCCAATCGTTACGACCCATAGATCATTCCCCTTTACGGTTCTGGAAATTGACTCTATAGAGATTAATGAAGAATACTGTTTGGCGAATTGTTTCAGGGCTGAAGTGACTTCGTCGTTACTGTGGTATTTGGACGGAAGTTGGGCAAAAAGAGTGCTGAAGATGTAACAGATGAAGAAAGCGACTTTTTTCATTGAATTCCTTCCGTTGTGGTAATGGCGGTGCTTAGACAATTGTATTTAGGGAAATGATAGTCTGTTTTCAAGTGATAATTGTAAATTTAATTTCTCTGCGAATTTTTACTCCTTCTTTGTCCAACTAAAAAATGTCGATGCGAAAACCAATCACAAATCATTATTTGACTGCACACTTGCACTTCACTGTGAAGAACGATATTTTGCGGCGGTATTCCAACGGCAGATAAAACGCCGATATCTTCATCCATTTCCAGGGAGGTACATATGAAAAAAGTACTATTCGGTTCCGCCGCAGTGTTTGTTGCGATGAGTATCATGGATTATTTGATTCATGGAGTCCTGCTTGCTGCTGCCTACGAAGAGACAAAAAACCTGTGGCGTCCTGATATGGAGTCTCTCATGTGGATTTTCACCGTGATTTCGCTGATCGGGTCTTTTTTCTTTTCATTCATCTTTTCAAAGGGATATGAAGGAAACGGCGTGGCGGAAGGAGCCCGATACGGATTATACATTGGAATTTGGATGAGCCTCGGTATGGCGTACGGAACGTACGGAATGATTGCCATCCCCTATTCGATGGCTATACAATGGTTCCTTTATGGCGTTTTGGAATATCTCATCGGCGGAATTATTCTTGCACTGGTATTCGGGAAAAAAGAGGCAGCGCCGGCGGCGTGAAATGCCTCGAAAACCTTGTCAAGGTTTGGTAAGAGTTTTTTCAATGCCTTGACAAGGTATTTTATAGCGGAATATTGCCGTGCTTCTTTTTTGGATTTTTATCCACTTTCGTTTCGAGCATTTCCAATGCGCGAATGATTCGGGGACGCGTTTCGTCCGGTAGAATGACATCGTCAATGTATCCTCTTTCCGCAGCATTATAAGGATTTGCAAACATGTCGGTGTATTCCTGAACCTTCTGTGCCAGCGCTGACTCTCTATCCTTCGCTTTATCAATATCCTTTTTAAAGATAATCTCTACTGCGCCTTTCGGCCCCATCACTGCAATCTCGGCGGAAGGCCATGCAAAGTTGATGTCACCGCGGATGTGCTTTGAGTTCATCACATCATAAGCGCCGCCGTACGCTTTTCGAGTAATGACGGTAATCTTTGGAACAGTCGCTTCACAATACGCATACAACAATTTCGCCCCGTGTTTTATGATGCCGTGCCATTCCTGGTCTGTTCCCGGCAAAAATCCCGGTACATCCTCGAACGTAATGAGCGGAATGTTGAATGCGTCGCAGAAGCGGATGAAGCGTGCCGCCTTGATGGATGCTTCTATGTCCAGCACGCCGGCAAGTACTGCAGGCTGATTTGCGACAATGCCAACGGACATCCCATTCATCCGTGCAAATCCGACGATAATATTTTGTGCATATTCCTGATGCACTTCCAGGAAATCTCTATCATCTATGACGGAGTGAATCACATCCTTCATGTCATATGGTTTTGTAGAAGTGTCGGGAATGATCGAATTGAGCGCGGCATCTTTCCTGTCGATAGGATCGGAGCAAACCGACTGCGGCGGATCATCGACATTGTTCTGCGGCAGGAATGAAAGCAGTTTTTTGATATGATCGATGCATTCAATCTCGCTTTCGCATGCAAAATGAGCTACTCCGCTTTTCGACGCATGTGTCATAGCGCCGCCGAGATCTTCGCTTGTAACCTCTTCGTGAGTCACCGTCTTTACCACGTTCGGACCGGTAACGAACATATAACTGGTATTCTTCACCATCAGCACGAAATCAGTGATCGCGGGCGAATAGACTGCGCCGCCGGCACACGGTCCCATGATCGCTGAGATCTGTGGAATTACTCCTGAAGCGAGAGTGTTGCGAAGAAATATGTCCGCATATCCTCCAAGAGAAACGACCCCCTCCTGAATTCTGGCTCCGCCCGAATCGTTCAACCCAATCACCGGAATTCCGACTTTCATCGCCATGTCCATGATCTTGCAAATTTTCTCCGCGTGTGCTTCCGAAAGCGAACCGCCGAAGACCGTGAAATCCTGACTGTAGACGAACACTTCGCGGCCATTGATTTTCCCATGCCCGGTGACCACACCGTCCCCAAGGTATTTCTGTTTTTCCAGTCCGAATGCTGACGAACGGTGAGTTACCAGCATACCGATCTCTTCGAAGGAACCATCATCAATCAGTAATCCGATTCGCTCTCGAGCGGTCAGTTTCCCTTTTTTATGCTGATCAGCAATACGTGCTTCTCCACCGCCGAGGAGCGCTTCCTCTTTTTTTTGTTTTAATTGTTCAATCTTATTTTTCATACTATTCAGGAAAAGAAAAGAAGGACTGTTACTACCACAAATAGGGTGAGCGACAGGAAAAAAATAATTGCATGGCTTAGTGATAATAATAAGAATTTTATACCAGTTTTCCAGGCGGATTGATGATATGCATTTTTCAGTCCTGCATAGAGATACACGGGAATTGAAAGCATTATGATATTCCCATATAGATGCGTCCCCTTTGGCATGACCATTTCGAAGAGAGTATCAATCAACAGAATAAAGAAAATAAATGAATGGAAATAGAACGAGAATACCAAATGGCGTATGTAAAGAATTTTCAACCGAATATACACCAGTTTCAGCAGCAACGCGAAGACAGGCAGTAACAGGAAAACAATCTTTGGTAAATGCTCTTTAACCTTATTAAAAAATTCTTCCGGATCATTTCTGGTTGATCGGAATCCTTCAAGGAATCGTCTCCCGAAAAGTTTCTCCACTTTCGCTGTATCAGCAATTGTAAAAACAACGTTTGATCTCCTGCTCCGAAGCGATACTGCCGATGAATCGCCGTTGATCACGGTAATCGACGAATCCATATTTGCAAATTCACTCCGAAGTTCTTTTTTTGATTCGGAAAGTGACAGGGAATCAACGAAGAAAAATAGAAAACTAATGAAGAGATAGAATTTAAAGGGGGAAAGATACTTCTTCCGTTTTCCCGAAAGATATTCAGCCGTCAAACGGCCGGGTTCCAACAATAAAGACCTGAACGTGCGAAACATCCGTTGATCGAAGGACGGAATGACTTCAATAAACTCACCTGCGAGCTCTTTCACCGGAATGTAAAGGTCTTTGTCCCTCTGTCCACATGCGGAACAATACTCCCCATGCAATTCGATGCCGCAATTCTTGCAATATCGCAGTTCAGTCGTCATAATTTTTCAGTGGGTTAATGTAGAAGGAAAAAAGTTGAATTGCACTGATAATCCACAAACATCTTCGCAAACAGTAGTTATTGACACAGACTCGATGCCTTCACAATGTGATCCTTCGGATCGTCAGATGGATTAAAGGTTCGACTCGTCCCTTCGGGGCTGGCTCACCATGACTCCGAAAGAAAATGAGACTCTCCCCAGTGCCAATGATCATTGAATTTCACTTCATTTTTTTTTACTTTAACCTTGTCGTTAACGTAAAGGTTGACAGTGTATAAAATCGGTGAAATTGCGAAACAAGCAGGGGTCACTCCTCGAACGTTGCGGTACTATGAACAACGCGGGCTGATTACACCTTCCCAAGTCAGTACCGCCGGATATCGCTACTACGATGATGATACGCTTGCCATTCTTACCCGCATCAGAAATCTGAAACACGTCGGCCTTACGCTTGAAGAGATTAAAGACGTGATTGGATTATACTTTACACTCAAAAAACCATTAGAAGCAAAAGAAAAGACGCTGGTATATTTGGACAGTCATTTGAACGAGATTAACAGTAAAATATCGATGCTGCAAAAAGCAAAACTGGAATTGAAGGAACAGATACAATTAACACAACAAAGATTATCCCAATTAGGAGTGAAAGGGCAAAAAAACGGTGGACCTAAAAATTAAGGATGTCGCGGAATTCTTAGTCCTGTCCGAAAAAGAGATCGTGAATCTGGTGAAATCAAAGGAGATCCCTCATCAGGTGATTCAGGACAGAGTCGTGTTCAACAAAGATAAAGTGATTGAATGGGCATTGGGAAGAAACATGCCGCTCAATATTTCCGGCAGCCGCCATTTTGTGGAATACCAGATTAAAAGTTTGCTGCCGTTACTGGATGTACAATCCATTTTCTACAATTGCGATTTCACGGAATCACACTACATCGAGCAAATGACGAATCTTGCATTGTTCGATGCTTCGGTGGATAAGGATGTTGTTGTCCAACTACTGAAGAGCCGGGAACAACTGATGTCCACTGCTATCGGTAACGGTATCAGCCTTCCTCATCCGAGAATCCCGCTGGTGATCGGACGAGACAAACCGCTGGTGCATTTCTTCTTCCCGAAAAAAGCTCTATCACTGAACTCTCTTGATGGGAAACCGGTGCATACGCTGATACTGATAATTTCGCAGACGATCAAACAACATTTAAGCCTTCTTGCGCACGTCAGTTATCTTCTCATAAAAAAAGAGATATGCCAGGCACTGGAACAGCGCGCCGCGTATCAGGATCTAATTTCCATCATCGCTACGTTTGAGGAACAGCATAAACGATGATCGAGTTTTTTTTTATTGACGGTTTCATCTTGGTCCTTTCCCTTGTTGCTGCAGCGGTGACTCACAATCAACTGTTGCTGAACCGCGTAGTGCATGGGTCGATCATAACTGCGATGTCGTTCGGTCTTGTATTTACCATCCTGGCATTTGTCCAAACGGTTCCATTCGATGTCCCATTGTTTATCCACCCGGGATTCGGGACAATCGCATTGCATTTCGATCCTCTCTCCCTCTTTTTTCTCGGTATCATCCAAATCGGCGGTATCATCGTTTCTATTAATGGCATCGGTGAATTGACACCGCATGCGTACCACCGATCATTGAAACCGACAATTGTCGCAACGGTACTGCTGTTCTTTTCCATGCAGTTGGTTGTTGTTGCCGGACATGCGTTTCTCTTCCTGACCGCGTGGGAGATTATGGCGCTTTCCGGGTATCTTTCAATCCTTCTTGAACGGGAAAAGAATGAAGTGCAAAGAGGAAGCCTGATCTTCTTTGTGGCAACACATATCGGGACTCTTTTCCTCTATATAATGTTCATTCTTCTACATTGGCAGACAGGAAGCTGGGAATTTGCACATTTCTCCATACCCGCCGCTCTCCCCGCCGTGATTTCAACGGTATTTTGGACAGGATTCATCGGCTTTGGAATGAAAGCCGGATTCATGCCGTTCCATTTTTGGAAACCAGAAGCATATCCTGTTGCTCCAACACATATTTCGGCAGCATTATCCGCTATTATGCCAAAGACAGGGATCTACGGACTGATCCGATTGATCACTTGGATTCAGCCAACAGATCATTTTTATGCCTCAGCACTGCTCGCCGTATCAGGTGGAACAGCAGTAATGGGAATTTGGAATGCGTTAACGCAAAAGGACCTGAAGCGGATGCTCGCCTATTCCTCTGTGGAAAACATAGGGATCATTGGACTATCTCTTTCCGTTTCAATGTTCGGCATAGCATATCAACAACCGTTCGTTACATTTCTCGGATTATCCGGAGCATTGTTCCAAACACTCAATCATTTCGTTTTCAAATCACTATTATTTATGAGTGCAGGAACGATCCAACGATATTTTCATCACCGCAACATGGAAAAGATGGGCGGACTAATGAAATCAGCACCACTTTTCGGCGGAATAGTTTTGACAGGATCGCTCGCAATCTCCGGACTTCCTCCGCTCAATGGATTTGCTTCCGAATTCTTAATCTTCAGCAGTTTTTTTGAAGCGTCCAATGTTTTACATGGATACTTCCCATTCTTCATGCTTATTGCCGCTGTCATTCTTGCATTCGTCGGTGGATTGGCAGTCGTCGCATTTTCTAAAACATTCTCTATGATCTTTCTTGGCAGAGAAAAATCCATGCCACTACAACCGCTGCGCATGAATTCAGCAGAATTGATCTCTCTTCTTTCGTTGACCGCTATCGTTGTTCTCTTGGGAATCTTTCCCGAATGGATCGTCGGAATGAGTGTCACAATATTTTCCGGACTCTTTCCAACAAGTCATATTCAAACTATGAGTACATCTGTGGAAACAGTGCACACCGTCGGACTGACTGCCTTCGGTGTTCTGTTAATCATCTCTTTGTTGATGGTCTGGAAGAACAAAATAATCGTCCGTAATTCATCGCGCACCAGTTTGCCATGGGGATGCGGTTATCCCGGACAGTCCGTGAGAATGCAATATACAGGAACCTCCTTTTCCGATACGATAGTCAACATTGCCGGTAAGGCATTGACCGCAGAGAATGAGGTCAGCATTTCGCATGTCATATTCCCATTGCCCAGCAGATTCAGAACCAATGTGCAGGATTTCATCCTTTTTAAGATCGTGAAGCCGTGCATGACGGGTCTGGCCTGGTTTACGGATCGTTTTAAATGGCTCCAGTCAAGTCAAATACAGATTTATGTCACGTTTTCCATTGTTGTTCTAATATTCTATTTATATTTGGCATTTTATTTATAACAGTTTGCATCGGCACGCGCTTTTCTTTTACGAAAGCCGTTCTTCCTCATACTATAGGACGTTTTGTGGATGTTTTATTTACAATAGGATGTAGTCTCCTTCTGATCGGTGCAGTGGGTGCATTGTTCATCCGTCCTCTTAAACGGGCGCTGACGATTTATGTGGTGATCCTTATTGCAGGACTGTCGCTAAACTTCTCTTTCGCGTTAATTCAAATCCTGTCGCTCCCGACTATCACACCGGTGTTTTCGCTGTTCCCTTCAATCTCTATTTTCTTTCAAGCAGACGGACTGGCCCTTTTTTTTCTGCTGGTTATTACTGTATCAGCCATACCGACGGTGTTAGCGTCATATTCATATCTTCTGTCGTATCTTCATAAAGAGTCAGCTGTCCGTGCTTTTTGCGCCGCATTCGCGGTGATGTTTCTCGCAACACAATTATTGGTTCTGTCAACACACGCAATTGCATTCCTCGTCCTGTGGGAAATGATGACACTCACAGCGTATCTGGGAATGCTTCTGGACAAAGAGAAAGAAGAAGTGCAGCATGGAAGCCTCATTTATTTTGTAACAACACATGTTGCAACATTTTTTCTCTACATCTTTTTCTTTCTTCTGCATGAGCATTCCGGCAGCTGGATGTTCAGCAGTTTTCATATCACACCGGAGAGCGGCGCGGTCTTCTATATCGTCTGTCTATTCGGTTTGATGGGATTCGGCATTAAAGCAGGCTTTATGCCGTTCCATTTCTGGCTGCCGATGGCTCATCCCATAGCGCCAACAATTCTGAGTGCTTTTCTTTCCGGGGTAATTCTGAAAACCGGTATATACGGAATTTTCCGAATCGTTGAATTCTGTTCACCGCTTTCAGCATGGATCGGACTGGGCATGATCGGGATCGGAATATTCACCGGCATCTTCGGTATTTGGAATGCACTTGCTCAAACGGATATCAAACGGATGCTCGCTTATTCCTCCATCGAAAATGTCGGCATTATCGGAATCGGGATTGGCCTCGGCGTAATCGGCGTCGCGTATTCCGTTCAATCACTTGTCTGGCTTGGATTTGGCGGTGCACTTTTTCACACATTCAATCATGCCATCTTTAAGAGTTTACTTTTCCTCGGATCCGGTGTTATCTACAGGAATTATCATACGCGGCGTATCGATCTGATGGGAGGAATCGTCCACCGGGCGCCTTGGTTCACCGGCTTATTCCTTATCGGATCCATCGCTATCTGCGGCATTCCCCCGCTCAACGGTTTCATGTCCGAATTTTTGATCTATAAAGGATTTCTGGAATCCGCTTCAGTCCTCGGCAAATATTTTCCGCTCTTCATGTTGTTAATGTCGGTAGGATTAGCCTTTGTCGGCGGATTAGCACTGGCAGCATTCACGAAAGTCAACGGGGTGATGTTCCTGGGTTCGGCGCGGACTGACCGCGTTACCTTTACTGTTTCAGCAACCGAATACATTGCATTGGGTATCCTGGCGTTTTTCTGCATTCTATTCGGTGTTTTCCCACAATCGTTGCTGAACACTATCTCTTCGGTGATCGCATTTAATCATTGGGGAATCCGCATTCAACCGTACGCTATGTTTGCGCAATGGGATGTGATGTCACTGGTCTTTCTGAGTGTGCTGGTCACCGTTGTGATTTTAATCGGATGGAAGAAATTGAGCATGCAGCAGCGAATCGCCCGGGCATGGGGTTGCGGTTATGAATTCCCAACTTCCCGAATGCAATATTCCGGCACTTCATTTTCAGATGAGATGGTGACAATCGCCAGCACAGCGCTGAATGTTGAAAAAGAGATCACACTTCCCATATATTCGTTCCCGCAGCCGTCAACATTTCGAACCACTACCCGGGATTTTGTTCTGTACAAAATTATTTCCCCTTTGATGACTGCATTTCATTGGACGACCGGCAGATTCACATGGCTGCAAGCCGGAAAGATTCAGGTCTATATCAGTTTTTCGATTGCAGTGCTGTTGTTCTATTTACTACTTTCGATATTTATTTAATGGAAAAGAATTTCATGAGTCATTTACTCCAATAATCGTGGACTATTTCTTCATCATAGGATGCGTTCTCTTTTTTGCCGGTTCGATAATCGCAGTAACCGTACGACCGATACTGCGGGCATTATCAATATACACTGCTGTTCTCATTGTGGGATTGTCCTTAATGCTCATTTTTGCCGTCAATCGCATTCTTATACTTCCGAAAATACTTTCGGTTATTTCTGATATACCACAATGGGAGAAGTTTTTCCGTGCTGACGGACTCGGGCTGTATTTCTTGCTTGTTATCGCAACAGTCTCAATTCCGATCGTTCTCTCCACCCGAACGTACATTCAGCGTTATTTGCAACGGGGTATGCCGGTCCGTGCTTACCTTGCAATCTTTTCGATGCTGCTGCTGTCGACGCAATTGCTGGTTCTCGCAAATCATGCAATTGCCTTTCTCATCTTCTGGGAATTGATGACGTTGATGGCCTATCTTGGAATGCTGTTGGAGAAGGAAAAACCGGAAGTCCAAAAAGGGAGTTTCATATATTTCTGTACGACCCACGCCGCCACATTCGTGTTGTACATATTTTTTTTCATCCTCCAACGGCATTCGGGGAGTTGGTATTTTACCGATTTTCACTTTACTACAGACAATGGTTGGATGTTCTATATTGCATGCCTGTTCGGGTTTACAGCCTTCGGGATTAAAGCGGGATTTATGCCGTTCCATTTCTGGCTGCCGTGGGCTCATCCCATCGCACCGACAGTACTGAGCGCTTTCCTCTCCGGTATTGTGATCAAGACAGGGATCTATGGGATATTTCGACTGATAGAATTTTGTTCCCCTCTTCCTGCGTGGATGGGTCTGATGATTCTTGCAGCGAGCCTCTTCAGTGCTATCTTCGGAGTATGGTACGCGCTGGCGCAACACGATATCAAAAAACTACTCGCTTATCATTCCATCGAGAATATCGGAATCATCGGTATCGGCATCGGTTTGGGTGTTATCGGCATATCCTATTCTGCGCAATCGTTGATTTGGCTCGGATTCGGAGGTGCACTTTTCCATACGTTTAACCATGCAATCTTTAAAAGTTTACTTTTCCTCGGCACCGGGACTATTTATCAAAATTATCATACGCGAGATATTGAATTAATGGGCGGCATTGTCCATCGCGCACCGTTCTTCGTTGCCCTTTTTCTGACGGGGTCCATCGCTATCAGCGGTATTCCTCCGTTGAATGGTTTCATGTCCGAATTTTTGATCTACAAAGGATTTTTTGAAACAGCGTCGCTCCTCGGTGAATATTTTCCTCTTTTTATGTTGTTGATGTCTGTTGGTTTGGCATTCGTCGGAGGATTAGCGTTGGCGTGTTTCACAAAGATCAATAGTGTGATGTTCCTTGGTACGGCACGGAAAGGAAATCATCAGTTCAACGTTTCAGTTACAGACTATCTCTCCCTGGGTATGCTCGCAATACTGTGCATCCTGTTCGGAGTGTATCCACAATCGGTTCTTGGAGTGATTTCTACCGTCATTACCTATAATCGCTGGGGGATAATTGTCCAACCGTTCTCCATGTTCGCTCAATGGGACGTAATCACTCTGGTGTTTGCCAGCGTTTTGGTTACCATCGGTTCCATCATCGTCTGGAAAAAAGTGAACGCCTGGCAGCGCGTCGCTCCCGCCTGGGGATGCGGATATCCGCTGCAGACTGCCCGGATGCAGTACACCGCTTCGTCTTACGCTGATGAGATCAACAATATCGCTTCTGCAATGCTGCATCGGGAAAAGCATGTTGTACCGCCAAGATCGATTTTCCCTGTCCGGTCGCACTTTAGTTCACATGCACAGGATTTTTCTGACGTAAAGTTCGTTGCGCCGTTATACTCTTACATTCTTTCAAAAATTAATACAGTAGAATTTTTAAGCCGGACCGATATCCGGTACTATATCTTATATATGTTAATTGTCGTACTACTGTACGGCGGGATTGCAATCGTATGGACATACTTCTAAGTTTTCAGGGACTTCTTCCCTTTTTCTTCATCATCGGCGTATCTCCGCTGCTGGTCGGGCTGATCAACAAACAAAAAGCCTTATTAACCGGCAGGATCGGTGCACCGGTCTGGCAACCATATTACGAACTACTTCGGTTAAGCCGGAAAGAAACGATCTATGCCACCACTGCATCGTTTGTCAGCAGACTGGCACCGGTCGTGTCGTTTTCTGCTATCCTCATTTCCAGTTTGATGCTGCCGATCGGATACGTTCGTCCGCTGCTGAGTTTCAACGGAGACATCATTGTCTTCGCATATCTGCTTGGTTTGGCAAGATTCTTCCAAATCCTTGGTGCGATGGATATCGGCAGTTCATTTGAAGGAATGGGTGCCGCCCGGGAAGCAACCTTCGCAGTGTTTGCGGAACCGATTTACTTTTTTACGCTCGGAAGTCTGGCATTCATCACCGGATACACGTCGATCTACGACATCTATCATTCCATCCATCTTGATAATCCGACATCGATTGTGTTTATCATCGTCAGTTCTATTTCCGCATTCTTTTTGATGGTCACGGAATGTTCCCGAATGCCGGTGGACGATCCGACGACGCACCTGGAACTGACCATGATCCACGAGGTGATGATCCTCGATAATTCCGGCATCGATTTGTTTCTGTATCAATATTCCAGTTATATCAAACTGATGGTGTATGCGGTCTATGAAGCATCCTTCTTCAATCCGTTTAGCATGCAGAATCACTGGATTGGATTTTCGGTTTTCCTGATCGTCCTGGTGCTGCTTTCTTCCGTGGTGGCATGGGTTGAAACAATGATCGCACGGTTTAAAATGAAAGTTATTCCGCAGTACCTGTTATTTGCCACCGCCATTGGCATATTGAACTTACTTATCTACACATTCGTTCGTCACTAACAAGAGATTCATATGGAAAATGTCCTTAGCATTCTTTTTTGTCTCACACTCCTGTATCTTGTCGTGACATCACGGATCAAGACGTATGTTTCGATCCTTCGCATGCAGGGAGTCTTGCTCTCGGTGATTATGATATTCCCATTCATCGATCATCTGTCAGTACATATCCTTATCATTCCGGTGATGTCATTCATCATTAAGACAATCGTCATACCCCGCTTTATCGACAAGATTGTGATCGAGCTGGATGTGAAACGGATCGTGGAGCCGAGCATACAGCCGTTCAATTTCTTATTGTTGACGGTCGCATCGCTTTCGGCGATCTTCGTTGCATCGCACGTTCTTTCCGGTTTCACACCGATTGAACCGATACCGTTTGCGTCGGCTTTTTCGGCGATGATTACCGGTATTTACTTAATCATTTTCAGAAAGAAACTGATTGTACACGTTGTCGGCTTCCTCATCCTGGAGAACGGTATTTTCCTGTTCGGAACATCCGTGGCGGCAGAAATGCCGACGCTGGTGGAACTCGGCGCAATGTTGGATGTCTTTGTGGTGGTTTTCCTGATGGGGATCGCGATTAACAAGATCAGTTCTACTTTCGCAAAACAAGACGTGTCCGTCCTTGGGAGGTTAAAAGATTAATGACTGAACTATTTTTTATCGCCGGACTTCCACTGGCAGGTGTTGCAATTAACTATCTCGTGAAGAACAGACTGGTGCAGTTTTCCGTTTCTCTTGTCATCGCAATTCTGCATCTGGCAGTATCGTATGCAATTTTCACCGGGATGGTTCGGCCTGAAGAAAATGAATTCATCCGTTATGATGCATTGAGCAGATTATTCCTGCTTGTTCTCTCCCACGTGTATTTCTGGGTAGTGCTCGTTTCGTATTCCTATCTCAACCGCCCGGCTCTGGTGAACGAAGAAAAGAGCAAGCTGCTCTATTTTATGATGCTGAATTTGTATCTCTTCGCCAATACGCTGGCACTGATCAGCAACCACCTCGGTTTGTTCTGGGTTGCATCGGAAGCAACAACACTCAGCGTTGCACCGCTGGTCTATTATTACCGGGACGAGGAATCTCTGGAAGCGATGTGGAAATATCTCTTCCTGGTCTCGGTCGGTATCGCATTTGCATTCATCGGATTCCTCTTTCTTTCTCTCTCTGCAAGCGGCACCGTTCTCTCGGGGCATCAACTGTTGATCTCTTCCTACTCTCATTATGCCACACACCTGAATCCGATCTGGCTAAAAGCAAGTTTCATTTTCGTCTTTGTCGGACTCAGCACTAAGATCGGCATAGCGCCGATGCATCCCGGCGATATCGATGCAACGAGCAACGCGCCAAGTCCGGCGGCAGCTTTAATGTCCGGTTCTTTGCGGGGAACGGCATTGCTTGGTTTGCTGCGAGTGTATCAAATTATGATACCCACTGCTACTGCGGATTTTGCCCGCACGATCATGATCATTGGCGGCATGTTCTCTCTCTTTGTCGCTTTTGTCTTCATGTTCAAAGTGGTCAATTACAAGCGTATGCTCGCCTATTCCAGTGTGGAACACCTCGGTCTCATCACGCTTGGCATCGGTACCGGGGGTATTGCGTTTGTTGGAGCAATGCTACATGTGGTTTATAATTCATTGACCAAAGTCGTTCTTTTCCTGAATGCCGGCAATATTCATCGTACCTACCGGTCACGCGATGTTACCTCCGTTTGGGATGTGCTTAATACCATGCCGTGGACCGGTTGGCTTTTCCTTTTCGGTTTCTTCGCCATTATTGCGATGCCGCCGTTTGGCATTTTCTTCAGCGAACTGTTGATCTTTCAGGGATTGATGACAAAACCGTTACTGCTGGCTGCAGTACTGTTTTTCCTCTTTTTCATCTTCGTTGGGATGAGCAAAACAGTTTTTCAGATGCTCTATACTGCACCTCCGAAGAACCATAAACCGCTTGCAGTGGAAAAATTCGATATTGTCCATGCTGCATCATTCACATTGCTTCTTCTGTTGATTGTGCTGGGATTGTTCATGCCGGCACAACTGTACGACACCGTCATACAAATCTCAAAGGATTTTGGAATCACATTATGAAGACATTGAATGCACAAAATCATCAACCCTTTCGTATCAAGGATATTCCGATCGTCTCCGTTCAGGAATTTGAGGGAACGCTGCGGGATGCAATGCTGACGCATGCACGAATGATCGGTTTGTTCGGTCTTGAGTCGTCGCAGCCGGATACTACCGTGATTGCCTTGCTCAGTAATCCGTCAACCTCATCATTACATCTGATTGGAACGAAATTTTCCGCAGCACAGAGAAAATTCAACAGCCTTGCCGGTGTACATCATCAAACACACTACTTTGAATGTGAACTGGCTGAGAACCACCATATCATTCCGGAAGGACATCCTTGGCTGCGGCCTGTCAGGAAACAGACTGTGGTACTGGATGATCAACCGTATTCAATGTATCGAATGGAGGGTGAGGAAGTTCATGAAGTTGCCGTTGGACCGATTCACGCCGGCGTGATTGAACCGGGACATTTCCGTTTTCAATGTCACGGCGAACTGGTGTATCATCTGGAGATCAATCTGGGATATCAGCATCGCGGCATCGAAAAAATGATGTTGACAGCATCCCCCAATCAACAGAGTATTTTGTGTGAATCCATTACCGGTGATACAACCATCGGCCACTCCATTGCTTATGCAATGGCAGTCGAATCATTGTCCCGTGCAACTATCAGTTTGCGGACACAATCCCTTCGTTCGATTGCGGAAGAATTGGAGCGTATCGCCATGCACCTTGCAGGATTGGGGGGAATCGCCAATGATGTTGGATATGCGATCGGTTCCGCCTCCTACGGAAGATTGCGGACAATGGTGATCAACAGTTCTGCACTTTTGTGCGGATCACGATTCGGACGCGGTTTTATCGTCCCGGGAGGAGTCCGGTTTGATCTTTCCGATTCCGCTCTGGAACAATTGAAAAAAAACCTTTCACTCGTTCAAAAAGATGTTTCAACGATCAATACTGTTATGTTTGATGCAACCAGTGTGCTGGCCAGGTTAGACCATACGGGAACGGTCAGCGGCGAGTGGGCAAAATCCATCGGCATGGTTGGTCCGGCTGCCCGCGCTAGCGGAATCGAACTTGATACTCGCAGCCAGTTTCCATACGGCGCTTACCGGTATTCACCCCTACCGTTAATCACGCTGTCCACCGGCGATGTGTTTGCGCGGGCGCGCATTCGATCGTTGGAGATCGACGAGTCCATCCGTTTCATATTTGAGCAACTGGAAAATCTGCCGTCGGGACCGATTTTTAATGAACTGCAGCCGCGGGCTAAAGAGAGCGGAGTGATCTCAATCGTTGAAGGTTGGCGCGGTGAGATTGTCCATAGCGCATTCACGGACGAACGCGGGGATTGGAAACGGTATAAAATTAAGGATCCATCATTCCATAATTGGTACGGTCTGGGACTGGCGCTCAGAAGCGAAGCTATTTCCGATTTCCCGCTGTGTAACAAAAGTTTTGATCTCTCATATTCCGGACATGATCTATAACAAGGTATTCTTATGATTGAAAGTATCCAACTGCGAGTCCTTCAGGGCGACCCAATCGTTCACGATGTCCACCATGCATCGCTGCCTCCGCTCTTCCGTGGCATGCCAGAACTCCACCCGGAGAAATGTCCGGACGGATGCAAGGAATGTCAGACGGTTTGTCCAACAAATGCAATTTCACTTGAACCATTATCCATCGACCTTGGTCTCTGTGTCTTTTGCCCCCTTTGCGAACAGCAGTGCCCGGAAAAAGCGATCCATTTTACCAATGAATATCATCTCGCATGCAGTACTCGTGAGCAATTGGTGGTTACCGGGACTCAAAAACGGATTACTCCTGAAATCGCGTCGGAAAAAATCCGGAAATACTTCGGCAAGTCGCTGAAACTCCGTCAAATATCTGCGGGAGGATGCAATGGATGCGAATTGGAACTGAATGCATTGAGCAATGTGAATTTTGATATGGGAAGGTTTGGGATAGAATTTGTCGCATCGCCGCGTCATGCGGACGGTATCGTTCTCACCGGTCCGTTACCAAAGGCGATGGCGGAAGCAACATTCCTTTGTTATGACGCTGTTCCGTCGCCAAAGATCAACATCCTTTTCGGCGCATGTGCTATTTCCGGCGGAATCTTCAAAGATTCACCGGAATTAAACCGCCAGTTCATTACTGATCACCCGGTCGATTTGTTTATTCCCGGATGTCCACCGCATCCTCTCACGTTTATCACAGGTCTGCTGGACTGGCTGGATCGGAAATAAGTATTGTCCTTTCCGCACACTGTTTTCACTTATCGCTTCGGGATACTTGGATAACATATCCTTCCACAGGGTGTTGCTGTCCTTCCACACTTCGCATCTTTCCCACGTGAGATACGAACACGCTGCCGTAATGATTATCAGAAATGTAATGACCATTCGCCGCTTTCCCGAATCCCACGCTTTAGCAGAATACATTCCAGCGATATAAAACAATCCGATGTAAGCAAAATATGTAAATCGGTCCGCAGCGAAAATCTGACTGAAACGGACAAATTGCAGCACCGGCAGAAGTGAGACAATAAAAAACAAAATTCCAAAGAGTAGAATTTGATTCCGGCGGTATTTCCACAGTGCGATCAAAGCAACAATTGCAATGAATGCATACACGATGAACTGTAACGGAAGATCTGACGGGTATGGATACAGATGGGAAAGTTTTATAGGCAAAAAGAACTTTTCGATGTAGAAAATAATCCCGTGCAGCGATACAATCCCGTTTTCCAGAATGCTGGCCGAGCGTTTCACAGCATCGACACTTTGTTGGCCGATTAATCCGATCACTGAAAAAGCCGCTGCGACAAGTGCAAATGGGATTTTCTCCATCACAATTCCCGGATCGACTTTTCTTTTCTTTAAAAAATCATACAACAGCAAGATCAGCGGAAATGTCAGAACGATAATCTTGGACAAAATTGCACAGACAAAAAGAATAAATGCCGCCGTCAGCCATGATTGTTTTTTGACTCTGATATAGCGAAGGTAGGAGATTGATGAAAGCAGGAAGAAAAACATGGAGAGAACATCTTTCCTGGCCGATATCCATGCAACAGATTCCACGCGCATCGGGTGAATACCAAACAGTAGTCCCCCGACAAGCGAAGCTAGAACGCTGCCTGTTAATTGATACATAAGAAAAAACATCAAACAGGAATTTAGGATGTGGAACAGGACGTTCGTAGCATGAAAGACTTTCGGATCGAATCCACCGATTTGATAATCGATCATATAAGAGATCATCGATAACGGAAGATACGATCCATTAACCGGTGTGGTAAAAACTCTCTCAAGGCTCTCTGCGGATATTTGCTGCACGGAAGGATTGTCGACGACATAGACATCATCGTCCCACGTTGTCCATCCATTGAACAATGCGGGAACAAAGGAAACTGTTGTCACCAAAAGAATAAGGAGGATTGAAACGAGGATCTTGAAAGTGGATGTTGCCATTTAGAAAATCCTTCGACAATACGGACTACAATTCAACGAAGCGCCTGATCGATGATTGCCCCGCCGACGAGATCTTCTCCCTCATAAAACACGACAGACTGTCCCGGAGTGATGGCACGCTTCGGTTTTTCAAATTCAATTGATACACGTCCGTCCCCGTTACCGCTGCCGTCCAACTGGGTCACAATGGCAGACTCGTCAGTATCTTTATAGCGTATCTTTACTGTCAGCCGTTTCCCTTCATGAAGATTGCTGTACTTGATCAGATTCAATTTTGACGCCGTTAGTTGACGGTGCAGCAGCTCAGCTTCATAACCGACAGTGATACTATTGTTCTGATAGTCAATAGATGTTACATAGAGCGGATCGGGATGGGCGATGCCCAACCCTTTTCTTTGTCCTACGGTATAGAACGGAAATCCTGTATGTTCACCAACCTTTTCACCGTTCATTACAATATTTCCGCCGGCAACCTTCTTCTCCAGATCCGGCAGTTTATGCTTTAAAAACCGTTCATAATTATTATCCGTTATGAAACAGATCTCAAAGCTTTCACCTTTCGCTGCAGTCCGCAATCCAAATTTCACGGCAAGCGCCCTGACCTCCTCCTTCGTATAATCCGCCAAAGGGAAGAGCGTATGATCCAGCGACTCTTGCGTGACATTCCACAACATATAGGATTGGTCCTTCTTCACATCCTTCCCCCGAGAAACAACATACCTTTTCGTTGATTCATCAACACGCAGTTTTGCATAATGTCCCATCGCAACGTAATCAGCGCCAAGTTGTTTCCCCTTCCGCAGCAATTCTTCCCATTTAATTTTCCGATTGCAGATAACGCAGGGATTCGGGGTTCTGCCGTGCATATATTCGTCGATAAAATTATCGATCACTTGCGCGCCAAAGACTTCAGAAAAGTCCATTACATAATGTGGAAAGCCGAGTTTGGCTGCAATCAACCGGGCATCATTGATGCCGTCCAGCGAACAGCAGCTCTTATCTCCCTCTATCGTTCCGCCAACATCGTCATAATTGAACGTTTTAATCGTCACACCGATAACGGAATATCCCTGTTCTACCAAAAGAGCAGCACAGACAGACGAATCCACGCCGCCGGACATTCCAAGAATTACTGTCTTATTTTTTTCAGAAGATTTCATTGTCCTAATTTACAGAAAATTCGCTACATCTGAAAATCTAATTGCATTGCGATACGGCTCTCCAGGTTTCCGCGGATTACATCATCTCCGCTTCCCAGTACTACTTCATGAAGTTTTTTCGTTTCAGAGTATTTGAGTGACAGTGTGAAATTATCAATGATCTCGTATCCTGCAACCAGATACCAACGAATTCCTTTGCCATATAATGGCGGATTTGAATAATTCCCGGCAACATCGGATTCATATTGATATAGACGGGAATCGTATGAGTGTGTATCAAAAAATACTATTCTGGATTTCAACCGAATTCCATTCTGTGTATCATTAAATGATGCATCGAGAAATGTCAACGTCCCATGTTCAGGAGGTTGAGTAATCTCGCTAGTTACTGTAACGACTTCTATCCTATGAGAAATGCTTAATCCTGAGAAGACTTTGATATTATTTGTCAACCGGTAATTTGTTTGAATTTTTTCTACCGATGAGGAAAATGACTTTCGACGTAATTGAATCATCGACTCCAAAGAAGGGCCGATAGGAAGAGAACATGCGATAAAGGTTTCCTTGCCAAACGCCGGAAAACCATCTGATCGCGCCGGCTGGGTGAAATGATCCGCATAAAAACTGATCGAAGCTTTTTCCACCATGAATTCAACACCGAGATAGTTCCCCTGTTCTCCGTCACTGATATCGCTCAACTCCCCGAAAGGATGTGCAAACGGATTACGATATTTGCCGGAATACGATCGATGATGATATCCTGCAGAAATTGATTTTGAAATACTTATTGCGGCGCCAATGGACCGGCTGTAGGATTTCCCATCGTTCGACGCAATTTCTCCAAAGGAAGTGAATCCGGCAAGAGGAATAAGCCAGGAAACACTTCCCGCAGAAAGTGAACTCTTTCCGTGAAGATCAAGCACATTTGGCGGAAGTGACTTTGAATAATGAACATTCAGCGCTGTCATACCAACTGTTGACTTTCCATCCGGTGAGTATTCCAGAACACCGCCCGTTACAACCTCACCAACAGTATTTATTTTTTCTTTTTCATCGGAGGTGCGGTACAATCCGGATGTATAAAAACTCTTTATCGACCCATTCGGATCAACGGACGCAGGCAAAGTTCTTTTCGAATAAAATCCGATCATGCTTATTCCATCGTACCGTATCCTTGCTGCCGCACCCTGGAAGAAACGAAATTCATCCGTCGAAGTGACGGGGATAATTTTCTTTCCTTTTTGCATAGCCTGATCCGCAGCATTTGCCCCTTTGCCGGGTTTCATCGAACGGGAAAAAACCATGCCTTGCGATGAAGCAATCATAAAATTCCCAATCACAAGATCCTCTATATTTGCTAATTTCCGTATGCTCACGTAACCAGATACGAATGCATTTGCATAATTCTCCCCTGCATCCTTTTCCGAAACAGCTGCCAGTTCATAATCAGCATTCCCCAGACGGATGCGCTGATATATTCCATTCCTATCCCCGCTGTATTTCCCTTCAGCAAATCCTTTCGTTCCCTGAAATCGTCGTTCCAACCTGGAACGTGAAACCGCTTTAATCGGCATTGATGACCAAAGACTCTTTTTCGCTTCACGTTGCTCCACGGTAATAAATGGAGTGATCTTTGCTAAAAGAACCGGTGTCATCAAAAAAACATCCTCCAGTTGACTGATCTTCGTAACGGAGTTGGTATCGGTAAATCGAATAATCGATTCTGCAAGAAGCGGAGAGACAAACGGTATCTTCAACAACTCATCAAAATGAGGTTCGGAAATATTTACGGGATGGGAAAGCAGGAAATCCAGTTCCTCTCCTTTTGCCTGCACATCTTGTTCTTCACTATCAGAATTCATGAACTCTTCCATCAAATCTTGGTCCAGAGAATGGACTGTATTCTGTGCGCGTATGAGGAGGGGGAAAAAGAGAAAATAATATTTGAACATTTTCATTTTCATTCTCTTTTTATGGATGAAATGTAATGCCGATGGAATGCGTCAGGCCAAGCTCGGTATGTGTTGTAATCCCGTAGTCGATCTGCCAATCGGGAATAACAATCCCGATACCTCCGCACAGTTGTGATGCATCAGAACGCGTTCCGGCATTGACGACGATATAGTCATGCAGGCGAATGTCGAATCCAGCGCGATACGCTGCGGCAAACCGTACATCTTTAACAACATCCATATGGATCGCCGCTTGTTCTGAAAATGAATACGAAATGCCCGAAGTAATCACTCTGGGAATGTCATCATCACCGCCGAACGATGCACCGGAAAGGTTATTCAACACCAGTCCTATATTTACCTGTTCATTGAGAGAATAGATCATACCGATATCCATTACACCTTTGGTTGATGATCCATACTTTTCTATCGAAAGATGACACAAATGAATACCAACTCCCGCCGCGATATGTTCATTGATCGCTGAACCAAGAACGATTGATCCGGTACTTTCCCGATAGAGCGAAAATCCAAAAGAAGAAAAGCCGACTGCTGCCGATGCAATCCAAAACGGACTTGATGTTATCACGCCATAATTCGAAAGCTGCGATAACTGGAACGGCGACGGTGAGTAGAACATACTCGTCCGAAAGGACGGAACATGTGCAATAGATGCAGGGTTTATCCATGCCTGCTGTTCGGAAAAGAAGGCCGATCCTGACATACCTCTACTAAAAACCTGCGTCGGCTGCGATGTCCGTTCAAATCCGCAGTAGAGTGTGTTTACGGTGAGAATAACTTGAAAGAAGAGAGTGAAAATTTTATATTGATGCATAACATTCCCTGAAAGGTTGTGAAATGCTACGACTGCTGATGATTTTTATTACGGTACCGCTCTTAGGATATGCGCAAGTAGAATGCGATGTTTCGGTAAACTTCGATCAGGTCTCTGCTGCGAAAGAAAAGCTGGTTCATTTCGAACGCGATGTGGAAAACTACATTAATTCTCAGAAATGGTCAACAGATGATCTCGGTGGAGAGAAAATAAAATGCACGATCAATATTTTTTTTACTTCTGCCTCGGATGGCAATTCGTACAAGGCCCAGGCCTTTATCGGCAGTTCCCGTCCGATCTACGTCGGGAAGGATAGATCATCAAAGAATACTCCAATGCTTCGCATCTTTGATGACAAATGGGATTTTGTTTACGTGGATGGGCAACCGCTTTTCAGGAATGAAGCAATCTATGATCCGCTGACAGATTTTTTGGACTTCTACGTGTACCTTATTCTGGGATTTGATTATGATTCGTATGACAAACTGAGCGGTACAGAATATTTCCGGAAAGCATTCAACTTATGCAACCAGGCACCTTCCAATGCATCGGGATGGGATCGAGGAACCGGATCGAATTACAGCAAATACAATCTTCTCGAAGAAATCCTGAATCCAAATAACCAACCGTTCCGTGAGGGATGGTATTCCTATCACTTTAAAGGATTGGATCTGAAAGCAACGAAGCCGGGAAAAGCGTATGAAAATATGCTTTTCCTTATCAATAACATCGTAACATTAAAACAAAGCTCGAATCCTCGTGCAATACTCTTTAAGAATTTTTTTGATACGAAGTATGGGGAATTAGCGGAAGTGTTCAAGGGGTACGGCGACAAGAGTGTTTACCAATTATTGATCCAGGTGGATCAAGCGCATCAAACAGCGTATGAAGATGCGATAAAAACTGAATAAATGAGGATGGATGTCCCGATAAACACCATCGCGTCCAGTAACTCAGTTAGCTTTTCAGAAGTCTCTATTTTGTTGTTCTATTCTCCCCACTCAAGAACTTCCAGTGTAACATTGGCAGTCCCTGTTTTCATCATATCCAACGCTTCTGCTGCACCGAGCGACAGGTCCATGATTCTTTCCAATTTGAACGGTCCTCGGTCATTCACGCGTATGATACATGCCCTGCCGTTATCATTGTTCGTCACCTTCACTTTTGTATTGAACGGAAATGAACGGTGAGCAGCTGTAAGCCCATGCATATCAAAAATTTCTCCGTTCGCAGTTTTCTTACCGTGAAAATCATGCGCATAGTACGATGCTATCCCTTTGTACGTGGTCGCTTTGCCGTTTGTTGAAGAAGCTGCCGGTTTTGTTGATGAGACCCTCGGCTCGGAGAACCGGTCCTTGGTAAACCGCGGGGATGATGCACAGGATGTGATTATCACACCGAGAAATACGGACAAAAAGAAATTCCAGACCTGCCGCTGAACCAAGCGAAGTCTGGAATCACGGACAATGCGGACTGAAGAATTAGAGATATTCATTCATCTGTTTTCGTTTCAAGTGATCGACGATTTCCTTCACATCCTGCGATGCTCCTTTTTTGCACACCAGAATTGCATCGGGTGTATTGATGATAATAACATCTTCCAGCCCAACCGCAGCAATCAATTTGTCTGATGTATGCACATAAGTGTTTTTGGAGTTAACGGAAATCACTTTGCCGTGATGATAATTTCCCTGTTCATCCTTTTTTGAAATCCTGTTCACTTCATCCCATGATCCAAGGTCATTCCATCCGAAATCTCCTTTAACGACATATACACGTTGTGCTTTTTCCATCACGCCGTAGTCGATAGAGATGCCGCGGATAAGTCCGTAGACAGTTTCAAGATTTTGTTCAAATAACGGAGTCCCGATGGACGGCTGGAGATTCATTAACTGACCATGCAATTCGGGAAGGCTGCGATGGATTTCATTCAGAATCGTATCCACCCGCCAGATGAACATTCCGCTGTTCCAGTAGAAATCGCCGCTCTCCAGAAATTTGATCGCCATCGCATAATTCGGTTTTTCCGCAAAGGTTTTCACTTCAAAAACACCATCGATATTCACCGGTTGGGTCTCCTCGCTTGCGTCCTTCGCCTGGATATATCCGTATCCTGTTTCGGGGTGCGTAGGATGGATGCCGATCGTCACCAATCCGGCGGTAATATGCGCAACCTGCGCTGCTGTTTTCAGCACCCGGATAAATTCCGGTTCGTTGCCGATGATATGATCTGCCGGCAACACAATCATGATTCCTTTCGGATCGAGGCGGTCTATGAAGAGCGCTGCCAGTCCGATGCAGGGAGCAGTATTCCTTCCTACCGGTTCGACGATAATGTTTTCTGCAGGAACATTCGGCAGCTGCTTAATGATTGCATTCTTCTGTAACTTATTGGTTACGACAAAGACATTCTTCTCTTCTACGAATCCTTTCATCCGCTTGACGGTATTTTGAATCATCGTGCCTTCGCCGGTGATCTCCAGCAACTGTTTCGGATTTTTTTCTCTGCTGCGGGGCCAGAAACGTGAACCGACACCTCCCGCCATGATCACCGCATAAATTGGCTGTTGTTCCATATTATCTCTTAGAAAAAAGTTCTTTGGGATTGCTGACATACATCGTCAGGTTTTTCAGATGCGTTATTCCGCCTTGCTGTTCTTTCAGTGCACCGGAAAGTCGGTCGCCAATATCCCGGATGATATCGGCAAACGGATCACTTTTTATCTTCCCCTGTTCATCCGCATACGCGATCAGTTTTAAAATGCTGTCAAAAAATTCCTGCACAATAACATTTCCGGCAGATTTCGCCGATTCCCCTGCAGCACGAGCCGTTACGCGAAAGACCGCCATTGCAACTGGACGTTCACCCGGGGTCTTATCAAAAAATTCAATCGCTGTCTGCGCAACACGTTCCGCCGATTCAAAGAGATCCGGGGTCATCGCTTCGGAAAGTGCAGGAGTAGTATCTTGCTGCGATGAACTTTGCTGCGGTTCCGTTGGCGCGGCAATAAGCGCCGCTTCGAACGAATCTATGGATGCTTGAGAAGTATCCCATGACGGTTCCGCAAAAGTTTGCGTCGATCCTTCCGGTTCCGGCGGTTGAACTGAGGCTTGTAGGTCTTCCTGTTGAACGTGATGGCTTGATCCGAAAAATTCATCATCGGAGACCTGGATGTCCTGCTGGATAGGACGGACCGGCGCTTCGAACGTCCGTGAAAAATCCGGCATATCGAACGGCTGGTTGAGAAATGCTTCAAACAGTTTCTCATTCAGCAGCAGTACATCGCTTTCAAATTGTTCCGGCGAGAAAAAATCGTTCGACCGTTGTGTCCGTTCGAGAAGCCATTCCATTGCAAGAGCACATTTGCCGAATCCCTGCACATTTAACAACGATTGCACTTCCCACGACACCGATTCGGATGTCTCGATTTTTTGCAGCAGTTTTGTCAGTTTTGCACCATGCGCAGGGATAAGACTGTCCGTCAATCCGCTGCTGGTGCGGCGGAGGGCGCGCAATAAATATTCTTCGTTATTTTCCATAGATATACACTCTCGGTACTCGCTGTGATATCGCAGTCGTCACTTCATACGGGATTGTTCCTGCCGCTTTTGCTATGTCCCAGGCTGTGATGACTTCTTTCCCCCGTTTTCCGATCAGCACGACTTCATCTCCAACACGAACAGGATTTGATCCGGTGTCCGCCATGATCTGATCCATGCAGACTGTTCCCGCTACCGGATATTTTTTCCCACGGATGAGCACAAATGCTTTGTTGGTCAATGTACGAAAATATCCGTCAGCATATCCAACAGTGATGCTCGCAATCGTGGAAGGCATCCTGGTATAATATCGCCTACCATAACTGATGCTTGTCCCCTTTCCCACACATTTCAAAAATCCAACCCTGCTGATGAAATCCAGTGCCGGCAGCAGACGGAAATTCAGCTTCATATCCGCCGCCGGAGTATAACCGTAGATCATGATGCCGGGACGAACCATATCAAAATAGGAATCGGGCATTTGCAGAATAGCCCCGCTGTTCGCGCAATGCACCAACGGAATGTGAATTCCCTTCAATTCCAGAGTCGTTACAATGGAACGAAAGTTTTTCAGTTGTTCATGTGCGAATCGCAAATCCCTTTCATCGGAAGATGCAAAATGCGTCCAAATTCCTTTGACAATAAGATTCGGCAGTGTCAGGATTTTTTCGACGAACCGGACGGCTTCGGTTGAACTCACACCGATCCTTCCCATGCCGGTATCTATTTTTATATGAACAGGTACAGTTTTTCGAAGTTTACCGGCAGCATTATTCAGCGCACAGGCAGTTGACAGATCGCAGATAGTTGTTTCAAGACTATAACGGGCGAACAATGCAAGTTGTTCTTTATGCGGGGAGGTAAGTACGAGAATTGGGAGTTTGATCTTCGCTTTTCGCAGTTCAATCCCTTCTTCAACGATTGCAACACCGAAATATTGAGCGGATCCGCTTCGGAAAATCGATTGGGCTACCGGTATCATCCCGTGACCGTATGCATTCCCTTTCACCATAGCCATAATCAATGGCTGCTTTCCGACGATCTTCCGGATCTGCTTCAGGTTTGTATTGACAGCGTGCAGGTCGATTTGAGCAAACGTAGGGCGCATGAGATCCATAGTCAAACAAAAAAGCCCACAGAAGAGCACTTCAGTGGGCTGTGAAGGTGAACTCCTGTGTTATTTCTTTAAAGCGATCTTGAGACGGTTCAACGAACGATTCAATGCAACGCGTGCACGTTCAACGTCCGCATCACCTTTTTTTGCAAGCCGGTCAAGTGCCCGGCTTTTGGACCGTTCCGCCCGCTCTATATTGATTTCTTCCTCGCTCTCCGCTGATTCTGCGAGAATAATCACTTTGTTCGATTTCACTTCAACAAATCCGCCGCTGGTAGCAAATCGGATTTTTGCACCGTCCGTTCCGACGATTTTAATCTCACCGATACCGATAGCCGAAAGAAGCGGAGCATGATTGAATAACACCTGAAAATTTCCGATAACTCCGGGTGCTGTGAAACTCAGCACGTCGCCGGAGAACACTGTCTTTGCCGGTGTGATGATATCCAATAAGAAATGTTTGTCTGCCATAGGTAATTATGCCGCCTGCAATGCTTTTGCTTTTTCAAAGACATCTTCAATACCGCCGCACATCAGGAATGCCTGTTCCGGAACGTTGTCGCATTCGCCGTCGACGATCATTTTGAATCCTTTAATGGTGTCTTCGAGTTTTACGTAGCGGCCGGGGATACCGGTGAACTGTTCCGCAACGTGGAACGGCTGCGAAAGGAATCGCTGTATCTTGCGAGCTCTGGAAACAGTCAGCTTATCCTCATCAGAGAGTTCGTCCATACCAAGAATGTTGATGATATCCTGAAGGTCTTTGTACTGCTGCAGGATCACTTTCACAGATTTTGCAACATCATAGTGATGTTGTCCGACAATAAGCGGGTCCATGATACGCGAGGTGGAATCGAGCGGATCAACCGCGGGATAGATACCAAGTTCGGAAATCTGACGGCTTAACACGGTCGTCGCATCCAAATGAGAGAATGCTGCTGCCGGTGCCGGATCGGTCAAGTCATCCGCAGGAACATAAATTGCCTGCACGGAGGTGATGGATCCTTTGCGTGTAGAAGTAATGCGTTCCTGTAAAGCACCCATTTCCGTTGCCAGCGTCGGCTGATATCCCACGGCGGACGGCATACGGCCGAGCAGCGCGGAGACTTCAGAGCCTGCTTGAGTGAAACGGAAAATATTATCAATGAAGAGCAGAACATCTTTCCCTTCGTCATCGCGGAAATATTCAGCAATTGACAATCCTGTAAGCGCAACGCGCAGCCGGGCTCCCGGGGGTTCGTTCATTTGGCCGAACACCAGCGCGGTCTTTGCAAGAACGCCGGATTCTTTCATTTCCAACCAGAGATCGTTTCCTTCACGAGTCCGTTCACCGACACCGGCAAACACAGAGTATCCGCCATGCTCAGCAGCAATATTACGGATCAATTCCTGGATCAATACTGTTTTTCCCACACCGGCGCCGCCGAAGAGACCGGTCTTCCCCCCTTTAGTATATGGTTCAAGAAGGTCAACAACTTTAATACCAGTTTCGAACATCTCTTTTTGCGTAGAGAGTTCGTCGAATTTGGGAGCAGGACGATGTATGGGATAACGAGAGACACCCTTGATCTCGCCAAGACCATCAATACCATCACCGATTACATTGATCAAACGACCAAGCGTGTTCGGTCCGACGGGAATGGAGATCGGACTTCCCGTATCGATTGCTTTCATGCCGCGAACAAGACCATCCGTAGAATCCATCGCAATGGTGCGAACACGATTTTCACCCAAATGCTGCTGAACTTCAACAATCAGATTCTCATTTGTCCCTTCAATGTTCGTTCGCGGGATCTTGATTGCATTAAGAATATTCGGCGGTGTACCATCTGAAAAATCGATATCAACAACAGGTCCGATAACCTGAACAATTGTTCCTTCGTTCATTGCATTCCTTTCAAATTTCGAATTGGTGATTTTATTACAAAAGTGAAGTAAAATAAGGAGTTTTTAGAAGATAATCAATGTAAAACTTCAGGAAAAGTGGGCGCTGTACTCATGCCGTATCGATTGTTGAGATTGTATGCAGCGTTACAAGCATTTAACAATCGCATCAATGATTGTTTTTCCGTGTAACCGACCGTTTTCAATAAAGATTGAATTGTTGTTCTTCCCTGCAACGATCGATCCGGCGACATAAAGTCCTTTCACATTGGTCTCCAATGTTTCGGAGTTTCGATTCGGCGAGTTGTCTTCTTCATTCAGTTCAATGCCACAGGTTCTGAGAAAATCGTAGTCCGGATGATACCCGGTAAGGGCAAAAACAAAATCGTTTTCGATCTCAAATTCACCTTCAGCATTTTTCAGCCAAACACTATTCTCCGTAATGGAGGTGACCTGTGTATTGAACAATGCAGCGATCGATTTTTCTTTGATTCTGTTTTCCAGATCGGGGAGAATCCAATATTTGATCTTATCGGAAAGTCTTTCGCCGCGATGAACGAGCGTGACATTAGCGCCGTGTCTGTACAACTCGAGTGCTGCGATCGCAGCGGAGTTCTTTGCACCGATGATCAATACACTCTGTTGAAAATACCTATACGGTTCATTATAATAGTGAGAAACCTTGGGAAGTGTTTCGCCGGGAATGTGAAGAATGTTGGGATGGTCATAATAACCGGTCGCCAGCACAACGTTTCGTCCTTCGTAAGACGCTTTTGACGTTTTTACAGAAAATGAGTTGCTGGAATGAATAACTGCGGTAACAGCTTCAAAAAATCGACAGTTTAAATGGAAGTGGTCGACAATGCGGGTATAATATTCCAATCCTTCTGCACGGGTAGGACGCATCTGCGCCGATGTGAACGGGATGTTTCCGATCTCCAGCAATTCGGGTGTCGAAAAGAATGTCATCTCCGCCGGAAAATTTTGCAGCGAATTTACAACGCCTCCTTTTTCAATGACGACATATTTCAACCCGTTCTTTTTTGCTTCAATAGCAACCGCAAGTCCGGAAGGGCCGGCGCCGATAATAATAACATCTTCCATAGGTGATCCGTATGTGAAATAAAAAATCCGCCGCGGCAGCGACGGATTCGATTCAGTCAGAACGAATGTACGGAGAAAAACAGCACCGTTCAATTCCTCGGCAAATTGTATTTCTTAATCCTGTCGTAGAGTGTAGAACGGTCGACACCCAATATTGAGGAGGCTTCCTTAATATTCCCATGTGTACGGTGCAGCGTAGCAGTAATAGCCTGATTTTCAATCTCTTCCAGCGTCAGCTGGGACGGGATGTCCCATTGTTTCTTTTCCACCGAGTGGCTGATAATAAAAGCAAAATCATCCTCCATCAACACTTTTGTTTTGCACGTAACGATCGCACGTTCAACGGCATTTTCCAGTTCACGCACATTGCCCGGCCAGTTGTGATTCAACAAAATCTTGAGCGCCCCTTCTGAAATATCGTTCACTTCCCTGCCGAGTTCCGGGCCAATGTGTTCGATAAAATTGTGGACGAGTAACGGAATGTCTTCCCGCCGATCGCGAAGTGACGGCAGATGTATGTTAATAACATTCAATCGGTAAAAAAGATCATCGCGGAATCTTCCTTCTCTTACCGCATCTTCCAGATTTCTGTTGGTTGCCGCAATCACTCTCACATCCACATCAATCTGTTCCGTCCCACCAACACGATAGAAATTCCGTTCCTGAAGGATTCGCAAAAGATTTAACTGCAGTTTGGGAGAAATGTCTCCGATCTCATCCAGGAAGATCGTTCCGCCTTCCGCCATTTCAAATTTTCCTTTTTTCTGTCCCGTAGCGCCGGTAAAGGAACCTTTTTCATGGCCGAATAATTCTGATTCAAGCAGGGATTCAGTTAATGCAGCACATGAAACACCCACGAAAGGTTTTCCTGCCCGATCTCCGGAGTAATGGATCGCGCGGGCAATCAACTCCTTCCCCGTACCGCTTTCTCCTTGAATCATCACAGTGCTGCGAAGACTCGCCACCTCCTTTATCAGGTTGAAAATTTCCAACATCTTCGGATTTTTGCTGATGATATCACAGAAACTGTACTGCTTCGTCAACTTCTTCCGCAGGATGGAATTCTCACGCTGCAGATTTTTTATCTTAATGATGCGGCTGACCAGCAATGAGATCTCTTCCGGATTGCACGGTTTAACGATATACTCCTGTGCTCCTTCTTTCATCGCTGTGATGGCAGTATCGACCGTAGCATAAGCAGTGACAATAATAATCGACGCTTCCGGCTGGATCTTTCTTATCTCCATCATGGTTTCAATACCGTCGTGCCCGCCCGGCATTTTCAGATCGATAAAATATATGGCATATTCCTTCAATTTTGTTTTATCGATCGCCTCTTTCCCCGATTCAGCTGTCTCCACGGTATATCCATCTTCTCGAAGCCAAGCGGCAAGTGATTCCCGCATTACTTCTTCATCGTCTACTACCATAATGTTCCATAATTTTTTCATTGCTGCATCTCCATGCCGTTCTCACGGCGGCTATGTTTGGTGGATTCTTCGAAGAGAATCGTACAATTATTGCAGAGCTCTCCGTTTTTTTTATCGACAAATTGAATCGCATTGGACAAGGACATTGCGCAGTTCAAATCGGGGCAATGGATCAATCCGAACGTGTGTCCAATCTCATGGATTGCTTCCTTCATTACCCGGTGGAGGAATAACTCCCTGTTCTCCGGCAGGTGATAAAAATCCTGATGGAGTCGTGCGAGTGAAACGATCGCTGCCGGCCCGTTCAACTGTGCATGACCGAAAACGAAACTGAGCATCGGAATAAACAAATCGCGGCTCGTGATTCCCAGGACCTTTTCCGCATCCTTTGGTATTTTTTTTAATAGGTCCTTTAAAACGAGTGACGAATTATATTGATTGTTTTTTACATCCAGTGCCGCGGAAGGATCCGGCAACGGCGGTATTCTACGAATATCAAAACCGTAAACCTGCCACAGGCAGATTTCCAGCGTCGATAAAACATCTTCCTCAATTATCCCGAATGGAGCGAGGTAGATCGCATTCACACTTTTGTCCCCGTTATTTCCGGTTCCCGTGTAACCGCAACGGTGGTTTCGTCAAACGGCAGCGTTACGGTAAATGTGGTTCCTTTGTTCATTTCACTGTGAACATCAATATCTCCCTTATGCGCTTCGATGATACCGAAAACGACTGCCAGTCCAAGTCCTACGCCTTTTCCTTCTCCCTTGGTCGTAAAAAACGGACTAAAGATCTTCGAAAGGTGTTCTTCGGGAATGCCATCGCCGTTGTCGGTCACGCTAAAGAGCAGTTGGTCGCCCGCAGAATTTTTTTCTGTTTTCACCATCAGTTTTCCGCCCGGTTTTCCCTGCGATGCTTCGGCACCGTTCATGATAAGGTTGACCACCACCTGCTGCATTTGCGAACCGTCGCAATGAACGGTCGGAAGATCGTGCTGCAAGTCCAGTTCGATGGTTACACCGGATAATTTCAGTTTGTGATCCAGCAAATTGATAGTGGACTTAATCATCGAATTGAAATCGATCTTTGCTCGAAACGGTTTCGAGCGGCGGGAAAAGGCAAGCAGATCCTGCACTATCCGCCCGACACGCGCCGTTTCGGAGACTACCTGCGAAAGATATTTCCGGAACTCTTCAACACGCTCTTTGGGAATGCCGTCTTCTTTCATGATTCTTTGCATCAGCATCGCCAGATTCAACACGCCGGAGACCGGGTTGTTAATCTCATGTGCCACGCTCGCAGAAAGTTGTCCGAGAGACGCCAGCCTGTCGCTTTGAAGCAATTTTTGATGAGCAACCTTCAGCTGGTCCGCACGCTGTCGGATTTTCATCTCCAGTCCTTCCGTAAACTGATTAATCTCTTCCAACGCCGATTTTAACCGGATGCGCATGATGTCGAATGAACGGGCCAGTTCACCCAGTTCCTCGCTGGACTCGATCACAATCGGTTTGTCCAGCATCATTTCGCTGACGGCATGCGTGCCGGCGATGAGATGTTGAATGGGTGCATCAATAACATGCTTTGTAAAATAGATAATGAAGAGACTCATCACGACCACAATAGTAAAGGAGATAATGATGACCCGGATTTGCAGCTGCGCCATTTCCGCATCCACCATATCCAGCGTCATTGATACATCGAGAACGCCCAAAACATTTTGAGAAACCCGGTGTGCGTGACAATCTGCCTGAGTGCAGGATGGTTCATTATAGATAGGAGTGATCATCGAAAGAGTCCGGTGTTTATCCGGCGTGGTATAAACGCGCGCTCGTGTCGGAACATCCACTTTCACAAGAGGTTGTTCCGCCGAATGGCACATGAAACATGCTTCGGCATACTTATCGACAACTCCGGTATCTGTTTTGGTGGTGGAGAACATGATTCTCCCCTCCTTATTGAAGATGCGTATCCGTGTAATCCCCTGTTTTTGTGCGATCGTCTCCATCGTTTGATACGCCGCTTCGCGCTGATCCGCCAGCATGGCATGCCACGTAGCACTGGAAATACTTCCCGACAACTGATCAGCGCCGAGCATCATGGCTTCCAACAGTTGCCCCTCCTGCGTCTTCACATGGATATAACTGGAGATAATACCGACGATCGTCATAATGACGGTAAACGAAAGTATCAGTTTTTGGGAAATCTTCTTCGGCGGCAGTCGCAGCAATTTTTGTTTGAGGTTCATCGATGTATATCCCTACATTGTCTTCCGTTGAATATTGCATCATTCATGCCATGATTTCACATATGAACATATTCTCAATCCTCGTTTTCCTTTCAATTCAGTAGTATTCCTCAAACTGCATTGTTTGATTTTGGAAATCATACTTATCGGTGTGTTGATTTTTTCACCTTACAATCTGCAGGTATTTTCCTTTCTTCTTCTAGCACAATTGACCCGATAAACATTGATCTGGTGAACTAAACAGAATTGACCATTGTGTTGATTTTCCCTACGCACCATGGAGGAAATTCCCACAGTCAAGAATCAAAAAATGCATTTGATCGTTGAGAGAAATTCACCGTTACTCGAATGTTCTCAACAAGTTATAGCTGCAGCGTAAATTGAGGCATGCAATTTGACTTATCTTTCTGTGAAATACCTCAGCACACATTTCGTAAAAAGCGACAACTACAAAAAGGAGACTTATCATGTTCAACACTATAGATTCGGAAACTTTATGGCTCACAATTACCAATGCGGGTCTTGGCCTTGTTACAGTGGTATGCATCATTGCAGTCGGTGTCGTAATAGCAAAGGAAGTTTTTGCCGATGTACGCAGTAAAGTGCGCATTCCGCATCTTCAGGACGATCACTCCTTCATGCTTGATGATCTCGGCATTACGATGGCAGACGGCGGCAAGAGGATCGATGAAAAAGAGCGTGCGGCACAATTCAATGCTGAAGATAATGATGAAAGCAATATTCAGCGCTCTGAAAATTAAACGAAACACTTGAGGAGTGAGGTGAATCATGCGATGCCCATTTTTACGTGAAGCACAGGTCAAATTCTGCCGCGCATCTGCGTACAGAAAAATGATCGTCCGGCTCGCAGAGCAACCCGAACATGAGCGATGCTCATCCAGCGAATATGTCCATTGTCCGGCTGCGAAACAGCATATGGAAGACCGTCCGAGCATCGACCATTGTCCATTCCTTCATGAATCACTCGTTCAGTATTGCACAGCAGCCGCTGTAACGAAATACATTCCGTATACAGAATCAGTCTTATCGCAATGCGGCACGGATAGTCACAAATATTGTGAACTGTACTTGACCCTTTCACAACCGAAAGAACCGGTGATAGCAGGTAATGCAGCACAGTCGGTTAACGGAAGCAACTCTGCCGTGGACGATGTAAAGATTCCGTCGGATCTGTATTTTTCACCCAACCACATGTGGATGGAGGTCGGTTCGGACGGTGTTTGCCACATTGGAGTGGATGCATTTCTGACGAAAGTGCTTGGTTCGATCGATCAGATCACATTCCTCACAACGAAAGGACCGCATCATCCGACCGTCTCTTTCTCCGTCGGCGGCGCAGATCTGCAATTCGTCTTTCCGCTCCCCATGAACATTACCCGTGCAAACACTTACCTGCGCACGAATCCGGAAAAGATCTTTTCTGATCCATATAAAGTGGGCTGGTTGTTCGAAGCAACCAATGAGCGGACAAAGGACCAGGAAAACGCATACGAAGGATTGATTTCCGGAGCCGATGTGTATCCATGGATGAAACAGGAAGTGGATCGGATGACTACGCTTGCCCATCGTATATCCGCACAACCGGATATGCGTGGTGCTGTGCTGATGGCAGACGGCGGTATGTTCCAATCAAATATTGCTCACCGTATTACGCGGGAGGAGTTGTTGAAACTCTATAATGATTTTTTTTCTCCTTTGACCCACTGGATTAAACAACAATGAAATCGAAAATCATCTTTATTGCAGGCATACTGTTCGGATCGTTCATCGGATGGTATGCCTTTCCATTTGCATTATATTATTCCAACGAACAGCCGTTACAATTCAACCATCTGGTACACACGGGAGAACAAGGAGGAATGGCGTGCGAAGATTGTCACCAGACCAATGAACTGGGACGATTTCAAGGTATTCCTGTCGTCGCAAAATGTGCGGAGTGCCATGCTTCCCCGCTGGGGGAAACAGAGAACGAAAAACGGCTTGTCGATGATTATATCACTCCCAATAAAGAGATACCGTGGTTCGTGTATTCCCGTCAACCGGACAATGCGTTTTTCCCTCATGCACCGCATGTAACACTTGGTGAGATGAAATGCGAAGAGTGTCATGGCGACCACGGGGCGACCGAAGTGCTGCGACTGCATCAAACGAACCGCATCTCCGGATACAGCAGAGATATCTGGGGTGCAGGCATCTCGGGTATTTCTTCTACGACCTGGGAAGGGATGAAGATGGACAAATGCGTACGATGTCACGGCGACAACGGCAGGCGTGACGGTTGCGTTGCCTGCCACAAATAATCGCACCGATGCCGATGTATTCACTTCAATTACCAGAGTGTTAATCTAACTTTTGAAAACGACTATGGCAAAGACACTTACACGAAGAGATATCTTAAAATTTACCGGCGGCGGCATTCTTGGTTTACTATTTTCCCCGCTCCCCTGGAAATTGCTTGATGATTCATCTATTTGGACACAAAACTGGGGACTTACTCCGAAACTGGCGCATGGTCCAATCACAAACATCTTTTCCCATTGTTCACTCTGTTCCGGCGGCTGCGGAATTACCGCACGCTGTGTATCAGGATTCCCATTTGCTATCACCGGAATATCGGGACATCCGGTTTCTCAAGGCACCGTCTGCACGCGCGGACTTGCAGCACATCACATGGCGCACCATCCATTACGGATCGTCCATCCGCATACATTCACCGGGAAGGGATCCGAAGCTACTCTGTCTGCAGTTTCTCTTCAGACTGCTGTGAGTGCAACAGCTGAACACATTGCAGCATCGCACGGAAGTGTTGTCATCCTGGATCAACAACCGGGCCGTGCAATCTCTCACGTGTATAGAGAATTCCTGAACTCAATCCCGAATGGAATTTATCTCAATTCTCCGTCGGTAGAAGCAGTAACAGTAAATACTCTTAAAGCAATGACGAGCGGAGAAAAATATTCCTATGGTTTCGATCTTGAAAATGCCGATCTGATCCTTTCCTTTGGCGCTCCGATATTCGACAATTGGGGGACACCGGGCAGGTTAACCGCTTTACATAATGCAGGAACAACGAAAGTGATCCAGGTTGACAGCCGGTACTCGCGTACAGCAATGCAATCCACTGAGTGGCTGCCGATTATTCCCGGAATGGAAAAATTCCTGGCACTGGGAATCGCCAATATCATGATTCAAGAGAAAATGGTTCCGGCACAGGTCATCCGTTCTATGTCTGATTATAAAGCATATGTTGCGATAACGAATGAATTTACACCAGAAAAAGTATCTCAAATAACCGGCATCGAATCTGACAGAATTATAAAGACCGCAAGGGCGCTTGCTTCGTCGCACCATCCAATCGTGCTGAGCGGCGCAGATCCCGGCGGCGGTCCGTTCGATAGTGAAACCGATAAATCCATTACTGCATTGAACATCCTACTCGGAAATGTCGGGAAATCCGGCGGAATCATTTCTCGAAGAGATGTTCCGGGTTATGAAATTAATTCTGAACCACTGCATTGGGCAAATATTCCCGATCATTCCATCGAAGTGCTGATTGTTGACAGTGTTGACTCCGGATATGCACTCCCTTGGACATTGATCCAAAAGAAGATGCTTCTAAATGGAGGAAGTATCCTGAGCCTTTCCCCTATACTAAATGAGATTTCCGCACATTCTGATTTTCTCATTCCCGCGCCGGCACTTTTCGAATCTTTGCAAGATATTCCTACACCGCCCGGACACCCTGTCGGAACATTCGCTATTTCAACACCTCTCCTAAAAAAACAGGAGGAAACAACTGAACCAGCGGATGTCATTCGTCTTCTGGCAACAGCGTTAAATGTCCAATTGGAAATCCCTCCAATGGAAGAACTGATCAAACAAAAATCTGCCGCACTCTATTCACACAAACGCGGGACTTTGCATATTGCTTCGGACAATAGCACACTCCAAGTCCGCGAGATTGCAACGGCAGATGATTTTTGGACTAAACTGACAGAAGGCGCAGTATGGATCGATGAGAAAACGCAGCAACACTCCCAACGATCATACACCATCGGACTCTCTGCAGTGAACGTCCCTGTACAAGGGATGGAACTTCCAATGATTGCCTACGGCTGGCGCGGCGCCACTGCCTCGGCGCAGGTTTCGCCAATCTTGAGCAAAGTATTTCAAGAAACAGAACTGCGTGCGATAAACGGAACAGTGTCGATAAATCCGACAACAGCGATACAATACGGACTTTCGAAAGATGACGAGGCTGAACTTTCTACTGTCAACGGCACGATGAAAGTACATGTGAAAATTGATCCGACGATCCGGCCCGGTGTGATCGAGGCATCTATCGCGCCGCTTTTGAACGGGATCGAAACACCAGCCCATCCGGCTGGAAGTAATATTTTAAATCTCTGTGAAGTCACCAACGACGGAACCTGGAGAATCACTACCGCAAAACTTCTGAAGGTGTAACAGATGGAAACGACGATTGAAAAAGTATATAAGTTCGGGATGGTCATCGACCTCGATAAATGCAACGGATGCGGAGCGTGCACCGTTGCCTGCGCGGTGGAAAATAACATCCCTCCCGCACTGGAAAAAATGAATAAACGAAACGGCCTTACCTGGTTGAATATTTCCACTGTTTCCAACGGCGAGCAATTCCCAAAAAGTGAATCGGTTTTTGTACCAATGTTTTGTCAGCAATGCGAAAAAGAAACACCCTGCATGACCGTGTGTCCTCAAAACGCGGTGGATATCGATCCATCGACCGGGATCGTCGGTCAGGTGCCACAGCGCTGCCTTGGCTGCCGGTATTGCATGACGGCATGTCCGTATCATGCACGATATTTCAATTGGTGGGATCCTGAATGGACAGAAGGGATGAAACAGCAACTGAATCCTGATGTTGCTCCCAGAATGCGCGGTGTGGTTGAAAAATGTAATTTCTGTCACGGCCGGCTGCATGCAGCAAAACAAAAAGCAGCGTCACAGGGAAGCCGCGAGATCGATCCTGTTGACTACGTACCGGCATGCGTTGAATCCTGCTCAAACAAAGCAATAACGTTCGGCGATCTCAATGACACGACGAGCCCGGTTGCACAGGCCGCGAGGGACGAAAATTCATTCCGGTTTCTCTCACGCCTCGGGACTGAACCGAAAGTCTATTATCATTCAGCAAAGAAATGGGTCCGCGCAATGGCAGAAAAATCATTAACTCGTTCACACCAGGAGGAATTCCATGGATAAGTTTCTCATCCCCCGCGGATTGCAGCGAACGTCATTCGGCGCATTTCTCCTGTGGCTCATCCCCTGGACGGCACTTCTTTCGCTCGGTCTCTATGCTATTTATCTTTGTCTTGCCGAAGGATTGTTCCACACGAATATGGACAACCGTTTCGCATTCGGTATCTGGATCTTCCTCGACCTGACGGTGATCGCACTTGGAGCCGGAGCATTTTTTACCGGTTTCCTTCTGTACATACTCCGAAGAAAAGAACTCAAAGCGGTGATTAACAGCGCCGTAGTGATTGGATTGATTTGCTACAGCGGTGCCGTACTTGTATTGATGGTGGATGTTGGACAGCCACTGCGGGCATGGTTTACCTTCTGGCATCCGAACACCCATTCAATGCTGACCGAAGTGACATTCTGCCTGACCTGTTATCTGATTGTTCTGCTGATAGAATATATCCCGATCGTGTTGAAGAACCGTCAGCTGCGACAGATTCCGAAGTTTCTCGTTTTCGAATTCGAACTGCACAAATTGATGCCGGTTCTGGCAGGGATCGGAACATTCCTTTCATTCTTCCATCAGGGTTCGCTTGGCGGATTGTTCGGTGTGCTGCGGGGGCGGCCGTTCGCGTTTCGGGAAGAATTGGGGATCTGGCCGTCCACATTCTTTCTGTTTGTTATTTCCGCGGCAGCGGCAGGCCCGAGTTTTATTATGTTGACCACCTGGTTGGTGGAAAAGATCACACGAAAAAATCTGGTAAAGCCGGAAGTCTATAAATTCCTCGGTAAAGTTTCTGGTATCATGCTGATAGCGTACGTGTTATTGAAATCTATCGATACGCTCATCTGGATTAACAGTACGTCTCCCGGAAACGGTTTCCCGGCATTCGAATTCTATGCAACACAATCGTTCGGTTCGTGGATACTGTTCACTGAGATTGTCACTTTCGGATTATTGCCGGCATTGGTGCTCCTCAGCAGCAGGCTGCGCGAACAGCGCAGGTTCCTGTTCGGCGCAGGTTTCCTTGTTTGCTGCGGAATCATGCTCAATCGCTTCGTTATGACGATCCAGACGCTGGCTTTGCCGACACTTCCGTTCGACGATTTTCTGACGTATTCGCCGAGCTGGGAAGAAGTTGCTACGTTCCTTTTTGTTGTCGCCTATGGGATGATACTGTATTCTGTCACATTCCGGTATGCAACACTGTTCCCGCAGGAAAAAGAACTCAATCAATTGAACGGTGAACTTTCCATGCAGGAGTTCGCAAGAACCGGGAAGACAACATCATTCTGGCAGCCGAAATTTGTCACACAGTTACGGAACAAATTCGCCTCTTCAAAATTGTAATTACTAACTGTATTGGAGTCAATCATGCTACCATGGGTTTATGAATTTCACTGGACACCGTTCCATGTTATTTTCCTTCTAATCTTTTTTTCCATTTTTGTTACGATTGTTGCCACAGTGATTGTTGCGATGCGGCGAACGAAAATGGCAGAAGTGCTGCAAAAAACTGAAGCGATTCAATGGCATTCGGATTTCGAAGATCTTCCCCCCTCCATGAAAACCTGCAGACATGAATTAAGCGGCGATGTAAAGCACCGTGTTTGCGATCATGAATTCGATTGCCGCTCCTGCACTCAGCACCCTGTTCTGAGCAAACGGCAGACAAAAGCTCCTATGCTGCAGTTTGAAGTTTATGGATTCACTATGCCTCCCTACAGGCTCTATCACCGCGGCCATACATGGGTCCAGCGCGAAGATGACGGTACATTCAAGGTCGGTATAGATGATTTTGGCACACGTATCATCGGTAAACCGTATTCCATTGAACTGCCGCCAGTCGGTTCCCGATTATCGGTAAATGGGAAAGGGATGCTGGTAAAAAAGCCGAACACGAACATTCGCATACTTTCCCCCATCGATGGTGAAGTGATTGAGCATGGTGATAGTGAAAAAGGTTGGTATTTAAAGATCAAAGCGAATGATCCAGAGAAAGCGACAACACATCTATTGAAAGGCAACGAGGTGCCGAACTGGATCCTGCGAGAGATGGAACGGCTGCAGATTTCATTTGCTACAAGCGGCATCGGCGTAACACTTGCCGATGGCGGCGAACTTGTCCCCGATTTTCACCGGCATTTCCCGAAAGCTGATTGGGATAGCGTGTTAGGACAGATGTTTCTTGAGGCTTGAAAATATTATGATCCGGTCAGGTGACCGGGTTGATATTGAGTAATCATTTTTATCGTAACAGGAACGGTGGTTTCATCGTTCTTTTTATTCATTCTCAGAGACCTCTGAAATATTATCGTTCTAATGTCATTTCGAGCGAAGCCCCTCCCGAGGGGATGCCTTTCCGAAGGAACACTTCGTGTCGGCAAAAGGGGCAAGCGAGAAATCTCAGACCGTAAATTCGGTAAAAAAAACGAGATTCTCCCGAAGGTCCGAAGGACTCCTTTGGAGGATCCCTTTGGCGAAGCCATCACTTCGTGACGGGACTCGTCGCTCTGCTCCTCGTCACGAAGTGATCCCGTTGGGGGAATGACATTGATTGTGAATTTTTCAGATGTCTCTCTCAATAAAGTGTTACATCCGATGTTAGTCGGAATAGAGGTATCTCTTTGGGAGTGACATCATTGTGGCGGCGAGAATGTTTTATGAATCGGTTTGGGGGGAATAATTTGCACGGATTTGCGTCCGTACGGACAACGCTACTGCCGAATCACTTCAAGATATAATTCTTCTACTTTCTTCCTTGCCCACGGAGTTGTGCGCAAGAATTTCAAACTGGATTTGATACTTGGGTTCTCTGTAAAACACCGGATTCTTATACATTTCCCTAATTCTTCCCAACCGAAATGCTCAACAAGATGGTTCAGGATCATCTCCAATGTTACGCCATGGAGCGGATTGTTGGGTTGAGTTGACATAGTTTTACTCATTCAATGTGCGCTATTCATGGTTTCAACTGAGGTTTGCGGATGCGGATCGTTGTTGTTGCCAGATGCACTTCCCGCAGGAAAAAGGTCAACCCTATCACTAGCACCAGAGTTGCGGATGAAAAAAGCAAACCAATAGCCCACTGCAACGGAACGGAAAACATCACTTCAAGAAAAAGTGTGGTGATGACAAGGCAGACCAATAATGCTGCAATGGTGAACGCTGTGATTGCAACGCTGGTGAAATGCCGGCGCTTTTCCAAAATGTGCAGTTCTGCTTCAACGACATCACTATCCGACGCTACGGCAGTTCGTCCTCCCTCGGTAAGAAAACGGCCCCGGTCGATGATCCTGCTCAATCGTCCTGCCATCACTCCGAGCATTCCCGCAATGGCCGTTAAAAGGAAGACGGGGGCAAGTGCCAGTTGAATAGCAGTTGCAATCTCGCTAAAGTGGTCAGGAATCATACGCTATTCTCCTTTTGTTCAGGGAGTGATTTTTTCATTTTACCGGTTTCAACAAAAGATCGTGAAAATCAAAACTAAAATCGGTCGATGGTGAGACCGCTTTCATTTTGGCATGTTCGATACTGCCGTCAGGATTCAGAGAAAATGTGATGAAAGCATCAGCGCGCATTTCCGGATCGCTCCAGCGTACGATGAATGTGTTGTATTGATAGTGCTCCAGAAAACCGCCTAATGCCGGGGTTGCTTTCAATTGCAAAAAGAGTTTTCCATTTTTTGTTTCTATGTCAATGTCTCCATACCATGCATCATTGTATTTTCCTTCATAGTTCTTTAAGGACAATGACGGCTGCGACATGGAGTCGCGCTTGGCCATCGTTTTTGTATCGGCGGATTTGCTGATAGAATCAGCACGTTCCTTCATGGCTTTGTACGCATTTATCCAGTCATAGTGAGTACCGAGATAATGGTCCAGTACTCTCCATCCTATCGAATAAAAAGCACCGCTCATTTCCTGGTTTGTGAAGACTGCTACACCCACTCGCAGTTCCGGGATCATCGCAACCAATGAAACCATTCCGCTGAGGCCCCCGGTATGCCACACCAGTTTTTTCCCGCGATAATCCCTCAGGAAAAATCCGGCTCCGTATCCGGCAAAATTTGGCTGAATTGGCGACAGTTCTTTTGCGACTTTCTCTACTGGCAGCGGTGTTTGAACTGACCAGAGATACTGAGCGGTTTTTGCTGTAAACAGTTTTGATCCATCCGATAATTTTCCAGAATCAATTTGGCAGATCATCCATTGTGCAATATCTTCTGCATTGGTGTTTACTGTCGCGGCAGGATTCGTTTTTGTGCTGTCAGATGCAGCAACAGGACGAACAGTGCCATGCACTTCTGCATGCGGAGTCGCAACATTCCCTTTCTTCACGGCATCAGCAAATGTTAATGTGCTGTTGCCCATCCCGAGTTTGTCATAGATTCTCGTCTTCACGAATTGCTCCCACGGCATGCCGCTGACTGCTTCAATCAATTCTCCAGCAACAAGATAAAGAATATTATCATATGCATAGGTGCTCCGAAAACTTGTTGCCAGCGGAATATTCTTGAACCGTTTTACAACATCCTTTTGGTTATATGTATTGGTAGGCCAGATGAGCAGATCTCCGGCGCCGAGGCCAAGGCCGCTGCGGTGCACCAACAGATCGATGATGCGCATTTCTTTTGTTACGTACGGATCCGAAAGCTGAAACCATGGAAGATGATCAACGACACGATCATTCCATTTTAGTTTTCCTTCTTCAACAAGAATTCCGATCGATGTTCCCACAAATGCTTTTGTGTTGGACGCAATGCTGAAATTTGTTTTGCTGTCCACTTTGTCTTTCGTGCCAATGGTCTTTACACCATATCCCTTCATCAATACAGCTTTCCCGTCTTTCACGATGGTGACAGATACACCGGGGACATTAAAAGTTGCAAGAACTTTTTCTACATAGGCATCAAAGTCTTTTGGCAACTGTTGTCCGTGCAATATCGTCACGACTGTCACCAAAAAGGAGATAAACTGCTTTCTCATTACACTTTCCCTCCCTTATGAGAAGTATTTAAAACAAATTATATCTTTAAAGAAGTCACATTCATTTTATTTCAACGACACGGTATCTCATTTCTCTCTTTGTATAGATATTTCGAACCAATAGACTCAATCGGGAACGCGCCAATACTCTGTAAAGTGTTTTTAAAATGCAAGCGGAAATATCACCTCAATCCCCGTTTTTTCTTTTCAATGATCACCTGAACATCCACCGGTTCGTTACAGACAGAACAGACATACCGCCGTGTGGTTTCATTGAAATCGGGTTCGCGGGTTTGTTTGCAGTTAGGGCATTTAATTTGGATTGGTTGTTCTTCTCTGGATTTCGACATTGTATTTCGTTCGTCAATGATAGATGCTGTAAGATAATGGTATTCAGGCCATACCGCAATTTTTTGTTTGATTGTATATTTTCCTCTGATAGCCCGTCATTATTTCGTATTTTAATTCAGAAACAGCACTTCGTTCCGTATTAACATCCATTAACACTTTTTCTATGGCAAAACAAATCAGTCCGGTATTCATCGCAGCAAAAGATATCTCCATCCGATTCGGCGAACAGGTCGTCCTGAAGGAAGCATCTCTCAACATTCATCAAGCAGACCGGATAGGACTGATCGGAACGAATGGATCCGGGAAATCGACTCTGATTAAAATCGTTGCCGGACTGATTGAGCCAGATTCCGGAGATATATCGCGGAAACGCGATCTCATTACGGGATATCTCTCCCAAGATTTTACTTTGGATGAATCGAAAAGTGTTTTTGAAAACATCATGGATGGCGCTCATGATGTGATCGACATTCTTCGGGAATATGAATCACTCCCCTATGATTCGGACCGCAGACATATTCTTGAAGAACATATCCATTTACTGGACGGTTGGAATCTTGAAAATAGAGTTGAAGCAGCGATGCATTCGTTAAATGTTCCCGATAAAAACCGCGATATCACGACACTTTCCGGCGGTGAAAAACGACGAGTCGCCCTTTGTCGCGCAATCATTTCCCGTCCCGATCTGCTTATTCTTGATGAACCGACAAACCATCTCGATACGCAATCAATCGAATGGATGGAAGAATTCCTTGAAGATTATGCCGGCGCATGTCTTTTTGTAACACATGATCGGTATTTCCTTGATTCCATTGCCAACCGGATCGTTGAACTTTCCAACGGACTCTGTTATCCACACAGCGGGAACTACACCGATTTTCTTATTGACAAAGCGGAGCGACAGACGCAATTAGAAAGTGAAGAAAAGAAACGGAATAATTTTCTGCGCCGTGAACTGGAGTGGGTGCGGCGCGGACCAAAAGCGCGCACAACAAAATCCAAAAGCAGATTGAAAAACTATTTCGAGATCGCAGATAAAGAAGGATTTCAGGCCGAGAAAGAAGTGCAGTTGCTCATCCCCCCGCCTGCCGGATTAGGATCGACAATCCTCAATTTGAAACATGTCGGCATGGAACTCGGCGGAAGAAAACTATTTTCAAGAATCGATCTGCTTTTCGACAAAAAACGAAAACTGGGTATTATCGGACGGAATGGACTCGGTAAAACAACCCTTCTGAAGATTATCCTGAATGAACTGGAACCGACGGAAGGTTCTATTGAAGTAGGAGAACGAACCCAGATCAATTATATCGATCAATCACGGATCGCACTGAATGATGAGAATTCCGTCCTGAAAGAGATTGGCGAAGGGAATGATTGGATCATGTTTGGCGAGAACAAAGTAACGGTGTGGAATTACCTCCGCCGTTTCTTGTTTGCCGACGATCGGATTAATACCAAAGTAGAAAAGCTTTCCGGCGGAGAACGGAGCAGATTACTCCTGGCGAAGATTCTAAAGAATGGCGGCAACTTCTTGATCCTTGACGAACCGACGAACGATCTGGATCTTCCGACGCTGCGCGTATTGGAAGAGGCTCTCGTCGATTTTGAAGGATGCGTCATTGCGGTCAGCCATGACCGATATTTCTTGAACCGGGTCTGTAACGGAATTCTTGCCTTCGAAGGAGATGGACATGTTCATTTCAGCGAGGGAAACTATGACTATTATATTGAAAAACGGAATGCACGACTTAGCGTTGAAGCTGAAATGGAAAAGCAAATGAAACTCGATACACCTTCCAAGTCTGAACCAAAAAAACTGAAATGGAAAGAGGCGAAAGAACTTGAATCCATCGAGCAGGATATTCTGAAAGCGGAAGAGGAAGTGCATCGTATAGAGTCACTCTTCGCTGCCGATGACTTTTATCAAAAGCATGGCGATAAGGTTGATCACCTGAACAAGGAACTGGAGAGCGGCAAGGAAAAAGTGGAACGACTGTATGCCCGGTGGAATGAACTGGAAAAACTGAAAAATGGTTAACTATTTTATGAAAACTCTGTGCCTTTGTACTCACCAAAGAACATTGACACAGAGTTTTCATAGAGAAGTGCTTTTACATGCCCAGCCAATAGCTGATCTTCAGCATGAAGATATTATCCGGCTTTACATTGATGATCCTGTCCACTGAACGATCGAACTGGAAATCGCCCGCAGATTCAATATCTTCCCTGCTTTGCGTCCAAACCAGGAAGAGCGCCGATCCCGGAGAATATTCCCATCGAAGCACCGCATTCCCCCGCAACGATCGATAATTGAAATCCGGTTTGCCGATTCCAATGGGTGCGGCTGAACCCGAACCATCCGGGTCAAGGGAATAACCGGCCACAGCGCCGTTCGGATCGGTCAGAGGAGTAATCGTCGAACCGTTTGTGCCATAAGCTAGAAAATCAAATGATTTCGACTTCCGCAATTCCTTAAAGTTATTATAAGAACCGGAGGTAAAATACGGTTGAGCATAAATCTGGAAACTCAATTCGGGATTCAGAATCCAGTTCATTCTGATTGTTGCCCCAACCGACGTCTGCTTGAGATCGGCAAAAATGTATCGCCTGCCGTATGTTGCGAATGCGGAGGCGTCCGCAGAAGAACGGATAAACTGAGCGCTGCTGTTGTCATAGGAAATATCCGGACCCAGCGTGAGCGTGAATGTTGGAGTCAATTTCAACTCGGTTTCGATATACACATTGGTATTTTGGTCAGCACCGCCTGCTGACATCCCGCCTCCGACATAAAGAATCCACCAGTTTCTACTGTCGCTGTACAGATTCACACTGAATGCGTTGGAAGAAGGATTTACCATCAACGGCCCTCCGCGTGTCCTCCGTGCACTGTATGATTCAGGATTAAGCGTCATCCGAAATTGCCCCCCATAATAATTTGGCAGTGTCAAATATCCGCCAAACCAAAAACCCTGGGCAGTCTTATTTCCGCCGTAATCATAGTTCAAGAATGATGCAACGTCAAATCCTACGAACCGGTAGTATTCAGTCGGATCATTCCAGCGGTATCCGGTAACGATATGTGAATTGATAACATCGGCAAAAGACATAAAACCTAAATCGTTCGATTCAAAATACGGATTGATAACACCGACAGCAGCATTCAATGTCCATTTCCCTCTATTCTTGTTCAATACTAATCGACCGGCATACCCTGTCATCGAAGTTAAAGTACTGTCCACTGTAATATGTGAAGCATCGGGCCGTTGGAAATAGTGGCCGGAACTTCTCTGCATCGAAATCATTTTTGTTTTATTTCCCTGAACGCTAGAGACTCCAGCCCATCCTGTTAATACGTAGGTTCTCTCTTCATCAAAGAATGTCCATCCATCCACCGCGGTGACCATTGCGTTGTTATTGATATAATCCTGAAGCACAGGATTATCAAACATCCGTTTTGTATATGTTGCAAGAAATCCTAAACCTTGTTGGCCGCGGTCAAAATCCCTCTGAGCCCTGAACACACCGTAATACGATTGCGGCTCCATCTCTTGCCGCGAACGGTGTCCGGCGGAATCGAGTGTCGCTAATTCCTTGTTCGTAAGCGAATGAATCATTCCAATCTTCCAATCATCCCCTATTCGTCCGGATATTTTTCCTGCACCGAGAATTTTCGTGCCGTTGGGATTTTCAGCATAGTCGTAATACGGAAGACTGAATTGCGGACGCTGCGGTGTTCTGCCGATTCTGCGGCTGTAAAAGATCGTTGGATTGCTCCAATTGAACGACCAGTTGTTGTTCGTTCCACCCTGGCCGAACCGGAAGATGCTCACACCTTCCGTAAAGAACGGACGTTTTTCCTGGAACGACGTTTCGACATCCGATAGATTCACCACTGCAGGATCGACTTCAACCTGGCCAAAATCCGGATTGATCGTACCGTCCAGAGTAAGACTGGTGCCAAGTCCTACTTTCATATCGAGCCCAGCACCGGGAAGATATTTTTCTCCAGGATTGAACGGATCGTTTGGATTATTTCCAATATACTCTGCTTTTCCCGTTACATACGGCAGCACTTCCATTCGAGAAGATGGTGAAATCCCCTCCAATCCGACGAGATCAGGGAATCGTGAAACGAAACCATTCTCATTGCGCGGAGTGTACACCATCATGGCTGTTTCATTTTTCCTGCCAATGTACCGTTCAAAATTGATCCCCCAAATCTGTTCTTCTCCTTCACGGAATCGAAGCTGAGAAAATGGAATTTTCATTTCCACCACATAACCCTCCTGATCGATCCTCGATACACCTTCCCAAACAGCATCCCAAGAGAGTTCAAACCGTCCATCGTTTTCAACCAATCCGTCTGCTTTCGTACCGGCAGCAGAGACATAGAAAAGATTTCCGGACATCTTATCGTGATAAGGATCGATATAGACGATGAATCCATCCGAAGGATCTCCGTAAACGAAATCGCGCCTAACAAGTCTTGCAACAATGGAATCCGATCGCTGATCATAGAGTTTGGCTGCGATATACAAGGCTTCATCATCATATGCCACCCATGCCTCACTCTTCTCGCTTCCGGGCGCACCTTGATCGGGTTCGCGCTGTTTGAAATCGGTATATCCAATGCGCTGCCAAATTTTTTCTGAGAGTACACCGTCTACTCTGATTTGTTCGGTAGTCTTAACGGCAGTAACTGTGGAAGAATGAAGAAAGAGTGAAAGGACAACCTGCAGAAATTGCGCAATGGCAAATAGTCTGAATAGTTGCATAGGATCTCCTTTGGAAGGTGGATAAAGCATGAAAGTAACGGAGAGAGTTACGGGAAGGAGGATTGGCAGTTCACTACAATAGACAAGATTATCCGAAATTTAAGAGTTCATTGTCGATTGTAAATAATTGTTCAAAGGAGGGCGAGTATGAATTGCAAAAAAAAGCCGGAGAGGACTGCGTTCCCTCCGGCGTTAATGTTCACGACTGAAGAATTTATTTGATACGCTTTACGACAACAATGGTCTGGTCGTCCGAATATTTCCCTTTGGAACTGTGGATCTGAACATCTTCGATGATCAGGCGGGCGATATTCTGCGCCTTCTCGTTTCGAAACTCGGTCAATTTGGTCGCCAGTCTCTTTTCCGAATACTGAATTCCGAGATTATCCATCGCCTCGGAAACACCGTCCGTATAGAGAAGCATGATATCCCCTTTCGCAAGCATGATCCCTTCACTGCGGTACATTTGATTCGGAAATGGTCCGACGATATTCCCTGTCGCCTCAAGAAATTCAGTAGTGCGAGAAGCCGCTCGAAATACGATTGGACTGCTGTGACCGGCATTCACATACACGCACAGTCCTTTCAAATCATTCGATAGTTCTGCATAGAACAATGTCAGGAAACGGTCATCGGAAAAAGTATGGTGCACAAGATCGTTAATATTGTGAATAAGGTTGCTGATCTTGGTTTGATAACTCGCTCCCATCCGCAGCGCGCCGGAGACATACAACGCCTGCACAGCGGCAGATATACCCTTACTGGCGGCATCACCGATAACGATACCGACCCGATCCTTCTCTTCGCTCATGATATAATCAAAGAAGTCACCTCCCACAATTCTGTCGGCAATAGAGATGCCGAACATCTCGTAATTGTGGAATTGCAATTCATGCGCGGGGAGAATACTTTTTTGGATCTCTCGCGCTTTGTCCAGGTCCTTCTGCAATTGTGATGTGCGCCGCTCGATCCTCCTGTTATTCACCATGGACGTAACGGCGAGGCTGATGATGTTCAATGTGGGAGCAACATTCTCATGCTGCCCTTCGGTATTGAACGAGAGGATGTACGGATATAGAGATGCCCCCTTAACAGTAACCACTTCACCAATGCCGGTTGCGGAGTATTTCACGATCCCTTTGCTGCGAAGATATTCATTCGTTTCTTTAGCGACAATGGTCCGATGCTGCGCCAGTTGTTTGAACATCTTATATTCGTCGACCTTCAGAGAAAAATGAGGTTTAATCTTTTCCACTTCTCCGTGCTGAGCGATCACTTCGTATGTCGATTTTGTCGTATCGAGTTTCCAAACTCTTCCGCCTCTGATCTCGATCCGGTCATTGGAAACGATCTGGTGAAGAACATGGGCAAGCATTTCTTCCGTTGAAGAAAATTCCTTGCTGTCAAAACTCTCGATGGTTTTATACAGGGAGCGTTGATTCATAACGTTTTTGTCGATTAATCAATTTTCTTGTAATATACGAAAGTATTGCCGTTCTCCCTACGGGAACCTGTGATCTACAACGTTGACATCACTCCTTGAATTGTCTATACTGACCGTAGTCGCACATTCTATCACGATTACTCAATTACTCGAGGAAACACTATGAAGAAGAGTCTTAATGCAATAATACTGTTTGGTTTACTGTTCATCGGATTGACCATCATTGGTTGTAATGAATCAAGTAACTCAGCTGCCGGTGGAAGCGGCGGGCCGCTATTTAAAACTGCTGGAACATTCAATTTCTCATCGAACCGTGGAAGTATTTCTGCCAATGGTATTTTCGATACGCTGTACACAGCCCAAAATGCTGCAGGCGCTTTCCGATTTAAAAGCGGCAATGCGAATATCTATGTTGTTTTTGCGTACAATGCAATTTCCCAATCGGAAGTTCAGGTTGCATTTGTTGGAGTTGCCGATACCGTGAATGCCATTGCCAATGGATCGTATCCGTTCGTTTCAACAACTGCCAACAAACGGGCATTTTTCGGATATTTCCCTAATGCTGCAGATTCGACTGCTTCGAATGAATTTTATGGCCTAATCAATGGTTCCGTAACCATCAGCGCTGTTTCTGCTACTCAAGTCACCGGCACATTTTTAGGTTCAGGGTATGATCAGAATAGTCAGGCAAATCCGCAAACAATTGATGTAACCGGAGGGACATTCAACAGTCCAGTCGTTGAACAAGCAATTGATCTTTCCGGAGATACTAATGAACCGGTCCAACATTGGATAAAAAGGGCAATTCTGAAAGACCGTTCAGTAAAAATTTTCTAAATCGCCACAGAAGTGTCAAATGAAAAATTGCCATCCTTTTGCGGGGATGGCAATTTTTTTCTTCACGAATCTACCTCTTCAATACTTCCAGCATGATCTTTGCACACGCTTCAGCATCCGAACCAGCATCATGATGATTCAGAGGAATAAACAGCTGCCGACAGACATTGGCGAGATTTGCAGGACGAATTTTTAACACCGATCGTGATAATCGTACTGTGCATCGGTATTCAACATCCGGTTTTGAAATTCCGTAGGTGGAACAGCAGGACTCCAAAACCCGGCGATCAAATCCTGCATTATGCGCAACAACAAAATCGATCCCATCAAAGAAGTTGGCAATCGTTCCCCACGTTTCTTTGAACGTTTTTTTGTTTTTCACATCCTGCCACGATATTCCGTGAATAGAGGTAAACTCAAAATGCTCATAAGGAGGCTTGATTAAGATGGTCTTTTTCTTGACGATGTGTTCATTCTCAACACTCACTAGTCCTACGGAACAGGCGCTGTTCGGATATCGATTTGCAGTTTCAAAGTCAATTGCGAGGAATTTCATTTTTGATTAATACCATTCTGCCAGACATTTAGCATTCAATTTTTTTCGTCATTTTCCTGTGATGCCGTCCTTATATGCTCTCGCCATCAACGCGTGCCGGCTGTGCACATGCAGTTTTTTATAGATGTTCTTCAGATGTGTGGTTATAGTAAAATAACTGACATTCATTTTTGCCGCAAGCTTCTCGTTCGACATCCCTCTCACAATTTGATGAATAATCTCCCGCTCTCGCATTGTCAGCAGCTTTGGCACATCAGCCAGGCCGGTATTGTTCATCAGCATTCCGACAATTTTTTTTGTGATCATCGGATCCAGCGGCGATCCGCCTTCGATCACCTTCTCAATTGCCCGGCTGATATCGAGTGCAGTCGAATTCTTTAACAGATAACCGGTAGCGCCGTTTTTCAACGATTCCTGTATTTCCTCCGGATCGTCATGCGATGTCAGCATGATTACCTTCACATCCGGTGCGGACTGCAAAATTGCGGGAAGTCCGTCGATCCCGGATTCCTCCGGCATGCGAATATCCAACAGCATCACTTCTGGATCAGCTATTCGTTTTTTCTGGAGTGCTTTCAGCACTTCCTTGATCGAATGGAAATAATTCTCAACAACAATTTTCTTATTGAACCGGAGTGATTCACTTAATAGGATGCAATAGTTCTCATTGTCATCAACAATCCAGAGTCTCGTTCTTTTTTTTGTAATGTGTTTTTTCATGTGCGATGTTGTACTATCGGCAGTGTAACTTTAATGGACGTGCCGACATGTTCTTTGCTGTCGATTGAGATCCAGCCGGAATGCTGTTTGGCAATCTCTGCAACCATGGATAGACCTAGCCCGGTTCCTCCGGAATTCCTCTTTGTCGTATAAAACGGTTCGAACACTTTTGGCAGCGAATCTTCCGGAATCCCCTGACCGTCATCCGAAATCGTCACTGTAATGAAACGGTTCATGTCCCCCATTCGTTTCCGCTCCTGTCGATCCGCTCTTTTTTCTTCTTCAATCTTCACAACAATGCGTCCCTTCTTATAAATAGCTTCTTTAGAATTCCGAAGGATATTCAGAAACATTTGTTTTAACTGATTTTCGTTGCCGTTGATCATCACATCCGATTTCTTCAGCGTATTCTGGAATTCTACCTTTATCGACCGTCCCGCAGAAAACGAATGGAATATCGAACGGAACAACGAATTGAGATGAATGTGTTTGAATTCTTTTTTGATTCCTTTTGCGATGGAAAGGATATTTGCAACAAGCAGTTGTCCGTCGGTGGTGCTGTTCTTTGTCGCTTTTAAAATCTTCTTCCCCCGTAGGGAGCGAACCTGTTTCTCCAGCAATTTCAGAGAGAGTTGCAGCGGTGCAAAAACATTTTGCAAATCATGGGCAATACTGCTGGTTAACAGCGATATTGCTTCCATTTTCTGTGCACGTACGAAAGATTCCTCCAGACGACGTTTTTCCGTGATATCGAACAGAACGCCGTGGATCGTATGGTCGGTGGAATCTTCCCTGCCGGAAAAGAGAAAAATCAATTGCTTCCCGGATTTCGTTCTATACTCAATCTCACAATCCTGGAACCATTGACTTTTCCGCAGACTGTCGAGGATCGATTGTTCCTTGCCGGCGAGCATTGAAGGAAAAATGTTCTGGAATTCATGATGATTTAATAGCTCCAGTTTATTCAGCATCGATTGATTCACATCGATCACTTTCCAGTGTTGCCGGGAAAAATTCACCATCCCGGCGATTGTGTTATTGAACAGTGCCCGATATCGTTCCTCCTTCCGTTCCAATTCCTTCAATTTGGAAAATTGGGTTTCAATCAGCATTGAATTGGTGCGGATGATATTCAGGACATATCCGATCGAAAGAACAATAATGATCGTGATCCCAAGAAATATGGCCAGCATATATTCCGTCATAGCATCATCACAAGCATAATTGGTACGGGAAGAAGAAGTTCAGATTGTTGTTGTCGGAAATGCGCGGGTAAATGAAGCCCACGATATACCGATGCGCCAAGGAAGAGTATTGAAGAATTCAATGAGACGCAAGACCAGACGAAATGTATTTTCATCGACACTGTCTTCGATCAAAACTGACAACTGTTTTTATCGCTGTGACTGTACTTGGTACACTGAATCGATCAGCGTCCCGTCCACCCATTGTACTACCGCAACGACATGGTCAGAGGAAATGTTCGGAGGTTCAGGTTTGCCTCCGCAAATATTCTCCACTTCCAGTTGCAGTTCCCTGATCGTCCGTATCGGAAGCGTCGTACCAGAAAGCGCTTTGATCAGGTCCTTCCGGAGAGGATTGATTGCGATCCCCCGTTCGGTAATGACTACATCGATCATTTCGCCCGGGCCGCACAGCGTTGTCACACGGTCCACAATAATAGGAACCCGGTCCCGGAATGACGGAACGGCAAGGATGACACATTTTCCGAACAGACAATCCTGCCAACCGCCGATACCGTGCAGCAAATATCCATCAGAATGGGTGACAACGTTTGCATTGAAATTCACATCGACTTCCGTCGCGCCGAGGACAACTGCATCCAGCATGGAAGCGAAATTTCCCTTCCCGTGAAAATTATAACTGGTGAAAGGACTAGTATTGACATGATAAGGATTGTCGCGCAATGAGCGGACACCGACCGTATCAAACGCCTGTCCGTCCAATATGTATTCGGTTAGTCCTTCATTCAACATTTCAGTAAGATACTGAGTGCTGCCGCCGCGGATGAACCGTGCTTTTACACCTTTGGCTTTCATCCGTTCTTTCAGCAGAAGGAGAAATGCAAGATTGATCCCACCTGCTCCGGCCTGGAAAGAAAAACCGTTCTTCAAAATTCCAGATTCTTCGACAAACTGAGCGACATATTCCGCGATCAAAATGCGGTCTGGACTTTTTGTTACCTGCGTCGTGCCGGAAACGATCTTGGTTGGATCTCCAAGGGAATCTACCTGAACGACATAATCGACATTATTTCCCTGTATGTGCCATGGCACGCAAGGGAAATCGACCAGTGTATCAGTCACAACAATCACTTTGTCCGCGTATTCTGAATCCCCAAGAGCAAAACCGAGCGGACCGCAGGCGGATTTTCCCGAAACGCCGTTCGCATTGCCGAACGCATCGGCAGTCGGTGCAGCGATGACAGCAATATCCACCTTTACTTCCCCATCCTGAAGTGCGCGATATCTCCCTCCATGAGAGCGGAGCACTCCAATCCCCTTCATCTTTCCCTCTGACGCAAAACGACCGAGCGGGCCGTTCATGCTTCCTTCGATGTGATGAATCGTCCCGTCCTGAAGATACTTTATTAGATAGTCATGACAAGGAAATGACGCACTGGGATACCATCGGATATTCTTCACTCCCATCGACTTAATCGTATCGAACAGGATGTTTGTCAATCCGTCGCCATTCCGGAGATGATGATGCGTGGAAATCGTCATACCGTTCTTCAGTCCGGATTTGGTCAGCGCTTCCTTCAGATTCTTCACTAATTTATTTCCGTCTGATGGATAATCGGCGCAGCTTCGTACTGGCGGTGAAGCCATTGCATGGACAGGGCGATACTGGTTGACGCCTTTGAAAGGAATTGTCGGGACACCATTGACTGTTGCCGGTACATGTCGGCCTGCAGCATTCTTTACCATTCCCGATAGAGATTTTTTTGTCATAAGCAAAACTACTTTTTTGATGTGGAAGATGCCAACGCGAGCGTACGATGCGCGCGTTTAACGACCGGCGCATCGATCATTTTTGATCCCAACGCAACAACTCCGGAACCATTCTTTTGTGCCAAAGCAAATGCCTCCAATACTCGCTGCGCATAATTGATCTCATCGGCAGTCGGGGAAAAAGCTTCATGGACTATTGGGATTTGGCGCGGATGGATACATCCTTTGCCGTCAAAACCAATCGCTTTTGCTTCGATTACACTGCTGCGAAGTCCTTCATCGTCGTTCACATCCGAGAACACGGAATCCAGCGCTTGAATACCGGCTGCTTTTGCTGCATTGATCACCGCACTCCGAGCAAAGAGGCTTTCCTTGCCTGTTTTCGTCCGGGCAACACCGATATCGGCAGTATAATCTTCCAGTCCGATGGAAAGTGCGCATATCCACGTGCTGGCAGATGCAATTGCATACGCTCGTTCGACACCGAGTGCACTTTCAATAATCGGGAGTAAAAACAGATTGCGTTTGATGGCGTTCCGACTCAACAGGAGGTCAATCGCAGCATCGATTTCAATAATCTGTTCTGCGGATTCGCATTTCGGAATGAGAATTACCTGAACATTGTGCGGGACGACCATCCGCAGGTCTTCGAGACCCATCGGGAATGGATTAATACGTACCATTTTTTCTGACGCACCGAAATCCACATTCATAAGCGCATTCCGCACAAGGATGCGTGCAGTGTCTTTTTCGGACGGTGCAACACTATCCTCCAGATCAAGAATAATACAATCCGGCTTGTGCAGTCCTGCATTCAAAAAATAATGCGGCTCATTTCCCGGTAAATACAGTCTTGATCTGCGGAGTCGATCACGAACTGTTTTTTTTGACGGTTTCAATGAAGTATCAATGAAATCCTTCTCCACACCGGGCATTGCCCTTTTGATTGCAGCTTCTACCCGTGATGCAATTACGAACGGAACTGCCCCCTGATCTTCCATAGTGACATGGGCATTGACAATACCGTAATAGCTGAGAATTGATTTCACCTGAGCTTGGATGGACGAACCGTACATCGATTTCACTTTGCTGTTCAGATCAATCGCGATACCGCCGCGCGTTGTGAGTTCGATCTGTACAAAACAGTCGGATCGGATAGTGGTGCCATTCCGTCCAGCATTTCCGGATTTCTTTTTCACTGGTTTCATGTTTGCACTTTCTTATTTCACCAATTCCGACAATTGTTCAGCAACATCGAAGAGATCAACCCCTTTGGTAAACGGCAGACAAACGCCCGTGGTGATACGAACTTTTTCCGCCCACGCCGGTGGAATGCTTTTCATCCCATGCATGGCACCACTGATGGCGCCGACGATTGCGGAGATTGTATCAGCATCCCTGCCGAAGTTTCCGCTGTAAATGATTCCCCGTTTGAAATCTCCGTCCGTTAATTTTACTATCGCCAATGCGGAAGCGACCGCTTCGGGCGAAACAGATTTGTATTCCGTCCATAGCGCATCGTGCAGCGGTTTCCAGGAATCTTCCAATGTATTCCGGTCCTGGATGATTTCCCATGCTTTAGAAAAAGTAAACCGCATCCATGAATCTTTCGGCGTAACAGAGAGAGCAGTTTGATAAATTTCGTCAACCGTAGCGCCTGCCATTGCGACTGCGACTGAAGCGGCGACCGCCTGAGCACTCCAAAGTCCGTCCCGCGAATGACTGATCCTTGAATCGATCTCGGCCAATTGCGCTGCGCGCACTGGATCGCCTGCACACGCAATACCGATAGGAGTTACCCGCATTGCTGCACCGTCGCTCATATAGTGGGAATTGTATATTCCCGACAACGGCGGCAGCACACCACGACGAATATTTGCTGCCGCTTCCCGTTCACTGGCACCGCCGCGTTTCAATTCTGACAACGGCAACACATGTGTTTTCCAACTTTCTAACACGGCTGCATCTGTTAGATTTCCTTTGGTATTGATCAACGTTTGTGCAGTGAGAAGCGCAAATTCTGTATCGTCAGTCCCCGGTGCCGGTTTTTCCGTAAAATCCATCGTGATACCGTATTGAAGATGATAATCCGGAGAACGGGCAATATCGCCAAATGAATCGCCGATAGCATGGCCAATTAAACTGGCCCGTGCATGGTCCAGTAACCGCACTTTGTCGTTCAGCAGTTCTACTTTACTCAGCATAATTTTCTTTCAATTTTTTGGAGTGAATTTTGCACATGCGGCTGTTTTGGATGCAAGTGCGGTGATTGAAAATCGGTCATATCCTTTTAAACCTGTGCGGATCTCATTATTCAGCGGTCCGATCCATTTTGAAGGAAGCTGTTTCGCGCCGAGCATTGTCCCCATAATGGAACCGACAGTCGCGCCGTTGCTGTCCGTATCCCACCCTCCCATCACCACATTACAGATCGCGCGTTCATATTCTCCATTGGATGAAAGCAGTGCTGCGGTCACCAGTGCTGCATTGTTAATGGTGTGGACCCAATGATACGATCCGAACGTCGTATACAAAGAATTGACCGTTACATCCCACGGTTGATTCTGGATTGGCAACGACAGAACAAAAGTAATGGCTTCTGCAAAACGAGAACGCGGCGGAACGTATTTCAATGCTTCTTCAATCACACTTTTGGTGTCGCTGTATTGAAACGCGGCAGCAATCGCCGCCGCAAAGAATATCTCGCCATACATGCCGTTTCGTAAATGACTGATGGAGGCATCCCGCCATGCAAATTCCGCTGCTCGCGCCGGCATTGCAGGTGAAATCCATCCCCAAAAATCCGCACGGATCTGCGCACCGATCCACTCTCTGTATGGATTCAACACTGAAGCAGTCTGCGGAGGTTCGATGCCGTTCAACCGATTCAGATAAGCGACCCGTTCTGCCGTAAACGTGGAAAGTACCGGCGCCATTTCCAGCCAAGTTCTAAGAACATGTTCCGGTGTAAACACTTCGCCATATTGTGCGAAAGTTGACAGGTTCAACATCGGGTAATTCATATCGTCATCCTCTGGCATGCAAACGATATTCTCTTTCAAACTTTCTTTGCCATAATGCCTGTTCCACGGATACTTTTTCAACAGTGTCTCCGGAATCCCCTGTGCGGTGATAAAGTTGTTAATGGGCCACGTACCATTCGATGAAAGCAGTTCGATAATTCCGGAGCGCGGGTGTTTCTCGATAGGTTTTCCGAGGAGACAACCGGCACTTCTTCCCAGCCAGCCCCCTGCGATCCTGTCCTCGATGAAGGAAGCAGGAAAAACCGGGATGGGATTCTTGCTAACGCGGCAGCAGGATACGATTGCATTCCATTCCGATGGTTCATGAACGGCATTCTTCACAATGGATGGGGTTGCCTCCAGTTTGCGGTAGAATTTTTCGGCCTCTGCAAGAAATGATGCCTCTTCAGTTTTTCCGCTGGATATCAAATCCCATTCACGGCGAAATGCGGCCACGTCGTTCCCCTCTTCGGCGCGTTGCTGAAGTTCGTGATTGATCCGTTCCGGTATTTCAATCCAGGATATTCTCATGATAATTTAGATTGACCTGCCATATTCGATATTTGCAAAGCTAGTGCGGCATAATCTTTTCCGGCGAGAGAAGGGATCGCTATTCCTTTCATCTTCCGTATTGCATTCATCCAGTGTTCACTCACATTCATCGAAGGATCCATGGCGCCGGAAAGCGCTCCGACGATCGCCGGCAGTGTTTCACCGCTCTTCGTGAACAATGAAGATGTCATTAATGCTGTTTCAAAATTTTGCCCATGCAGTTTTGCAATACACAATGCAAGCGCCAGTGTTTCCGGCGCGGCATTGCCATAACTATATTCCCGGTTAACTATCGCATTCTGCAATTGAGGAATAACGGGAAACACGGAATTACTTTTTTCTACCATGGACAATGCTTCAATAACAGTCCTATGGATCCACGATGAAGAAGGGAGAAAGTGAACAGCTGCTTCTATTGCGGTATTCACGCTTTTTCCGTTAGAGAGCAGGCTAAGGCATATTGCAACTGCCTGCGCAGCCCAGAGACCATCTTCGCTGTTGGTTACTGATGCATCGGTTTCCGTCAACCGTGCGGCAATATCCGGCTGTCCCGCACAAAATAATCCGATCGGGACAGCTCTCATCATCGCCCCGTCATCAAAATAATGAGGATTCTCCCTTCCGCTTTGCGGAGGCAGTATACCATTCTTGATATTCGCTAATGCCGCCTGTGTGCTGACTCCTCCGCGAATTGGAGTTGTGGATTGCGCCAGAGCCATCCATTCTTTCAGGATGGAACGGTCATATCCATGCGGGCCGTTTTGAAGCAATAATTCTGCGGAAAATGCCGCCCATTCAGTCTTATCCGTCGGGGAAATATCAAAATGATGGGCAGGCTGATTGAGAGAGAACGGCATGGGTGTGACGATGACGTTCGTCGATTCGGACGAAGCATCAATCTCCCGTCGTATTCTTCTGGTCCACGCCGGAAGAAGAATACTGCGATGGAACATTGAAGTCCAACTGATCGCATCACCAATGGCAAGTCCGATCATAGAGTTCAATGCTCGTTGTCTGATCTCGTTCTTCACGGTTTGCTCCAAGTGGATGCGAGGTTGGACAGTTCATCGGCGACGCGCTCGATATTCATTCCTTTGACTGTCGAAATACACGTACCGCGGGAAATTCCGATCCGTTTAATCCATCGCTCCGGGATTATCTGCATGCCTTGCGATGCGCCGCAGACTGCACCGGCAATTGCCGCGATTGTATCGGTATCCCGCCCAAGATTAACCGCTCCAAGAACCGCTTCTTCAAATTTCCCTTTCGCCGCGGCAATAATTCCGAAGGCCAAACCGACAGCTTCCGGCGCCACGTCCGGCCAGAAATAGTAACGGCACGCAATGGAGGAATGGAGCGGTTGCAGTGCACTCCAAATATCGCTCTGGACATTTCCTATTTTGATTCCGCGTTTAATGGAAGAAAATGTCCATGAATTTTTGGGAATCACATCCAAAGCTGCTTGAACGACTTTGTCCAACGAAGCACCGGTCATTGCAACGGAGATCGCAGCAGCCACTGCCTGTCCGCTATAGATCCCTTCTCCCGCATTTGCGACAGCACCGTCTTCCAATGCAAGATGGGCAGCAAATTCCGGATCGCCCGATGCAGCAATACCGTACGGTGTTACACGCATTGCAAGACCATCGCTCCAACTGTGCACATGTTGGCCTGTCGCCGGCGGCTGCAAACCTTTCCGCAATTGATTGATGGCAATGATTTCGCTGAATCCTGCACCTTTGTATGTATTGGAAGAATTGATGATTTCCTGTCGATACGCCTCCGCTACAAGAGCAGACGATAATTCCCTTTTATGTTTCAGCAGAAGTGTCGCACTGAAGAGCGCATATTCCGTATCATCGCTCCCTCCTTGTTCATCGGAAAGAAAATCGGTAATTCTTCCCCATCGTGCATTGATCTCCTCCGGAGTTTTTCCTTCGGTAGGACTGCCGAGTGCATCGCCGACAGCGAGTCCGAGAAATGCTCCGCGTGCTCTATCCTTATGGGTGATTACCACACCTCACCTCTTTTTTTGTATCGAGAGAGGACGATATTGCTTTCCTGTTCGATGCGTTGTGCGGCTTTATCGACCGACATTCGTCCGGCAAATAATTCCTGAAATGCCGGATTCGCCACGCGACTCTTCCACTCCTCATATCCCGGAGCTCCCAGCCATGAACCCACTCCCAGAGTGGAAACTGCAGAACAGGTGATATCCCATCCACCGATTGAGCTTTTGAATTCCGGCATTGCAAGACACGATTTCCGTGCCGGAATCATCCAGTCGTTTAATGCCAACCGAGCAGTGTTCGCAGAATTAAGCATAAACTCGATAAACATCATCGCTTCCTTTGCGCGTTTTGATTTTTTCGGAACGCTCAGTGTTTGTGTACTGGCGCCGTACATTTGCGACTTCGCTTTCAACGGAGGCATCACACCCCACCGGAAAGACTTCGGCCCATTCACAACAATTTGCTGCCTTCCCCACGAACCGATACCGATGAGCATTGCGTATTTTCCGCTGATAAATCCAGGAATCATTCCTGCGCCGGACTCTCCGATGCTTGCCGGCGACGTCGATTTATCGGTATACAACATGGTAACTATAGTTTGCAGCAATTTCTTTTCTGCACTGTCTACTTTCACCACAAAATGTCCATTTTCTTTTTTAAAGAATGATCCGCCAAAACTGATGGAAGTGTTCATGATAATATTCGCCGAACTTCTTAATCCAAATGCCGCACCGTATTGGTCGGTTCCACCGTCGCCGTTTGTGTCTTTTGTCAATCGTCGGGCAGCGGACATCAGATCGTCCCATGTCCAAGGATTTTCAGTTGTCGGCGGAACGATTCCTTCTTGTTCCAACAAATTGCTGTTATACAGGACAACGAGCGATTCAATCAGGAACGGAATACCGCTAATCTCTCCGTTCGGCCGGGTAACTGTTTTCCATGCGACATCAAGAATATCATCTTTTGTCTCGGACGAAATGTAAGAAGAAAGATCGGTTAAATACCCGCGCATGGCATAGTCTATGATCACAGACGACTCATAGTGGAATACATCCGGAACATCGCCGGTTTCAAAGGAGGTAATCAGATAATCATGTGCCGAATTCCATGTTCCCTGAATATATTCAACCTGCATATCCGGATGAGCAGAATTCCATTCCCCAACAATGGATTTGTTCGTGGCGATCGCCCGTTCCTGCCAGGCGAGACTGACGAATCGAAGCGGTTTATTCGCCGGGTCGCCTTCTCCCTGTTGAGACCAATAGAATAGGGAGACACCGATCATCAATACAATCGATATGGCAAAGAGCTTTCTCATCACCCTTTCAATGCTCCGGAGACAAGGCCTGTTGTGAACCATTTCCGAAGTGCAATAAACAAGATCATAGACGGAATAGTTGCAATAACACTTGCCGCTGCAAGCGGACCCGTCCTCGCTTGTCCTTCCATTCCTGTATATCGCGCTAATTCAACTTGAAGAGTTGCGAGTGTCGGGCTTTTCATCAGCACCAGTGCGAAAAAGAATTCATTCCATGCCGAAATGAATGCAAACAACGCCGATGCTCCGATAGCAGGAAGCAGCAGAGGCATCAACACGGTAATAATCACCTGTGAACGGCTCGCTCCGTCGATGACAGCTGCCTCTTCCAATTCGATGGGAATACTTTTCACGTATCCATGCATCATCCACAACACGAACGGCAGAGACCAGACGACATAAATCACCGTCAATCCCGTCAATGAATCTGTCAATCCGATGTACCGAAGCATCACATACAATGGGATCATCACGAGAATGACCGGAAATATTTGAGAGACAAGAATCCAGCCGAGAATGCCGTTATTGATAACTGATTTGTATCGCACCATCGCATATGAGGAAGGAACAGCAAGCATAATCACCAACAGAGTTGAGACCGCTCCTACGACGATACTATTCCACATGCTCCGGAATAAATTCTGTCCTTCAATAACGGTGCGGTAATGATCCAGTGTGATCCGTTGCGGTAGAATCGTGGGAGCGCCGGAAAAAATCTCCTGCGTCGGCTTTAAAGAGCTGGAAACAACCCACAGAAGCGGGAATAGCAGGAATGCAATAAATACGATGATCGCAGTGTGGATAGCAATTGTCGTAAATATCTTATTCATGCTTCATTCCTTTCACGCAGCTGCACCCGAATGTACATGAACAATATCAGCGAAAGAATTATGACCATCACATTTCCTATCGCCGCAGCATATCCGATATAACCGTACCGGAATCCTTCCTCATATGCAGCCAGCATCGGAAGGCGTGTCATACCTCCGGGCCCTCCCTGTGTCAGCACCCAGATGATACCGAATGTATTGAAGTTCCACATAAATGTGAGCGATACGATCGCCGCAAGGACTGGCTTCAGCACAGGTATTGTGATATTCCAGAATTGATCCCACGATCCTGCTCCGTCGATTCTGCTCGCTTCATACAGATCATTCGAAATTGTTTGAAGTCCGGCCATGAGGAAGATTGCTGCTTTGGATATTTCTCCCCAAACTCCGGCAACAATCACGGCAGGAATCACATATTCAAAACTGGAAAGCCAGTTAATCGGCGCTGAGATCACTCCTGCATCGGTCAACAAAATGTTCACCGCTCCTGCATGCGGTTCATACATTTGTCTCCACAAAATCCCGCGAATAATCGGCGGTGTTGCCCATGGAACCAGGATCAGAATCGTGTAAAACGCAGTGAATCGGATTTTTGTATTGAGAAGAAGCGCCAATCCCAATCCAAGCGATACCTGCAGCGCAGTTACGATGACAGTCCAGATCATTCCGATTCTGAATGAACTCCAGAAATATTCATCCTGAAAGAGTTGAATATAATTATCAATTCCGTTGAAAGAGATGGGATCACCGAGGCGATAATCGGTGAATCCTAGATAGATGCCGCGTAATAACGGAAGTATCGAAAAAATTGTTACCAGCACGAACACCGGAAATAGTAATTGGATCTGTCCCAATTCCTTTTTTGAATACAGCGTATGTGTTTTCGTTGTGGAAGTCATGAGTACGGTTTAATGCTTCTGGACCAGAGCAACACAACACCTGATCAATTCTTTTTCAAATTCAGCATGTGAACTGCCGACGGAATTCCGTGCGGATATAATTATCAATTCCTTCGTAGGATCGATACGAAAGACCGTTCCTGAAGCAGCGCCGTGTCCGAAAGCCGAAGGGCTAAGTCCATCCCCATCCATTGCTGTTGTCCCGATTCCCCAGTTCCGATCACTCATCGGCAGTTTCTTCGGAAGCATTGTATCAAAAGATTGTCCGGAAAACAATTTTGTTCCGTTCAACATCCCCTTTTGCAGCAGCATTTGCCCCAATTTTGCAAGATCCACGGTGGAACAATACAGGCCGCCGTATGTATTATCCGAAAAGGCACTTGTCATACCAAGAGGAGAAAAGATTTGTTTTTGAAACAAATATGGTACCGCCTGTCCGGTTATCCGTTCCATTACTTTTCCGGCCAAAGCATATCCGACTCTGTGATAGACAAAGGATTTTTCAATTTCTACTGTTGGCAGAAGTTGTGCAATCTGATTTTCGAGCGAAGTATTCCAATCAGACGCCCACTCACCGGCGATATGCAATCCACTTGTATGCGTAAAGAGCTGACGAATTGTTAGTGTTTCATTTCCTTTCCCTGAAAGTTCCGGAATGTATCGAACAACAGGTTCATCCAAATCGATGATTCCCTGATCGACAAATTGCATCATCAAAACTCCGGTGAGCAGTTTGGTAATCGATGCCATCCATATTGGGGAATCTTTTGTCACTGGATTTCCAGTATCGTCCTTTCCAAACGATTCATGAAAAATAATTTTCCCTTTGTGCACCACTGTTGTCACATTCGGATATCCTCCTTTTTCCGACCATGCACTGCAAATCATTCGTAATTTTTTGATCAGTTGATCGTCATATCCATCGGCTTGAACGAGCGTGTCATTGAAAACTGCTTCCGGTGTTGCTTCGGACATTTTTGGAAGGGACAAGGGATTCTCCTGCTGGTCAAGTCCTTCAAGTTTTCGTTTCAACGTTATCCACCACTGCCGATCCCGAATCCGAGGAGTATCGAATGCTGTATTTACCGTATCAAGTTCACCCAATCCCGCCAGGAACACGGCAGCATCAGGATCTCTCTGAGGAAAGTATTTCAAGCTGCCGAAGCTGTATCGCAACTCTTTTTCCGAATATTGTTTCCATTTTTTTAAATCTATTCCATAACCGCGAAGCGGATTCATTTGAATAGGAACAGAAAGACTATAATCGTCGAATTCCACCGGAGCACAAAAGAGCGTCACGTACCGTTTAATGGTAAAACCGGATGAAGTTTTTCCTTCAATCACGGCACCATAGCGTCCCGGCGAGATTGCTGTTTGCACTCGCTGAAATGTCCGGTCATAGTATGAGATCGAAAGTGGAAAATCTCCCAATTCATTTTCCACCATAAGTTCATTCTTCCATCGGCCGAGAGGAAAATCACCGGGAGCAAACACGTATTTGTCAAACGTGAACTCTTCATTCATAAATCCGCGGATTCGCATCCCGGCAATGGTGTTCCATTCTATCGTATCAATAGGAGTGTCGGAAAGTTTGACGATGGAAGCAGTTCCGCTCCCCGGTTGTTCGGATCTGGGAATGCGGAGAGAAGTTTTGGACAATGCACCGTCAGCGGCAAGAGTACCGGCAGCAATGGTTTTCGATCCGTCGAAGATCTGAACTGTTTTTCCGGATAATTTTTTCGGAGCACAAAGTGTGAATACTGCTTCGCCCATCCGAATAAATTCTATTTGCGAATAAACCGGTTGCAGTTCCTTCTTCGCGATTGTTGGTATGACATCTCGATAAGAATACATTCTATACCATATCTCGTCACGAGCTGCTCTCCCCTGGATTCGGATCGTTAGAAATTTCTTTGTTGCAAGCATCGACCGCGGAACAGTCAACATCATGTATCCAAGATTGGCTCCATATCCATTTCGTGCAACTGCAGTGAATGTGAGTCTTGTTCCGTACTTTCCCGGCAGCGACCACCAGGCATCATTGACGGTGGAAAATGATACCGTTGCACTGTCATTGACAAACAGTTCGAACCATTCGTTTCCGAGATTGTTTCCAAATCCGCAAGCCCAGATGAATGATGCCGAATCCCCTTTCCACGCGGCAGGAACCGACGCTGTATTCCACGTGAACATTGCCTCGCCGCCCAATGTGCGCGCAACGAATGCAGAATCCCGTCGCTCGCCGCTGCGGTGGGATTGATACGGAGAGAACGATCCATTCACTGTAGATTGAAATCCTTCGAACCACTTGTTCTTGTCGGCGGCAACAGAATAATGCAATCGTGCAACTGTTTCAACGTTGATCTGCGCAGAAGCAATAGTGGCGAACATTAGCATGACAACTGAACAGAGGAAGTTTCTCAAGTGATTTCGAAGAAGTATTTGCAAGTATATCTTCACTATTTTTTCTTCGTCAAGAGCCATTCGTAGATAGCGGGATTGTTATACGTTCGCGTCCAGGCATCATGGTACAGGTCCGAATAAGAAGTAAAAGTCGGATTTCCACCGCAATCGATTAATGTCGTAATAACACTTTGCGCTTTAAAAAACGGTATAATATCGTCTTTTTCACCATGGAATGCCCACATGGGAATATTCTTGATTTTGCAGAGATCCCAGCCGACTTCAATTCGGAATGCAATCGGAATAAGCGCGGCAAATCGTTTTGGATAACGAATCGCAAGGTCCAATGTCCCGATGCCACCCATACTTAGTCCAGTCAAATAGATTCTGTTCGTATCAACCGGATACCGTTCGATGAGACTGTCAATGAGCGTGTTCAGTTTCGCCTGCATTCCATCATTATAGTACCACTCGGCCGATGAAGGGCATTGCGGAGAAACAACGATGAATGGAAAAGTGTTTTTCCCGTCGAGAATCTTCGGCAGTCCCTCCCCTTTCACTTTCCACAAATCGCTCCCTCTTTCACCGATCCCATGAAGAGAAAGAATCAGCGGGTATTTTCCATTGACCACCGCTGAAGTATCACGTGGCATGAACAATAGATAGTTCACTGTGAAAGGATCATAGATTTCTTGTTGTATGATCGGATCGCTACCGAAATCCGGCTGACCGAGGACATAATCCGCAAAAGCACCGTTCGGTAGTGCAGCGGCGTGGTTGTAAATTAAAATGCGGTTATTCGATTCATCGACAAGATATATTCTGCCTGCATCGTCGCCGAAGACTCCACGAAGATTGCTTAATCCATTACGCGACTGATTTTTGAGATTGGTCGTAAAATCCGGTTGACCCAGAACGCCGTCCGCCGCCGCTCCAATCGGTTTATTGGATACAGAATCAAACCGTATTACTCGATTGTTATCATCTTCACAAACCCAGAGATTATCGAACTTGTCGAGATAGACTCCCATCGGTCTATTCATGGCAGTTGCAGAGAGACCACTTGCACCGGAAGTAAAATTCGGCTGGCCCAATACTCTATCGGCCGCTTCACCGTTCGCTTTTGCCGCCGCACCGTCAAAACACAGAACACGATGATTTAACCGGTCAGTAACCCAGAGTCTTCCCTGCAGATCGCAAAAAACACCCACCGGTCCTTTCATTTTCGTTGCAGATAGTCCTGACGTGTTGGATGTAAAATCACTTTGTCCCAACACAGCATCCGCCACCGAGCCGCTTGGTTTCGCGGATGCGTTATCAAACCGCAGCACTCTGTTGTTCAAATAATCGCTCACCCACAATCTTCCCGAAGCGTCGACACATGCTCTCAACGGATCGTTCATTTTGGAAGCAGAGGAACCGCTGGAAGATGTGGAAAAATCCGGTTGACCGAATACTGCTTCCGCAGGAGAGCCGTTGGTCATTTTTGCTGAAGAACTCCACCTCAGCACGCGATTGTTATATCGGTCGACAACAAACAGTTTACCTGTGGCGGGATCCACAGTAACGCCGGATGGAGCATGCAGTGTGCTCGAAGTGGTGCCAAAGATACCGGAAGTGAATCCTGATTGACCGAGCACACCGTTCGCAGGCATATTATTGAACAATGGAGACTGGGCGAAGAGTGCACCGGTCAAAAGAAAAATCCTTGCAAGCATAGCTGATCTATTTTTCATCGAAAGAGTTTTACTTTTCATAGACATCCTATTTCACCAGACACATTCTTCGCGTTAGGCTTCCCTCTTCCGAACGCAAAACATAAAGATAGATACCGCTTGAAAGATCTTTCCCGTTTGCTGTGATAGAATAGAGCGTATGCGCTGTAGCTGTCTCATTAAATAGTGTGGCAACAGTTTGTCCGAGCAGATTGTACATTCGAAGAGAGACCGGACCATTCCTTTCCACCGAAAATGAAATCTGTGTTTGGGGATTAAATGGATTGGGATAGTTTTGCGAAAGGAACATATTTCTCGGAACAGCAGCGGAACGCGTGACCTCAACTGCCGTCAGCTGTGAGACATCGAATCGCAGCACACGGTGATAGTCGAAATCCGTTACCCAAAGATGTCCATTCTGTGAATCAACGAACAATGATTGTGGATAGGCAAAATTACTGGAACTCGGTGGCGCTGATTGTTGAATAGCATCACGGTATTGTGCAACAGCTACATCCAAAACCAAGAGAGTCATGATCAACAATATGAGTGAATTTCTGAACTTCATAGGGATCTGAACATAAGATACGAATTATTAATACCGTGAACTCAAAAACAGTATTTGATTGCGAATGTTTTACAGCGGTATAGTGCATGATGTAAATCAAACCCTTGAAAGGCTGAGAGGATCCGCTCTTCGCGGTGCAGCATTCCTCAGAAAGCTCAACACCTTTCAAGGGTCTGTAATTCTATTTCTCTGTTACTTCTGAAGCATCAGTTTTTTTACTTCCCTGAAATTCTTCTGTACCGTGCCGTTAACGGAGGCGGCATTCAAACGATAGATATAGACACCGCTTGAATATCTCGATGCATTCCAATCGAAATTGTAATATCCCGCCGACAGTCGGGTGTTGACAATCGTTTCCACTTCCCTGCCGAGCATATCATAGATCTTCAACGAAACATCGCTGACTTCCGGTAAACCGAACCGGATGGTCGTCGATGGATTGAACGGATTTGGGAAATTCTGTGAGAGTGAAAAAACGGTCGGCAATGTTCCGCCTTCAGATTCGACTGCATTGGGTGACGGTGTGGCATTCACTTCGTTGCTGTACGGACTTTCCATTCCATACACATTCACCGCAGTCACTCGGAAGTAATATTTCGTTTCATTCGTCAAACCGGTGACTAATTTCGTTGTGTCCAGGATGCCGCCGGTTGTGGAATCGAGCTTCGTTGTTGGACTTGCCGAAGTGCCGCCGTAAATACGATAGCGAACGAAATCGCCCTCTGAATTCTTATTCCAACTTAACGTTACCTGTGCATTTCCGCGTTGTACCGCGAGATTTTGCGGTGCAGCCGGTGGTGTCACATTCAACGATGGACCGTTATAGCGCAGAACGCGATGATTGTAGGCATCCGGAATCCACACATGACTATTCACATTGTCGATAAATACCGAAATTGGATAGCTCAGGCTTGTAGCATTCGGAGGATTCGGTGCAGCATCCGATGTGAAATCTGCCTGTCCATAAACCTTATCGGCATTTGCACCATTGGCTTTTGCTGCGGCATTATCATACACCATCACACGGGTATTCCCTTCGTCCGCAACATATAACCTACCCGACGCATCTACCGCAACGCCGCGCGGTTCACCAAGACCTGATTGTGTTTTTGCATACGACGAAGAGACAAAATCCGCCTGACCGAGCACTCCATCCGCCGCAGCGCCGTTCGATTTTTTTGCAGCATTGTCAAATCGCAGTACGCGGCTGTTGGAACGGTCTGCCACCCACACGCGGCCGTTCACATCCATGAACACACCCCAGGGGGCACTCATTGTTGCTGCAGTCGTACCGGCAGTTGACGAAGAATAACTATCCTGACCCAATACTCCGTTCGGTGTTCCGCCGTTTGATTTCGCAGCGGCGTTATCATACCGAAGTACACGATTGTTTGCGCGGTCAGCAACCCACACTCTGCCATTGGCATCGGCATACACACTCGCCGGTGTATTCAGTTTTCCGCCAGCCACGCCTGTCGTGTTGGTAATAAAATCCGGTTGACCAAGTACTCCGTCTGCAGCTGCAGAACTTGCTTTGGACGAAGCGTTATCAAATCGTAATACTCGGTGATTATCCCTGTCTGCAACCCACAGTCGGCCATTTGCATCCACCGAAACACTGTTCGGGTTGTTCATGGTGGATGCAGAAATTCCGCCATTGTTCACAAGTCGGGAAATAAAATCCGGCTGTCCGAATACTGCTTCTGCTGCTGCACCGTTTTGATATTTTGCGGCAGAACTGAAACGAAGCACACGGCGATTATCCCGATCCGCAACAAATAGTTTTCCAGTGGTCGGATCGATCGCAACACTGACCGGTTCACTGAACGTCGTCGTCGTGGGGAGTGTATAATCGGTATTCGTGATGAAGTCAGGTGCTCCCAATACTCCGATGGCAATTCCAAATGGTGACGGGGTTGCGCTCACTTCATTGCTGTACGGACTTTCCATTCCATACACATTCACTGCTGTAATTCGGAAGTAATATTTTGTCTCATTGGTTAAACCGCTCAATACTTTCACCGTGTCACTGATTCCGCCGATGGTAGAATCGGTTTTCACGGTCGGATTGGCAGACGTTCCGCTGTAGATGCGGTAACGGACAAAATCACCTTCGGTATTTTTGTTCCACTTCAGCGTTACCTGAGCATCACCGCGCTGTGCTGCAAGATTCTGCGGAGCCGCTGGCGGTGTCACTCCGGTTGCCGGTCCGACAAACCGCAACACTCGGTGGTTATAGCCATCCGGAATCCAGATCTCACTGGTTACATTATCCACAAAAAGAGAGATCGGATAACTTAAACTGTTTGCAGTCGGTGGATTCGGAGAGGAATCCGAAGTAAAGTCCAACTGACCGTACACATTGTCCGCATTGGCACCGTTCGCTTTTAATGCAGCATCCTCATACACCATTACGCGTGTGTTTCCTTCATCCGAAACGTATAAGCGCCCTTTCGCATCGACTGTAACGCCGCGCGGCTCACCAAGACCAGCCTGTGTTTTTGAATACACTGATGAAACAAAATCTGGTTGGCCCAGCACTCCGTTCGCATCTGAACCGTTCGCTTTAGATGCAGCGTTATCGAATCGCAAAACTCGGCTGTTGGACCGGTCTGCCACCCAGAGGCAGCCGTTCACATCCAGGAACACACCCCACGGTGCACTCATTGTTGCCGCAGTGGTGCCTGCGGTGGAGGATGAATAACTATCCTGACCGAGCACTCCGTTCGGTGTTGCCCCATTGGCTTTTGCTGCGGCGATATCATACCGCAGCACACGGTTATTAGCACGATCAGCAACCCACAATCTGCCGTTCGCATCGGCATATACACTGGCAGGAGCATTCATTTTTCCGCCGGCTGTTCCCGATGTTATGGTGACGAAATCCGGCTGTCCCAGCACACCGTCCGCCGATGAGGAACTTGCTTTGGAGGATGCATTGTCGAACCGCAGAACGCGGTGGTTGTCCCGGTCTGCAACCCATAATCTACCGCTTGCGTCTACTGAAACACTGTTTGGATTGTTCATGGTCGAAGCAGATATACCGCCGTTATTCACTACACGTGAAACAAAATCCGGCTGTCCGAAAACTGCTTCCGCTGACGCTCCATTCTGATACTTCGCAGAAGAGCTGAAACGAAGTACTCTGCGGTTGTCACGATCTGCTACGAACAATTTCCCGGATGTCGGATCGATTGCGACGCTCATCGGTTCAGAGAGCGTGGAAGTAGTCGGCGAAGTATAATTTGTGTTTGTCACAAAATTGTCTGTACCCAGCACGCCAACAGCAGCCGGCGGTCCGATATCAAAACGTAGTACGCGATGATTATAGATATCCGGCACCCATACATGGCTTGTCGCAGGATCGATAAAGAGTGAGATCGCATAATTCAAACTGGATGAGGTCGGAGGATTAGGTGCTGCAGTGGAAATAAAATCTGTCTGTCCGATCACGAAATCTGCATTTGCTCCATTCGCTTTATCGGCAGCACTGTTATACACCATTATGCGGGTGTTCCCTTCGTCGGCAACATATAATCTTCCCCGAGCATCAACTGCAACTCCGCGTGGTTCGCCAAGTCCTGACTGTGTTGTTGCATAGGCCGCGGAAATAAAATCTGCCTGTCCTAACACACCGTTTGCAGCTGCACCATTGGCGCGTGTTGCGGCTGAATCAAATCGTAAAACACGGCTATTGGATCGGTCTGCAATCCACAGTCTTCCTTTGGCATCAATAGTAACTCCCCACGGAGCGTTCAATGTTGCGTCGGTCGTACCGCTTGTCCCCGTAACAAAATCCGCTTGTCCCAGAACACCGTCTGCTGCTGCGCCATTTGCTTTGGCTTTGGCATTGTCAAAACGAAGAATACGGTTATTTGCTCTGTCTGCTACCCACAATCTGCCGTCGGCATCGACAACTATACTTGCCGGTGTATTAAACTTTGAATCGGTAAGACCCGAAGTGATTGTTGTAAAATCAGGCTGCCCCAACACTCCATCCGCAGGACTGGAACTTTCTTTGGTTGAAGCATTATCAAATCGAAGCACCCGATGATTGTCTCTATCTGCCACCCATAGCGTCCCAGTGGCATCAACAAATACGGAATTGGGATTATTCAATGTTGAATCCGAAACCCCGCCGGTATTTGCCGTCCCTGTCGTAAAATTCGGTTGGCCAAACACTGCTTCTGCTTCAACTCCGTTGATAAGCTTTGCCTGTGCGCCGAACCGCAATACTCGTCTGCTGTCCCGGTCTGCAACAAATAATTTCCCTGTGGTCGGATCGATCGCCACGGATGCCGGTTCGGCAAGCGTTGATGCTGTCGGCGGAGTATAATTTGTATTTGTAATGAAATTATCCGTTCCGAGAACACCGGCAGCGGCCGGACCGTTCGAGAGCGGATTCTGTGCGAACAATGACATACCAGTCATTGTCAGCAGCAATACTGCAACCAGTATCTTGTGTTGTTTCATAGAACCTCCTTATGGGAGAGGTGTTTGAAAAAGTGAACTAGGTGATCTATTTCTTTACAACAAACTGTAACCGTCTGCATCACCGGACGGAAATTCAATTCGTTACTTTACCAGCATCATTTTCTTTGATATCGTATTGCCATTCACTTGCAGCCGGTAGAGATAAATACCAGTTGCCAGTGACGATGCATTGAACGGAATACTCATTGAACCTGCCGGCAGTTCGCGATTCACCAACAGGGAAACCTCTTGTCCCAGTGCATTGAAAACGGACAGAGAGACGAATGCTTTTTCTTTCAACTCAAAAAGTATCGTCGTTGAAGGATTGAACGGATTTGGATAATTTTGATGAAGCGTAACGGACTGTGGCGACAGTAGTGATCGATCGGAGACCGACGTGAGCAAATCGTTTGAGTAGATCGTCATGCCGTCCAGTTTTTCTGCCACATATACATACTTTCCGTTTACCGATACTCCGCGAGATTCTGGTACACCGTTAAAAAAACCATCTTCCACCGGTACGGCAGGATTGGCAATATTGATTGCGCGTATCCCCGTTGCTTCGGATACCACATAGCAATAATCACCTTCCACTTCCGCTGTATAACCGTATCCGCCTGTATAGATACCGCTGATGTACACCGGAGAAAGCATATCGCTGATATCAAATATTCGCAGACTGTCTCCGTCCGGCACAAAGGCATATGTCCCTGAAATTGCAAATCCTTCGTTGCCGATGTTCAATCCACCGGTAGATCCTTTCTTCACTTCTGCCAGAGGATTGGTGATATCATAAAAAGTAATTTGACCGTAATCAGAGATTCCAGCGATCGTACCGTTGACAGCAATATTTTCACCATTCACATCGGCACCGGTATAGTTCACTACCACAGGCGCACCGGGATTTGTAATGTCTATGATTCCCATACCGCTGTCGCTGGCAGCAACGAATACTTTTGTACCGCTGATTGCTATGCCTCGAGCCCGGGGAGTTTTTACAGTTGTTACTTTAACAGGACTGGCGGGATTGGACACATCCACGACATACACTCCCGAATCTCTCGCTGCTACATAAGCATAATTTCCACTTGCCACCACAGCTCGCGAATCTCCGCCCAGTTCGGCTGTACCAAGCAGTGCTGCGCCGGAAGGATTTGACACATCAATAATCCTTAATCCAGCCGTTCCATAGGCGACATACACTTTGCCATTGTCATAAAACGGAATGTACGCTGTGCCGGAAGGAGCCGCCTGTGCCGCAAGAAATGAGGAAGTAACCGGTGCACTTGGTGTCGAAACATTTATTGCACTGATTCCCGGTGCAGGATTTCTGTTCGCAACAAAGACATGGCCGGTCGGATTGCCGCCGACCGAAATCGCACCGTAGTATAATGACGCAGCACGTCCGGTCGTTTTAATTTTCGTAGTATATACCGGTGATGCGGGATCCGTGACATTATAAATTTGCATGCCGGAATCGCCGACAGCGACATACGCGTAATTTCCGTCAAAAATTATCCTCGCCGTCCGATATCCGGAGGGTATTTCCATTACATTTACCGGATTGGCAGGAGCTGTGACATTCACTATTTGCATTCCTGCATCGTAGTTGCAGATATACGCATAACCAGAACGGACATTAATATATTGATGATATCCGCCGTACCCGTAAATACCGGCAACATACAAAGGTGCTTCGGGATTGGTGATGTCCAGAACATGGCTGCGCGATCCTGCAGCGACAAAGGCATACTGACCGGAGATAACGACGCTTTCACAATATTCAAGACTATCGATTGAAACGACGAGTGATGGACTTGCCGGAGTTGCAATATTATAAATTTTAAAACCAGCACCGCCCGCTGCAACAAACGCATACGTGCTGCTGGTTGCAATTCCTTCGCAAGTGCTGGATGGTGCAACGGAAACCGTTGCTACAAGCGAGGGAGTCGTAGGATTCTGCACATTCACCAGCCACATATAACCGCCGCCGCTGGCAACGATATATTGATTGCCTCCGATAGAGGTTCTCACAAGATCTTCCACAACGGCGGAGACGACGACACTCCCTACTTTAACGGGAGACTCCGGGTTTGTAAAACTGGCGATCTGAATCTTGTTTCCCAATCCATAATACACCAGCGAACCGGCAGCGAAGACTCCTTTTGCTTCTCCTTCGCCCTTGCCGTAATTCCCCACCAGGGTCATGTTCTTGCTCTCTTGCGCCGTCAGGTGTTGCCCGACTGACATGAGCACCGCAAGAATGACGAATAACATTGTTTTTGTTTTCATCTGAACCTCCATCGTTGATAGATATGTTAACGTGATATTTTCTAGTGGATTGCTTCCGCTTCCGAAGAAACATAGGAAGCGATAAAATTTTCAATTTCCATTCTGCGCGGCGCCGAGTTTTGCGCACCCATTCGCGTTACAGAAATCGATGCCGCAGCGTTGGCCATTCGTGCCGCCTTTTCTAAAGAGAGTCCTTCTGAAAGGAACGCCGCCAGCGAACCGCTGAAGACGTCGCCGGCTCCGGTAGAATCAGTAGACCGCGCTTTATATGCCGGGATGTGTTCCATCACTGCATCAAATCCTGCAAAGACCCCTTTCGATCCGAGTGTGATCAACACATTCTTAATTCCAAATTCCTGAAATTTCTTGACAATCGAACGAAGACTTTCATCATCCGTCACTTTAATTCCGGTAATCATCTCCGCTTCCACTTTGTTCGGCGTAATGATATCAATCACTTTTAATAGGGAATGATCCAGAGGTTGGGCAGGTGCAGGATTCAAAATGACTGTGGTGTCATGTTCATGTGCTTTATGAATCGCAGCCCGGACTGTTTCTAATGGTGATTCCAGTTGCACCAGCAGTACTGTTGCCGATGCAATCTCATCTACGACGGATTCGATATCTCCCGGTGTTAACCGTGCATTGGCACCGGAAGCAACAACAATGCTGTTCTCTCCCCGTTCATCGACGACTATGAATGCAACTCCGGTCGCCGCATCGTCATCATGGAAGATGAACCGGGTATCGATCATTTCCTCGGTCATCCTTTGAATCCCTTCATTGCCAAGCATATCATTCCCGACCCGCGCAATGAAACTGACATTTGCCCCTGCTCGCACCGCTGCAACTGCCTGATTTGCTCCTTTTCCTCCTCCTCCTTCGGAGAAGATCCCTCCAATCACCGTTTCACCCGGCCGGGGAATCCGGCTGGTTTTAATGGTGAGATCTGTATTATAACTTCCTATGACAACGACTTTGTTTTTCATATTGAGTGTTGGTCAGGTTTCATAACGATACTCCGATCGGAAGCGATACGGCTGGATGGTGACGCCGTTCTTCCGCCGGTTACAAAGTAAATCCAAGCGAAAACATGTGCACCTGTGTCAATTCGCCGAAATCAACATAGGCATAGTTGATAGAACCAAGAGTCCCGCCAAAGGGATAGGTAACACCGGCGCCGGCGGTAAACCGCTGTACATCATAATTGAATTTGTAACCTGCACGGAGAAAAAATTTCCCTTCAAACGCATAACTTGCCCCGCAGTGAATCTTTTCTCTGCCGTCATTCGGATGATCCCCTTCGACTACCAGTGTCAGCAGATGAGGACTTCCTTCGTCATCCAGGAAATCCATCGCCATGCCGGCACGAAAATCGAGAGGCATGCGGATGAAATCTGATTCCGTCTGATATTGTTCACTCCATCCGCCGTAGCGTGAGTCCGGACCAAAATTCCTGGCCGTGATCGCAATTCGTAAAGAGCGGAAACCGGTGTAATACATCGTGCCGAAATCGAACGCCCACTTCTGCATGGAAAATTCTGCAATTTGCTGCTGCATCCATCGGATATTTCCGCCGATGGAAAGTTGTTCCGTGATGCTTCGCGCAAAAGAAATTCCTGCAGCGATATCGTTCGCCGTGAACATACTCCCGGTAATCACCGGCGTTGTGCCGTTCAGTCCGGCCGGTTCGTTGATCGTTTCCGGAATATCCCCGTAGTCCATTAACGCCACGCTCACACCAAAGACTCCTACATCGCCGATGTTATAGGCGGCAGCAACGGATTGGTGACTGATGTCGGCAATCCACTGAAGCGCATTTACCTGGATATCGATATTCTTCACATCCGCCAATGAAGCAGGATTCCCGAAGATTGCACTTGCATCACCGTGAGCAATTGCCGTATACGCATTCCCCATTGCCGCTTGCCGGGCATCGCCATTCACTTTTAAGAATTGCCATCCGGATTGTCCTGCGCGTTCGACATCGATCGGCGCAATTCCGGATTGTGCCAATGTAACAGTATGAAGGAGCGAGAGAAATAATAGGACAGACAGTGGAATGAATTTCATCGCATGCATGAGTGTGTTCTCCATTACTTCACAATTGCCAATTTACCAATGTATGATTCACCGGAATGTCCGGGGACAAGCGATTCCACCCGATAGATGTAGACTCCGGGGGCTATGTTCAGCGTCCACTTGTTCAGCTGATAATCCAGCCGTTTGATACTTCCCCATGCTTCCGATCCGCTGCCGTCGTCATGTTCAATCTCCTGAATGATATCTCCGGTGAGTGTGTAGATCTTGATTTTACATTTTGCCGGGATTCCCACGAACTCCATCCGGTACCGTTCACCGGTTCCGACCAGATTACTATGCTGGCGAAATGGATTCGGCACAACATAGACAGCGTTGGGAAACGATGTGTTTGGTCCGCGCAGAGGATAGACCGGGAACCTCGTATTGTTCACTTTTCCGCTTTCGTTCCCTTCCGTATCATAGCTCGTGACACAATAATAGTTGCCGACGCCGAACGGCAGGTCTTTATCTATGAAACGGACATTTCCTCCAACAAGGTGAACGGAATCCTTCTTGATATCCGCTGCCAGTGTCCAAGGGCCGATCGTGAAATAATTCGATCGGTAGACACGATATCCCGCAACATCGTTCACATTAGAGATTGGATCTTTATAGGTGGATGGAATCGGCGTCCAATCGATGTTCACATTTCCCGGTTCCGTAGTAATCTTAAGACTGTTCTCTCCATCCGACGGTGTCGGCGGCGGGTATACGGCCGGGAGATAATTATTTGCAAAAAGTTTTCGTGCTGCACGAACATTGGCAAGAAGAGAATCCCGTGACGCCGTTGCCATCAAGTCGATATTCGTAACGCCCCCTTCGACGATCTTTGCACGATCCATTTCTCCCATGACTTCAGCAAAAACGATTTTCACAGAACCGAATGGAGATAGTGAAATTGGTCCGACACTCACGAGAAATTCAGGACGGCGTTCAAATTTATTTCCCCCTTCACCACCCAGTACCCGCGCTGAATCCCACGAAACTCTCGGCTGCTGGTGGATCATCACTTCTTTCACCCGGGCATGAGAAGAAGACCCCTGGATGAACATTTGATCGACGGTCGTCGCCCCTTCCGTTAGACCTTGCCCGGTGTGTTCCAGGATGTTCTGATAAATGTTGCCGCCGGCAGAATCCAAAACGACAACAGTAAAGTATCCCGGTGCGTCGATTTCGTGCTCGCGGATGCCTTGCTGATAGATATCTCGTGCATCGCCGATATCACCGCGCAGCGGTCCGACACCGAAATTATAGGTAATCGGTACTTCGTCTTGTGTTCTGAACCGCTGGTGATCGTAGAAATAGAAAAGTTTCTCAGTCGGATCCCATGCATATTTCTCATCCCCGCGGCTGCCGGAACGCTGTGTCATCCGCAATCCGTACCGCATGCCGAAGATCAGCGAGTCCACTCCGGTCAATTCATTATTGGTGATGGTCACTTCGTGAATAATAAAGTCGCTTAATCCCGGATAACTCCACACCATACTTCGTCGCGAAACATCCACGTTGAGTCCGTTCACATGATGACCGCCATTTACTATTTCCTCTCCGGAAATTCCTGGATTTTTAAGATTATAGTTCTTCGTCAAAATTGTTTCTTCAATCGGGAAGATGTCCTGACCTGAAGGAAAGAACCGAGAGTTGATCGTGTACGATGAGGCAATATTCTGACGGACACCGTAGATTGCATAACCGGCCGCTTCTGCATAGTTCAAAGCATCATTCACATTCGTTCCTTTAGAATAGCCGGGATAATCGATCGTGTGAAATCCATTTTGTGTTTCGGTCGGATCGCCATACTGCAGGGAATTCCAGATCGTCGCCCACAATTTCCCTCTTTTCAAAGTTTGTTTCCCCCAGTTCACCTGTGCCGAAAGGATATTCGAACAGATCAGCACCAGGATAATTGCAGAACTAATTTTTTTCATGTCCATGTTCGGCTTTCGTTAAAATTTAATCGATACCTGAAAGTAAATTCGTTGCGGCGGGACTTCATAGGTGTACCATTCCCAGATATTCGGTTCGGAGAAATCAGAAGTCTTCGGCAGCCGTTCGTTGTCCGGCATATTTGGATTTTCCATATACCGTATCAGATCGTCACCATACAGCCGGCGTAAGAATTTTGAATTGAGAAGGTTTTTCACATCAATGCTGAATTCCGTTGTAAAGCCAAAGGCATCTATTCCTTTCGTCACTTTCAAATCGATCTGGTAATAATTGAACCAACGCATATTGTTCGGTTCCGTAGAAGCATCGCCCGGTCCATGATATGTATACGGATCGCCTGCCCGCCACCAGAAGTTCGAATAGATATTCACATTGCTGAGCGGCTGTATCCCGCCGAACTCCGGTCCTTCATCCTTACCAAAAAAGAAATTCACCCAACCTTCAATCCGCTGATTATCTCCCCAGGCTCCCCGTTCCTGACGAAGCCCTTTGGGGACATTGACGCTTTGCGATCCCGGCTCATATAATCTGCTGTATCCAACTTCACCCCGCAACGACCAGTAAATTTCATGACTGAGTCCGAAATTAAAGATGCCATCGAATTTCGAATCGAGTTTCGTTTCAATGCCGCGAACATCGGAGTAACCGGCATTGCTTGCCATTAATGCTTTGGTTGCACTGTACGTTGCCGCATATACTCCGGTAACCACACTCGCTTCGTTCGCTGCATCTTTATAATATCCCGTCAGGTCCAACCGCAGAACATCCGCGATATTATAGTCGACACCGAGTTCATATTGGATGGTTCGTTCATATCCCATTTCCGAATTGCCGTAATATCCCTGCCACTCATCCATATAGGTCGTCTGCTTTGCGTACGGATTGGTGATGCTATCCCATATGGTCGTGTAATTCACGAAAGGAAATCCGAACATTTTCGTCCACGACGGCCGCTGATAAAAATGACCATACATGAAATGCAGTACAGCATTTTCGTTAACCGGATGAGAGATACCGAGACGCGGTGCAAAAACCATTTGCAGTTTTGTCCGTTCGCGTTCAGGCGTTCCGGGTATTCCCAGCGGTTGCCCGGGATCGTGTCCCGGCGTAGCGATCTGGAATGCGAGCGGATCAAAAACATTTTTCGGTGCGTCCCTGTTTTGATCGAAGAAATCACTGCGGACGCCGATGTTAACGATCAATCCGGGAAACTCTATCTTATCCTGCACATACACATTCCCCTCGTACGGCTGCCCGTTAAAAATATTCATGGAATTATTTCTGCTGCTCTTGGATTCAGCGGCGAAATTCTCATAATTAAAATCATGCGTCTTAACGGTAAAACCGGTTTTAATGTTGTGAATGGTGGTGATCTGATTTGTATAATCCGCTTTGATCTGGTAGGATTGTGAAAAGTTTTTCGTCCACGTGTGATAATAGGCCTGCATTGTATATCGCGGATGCATGGAAACAACATCCGGCAGCCACAAACTGTCCGGAATGCGATTCTGACGGTCCGACCGAACCATTCTATTGCTCAAATAACTGACTGTTACTTCATATAATGATTGCGGATTGAGAACGTGAGTTACTTTGCCGTAATACTGAGACCAGCGTGTCAATTCCGGCCATTGTCTGAATGGAGCACCGAAAAGATTGAACTTTGCGCGAGCATATTGCTCATCGATCCTCATAGGCGCCAACCAGCCAGCCTCCTGCCCCATTTCCGATGTATTAAAATTGGACGATGTGTAATCGGCGCTTTCGTATCCTCCGTAAAATCCGCCGACGCGCAATTTAAACTCAGGGGTAAATTTATAATTGAAATATCCTTGAACATTGAACTCCGGATTATACGGTATGGCCTGTGGGAATATTCCAACGCCTTCCTTAAATCGGCCGGAGAGCAGGAAGCTAAATTCATCCGTTATTCCACCGAATAACGTCCCTTCATACTCCTTTTCAGCCCGGTCAGCATATTTTGCAAGAACTTCATTTGGCGTTGTTTGTGCACGCCATGCCTGGAGCAATGAATCAGGATTCATTGCAAAGTATCTGCTATTGACATCGTTCGATTCATCGGTCCAATAACCAATCCCTGTACTGATGTAGTCATTATTCTCTTTACTGTACATGTTTCTGCCGAAATGATATACTCCGGCGGGACGAATGCGGGCAAGCAGTGTTCCATGGAGACCTTCGGACGCTTCTTTCGATATGATATTGACGACAGCTGAACGTCCTTCGCCATATTCCGCATTATATCCGCCGGTGAGGACCGATATCTGTTCGATTGTTGAAGTATTGAAACCGGAATAATTGTCCGATACCAATCCGCTGTTCACAGAGAGATTGTCGATCATAAACACCGCCTGCACGATCGTACTGCCGCGGACATATCCTTTGGTCGTTCCGCGCTGCCAAGCAAGGCTCGAGTTATCACTGAAGATGCCTGCCTGCAGTTCAAGCACGTCTTTTACGGATCGGGCACCGGTGTTTTCCAATGTCTGACTTGTAACGATCTGTTCGCTGGAGGTATTATCCTTTTCAAGGATCGGCCGCTCGGCGATGATATTTACCTCTTTTCCTTCGATGATGGTGGCGTCGAGAGCGAACGTTTTCACCGTTGTTCTGTCCGCCATAACGAGAACGTTGGAACTGTTCACTGTTTCATAGCCGATCAATGAGACGGAGAGCGTATAGGTTCCGGGTGGGATATTCAGGATGAAGTAATCGCCGTTCACATCGGTCGAAGCGCCGGTCTTCAATTCTTTCACAACCACATTGGCGCTGATAAGCGGCTCGCCGGTCGCTTTATCGGTAATCCTTCCGGAGATCTTCCCCGTGTTTCCGGCAAAACCGATAAGCGAAACCAGCAGTGCGGCGAGGAGAATTCCGGTGATCCTTTTCGTTCGTTGACTCTGTAATGTCTTCATGCGATGGATCCTTTTGCTGCGACAGTGCAATTATTTTTCGTGTTTCGTGATATGCGTGATATTTGTCAGTGTAGACAAACGTGCAACGGAATTCCGGACGTTCAATTTCGGTTCCAGCAGTACTTTCCTTCGCTCGTCGTTCGGATTCCTCATCCTGCGATAGAGCATGGCCGCAGCCATTTCCGTCATTTTGGTGATTGGTTGTTCGATGGCCGTCAACGCCGGTGACAAGTACGAAGTGAAGATAGGATCGTCGAATGTTACCAGGGAAAGATCGTGCGGGATGCGGATGCCGTTTTCTCTGCACGCTTCAAGCGAACCGAGTGCTATCAGATCGCCGGCAGTGAAAATGGCAGTCGGCGGTGCGGAGAGTTTTAAAAGATGTTTTGTTTCAAGATATCCGTTCAGTGACCGGAAATCGTCGCCGACTATAAGGTGTTCATCGACTGCGATCCCGGCATCATGCAACGCTTGTTTGTAACCTTGCAACCGGGTTTCATTCGCATACGTCCCAGGCAATCCCTGGATAAATGCAATGCGTGTGTGCCCTTCTTTGATGAGATGGTTCACTGCGAAGAGCGAACCTTTCACATTATCGACGCTGACTGAGTCAATATCCAGTGAATCGAAACAGCGGTCAATCATCACCAATGGAATGTTCGCATCGCGGATTTTTTGAATGTGCGAGAATTCCTGTCCGACGGATGCAATGATCAAACCATCAACTCTTTTTTCCAACAGACTTTTGATAGCGGAACGTTCGAGCGAAATATCTTCGTCTGTGTCATACACAATGAAGTTATATCCTCCTTTTCGAAGTTCGCCGGCAAGGCTTTTGATGACAGCAGAAAAGAATGGATTGGCAATATCCGGAACGATTAATCCTATCTCATATGTTTTTTGCAGACGCAAACCTCTGGCCAGCGTATTAATCCGATAACCCATCTCCTTGGCAGCTTGTTTCACCTTTTCCTGGGTCTCTTCACTGATCTTGTATTTTTTAGAATTATCATGAAGAACTCTGGATACTGTGGAGACTGAAACGCCGGTTTTTTCGGCAATATCTTTAAGAGTGGATGACATAGCAGTCGTCTATTGAGTGAGGTGCAAGCGTGTAATGCAAACGTTTGAACGATTTTTTTACATTTTTACAAATACATTGAGATAATACTCATGCAATCGTTTGCACAACCTACCAAATAATTTCGGTCCTGTCAAGTACAAAATTTGAGATCGGCAATTTTACGACGTGAAAAAGGGAATATTGGGGAGTTTAATGGAGTTTTTGAAACGGTACTTTTGAGTCCTGTTTTCTGAGTTTTCAGTTTCGTGTTGACCAGTTTGGAAATATACTATGTCTCACATCTCCTCACTTATGAAAACCGACATCCGACAACTGACTTCTGACGATTGAATTCTAATTTCTGATTTATGCCTCATGACTGAAGATTTTTCGTTTTTCATTTTTTTTCCTGTTAACTCTCCGCAAACTTTTTGATCGTCTCAATATATTTAATGATCGCTTTCGCTTTACTTTTTCCGAAAGTGAGCCAGTGCCATGATGTTTCAGGATTGGGATCCTCCACAAGAGGAATACGAAGGATTGGCTTTCCCTTATACTCGGCGATAGTTGGCTGTACTTCTTTTTTCACTTCTTCCATAAGATACCTCTTCCTAATATTTAGAATATTAATTGCCGTGATAATTCTACCGAATGAACACGAGCTTTTTCACTTCAGTTCCACTGTTAGTGGAAAGACGATAATAATAGATACCACTGGAAACAAATTTCGGATTCCATTCCATTGAATATTTACCTGCGGCAAAATACGCAGATGTTAAAGTCGCAGTGACTCGTCCCAAACAATCGATGATCTCCAATGTAACATGTCCCGGATTGTTAATGGTAAATGGAATGGTCGTTGCAGGATTAAATGGATTTGGGAAATTTTGGTGAAGGGCAAAATCAGCAACGGCAGCGTGATTTTCTCTGTTGACACCTGTGCTCCCTCCCATAGTTGTATGAATGATCTTCCCTGAAACACCCACAGCATATGCGTGCTGTGCTCCGGACATTGATATTCCGAACAACGTCGGCGTTGTATCATTTGAAACAATGTTCCACACCGTACCACCGTCCGTTGTTGCCACAATCGAACCCTTGTTCACACTATCTCCGGCGGCAAATCCAATTTGATTATCGGAAAAATCGACGCACCATAACCGTTCCATAGTATTCGATCGGACGGAGATCCAATCACTGCCGCCGTTCGTCGTTCGAAGGATAGTGCCGTTTTCACCAGTGACAATTGTGTTCATGGAAGAAAGAAATACTATCCCCCACAGATCGAGCATTGTACCGGAGAGCGGATTCGCCTGCGGCGTCCAGTTCACCCCTCCATTCGTCGTATGGATAATCGTTCCATTCCATCCTACCGCTGAACCGATCATCGTATCATTGAAATCAAGTCCCACAAGTCCTAGCGAAACATTACTGTTTTGTGTCGCCCAGGTCTTGCCGCTGTCCTCGGATCGCACGATCGTCCCATTCCAACCAACGGCGACTGCTGTGGATGCATTCAAATATCGAATATCATCCAATTCTACCCACACATTGCTCTGAACTGCTTCCCAGTTTATACCGCTGTTTGTCGTCCGGAGGATCAAACCATCATTGCCGCTAATCAATCCATGCACTCCATCATAAAACGATACTCCTTGCAAATGAGTTGTTGACGGACTCGTCTGTGCACTCCATTCTGAACCACCGTTTGTCGTTCGGAGAATTGTTCCGTTCATCCCAACGATAAATATTGTATCGGAATTGATTGCACTTACGGCATTCAATACTTGATTCGTTCCGCTGGATTGTCCTTCCCATCCGGTCTGCGAATTCAATATTGATGCTAAGCATAAAATACTTAAGGCAATATTTTTCATTTGTCCCTCCCCATCATCGTTGAACGAATGTATCCAACAGTAGAGAGAACATCAATCAATTAATAGTGCTACATTTTAATGGATTTGTAACCGGATAAGATTGTCCCTTCATTCGGTTATTATCGGGAATTGATTCTTTTTATTAAAGAGTCAACTCTGCGTCAGCAACAGCTACTGAATTTACGGTTTGAACGGTAGGATCTATTTGTCATCGAGGAATTTATTTGCCATTTGTTGAAACCGTCTTTTTTCCTGACGATGAACCTGTTTGTAAAAATCACATTGTAAGCATCGTTCGAATTTATCAAGGAAGGAATGTTCGACTACACCAAAGCACATTGTCTGCTCCACCAACCAGCAAAATCTGCCGCCATTGACACCATTATTGATTTCATGGTATCGGGAATCAGTAGCTGCAGGACAAAGGCCTAATTCTGCGACATGTTTTCCCCCGGGTTGGCGTCCGCAATTTTTGAACTCCCAGCAATTCATCATAGAAGGAGTTTGCACAGTACCTGAATCCGTGTGCTGCTTCCCCAATTCAGATTTTGTATAATGTCGATTCTTACCGGCAGATCGGCGTTGTTTCGGTCTGACAATGTCAGTACCGTTGATGATTTTCCCCATAACACTTTTTGACGCAAAAATTATACCATTCCTGATTGTCTTATTTCAATCAAAAAAGAAACTCCATAGTCTATTGATATTGCATCTGTGGCAAGGATTTCTGTTTCTTCTCAGAAGTAAAAAATAGAAACAACTGAACATCAAACGAGAAATGATATTGTTTCAAACGGATAACTTTGTGAGTTCCCTTAATGGGATTTTAATAAATAATACCTTACCATATTTTATACGATCCTATTTGCATAATAAACTATTCGATATTGTCGTTCATCATTCTTTTCGTTCGGAAGAAACTCCTTCGGGAGAGATGTCCATTCCATACTTATACTCAAACCCTAACTGTTCGAGTTCTTCGATGGCATACAATTCGATGTCGTTCTCGGTGATTTTTGCCATTTACTTTTTTAGTATATCGAACAGCCTTTTATTGATGTAGAGTTTCTCTTTCCCGACTTTCTTACTCGTAAACACACCAATTCTTTCCAATTCAGTAAGATAGACCCCTGCCGTTTTTCTTTTTACTAATTTTGCATCTTCCAAAAACTGCCGTTTGCAATACGGCTGCCTAAAAATCACTTCCACTAACTCTTTAGAATAAATATCCGGTAATTTCTTTTTTATCTCTTGATCGGTCTTTACCTGCAACTCAATGATTGCATCGATTTTATTTTGGGTATAAAGTGCAGTCTGCTCAACCCCGTCCAAGATATACAGTATCCAGTCTTTCCAGTCATTTTTTTCTGTGATACTTCGAAGACCTGTGTAATATTTCGCTTTGTGATCAATAATGTATTTGCTCAGATACAGTATTGGTATTTCTAATAGATTGTTCTTTACTAAGTACAATATATTCAGGATGCGTCCGGTTCTCCCGTTTCCATCAGTAAATGGATGGATAGCCTCAAACTGATAATGCATGACCGCCATTTTAATGAGTGGATCCACTCCATCATCTTCCAAATTTATATACTGTTCTAAATTGTGAAGCAGTTTCCGGATAACACTCTCCCCCTCTGGTGGAGTATAAATCACCTCTCCGCTCTTGTGATTTGCAATTTTGGTCCCAGGAGTTTTTCTTACTCCTGCATCAGTCTCTTTAATAATATCGCAAAGTGAAATGATGAGATTTGTCGTTATCAGTCCGTTTTTCTTGACTGATTGGTAGCCTTCCCATAACGCTTCTTGGTAGTGAAGAACCTCCTTGGTATTGAGATCCGTTATTTTTTTATCTGATGCAAATGCCTGATACAGTTCATCATTGGTTGTAACGATATTTTCGATTTCGGAGCTGAGTTTTGCTTCCTGAAGGACGATAGAATTTATCAGAATTGATTGATTTGGCAACTGTTTTCCAGAACCAACCAGTTTTGCGAGAGCCTTGTTTGCGGTGATCGCTTTTTTTAGGATCTCTTTGGTTTCAATATCGCTTTGCGGCGGAAGCGGCGAAAGTTCGTTATACGGCAGGTTTTTATTAAACTTCATCATGAGGGCATCCAATGACCTTGTTTTTTGAACGAGGGCAATATAAGCATAATAATGCCCTCGTTGCAACTACGAGGGCATCAAAGTGATTATTATCTAATTGCACAAATATAAACCATTTTCATATTTGGGGAGCTTTTATAGATCTCAATGGTGATTGAGATAAGAAATTCCTTAAAATCCACCATGCATTATAAATTTGGTTAGTGTATATTTGAAGCATCTCAATGACCATGCGTCAAAGGAGTTGCGAGGCCGTCAAGTTTTACTTGGCGGCTTCTGCGTTTTAAGATATTCCACATACTCTTTCTCTTTTTTCCCTTTTTGATGGTCATATTCTGCAACAAAGGCTGTCCACGGAAGCACATATTTTTCTCTCACATCGAGAATCACAAAATAATCTGGTTCTAAATCCCTCTCAAGCCAAATGCATAAGCGATTATTATTGCCTCTTCTTTGAGGCCATACTTTAAGTCGCCATCTGTCACAGTTTTCAATGACAGGTTTTGGCCAAGGCATTCTTTCACACCTTCGTAAATCAGGAACGCGGTTTTGTTCATCTTCACCTTCATGCGTCATATGGCAAAAAAAGTATTAGCCTTCCCTTCATATTCAGGATGATATTTCAATTTCAGTATTACCCCTCGATAAATAGGCTTGGATTGGACAAAATCATTTTTGAATACTTAATAAACAGTATCAATAAATTGTGCAAATCACTATTGTAGTGGACAAAAAGGAGTCTTACACCCTTCACCGGATTCTTCTCAATAATGTTCCATGAAAGGGCTAATGAAAAAACTGCCTTAAGGGATCGCAGGTCAACATTCACTGAGGACTTAGCAACCTGCTTCAACCGTACGGTCTTAAACTCTTCAATGGTTACGTTATCGATCAGCCTTATGTCTACATCCCCTACAACGCTCATTAGAGACGCTATGGCTCCTAAATAACTACGGAGTGTTGAAACGGCAAAGAAATTTTCACTATAGGTGCTTAGTTTTGTGATAAATTTTGAAAGTATCAACTTTCGGAAGGTATTATCGAAGAGTTATCTGTTCTTGAGAGCGTATTGAAGGGCGTCTGACTTTTTATTGCAGCCGGTTGAGACTTGTCTGGTCTTTCCATTACCATCCTTGAACTGGATGTAGTATGTTGCACCACGTCTATAAACAAAAAAACTGCCGTTTGTCATCAAAAACCTCCTATGGTTTCTGACAATCATTCTGACAGTTAAGTGTCTTACTTACCCGCACTTTTTAGAAAAGTGTCGAAATTTGGAGCTGGCGAGGGGACTTTCCCAAAGGTCCGAAAGACTCCTTTGGAGGACCCCTTAGGGGGAACCTCTGACCTGCTGATTACCAGCCCGCCAATTGGAGCTGGCGAGGGGACTTGAACCCCTGACCTGCTGATTACGAATCAGCTGCTCTACCAACTGAGCTACGCCAGCATATTAAACGAATGGCGGGCAAACATTAGATGCTACACAAATATTAAAAGAACAAAAACCTGACGACTTTGGCGATCAGGCGGGCGAATCGGCTGCTCTACCAACTGATCTACACCAGCAAAACAAATTTTCGTGCAGTAATATACTAAAATCCCTTTCTTTTCGCAATAATGATGATCGCAGTATTATTTCGATTGAACAAACAGTAACTTTGTAGTGTTAGAGGAAAGTATGAAGGCAATTATGAATTATGAATGTTGAATTATAAAAGTTAAATCTTAGTTGTTTAATTGGTAACTTTTTATAAGTGAATTAATATTTCATCATTCATCATTCAACATTCAACATTCGACATTCACCATTCTTCATTCTCCATTTTCAATTATCAATTGCTTTTTGAAATGTCTTCTCCCATAAATCCAAAAAGAGTTCAAACTATCAAGGAACTTCCTCATCAGGATGGTACCGTAGTGTACTGGATGGAACGTGACAAGCGCGTGAATGACAACTGGGCATTGCTATTTGCACAATCCTTGGGGATGAAATACAAAATGTCCATCGCAGTGGTGGTGGTGCTGCCGTCGAATATTCATGATGCGACAGAGCGAACATATGGATTTATTCTCAAAGGATTTCAAGAAACAGTAACTGCGTTACGAGAAAAGAACATACCATTGTATCTATTCGCCGGCTCTCCGGAAAAAGTGATCCCGCTATTTGTCAAAGAATTTAATGTAACGAAACTCGTCACTGATTTTAATCCTCTGAACAACATCATTTCATATAAGAATGCAATTGCAGAAAATGTAAATGCTTCCATATACGATGTCGACACACATAACATCGTCCCTGCCCGATTCGTTTCCAATAAACAGGAATTCGCTGCATACACCATCCGTCCGAAGATTCACAGATTGTTGCCGGAATTTCTGGATGAATTCCCTGCCGTCAGGACGCATCCATTCGACTGGCCGTTTCCGGTACCCGAAATTCATTGGGATATGACCCGCCGGAATCTGAAGATCGATCGAACTATAAAAGAGGTCGGCTGGATCGAACCCGGCGAAATCGCCGGACGCGAAAGCATGCAAAGATTCCTCGGTGAAACTCTTCAGTATTATGGAACAGAGAGAAACGATCCGACGAAAAATGCTCAGTCCGATCTTTCCCCTTATATTCACTTCGGTCATCTGGCGCCGCAGCGGGTTGCTTTGGAAGTAGTCAAACTTTCAGGTGCAACAATACAGGAATTGACAGAGAAAAAAGAGAACGGAGTACCCGGTAAGCACAGCAACGATAAAGCATATCTGGAAGAATTGATCGTCCGTCGGGAATTGGCGGACAACTTCACCTTCTATAATAATTGCTATGATCGTTTTGAAGGATTCCCTGCGTGGGCGAAACAATCGATAAATGAGCACCGGGCGGATGTGCGGTCAAAGATCTATACGTTGGAACAATTCGAAAATGCAAAGACCGATGACGAATTATGGAATGCTGCGCAGGAACAAATGGTTGCAACGGGAAAAATGCATGGATATATGCGAATGTATTGGGCAAAGAAGATTTTGGAATGGACCCCTTCTGTTGAAGAAGCGATGGTGATTGCGATTTATTTGAATGACCGATATGAACTGGACGGCAGGGATCCGAACGGATATGCGGGAATCGCGTGGAGTATCGGCGGTGTGCATGACCGTGCCTGGCCTGAACGGTCGGTGTTTGGGAAGATCCGGTATATGAATTACAGCGGGTGTAAAAGAAAGTTCGCTGTGGAAGAGTATATTCGGCAGGTCAGCGCTCTTGTTATGCAGCACACCGGAGTGCGTTAGAACAGTATTCCAAAAAAACCGCCATGATACACTCTTTGATAATCATGCGCGTTGTTGTTCATATTCCACTGCTGATATTCCACTCTATACCCCACCACGATCCCTTCGTAGATCAGATCCGGCAAAATGAGCTGCACTTCACCGGCAAGGGATGATTGTGAGCCGTATGCCGTGCTGAATCCTTCCGATGCATACAATATGCAGCCGACAACAAATGCCTGGATCCCGAACGATCGTTCAAAGTGTTTGTATTTTAAGCCCGTACCGATTCCAAAACTGCCGATATCAAAATCCTCTACCGTATTGGTCGGCGCTTCCGCCCGTAAATAGTTGGCCCCAACGAGAACAGGAATAAACCACGATGCTTTTGTTCCCCTTGTCTGTCCCAGTGGAAAATCATTCTGTGATTCGCCGTAAACGGAAAATGATTCCCGTTCCTTTCCGTTAATATCCGTAAACGCCTGATATCCCACCGCCAGCCTGCCGTTGTTCTGTCGGAATTCGAAGAGCGGCAGCACTGTCGAAAACGTTGTCCGCTGGGAATCGGGAAGTAGATTGGAGGAACGCGGAGTGAACTGTTGGAAATTATAGCTGACCCCAAGTGCCCGGTATTCCGTGAGCATGGCGTATTCATAGCCAAAATCCTGTGCAGGCAAAAGAGAAATAACGACCACTGTCAACAAAAACATTTTTTTCATAGCAGGATAATAATATATTTTCCGATAACATTCATTATATTTGTTTTCATCATCAATGGGAGCGTATGAAAAAATTCTTGATCGTTTTATTCCTGCTGCCGTGGTCCTTCGCACAACAGCATCAACTGACTATTCTTCATTGGAATGATTTCCATGCTCAAAACATTCCGTTCCAGGTGAAGTCCAGGAACCGCATAACGAATAGCGATACAACTTTCCTTGTCGGCGGCAGTGCAACTCTGGCATCCTATATCAAAAAATACAAAACGGAATCCCCGAATGTACTCGTGGTGAACGGCGGAGATGATTTCCAGGGGAGCCCTGTTTCCGCCATTACGAAGGGACGTTCGCAGATCGATCTGCTCTCATTGCTGAAGCCGGATGCGATGACGCTTGGCAATCATGAGTTCGATTACGGACGGGAGCGAGTCAGCGAATATTTGAACATAGTGCCGTTTCCGATTGTGTGTGCGAATATTATGGACAACAGTACGCAACGTCCTTACACTGCCCCGTACGTTATCAAACAAATTGACGGTGTCACAATCGGAATCATTGGTGTTATGTCCATGGAATTGCCTACTCTCTCCGTTCCAGACAATGTTAAGGGACTTGAAGTACTGGACCGATCAAAAAGCATTTCCGCACTCATTCCGGAATTAAAGAAACAGAAAGTCGACCTGATTGTCGTTCTCTCTCACTCAGGTGTGGACGAGGATTCCGTCCTGGCCGCCACTACTCCTGACATCGACATCATCGTCGGCGCACATTCGCACACCCCGCTGTTCCGTCCGCGAAAAGTGAACGGCATACTGATTACCCAGGCTGGTTCGCGCGGTCGATGGCTGGGAAAGATTTCTTTAACCGTGGATACGGAAAAAGATACGGTCCTAACATCCTATTCGGAATTGATTGAATGCCGTACGGCGGACATTGTTCCCGATTCTGTGGTCGCCGCAAAAGTGTCCGAGTTGGAAAACCTGGCTGCAAAAGGATTAAACGAAGTGATCGGCGTGCTGAAGACCGATTGGGAACGGGGCGGCAACAGCGAAAGTAATATCGGCAACTGGATCACCGATGCTATGCGCGCCTATGCAAAGGCGGATATCGCACTACAGAACAGCGGAGGGATTCGCAAAGGAGTTCTTGCGGGAAACATCCTTGTCCGCGATCTGTGGGAAATCTCTCCTTTCGGAAATACACTCGTGACATTCTCCGTTACCGGTGCAGTACTGCGTGAAATGATCCAGCACCAGCTCTCATTGAATGACGATTTTTGCCAGATATCCGGGATGAAGATTGTTTATCGCATCGTAAAGGGAAAACGGATGCTGCACAATTTGAAAGTGAACAACGTTCTTGTTTCAGATGTCAATCAGTACACCATTGTGACAAACAATTATGTTGCAGCACAAAGTAAAAAATACTTGGGGAGAGAAATCCCCCGGTCCGAGATAAAAGAATTGAACATCTCCGACCGTGACGTGCTGATAGAAGCAGTAAAGGAACAAAAAGTGATCTCGTCACAGGTGGAAGGACGTATAAAAGAGGCAGAGGAATGAAATTTCTGAATGGCGCGGCGGCGGTGATCATCACAATGGCCCTGATAGCATGCGAAGATACTTCGACGGGATCAATCAATGATATCGAAAAGATTGTCTTCCCTGCTTCTCTGGTCAGCTATAACCGAACCGTTCAGCCACTCTTGAATATCGGTTGTGCGACAACCGGCTGCCATGACCGCGAGACGCGGGCAAGCAATCTTGACCTTTCCGATTACCTTGGTTTCCGGCAGCGGTTCTATGATATCGTGATCATCAACAACGGTGTCGGCGACACGATTAACAGCAGATTAATATGGAATCTGGAAGGCCGGGTTGGTGCATCGCCTATGCCTCCGCAGCGTTCTTTGAATGACAATCAGATTCGCGGATTCAAACAGTGGATACTGGAAGGTGCAACGGATACGATTCCTTGACCGGATTACGGCTGTAGAATGTTCAGTAAATCTGCTTCGATCGTCGTCCTCGGTTGTTCGACAATCCTTCCCATCTCGCGGTGATTCTTAAAAACGATGATCGTCGGAATGCGATAGATATTGAATTTTTCTGTCGAACCATCCTCACTCCGTTTTGCTCGATCCACGGCATACATCGTGATATTTTTTTCCGGAATCCCCAGAGCATCGCAGAGTTTCCATAGGCGGGGAATTTCCCGCTTCGAATCGCTGCACCACGTTCCAACGATGACAAAGAAGTGAATATCTTCCATCAACGGTTTCAGTCTTACCACTGTTGCGGAATCCGGAGTGTACATTTTGTAATTCATGTTGAACCACAGAAAGGTAGGCTCTGCTTCTAAATCCTCCCGGACGATATGCCCCTTCATCACTTTTGTACCGGATGGCTCGAGTTCTATGGAATATTCCTCACCCTGGCATCCTCCCATGAGCACACTGAAAAATCCAACCAGAAACAAAATACTGTTCCGTCTCATTGCTTCTTCCCTTTCACAAGCCGGATATCGCTTCCCCAAAAGAGTTTTGCCCTGAGTACATCGTAGTAACTGCGGTCTTTTCGTTTGATGAGTTTCGCCACGTGATTCGCTTTCGATACAAAAATATTCGTCGGAGGAACTAACGTTTTTCCAAGCTGGCCGTCCGCGGTGACGCGTGCTTCATTGGTAAGGTGTTCCACAACAATGCGAATGGTGCTTTCTGCCGGTACAATAACTGTCCGTGCAGAAAGCGAATGCGGCGAGATCGGCTGCACAAGAATAACATTGGTTGCAGGAGCAACGATAGGTCCGCCGGCTGCAAGTGAATAAGCGGTCGATCCTGTCGGCGTCGCCAGTATCACACCATCGCCGGAATAACTGACAAGGTAATCATCGTCAACATAAACGGAGATATGGATGATACGGGAAGAACTGCCGTTGTCGATCACGATATCGTTCAACGCATAATATTCGGGACCGTTTTTTTCCAGAGTGCTTTTCAGCACTAACCGGTCTTCCAACAGATGCTCCCCTTTTACTATATCGCGGATAATCGGTTCGATTTCCGTCAGTGAGACTTCTGCCATGAAACCCAGTTTGCCGAGATTGACACCAAGAATAGGTACTTCGGATCGTCCCACCATTCGCGCTGCAGAAAGGATGGTACCGTCCCCGCCGAAAGCGACCATGATATCACTTTCAGCGACCAATTCTTCTGATGGAAGGAATTGGAACCTGGAGGCCTCATCACTTCGTTTTTGCGTGAATATTTTCTTCAGATCGGAATGGAGGAAAACGTCCAGATTGTATGCCGAAGCCAATTTGTACAATGCCTCGATCGCTTCGATTAGTGAATCCTTGGAACTGTTTCCGATCACCCCGATTTTCATTTTCCCTCTTTTGACTTTTCGTCAACATAGTTCAATTTCAATTCGCTGATTACGGTGGAAAAGAACTTCTCCTCCTCTGCAGAAAGATTCCCTTTCGTTCTTTCCTTTAACATATCCAGCATTTCAATCGTCATTTCCGCCTGTTCCAGATTACGTTCCAATTTGTCTGTGGCGGGATTCTTGATCTTCCCCATGTGCATTAATGCTGCGCCATGCAGGGAGGAGATCAATTGGACAAAGAGCATTTGTTGTTTTTCGTTCGGGTTCATAGTGATATTAAGTTATTTGTGATTTTCGTTCCCATAATTTTGCATATTTCGTGAAGACATATGCAGAGGAAAATATGGCCAGTAACAATCCCTGGATACCGTCAAGGAAGCCAAACCGGAGGAAATACATCTTCACAAAAATCCACCAGGGACGGATGATAATATCCGTAATGTTGAAAATTTTTTCCTTCTTCTCAAGTTCATCCGCCGCAAGCGTAGTATATTGATTGAATTTGGCAAAATAGTGGAAGATGTTCGGATCGGTAAAATGCAGCAAGTCGTGTTGAAGTACGCCGGTTTCACCGCGGACGGTGAGACCTTCATGAACTGCCGCATCATTAAACGATGCACGGTCTTTTCGAAACAGTCGAGCCACCCGGCCCGGATACCATCCTGAATGCTTGATCCACTTCCCAAGAAAATATGCACGCCGCGCAACAGTGAATGCTCCCTGCGTCGGATCTGTTGCAATAATCCGTTGGATCTCAGCAGCCAATTCCGGCATCACCCGTTCATCCGCATCCAACCATAAGACCCAATCGTATTTCGTTTTTTGTACCGCATATTGTTTTGCGGCGGCAAATCCATCCCACGGCCGTATATGGATTCTGTCAGTATATGCTCCTGCTTTTGCGACAGTATCATCCGTACTTTCTGCATCGACAAGAACAATGTCCTCGCTCCACTGCACGCTGCGAAGACAATCCTCAATATTGTGCGATTCATTTTTTGTGATGACGATGACAGAAAGCGGTATCATGATATGTGACGCTCCGCAACGGATTGCGCTGCAAAGCACAGACCGACCGTAAACCAGACAAAGACCATTATCTCATGATCGCCGAAATTCCATTCGAACAATCCGTTCACAATAAAACCGCTGAAGACCGCAATGCTTCCGAGTGCGATGTTCCGGAAGAACGGATCTACGGAGTATCTTTTGAACACTCGATATTCCGTCTGCAGCACCTTAAAGAAAAGAAAAAGTACTATGCCGGTGCCGATTGTTCCCAGGGTCACCAATAAATGGACATAATTATTATGCAGATGTCCTGCCGGTTCGTCCCCTGTCGGCGTTCTGTACGTCAGATAGGCATCATAAAGATCTATATCGCCGAAGCCAAGAAGCGGCCTGTCTTTCCACATTCGGATACCGGTTGACCACATATGTAATCGTCCGACATTGGTGGAATTGGTAAAATCCAGGATGCTTTTAGCACGATCCACCTGCTGCACGGGAGCAAATGCAAAGAACAGAATAATGGCAGCAATGAGTATGCTGAATAATTTTCGATAATATAAAATGCTGATCACCAGCAGGCCGCATACCAGCCCAAGCCATGCGCTTCGCGTATTCGTAAGAATCAGTGCCAGTATCACCGGCACGAATGCTGCGGTGAAATATATCCGGTCTCTTTTTTCGGTTGCATCGCTGAGAATAAACGGGATGAGAATGAGCGCGATGATCATTTTCAAACCGCCGGTTGTCATGTAATGCTGGAAAACATACAATCGTTCATTGCCATGCATATAATAGAAATAAATTTCAACCAGTGACAACACGGCAACAGAAGCGGAAAGCAACAATATCCCCTGCCGGAATCGCTCTTTCGAATTAACCGCTATGACAGTTGCATAGACAATACCGATTAACAACAAGCGCTTGCTGTTCCTCAATGCATCCACTGTTTGGTCAGAGTTCACTGCAGTAACGAATTCGATAATGATGTAGGCGATCACTGCATGATCGATGGATGTCTCTGGAAGGATCCATTTCTTTTCTTTGAATGTCAGGACAGCCAACAACAGTAAAGTCAACGCAAGGGAGAACGATGCCGCTGCAATAGAAACGGATATGATGCTGACATGCAGCACCAACAACCAGAACAGCCATGTTTTGATATCAAAAGAGTTGGTCATTGGTGGTCGAACTGCATGTCGTGGAGTTTTTTATAAAGCCCGTTCTTCTGTTTCATCAGTTCCACATGCTTGCCTTCCTGCACGATCTTGCCTTGTTCCAGGACGATGATCCTGTCTGCATTCCGGATGGTGGAAAGTCGATGTGCGATTACGAACGATGTCCTGTTTTGCATCAACCGTTCCATCGCTTCCTGTACGAGAATCTCGCTTTCGGAATCCAGCGCAGAGGTTGCTTCATCAAAGATCATGATGGGGGGATTCTTCAAGAGGGCCCTGGCAATGGAAAGGCGTTGCCGTTGACCGCCCGACAGTTTTACTCCACGATCGCCGATCATCGATTCAAATCCGTGCGGCATTTCCTCGATGAAAGAGAGCGCATTAGCTGCCTTGGCCGCTTCACGGATCTTTTCTATCGGACAATCATCCAGTCCGTATGCAATATTGTTCCGGACGGAGTCGTTGAAGAGTATCGTTTCCTGCGTCACGATACCGATTTTTTCACGGAGAGATCTCACTGCGATATCCTTAATGTCGATGCCGTCAATAAATATTCCTCCGCTGATCGGATCATAGAACCGCGGAAGCAGATCTACAAATGTTGTCTTTCCGCTTCCGCTGGGACCGACAAGTGCGATCAATTCTCCTTTCCGCACACGGATATTTACTTCGGAAAGGACGATTCGCTTTTCTCCTGTTTCTGAAGAGTAACCGAACGAGACATTCTTATATTCTACTGTTTCTTTGATATCGTCGATTGATACGGCGCCGGGTGAATTCTGGATTGCCGGTTTCGTATCCAGTATCTCAAAGATCCGCTTCCCTGCCGCAGAAAACTCCTGAAGCCGATTATTCACACTCGCAAGATCCTTTACGGGAGGCATAATCTGGAAAATTGCGAACAGGAATCCTAGAAACTCCGCCGCTTTCATTTCTCCGGTGATCAATACCTGCTGGCCGCCGTACCAGATGATGACAGCGCCTGCGAGGATCGACAGAAGTTCCGTTGAAGGTGAAGAAAGATTTCTGATACGTGTCATTTTCAGGATTGTCTTAAAATAGCTCTGTGTCTCTTTGCGGAATTTTCTGTTCTCGAATTCCTCCATCGCGAACGCCTTAACTACTTTCACGTTGGAGATTGTTTCCTGCAGCACGGAAGTGATATCAGCCATCTTTTCCTGCATAATGCCGCTCTGTTTGTGCAGCCGCAATCCGATTCCGGAGATGATGAGCAGGATCAGGGGGAAAACGATGAATGCCAGCAACGTCAGTTTCCAGCTTAACGTAAATGCTATCGTCAAGAACACGACTATCAGCAGAGGTTCTTTAATAAGAGTGACAAAACTTGCAGAAACGCCGCCGTTGACAACGTTCACATCGTTGGTGACGCGAGAAATAAGGTTGCCGGTCCGCTCGTTGGTGAAATACGCGAGTGATAAATTATGGAGATGCTCGTAGAGCGCATTGCGCAGATCCCGCATAAGACTTTGTTCAACACGTGCCATGAGGTACGACTGACAGTAATCGAAGAAATTCTTCAACATAAAAACAATAAAGATCAGAGAACAAATCTTAAACAGTGCCTCGGACTTTGTCCCGGCGAACAGATATCCCCGGATGCCGTTCTCCAAAAATTGTTTCAAACCGACGATCTCATTCGGTACAAGCTGATTCTTCGGCGGTGTCTGTGTTGCGGCGATCTCCACCGGCGTCTGATCGAACAGTGTCTCCAGCAGCGGTATGGTCAGATAAATGGAAGCACCGCTGAATACCGAGAACATAATTGTACAGGAAATGGAGAGTGCGAGCGTGCGCCAGTAAGGACGAACATAAGCAAGAATTCGAAAAAATGTTTTCATTGACCTTTACACATCAAACAGCGATGTGACCTCTCTTTCCAAATAACGTTATGAATTTTTTATCCCGGCGATGTCCGATGCACTGACCGGCGGCAACGCTGTACCGTGCTGTTGAGCAGATTGGTATTCCCAGCATTTCGCAAAGATCGCCAGTGAATGTATCGCGGAATAATACGCTAGTATATAACCGTAAAATCCGTCTTTATACCCTTTGAGCGATATAAACATTCGTAAAAAGACTGATAACGGATTAAGGATAAAATTATACCAGTGCACCGTTCTGCCGCTGGAAAGTTTGTTCAGAACATCCAGTGAAGAATAATCATTCATCTTTTCGATGTACTGATGCAGCGAATTGTAGGTATAATGATTCAGATCCGATTTGAGCACACCGATAAGCCCTTCAATAAGAAATCCCTCGTGCACCGGACGATGGTTCATTCGTGTTTTAGACTTTCTGAACAATCGCAGCTGATATCCGGGATACCATCCGCCGTACCGGATCCATTTTCCCAAGAAGAAACTTTTCCGTGGTATCTCATAGCCGTTCAGCGATTCCGGCAGTGTTATGACGGCACGAATCTCCTTTTGCAATTCTTCTGTAACTTCTTCGTCCGCATCCAGCGAGAGGACCCACTCATTAGATGATTGATGCATTGCAAACTCTTTTTGCTTTGCAAATCCTTCCCACGGCCGAATGATAACGCGGGCATGCAGCGATTCAGCGATGCGTACGGTTTTATCCGTACTTTCTGCGTCCACCACAATAAATTCATCCGCCCACTGAACGCTTTTTAAACATCGTTCAATGTTCGCTTCTTCATTTTTGGTAATGATAACGACAGAGAGCATGGGAAAAATATCGGTAATTGAAACATTGGTTCATTGCAACATTGGATCATTGAAACATTAGTTTATTGGTTTATCGGTCTGATGTTATTTTACCACGATATTCACCAGCTTGTTCTTCACCACAATCTCTTTTACGATTTGCTTCCCCGAAACATGCGTTTGCACATTCGGTTCCGCATGGGCGATCTCTTTCAGTTTAGTTTCTTCGGTATCAGTAGGTGCATTGAACTTTGCACGAATCTTACCGTTTACCTGCACCACAATTTCGACTTGATCCATTACCGTTAATGCTTCGTCATACTTCGGCCAGTGAGCGGACGTATAGAGTGATCCGGAATTACCCATACGGTTCCATAGTTCTTCCGCAATATGCGGTGCGAACGGAGAAAGAACAATAACGAACTCCTGCATCAGTTTCTTCGGTACTCTCTCCTGTTTATACGCTTCATTGATGAAGATCATCATCTGAGCAATGGCAGTATTGAATCTAAGTGCAGGCACATCCTCCGTTACCTTTTTCACCGTTTGATGAAACACACGCAGGAAATCCGACGATGGTTCGGCATCGACGATTACCGGATTGAGCGAATCCTCCTCGTTCAGATACAATCTCCAAACACGGTTCAGGAAACGGAAGACCCCCTCAACACCCTTAGTGCTCCAAGGCTTCATCTCTTCCAGCGGCCCCATGAACATCTCGAACAATCGGAGCGCATCGGCACCATATTCTTTTGTGACATCATCCGGATTGACCACGTTCCCGAGCGATTTCGACATCTTCTTCGAATTTTCTCCGAGGATGATCCCCTGATGACGAAGCTTCATAAACGGTTCCGCTGTGGTGACATATCCGAGATCGAACAGCACCTTATGCCAGAACCGCGCGTACATTAGGTGAAGCACTGCATGTTCCGACCCTCCCACATATAGGTCAACCGGCATCCAGTATTTTTGTTTTTCCAGATCGCAAAAAATGGTATCGTTCTTCGGATCGATATAGCGGAGATAATACCAGCAGCTTCCTCCCCACTGCGGCATAGTATTCGTTTCGCGTCTCCCTTTCTTTCCGGATTTCTGATCGACGACATTCACCCACTCCGATGCCAGTGCGAGAGGAGATTCTGTGGTGCCGCTTGGTTGGAATTTTTCAAGGCTCGGAAGCACCAGCGGCAGTTCTTTTTCGCTGACAGTGCTCATGGTGCCGTCTTCCCAGTGGATAATTGGGATCGGTTCGCCCCAATACCGCTGCCGCGAGAAGAGCCAGTCCCGCAGTTTGAAGTTGATCTTTTTTCTGCCAATCTCTTTGAATTCGAACCAACTGACGATCTTCGCAAAGGCTTGTTCATACGCAAGCCCGTCGATATTCACTTCACTATTGGAAGAATTGACACACGGTTCGTCCGTCGCGACGAAGACCATTTCATTCACATTGTGCGGCGACTTCACCACTTCGACGATCGGCAAATTGTATTTTTTTGCAAAATCCCAATCCCGTTCGTCATGTGCCGGCACGGCCATGATTGCGCCGAAACCGTACCCCAGTAACACATAATCAGCAACCCAAATCGGGATCTGTTTTCCGTTCGCAGGATTTATTGCATATCCTCCGGTGAAGACACCGCTTTTATTCTTATCCATACCGCGGTCCAATTCGGACTTGAGCGAAGCCTGTTTGCGATAGGCTGCAATTTCTTGTTTCTTTTCTGCGACCGTAATTGCATCAACCAGCGGATGCTCCGGCGCCAGCACCATGTATGTTGCGCCAAAGATTGTATCGGGGCGTGTCGTAAAAATCCTTATCTTCTCCGTTGAATTCACAACGGCAAAATTAACTTCCGCGCCTTCCGAACGCCCGATCCAATTCTTTTGCATTTCAATTGTGGACACAGGCCAGTCCAGCGTGGCAGCATCTTCCAGCAGACGTTCACAGTAAGCGGTAATACGCATCATCCACTGTCTCATTGGCCGGCGTTCGACGGTGTATCCCTTCTCCACCCATTCATCCACTTCTTCATTAGCGAGGACCGTGCCGAGTTTCTCGCACCAATTCACCGGTATCTCGGCGATATAAGCAAGACGAAAATCCTTCAGCACATTTTGCTGCTCCAGCTCGGACATCGACTTCCATCCCTGTGCAGTAAAACAACAATCATTGTTTCCGCAATACAGAGTGCAATCGATTTTTGAACAACCGGTATTTTCAAATTCGGAGATCAATTCAGTGATCGGCCGGGCTTTCCCCAACCTGAAATCATACCAGGAGCCATAGATCTGAAGAAAAATCCATTGCGTCCATTTATAATACAGCGGGTCGGTCGTGTTGACTTCCCGGCTCCAATCGTAACTGAGGCCGAGCATTTTAATCTGCCGTCGAAAGTTATTGATGTTTTCTTCCGTTGTAACGGAAGGATGGATATTCGTCTGCATTGCATAACGCTCTGCCGGAAGTCCGAATGCATCCCAACCCATCGGATGAAGAACATTCACACCGTTCAACCGCTGAAAGCGAGTGAAGATATCGGTCGCGGTATATCCTTCCGGATGACCAACATGCAGCCCCGCACCGCTGGGATACGGGAACATATCCAGCACAAAGAGTTTTTTCCTGGACGGGTCTTCAACTGTTTTGTATGTCTGATTCTTTTCCCAGAATTCCTGCCACTTTTTTTCTATTTCAGTAAAAGTATAACTCATGGATCGGTTCTTCTCAATAAATGTGAATAGTTACTGTTTTTCCCGGATCGTTTCGGTGCGGATCAGGAGGTGGTTCATTGTCGATGGAATCTCTCCCATTTGTTGATTGAGTAACTTTATAGTATCAAAACTAACATGAAGAAAATACATTCGATTATTCCGCTCATAAGGATTCAACACAAACACTGCAGTTTCGGCATCCCTGAATGTATTTACTGAAATTCCATACATTCCGCTCCGAACTGATGTCCGTTCTCCTTCATTTGCACCGATGTATTCCTGCTTCAGAATGAACGGCGGTTCCGGATTGTTTTGATCGACGAATAATTCCAACCTCGTTTTAATTCCTCTGCAATCGGCACACGGCAGAATACCTTCAAATACAAGCCACGTTCCGGCGGGAATGCGCGCATTCCATAACTTCAATGAAGGATCGGAGGAAACACAGCCGTACAAAAGCAATAAGCATAGATAAACAACCAATCGGGCTCGGAACCATGGAGTATTATTCATCCAGATATCTCTGTACCGTCAGTTCTTTCACAATATGGAATTTCTTTTTGATCTCATCTATACTAGCCCCTTGTTGAGCCATTGTCTTTATGGCTGTCAACCGAAGAGATAGGGCCGTGATCTTTCTCGCTTCACCATTCTTTACGCCTGCTTTTTCAAGATAAAAGTTGATTCGTTCACGGAGCCCTCGCGAGGTCATCCGTTGACCGCGGGTTCGGTTGCCGGCGCTCATAAAAAGTGGTTCATTCTCCATTGCATTCGTCCGAAATGCGAGATAACTCTTCATCGCATCTTTCGCGTCAGTCGGAAGGATGACGGAACGATCCTTGAACTTCATTCCCTTCAATTGTAACTTAATCACCATGAATCCTTTTTTTGTTCTGAGGTCGCCGATGTCCGCACGGATCAATTCAATTTCGGAAAGTCCGCAGGTAATCATCAGTTTTACCACTGCAAAATCCCGAAATCCGATCTCATCTTTTCGCTCTATAGCCTGTATCAACGCCTGCACTTCCTGCGGGGTGATGCTCTTTCGGGAATGCTGCTGATTCGGCGCCCCTCCCTTTACTAACTTCGCAGGATTGGAGGTTAACACCCCGATGCCGACCAGATAATCAAAAAATTTCCGCACAGAAGAGAGATACATCGTTACCGAAACCGGTGAAAGTTTTCTTTTTGTCAACAGGAACTTTTTGTATCGCTCAATCTCCTTCGCCGAACACTCCAGTTCCGGTTCCAGGCGGACCCACCGCATGAACTCACGCAGAGTGCGTTCATACGTCCCGCGAGTTTCGGGATTGCGCCGCTGGAGTTCGTTCACGTAATCGGAGTGGAGTACGAGAAGTCGTTGAAGCGTGATGGTCTGTGGGTTGTAATGTTTCATCGTCCGTTATGGAAAATAAAGAAATTGGGTAAGATTAGCAATCCATCGGTTTCCCTCAAACTGTTGAAAGAAGATTTTCGCATTCCACCATCCATTATCAATGATCAAATGCAATTCTTGAATTTCAATCAATCTTTCTTTAGAATGAACCATGAAACGACTTGCCTCCGCATTTTCCTTTATCTTTTCCGATAATGAATGGTTCAATAAGGTGCTGATAGGGGGACTTTATTTTTTGCTCATTCCCTTCGGCATCGGCATGGTTATGCTGAACGGCTATCTGGTAGACTTTATTGACCGGAAGAAGAATGACGAAAAAGGAATGCCGTACTGGAGATATGCGCGGATGATCTTTCAGAAAGGGATTAAAAGAAGTTTGTTTGCTCTGTTGTCCCTTGCAACGGTCTATGCTGCGGTGTTCGGTGGAAATCTTGTTTTTACAATTCCGGCTTCAATCCTCCTGCTGTCGTTATTCTTCACGATCAACTGCATTCAAATCACACGGACGTTTGATTTTTTTGCTGCTGCTCTTTCCATGATACTACTAATCATCGCTATTTCTATCGGATGGATGTGGATTGTCGTCGGCTGGCCTCTGCTGATATTTTTGGCTTTACTGGTGCAGACGCATTTGTTCACTCAATCAAAGTCCGAATGAACCGTTACTTCTTCATCCACTCTTCAAAAAGCTGCTCCAGTACAAGACGTTCGAATCTCGGGGAACCATAATATCCTTTCGCTTTCCGTTGTCGCAGTGCTTCGTAAATCGTCACTGCACAGGCAACGGACACATTCAAACTCTGAATCATTCCCATCATCGGGATATAGACTGTTGCATCTGCCTGTGCTGCTGCTTCATCCGTCACTCCAGCGTGTTCGTTGCCGAAGACAAAAGCGGTCGGTTTCGTCAAATCGAAATCGTACAACTGACGTGCTTGATCGTCCAGTCTGGTGGCAAGAATCTGATACCCTTCCTTCCGCAAACTGGCATAGCATTCTTCAACGCCGGGAAATTTTCTGCGGCCGATCCATTTGTTCGCACTGGATGAGCTTTTACTCCCTATCTTTGGAAATTTTGCGGAAGTATAGATCAGATTCACCTGATGAATTCCAACGGCATCGGCGGAACGGAGCATGGCACTCACATTATGCGGATCATGGATATTTTCCATCACCACGGTCAGGTCCGGCTGCCGCTGTTCGAGCACTTTCCGTAGCTTATTTTTACGGCGATCAAGTTTCATACTTCACTGATTGTTCATACGATGAATGGATTGGTCACTCCGTAACAATAATCGGTTCCCCCTTCGCAGAATCCCGCTGAAGCAGTACGATCGCCGCAATAACACCGACAGCACCGACGATCTGGATTGTTCCCATCACACCATCCAGAAAGAGCCATTCCGAGACAATCGCCACGACCGGTTCCAATGTGCTGACGATGATCGCCTTGCTGGACTGGATATGATGGAGCCCGTAGTAATACAGCGTATATGGTATGAGAATGGAAATGAGTGCGATGATACCAAAAACTTTCCAGTCTTCCAGCGTATATTTTGCGCGGAGAATGTCCATCGGCGTATTGATAAAACTCCAGAAGAGTGTCGCCGCACCAAGCAGATAGATTAAACCTGTCCAAATGGAATATTTTTTTGTCAGCGATTTCCCGCTGATGTTGAAAATGGAGAACGACACGGCCGCCAGCAACGCCAAAACGATTCCCTTCATCGTTCCCTGTATCACTTCCGGATTAAAGGCGCCAATCGCGAGAAAGATACCCCCGACCGATAACACTAAAGCTGCAATCTTCACCGCAGTGAGTTTTTCCTTTTGAAACAACACCGTATACATCATCACCATAATCGGAGCGGTGTACTGAACAAGAATCGATAGTGAAACATTCGTCTCCTTGATCGCCGCATAATAGAAGTAATTGGATCCTGCCACACCGAGAATACCGACAATCAGAAAGTGCGGAATATCTTTCAGTTTGAATGCGAGAAGAGAACGGTTCGTTGTGAGGAAATACAGAAACAGGACGGCAAACGAGAGGGACACGCGCATTTGTACAAGTACGAGCGGTTCATATGCTTTATTGAAGAACGATTTTGCCACAACAGCAGCGACTCCCCATGTGATCGCCGCGAGGGAGATGGCAATGTACCCTTTCAGGTGTTTCATTTGATGGGACTCTCCCCGGATTCGTCGGCCTTTACGCGGTAGTATTCCGCAAGATCTGATTCGCCGACGGCGTGATACAGCACTGCAAGGCGGAGACAGAGATTTTGATTATTGGGGACAAATTCATAGCCGATCTTCAGGAATTCGATCAGCATTTTTGCGGGCGGAATATCGAGATCTGGATTGTAACAGTCGCATGCATCTATATATGGATCCGGTTCGCTCGGCTTAATGGCGGCAGCCTTTTGATAATAACTGACAGCCAGCTCAAAATTGTCCTTCTTACCGAACAGCACTTCGAAGATATTTGCTAGCCACATATAGACATCGTAAGCAAGATGGCGGTACTGGCGTGCGAGCTTTTCACCGAACAAGATCAGTTCATCGCTGCCAAGGGAATCATTCCAGAAGAGAACGCGGTATATTTCAACGTCATCAATTCCCTGTTTCAGGGCTGCGTCAAACGCATCAAACAATTCATTGAAATTCTTCGACTCACTGAAAATATGTCGTATTTCCGTTCGTGAAAGCATCACCATTCTTGATTATCCAATTGGAAAATAGTGAATGGGAACTGGAGAAGCAATAAACATCCTCGCCGCTTCGAAGGAGTCCTTTGGGCAAGTGTCGGAGTATTAGATCCAATAGTGGATAAAGAGAAAGGGGATGAACTTTCACGCTGAATGTCCATCCCCCTGCTCCGGCATAATTGCGAAATCTACTTCTGAAGTACCATTTTCTTTGCTGAAACAAAATCACCGGCTCTCAGTTGATAAAAATAGATATCGCTGGAGAATTGCGCAGCGTTCCACTCCACTGCATACGAGCCTGATGAAAGATGCTGTTCCACCAGTGTTGAAACTTCTCTTCCGATAACATCATAGATTTTCAGCGAAACGAATCCCGCATCCTTCGTGGAAAAAGAGATCGTCGTGGCCGGATTGAATGGATTGGGATAGTTTTGGCCTAATTCATACTCAGTCGGACGCAGAGTATTCGTATTCTTCACATTCAAGAGCACATCTGTGCCGCCGGCGTTTGCATAGCGGGCTCCGAATTCTTGAAGATAGAGATTTGCTATCCGCGGACTCTGGATGATTAATGTGTTCTCATTATTGCTGTTTTCCGCATTGCTGCTCCAGTTATGAGAACCGGTTATAACGTACGGCGTGCCAAAAGAGATTTCCGCATCGATGATGCCGTATTTATGATGCAGTGATCCGGTCACATCGCTTCCTTTCACGCGCATGTCGACTCCATTGCTTGCAAGCGCATCAAACACGGACCAACTGTCCGATTTTACATCTGCGAGCGCATGCACTTTTACTCCCGCCTTTGCCCTGTTAATGATCGCAGTGGAAATATCGGTTCTGGTAAAAGAGAGTAATGCAATATCAATGGAGACTGCTGCTTTATTGACGGTGCGGATGATCTGACTGGTCGTTCGGTCGGAAGGACTGAAGAAAAGCTCGACCGGAGTTCCGTTGATGATGAAATGATGCGGTGTATTGTCTGTCTTTCTCGCACCAAATCGGGATGCTGACGCGTTGGGAGATTCGGTAGCACTCCCCCACATTTCATTGAATTCCATTGTGAAGGCATTGGCAAGCGCACGGTCCTGGATTTCAATAATATTTTGCGCATCGCCGTTCGTGCCGGGATCGGTTAAATTCCATGAACCGGTCCAGATCCAATCCATTGTATCCGATAGTGCAGCATTTCTGTTGTCGATCACCACAAATTTATTGTGCATGAAACCGTTTCCAGCATTAATAGCATCATAATTATCAAAGATCAACGGTATGCTTGCGCCAGACAATGTGGACCACGGAGCAGTACCGCTGTTATCGTTCTCTCCGATCACCCGCACTTTCACTCCCCGGTTTTTTGCAGAGACAAGTGCTGCGGCAACATTCGCACCAACTGTTCCACTTAAACTGTACAGAGCTGCATCAATCGAGTAGTTGGCAGCGTTGATCCGGTTAATCAACTTATTGACGATTCCGCTCCCAAGCGTTTGAGCGTTTTCGCCGCGCGCCAGTGTTGTGTTGACGCTGTAATTGAAATACACATTCGTCTGACCGGTTGAATTACTCGAAGAAGTGCTAGAGATTAAAGTTGCGGCAAAACTCGTGTCGGTTCCGGACGCCGAGAATGCTTTAATGTAATACGTTGTTGCCGGTGTCAAATCATTTAATGTGATGGTGTGAGTCGTCCCTTCCGCATTGTCGGGAGCAACAATACCTTCTTCGAAAGCAGGAGTCTTTCCATAATACAATCTGCTCGTGCCAGCATTCACCGTATGCCATCCAATCGTGAGTGATGTTGGTTGAATGACCGTTTCTGTCGGGAGTGATTCGATGATCGGACCGGTAGAAATGATATCCTCCTTTGAACGGGGCATTAACTGATACCCGCCGATGTACGGCGGCGCATTCTTAAATTGTCCCACAACGGCTATCAAATCCACTGCTCCGGAAGGGACAGGAGAGCCGACAAGATTCGTTGCAATTGGGATTCGAATCTCAGTACTTCCTGTGGCATCGGAGATAGGATAATTGGTGTTTCCCACCCAGTTTCCCGACCCTCCAACGGTAATGCCGTTCAGTCGGACGAGTGTTCCTTCAAAAATTTCCTCTCCGCCGGTACCGTCATTGGCGATCTGGCTTGCATTCACAACCAACGGATCAATGACATTTCCCGTACTGACGATGGAATGCAAAACAGGATTGACGATCTCACTTAATCCATTGAATGGCTGCACCAGTCCCGATACAACCACTTCATCTCCCAAATTCACCGCGGTTGAAAATGCCGATCCGAAAATGCCGATTCCTCCGGTATTGTCCTGGATGAAGGATGGTCCATTGAATTGATTTGCCACGGTAACAATTCCGCGAACAGTTATCAACTTGTTGAGATTAAGCATCACTCCATTGACATCGTTCGCTTTTGCTTCTGCAATGGAAACCGGTGCACCAAACACCACTATCCGTTGCAACGGCATCACATCCGCATATCCATCTTGTTTTGATTGAATCTTGAATGGGAAATAACCTGTTGTATTTGGTGAAGTGACATTGGCGACAGTAATAATTGTTGAATCCACATCAAAAACAATATTGGAAATGGTGATCGTATCGCCATTCACAACTTTATCGGCAGTGATATTCGTTAATGAAACATCACCGGCGTTCTGTGACCAGGAAAATTCCGGCGGAATAACAATCTTGAGTCCGTTAACCGTGAAAGAGGTATCCCTATTATAGATGAAATTAATTGGACCGGTCACGCCGCCATTCAATGTATCTGGATCCAGCCGGACGCTACCGGTGCCGTTTCCGGATGCCTCCCCTGTTTGCACTGTAATATTTCCCACTCGAAGCTGAGGACGGGTATTCGATCCGGCACTGTTGTAATAATATCTCCAGCGGAGTTGAACAACCGGCTGGTTATTAACAGTTGCGGGAAGTAACGTTGGTCCAAAATTCTGTGAATGTCCTGCTGTTGGATTCACCGTATATTCGATCGGTCCTGGAACGTCGGTCCAAGCATTGCTGGTTCCGACTCGATACTGCAATCGAATGCGGTATTCACGCGTCGTCGCATCCACTGCCACGGTCCCGCCTGTCCATGAAATAGCAATATTGGAAATTCCGGTCGTATTTAGTGCAAGCACTGCGGCACCAAGATCACCGCCTGTGCTGGTATTACGCCAACTGAATCCGTCAGTCCCCAAACCGTTCATCCGTGCACCGGAAGTTCCGCTATAGGAACCTGTATAATCCGCAGTGGTAGCAGTGGACAGTAAAGGATCGACAACAGCCCCGCGATGGAATATCATGTTCGGAGGATATGTCCCTGCTGCACTGGCACTGGGCCAGTTGGTAAACGTATATGTTCCGGTGGAGAGATCGTATGGAACTGGATTGGTTTGTGCGATCAGTTGTTCTGCACCAATAAGCAGGAAAACTGTCGGGAGAAGTAATTTAATCAGGATACTTTTCATAAGGAAAATTGATTGAAAAACAGTATTGGAAAAAAATAATAACGGACGTTATGCAAAAGGTATATGTGGTTCACCGCGGTGCAGAAAATTCGGTCTGGAGTCCTTTCCTGAAGGGATTGCTTTGCGGTGGACCTGGGCAAAATCCTTCCTGGTGTATTCCGAAAGAATCCCTTAGGCGAAGCAATCAATGCGTGACGTGGGAAGAAAAAGAATGAGTAACTAATTAATTCTGCACCTTACTCACTATGGCCATTTTTCAGGTCCTGCATAACGTGAATTTATTATGTAAATAAAGATAAATTTACAGTGCTAAACAAGAACAAATTGTTGATTGATGTTTGAAAATAGAGTATTTTAGGCAACGAATATGCTTCCAATACCTATTTCACCGCCGAATCAGTTAACTCTGTTCCGCATCGCATTAACACCGGTTTTTTTGTATTTCCTGTTCTCTATCAATCCGGTGGACAAACAGATCGCGCTGGGCATCTTCCTTGTTGCCGCGATCACGGACTGGTATGACGGTTATGTCGCCCGCCGATGGGGTTTCATTACCCGATGGGGGAAATTTTTGGACCCGCTCGCTGATAAGGTATTAACATCGGCCGCATTCATTTCTTTCATCTATATCGGTTATGCCGAAGCATGGATGGTGTGGATCATCGTGATACGGGACTTCCTCATCACTAGTCTCCGGGGATATTCCGAATTCAAAGGCAAAACAATCAACACCAGCGGCTTTGCGAAAACGAAAACATTCTTTCAATTGGTGGTGATCTATCTTTTTTTGGTCGAATACTGCGTACGGACTTCAGAATCGCTCAACATCCAGTTCGGATGGTTTTTTGATATTGTCGCCGCACCGACGAACATGTTTCTTCTTATGAGCATTACGACATTGCTCACGGCGCTCACCGGCATCCTTTATCTGATCGCAAACAGCAGTATCATTGTCGAATTATTTACCCGTCAACAAAATGGAACAGGAACAGAACCCGGAAATTATTGAACAGGAAAAGCCATCGGTGGATGGACTGACAAAGTTCGTCGCATCGGGAATCTACACGGGGTACGCTCCCGCTGCATCCGGAACATTCGGATCGTTGGCAGCGTGTGCGTTCTTCTTCATTCCGAATTTCACTTCGGTCTACGTCATTATTCCCGCCACTATCCTGCTGTTCATTATCGGCGGGCGCGTGGCGGACAAGATGGAAAAAGTGTACGGACAAGACCCGTCCCAGGTAACAATCGATGAGTTCGTCGGAATGTGGATCAGTGTTTGGTTCATTCCATTCTCATTCCTGAACTTTGGTCTGGCATTTGTCATCTTCAGGATTCTTGATATACTCAAACCATATCCCGCAGCGGAATTTGACAAGCGCTCCGGCGGATGGAACATCATGCTGGATGATGTGATCGCCGGAATCTATACCAACGTTATTATTCAATTGGCACTTCGCATCAACCTTTTCTTCTAAATGAACGCTGAAATCATTACGATCGGCGATGAACTTCTCATCGGACAGGTCATCAATACGAATCAGGCTTACATTGCCGAACAGTTGAACAATGCCGGTATCTATTGCGATCGGATGACGACTGTGGGAGACACAGCAGATGTGATCATCGATGCATTCTCCGCAGCATTCAAGCGTGCGGATGTAGTGTGTGTAACGGGCGGACTGGGACCGACACATGATGATATAACAAAGAAAATGGTTTGCGAATTCTTCAATACAGCCCTGGTGATCCACAACGAAACATTGGAGCATATCAAAGCTCTTGCACTGCAACGCAATATCGCAATGATTCAGTCCAATGTCGATCAGGCGCTTGTCCCTGCATCGTGCACGGTCATTCCCAACACCGTCGGCACGGCGCCGGGAATGATGTTCGAACAAAACGGAAAATATTTCTTCGTGATGCCCGGAGTCCCTTTCGAAATGAAAGGGATGGTCGATTCCTGGATTGTGCCGTTCCTTATGAAGAAGAACACAGTCTCCGTTGTCCGACACCGCACGCTGAAGACAACCGGCATCGGCGAATCAATGCTTGCCAATGAGATAGGCGACATCAACGAGGTGATCGGTACAGACGGAACAACCACCCTCGCATTCCTTCCCAATCCGATGGGAACAAAGCTTCGCATCACGGTAAAAGAAACATCGGAAGATGCAGCACTGGTAAAATTGCAGCATGCCGAAAACGTTTTGCGTACGAAGGCGGAGAAATATATCTATTCCAGTGATGAAAAGGACCTGGAAGATATTATTGGAATCCTTTTGAAGGAACAATCGTTGAAACTAACAACAGCGGAATCTTGCACCGGCGGACTGTTGGCAAACCGCATTACAAACGTCTCCGGCAGTTCAGAATATTTTCTCGGTGGATATGTCGTCTATCAAAACCGTTTGAAGATAGAAGAACTCGGTGTTCCGGAGAAGCTCATTCTGGACCACGGAGCAGTGAGCAAAGAAGTTGCCGAAGCAATGGCAAGCGGAGCGCGGATGTCCGCTCAGGCAGATATCGCTCTCTCTACGACCGGAATTGCTGGACCATCCGGCGGCACACCGCAAAAACCGGTCGGACTCTGCTGGATAGGATATTCGGACGCCAGTTCGACATTCGCCATGAAGTTCAATTTCGGAGATAACCGATTGCGATTCAAAGAACGTGCGACGCAGGCGGCACTGGAAATGATGCGCCGAAAACTCCTTAAAATGCAACATTAGATTCTTGATTCAGGAATTCGAATACATTACTTTGCACAATCAATTTTCAAAAAAACACATCTATATAAAGGGTACGCCATGGCTGAAGACAAAGACGCAAAAGTTCAAGCGCTGAAAGTAGCGATCGAACAAATTGAAAAGCAACACGGAAAAGGTTCCATCATGAGACTTCATGACGGACCGATCATGAAAATTGATGCTATCTCAACCGGCTCGATTTCGTTGGACACTGCCCTCGGTGTCGGCGGTGTTCCGCGCGGACGGGTGATAGAGATTTATGGACCGGAATCTTCCGGTAAAACAACCATCTGTCTGCATATTATCGCCGAAGCACAAAAGACCGGCGGTATCTGTGCGTTTATCGATGCTGAACATGCGTTGGATACAGGATATGCGCGCAAACTCGGTGTCGACACTTCTTCCCTGCTCTTATCGCAACCGGAGTACGGCGAACAGGCATTGGAGATTGTGGAAACCCTTGTCCGCAGCGGCGCACTGGATGTTGTTGTTATCGATTCCGTTGCTGCGTTGACTCCCCGTGCTGAGATCGAAGGCGAAATGGGAGATCCGACCATGGGCGTTCATGCACGATTGATGTCCCAGGCACTGCGGAAACTGACCTCGGCGATCTCAAAATCGAAGACGATCGTTATTTTCACAAACCAACTGCGCATGAAAATAGGTATCATGTTCGGCAATCCCGAAACGACCACCGGAGGAAATGCATTGAAGTTTTATGCCTCTATACGAATGGATGTCCGCCGTATTGAAGCGATCAAGGACGGAACAAATATCATCGGAAACCGGACAAAAGTAAAAGTAGTGAAGAATAAAGTGGCGCCTCCGTTCAAAGAAGTGCAGTTTGACATTCTCTATAATGAAGGAATTTCCAAACTCGGAGACTTAATCGACGTAGCCGTGGAACAGAATATCATCAACAAAAGCGGTTCATGGTTCTCCTATAAGGAAGAACGGATCGGACAGGGTCGTGATTCTGTAAAAGCGTTTTTGACCGGTAATGAAGCATTGGCAAAACAGATCGATACAGAAGTACGTGTGAAACTGGGTGTCGCATCGGAACCTCCGGCGAAAGCACTTGCAAGCGAAGAAAAACAAGCGCCAGCAAAAGAATCAAAAAAAGCAAAGTAATATTCAGCGAACCTCCCGGATCCGCGCGGTCCGGGAGGTCAATTATTTATGATCATCACAAAAATCGAGCGGCAAAAGAAAAACAGACAGCGCTTTTCAATTTTTGTCGATGAGAAATATGCATTCAGCGTCAGTGAAGATGTCTATGTCCGCTATGTGCTGCATACGGGACAGTCCCTAACGGACGAAGAGCGGGAACAGATCGAATACTCGGAAATGGAATCTTCGGTGAAACGGATCGCTCTTCGGTACAGGTCCTATCGTCCCCGTTCTGCCAAAGAGATCAGCGACTATCTGCACAAAAAAGAGTTCGATGAACGGTTTGTACAACAGGCGTTACAGTACCTTCAAGAAAATAATCTGTTGAACGATGCGGAATATGCTCGGATGTTTTGCAGAGACAAAATGATGTTACGGCCGGTCGGGAAACTGACGATGAAACAGTTATTGATGAAAAAAGGAATCGACCGGACGACCATCGACGCGATCTTGTCGGAATACTTCACAACGGAATCCGAAACTGCACTTGCATTAAAAGAAGGAGAGCGGAAGTATAAACGGATCACTTCCCTCCCCACACTGACAAAAAAGAAACGAATCTACGAACATTTGCTCCGCCGGGGGTATGATTCCTCGCTCTCCGGTAAAATCGCATCACAATTGGTGAAAGAATGAAAGAAGAAAAAAACTTTTTCCGCAGCCGTCAATGGAAAGTGTTTCTTGTAACAATGGCAATCGCGCTGCCAATCTTCGTGTTATCGACGTTCGAAGACCTGTTTTTGATCCTCGTGATCTCCTTTGCGCTCACCTTCATCCTGCGTCCCGTGGTGGATTATATCGAGAATCTCGGCGCGGCGCGGTGGTTTGCGGTCACGCTTGTTTTTGTTGGATTGGGGAGTATCACGGTGCTTGGTGCCGTATTGCTGTTTCCCGTTATTTCAACACAGGTGGGACAAATCACAGCGGCATTTAGCAAAGAGCATCTCACCATTATGCTGAACGATTTGAGCGCTCAGATCTCCACACAAATTCCGTTCTTGAAATCCGAGGCCATCCGGGATCAGTTGAATAATACCTTGGTATCATTCGGAAATACTGCCGGAGAGACCCTCTCCGGCTTGCTGGGAACCGTCGCAATTCTGGCGCTAGTTCCTTTTATCACATTCTTTCTGTTGAGCGACTATTATTCAATGCAAAAATCATTCGTACAGAACATGCCGAACAAATATTTCGAGATGACGCTCAACATAATGAACAAGATCGAAGATCAACTGAGCAAATATATCCGCGGCACAGTTATCGAGTCTATCATCGTCGGTATCATCTATGCAATCATCTATTTTTTCCTGGGGATTAACTATGCTACTGTCCTCGGTTTAATCGGCGGATTTACCAACGTTATACCATTTGCTGGACCGTTCATCGGTGCAGTTCCGACGCTCTTAATGACCATCGTGCAGTTTGGCGACCTGCGGATGCTTCTGCCTATTGTCATTGCAACCATCGCAGTGCAGCAGGTCGATCAAATGTTCATCCAGCCGTCGGTTTTCAGCAAGATTATGGATATCAGTCCCTTGGTGATGTTCCTGGTGATTCTCATCGGCAATGAAACGCTGGGAGTGATGGGCATGGTACTGGCCGTTCCGATCTACACAGTCATCCTTGTGACGGCAAAAGAAACAAATTGGGGATTAAAAAACTATAAAATCACTCAGGTATGAGTAAGATAGTATTTGATATTGAATCGCTCGGCTATCCGTTGGAATCTTTTGATGCGGACACGCAAACCTATCTCCTCCGGTTTGCCGATACAGCGGAAAAAGTGGAAGAGGTCAAAAAGAACCTCAATCTCCATCCACTCTCCGCGCAGATTCTCTGCATTGCTCTCTATAATCCGGATTCACAAAAAGGAAAAGTGTTCTACCAATCTGATACGGCCGAAGAATATTCTTCTACTGATGGAAGTTGTCAATTCATATCCGGTACGGAGGAACAGATTCTACAGAATTTCTGGGAGGTCATTCCGAAGTATGATCAATTTATTACTTTCAACGGAAGAGGATTCGATTGCCCGTTCGTTTTGCTCCGTTCGGCAAAGCTTGGAATACAGACCACCCGGAACTTGATGCCGTACCGGTATGATGCCGATATCCATTGTGATCTGCTGGAACAACTCACCTACTATCAAACAACACGACGTTTTAGCCTGGATTTCTATTGCAAATCGTTCGGGATCGAGAGTCCCAAAACAAAAGGGATCACTGGACTTGATATGCGGCCGTTATTTGAAGCAAAGCGATTCCGAACAATTGCAGAATATTGTTATGGCGACGTGCGCGCTACTGCTGATCTCTTCCGGCGTTGGGATGAATTCCTGAATTTTCGCGGATAGCAATACATTCTTTCTTAACTGATGTTACGCAAAACAAGTAAATCAGTCATGGTGAGCAAGGCGCAGGTTAATTTATTGAGGTCATCCTTCCCCCTCCACAAAGTGGTCCCGTTGGGAAAGGGGTCCCTTTGGGAGACGCATCCTTTCCCGAAGGTATTCCTTCGGAACAAACAACAAAGGATTTGGTCAGGATGGGACTACCGTTTCTGCGCCGCGTCGAACCATTTTATGATTAAAATTTCTTTCTGCGTAACATCAGTTCTTAATTCACTTTTCCTGCACCCTCTCCGAATAAATTGGTTTAAAACACCGAATCCTCTCATACGAGAGGATTCGATACCGCTCTTAATATTTTTGCCTACAGATTATGCCGGCAGTTTTCGATATCTTTTTGAAAACTCAAAATAGATCGCGGCAGCTGCAGATAATTTCAGGATATCCCACCATGAAAAGATCAGGAATCCGCTGGCAACCGCTTGTTCGAGATTATGGACAAACATAAAATTTAAAAATAGTGTGCCGAGTGTGAACACCACAACGAGGCCAGCCACCATTGACAACAGCGTCCAAAGATATCCTGAATGAAGTCGCACCAGATAACCGACCACAACAGCGGCTATGGGGAAGCTCATCAGGTATCCTCCGGTCACGCCAAATAATTTCACCAGACCGAATGTCGCTCCAGTAAAGACAGGTAATCCGATCGCACCGGCAGCGATATACACTATTTGTGCAATGAAGCCGTTCCGTGCACCAAGGAACGCGCCGGACAACAGTACGAAGAATGTCTGCAGAGTAAATGGAATCGGCTGATGAGGAATCTGCACTTGTGCTCCGATGGCCGTAAATGCGGCAAACAGCGATATCCATCCTGCCTGTACAAGCGTTGTCGATGCGGTTGTTGTTGTATCCATAAAGTATTTCTTTCGAATAACTTCCATTAAACCTCCGGTGATAATTGTTTGTGCAGCCATGTTGTTGTTACGTCAAGTACGTGATTCAGTGTGGGACTTTTTTCTTTGTACGGATGTTTCGCTCCATACATATGCCCCGCCCCTTCCAGCCGAACGAAATCCGTCATCGATTTATCCGCTGCGGCATACAGTTGTTCCGCCTCGTGGAACTTTGCGGGAATATCCGCAGTACCGTGTACGATGAGTAAAGGCTTCTTCAGTTCTTTTACAGCCTTTATTAAATCCAGCCGCTCTGCATTCTTTTCAATGTCATCAAGAAGGTCCGTATTAATACGGAAGACCTTGAGATCACTAACCGAATGGAGCTGTACAAATCCTTTTTCTCTCCATCGCAATCGCTGTTCATCTGTATAACGGTTAAAATGCGCGATGGTAGACCAGGCAGCAACTGCCCGGACTCTTCTGTCTTCTTTTGCGGTGATTAAACAAACAGCGCCGCCGCGTGAATGACCGACCAGTGCAACTCTCTTCTCATCAATGAACGAACATCCGAATTTATTTCTGCTCAATTCGTCGATCACCGTTTTCACATCATCAATCTCAAGCGAGACGGTATTTTTTGCGAATCGCTCATGTTCAACAAATTTTCTCGGTTCTTTCCCTATCCCGTTATGGGAAAAATTAATTACAATCGATACAAATCCACAATCGGCAAAATATCTGCCGATGGATGGAAACGGGCCCCAATCCTTAAATGCTTTGAAACCGTGACAAACAACCACCACTGGAAGTGTTGCCTCACGAAATCCGGATAACTCCTTTTTCCAACGCAAGTCTCCACGTAACGGTGCACCGGTAGGTGTGCTAAGTTCAAACTGCTTCTCTAATATTTCGCCCATAAATCGTGTTCAAAATACCCAAAGGTTGATGGAATGTCAATACAGGCCTTGTTTTCAAGTTTACACAGATCAAACGTTGACTCTCTGATGAATTTTTCTTATTTTTGTTAACTAAAATACACTTTATCCTCACGGCAGAGTCGACGCTTATTTATGCCACAATTAAAGTTGTTCACGGGACGGTCTAATCTTCCGTTGGCTGAAAAAATTGCTCACCAATTGGGTGAGCCTCTTGGGAAATTAGAATTACAGAACTTTAGTGACGGTGAAATATGGGTAAAATTCATTGACAATGTCCGCGGTGCGGATGTCTTCATTATCCAGACGACGGTTCCTCCTGCTGACAATCTATTGGAATTGTTGATTGCCGTAGACGCCGCAAAACGGGCTTCGGCGCGTAAAGTAACAGTGGTCATTCCGTATTTTGGTTACGCCAGGCAGGATCGGAAAGACCAACCGCGTGTTGCGATAACGTCTAAACTGGTTGCAAATTTGATTACGACCTCCGGTGCGGATCGAGTGATTTGTATGGATCTGCATGCACCACAGATCCAGGGTTTTTTTGATATACCGGTGGATCATTTGTATTCGTCAGTGGTCTTCGTAGAACATTTACGAAAACAAAAGATTCCAAATCTGACGGTTGTTTCCCCCGATGTCGGAGGGATTAAAATGGCGCGGGCATATGCAAAGCGTCTCGAAGCGGATCTGGTGTTGATCGATAAACGGCGTCCTGCTCCGAATGTTGTCGAAGTAATGAACATCGTCGGGGATGTAGAAGGCCGGAATGTGCTGATTGTTGACGATATGATCGATACGGCGGGAACATTTACGAATGCTGTCACCGCTCTGAAAAAAGCCGGTGCAAAATCGGTCTACGGCGCGTGTACGCATCCGCTGCTTTCCGGCAAAGCGTTGGAGAGAATCAATCAAAGCGAAGTGGAAAAGATTATCGTCTGCGACACGATCCCGTTGATGGTCAAATCGCCGAAGATCGAAGTGATGTCGGTATCGCAAGTTTTTGCGGAAGCGATCGAACGCTGCTTCCATAATAAATCGATCAGTTCCCTATTCGATGTGGATAAAGATAAAAGTTTGGATAATTAATTAATCTATTGTTCCAGTAAGGAGAAAGACAATGTCAGAAGTATTATTGAATGCAACGGTGCGCACAGAAAAAGGCAAAGCAGCGAATCGTCTGAGGTCCGACGATAAAATCCCGGGTATTTATTATTCCCGCGGTGAAGAGAACATCAATATCACGGCAACTCCGCTTGCCATGAAACCGTTGATCTATACGACGAACACACATTTAATCAATTTGAAATTGGATAACGGTGTAACAAAGACTTGCATCCTTCGTGATGTTCAGTTCGATCCGATCACTGATCGTCCTGTGCATTTCGATCTGCAGGGCGTGAAGGACAATGAAGAACTGACGGTGCAGATCCCCGTGATTCTTCAGGGAAGCCCGAAGGGCGTGAAGGACGGCGGAACATTGCAGTTCATTATGCACAAAGTGCGCGTTTCCTGCTTGCCGAAATATATCCCCGAGCATATCGAATTGAACGTCGCAGAACTCGGCATGAACGATTCCATTCACGTTCGTGATATCAAAATCGAAAACGTGACGATTCTGGATAACGAATCAGCGGCGGTTGTTGCGGTTGTACCTCCGACTATCATTAAAGAAGAGGTTGCAGCAGTGCCGGGTACAGCAGATGCGGCGGCGGCGACAACAGCAGCAGCGCCTGCAGAACCGGAAGTTATTGCAAAAGGCAAGAAACCGGCTGAAGGTGAAACTGCAGCACCGGCAAAAAAATAAACTATTTAAAAGTTCTTTGACAACGGAGTTCCTCCGTGAAATGCATCGTAGGATTAGGGAATCCGGGCAGCAGATACCGGTTTACCCGGCACAATATCGGCTTTCTTGCACTGGAGTTGATGATCGCTTCATTCAAAGCATCGCATGCAGAAAGCAATGATTTGTTCGAGTGTTATCAGACGTCCATCGGAGAGACTCCGGTATTATTCTTGATGCCGCAGACGTATATGAATAACAGTGGCGTCGCCATCCGTGAGATCCGGCAGCAGTATGATCTTGCTTTGGAAGATATTCTCGTGCTCTTCGATGATTTTCAACTCCCCTTCGGGACCCTTCGGCTCCGGCCGAAAGGAAGCGACGGCGGGCACAACGGGATAGCATCAGTCATCTATCATCTGCAAAGTGATTTAATTCCACGGTTGCGGATCGGCGTCGGCGGTGCAACATTACCAGCCAGCCACACGCACGAAGTGATGGCAGACTATGTGCTTTCATCATTCGATGCAGAAGAAAAGGAACTTCTTCCCCGTTTGCTTCACCATACACAGGATGCATGTGTCGGCTGGATAGAGGCGGGGATTCAAAAGACGATGAGTCAGTACAACAGAAATTTTTTCAGTTCCGCAGGTGCGGAATGAGTTTTGAAATAAACTGAAACACTAATCAACCTGCTCCATCCACACTCTCTGTGATGGGGCCATATGTCCAAAGGAGGATATACATGCAGTACCAATCCAAGATATATGAATCTATTATCATCATCAATGCAACGCTCGAGGATGCACAGATCGAAGCGGAGATTGAGAAGGTAAAAGACTTCATTACCAAGAACAACGGCGAGATCCGCGCTCTCGAAAAATGGGGACGCCGCCGTCTTGCATACGCTATCAAAAAGAAGAACAACGGTTTCTACGTTCTGTACGAATTCAAAGCGCCAGGCGATCTGATCGCGAAATTGGAACGACAGTACCTGCTGAACGAGAACATCATCCGTTTCTTAACTGTTGAACTGAACAAAAAGGCATTAAAAGCAAAAGAAGTCGGCCAGAGAACTCCGATCAGTGAGCCAATCGCTGCGGCTACTGCGCCCACCGAAGAAGCCAGCAAAGGAGCAGTAGCATGAGAAAAGAATCAACGTACGACAACAATAGGCGCGAAGGCGGAGGATTCCGCAGGGACGGTAATCGCGGCGACAACCGCCGGGATGCAAAAAAAGATGCGCAACAAAAAAAGAAACGTTCCTGCCGCTTCACAGCCGCAGGTACGATCTATATCGATTACAAGGATGAAAAACTGCTCCGCAAATTCATCAATGAGCAAGGTAAAATCATTCCGAAACGCATTACCGGAACAAGCGCAAAATATCAGCGTCAACTTGTGCAGGCAATTAAACGCGCCCGCCATATTGCGCTTCTTCCCTTCACATCTGAAGCCATTAAGTAATTAAACGAGGTCGGAAAATATGAAAGTCATTTTACGTCAAAATTATAACAAACTCGGCAGCATCGGTGATGTTGTTGAAGTGAAGGACGGATTCGCGCGAAATTATCTTATTCCAAGAAGCATTGCCTTCCGCGCTACCGAAGGGAACCTGAACGCCCTCGAGCAGGAAAAGAAACAACTTGCCCGTAAAGAAGAAAAGGTTGTCCAGGATTCTGAAAAGCTCGCAGCACAACTCGCCAGTGTGTCATTGACCATTACGATGAAGGTTGGCGAAGACGATAAGCTCTTCGGCGCCGTCACTTCGCAGATGATCGCCGATTCACTGTCGGAAAAAGGTTATTCCATTGATAAACGGATCATCGAACTGGAAGAACCGATTAAAACACTCGGCATTTTTGAGGTACCGGTGAAATTGCATGCCAAGGTATCCGCAAAAGTGAAAGTGTGGGTTGTGCGGGAATAACCAGAGGGATCTTTTCATTCTCCTCAATTCGGAGCATTGTCCGTGAAAAGACCTGACTGCATCAGTCAGGTCTTTTTTTTGTATATTCAACGTATGCATCCGCAGGAAGCCCTGCTTCCCTGCCGGTTCAACAACAGCGGAGTCACGTATGGCAAAAATCAAATCACTCTGGGGCGGCAGATTCAAAACTGCTCTCTCGGAAGCAGCATTACGCTTCTCATCCTCCATCGATCTCGATAAGCAGCTATACCTGGAAGATATTCTTGGAAGCATCGCACATGTGGAAATGCTCGCCGCATGCAAGATTGTATCGCTTGAAGAATCTCGCCGTATTAGAAAAGCATTGAAGGAGATTCAAACGGAGATCGAGAACGGAAAACTTGATCTCTCCTGGGAGAAGGAAGACATCCATATGGCGATTGAGCAGCGACTCATCCAAAAAGTGGGACCGATGGGAGGAAAACTCCATACGGCTCGGAGCAGGAATGATCAGGTTGCACTGGATGAACGGTTGTACCTTCGCACTGCAATTCTTGAATTGAAAAAACTCGTCGCACAGTTTCAACGAGTACTGTTGTACAAATCGGAAAAACATTTCGGCACTATCATGCCGGGTTATACGCACCTGCAGCGTGCTCAGCCGATCTTTCTTTCCCATCATCTACTTGCTTATGTTGCAATGTTGGAACGGGATTACGAACGGTTGGCCGACTGTTACAAACGCGTTAACCGTCTCCCACTCGGCGCAGCGGCACTGGCGGGAACATCCTTCCCCATCAACAGAGCAAGTGTTGCAAAAAAGCTCGGATTTGACAGTGTACTTGAAAACAGTATTGATGCGGTCTCTGACCGTGATTATATCATTGAATTCGTTTCCGTTTGCAGCGGCATTATGATGCACATGAGCAGGATGTCTGAAGAATTGGTGCTCTGGACTTCGCAGGAATTCAATTTTGCACGGATTGACGATTCTTATACCACCGGCAGCAGCATCATGCCGCAAAAAAAGAATCCCGATATGGCGGAATTAACACGCGGCAAGGTCGGAAGGGTGTATGGCAACCTGATGAACATCCTTACACTGATGAAAGGGCTCCCCCTCGCCTATAACCGCGATATGCAGGAGGATAAATTACCATTGTTCGATGCCGCAGCAACCACACGGGAATGTGTCTACATTATGACCCATGTACTAATCCATACTACGTTTGATAAGGATCGATTTGAAGAAGAATTAAAAAATGATTTCCTGACGGCAACTGAAATTGCTGATTATCTGGTAATGCACGGAGTCCCGTTCCGGGAAGCACATTCCATCACTGGAAAGATTGTTGGGTATTGTATTGAACATCATGTTTCCCTGCCGCAGCTTTCTTTGAAAGAATTGCATAAGTTCTCTCACAAATTCTCAGAGGACGTTTATGAACTGCTCAATCCTCTAGCATCCATAGAACACAAGAAATCTGCAGGAAGCACCTCGCCAAATGAAGTGAAAAAACAGATCGTCCATTGGACGAAAGTACTGAAACAGAAGAAATGATTTATAACAATAAAACGGGATCATATCCCGTTTTTTATTTAGTGAATCCCTTTCGCCTGTCCGCCATCCACCAGAATGTTCGTCCCATTAATGTAACTGGCCTTTTCTGACGCCAGAAATGCTATCACGTCTCCCAGTTCCTCCGGTTTCCCAAGTCTGCCGGTTGGAATGTTCGATGCACTCTCTTCCAGATATTGTTCCATTGAAATATTCTTTTCTTTTGAACGGTACTGCGATAACTCTTCTTGGCAGTGCGTGAAGATGTGGCCAGGACAAACAGTATTGACCGTGATATTGAATCGACCGTATTGATTGGCAAGCACTTTGGAGATACCCAGAATGCCGGGACGGAGTGTGGATGAGATCAACAAGTCATCGATCGGCTGTTTTGCCGTGATCGAAACGATGGTGATAATTCTTCCCCATCGCTGCTGTTCCATCATTGGAAGAACGGCACGAGTCAACCGAACCATGCTCATCAGTGTTAAATTAAATCCCTTTTCCCATTCTGCATCCGGCAATGATGAGATTTTTCCGCTTGGAGGTCCCCCGGCATTATTGACAAGAATATCAATTCTGCCGAATTTTTTCATTACCGAACTGACCAAAGAATCAATATCTTCGGGATGCGAAACATCGGCAACGATCGGAACCACTTTCGCGCCAGTCTTGTCCCGCAGTTCTTCAGCCGTTTTCGCAAGTGCCTTTTTATTTCTGGAGCAAATAACAAGTGTTGCACCTTCTTGTGCAAGCGAAAATGCAGTCGCCTTGCCCAATCCCTGACTGGAAGCGGCGACGAGTGCAACTTTGTTTTTCAATCCGAGTTCCATAGGATAATACTTTTATCGGTGAACACTTCACAGTAGCTCACCAAACATGCATTAACATTGAATTTTGACAATTTCTTTTTGATAGGTGTCGCCAAGAAGAATCACCTCTTTGGTCTTTGAGATATAGACGTCGATCTCCAGCCGTATACCGAACTCGCCGGGGAGATAGATTCCAGGTTCAATCGAAAAACAGGTTTCTGGAATGATCTCCCGAACATCCATTGTCTCAAAATTATCAATATGCGCTCCATTACCGTGTACTTCTTCGCCGATATTATGACCTGTACGGTGAACAAAAAACTGTCCGTATCCATTTTTCTCGATATATTTCCTCGTCACATCATCCACATCACATCCTCGAATCTTTCGACCTGCCTTCATTTCCTTTACCAAATATTCGACTGCTGCATCCCTGGATCCCTTAACGATATCAAACACTTCCTGATACTTTTTGGGAATTTCCTCCCCTGCAAATCCGACCCATGTGAAATCTGCATAGACAGCCGCCGGCTTTTTCTTTTTCGCCCACCAATCGATTAGTATATAATCTCCCTTTTTTATTGCTGCACTTTGTTCGGCACTGGGATCATAATGAGGATTGGCACCATTCCCGTTCACCGAACAATTCGCAGGAGCATATGTAGTAAGATTGTTTCTGTCAAATTCATCCATGATCAGTCTTTGCACGTCATATTCCGTCACCGTGGTTCCGTTGCGCAGGCGGTCCCCGATAAATGAGAACGCTTTATCGACTGTCCGCAAAAGAATGTTTGCCGTATCCTGTGCCTCGGCATATTGCTCATCAGTCCAGCGTGCTTCAAAATATTGCACGATATCCCCCGACGAGATGATATTCACATTGAAAGAACGGATGAATTCCACTGTTCCGGCATCGACCTTGGAAAGATACGGTATATCATTGTTCGGAGAATATTCCATACAGACGGTATTCACGCCGGTAAGAATTTTTTTTACGCCGTCATGCAGAGATTTCCATGTATTGTAGATTGTTTTGTCACCCGGCAAGTGGTCCAGGTCATATTGTTCGATACTGTGCACTAGTTTTTGCGGAACACCTGAGGCGGGAATATAATAGAAATATCGCCGTGAAGAGAGTTTTCCTGCGGTCATTTCCAATATTTTTGTCGCAAACGGATTGCAACCGCGGAAATTATAGATAAGCCATCCGTCCAATTGATACTCTGAAAGCTTTTGTTGGATCTGTCCAAGTTGGTCCTGAAATGACATCAGTCGATTCCTTTCATCTTTCTGAAATATAGAAAATAAAAAACCCTCAGCCAAGGACTTTGACTGAGGGTTGCTGCAACTGAACCGAGCCAGGGTATTGCTCCATGTCCAACGGTAAGGGGATAATTAATACATATCACCCATTCCGCCGCCCGGAGGCATTGCGGGAGCTGCTTTTTTCTCTTCAGGTTTTTCCACGATGGTTGCTTCCGTTGTGAGGAGCAATGCTGCAACACTCGCAGCATTTTCCACCGCCACACGGCTCACCTTGGTTGGATCGATAACACCGGCCTGAATGAGGTTTTCGTACTTCTCCGTAAGAGCGTTAAAGCCGAAATCGTCTTTACCGTTCTTCACTTTATCCACGACGACTGAACCGTCGAGTCCGGCATTGGCAACAATCTGTCGCAGAGGTTCTTCCAGTGATCTGCGAAGAATCTGAACACCGGTTGCCTGATCAGCATTTTCGGTCTTCACTTCGGTGAGGGCATCAATGGCGCGAAGCAATGCAACTCCGCCTCCGGGAACGATACCTTCTTCTACGGCTGCACGGGTAGCATGCAGAGCATCTTCCACACGGGCCTTCTTTTCCTTCATTTCCACTTCGGTGGATGCACCGATCTTCAACACTGCAACACCGCCGGAAAGTTTTGCAAGACGTTCCTGCAATTTCTCTTTGTCGTAGTCCGAGGTTGTTTTCTCAACCTGTGATTTAATCTCAGCAATGCGTTTTTTGATATCTTCTTTTGTTCCAGCACCTTCAACGATCGTCGTGTTGTCCTTATCAACAACTACTTTTTTTGCAGTGCCAAGATATGCAAGTGTCGCATTTTCTAATTTGTATCCTTTTTCTTCCGAGATGACCTGTGCACCGGTCAGAATTGCGATGTCTTCCAGCATTGCTTTGCGGCGATCACCGAATCCCGGAGCCTTTACTGTCACTACACGCAGCGTGCCGCGCAATTTGTTAACGACTAATGTTGCAAGCGCTTCCCCTTCCACTTCTTCTGCGATGATAAGGATCGAACGGCCGGATTGTGCCATTTTTTCTAAAATCGGCAGAAGATCCTTCATTGCGCTAATCTTCTTGTCATGAATCAGGATGTAAGGATTCTCAAGTTCAGCTTCCATTGTATCGGCATTGGTCACGAAGTACGGCGAGAGATAACCACGGTCGAACTGCATACCTTCCACTACGTCCACCGTTGTTTCAGTTCCTTTTGCTTCTTCTACTGTGATAACTCCGTCTTTGCCGACCTTTTCCATAGCGTCTGCAATCAGATTCCCGATCGTCGGATCGTTGTTAGCAGAAATGGTACCGACCTGTGCGATCTCTTTCTTTCCATTGACTGGTTTGCTCATGGATTTAAGACGCTCAATTACTTTTGTAACAGCAAGATCAATTCCGCGCTTCAGATCCATCGGATTTGCACCGGCTGTTACGTTCTTCAATCCTTCACGGACAATCGCCTGTGCAAGAACTGTTGCAGTTGTTGTTCCATCACCGGCAACATCCGATGTTCTGGAAGCAACTTCACGAACCATCTGTGCTCCCATGTTCTCAATTGCATCTTCCAATTCAATCTCTTTTGCAACGGTTACGCCGTCCTTGGTGACGGTCGGTGCACCGAATTTCTTATCGATAACGACATTACGGCCCTTCGGACCGAGCGTTACTTTTACCGCATTGGCAAGTTGATCGACGCCGCGCTTTAAACCGGCACGCGCATCAAAATCAAACGTAATTATTTTTGCACCCATAGTAGTTTCTCCTTGATGTAGTTTTCAATGTCTAATAGTTATTTCGGCATGATCGCGAAAATGTCGCTTTCACGCATAATGAGGACTTCCAGTCCGTCAACGGTCACTTCCGTACCGGAATATTTTCCATACAGCACTTTATCTCCCACTTTCACTTCCATAGGAATTTTTTTCCCGTCTTCCGTGGTCTTTCCCGGTCCTGCCGCAATCACTTCTCCCCACACTGGTTTTTCTTTTGCTGTGTCCGGAAGATAAAGACCGCCCTTGGTCTTTTCCTCTGCTTCAGCAGGTTTTACTACAATACGATCTGATAATGGATGAATTTTCATAGATCCTCCTTATAACATGTTGATTTAGTGCAGGTTATGGTATCGTTGTTTCTTTAGCACTCTCTTTGATTGAGTGCTAATATAGCGACAAAATGGTAAGATGTCAAGAATATTCAACTATTCAATAGTTAAACTATTACACCGTTGGACAAGGTAATGATGCGATCGGCTCGGTTAGCTAATTCCTTGTTGTGTGTGACTATAACGAAGGTCTGGTTCCTTTTTTCTCGAAGGTCAAAAAGTAAATTATGCAGTTTTTCAGCATTCTCAAGATCCAGGTTTCCTGAAGGTTCATCGGCAAATACGATCTTAGGTGAATTCATCAATGAGCGTGCAACTGCTACCCGCTGTTGCTCCCCTCCGGAAAGTTCGCTCGGTTTATGATGGCCTCTGTCCGACATCCCGACGTCAAAAAGCAGCGCTTTTGCGATTTCGATCTGATCAGTCCCTGAATGGCCGGCTATATATGCCGGCATCAGAACATTTTCGAGTGCAGTAAATTCTGGGAGCAAATGGTGGAATTGAAAAACGAATCCGATATTCGTATTACGCTCTTGGGACAATTGCTCATCAGTATATTTTGTGATATTCATACCGTCAAAAAATATTTCTCCTTCAGTCGGCTTATCCAATAAACCCAGCAAGTGAACCAATGTGCTTTTTCCGGCGCCTGATTGTCCGACGATTGCCACGATCTCTCCCTGTTCAAATGACAGAGATATTCCTTTTAACACTTCCAAATAATTTGAAGGGCCAGTGAGGTAACGTTTTTTGATATTAATTGCTTCTAAGATCATGATTACTCCCAACGGACTGCGTCTGAAGGCTGCAATAAGGCCGCCCGTTTTGCGGGATAATATGCAGCCATTGAACATAACAATAATGCGGAGAGCGGTACAAGGATCAAATCCATGGCTCTCATCTCGATCGGAATAGCAGGGATAATGTAAACTGTGGAATCAAGCGCAAACAATTGAAATTCTATCTGCATCCAGCAGATTAATGAACCGAGACCGAGTCCCAACATTGATCCGACAACTCCGACTATCAAACCTTCCAATCGAAAAATTGTCAAGATATCGTTCTGAGTTGCTCCCATCGCTTTCAGAATTCCGATATCGCGTGTCTTTTCAATGACAGTCATCGTTAGCGATCCGAGTAAATTGAATGAAGCAACCGAAATAATTAGCGTTAAAATAATGAATGCGCTCCATCGTTCTACTTGCATAACGGAATAAAGGTCTTTATGCAGATCAAACCACGTTTGAGCAGTGATTCTATCACCAAATCTGGAGTTCAGTTCAGTAACAAAGTCTTCGGAGTCATCGATCGATCGTAACCGCAGATCGTAGCCATAGAATGACGATGTTGAAAATAATTGCTGTGCAGTATTCAATGACGTGAAAGCATACAGTCCATCGTAATCCTTATTTTTTGCTTCATAGATTCCGATCACCCGTAATGCAAATAATTGTGGTACTGCAAAACCGGTTAGAACATCCTGAACACCTGCTGAGGTCACAACATACAAGGTATCGTCAAGTCCAATCCCTAGTTTATCTGCCAGGCTGTATCCGACAACGATCTCCGGTATACCCATCGTGAAATTGGCATCACCGATGATTATACTTTGTGCGACACCGGAGACAGTGGAAAGCGCTTCGGTTTCAAGTCCACGAATTAAGATCACCTTTGCCGTACTTCTAGAGATCAACATTCCCTTCCCGGATACGAATGACGAATATGCCGCAACATCGGAATGGGATCGGACAAAATCATTGATGGACTCAACACCGGCGGAATCCATCGCTCTCGGAACTTGAATTCGTACATGCGGATCGAATCCGACGAGAATATTCGTTACCAGACCATTGAATCCATTGAAGACAGAAAGAACGACGATAAGCGCCGCTACACCAATCGTCACTCCAAGAATCGAGATCATTGAGATGACTGTGATGAAACCGGCCTCTTTTTTTGCCAACAAATACCTTTTCGCTATGAACCAGGTGTATCTCATCAACCCAGCCTAATCGCTTTGATGGGATCTAACTTTGAAGCCAACCGTGCGGGTAAATATGATGCGGAAACACACAGCGTTATACTAATTGCTGAAACTATGACGAAGTTCTCCATACGGAAATAGATTGGAACAGTCTTCATAAAGTAGATTGTGGACGGCAGAGAAAAGAAATGATATTGTTGTTGGGTCCAACAGACCAAAAATCCCAGAACATTTCCTATGAAAGTCCCCGCCACCGCAATGATCGTCCCCTTGATCAGAAAAATCCTTTGGATGGATGCTGCTGAAGCACCGAGGGATCTCAGTACACCAACCTGTTTGCGTTTTTCCAACACTAGCATCAATAGAGTACCGATAATATTCACTGCCGCAACGGCGATGATCAATCCTAAGATCAACGGAATCGGCTCCTTTTGCAGTTCAATCCATGTAAACAGATTGCGGTAAAGCTGGTAGAGTGTCCGTGCATTGAAAGGATAACCCAGCACTTCCATAATCTGTTTAGACGTTGAATCCGCCTGCTCCACATCCGTCAGCAGTATTTCGAATCCGGAAACTGCCCGGTCATAGTTTATTAATTCCTGAACCGCCGGGATATCTGTAAAGAAATAAATATCGTCGTACTCGGACATACCCGATTCGTAAATTCCATTCACAACAAACGCCATGATGTTCGGAGCAAGCGAGGTCTGTAAATGGCCCTGTAGTCCGAACACGAGAACAGTATCATGAAGATTGGCGCCAATCGTAGTGAGCAATTTCTTTCCAACAACGCAACCGTAGAGTCCGTCCGAGATTTTGCTGAAATCGACCGTTCCATCAGTCAGATACTGACGAATCCCGTTTTCTCCAGAAACATTTTCCAATCCTTTGATGATGACACCTTCGGTGGACTCACCAAAATTGACCATCCCCTCTTTTGCAATGAATGCGGAGACCGTATGAATCTGAGGGAATTCTTTCCGCAGCTTGGTCTCGATGTGGTTGTAATAGCGTATCGGCTGATTCGTGAATGTCGTCACCTGGATGTGCGTGGTGAATCCGGTGACTTTTTCTTTCAGTTCTTTTTCAAACCCTCCGAGGATTGTCAGAGCAATAATGAGCGATGCCACTCCGAGTGCAACGCCGGTGACTGCAATAAGTGTGATGAAGGAAATGAAATTCTGCGACCGGGAAGATTTTTGGTATTGAAGAAATCGGCGCGCAACGAATGACGTGAATGCCATATTATGCGGCCTTTTGATTGCTGGATTGCATTAAATATGCTTTGATGAACTTATCTATGTCGCCGTCCATCACACCCTGTGTATCGCTGGTCTCGAATTCCGTCCGGTGGTCCTTCACCATATTATACGGATGGAAGACATACGATCGAATCTGACTTCCCCATTCGATTTTTTTCTTGGTCCCTTCGATCGCCGCAAGACGCGCTTCCTCTTCCTCTTTGCGGATCTGATACAGCCGGGACTTCAGCATCTTCATAGCGCGTTCGCGGTTTTGGAACTGCGACCGCTCTTCCTGGCATGCTACAACCACACCGCTGGGAAGATGCCGGAGCCGCACGGCGGTTTCCACCTTATTCACATTCTGTCCCCCTTTACCGCCGGCGCGGTAGGTATCCATCTCAATGTCGGCTGGATTGATCTCAATCTCCACGTCATCCTCAATTTCCGGATAGACGAACACCGAGGCAAACGATGTGTGTCGTCGCTTATTGGCATCGAAGGGTGAGATTCGGACGAGTCGATGTACACCGATCTCTGCTTTCAAATAACCGAATGCATAATCGCCGGAGACTTCAATCGTTGCGCTCTTTATCCCCGCACCATCTCCGTCTTGACGCTCTGCCAGCGAGATCTTGAATCCGTTCTTTTCACACCATCGGGAATACATCCTCAGCAGCATCTCCGCCCAGTCCTGGGATTCCGTTCCACCGGCGCCGGAATGTACCGTTAGGATTGCGTTCCGTTTGTCATCGGTGCCGCTCAGCATATTGCGGAATTCCATATCTGCCAGAGCATTGGAGATCTTCCGGAATTCGGAATCGATCTCTTGTTGAAGCGATTCATCGCCGGTCTCTTCGGCGAGATCAATAAATGCATAGGCATCTTCAATCAATCTCTGGCACGAAGACCATGCATCCACCCACGATTTGCGGGAGTTGATCTCCTGCAGCACTTTTTGCGCGGCAACGTTGTCATTCCAGAAGTTTGGTTCGGAGGTTTTATGCTGGAGGGAATCTATTTCACTTTGTTTGACTTCGATGTCAAAGAAACCCCCGAAGTTGCGTGAGCCGTTCCTGTAGTTTTTGCAGTTCAGCTTTTGAATCTTCAAACATTATATTGGTTCCTTTATATCCAGTTCCATTCGTAACATTACGCTGCTAAGAGTTTTACCTTGCGCATCGTTCTTTAACGATTTTGTCCCGCCGCCGCCAAGAGAATTATGCAGCAGAAAATTCAACGCTTCGATATTGGGAAGTTCGAACCGTTCTACTTCGCCGAGACAAATCCCATCAAAATGTTTTTTCACTCTTTCCACCGTAAGGTATTTTACCAGCAGCGGATAATATTCCGGCTTCCGTGCGATAACACCCACATTCCCGGTATCCCCTTTGTCACCGGAGCGTGCATGGGCAATATGATAGAGTTGAATTTTCATATCGATGTAACCTCGACTTTCGGTGTGACGGCAGCTTTGGGCAGTAATGCCGGCCAATACGCAATCACTTCGCTCGGTTTGGGACGGCCTGCTGCAAAACCTGTCACCGAGGGTGGTCCTGTTAAAATGAGCGGGGCAATCTCTCTGCTGAAGCGTTCCATTGCATTCTTGTCCTTACCTCGAACTCCCACCCGCAGCACCACTTCATTTAATGATTCCGGATTCGTTGCCAACGGCCCAAAACTGGAATTATATCCCAAAAACTCTGTCCGAATTTCTTCAAACTGCAAGCCGAGATTTGAAAGGCGCGTACGGAGGATTTCATCAGCCTTTTTTGCTTTTTCTAATGCATCGGGCCATGCATAAGTCAATGTAGAAAAAGCAGTATATCCGTCGAAATACGCCATTGATACTTTGTACGAGTCTGTTGCTGCACGTCCTTCAATGCCATAGACACGAACTCTGTTGGGACGAATGTCTTCGAGGCGGATTGAGGTAAAATCTGCGATACAATCGGGTGTAATATAATTCTTCGGATTGCCGATCTCGTATAATAATTGTTCTTTAACCGTTGCACTCGAGACAAGTCCGCCGGTCGTTTCATGCTTTGTAATGATGAATGTCCCATCGGGATAGGCTTCGGCAATCGGGAATCCGATATTGGCAAGATCGGGTACGCATTTCCAGTCTCCAGTAAAATTTCCGCCGCTCGCCTGTCCACCACACTCCAAGATGTGACCGGCAACGGTGCCGGCGGCAATCTTATTCCAATCATCCCACTTCCAGTCGAACTCATACATCATTGGAGCGAGCGTCAATCCGGTGTCGGTGGTTCTTCCAGTGATAACAATCTGCGCGCCGAGCTTCAATGCTTGCACAATCGGTTGCGCGCCAAAATAAACATTGGCGCTGATAACATTTTTCCGGACTGCAGAAAGCTTTTCCCCCGTCTCCATGTTATCCAGATACATTCCACGAGCGGCGAGAGAATCGATTTCCGGAAGGATATCATCGCCGTACACCACACCGATCTTCAGATTGCGTATGTTTTGTTTCTTTGCCACTTCAAAGATTGCATCCCGGCAGGCAATCGGATTCACTCCTCCGCCGTTTGTGATTACCCTAATTCCTTTTTCAACGATATCCGGAAGAATCGTGTCGAAGACAGAAATTAGGTCTTTTGCATAACCAAGTTTCGGATCCTTCAGTTTTTGTTTCTGCATAATGGACATGGTCACTTCCGCCAGATAATCCAGCATCATGTAATCCACTTGCCCTTTACGGACCTGATCAATCGGTGCAGTCTGTAGATCACCCCAAAAGCCCTGCCCTGAGGCGATACGAATTTTTTCCTTCATGATCCTCTCTTTCTCGTCCGCGAATGTTTTTCAAGGACGAGGTGACGGCAGCATCGTGGTGCTGCACCAATGAATGGAGTATTATTTCAATTTGATATGTAATTCATCCAGCTGCTTTTGGTCCACCGAGGATGGATTCTCATCCATCAGTGAGATGCCGCTTGCGGTCTTCGGGAATGCAATCACGTCACGGATTGATTTCACTCCGGCGAATAACATCGCCATGCGGTCAAGGCCGAAGGCGATACCACCGTGCGGCGGTGCGCCGTATTTGAATGCATCGAGCATGAATCCGAACTTCATCTTCGCTTCTTCCGGTCCGATACCAAGCAGGCCGAACACTTTACTTTGCAAGGCCGAATCGTGGATACGGATGCTGCCGCCGGCGATCTCGTTTCCGTTCATAACAAGATCGTATGCCCGCGCTCTTGCTTTCGTAGCATCTCCGTCCAGTAGATAAGCATCTTCCGGTTTTGGCGAGGTAAACGGATGATGCATTGCAACATACCGTTTCTCTTCTTCGGAATATTCGAACATGGGGAAATCCACAACCCAGTGCAGGTCCCATTTGTTCTCGTCGATAAGATTCATCCGTTTTGCGATCTCCATTCGAAGCACTCCGAGCGTGGTATACGTCTTCTGCCATGAGTCGGAAACAATCAGTACGGTATCTCCCGTCTTCGCTCCAGCCGCTGCGCAAATCTGTTCACACACTTCTTTCCCAAGAAATTTTTCAATCGCTGATTCAATCCCTTTTTCAGTCAGTTTGATATATGCAAGTCCGCCAACACCAAGTGATTTGGTGAAGTCGACGAGATTGTCCATTTGATTGCGTGTATAGGAAGCACCGCCGGGAACAGTAAATCCCGCTACCACGCCCCCCTTTTTTGCATTTTCGGCAAACACTTTGAAACCGGAATCCTTCACCAGTTCGCTGAAGTCTGCAAATTTCAATCCAAAACGAAGATCGGGTTTATCGCTGCCGTAACCTTCCATTGCCTGTTTGTATGTCAAACGCGGGAACGGAGTAGTAACATCGATCCCTTTGATCTCTTTCATGAACCGCTTCATCAATCCTTCAACAATCGTCTGAATGTCAGATTCATCCACAAAGGACATTTCAACGTCAATCTGAGTAAATTCCAGCTGACGGTCGGCACGAAGGTCCTCATCGCGGAAGCATTTCACGATTTGGAAATACCGGTCGTATCCAGCCACCATCAGTATCTGTTTGTAGGTTTGCGGCGATTGCGGCAAGGCATAGAATTTTCCGGGATTAATCCTGCTGGGAACAAGAAAATCCCGAGCACCTTCCGGCGTACTTTTCATCAGGATCGGAGTTTCGACTTCGATGAAATTATGTTCATCAAAATACCGTCGTGTTATCTGGTACATGGTATGACGCAGCAACAGATTTTTTTGCATCGGTTCGCGGCGAAGGTCAAGATAACGGTATTTTAATCGAAGATCCTCGTTTGTGTCAAGTTTGTCCTCAATAGGAAACGGAGTCGTCTCTGCTTTATTCAATATTGTCAAATCGTCCGCAAGCATATCGATCTCGCCGGTGTTCAATTTTGCATTGCCTGTTCCCTCCGGGCGTTTTTCCACCTTTCCAGAGACAGAAATGACAAATTCCGTCCGTAATTCCTTTGCCAGCGAATGAATCGCTTCACTATGTTGAGGATTGAACACGACCTGTGTCTTGCCATACCGGTCGCGCAGATCAATGAAAATAACGCCGCCAAGGTCACGGCGGGTATCCACCCAACCGGTCAGTGTCGCTGATTGTCCGATATGCGTTGAACGAAGTTCTCCGCACGTATGTGTTCTCTTTTTATATTGCATCCCTTAATGTATTCTCCTGACAATAAAAAATCCCTGCTCAGAGGGATTATTGAAAAGTTTTACCCTTATGCTATAGTGAAGATACGGAAAAGAGCCGGTTTATTCAATGGCGGCAAATAACAAAACTAGTTCTGTTTCGCGAGACTTTTCAGGAATTCCACCAGTTTTCGCGGTATAGTGCGCGGGCGGTAACTTTCGTTGTCGGTGAGATAGGTGAAGAATTTTCCATCTTTATAGATCGATGGCGGACTGGGACTTTGAGCATTAAATGGACTGAAGATTCCATTGTCACCGCCGTACGGAATCGAAGGATTGAAGATACTCGTCGGAGACTGGCTGAATCCGTATTGTCCCCAGATATTGATGATCGACTGAGGATTTGCCGTATCAGCTAAAACCATTCCTAAGTATGTCCCGTCCGGAGCAATGATCCTGGAACCGAGCATTTGAAAGAACTCCTCATTGTTCAGCGGATCGTCCTCATCTGCGAATAGTGAATCCTCCGCAGCAGCAGCCGCTGAATTAACCGCCGTTGCATTGGCGCCAGATCGCGAGAAAGATAATTTCGTCACACTAACAGGTTCATTAATCTGGTCATATTCTACCCATTCCGTTTTGTTCCCGCGGGTATCATATTGATAGACCATCTTAAACTTCATCGAACGGTCGGTGCCGGATTCTTCCACCAGATTTTGGTTCTTATCATACCGTAGGACTCGCGAATACACAAGCCTCCCGTCCGAACCGAATTCCTTTTCTTCCAGTATTTGACCGGATTCATTAACCACATATTGCGTCCGGGATTTCTGAGAGCTGTCGGGTCGGTAGGATCGCGTCTCGATGAGATGGTTCAATCGATCATACTCAAACATAAACTGTTCATTCAGAATATATTGAATACTATCATACGATTTGAAATACCGTTGGAACTTCAACACCGTTGTCAGGTTGCCGTTCCGATCGTATACCATCGTGAATTTTCGCAAATTATTTTTAAACTCTATGATATTTCCTGTACCGTCATACAAATACGAATCGCGCATGAAGAGTTTTCCGTCATCCATCTTGCCGTATGTTTCCAACAGCAGTCCTGTTTCATCGTATACGTACGTGATCTTCTTCTCCACCATACCATCCGCTTTGTACGATACTGTTTCGATCCTATTGTTCTGCGAATTGTACCGGTGAACAGTTTTAAACGAATTTTCATCCCTTTTCAACAGTTCTTCAAGAAGATTCCCATTTTTATCATATCGGAACGACGTGATCGATCGAACTTTGCCGTCTGTTAAGGAGTACTCCGTGATCTTTATTTTGTTCCCTTTGTTGTCGTACCGAATCTGCAATTCCGGAACACCGGTCGAGTTGACTTTCCCGAATTTGTAGAGATACTTTATCTGTGTAACGTTTTGGATGCCGGAATTAACGATTCGTTTCCGTTCTTTGAAAGCAGCAATTTTTTCTTTTTCGATCTCTTTCTTGCTTTTCGGAATAAATTCGGCAGATTGCGCAGTTGCCGCCGACCATAAAAGACCGAGAAGCAGGCTGCAACGGAACACAAAAGTTGAGAGGAACAATGATTTTTGTAGGAACAACATTATTCGATTAGATGATAACGTAGTCTGTGAGAAAATTGTAAGCAAAAAAACCCCAAAAATTGATTTATTCTGCAAATCAACATTGTGAAAGTAGAGAAATTGCCATAGAATTGCAATATGAAAGAAAGCGGTGAAAATCAGCTAATCCGGAACATCACAACGTGCCGCAATGAAATTTTAAGTAGGTAAGAGATTTATAGATTTTCGGGAAAGATGTGTTCTTCCCATTTTACTGACCGCACAGTATTGTCTGAAGTACCGCTGTTTTGTATTCGTTCTCTATTCCTCGATTCTATGACCATTTTGATATAGACAGACTTTATATTGGAGCATGGAGTTCCGGATGTTGTAGAACCGGTGTTTGTAAAATACAGGACTTTAAACGTTGTAACATTTCGTGCAATCTCCAGAACGGATCCGCCGTTAATACTTCGATAAAGCTTTTTTAGTCTTGAAGTGGTAATATTCTGATAAAACCTGATGACATCAACAGTGCCATTGGTATCAATATCCGCATAAAAGCTCATTTCGTTTATTTGTGCAACAGGGAATTGTTTGTTCGTAGAATTATAGCCGGCCAGTTTCAGGTCTGCGGCAATCACCTGTGCCGGTGCCGAAATCGTTTCACTCAAAAAGATCCGTTCAGTATTCTTATAGAGTGCTTCGTGCATTCCAACCATCAAATTTAAAATTATCGCAATGATGGCCGCCCGGACTATGAGCATTCCCATTATATCGAATATTACGCCCATCAGTAGGATTTAATCGTGCTGAATGTTAATGTGATATCATCATCTTCGTCACCATCTCCATCAAGGTCCCGTTTCGGGAAATAGGTGGGATTGGTTACGGAAACAACGATTTTTTTATAATATGTTTTCGATGCGGTAACTGTGTTAAGGTCGCTGGCATTAACATAATAAACATCCACCGTGAGAATAAATCCCGTGATCGTTCCTGACTGTGCCCGCCGTTCATATCCATTGTAATCATCAACATCATCGTACCAATTGGAATTGATCGACTTGTAATTGGGAATGTCGGGATCCGCTAACGTATCTGGCAACGGCACTTTGCTGGTTTCTGAAGGATAGATGTAGATCCACCACCACATGATTTTGACACTGTCCCTGTATGTATCGACAGCAGCGCCCAGGTTTCCAGACGTTGTAAACGCCGTTACTGGTTGGAACACTCCGGAAGTATCTGCGAGTTCATCGAATTTTTTCCGAACGATTTCTGAGAGCAGTGCATTGGCAAGGTTCCCTGCCTGACGAAATGCTTCCTGTTCATAATAATTACTGTCCCTGTCAACGATCATCTTATTCGCATTCATCGCTGCAATCGTCAGCAACACAAGAAATGCCGAAGTTATCATTGTTTGACCGAGTCCCATATCGAACCATTTTCCAGACTAGTCTTCACTTGTTGCAGCTGTCACTTCATCGATTGACGTGACACCGGACATTAATAACTCGAGTGCTCGTTCCCGAAGCGTGATCATTCCATTTTTAATCGCGGCTTGTCGCAATGCTTCTTCATTGATGGACGAACCAGCATCCAAAATCAGCTGACGAATGTCTTTTGAAAAGTACAACGCCTCATGAATCGCTACCCGCCCCTTATAACCTTTCAGACAATCGATACAACCTATTGGGCGATATATTGTATTTGCATTGATTTGTTCTTCCGTTAGTCCTAATTTTAACAATACTGGTCTATCGCTCTCTTTAATCTTTGCACGGCACCGGGTGCACAATTTCCGCACTAAGCGTTGAGCTATAACAATATTCACACTGTAGGCAATCAGAAACGGCTCTACACCCATCTTGAATAAACGGGAAAGCGCACTTGGAGCGTCATTCGTGTGCAATGTCGACAGTGTTAAATGTCCGGTGTTAGCAAGTTTGATTGCAATTTCCGCGGTAGTTTTATCGCGCATTTCACCGACCATGACGATGTCCGGATCGTGGCGCAGTATCGCCCGCAGCGCACCTTCAAAATCCAATTTCGGATTCAGTTTCACCTGCCTGGCACCTTCGATGAAATACTCCACCGGATCTTCCACCGTAATGATATTCAGAGATGGATCCATAATCGTCCGCAACGCTGCCACCAGCGTCGTGCTTTTTCCGCTTCCTGTCGGACCAGTCACAATAACGATTCCGTGCGGCTTTTTAATAGCGCGCTTCATAACACCTTCGCTATACGGGTCAAATCCAAGCTCTTCGATTCTTTTCCCCATTGTCGGTTCACGAAGAATACGGATTACGATCGATTCGAACTTATTCTTCAACTCATGGCCAACCAGCGGGATTACCGATAACCGGAACCGGATCGTCTTTTTATCGATCATCAATTGTGCAAAACCGTCTTGCGCCAGATTCCGTTCGAACCGGTCGAGATTCTTTGCACGATCCTTCACAACGGCTGCCACTGCTTCCGCCCGTGTTTCTGTATGTGTATACCAGCGGGACAGTCTGCCGTCCACACGGAAATAGAATTCCGTGATCTTTTCCCCTTTGGGGACTACGTGAATATCGCTTGCTCCGACACGGACAGCGTCCACAAAAATACTTTCGATCAATGACACAAGCCCGCTTCTGCTAATCTCTTCGTCGATTTCCTGCTCGAATTTTTCTCCCTCCTCGTCATCTTCCTCAACAAATCCTTCGTCGCGCAGTTCTGTTTCATGATCCTTATAAATTGCTCGATCAATACTGACCCGATTCCAGATATCCTGCCATTGCGAGAGAGGAACATAGCAGATTTCGAATTTCTTGTTCTCGAATGAGCGTGCAATATTATATATTCCTGCATTCGTCGGATCGGGAGTGATGATGAGTAAACGGCCTTCTTTTTCCTTGTCGACCTTATACGGCAGGGCTTTATTCTCTACTGCCTGTTCGCGCAGATACAATGGGAGGGTTTGCAATTCTTTACGGATAAAGGCAAGAACACCGTCATCAGCAGAATCCTTAGAGATATCAAGCGTGCGGAAAGTATAGAACTGTGCCGCCTCAGCAAACAGTGCATCGCGGCTTATCTTGAACTGGTCGGCAAGAATATGCAACAGCTGATTCCGGGACCGCGTACCATCCTTACTGAGCACCTCTTCTGCTTTGCGCAATGTGGGTTCGTCGATGATCCCCTTTTCAAGGAGAACCGAAGTAAGAGATTTTTTTAATATTGAACCTTGTTGAACGGACATAGAAGAATACCTCAGGTCAAAGTTCGGATCACATATTTGGTTCGATATTCAACGACGCTGTTTCGGTGGAGAGCAAAGTTAAAAATACCAGAGCGGCCATAATCACAATCGTAATGCTGATCTCAATAAACGCCATTAAGTTCTTCATTGAGAACTGATTTTCCAACTGATAGTAGTCGGCCACCTGTACGGCTGTTTCTTTCACGGCACCCGTTTCTGATGCCGTACCGAATCGGGAAATGAAAATTTCCGGAAAAAAGTCCGCTGCCTGGAATGCCTTTCCGAGATCTGTGCCGTATTTCAACATGCTGGGGATCGAAACAGTCCTAATGCGATGAGACAAGTACGCATTCCCGCTCGCTTCTGCAGCAATCTGTATCGCCTCGACATTCTCACTGGACGATGTATACATGATGCCGAGAACGCGGCAAAATATTTCTGTGCTGGTGTTCCGCAGGATGTTGCCAATATATGGTATCCGGATGATCACCCGGTCTCGCATCAATTTCCCCGCATCGGTCAACATATAACCATAAAACGTTATAATTGCAATCAAGGAGACGACGGTCATCCAAACATAATTTGACTTCAGGAATTCGCTCGCTTTAAGAGTCCAGGCCGTCAACGGAGGTGTGGTTGACATTACCGGACCGAGCATTTCCATCATTTGCGGGACAAGGAACACCGCATAAAACACAATTGCGCCCAGCACTGTCACGGAGGTGATTGCCGGCATGATCAGCGAACTAATCAAGCCTTTTTTGAATTCCGACTGACGTTCCACGAGGACGGCGACACTTTTAAAAATGGATGTCATTTCACCGCTCTTCGACGCAATGCCAAGCATCAGTGCGACATGTTCTCCGAAGACCTTTTCCTGTCTGATAAAAGCATCGCGGGAATCAACGCCATTTTTTAGATCCAAGATGATGTTGCGCAGAGCACCTTTAAGATTATTATCCTTCGTGTTGTTCGCCATGATCTGCAATACTTCACTGTAGGGAAGCTTTTGCTCCAACAGTCTTGCACTTGTCACGACAAAACTAACGATCTCATTGCTCGACGCACGAAATTGAAACTCATAATGCCGCCGGACATGTTTGATCTCAAATCCCAGTCGGATTAGATTCCGCTTTACTTCGTCCGCTGATTGGGCATTTTGAAACCCTTCAATTGTCTTCGTTCCCTTCCGCACGCTGTAGTGATACACTTTTTTCTTTTTCACTGGAACCGTCAGTACCGGCTGAGGACGCTTGTTTGCCTTCTTCTTTTCTGGAAGGAACCAGAGACGAGGTTTTTCGGGAGGTTTCGGTATATTTTTTTTCGCCTGCGGAGCGATAGTTTTTTCAGCCATGTACAAAAATACACATTTTCAATACTATTCCATAGCACAACAGTGTGAGAAATCGTTAATTCAGTCCGATTTTACACAAAAAATCCCGTCAGAGACGGGACTTTTAATCCGAAACACAAATAATAAACTCACTTAGTTCATATACGGACTAATCTTATCGAGCAGGCTTTTCTTTGGCATAGCACCGACAATCTGATCTACAACTTTCCCTCCTTTGAACACCAATAATGTGGGTATGCTCCGAATGCCAAACTGTATAGAGACTTGAGGATTAGCATCCACATCCAGCTTTCCGAATTTCATTTTGCCGTTGTATTCCGTTGCAAGTTCTTCGATGATCGGCGCAATCATTTTACACGGACCGCACCAGGTTGCCCAAAAATCGACGAGGACCGGTGTTTGTGAATCCAACACTTCACTTTTAAAATTTCCATCCGTTACTTCTACTGGTTTCATTGTTTTCTCCTGGTTATGAAAGTTTAATGGCGTTCTTCCCGAGAATTTCCTGCACGCCTTCGATGAATTGCGATGTCGGGTTGATGGTATATTTCCGTGAGAGAAACACTTGTTGTTTCCCAAATTCCTTGCCAACAACATTAAAGTAACAATTACAGTTCCCGCGATTGTTTTCCATCAGTTCGCGCAACTGTCCGAGTGTAATATCGGTAACTTCATCCGCATTGAGCAAGAAAAATATTTTCTTAGCATATTTCTCACGAACGGCATCCATCGGAAGGATTTCATCCACGATGATTTTAATGATATCTCCGCTCACTTCCCCCTTACCTTCCACAAGTATCATATTCTCTTCTTCCAGCAATTCCACATTCTTCTTATACACACTGGAAAAGACGACGCATTCAGCTTTTCCGGTGAAATCTTCAATGGTAATGAACGCCATTGTATTTCCTTTTTTGTCGATCTTCTTTTTAATGCTGGAAATAATCCCGCCAGCTTTCACCGTTCCGTTTTTCATTCCTTCCACATCGCCAAGGTGAACCGTGGCAAAGGCATTGATCTCCTTCTCATATTTCAGCAGCGGATGGCCTGATACATAAAATCCCAGCACTTCCTTTTCCTTCGCTAGTTTCTCTTGGTCTTTCCACAACGGGATATTTGGCAGTTGTGGTTCCATGTTTACTGTGACCGTCGTCTGCGAATCACCCCCAAAGAGACTATCCTGTCCTCGCTCCTGCTGTACTTGAGCCCCGGATGCCGATTGAACCATTTGTTCAACGGATTTGAATAATTGTGCGCGATGTTTATTAATGCCGTCAAATGCACCAGCCAGCACGAGACCCTCGATCGTTTTTTTTGTGCAAACTTTAAGATCCACTTTCATGCAAAAATCGTACAACGAAACGAATTTTCCTTTTTCTGATCGTGCTTTTACGATGGCGTCGACAGCATTGGTGCCGACATTCTTGATCGCAGCCATGCCGAACCGGATCCCGCCGCTTGTGACGGTAAAGTCTCGTTCGCTTTCATTCACGTCCGGCGGCAGCACCTGAATACCAAGTTTGCGACAGTCATCAATAAACAACACAATCTTATCGGTGTTGCTGATTTCCGACGTAAGTGTCGCCGCCATATACTCAGCGGGATAATGCGCTTTCAAATATGCGGTTTGATATGCGACAACGGAATATGCTACAGAGTGTGATTTGTTAAAACCATAACTCGCAAATTTCTCGATCAAGTCAAAGATTTCACCCGCCAATTTCGCGGAGAGTTTATTCGCTTTCTGCGCTCCATCAATGAACTCGGCCTTGAGATCCTCCATGATCTTCTTATCTTTTTTCCCCATGGCCCGCCGCATGAGATCGGCTTTTGCGAGGGTAAAGCCGCCGACATCCGAAGCGATGCGCATCACCTGTTCCTGGTAGACAATAACGCCGTACGTTTCTTTCAGTGTTTCTTCCAGTTTGGGATGAAGGTATTCGATCTTCGCCAGGCCATGTTTCCGCTTGATGAAATCGCCGATATTCTCCATTGGGCCGGGACGATACAAAGCGTTCATGGCGGTCAGGTCGCTGATGGAATTCGGCTTCAGTTTCCGCAGCCAATCCTGCATTCCGGAACTTTCAAATTGAAACACTGCGACCGTCTGTCCTTTACCAAACAGCTCGAATGTCTTCTGGTCATGTTCCGGTATCGTATCGATATCGATCTCGACACCATGATTTTTCTTGATTTGTCCGAGAGCATTTTCAATTACCGTCAGCGTTCGCAAACCGAGGAAGTCCATTTTCAGCAGACCTGCATCTTCAAGGTCCTTCATGGTAAACTGTGTCATCAGTTCCGTTGAAGGGGTTTTATACATCGGAACAAGATTGCTCAGCGGTTCGGGAGAGATCACCACTCCGGCGGCGTGCATGCCGGCGTTACGGTTCATACCTTCCAAAACCTTCGCTACTTCAAACATCTGCTGTATTTTCGGATCGGCATTCTCCTTGAATGGCTTCAGATCCGGAAGCGAATCGAGTGCTTCCTGTATCGGCATCACCTTTCCAAGGATTGTCGGGATCTGCTTGGTGATTGCTTCCACCGTTTGCAACGGAATCCCCAGCACTCTCGCAACGTCTTTCAGAACTGCTTTTGACGAAAGTGTACCAAACGTGATAATCTGTGCTACATTTTCTTCTCCATATTTCTCCCGTACATATTTAATAACGACGTCTCTCTTCCAATCAGAAAAATCGACGTCGATATCGGGCATTGAAATACGGTCGGGATTGAGGAACCGTTCAAAGAGAAGGTCGTACTTCAATGGATCGACATTCGTGATGGCTGTCGCGTAGGCAACGATACTTCCTGCAGCACTGCCGCGTCCTGGACCGACCATTACACCCCGTTCACGGGCAGCTTTAATGAAATCCGCTACAATCAGGAAATATCCGGCATATCCCATCCGTTTAATAACGGCAAGTTCATGAACCATGCGCGCTTCTATTGCAGGAGTAATTTCCGTATATCGTTTGCGTAATCCTTCCCAAGAAATTTTTTCCAGATATTCTTCAAGAGTCGAAACACCGGCATCTTCTGGGATCGGAAATTTCGGCATCTTATTTTTACCCAGTTGCAGATCTAAATTGCACTTGTCGGCAATCTCGAACGTGGAAGCAATCGCTTCAGGATATTCTTTGAAGAGTTCGCACATTTCCTGCGAACTCTTAAAATAGATTTGGTCCGTACCGTACCGCAGATTCGTGATATCAGGAGTATCCGTTGCGCTTGCTTCCGGGATCAACAGCATAATGTTATGCGCAATCGCATGTTCACGTTTAATGTAATGGCTGTCGTTGGTCGCAACGAGTTTGATATTAAGCTCTTTGGCAAGTTTTGGCATATCCCGCAGCACGATCTTTTCAGCCGGAATCCCATGGTCCTGAATTTCAAGATAGAAATCGTCGCCAAAAAGATTCTTATACATAGAAGCGATCTCTTTCGCTTCATTATATTCACCGTTAATCAACGGATTAGCGACAACTCCACCGGCACAAGCGGAAAGGCAAACAAGTCCTTCATGATACTTGGACAATAATTCGAAATCGATCCGCGGTTTGTAATAGTACCCTTCGGTATGGCCGAGTGTTACCAGTTTGATAAGGTTCTTATATCCGGCAAAATCTTTGCAAAGAAGTATTAAATGGTGGTAATCACGTTTTTTTCTCGCCTTGCCGTCCGAGACCAGAAGATCATTTCCATCATCGCGATCTTTTGATTTTGTGAAGCGGCTCCCTTTCGAAAGAATGTATACTTCGCAGCCGATGATCGGTTTAATATTCTTCTTTTTTGCCTTTTTAAAGAACTCGATCGCCCCAAACATCACTCCGTGATCAGTTAGGGCTACTGCCGGCATATTGTTATCTGCCGCTGCTTTAATAAGCGTTTCTACTGTTGCTGCACCATCAAGCAAAGAATAGTGTGTATGATTATGTAAATGAATAAACTGTGACATGAGACTTTATTAAATTCCTTTTTAAAAAGGGCAACGCTGCCCTGTTACAGCACCAATAATTTCTTTTCCATCATCTCATTCATCGCGAACCGGACTCCTTCTCTTCCCGTGCCGGAGTCTTTAACTCCGCCGTACGGCATATTGTCGACTCGGAATGTCGGATAATCATTCACGATTAGACCTCCGACATTAAGTTCGCGGTACATCTGTTGGATTGCAACATGGTCATTCGAAAAGATGCCTGCTTGCAGTCCGTATTTAGAGCCGTTCACCATCCGTACAGCTTCATCGATGTCCATAAATTTTTCCAGCGTCACAACTGGTCCGAAGATCTCTTCAGAACAGACCTTCATAGAAGAGAATATGTTCTTCAGCACAGTAGGCGAATAGAAATTACCTAAGCGGGTGCCTCCAATCAATATGACCGCCCCCGCATCTGCCGCTTCTTTTACCCAGGATTCGACACGAACGGCTTCGCTTTCCGATATCATTGGACCAACGAGAGTCCTGTCGCTTAAGGGATCGCTGGAGACCACTTTCTGTGTCGCATCGATAAATTCTTTTTCGAACTGTGTATATAAAGATTCATGGACAATAATTCGCTGCACTTTTATGCAAACTTGCCCTGCATAACCAAAGGCACCCAAAATACATCGGGAGACCGCATGGTGTATTTCTGCAGTGCTATCCACAATCACTGCAGCATTCCCGCCTAATTCCAGAACGACTTTCTTTTTTCCTGCTTTAGTTTTGAGCATCCAGCCGACTGCAGCACTCCCAGTGAAGCTGAGCATTGCGATCCGTTCGTCCTTCACCAGTTGTTCCGCCATGGTGTTGCTCGTCGGGACAATGTTGATGGATGACTTTGACAATCCTGAATTCAATAGAACTTCTCCCAGCAATAATGAAGTTAAGGGAGTTTGCGGAGCCGGTTTCAAAATAAAGGAATTGCCCGATGCTATTGCCGGAGCAAGTTTATGAGCGACGAGATTCAACGGAAAATTAAACGGCGTGATGCATAAAATGATACCGATCGGAAAATGGTTAACAATTCCCAGTCTCCCTTTGGTTGCGGCAGAAATATCCAGTGGAATAGTTTCGCCGGTGATCCGTTTCGCTTCTTCGGCAGCAGTCTGAAATGTGATAACGGCACGCTCCACCTCACTCCGTGAGAATACGATCGGCTTGCCTGCCTCAGCGGTAATACATTGAGCGAATTCTTCTTTCCGTTCGGCCAGTTGAGAAGCGATGGAATGCAGAATTTCCGACCGTTCATACCCGGAAGCACGGGAGGTGACAGCAAATGCTGTTTTGGCAGATAGTATTGCGGATTCAATATCTTCTGGCCCGGCCAGATAACATGAAGCAAACTGTTTATTGTTAAACGGATTTCGAACAGGTACGGTGCTCCCGCTTTCCCTCCATTCACCGCCAATGATAAATTTCTGTTCTCGCATAAAACTACTATCCGTCTGATAATCCTATGCTACGGTCACAAGAACATCACTCATGCACAAACGTCACTATTTCATTGACAACCACATCGGCGGAAACATTCCACCGCTTACCCGTATTCCGGTCTTTCATTTCGATCTCGTTGTTCTTCAAATTCTTTTCCCCCACAATCACATGCAACGGCATTCCTAACAGATCGGCATCTTTGAATTTGAATCCTGCGCTTGCATCGGTCCGGTCGTCATAGAGCACTGAAATCCCTTTGGCCTGCAATTCCGAATAGAGTTCATCCGATTTTTTCTTCACTGTATCGGAGTTCATATTCACGCAGATCAAATGGACATCATATGGCGCGATCGACTTTTGCCATTGAATGCCGTACTCATCATGGTGCTGTTCAATATGGCAGGCGATGATTCGTTCAACGCCGATACCGTAGCTTCCCATGATAATCGGATTCTCTTTGCCCAGTTCATCAAGGAATGTTGCCTTCATCGACGCGGAATATTTCGTTCCTAATTTGAAGATATGACCTACTTCGATACCTTTAACGATACGCAATTTTCCTTTTCCGTCCGGCGTTGATTCTCCTTCTTCCACCATGCGGAAATCATGATAGGACGTCACCTTTACATCGCGCTGCAGGTCCAGATTCAATAAGTGATAATCGTTTTTATTGGCGCCGCAAACGAGCCCGTTTGAATTCTCCAACCGTTTGTCTGCAACAATCGTAAATTTTGTTTCCAATCCAACAGGTCCTATCGAACCGGCATCGGCTCCGGTCAACTGCAACAACTCCTCCGTCTGTGCCGGGCGGATATCCTGTCCGAACACGGATTGCAATTTCGTTTCATTCAATTGATCGTTACCGAGCATCAATACCAACACCGGATGTTTGTCGTTGATGAAGATTAAAGACTTCGCACACCGTTTTGTCGGCATTTTCAAGAAAGAAGCAACCTCGTCAATGGATTTGCATTGCGGAGTGTGCACTTCTTTTAAGGACTCACTGACGGCGAAACGTTCTGCACTCGGAACAAGCGATGCAGCAATCTCCACATTGGCAGCATACCCTGTTTCAGTACAGACGGCAAGATTATCTTCACCGGCATTAGACTCAACCATGAATTCCTGCGATCCGCTCCCGCCCATGGCTCCACTCGATGCACCGACAATATGGAATGTCAATCCACAGCGAGTATAGATCTTTTTATATGCTTCGGCATGCAGATCATAACTCTTGTCCAGCCCTGGCCATGTCGAATCCAAACTGTAGGAATCCTTCATAGTAAATTGCCTTCCGCGCAACACACCGGATTTCGGGCGCGGTTCATTACGGAATTTTGTTTGGATTTGATACCAGATCTGCGGCATTTCCTTGTAGGACTTAACATGATTCTTGGCGATGGATGTGATCACTTCCTCGTGCGTTGGCGCGAGCACCATCGGCCGATTTTTCAGATGGAACATTATGTCGCCGAACGCTTTTACGCGGTCGGTCTCTTCCCACAATTCAATCGGATTGAGCGCCGGCAAATGGAACTCCTGTCCGCCGATCGCATCCATTTCCTCACGGATGATTTGCATAACTTTCTTCATCACGGCATACCCGATCGGCAGGAAGGAAAAGACACCGGCAGCGAGTTGCCGCATCAATCCTGCTCTAATCATTAACTGATGGCTTGGGATTACTGCATCGGAAGGAACTTCTTTCACAGTGGGGAAAAAACCTTTGGATAAACGCATTGAATTATTCTGATAATAGATTGAGGAAATCTGTTCCCGTCCGAGACGGATGAAAGGAACAACATAAATTAGTGTTCTCGCGCAGACTCGAACTGCGATTAGAGGTTTAGGAAACCTCGGTTCTATCCAGTTGAACTACGAGAACAGCAGAGGGAAAATACGAAAAACTCTGAAGAATTAAAAATCCCGATTATTCGGGTGATGCTGTTTTCTGTAAGACCGCAGCGACTTTCTTCCCGTTGCGATATCCCAATACACCTTGCAGCGGACCGATGAAGCAGTAGATTATTCCTGAAACACCAGCAAAGGCGATCCCGCCGAACCACACAAGTGCAATGGAGGCGAGACCGACACAGCAGTTCGCACCGTGAGCGATGATGCTCCCTTTGGTGATAATGATCTCCGTCTCAGACAATTCCAGTTCCGTACGCTTTCGGTACGCATGGAAGTACATTACCGTGAAGATCAAATAGATAATGAAAAATCCAAGGCCATACACGATCATTAATGAAACCATCTGATCGTTTTGAATCACCGGTAGGACCGTGCCGCTATCGAGCGTAATGGTCAACGGCGACCTGCTAAACACTTTCCCGAGAAACGTTATGAGGAATTTTAAAGGATAGACAAAGAAAAGAATAACGAAGAGCAGCATCGCATTAAGCCACAATATGGTATTCCCTTCCAATCCATATCGACGGAAGAATTTATAATGCTCGTACCAAAACAGGAACAATAATGCAAAAGCAAAGGCAAATCCGATAAATCCTCTCAGCGTCTCTTCCAAATCAGAAAAGGTCCGGGGAACTTCCAACGAAACAACCAGCAATGTCAATGCAAATCCAAAGACATTATCACTGAATCCCTCAATCCGAGAAATATCACCGGCGCCGCGCCACTGAAAACCGCGCTCCTTGGACAGAGCCGATCCGAATAATCGGTCACGGATCATTGACGCTCCGCAGACAGTTCATCGGGATCAGTTTCTTCTGTTTCATCAATATCGTTGCCGGAAATGACCACCACGTACTCTCCCTTGACGGTCTGCTCAGAGAAATTTGCCAGTATTGCCGAAACATTTCCCCTGCGGATCTCTTCGAATTTCTTCGTCAACTCCCTACCGATAACGATCCTTCGGTCGCCAAAAAATGAAAGTATGTCCTTCAACGTTTTCTCAATGCGATGGACCGATTCATATAAAACGACCGTCCGTTCCTCTTTTCGTAATTTCTCGAGCTTTGTCTTTCTTCCTTTCTTATGCGGAAGGAACCCGGCAAATGTGAACTCATGGGTCGGCAATCCGCTGGCGATTAATGCCGGAATGAACGCAGTCGCACCCGGAAGCGGGATAATTCGAATCGCGTTTTCAATGGCAGCACAAATGATGGAATGCGCAGGATCGGAAATACCAGGCGTTCCCGCATCGGAGACGAGAGCGATTGCATCGCCGTTCGTCAGGCGTTTGATGATCTGGGGAACACGGGTCTCTTCGTTGTGGGAATAAAAACTGAGCAGCGGTTTTTGAATGTCGTAGTGATCCAAAAGAAACTTTGTCGTACGAGTATCTTCCGCGGCGATGATATCAACGCCCTTCAACACGTTCAACGCACGAAGAGTGATATCCTCAAGATTCCCAATCGGTGTTGGTACAATGTACAATGCGCCATGGACGATCTCTTCTGCCACTAGATCCCCCAATCACGGACATACCGGAAATCGACATTCACAGTCCGGTGTGAGATTTTGGCGATGATGGGCGGACGCCGCTTGAACTGATTAATACTGATCTTTTTACGAACAGCAGAGATGAATGACGATGCAAATCCGAGTTTTTCCAATTCGGCATCCGTTCTCCGGTCATCGACCATAAAATAGAGTAATTTATCCACTTCCCGATAGCTGAAACCCAATTCGCCTTCATCCGTTTGTCCCTGCCACAGATCTGCGGTCGGCTTCTTTTTGATGATCCGGTCAGGAACGCCTAATTCTGCCGCAAGGTCCCACACATGCGTTTTATAGAGATCTCCGAGAGGATTGACGGCGCACGCCATGTCGCCGTGTAGAGTGCCATAGCCGAGCATCGATTCAGTTTTATTGGAAGTGCCGATGACCAATCCTTTTTCCCGTTGTGAAACATCGTAGAGTACGATCATCCGCTGCCGGGCCATGATATTCCCTTTGCGGAGATTGTCAGAAATGCGCTGTACTGCAAATAACGGTTCCACCATTGCCGTGATCTCAACTCGTTCCGTCTTTACTCCCAGCTGCTGAACGATCAGTTCAGCGTCAGAAAGGCTTTCCGGACTGCTGGTTATATAGGGCATCATCACTGTATAAACATTCTTCGCGCCGAGTGCTTCAGCAGCAAGAAATGTCGCAACGGCAGAATCGATCCCTCCAGACAAGCCGATCACTGCTTTAGAGAAGCCTGCATTATTCAGTTCATCCTTTATGAAGTGAACGAGCATCGAACGGACAATGTGCATGTTCAATGCAAGCGGATGGTCATTATGTTGTTCGGTAGTTTCCATTTAGATTTTTTTCTATTCCGCGGGATTGCTCAACGGCGATGCGAATGCTTATAACTCTCCGACGCTCAACTCCTTGATTGCTTTTTTAATGATCGCGAGACCTTCATTCAGTTCATCTTGTTTTATTGTCAACGGTGTACGGAAACGGATCGAACGATCGCCGCATCCGATCAGGATTAATCCCTCTTCGTACGCTTTATCGATCAGCTGATTACGGTTCTGTGCTGTATCAAGATCGAACGCACACATCAATCCGCGGCCGCGTGGATTGGAAGCAAGTTTCGGGAATTCCTGTGTCATCAAACTTAACTGATTTAAAAGATACTCTCCCTGCACCCTGGCATTTTCCACAAGACTATCCTCATGAATGATCTCGAAGATTCGTTTTGAACGAACCATATCCACCAGATTGCCGCCAAATGTGGAATTGATACGGCTTCCTTTCCGGAACACATTGTCCAGGATATCGTCGATTCTGTTTCCTGCCATAAATCCACAAATGTGCGTCTTCTTGCCGAAAGACATCAGATCGGGTTGGACGAAATGTTCGTGTGCCCACATCTTTCCTGTCAAACCAACGCCGGATTGCACTTCGTCAAAGATCAGCAGAATCTCGCTTTCATCGCAAATCGTCCGGAGCGCCTGAAGGAATTCTTTCCGGAAATGATTGTCTCCCCCTTCTGCCTGGATCGGTTCGATGATGATGGCAGCAATATCATCCGTATTATTGATGATCGCTTCCTTAATCTGCTTGATCGCCAGAGTCTCTTCATCAATCACCTGCTGCAGATTCTCTTCCGTCATGGGAAAACGCATAGCCGGATTATGAATGCGGGGCCACTTAAACTTCGGAAAATAGTTTGTCTTTGTCGGATCGGTGTTTGTTAACGACATTGTGTAACCGCTTCGTCCATGAAACGAATGGCGAAAATGAATTACCTGATGCCCTTTCTCCGTTGTGTACCCTTTGGCAAAATTCTTTCGGACTTTCCAGTCGAACGCCGTCTTCATGGCATTCTCATTCGCGAGTGCACCGCCGTCAATGAAGAATGCATACGGAAGATATGCCGGCTGAGCAAGCTGTCCGAATGTCTCCACGAATTCCGCCATCTCTACAGAGTAGACATCGGAATTGGAAGGTTTGTTAACAGCGACATACGCCAGTTTTTCCATAAACTCCGGCGTCAATAATTTGGGGTGATTCATACCCAATGCAGACGATCCAAAAAAAGAAAAGAAATCCAGAAATCTTTTCCCATACCGGGAATCATAGATATGGGCTCCCTGGCTCTTCTTTAGGTCGATGACCATATCGAAGCCGTCGGCAAGCATATGCTTGGAAAGTGTTTTATGCACTTCTGTCGGTGCGATGTGCACTGGAGAAAAAACAGTTTTTTTTCCGTTGGCTGAAATGGTCGGTTCTTTCGTTCCGGTAAGTGTTGCAGACATGTAAATCTCCTTTCATACTTTTGGGTCAAGAATTGTTGGTGAAGAAAAAGTATGCGGAGACTCAATAGAATTCCTGATGCTCGTACATTGACACGATGTACGGACGGCCATCGATCCCTTTCAGGAATTTATATGTTTGTCTGCGAGATAGCATTGCGTTGAAGGAACTATCTTCCGGACCAATGAATGTCCGGAAGTAATGAAACTCTATAGTTAATAATTATCGATTTGTGCGCGCTGAAGTTTACCGGAATAGTCTATATAGACCGCTTTCCATTCCGTATAGAAATCATATACCGCCCAACCCCCTTCGCGGTGCCCGTTTCCAGTCTTTTTAACGCCGCCGAAAGGCAAGTGTGCCTCAGCGCCGATCGTAGCGGAATTAATATACGTAATTCCGGATTGAATATCCCTCACTGCGGTGAATGCTTTATTCACATTGGTAGTGAAAACAGATGAAGACAATCCATATTCCGTATTGTTCAGGATGCGGATCGATTCTTCAAAATCTTTCGCTCGGATCACCGACAGCACCGGACCGAAGATCTCCTCTTTTGCAATTCGCATCTCTGGAGTGACGTCACCAAAGATCGTCGGCTGATGAAACCATCCTTTTGCCAATGCTCCGCCTGTCGCGATACTTCCACCTGCGACAAGTTTTGCTCCTTCGTTCTTACCGATTTCAACGTACTGTTGAACGGTGTTCCTCTGGCCTTCATTTACACAAGGACCTACTTGAGAATCTGCAAGAAGTCCGTCGCCAAGTTTTAATTTATTGGTACGGTCAACCAACATCGACATAAACTTGTCATAGATCTTTTCTTCCAGTATCAACCTGCTGGTTGCCGTGCAGCGTTGTCCTGTCGTACCGAATGCTCCCCATAACACTGCTTCCAGTGCGAGGTCAAGATCAGCATCGGCAAGGACGATCTGAGCATTCTTTCCGCCGAGTTCCAGTGATACGCGTTTCAATGTATCCGCTGCATCCTTGGTGATCTGCTTACCGATTCCTGTCGATCCGGTAAATGAAATCAGGTCAACATCTGGATGAGACACAATTGCATTGCCAACTTCACCGCCGCCGCCATGGACGATATTGACAACGCCTTCCGGCAATCCGGCTTCCATCATAATCTCCACCAGCATCGCTGCAGTTTTCGGCGTGTCGCTTGCCGGTTTGAACACACACGTGTTTCCGGAAAGAATTGCCGGGAACATTTTCCATGTTGGGATCGCCATCGGGAAATTCCACGGAGTGATGATTCCCGCCACACCAATCGGCACACGAATCGCCATTGCGAATTTATTCGGGAGCTCGGAAGGCACAGTGTTTCCAAACAGTCTGCGTCCTTCGGTTGCTGCGTAATAAGCCGTATCGATTCCCTCCTGCACATCGCCGCGCGTTTCGGCAAGAACCTTTCCCATTTCTCGTGTCATTTCGCGTGCTATTTCTTCTTTTCGCTTCACCATCAGATCGCCGATCGTTCGCATGATATCCCCGCGCTTCGGCGCCGGCACCAATCTCCATTTTTCAAATGCTGCGCGCGCGCACTTCACCGCCTCGTCAACATCATCCTTCCCTGATTTGGGGAAAATTCCGACCACTTCTTCCCAGTTTGCAGGATTTCGGTTTTCAAATGTTCGTCCTGATTTTGCATCGACCCATTTCCCATTGATAAGATTCTTAAATTGTTGTGCCATAATGTTCTTTCCATAATAAAGGATTATACTAGTCCAACTCGTTTGAAGATATATTCGACATTCGTTAAACTCTTACCTGGATCGAATGCATCATCCAGATCCTTGTCCGTTAACACGGCGGAGATCTCCGCATCAGCTTTCAGCATTTCTTTGAAACTCTTTTTCGATCTCCATACATCCATGGCATTCCTCTGCACAATGCGATATGCATCTTCGCGCTTCATTCCTTTCTTCGCCAGTGCAAGCAGCACCGGTTGAGAATAGAGCAGACCGTGTGTTATATCAAGATTCCTTTTCATGTTCTCGGGATACACGAGCAGTTTATCGATGATGGATGTGAACTTCGCGAGCATGTGATCCAATACGATACACGAATCCGGAACAATGATCCGCTCTACGGACGAATGGGAAATATCCCGTTCATGCCAGAGTGCGACATTTTCCAGCGCCGCCTGGGCATTTCCTCGCAATACACGGGCGAGACCAGAAATTTGTTCACAGGTGATCGGATTCCGTTTGTGCGGCATCGCGGAGGAGCCTTTTTGTTTCTCTGAAAAATACTCTTCTGCTTCCAGCACTTCCGTTCGCTGCAGATGACGGATCTCCGTTGCGAATTTATCCAACGAGCTGCCGATGACAGCGAGCGTGGTCAGGAATTCTGCGTGCCTGTCACGCTGGATTACCTGCGTTGACACAGGCGCGGGAGTGAGGCCAAGTTTCGCACAAACATATTCTTCCACATTCGGACTCAAGTGTGCGAATGTTCCAACTGCACCGGATATTTGGCCGATCGAAATCGTTTTCAGTGCCGATTGCAGACGGACGATGTTTCGTTTGGTTTCGTCGTACCACAGGGCAAGTTTCAGACCGAAGGTCGTCGGTTCGGCATGAATGCCGTGTGAACGGCCGATCATTACGGTCAATTTGAACTCTTTTGCGCGTCGTGCAAGAACATCACGCAGTTCAATCACGTCTTTCAATAATAATTCACCCGCTTGTTTCATCTGCACCGAGAGTGCCGTATCCACAACATCGGAAGAGGTCATGCCGAGATGGATAAATCGGGAATCAGGTCCGACGAATTCTCCCACGCTGGTCAGGAATGCGATGACATCATGCTTCACTTCTGCTTCGATCTCGTTGATGCGTTCCACATTGAATTTGGCCTTTTCGCGTATCGTCTTGACGGATTCCTTTGGAATGATGCCGAGTTCCGCTTGCGCTTCACACGCTAACAGTTCAATTTCCAGCCAGATGGCATATCGGTTCTCATCGGTAAAAATATTGCCCATCACCGGGCGGGTATACCGTGTTATCATTTAATTCTGCTTTTCTAATGTGAGGTCTATGGTGACTATTTTTTTATCGCGATACACTTTAATTTTCCACTTATCACCTGCACGGCTTTCCTGCATGATACTGATCAGATTATCATTGGTGATGATCCTCTCTCCATTGATCTCCACAATGATATCGGCAATGAGCAATCCTGCTCTGTCCGCAGGACTGTTTTTCTGGATGTCGCTGACGATCACTCCTTGTGCTTGTTTCAACCCAAAATACCGTGCGATCTGCACATCAACGGGGCGCACGTCGATGCCGGTCCAGAAGTTCCGTTCCACTTTTCCCTTCGTCTGTAATTCATCAATGATGGTCTTCACTCGGTTGATAGGCAATGCAAAGCCATAGCCGATGTACGCTTGACTAACTCCCGCTGTATAGATCAACGTATTGATACCGATAACTTCGCCGACACTGTTAACAAGCGGTCCTCCGCTGTTCCCGGAATTGATGACGGCATCTGTCTGAATCAATCCCCGGTACGAACGGTTGTTGTCTACATTCAGATTCATTCCTTTCGCGCTGATAACGCCAACGGTGACAATCGGTTTATCGATATTATCAAACAATCCGAAAGGGTTGCCGAGAGCGATGACCCACTCGCCGATCAGTACTTCATCGGAATTCCCAAGTTGGACATACGGAAATGTCTCCCCTTTTTCGGGAGCCAGTTTTAGCAGGCATACGTCTGTGACAAGATCCGTACCAATAATCGCCGCTTGATATTTCTTTCCGTTCGTCAAAGTAACAGTGATCTGTTTTGCATTCCCCGCCACGTGATCGTTTGTGATCACATATCCGTCGGATGAAATGATGAATCCTGATCCGAGACCCTTTACTTCTTGCTTGTAATTCCTATTCCCGAAGAACTGATTGAAGAACGGATCGTTGCCGAAAAAATTCGCGAACGGATCGCGGTACTCGCGCACTTCAATGACATTAATGCCGACCACGGCAGCGCTGACGGCATCCACCGTGCGTGTGATTGCATTCTGCCGCGAATGCGAGATTTCTTCGTTCACATTTTGCGCAATAGTAGAGTCGAAAATCAGCAGGAAAACAAGAGCACTGAGAAGTATTTTACTCATGGAAATATTCTTTGATTGGTTCGATATGACGAGATAAGCACACTGCAACAATAGAACTGCCGGCTGCAAAAAAACCAGCCGGTGTAAAATATCCGGGGATGACCATACTCAACCATTGGTCCGGCAGGAAATACATTGTCGGCGGAAGAATCACAAGCGCAATAACACTTGACGCATGCACATTCTTCGTGATCTTCTCGAATCCAAAATAGAAAACGAGCCACAATCCTACCCATACAGCACTCGTTGCCAATAACGCGCCGGCGCCGGTTGCCAGACCTCTTCCACCGTGGAATTTCAACCAGACAGGATAACAATGACCAAGCACTGAGCCGAACATCGCCGCCGAAACCGGTGCCATCGCATCATCAAACATCGCAGCACCAATCAAAACGCTGACGACACCCTTCAGCAGGTCTACAATGGTCACAACCACTCCAATCCATTTCTTCCCTGTCACTTCCAGTGCATTTCGACCGCCAACATTGCCGCTGCCGACATTTCGTATATCGACATCAGACGTTCCCTTCACCACCAGATACGCCGTGGGAATCGATCCGATAAAATAGCTGATGAAGAAAGAAACGATGTAATTCCCCAAATTTTTCTCACTTTCTTTTTTTAAGGTACAAAAAATGGGATGGTAAGTCAACGAGTGAAATTGCCGTAACTTATTGAATTTTGTACAATTTAGCGGATTCGTTTCTTGATTCTCCTCATCAAAAAAACTATATTGATAAAAATCAGGTGCATTATGTCCAAAGATCTTTCCAAAATAAAATATTTCAATAACATCCTCGAAACAATCGGCAACACGCCGTTGATCAAGTTGAACAAGATCAACAAAGGTTTGAAGCCACATATCTTCGTTAAAGTGGAAGCGTTCAATCCGGGAGGATCTATTAAAGACCGGATTGGCGTGGAGATCATTGAAGATGCGGAACGTACGGGAAGGATAAAACCGGGCGGCACTATTGTGGAATCAACGTCCGGCAATACCGGCATGGGACTCGCGATTGCCGCAGCAGTGAAAGGGTACAAAACTGTCTTCACGATGCCGGATAAAATGAGTGCCGAGAAAATCAGCAACCTCCGAGCGTTCGGTGCAGAAGTGATCGTCACGCCGACTGCTGTACCGCATGAATCCCCTGAAAGTTACACCGAAGTGGCGAAGCAGCGAGTGCGGGAAACTCCGAATTCCATTCTTGCCGACCAGTATGAGAATCCGAAAAATCCTGAATCGCATTATAAGACCACCGGCCCGGAGATCTGGGAACAGACCGGCGGACAGATCGACTATTTTATTTGCGGACTCGGGACCGGCGGAACGATTACCGGTGCTGCGAAATTTCTCAAAGAAAAAAATCCGGACATTAAAGTGATCGGAGTCGATATTAAGGGTTCAATCCTTCAGGAATATTTCTATAAGAAGAAATTTGATCCGGTTTTTAAAACATATAAGATTGAAGGAATCGGACAGGACTATATCCCCAAAACGCTCGACTTCAATTACGTGGATGAAGTGATCATGGCCGATGACCGCGATTCATTCCTTGCTGCCCGAAAAATGACACGCGAGGAAGGTATTTTTGTCGGAGGATCGTCCGGAACAGCGATTCATGCAGGACTGGAATATTGTAAAAAATTACCGGAAGACACGGTCGTCGTCATTATCCTTCCGGACAGCGGCAGCAGGTATGTCAGCAAGATCTATAACGATTTGTGGATGCGGGAGAACGGATTCCTGAAACCGGAGCGGATCACATTGAAATACATAATAGACAGCAAAGAATCCGAATTACAGGAATTAATCAGCGTACAAAAATCGACGACCATTCGTCAAGCGATCGAATTGATTAAAAAGCATAACATCTCTCAGCTTCCAGTAATTGAATTGGGAAAATCAATCGGTCTCGTTACCGAATCGAATTTGCTTTCCTGCGTTGTGGATGATGCTGCAAACTTTGACAAAAGCGTAACTACTGCAATGGAACATCCCCTTCCAGAGGTCCATATGAACGAAGAGGTGAACATTGCCGTGAAATACTTCATGCAAAAGGTTCCGGCGGTGATCATCACTGATCACGCCAAGCCGATCGGGATTGTTACCCGATTCGACGTGCTGGAATATATGTCTCACTAAAACTTCCTCGACATTATGCAGTGGGATAAAAGCGCATCCGATAAGTTAGACCAGCTTGTCTCCGTCGTTCGTGATCCGTTCCGCACGATCATCAAGAACAATTCCCAAACGCATGCCGAGAAGTATGCCGAAGTGCGGAAAAGTCCTCATGTCACTTCGAAGGAAGCGGTCCTGGGTTTTTTACGGGCCCGTTCCCATAAATTAAGCAATGAAGGATTGATGATCCTTGAAGAGAACCACTTGACTGAAAAAGATTTTTTAAATTATCCGCCATCAGGGAGCAAACAATGAAATTTTCTACGAAAGCTGTCCACGCAGGACAAACACCCGATCCGTCTACAGGCGCCGTGATGACGCCTGTTTTTTTGACTTCCACTTATGTGCAGGAAGGGCTCGGTAAGAACAAAGGATATGAATATTCCCGAGTATCAAATCCGACACGGACGGCGCTGGAGAAGAATATTGCCGCATTGGAAAATGCCGCGGAAGGGATGGCGTTCGGTTCCGGTATGGCCGCTGAAGATGCAATCTTCCGGTTGTTGAATCCTGGCGACCACGTTATTGTTACCAACGATGTCTACGGTGGTACATACCGGATCGGAAAATTGGTCCTTGAAAACTACGGATTGCAGTTCGATTTCATCGACACGACTATAATCGACAATGTGGTAAAAGCATTTAAGCCGAACACAAAGATGATATTCGTTGAAACGCCGACAAATCCCACGATGAAGATTACGGATCTGAATGCAATCGCCAGGTTTGCAAAAGAACGGAAAATCCTTTCCGTTGTGGACAACACATTTGCCACCCCCTACTTGCAACAACCTCTGGAAATGGGAATCGACATTGTTCTGCACAGCGTTACAAAATATCTTAACGGCCATAGCGATATGCTTGGCGGATTTGTTGGTACAAGCAATCCCAAAGTCATCGAACGGATACGATTCCTCCAAAAAGCAACCGGCGGCATTATGAGTCCGTTCGATGCATGGCTCTGTCTCCGCGGCACAAAAACACTTGCCATCCGAATGCAACAGCACTGCAAAAGCGCACAACAGATCGCCGAATGGCTCGCCACACAAAAAAAAGTCGGAACTGTAAATTACCCTGGATTGCGGTCTCATCCTCAGCATGGATTAGCAAAAAAGCAAATGCGGGGATTTGGCGGGATGATCTCCTTTGATTTGGGAAGTCTGGCGAATGCAAAGAAATTTCTGAAGTCAGTGAAACTTTGCGCCCTAGCAGAATCTCTCGGCGGAGTAGAAACGCTGATTTCCCACCCTGCGTCGATGACTCATGCTTCCGTTCCTAAAGCGGATAGAATCAAGAACGGCGTGACTGATGGATTGGTCCGTATCTCGGTGGGCATAGAGGATGTCGAAGACATTATTGCAGATCTGAAATCGGCATTGGCGAAAATCTAAACGCCGGATAAAGAATGATACGGCTCACCGCATCGCTTTCACTCAACTTTCGTTGAGAAAATTCCTTTTGGCGAAACAATCAATTGTGCCGTAGCGATATTCAACGCAAGCGGGACATTGTGAACATTACAGACGCGCATCAATCCATGGATATCCGGGTCGTGCGGATGTGCATCCAGCGGATCGGTAATAAAAATGACTGCATCGACTTTTTTATTAGCAACCAGTGCAGCAATTTCCGCATCTCCTCCTAATGGTCCGGACATATAGCATTTCACTTTCAGTCCTACCTTCTCTTTCAACAGTTTCCCTGTCGTCCTCGTTGCGATCAGTTTGCATTTGCCCAATGCTTTTTTATTGTCGTTCGCAAATTGAAGGATATCGGCCTTTTTACCGTCGTGAGCAATAAGTGCAATTGTTTTCATTGAATTGTCTTTCCGTGTCCGTTTTGTAGTAGGCAAAGTATTTATAGTTTTGAACGAACCAAAGTCCAGGCTGCGATCGACATTCCGTCCCAGAAGACATTATTCCGAATCATTTCATCCACTTCGGATGGAGTTTTCACCATGATCTCAAATTCTTCTGTTGCATCGGGGATCGGCTGAGTCTTCACCAATTCTTTCGCAATATATACTTTGCAAATCTCATTGGTTACGCCATTGTACGGGTTAAATTCTGCCGCGAACGCTATTGCGTTTGACCGGTGGCCTGTTTCCTCTTCCAGTTCCATTACCGCCGTCTCTTCGTACGTTTTTCCTTCCTTCACACCTCCGCACGGAAGTTCTATGCTTTCTTTGTCGCACAGATAACGGTATTGATTGACAAGGATGATCTTTCCTTCCGCGGTCACCGGAACGATCATGCTGGCACCATTCGTATGGACATAATTATATTCTCCGGTGATCCCGTTCGGGATCTGAAATACATCCTTCTTATAAATCCACCAGGGATTCTTCAGGACGATTTTCGATGAAAGCTGTTTCCAAGGCTGTATCATAACCACCTATAAAAAAGAACGGCCGGTTATTCACCGACCGTCATGTTAGACAATAACGAAGTCATTGTAGAATATTAGACCAATTCGCTTTCAGCGAAGAAGAACGCTACTTCGATCTTTCCGTTCTCGACAGAGTCTGAACCGTGGACAATATTCTCGCCTTTATTATCGGCATAGAGTTTTCGGATTGTCCCTTCTGCGGCATCTTTTGGATCTGTTGCTCCGATCAGCGTACGGTAATCCGCAATCGCATTCTCTTTTTCAAGAGCTACCGGAACGACAGGTCCCGAAGTCATGAATTCGACTAGTGAGGGATAGAACGGACGTTCTTTATGGACAGCGTAAAATGCGCCGGCTTGTTCTTTTGTCAATCGAATCTGCTTAAATCCAAGAACTTTAAATCCTGCTTTTTGAATGTGCGACAACACAGTTCCCTGCAATCCTTTGCGGACACAGTCAGGTTTCATAATGCATAATGTTCTTTCAATTGCCATTGATACTCCTTACGTTAAAATGCGGCCGTTCCATGTATGAGACAGCCGTGATTGATTGATATTATTTCTTTTTCTTCTTCACAGTTTTCTTTTTGCTAACAGCTTTTTTCTTTGCGGCTTTCTTTTTCGCTTTCAAGGTATATGATGCTTTGTATTTCTTTGCCAGCGCCTGCTTCATTGTTTCACCCATCGATGCCGGTGAATCCACAACAAAAATTCCTGCGCTCTTCATCGCTTTCATCTTTTCGTCGGCTGTTCCTTTCCCGCCGGAGATAATTGCGCCAGCATGTCCCATTCTTCTGCCCGGAGGCGCTGTGCGTCCGGCGATGAATCCGACAACAGGTTTCGAAACATTTTTTCTGATATAATCTGCAGCTTCTTCTTCCGCACTTCCGCCGATCTCACCGATCATAATGATTCCATCAGTTTTATCATCCTCATTGAACAATTTGATCGCATCAATGAAGCGCGTGCCGATGATCGGGTCCCCTCCGATACCGATGCAGGTGGACTGACCAATACCCCGCTCCGTTAACTGCCAGACCGATTCATAGGTTAATGTTCCGCTGCGGGAAACGACGCCGACACGTCCCGGTTTGTGAATGAACGCAGGCATGATACCAACCTTTGCTTCGCCAGGAGTAATGATTCCAGGACAATTCGGACCGATGAGGCGGACACCTTTTTTGGAGATATATTCATACGCATTTACCATATCCTTCACCGGAATACCTTCCGTGATGCACACGATTAAATCCACGCCGCCGTCCGCAGCCTCCATAATCGCATCACCAGCAAACGCTGCCGGAACGTATATGATGGATGTATTTGCTCCTTGTTCTCGCACAGCATCGGCAACAGTATTAAATACCGGTATCTCCCGTTCGAACTGATCTTTTTCGTTTCCTTTGTACCGTGAACCACCTTTTCCGGGAGTGACCCCGGCAACGACATGTGTTCCGTATGCAAGCATCTGCGACGTATGAAATGTTCCTTCACCGCCGGTGATGCCCTGTACAACAAGTCTGGTTTTTTTGTTGACAAGAATGCTCATAATGTTTGGTTTTAGAAGTGATTTAAAATATTAATTAACAGTTTCTAGAAAATCCCCTACTTTCAGGATCGTTGCTTCGTCAAATTGTTTCCCCAACAACTGCACACCCACCGGCAATCCTTTGGCATCCGTTCCTGCAGGAACACATATTCCAGGAATACCTGCGAGATTGGCAGACACGGTATAAATATCATTCAAATACATTTGCAGCGGATCATCCATCTTTTCACCAAGTTTGAATGCTGTCGTCGGTGAAATGGGCGTTAAGAGACAATCCACCGAACGAAAAACCTCAATGAAATCATTTTGGATTAACCGCCGGACTTGTTGAGCCTTGCGATAATACGCATCATAATACCCGGAGGATAAAACATAAGTGCCTAGCATGATTCTGCGTTTCACTTCTTCACCGAATCCTTCGCTGCGCGATTTCACATACATGCTTTGCAGATCTTTCGCTTGGGGTGATCGGTATCCGTACCGCGCTCCGTCATAGCGTGCAAGGTTGGAGGATGCCTCCGCTGTTGCGAGTATATAGTATGTTGAGATCGTATATCGTGAATGCGGAAGGGATACTTCGATGATTTCAGCTCCTGCATTCTTCAAGGCATCGATCTTTTGCTGAAGTACTGATCGCACTCCGGCATCGAGCGCATCAGAAAAATATTCTCTTGGAAGACCGATTTTCATCCCTTGTACTTTTCGGTCCATAGCCTGCAAATATTCCGGAACCGCAACATTCGCAGCAGTGGAGTCGTGCGGATCACTGCCGGCGATCACCTGAAGTACTCGCGCTGCATCCCGGACAGTTCTTGCAAACGGGCCAACTTGATCGAATGAGGAAGCGAATGCAACTAGTCCGTAGCGCGATACGCGTCCATAGGTAGGCTTCAATCCGACCACACCGCAAAACCCTGCCGGTTGACGAATAGAACCGCCGGTATCCGTGCCGAGCGATGTTGTTGCCATTCCCGCAGCAACGGCAACACACGAACCGCTGCTTGAACCTCCCGGTACGCGAGTTTCATCCATCGGATGTTTTGTCGGTCCAAAGGCAGAATTTTCGCCGGAAGATCCCATCGCAAACTCATCCATATTCGTCTTGCCAATGAACACTGCATCTGCCTCACGAAGTTTTTTAATTACTGTAGCATCGTAAATCGCTTCATAATGCTCCAGCATCTTCGACCCGCAGGTAGTCACGGTCCCTTGCATGCAAAGAACATCCTTCACTGCAATCACCATTCCGGCCAGTGAACCTGCTGTTCCGGATGTAATTTTTGCATCCACCTCGCGGGCGTGACGCAATGCACTGTCGGTAAATACGTTCAAAAAAGCATTAAGGGAAGATCTGGATTTGATAATAGAGAGGTGTCCATCAACGCGGGCTTCAACAGTTTCCTTGCCACTCAGCAGATGATCACGATACACGTCGTATGATTCCTGAATATTCAAATGCGGGATTGTTTTGTCTCCACGTCGTCCACAGGTGTATCCGGTGCCGAGGGATTGTTTGGTGTTAGTAAATTGATTTCAGGAAGCGTTATTTCTTCTCTTCCTGTTTTTTCTCGGTTTCTTCCTTGTTCAGTTCGTTCTGCACTTCGTTGACTCCTTTTTTGAACTCACTGACCCCTTTCCCCAGTCCCCGTGCAAGCTCAGGGATTTTTTTTGCACCGAAAAAAATTAACACTACTAATAAAATTAAAATGATTTCCTGCGTTCCGAGTCCCAACATATCGTCCTTCCTTTCAAATAGTGAATGCTGCAACCGCGTCGATCATCGTCCGCAAGGCGGCAGAGTCAGCTGTTATACGTTGTGTTCAATAAAACTATTGATGACGGATTCAAAAAAGGCTTTGCCGTCCTTCGAACCGAGTTGAGATTCGCATGCCCGTTCCGGATGCGGCATCATTCCCATGACATTACCGCCGGCATTCATGATTCCGGCTATATTGTTGATAGAACCATTTGGATTCGACTCGTCCGTCACTTCGCCAAAAACGTCGCTGTAACGGAACAACACTTGGCCATTCTCTTCCAGTGCAGCAACGGTTGCGGGATCTGCAAAATAGTTTCCTTCCCCATGCGCAATGGGTATGCTAAGGACATCGCCGGCCGTAAATGCATTCGTGAATCTGGAATCTGCATGTTCCACTCTCAAATGTATATGTTTGCAGGAAAATGTCAGCGAACGGTTTCTGAGCAGTGCTCCGGGCAACAGGCCGGATTCACAGAGAATCTGAAATCCGTTGCAGATACCAATAACCATTCCGCCGTTGCGGGCAAAAGCAGTCACTTCTTTCATGATCGGTGAAAATCGCGCGATCGCGCCGGTACGAAGATAATCACCATAGGAGAATCCACCCGGCAGAATAATAACATCGCAATCCATGAGACTGGAATTCTTATGCCACAGGAATTCCGCATCCTGCCGCATTACATGCTTCGCCACATGGTATGCGTCGTGATCGCAATTTGAGCCGGGAAATACAACAACACCGAATTTCAGTTTTGATCCGCTCATATTTTCTTAACGGTATAAGTAAAGTCTTCCATCACAGAATTTGCAAGCAATTTCTGACATGCTTCCTGTGTGATACGTTTTGCCTCTTCCTCTGTCGCAGCATCAACGGTGATCTGGACAGATTTACCGATACGAACATTATTCACTGCAGTCATACCCAGGGTATGGATTCCATGTTCCACGGCCTTTCCCTGTACATCCAATATGGATGGGCGAAGCGTTATCGTAATGATTGATTGGTACATAAGAAGAGTGTGATGTGAAAGCAGCCGATGCTTTCAATGTGATGGAAAAACGCCCCAAAAGCGGCGATCAATTTCACTGTTTCCGCAATTTTGCGCACAAATATATTCAATTTTGCATTGAAAATCAATGAAACTCCATCACCGCAAATATAATATACACACGCAGAAATGCCGAATAAACTCAAAAACTGCTTGACTCAAGTTCACCTAATTTAGTATTTTGTATATAGTACAATAACACAAAGGTTTCAAAACCACCATACGTTGGTATTATTATCAGCCTAGACCGGCTACAGTGAACGGAGAGTTGTTTTATGAGTAAGTCAAAATATGTGACACAGATCTGTACCTCGTGCGGTCGGGAATCAAAAATGGAGATTATTGGAGCAGTTGTTGGAGCGGAGAATAAAGTGTGGTACCGGTGCACTCGCTGTCACCATAGCATGATGATCGATACTACCGGAAAAAGCAAAGAAGATAATATCATTAAATACAATCGGGAAGAGTGTGTTGATTATTCCCCTGAAAAAGTTTTCGAGGTTGGTGTTTCGATCTACCACACGGATTGGGACGATATGGGGAAAGTAACATCGAAAGAAAAGACATCGAGCGGCGCCAATGCCATTTGGGTACAGTTCGAAAAAAACGGAATCAAAAAATTAATTGAAAATCTGCAATTCGCTGAATAACTCACAAACGCCAAATTAAGGGAGGTGAAATACTTGGTAGGCATCGTCGTTAACGAAAATGAATCCATTGATCGTGCAATCAGACGCTTTAAAAAGAAATATGAACGCTCCGGCGTTCTGAAAGAATTCAAAAAGCGGACGTTCTTCACGAAACCATCCGTGAAAAAACGCATGAAGTTGGTTAAGGCAGTACGCAGAAACCAACGGGCTGAAGAAGAAGAATCAATGTAGAACACAAAAAACCCTCGCAATGCGAGGGTTTTTTGTTAACGCGCATTCATGTTCGCCTGCAAAACCCGAAGCACGTTTCCTCCGAGTATCTTTTTGATTTCCTTTTCCGCATATCCCCTCTTCAACAATTCCCTGGTGATATTCGGAAGAAAGGTGACGTCATCCATCTCTTTTGGCAATGACTCCACACCGTCAAAATCGCTTCCGATACCGACAAAATCCGCCCCGACCATTTTCACGATATAGTCGATATGGTCCACTAACTGCGAAAGTGACGGGCGGGCATCCTGATATTCATGATACAGCGCTGACTCGATCACTCGCTCCGCCTCCCATTTGTTCGATGATGTCTGCAATATCGAATCGCCCAACCTGCTGTGCCTTTCTTTGACTGCCCGTATGCGGGATGAATAATTGCGGTCTATAAATTCAGAATAGAAATTGACGCAAATAACACCTTTGTTGTTTGCAATCGCTTTTATCTGATCGTCCTTCAGATTGCGTCGGCTCGGGCAAATGGCATAAACGGAAGAATGAGAAACGATCACTGGTCTTTTTGTCACTGCCAGTGCGTCCCAAAAAGTCTTTTCTCCGGTATGAGAAAGATCCACCATAACACCAAGTTCATTCATTCTGGAAACTACTTTTCTCCCAAAGTCAGTCAGCCCTTTGAATGCGAGCGAATCTCCTCGCTCCGTTTCGTCAGCAGCCGATGTCGCCCATGACGTACTGTTGTTCCAGGTCAGGGTAAGGTAATTCATTCCGCGGGCAGCCAACGAATCGAGATTTGATATACGGTCTTCAATCATATGTCCTCCCTCCACACCAATCAGGGCAGCGATCTTTCCTTGATACACTGTCGATCGGACATCGTTGTAGGTTCCCGTCAGCACAATATTCTCCGATGCACGCCGAACAATCGCATTGAGCGTATCAATCATCGCAAGCGCACGGTTGAATGCTCTTCCTTTTCCGTATTCCGGCCCGCACCAAACGGAAAAAATCTGCAAATCCACACCTCCTTCTTTCAGCCGAACGATATCAGAATGTCCTTTGGCAGACCGAATAGAAAGATCATCCCCCTGCATTGCCCGCATCAGCATATCATTATGCGCATCTGCAACCACCGCATGCCGATGAAGCGTTTTATAATCCGCTGAAAATGCAACGATTGTAGCAAATAAAAGAATCAGAATAGTTTTTTCCATAATGTTCCGTATGTGACCGTTCAATGTAAAGAATGAGCAGTGCAAGATCAATGTGAAAACACAAAAACCCTGAAGATGCTCTCTTCAGGGTTTTTTTCGTACAACGGAAAATATCTCGGGACTTACATCATAATCTCCAACTCAACCTCTTTTCCGGATCGTTTCGGTTTTACCGGCGCTTGCTCAGAATCTTTGTTGCTTTCTCTTAACAAAGAATCCAGATCGATCAATTCCTGCTCCTCCAGATTCTGTTCTCGTATTTTTGCCTCGCGTTCGCGGCGTGCTGCCGGAGAGCGGAACATCAACTTCATCTTCGGCTGCCGCATTACTGAATCGACAATCTCAAACCGAAACTCCCCTTTGGGCAGTCTTTTTAATTCGCGCACAGTTTGTTCGTCCGCGGGGATCTCGAACGAAAATCCTGTTTCACCAATAACCGTAACACGATTTGGCATCGCGACGGGGCCTTCCGGGAAATCAGTTCTCGGTTTCACCATCTCCACCATTTCAAAACCGGGATGTACTGAAGGTGCCGCATGATCGAAATGGATTTGGAACGCACCGCTGGAAGAATGCACACGAACCCTATTCTCACCCATTCCGACAAAATTCTCTTCCATTCTTCGCTGGCGCTCAGTCAATTCCGCCACCATCCGTTCAGTCATGAGTTTCCGGTATCTCATTTCCTGCCGTCGTGCAACTTCACGGATACTATCCACATTGATGGTCATTTGTGCGATCTCCACTGTGTCCGGCGAAATGACAACATAATTATTTGTGCTGGAATATTTTGGTATCCTGTTGAGAATAATATGTGATGGAATCCTGGGTGAATTGACGGCAACAACTGCATACGGCGCCTTATGCGCATCGAGGAAACGCTGAAAGCGTGTCCGTTGCAACGGTTCCAGGCTCGCTGCAATAGTCGAGACCATGGCACGGTTCAGATCCACCAGTTCTGCGTGGATCGCCACTTCGTCATTTTCGCTGACCAGCACCGAAGCCTGCAGTCTTTCACGATAGGAACCGAGGATCGAATCTACGACCTCACGTTGAGAAGAATTAATGCCGATCTCGTCGGCGAAATCATTCAATGTTACCGGCACCGCAGGGTGTTCATCATTCCGTACGATCTGGATCTGAGATCCGCGATCATCTGAATTTTTCACCTGCAGCGAAGTTTTGTTCGTCGTATCGATTGAAATACTTCCGAACAATGCAAAATTCAGGACATCGTCCTTGTTCAGATTAGCGAACAATGGAAGGATATTGCCGGACATGATATTGTTTCGGTAGACATTCTCGACCTGATTCTTTTTTTCAAGGAAATATCGATGGAACATCGGTGCATCTTTAATATAGATTACACCGACGATGGCGATCGTGAAAACTGCAAGAGTGGTAAATGCAACAGCCGGCCGTGTTGAGAAATACATCCTTGGAGAGTGCATTGTATCGATACGATTTGAGAGTTTCAGCCAGAACCAATCATTCTTCGGCAGCCGGGATTGCGAAGAGAGAGTACGTTTGGATAATCGAAGTATTTCGACTTCCTTTGCCGTAACAGGATGCGTAGAAAGGTAATCTTCGAGCTTTTTGCTTTCTGAAGGATCCAGTTCGCCGTCAATATAGAGCGAAATAATCTGTTCCAGTTCGTTATGTGAAAGTTGGTTCATCTTATACCAATATTGGCATCAATAATTCCCTTAACATCGTCCTACCGCGGGAGAGGCGTGATTTCACTGTCCCCACTTCGCAGTCCAGCACTGCGGCTATTTCATCGTACGACATTCCATCAATATCCTTCAGGATAATCGGCATACGGAATTTTTCAGGGATCTTTTTCAGGGAATCTTCTATCACACTGCGGATATTCTCGTCATCGAACGTAACCGTCGCAAGGTTTTCGATTTTAATATTCGTTGTCGATTCAAAACTCTGGAAAGAGAAAAAGCGTTTTATTTTTTTCTTCCGTAATTCATCCCTGCATTTGTTGATCGCTATCCGGTAAACCCAGGTGTAAAACGATGATTCAAACCGGAAATTGGGAAGCGCTTGGAACACTTTAATAAAAACTTCCTGCGCTATATCATCGACCAGGTCCGGATCATTGAAAATCGAAAAAATCACATTGCGGATCTTTTCCTGATATCGCTCCACTAGATATCGAAATACTTCCTTCTCTCCGCTTTGGAATAGCATAATGAGCGAATCATCGCTTTTCTGCTCATGAGGCGTATTTCCGCTAATAATGTTGATAACCGCTGGATTTGCCATAGTGGAATTTTTGGTGTATTAGACGCATTGTTTGTCCGTATGTTCCAAAAAAAAACCGACAGAATTCCGTCGGTTTTTCATTTCAGTTTGCCGTTTTTCTTAAGCGTTTGAGGATGATTCTGCCTCAGGCGATTCATCGGAAGTTCCTTTTAATTCCTGCACTTCAATTCGAATTTCCTGAGCTTTCCGCTTCAATTCTGCCATATGCTTCCGGACTCGAGTACCGGCAGATTTATTCCCTTTATCATAAAATTTGATGAAATCTTTCTCGTAAGTTTGAACCAATTCAACAAGTTCTGTAAAACGACTCATCATGACTCCTTTATTAGATGAAAAAATATAACGATTACCGGTTAATATTGCCTGAATTCGCTAAATAGTCAAGAAAAATTTCCATTTTCTTGAATTTTCGTCAAATTCGATGTTATGCTTAAAATCCGTAATGAAATGATTATCAATAATATCGAAACAATAATCCCTTCGGCAACAAAAAACGATGAGTTTGTCTTAAAAAATGAATCAGATTCAATGCTTAATGATGAAAGAAGAATCGGAGTTATCGAAATCATCCCGACACGGAACGAGTAACCCGGCCAAACAGAAGAATAATGAACTACCAATGATGAACAGATGAGATGTTGCATGAAATAATACAATAGGAGTGTGGAAATTGTACTCCAATGCAATTCCTCAATAGCTGCTATCTCGGAAAAACTGTAGGCGACCCACAAACAACCGGATAGGAACTGAGCGTTCCGGATAGAAGACTTTTCCCGGAATGACACAAAAAATATTCCCCGGAAAATAATCTCCTCAATAAAAACTGAGGTCAACGTAAAGATATAGATCGCTGGGATGTCAAATATTGTTGCCAATATAAGGGTCGAAACATTATTCAATTTATTGACCGTCACCTCTCCAACTCCAATCCCAACTGCGATGGGAATCAGGAAAACTCCTAATGGTAATAAAAAAAACCAGATGTTTTTTTGCCAATTGAAACTAAGAAAACGCATTTGATCACCGGAGAAAGCGACTTCTTTTCTTTTCACGAAAAGGATAATGATTCCTGCAACGGTTAGTATTTTAGTGTCTATGAAAAATTCCCACAAATAAAATTGAAACGGGATATTCAGTAGACGAAAGATCCCAAAAAGGATTGAAATGAGAGTTACAGCTGCTGAAGTGCGAAAAAACGAATTTTGCTCAATCATTATATCAGAAATTTTCAATCATTGCAGAATGAAAGGCTTGCAGAAATTAAAGAGATCCATCTCTTCAATTTCTTAAGAAAACCGTTATGAAGAGATGGATCCGATGTTATTCTTTTTTGTTGTTAACCGACCAGAACACTGCCGCCGTTGACATTCATTATTTCTCCGGTAATGTGACGAGCCATATCTGAAGCAAGAAACACAATTGGACCAGCAATATCTTCGGGTGTCGGAATTCTTTGGATGGGGATTTTTTTACGCTCCTGCTCCTTGTATTTTTTATCAGAAAAAACAACATGATTCAATTCCGTATCTACCCAACCCGGTGCGACGGAATTCACATTAATATTAAACGGGCCAAGCTCCGTGGCAAGAGATTTCGTAAATGAGATCATCGCTCCTTTTGATGCAGCATAATGAGAATGTTCCGCCTCACCCCTTTGACCTGCCGTACTGGAAATATTGATAATCTTTCCAGAGTTCTGTTTCTTCATAAATGGTACTACATCATTCGTCATGTAAAACATGCCGTCGAGGTTCACTTTCATGGTCTCTTTCCACACGGCTTCGCTCATTGATCCGATTTTGCCATGAGTCCAAATTGCAGCATTATTGACCAACACATCAATTCGGCCAAATTTCTTCAATGTTTTTTCTACTACTTTTTTGGCGCTTTCTGGTTTGGAAACATCCGCTTTAATTGCTAACCCGTCACGCCATTGTTTCTTCACATTTTCAATAACATGGTTCGCTGCTTTCTCATTTTTAGTATAGGTAATCACCACATCCGCACCTGCTTTTGCGAACATAACTGCTGCTGCTGCTCCAATACCTCGCGAACCTCCTGTAATTATCACAACTTGATTCCAAAGACTGATCATAAACTCCTTAAAAAGACTATTTGGTATGGTTATTGTGTTATCTAGTGTAAATATACAAAAAAGTTGAATTGAACGGTAATTTTATTGTTTAGACAAAAGAGGACGTAGTTAGTCCAATTTGCGAAATTTGCACAGATTCGCATATTTCTCTTGACGAATCAGGAATTAAGCTTTATATTTATTTGGATTAAGTCTAAATAAGAACAAATGGACATCGAGTTAGCGAAAGAAAATTTTACGAAGTATCTAAAAGCAGGCAATTATAGAATCACACCGGAACGGTTTGTGATCTTAGATGCCGTGATGAACTATGACGGCCATTTTGATGCAGATGAACTTTTCTTTCAGGTAAAAACCGGCGGACAAAAAGTATCCCGCGCAACAGTCTACAACACGCTCGATCTCCTGCAAGACTGCGGATTGATATCAAAATATCGGTTCGGAGAAAATCATTCACGATATGAAAAAGCGTTTGGCAGACCTCATCATCATCATCTCATCTGTCTTGAATGCGGAGACATCATCGAATTCGTGAGCGACCGAATCGAAAAAATTCAACATGAAGTGTGCGACACGAATAAGTTCGAGGCGCAAACATCGACACTTCAAATTTTCGGCGTCTGTTCTAAATGTAAAAAATAATATGAATACTCTTGCCCATACCCCATCAGGAAAAACAGTACGTATCCAACAATTGAATTCCCATCCCGAAACATGCCACCGTTTGCGGGAACTCGGTTTTTGTGAAAATGCCGCGGTCCGCTGCGTCACAAACGGATCGATGCAGTTGATCTGCGAAGTGTGCAATACCCGCGTTGGACTGAATCATTCGGTTGCTGCTTCGATCATCGTCACTCCAATGGAATTATGAGCGGCCTCCGTTTGAATACATTGCGACCGGGAGACACCTGCGCTGTGGAAAAAATCGTCTCCGCAGATCCGAAATTACGGATGAGGTTGCTGGAAATGGGAATAATCAAAGGAACACAGGTCGAAGTCATTCGGTACGCACCTCTGGGTGATCCAATCGAATTGAAGGTCCGAGGATACAGGTTATCCATCCGAATTGAAGAAGCAGCATCTGTCATCGTAGTAAAACTATCATGATCGCACAAGCAATACATACCGCAGTGAAGAATATCGCCATTATCGGAAACCCTAATTGCGGAAAGACAACGCTTTTTAACTCCTTGACCGGCCTGCGACAAAAGGTCGGCAATTATCCCGGCGTCACTGTCGAGAAGAAGGAAGGAAAAGTCCTTCTGGATAATGGAACCGAGATATCCCTGCTCGATCTTCCCGGCACGTATTCCCTTTCCGCAAACTCACCGGATGAAAAAGTAGCTACAGACGTTCTGCTGGGGAAACTACCAGAGACACCCCTTCCGGATGCAGTGATTTGTGTTATTGATGCCAGCAATCTTGAACGCAATCTCTATCTGCTCAGTCAGATCATCGATCAACAATTCCCGGTTGTTGCTGCCTTAAATATGATGGATGTTGCTGAACGGAACGGCATCCTCATTGATATAAAAAAACTTTCGACGACACTCGGTATCCCGGTTGTTCCCACTGTGGGGAGCAAACAGACTGGAATCAAAGATTTGATTCATGCTGTCCAAAACACGATACGTATCTCGGACCATGCACGTCGGTGGAAACTTCCTGAAAAGATCGATTCTGAGCATCAGGAACTTGTTTCGCTGTTGGTGGAGAATGAAAAGATCAGTGAACGTGCAGCTTACTTTGAAGCTCAATCACTCCTCTCAACTCCTCATGGAATTGAAACGTTCGCGGGATCATATTCCCAACAGGTTCTTTCTCATCTGCAAAAAGATCATGAAACCCTTGATGCCCTTGGTTTCGATCGATTTTCCATTTTTGTGGAATCGCGATATCAATGGATCAAGCTGGTGTGCGACGAATGCATCACCGTTCAGCAGAGAAAATCTGAACAAACTATCAGCGACAGGATCGATGCCGTTGTAACGCACAGGATCTGGGGTTTCGTGATATTCTTTGTTATGATGGCAACGATCTTTCAAACAATCTTTGCCTGGGCGAATGTACCTATGGAATTGATCGGTATGGGATTCGATTGGCTCGGACTTCAAGTCGGGAATATCATTCCACCGGGAGATCTGCGTGATCTTATCGTGAACGGTGCAATCGGCGGAGTCGGTGCCGTAGTAACATTTCTTCCTCAGATACTCCTTCTTTTTCTGTTCTTAGGATTACTTGAAGATACCGGGTATATGGCACGCGCAGCATTTATTATGGACCGATTGATGGGTAAAGTTGGGCTGCATGGCAAATCGTTTATCCCGCTTCTCTCCTCTTTCGCATGCGCAATTCCCGGCATTATGTCTACCAGAACCATCGAAAGTCCTAAGGACCGGCTGGTAACGATGCTCGTTGCACCTTTAATGAGCTGCAGTGCGAGAATGCCGGTGTATGCGCTGTTGATCGCTGCTTTTATCCCGCAGCAGTCCGTTCTTGGTTTCATTAGTCTATCCGGCATTGTACTTGTCTCGATGTACCTGTTGGGATTGGTGATGGCGTTGTTGATGGCATTCCTCTTTAAAAAGACATTGCTTAAAGGACAATCACCGGCATTCATTATGGAATTGCCTCCTTACCGGATGCCAGCGTTGAAAAATACTCTACTTCATATGTGGGAACGTTCGTTGGTCTTTTTGAAAAAGGCGGGAACAATTATTCTCGGCGTATCGATCGTCCTCTGGTTTCTTGCGACATATCCAAAACTGGAGAATGGCACGCCATCGGAAAAACTTGGACACAGCATAGTGGGACGCATCGGTCATTTTATTGAACCTGCGATTGCCCCTCTCGGTTTTGATTGGAAGATCGGCATCGGTATGGTGAGTTCCCTTCTACAGCGAGAAGTATTTGTGAGCACGATGGGGACAATCTATAATATAGAAAATGCCGACTCGCAGTCTCTTTCACTGCGAGAACAAATGCAGCGCGAGATAAATCCGGAAACCGGTGCACCGACATTCACAGCATTGACAGCAATCTGCATCATGGTCTACTATGTTCTTGCCATGCAATGCCTTTCCACGATTGCGGTGATGCGACGGGAAACAAATGGATGGAAGTGGCCGATGTTCCAGCTTGCCTATATGACGGTGCTGGCATATGCAGGAACATTTATTACATACAGGGTGGGGTTATGGATACAATCATAACAAATTGGCAGGAATATTGTTCCCTGGGAATTGTAGCGGTCACCGTGGTTTTAATGATCCGTTCTGAAATCCTTCAGCGAAAGAATAAAAAAGATTGCAGTACCTGCGCGCTCGTCCAGATCCGCAGTCGTCAACGATATTCACTGCGAAAATAATATCATTTAAAAAAGAAACGCACCATCAGAATCCCTCGCGAAAGGTGTGATGATGCGTTTCAAATCACAAGAGCACCAGATATGGCACTCTCTGTTGTTAAGATAATGAACAGATATTCATCAAGCAATGGAATTTTAGCCTGTCTGAACTGCTCCCAAACATCTCATCTATATCAAAAGGAGCACCCGTAATGAGTAAGCATCGATTTCCCTATTTACTTCTCTGCATCATTTCCCTTGCCGGATTGCAAGATCTATTTTCCAATGAACGTAAGTTCGCCTTCACATACGAGACATCGGTACTTCCCAAAGGAGCCCGAGAGATTGAATTATGGAATACCGACCGCCGCGGCAGAGCATATTTCTACCGCCGTCTCGACCAACGCATCGAATATGAATTTGGTGTGACCGATAATCTCATGTCTGCTGTCTATCTAAATTATACCTGGAGGGTGAGAGATTCTAATGAAGGTGCTCCCGGCGGTGCGAAATCATCTTCGTATTCAATGAGCATTTCCAATGAATGGAAATACAAATTGATGGACCGGGTTGCTGATCCCTTCGGATTTGCAGTTTATGGAGAATGGACTGTTGGTCCGGATAAACAGGAACTAGAAGGAAAATTGTTGTTCGATAAACAACTTTCCAATCTTCTTTTTGCATTGAATGCAGTCGGAGAACAAGAGTGGTCATACGATGTTGTTAACGGTACCACTGAAATCGAGGAAGAGTTGATCGCCGAGATAGATCTTGCGGCGGCGTATGAGTTTACACCGCATTTTTCGGTCGGACTTGAAGCACTTCAAAAAACAGTTTTTATTAATGGCTCTTTGAAGCATTCATCTCTCTTCGCCGGACCTTCAATTGCATTTTCCAATGAATATTTCTGGACAGTTCTCACCATACAACCGCAGTTGACCAGTTTCAAAGGGGCCACGACACAAAACGGAAGCCTGGATCTGGGAGAGTTTGAGAAAGTGCAGACAAGACTCCTTTTTTCATTCCACTTATGAATTTGATGAAAAACTATACCTTAATAATATTCGTAACAGTTTTTATTTTCGCATCCGCGCATATTCTAAACAGTTGTGCATCAAGTGTTCCTTATCCAACCCAGGAAATGGTTCGGAACTATTCTACCGAGGCAGCCGCATTTGATGATGCGGTTGCCGGAAGGGAATTGTATGTAAAAAAATGTTCTGGTTGCCATAGTCTCTATGTGCCTCAGCAATATACTGCTTCAGCCTGGGACAGCATCCTTTTGGTCATGAATCCCAAAGCAAAAGTCTCTCATGATGAATCTTCGAAGATTCGATTGTATCTTTCACTGTATTCACGATCATTAAACGGGACTAATTGATATATTCCAATAAAACAATTCCACGAACTATTCTTGCAGTCAAGATGTTTTTATTTATGTTCGATAGTACTATCGAAGAAAGCCACTTTCCTTCATCATGATATTTGAAAGCAACTATGGAAAACAACTCTGCAACAACTCAATCAGAACAATTTCCCATAATCACCAAAGAACAGGTTTATGCTGCATTAAAGGATGTTTTTGATCCCGAAATTCCTGTCAGTATCGTGGATCTCGGACTCGTGTATGATGTGAAAATCATCGATGACTGGGTCGGCGTAAAAATGACACTTACTTCTCAAGGGTGCGGACTATCCGGGCAGATCGCGAACAATGTGCGAGAACGCGTCGCGTTGCTTCCTGGTGTGGCAGATGCGGATGTTCGAATTGTCTGGTTTCCCGCATGGAATCCTTCAATGATGAGTGATGAAGCAAAAAAAAAGGTGCAATTCACCAGATAGTGACTGCATCGATATCATGACAATTGTACGGCATCCAGATACCCGGGGTGCCGTTTTATTTTCGAACGTACATACCGAATAAATACTCCCCCTTCCTTCTTGCTTTCGTGAATACCCTTCTTTACCTTTTCCTACCGTTTTTCAATCAACCTCGTCTAAAGAAGGACGTTAATTTTCCCACAACGCTGAACGACAGAGATCAGTTAACTATTCATTGATCATTGACCTGCGAATGTTCGCTATGAAAATTTCCTACATCATTTCCACTTATTCACAACTCCCTCTAAAAAAACGGATCATCTACGGCATCTCCGGAGGGTCGATCCTGATCTTTATTATTTTCTTTTTGTTGAACAGCAAAGGGGGTGCTTCGTCGGAACTCGTCGTTTCTCCAGTAAAAGGCGAATTTATCGTTTCTATTACAACCACCGGTGAACTGCAAGCGAAAAACTCCATCGAGATAAAGGGTCCGGAGCAAGCGCGTGCGGCAGGCATCTGGCAAATGAAAATCTCCAACCTGATTGCTGAAGGGACTGTGGTGAAGAAAGGAGAATTCGTTGCAGAGCTTGATAAGGCAGAAATTGCAAATCGTTTGAAAGAATCGGAACTCTCTGTCCAGAAATTGGATGCGCAATATACACAGACTGTTTTGGATAGCACCCTTGCCCTGTCGCAGGCGCGCGATGAGCTGGTAAATCTGATTTACAGTTTGGAGGAAAAAAAGATCGTGCTGGAACAGTCGTCTTATGAAGCACCCGCCGTCAAACGACAGGCTCAGATTGATTATGACAGAACGGAACGTTCCATTGCCCAGGCGAAGAAGAACTATGTGACCAAGACACAACAATCTATTGCAAAGATCCAGGCAGTGGAAGCCGACCTTCTAAAAGAACGCCAAAAACTGGACATCATGAGGAGTGTACTGATGCAATTTACCATTCTCGCACCTGCTGATGGTATGGTGGTGTATGCTCGGGAATGGAACGGGAAGAAAAAAATCGTTGGAGCAACGTTGAGTCCCTGGGAACCGACGGTGGCCACACTGCCGGATCTGACAATGATGGAATCAATAACGTATGTGAACGAAGTGGATATTCAAAAGATCGCAGTGGGACAGGAAGTGACGCTGCGATTGGATGCTGACCCCAATAAAAAGCTTTCCGGCAGTGTAACACAAGTGGCAAACATCGGTGAACAACGGCCTAATTCTGATTCCAAAGTATTCGAAGTGCGCATCATCATTAACGATCGTGATACGACACTACGGCCTTCAATGACCACCTCCAATGAGATTCGCGTGGCGAAGGTCCCAAATGTTCTTTCCATTCCGCTGGAAACGATCCATACACAGGATTCCACAACATTCGTTTATATCCGGAATGGCGGCGTAGTGAAGCAGGAAGTAAAGATCGGATTGCAAAACGATAACGCTGCCATTGTACTGCACGGCATCACTGAACAAGATGAGTTATTTCTCTCTCCTCCCCCTGACGCCGGCACTACCAAACTGAAGCCGTTGAAAGAGCCGTCGTGATACAAAAAGGAATCCGGTCTATTATCGCTGCACTGACTCCATCACATGCTCTCAGCAGCAATGTGCTGACTGCCATGGAAGCAATCTTCCGCAATAAACTTCGCTCCGGCCTGACCTCTCTCGGAATCGTTTTCGGTGTTGCATCTGTCATATCTATGCTCGCGATCGGCCGCGGAGCCCAGCAGGAGATCCTCGACCAGATGAAACTGCTCGGAACGAACAACATCATCATCACTCCCATTATCGAACAGGAAGAAGGCAAGGTGGAAGAAGACGACAGCCAGAAAGCGAATGAAAAGAAGAAGTTCTCGCCCGGCTTAACGTTGCAGGACGGTCACAGCATTGCACAAACACTTCCGAATGTCGAATCGGTCAGTCCTGAAGTGGTCATTGAAACAGTTGCACTCCGTCAGGGATTGAAGCGGTCCACCAAACTGGTCGGCGTGGATTCGACATTCTTTCAGCACGCAGACTACGCTCTGGAGAAAGGTTCCTATTTTTCCCAAACACATTTGGAGCGCTCCTTGCCGGTCGCCATTATTGGACATGGAATTAAGACAAAGTTTTTTACCCGCGAAGATCCTATCGGGAAAAAGATCAAATGCGGAAAGTTGTGGCTTACTGTCATCGGCGTGATGAACGAGCGAAATGTTTCCAAACAGAACATCCAGCATCTCGGCCTCCGCGATTACAATTACGATATCTACTCCCCTGTCAACACCGTCTTGCTTCGGTATAAGAATCGAGCACTGGTGACCAGACGGGATGTTCAAAACGCCTCTCGCGATGGTAACTCCACCGACGACAGTGAAGAACAAAAAAAAGCTGTGAACTATCATCAGGTGGACCGGCTGGTGGTCCGGGTGAGTAATACGGAACAGATTCGTCCTTTGGCGGAAGTGATCAGCCGGATGTTGCAGCGCCGGCACAACGGATTGATCGATTTTTCGGTCACCGTACCGGAAGAACTCCTAAAACAGGAACAGCGTACCAAAGAGATCTTTAACATCGTATTGGGAGCTATCGCTTCCATCTCCCTGATTGTCGGCGGCATCGGCATCATGAACATCATGCTTGCATCTGTCATGGAACGGACAAAAGAAATCGGTATCCGCCGGTCGGTCGGTGCAACCCGGAGTGACATCACCATGCAGTTTCTGTCCGAGGCGATCACTATCAGCGTTACCGGAGGGATCGTCGGGATCGTATTGGGATTCACTATCAGCATCGTTATTGAATACACTGCGGAAATCCATACGATCGTCTCCTTCATTTCCATTGTCATCTCATTTGCCATTTCCATCAGCATTGGCATTGCATTCGGATATTTCCCTGCCAAACGCGCCGCCGATCAGGATGTGATACAATCTTTGCGCTATGAATAATTCTTTCTACAAATATCGTTTCCATGCCATTCTTGTCGTCTCCTTTCTTTGGAGTCCCTGCCGCCTCGGTGCACAACCTCTCGATACTTTGACATTGACTCTCAATGAGTGCATCCGCATGGGACAGGAGAACGGACCGCTTTCAGCTATGGCGCGTGCTACCTATAGCAGTAAAAAACACTCATATAAAGCATTCGCTGCCGGATTTCTGCCGCAGCTGTCATTGCAGGCGGATGCGCCGCAATTCATCCGGACAATCAATAGTATCACACAGCCGGACGGTAGCAACACATTCCTGTTACAGAGACAAGCACAATCTTCACTATCATTGGGATTATCACAGCGCATTCCTTGGACGAATACAGAGATCTCCATTGCATCACGATTGAACAGGCTGGACAATCTCGAAACAAAAAGTGCATTTTACCGCTCAACTCCACTTACCTTTTCGTTGCGACAATCACTCTTCTCAATCAATTCCGCAGCATGGGATTCCGAACTGGAGGAATTGAGTTATCAATCCTCCCATCGCGAATTTGTCGAGGCGATGGAAGATGCAGCAATTGATATCACGAGCAAGTTTTTCGGTTTCTATCTTGCCTCTATGAACGTGAACAATGCCCAATTGAATCTTGCAATCAATGATACATTGTTTCAGATATCGAAAGGGAGGTTCAATGTAGGAAAGATCGCTGAGAACGATCTGCTGCAAAGCGAATTGGCATTCCTGAATGCCAAAACACAGTTTGAAAGTGCCATAATCGAATTTGACCGGGCACTGCAGAGTTTTCGTCACTCCATCGGTATCACGGATGATCGTCCGATCTTTGTCCGACCCGATGAATCCGCTCCGTTCATCGAAGTGGACCCGGTAAAAGCATTGGAGTATGCAAATCAATTCCGAAGTGACGTACTTGAATTTGAAAGACAAAAACTGTCTGCCGAACGGAATGTGCGTCAGACATCATCCAATAATACATTTGCCATGTCTGTGTTTGCCAACATCGGCCTGAACCAAAAAGCCAATACTTTCGGCGATGCGTATATTAATCTGTTGGACCAACAGGAATTCAGTGTGCAATTACAGATTCCAATCTACGGATTCGGCACCGGCACCCACGCGGTTGAAGCGGCGGAAGCAGAACAATCCCGTATAGAACAGTCCGTTGCTTCCCAACAGTTCACCTTTAAGCAGGAAGTGTTGTACCAGGTTCGACGTTTTCTACAACTTCAGACGCAAGTAACACTCTCCGGAAAAGCCGACACCGTAGCTCAGCGGAGATTTGATGTTGCAAGAGAACGGTTCACTATCGGCAAGATCGATGTGCCGAACCTGTTCCTTGCTCAATCGGAGAAAGATGCTGCCTATCGTGCGCGCATTCAGACTTTGTCCGATTATTGGATAACATATTACCGACTTCGCCGCCTAACGTTGTATGATTTTGCGAATGGTGCACCGCTCGTAAAAAGTTCTGAAGAGTAACATTCAATTTACTGTGGATTGAAATATCTTCAATTCGCATCTCATCTTTCCAAAGTGTTCTGGTAAACTTAGTTTTTGCTTATCTAAAAGTACTGTATCTTTCATTGCAGACAATTTCCTTTAGATCATACATGCGGGGGAAACCATGAAACAAAATGAATTCCAGACAGCCGAAGTCTTTGTCCTGAGTAAGTCAATTGACTATGCATCCAATGCTATCGTCAGTAAAATGGTAATTAAAAAACCGAGCGGCCATGCGACCCTGTTCGCTTTTGACGCCGGGGAAGAACTCAGCGAACACACTTCACCGTTCGAAGCATTAATCCAGGTAATTGACGGATCCGCCGAGGTGATTCTCTTCGGACAAGCGTTCACCGTTAATGCCGGCGAATCGATCATCCTTCCCGGAAATGTACCGCATGCAGTGAAAGCGGCCGAACGATTCAAAATGCTTCTGACAATGATCAAATAAAGAGCGGAATGCAATATTCCGTATCTTGCATTCCTTTTTTCTCTTCTCTACATTGGAACACACTATTCCACTGAGAGGATTTTTATGAGTATCCGTACAATCATCTTCGGCGCAACCGGTATGGTCGGAGAAGGTGTTCTTCACGTCGCATTGAATCATCAACAGGTCGAATCCGTTCTTGTGATTGGCCGAAGACCGTGCGGTATTTCGCACCATAAATTACAAGAAATCGTCCACTCCGATTTTTATAATTTTTCTTCAATCGAAACTCAACTGTCCGGCTATAACGCGTGCTATTTTTGTCTCGGCGTCACTTCCATTGGAAAGAACGAGCAGGAATATGCGCGAACGACCTATGATCTAACGATGCATGTCGCTGTGACATTATCGCGGCTCAACCCGGAAATGACCTTTTGCTACGTATCGGGATCTGGGACGGACAGTACAGAATCCGGCAAAACTATGTGGGCGCGAGTAAAAGGTAAAACCGAGAACGACCTTATGAAACTGCCATTCAAAGCTGTATTCAATTTCCGCCCAGGATTCATAAAGCCGATGAAAGGGTTGAAAAATGCCCTGCCGATGTCTACGACTATCGGACGTCTGTATCCTTTTCTGAAAAACTTATTTCCAAATTTCGTCTGCACACTGGAAGAGATTGGACGATCCATGATCCGTTTGACGATAGAAGGCTATCCAACATCGATCATCGATAATAATACCATAACGGCTCTGGCGAGACAAAAATAAAATCTACCCCATTGAAAGATCACATGGTGATCAAATTTGATACTGATAAATTATTCGCGGAATCATGGAACCGTCCACCCTTTCTCGAAACAGGATTTTATGATTCATTTGAACCATTGATTTGCGGGTAATATTGAAGAGATCAATATTAGAACTTGATACTTTATCAAAAAGGAAAAGCATCAAGATCCAACCTGGGGATTGCACAAACCATTGACAAATAAAAAGAAGATTACTACGGAAAAAAAGAGCGGTTTGCATCCGCGGAATAAGAACAACGCGCGTTATGATTTCGTTACACTCCTCGGTCAGTATCCAGAGCTTCGGCAATTCGTTTTTGTAAATAGATATCAGCGTGAAACGATAGATTTTTCCAATCCCGATGCGGTCCGGGCACTTAATTCAGTTCTGCTTCATCATTTCTATGGAGTGCACTTCTGGGATATTCCTAAAGATTATCTTTGTCCTCCGGTTCCCGGCCGTGCAGATTACATTCATCACCTCGCAGATCTTTTGGCAACAGTCAATAACAATGTGATACCGCAGGGAACGGCCGTCTCCGTTCTGGATATCGGCGCTGGAGCAAACTGTATCTACCCGCTCCTTGGGTATAAGGAATATGGTTGGAAGTTCATCGGAACTGAAATTGATTCCGTTGCAGTCTCGTCAGCCCGGAATATCCTGGAATCGAATCATATCCCTCCGGATCACATTTCCATCAGACTACAATCTGATCCCGGGATATTTTTTCGGGGAGTCCTACTGCCGAGTGAACAGTATGATATAACGATGTGTAATCCTCCTTTCCATTCCAGCCTGGAGCAAGCTGTTGCCGGGACGAAACGGAAATGGAAGAATCTCGGAATTAATAGCAGCGGAAACACAGTTTTAAACTTTGGCGGTCAACAAAATGAATTGTATTATCCTGGAGGCGAAGCGGCTTTTGTTAAAGGATTGATTGCGGACAGTGCAGATTTTAGCGAGCAGGTATTCTGGTTCTCAACCTTACTATCGAAAGGTTCGAATCTAGAATTCGTCAAAAAGCACCTTCACCATTTTGGGGCAAAAGAGGTCCGGATCATTGGCATGGAACAGGGACAAAAAAAAAGCAGATTCGTCGCATGGACGTTTCTGACAATGGAACAACAACGTGCGTGGAAGATGAGTCATTGGCAATCTGAACCTCCATTAAAGACATAAGGCACAATAATCATGGTAAAATTTTTCTTTTGGTGCATTCTTCTTTTCCTCTGTTGGCCGGTCGCTCTCCTTGCGGTTATCCTCTATCCAATTGTCTGGCTTTTGCTCCTGCCTTTCCGAATTGCAGGAATTGCCGTCGATGGAATTCTTTCACTGTTAAGGTTTATCGTGACGCTTCCTGTACGGATAATGAATCAAAAACCGTGAGAACCTGTCCGTCAGGCGAAATTGACTTATTGATTCATTCATTAAGCATTTTAAACAAATTAGTTGAAGGAAATACAAGGATTTAACAATAAATTTCGCCATTTTAAGAAAGAACTCAGGCGATACAGTACATCATTTCGCATTTCCTCCCAAAGAACGTTGTTTTGTCAATCAAGACTGTTCACCAATACAAAGATCCATGGCATTTAAATCATTACACATCATCGAACCGATCCTGAAGGCGGTTACCGAAGAAGGATACACCACACCAACCCCAATTCAGGCAAAAGCAATTCCGATCGTATTAAAGGGAACTGACCTGCTCGGCTGTGCACAAACCGGCACAGGAAAAACCGCAGCTTTCGCGATTCCCATTCTCCAAATATTACACGGTCATAAATCACACGATAATAAAAAAAATATCCGCAGTCTCATCGTCACTCCTACCAGGGAGCTGGCCATTCAGATCAACGAGAGTTTCAATGCATATGGAAGGCATACCGGATTGACATCAACGGCGATCTTCGGCGGTGTCGGCCAACAGCAGCAAACCAATGCACTGCAGCGCGGTGTTGATATTCTAATCGCAACGCCAGGACGTTTGCTGGATTTGATGAGTCAAAAATATATTTCGTTGAAAGATATCAAGATCTTCGTGCTGGACGAAGCTGACCGGATGCTCGACATGGGATTCATTCACGATGTGAAGAAAATACTGCATGCTCTGCCGGAAAAAAGACAGTCATTGTTTTTTTCCGCGACAATGCCCGGCGAAATCGTTAAACTGTCCGGCACTATTCTTCATAATCCCGAAAAAGTGTCCGTCACACCCGTTTCATCAACGGTCGACATCATCAATCAGCATATCTTATTCGTCGACAAAGGAAATAAGAACGCATTGTTAATGCATATGCTGAAAGATTCGTCGATTAAAACAGCACTCGTATTCACACGCACCAAGCACGGGGCGGATAAAGTGGTGAAAGCGCTGTTGAAGAATCACATAAAAGCAGAAGCAATCCACGGAAACAAGGCGCAAAATGCACGGCAGCGCGCATTGTCAAATTTTAAATCGCAAACGACCCGCGTTCTGGTAGCAACAGATATCGCTTCCCGGGGAATCGATGTTGATGATATGGAATTCGTCATCAATTACGAGATACCAAACATCGCCGAAACCTATGTGCACAGAATAGGCCGGACCGGCCGGGCAGGTGCAAAAGGGACTGCATATTCATTTTGTGATGCGGAAGAAAAGGCATACTTGCGCGACATCGAAAAGCTGATAGGGAAAAAAATCCCTGTTATGGAAGACCATCCATTTCCGTTGACGAACCATCATCCGGTAAAAGCACAGGTGCAACAACAACATCGCCAACAACGTCCGTCACATCCGTCCCATTCAAGTCATGCAAAACCGAATGCAACACACGCTCCCGGCGGTGAAAAAAAGCGCTGGTTTGGACGTTCACGGTCACCGAAACGATAACAGACCTACTCCTCTTTGAGATTGCATCATGCACTGCATTCATTCACATGAGTGCAGTGCATTTTTCTTAAAAACCGGCATCAACTTGTCTGTTGACAATGTAATTCTGTTCAAGCTATATTGACCCCATTCCTTCCCAGCTGCGAAAGGTATGATATGTCAAAAGATTCCTTTGAAACATCACTACAATCCGGTCCACATCATTTCCTGGCACAATTAGTCGGAACGTGGGAAGGTACGACAAAAACCTTCTTTGAACCGGGAATACTCGCAGATGAATCACCGTGGATCGGAACACTTCGTCCCATTCTTGGCGGGATGTTCATATTGCATGAATATCACGGCAGCCTGCAGGGTAATCCTCTGAATGGAACCGCACTCTACGGATATGCAGTCGGCCTGCACCAATTTCAATCCGCATGGGTGGATAGTTTCCACAATGGCACAGTTATCATGTACTCACAGGGGAGCAACCACGACGATCGCTTTAATGTTCTTGGAAGTTATCATGTTCCCGATGGTTCACCTCCATGGGGTTGGCGGACCGAGATTTTTAAACCGGAAAGTGATCAACTTATCATCCGCATGTATAACATCACACCAGATGGTGAAGAATCGCTGGCCGTTGAAACAACATATTTCCGAGCCTGAAGTAAATGAATCCTGATAATTGGGAAAAAATGTTTGGCATGCATCAAAGAGACTGTAAATACCGTCATTTTTCAATTTCTGATGGTGACTCAACTTCCTAATTTTATTAGACAAACTGCGACACTGCCCAATTTCTTTGATATTTTTGCAGTCTTGATTTCTATTTTGCACTTTTCTACATTGCTGAAACACTTGTTCATCATTACAGGAGAACTGCTATGAAGGTCAAAAACATCTTGGATTCAAAAGGACGCAAAGTCTTTTCCGTAAAGGAAAGTGCTACCGTTGAACATATTGTTTCCCTTTTGGCCGCAAACAAAGTAGGCTTTCTTGTTGTCTTGAATGATATCGGAGAAGTATCCGGAGTGATTTCTGAACGGGATGTTGTTCACCGTTGTATGAGCGTGAAAAAAGATCCGGTGCAGTTGAAAGCTTCAGAAATCATGACACCTCGAGCATCCCTGTCTGTCGCTTCAGAAGAGGAAGAAATCGAAAGTATCATGTCCACAATGACGGAAAAAAAAATCCGGCACCTTCCAATTTTCAAAGGAGAAGAGCTTGTAGGATTGATCTCAATCGGTGATGTGATAAAATTCATTCTGGAAGAGAAAAACGAAGAGATTAAATCATTGATGGATTACGTGTCGCGATAGGAGATTATTCTTCCTGGCAGCAGTCCATTGTTGTTTCATGGACCGGGGTCTGAACGATTTTCGGACTGATAAGTGGAATACCAAGATTCATCCCCCGCAGAATGAGGATCAGTGCCAATGTGATGCTTAAAACTGGCAGTGCACGAGATATGATGGAACGAAAACGGACTGAAAGCAATTTTCCTGTCATCGAAATTGCCACTAGCGCCGGAGCAGTCCCAACTCCAAACATCATCATAAACAGGGCGCTGTACCAAACGTCGGCCACAACCGTGGCACCGATTAATGCGGTATAGACAAGACCACACGGCAACAATCCATTAAGCATCCCCATCACCAGCAGCGCTGTCTTCCCTCTCCTTTGCATCATCGAAGAGAATTTTTGTTTTACAAAATCATAGAGATACTTCAGTGGAGAATATTTTCCCAGACTGGATTTCAGACCAAACGGAATTGCTACCGTAAGGAGCATTGTCATTCCAAGAATGATCGAAATGTCCTGTTGGATGCCCATCATCACACTCTTGCCGGCGATACCCACGACGGCACCCATCACTCCATAGGTAAAAGCCTTTCCGGCATGATAGATTACTCGTTCAAGGAGAAACCTCCCTCGTGTTTTCGCGTTAGCGGGAATTGCAAGCATCAGCGGACCGCACATACCGATGCAATGCATGCTGCCGAGGAAACCTAATGTTAATGCTGCAAACAGTTCCATATTCCTACCGAATGATGACGGGAAGTTCTGAATAATACTGTTCGGTGCCGACAGTCCAAGAAATCTTCACACGCCATAATCCCAAAGCAAAATTAGCGATTGGAAATGATTGTGAGTGTGTGGAATCGATCCGGACTGGGAGAATAACATCGCCACGTTTGTCTGAAGGTCGAAAGAAATGAACTGCGCCTGAAAATTGATCCGGTGAGCCGATCTCGGGATAATGAATCGTAAGCAGCGAATCTGTCACTACAACGTCGACTTTTTGATCCAGAGCATCGGTGCTTTTCAACACTTCTATCTGGTTCTGATATTTCAATTCCTTTTCATAATAATCGTCCGTCACCAAATCGACATTCGTAGACATGGAAATGTAGACCATCACGAATGTGCCGGCGGCAAATAGAATAAAACTGACAACGATCCAGGAACCCCAATTCATTTTTTTCATTTTTTCTCATCCTTTTTGTCATGATGAGTATCGTCGTCATGCTCCCGCTTTTCTTTTTTCTCCACCGGGCCTAAAAACGACGTGGTGATCCGTTGAATTTCCTGACCGTTCGAATACACACCAAACTGGAGCGGAGTGTTCATTTTGGTGATCGCATCTTTATGCAGCAGCACAAACATCTTCGTCAAAGCGACTTCTTGTGGCGGCACATCTTTCTTATCGCCAAGGATCCGTATTTCCCCTTCCATATTGAGCAACTTCACTTGTATATCTTTCTGTTCAAATGTCTTATTGAGCACCTTCATATCATACAGGTTGCTCACGTTGTCATTCTGTTGCTCCTGATAGAACATCCCCGGTGTCCGAAGAATTGTCACGTCAATCTCGGATCGTGTAAACAGGAAAAATGTCAAAAGCGACAACAGCACGAGCTGCACAATGGAATATCCAATCACACGAGTGGTGAATATTTTCCGTGTCTGTGATTTAATCCCGTTCAACGAATCATACCGGATCAACCCCCGCGGTTTCTTGATTTTGTCCATCACCGTATCGCAGGCATCGATACACGCAGTGCAGTTGACGCATTCCAGCTGTGTCCCGTTGCGTATGTCAATGCCGGTGGGACAGACCGTGACACATTCATTGCAATCAATACAATCGCCGTGCGTTCTCGGTACATTTCGTTTTATTTTCCCCCTCGGTTCTCCACGAAGATTATCATACGCGATAACAATGGAATTGGGATCGAGAAGTACTCCCTGAAGTCGGCCGTATGGACAAACGAGAATGCATGCTTGTTCGCGAAACCAGATAAAGATGAAATAGAACAAACCCGTGAAAAGCATCATCGCTGTAAATCCGCCGACGTGATCGCTCACCGGATCTGTTACCAATATTTCCAAAGCCGGAATTCCGATGATCCAGGCGAGCAGCATGTTTGCTGTCAGAAATGATATAATGAAATAGGCAGAATACTTTATCCCTTTTTTGAATATTTTTTCACCGGTCCAGGGAGACTCGTTCAACCTCCGCTGAATTCGATTATCCCCTTCTACCCAATAATCGATCTTTCGAAAGACCGATTCCATGAAGACCGTTTGCGGACAGACCCAGCCGCAAAATAATCTTCCGAAGACAGCCGTGAAAAGCAGGATGAAAACGATCGATGTGATCATCGAAAGTCCCAACAGATAAAAATCGTGCGGACCGAATGCAAATCCGAAGAGGATAAACTTACGGTGGATAATATCAAACAGCATGAACGGATGACCGTTCATCGAAATGAACGGAGTCCCGAAGAGGATAAGAAGAAGAATCCCGCTAAAGATATTCCGGGCATTGGTAAATCTTCCTTTTGGTTCCTTCGGATATACCCATTTCCGTTTTCCGCTCTTTTCAACAATGCCGAGAGAGTCGCGAAACGATTCCGTTTCTATTTTTGAACTGCTTGATTCAATCATTATGCATTACATCGATTTCTTCTGCGTACTATCCGGTGCAGCGGCCGTGACTTCAACAAATTTCAGTCCTTCGGGTGCTTTTCCTCCGGGAGGATTTGTTCCCTGCAAGGACAACACGTAACTTCCGATATTTTGGATTTGTCTCTGTGAGAAGACAAGTTCCCAACTGATCATTCCTTTTGCCGGAACGCCTTTTTTAATGGTCGTGTATACGTTTTTGATTCCGCCTCCGTGAATCCAAAATTCATCTGTCAGGTTCGGACCGACCAGTCCGCCTGCCTGCGGTCCATGACAGGAGATACAGAACTTCTGGAAATTAGCTGCACCGTCATTCAATGACACATCATCCTTTAAAGCAACGAGCTCATTTTCATTAATCGTGCCGCCGGACGCCAGGATAATTTGTTTTTGCAGATTCGCAGCTACAACCTCTTCCATATACTCCTCTGCTGACAGTTTGGAGATACCGACCACGTGATAATCAATCATGTAGACGAAGGCAAACACTACGGTAAATCCGAAAAGATAATTAAACCAGGGAGGAATACGGTTGTCCAGTTCCCTGATATCATCGTATACATGACCGACATCCGGTGCCACTTCGCTTGGCGGAGGAATAATATAGTTCTTGATTCTGTTGAACAGGTTTGCGATCGGATCGACATTTGCATTCATTACTCCGATGATATACATCAGTGTAGCTATTACAAAGACCATGAATGAAACCGTGAAGATCAATGCAATCTCCGTTTCCGGGTCCTTCGTTTGTGAATATAACGGCATTACCGAAATAAGACTCGCCAGGGAAAGGCGTTTGAGATTTGTGAATTTTTTCATGGTTTTATTTCCCCTCCTCGTCGGAACCGTTAGAGTCCTGCAGAGGCATTTCGCCCATATAGTTCAGAAATTTTTTATCTAATTTGATCACCCAAAAAGTGACTGTGAGAAAGAACGGTATAAATATGATCAGGGAAAAGATCGGATACGCCGATACCCCGTCAATAGCACTAAGATAGGTTGAGAGCATGGTTTCCTCACTTTCCTGTTATTTTAATGTCGGTTCCTAAGCGCTGTAAATATGCAATCAGCGCAATGATCTCTTTATTTGGCTCTGCCGGAACTTTGTTCCGCTGCAGATCCGCTGCTATTGAATCTGCTTGTTGCTGCAGAATTTCGTTTGCGATCAATTCAAATCCTTTTGGATACGGCACGCCCAGCGTTTGCATCGCCTGTATCTTTGCCATTGTCGATGCAGTATCAAGATCCTGGGTAAGTAACCATGAATATGCCGGCATGATTGAACCAGGAGACATAGTCCTTGGATTTTCCATATGGAGATAGTGCCAGAGATTCGGATATTTTCCCCCTTCGCGATGTAGATCTGGTCCAGTACGACGCGAACCCCACAGGAATGGATGATCATACACATATTCACCGGCCTTGGAGTATTCTCCATATCGTTCGGTTTCAGACCGGAATGGACGGATCATCTGAGAATGGCAGGCGTTGCACCCTTCGCGGATATAAAGATCTCTTCCCTGTAATTCTAACGGTGTATACGGTTTAACACTGGCGATCGTTGGAATATTCGACTTCACAAGGAATGTCGGGACCATTTCAACAATTCCGCCGATGAGGACCGCAATGGTTGCGAACAACGCGAATTGAACTGGTTTCTTTTCCAGCCAACGATGCTTCGTTTCGGAAACATTGTGCTCATCTGGCGTCAATGCAGGTGCTTCAGCCGCTTCGTTCGGTACAAAGGATCCTTGTTTCACCGTCTTTACAAGATTATACACCATAACCAATGCACCGGTGAGATATAACGTTCCGCCAACCGCACGGATCATGTGCAGTGGAATAATCTGCAAGGTGGTCTCAAGAAAATTCGGATATTGCAGAATTCCCATCGGATTGAATTCTTTCCACATTAATGATTGCACGATGCCGGCAACATACATCGAGGAGGCATAGAAGACAATCCCCAGCGTGCCGATCCAAAAATGGAAACTCGCCAGTTTCTTGGAAAACAGATCGGTCTTATACAATTTCGGCACGAGCCAATACAGAATTCCGAATGTCATAAATCCGTTCCATCCCAATGCGCCTACATGCACGTGCGAAACGATCCAGTCCGTATAGTGTGCAAGAGCATTCACATTCTTCAATGACAGCATCGGTCCCTCGAATGTCGCCATTCCATATGCCGTAACACCGACGACCATGAATTTCAACACGGGTTCTTCACGGACCTTATCCCATGCTCCGCGCAGAGTTAATAGTCCATTTATCATCCCTCCCCAAGAAGGGGCGATAAGCATAATGGAAAATACGGTACCGAGAGATTGAGCCCAATCCGGTAGCGCTGTATATAATAAGTGATGCGGTCCTGCCCAGATATAGATAAAAATGAGAGACCAAAAATGCACAATAGAAAGCCTGTAAGAATATACCGGCCGATTCGCTGCCTTTGGAAGAAAATAATACATCAATCCTAAATAGGGTGTTGTTAAAAAGAATGCGACAGCATTATGGCCATACCACCATTGCACCAGTGCATCCTGCACACCGGCATACATCGAATAGCTTTTCAGGAATGAAACGGGTACTTCCAGTGAATTCACGATATGGAGAACGGCAACTGTTACAATCGTTGCAATATAAAACCAGATTGCCACGTACATGTGACGCTCACGGCGTTTGATGATCGTCCCGAAGAAATTTATCGCAAACACCACCCAAATGAGCGTGATGGCTATGTCGATCGGCCATTCCAATTCCGCATATTCCTTGCTTGTGGTTAATCCAAGAGGAAGAGACACTGCTGCTGAGAGGATAATCAATTGCCAGCCCCAGAAATGGATGCGGCTCAACAGATCGCTGAACATTCTTGCTTTGCACAACCGCTGGAGAGAATAATACACGCCCATAAAAATCGCATTACCAACGAATGCAAAGATAATTGCGTTCGTGTGCAAAGGCCGAATACGGCCATAGGTCATATACTGTAAATTGGCGTTAACCGCCGGAGAGAACAACTGGGATGCGATAAGCACACCCACCAGCATGCCGACAATCGCAAAGATCACGGATGCAATACCGAAATCCCGGACGATCCTGTTGTCATACTGAAATTTTTGCACTTCCATTGAAACCTCGTGGATTAGTTGTGGAGTATTTATTGATTGTTTTTCTTGTCATCAAAAAGAATGCGTACGGACGGAGTGTATTTGTCCTCATACTGTCCGGACCGCACAGACCAGATAAATGCGATCAGAAATCCAACCGCAATGATAAAACTGCATCCGATCAACACGGCAATAACAGCCATTATAACAGCCCCCTTCGTTTCGCTAACAACCGTGTCGTCAACGTTGTAAAGATTACGATAGTGATGGAACTTGTCGGCATCAGGACCGCTGCCATTACCGGCGTAAGCGTTCCCTGCAGTGCAAAGTAAATTCCTACCACATTGTACATGAACGCCAGGACAAAACTCGCTATAACGATCCGCATGCTTGAAATGGCAAACCGGATGAATTCCGGCAGTTTGTCGAATTGTGCACCGTGAAGGATTGCATCTGATGATGGAGAGAATTGCGCAATATTCTCGGAGACGGCGAAACCAAGGTTGCTTTGCATTAACGCACCGGCATCGTTCAATCCATCGCCTACCATCATCACGCGTTTGCCGCTGGATTGCAATGTCCGAACATAGTCCAATTTTTCCGATGGAGTCTGGTTGAATTGAAGATCTGTTCCGAGCGGGAACAAGGACTGCAGCCGCGGCCGTTCCGATTCGTTGTCGCCCGAAACAACGGCAAGTGTTTTTTTCCTGCCGAGGGTCTGCATCACTTCAGATAATCCATCGCGATAGAGATTCTTGATCGAAAAGTACCCTCTCACCTCCCCGCTTATGGAGATATATGATCGCGATTCATTCATCGCTCCGCTTCCCGGAGAAAAAATAACGCCTGCAAAATCTTTACTCCCGACGCGGTATTCCTTCCCCCCGATAGTTCCACTGATCCCTTTGCTGACCGTTTCAGAAAAATTGTCGACTGTAACATGTCCGGCGGAAAGGTGTTCTGCAATCAACATGCTGAGTGGATGAACGGAATTGGAAACCAGTGAATAAACAGCATCTTGTTCCTGTTGAGTTAATTCTGTTCCGATAAATTCGATTGACGATCTCTTTGCGTGTGTAATCGTGCCGGTTTTATCGAATACAACAGCATCAATCCGGGTCATCAGTTCGATCACTCCGGTGTTCTTCAGATACAAATCGTTTTTCCCGAAAATCCTTAAAGTCGTTCCCAGTGTAAATGGAATTGATATTGCAAGAGCGCATGGGCATGCAACGATCAATATTCCAGTAAATGCATTTATGGCAGTCGTCACATCCTTCGGCAGCCAATACGCCAACACTCCGAACGAAATAAACAAAACGACAACCGTAAAATACTTGCTGACAGTATTCGACAGTTCCGATAATTGTCCGTTCTCACGTGACGAGTGATTGAAATTATTCCACAATTGTGTCAGATAACTTTGAGAAACTTCTTTCATTACTTCCAGTTCGATTACCCCCCCGGCTTGCTTTCCTCCTGCAAAGATCATCTCACCAAGTACTTTTTCCACCGGAGTGGATTCTCCCGTGACGAACGAATAGTCGATTGCTGCATTCCCCTGCAGCAGCATCGCATCGGCGGGGATGATCTCGCCGTGACGGATGACGATACGGTTCCCGCGTTTGAGTGAAGCGATAGGAACTGTCGTTTCCACTCCGTTCTTCTTTGTCGTCACGGAAAGAGGAAAATAGGATGTATAATTTCTATCAAAGTTTAGCCGGTCATATGTTTTACTCTGAAACAACCGCCCGAGCAGCAGAAAGAACAATAGTCCGCAGAGCGAATCAATGAATCCCGGTCCGGTCTTCGAAATGATTTCGTAGACGCTTCTACTGAATAGGAGGGTAATTCCGAGTGCAATCGGAACATCAATATTGATAATCTTCCGTTTCAGTCCACCGTATGCCGATGTGAAGTAGTCCTGGCTGCAGTAAAAAAAGACCGGGATTCCCAACAGAAGGTTTAGATAGGAAAAAATCGACCGCAGGAATTCTTCGGTGGCATCATACCCCAAATATTCGGGGAAACTAAAAAGCATCGCATTGCCAAAACAAAATCCCGCTATGCCGATCTTATAATACAGGGAGCGGGTGATATCGCTGTCCATTTTCCTCTCTGCCGCATCGAGCTGCAATTCCGGTTCATAACCGATGGAAGAGAGAAGAATAACAATATTCTTCAATGAGGTTTTTTCGGAATGGAATTTGACGGACACTTTCTTTTTGAGATACTCCACGCGCGATTCTATAATTCCTGTATCAAGTTTATAGAGCTGTTCCAACAACCAAATGCATGAACTGCAATGGACCGTTGGAAGTGAAAGCGTTACTCTGCTGATTTTACCGTCGGAAAAGTCCAGCAGCTGTTGTTGAACTGTTGGATCGTCCAGGAATGCAAACCGCGATATCTCAATGGAAGAAGGAGTGTTACCAGGAGATTGTTGAATAGAATAATACGTACAGAGATTGTTCTGCTGCAAAATTTCGTAAACGGTTTTGCAGCCCGAACAACAGAAATTCTTCCCTTCGTGTTCGATCCGTTCGCCGCGAATTGTATCGCCGCAATGGAAACAGAAGGATTGTGTGTCTGTAACAGCGGGGGTTTTCTCCATATCCGAAAAATAACCGACAACTTTAATGCCAAAAACTGAGCTGTTAACGCATGTTTTCAGCTCTTTTCATCCAATTTTTTTGCACTATTGAAATCAGATGTCGATATCTTCTTAAAGATGGGAAATGGATCTAGAATAATTCAACAGTAGGAACATTGGGTATTAATCCCTTTTCATTTCCCAATTTGAAGAGAAGTTCAAGTGCTTCTTTACCCTTTTCACCCATATCGATCGTCAGTTCGCTTACATACATCTTTACAAATTTTTCTCCCAGCGAATAATCGATCCCTCTTCCCCATTTCATTGCGTAGGGTACTGATTCGCTTTGGTGAGTATAACCATAATGTATGCTCTCCTTCAAACCGCGGGAAAGTTTTTTTGCCAACTCTACTCCAAGATCTTTGCGCACGACATCAAGTCCCAGGGGCAGCGGCAAACCATTTGTTCTGTTTTCCCAGAACTCGCCAAAATCCAGAATTTTTGTGAAACCCTCTGCCTGGTATGTTAATTGTCCTTCATGAATCAACAAACCAGCATCGAACTCTCCGGAGTTAACGCGATCCATGATCTGGTCAAATGGAATATCGACATTCTCGATACCTTCGGTGAAGATTTTAAACAACAGTGTAGCGGTCGTTAATTTGCCGGGAGTTGCAACACGCTTCCCTTTCAATTCTTCAAGGGACTTGTATTTTTTTGACACGATTACCGGTCCGTATCCTTCACCCATACTGGCTCCGGTCACCATGATCCAATATTTGTCCGCCACATACGGAAAAGCATGAGCGGAAATAGCTGTCACTTCCAGTTCGCCGTTCATGGCGCGAACATTCAGCGATTGAATATCCTCCAGCATATGCTCGATCTTAATCCCCTCCAGTTTCACCTTTTCACTTGCTAAGCCGTAGAACATGAATGCATCATCCGGGTCCGGGCTGTGTCCGACTTTGATAACTCGTTCGCTCATTATTGTTTTACTCCGTAATAAATGGTGGCAATACCGAATGTCAGGCGATGCTCCCGCAGCGATGAGAATCCAGCCCCCTTCAAACGGTCGAGGAATGCATTCCCTTCAGGGAACCGCATGACGGTATCGGGAAGATATTGGTATGCTTCCTTATCCTTCGAAATCATGCGGCCGATCATCGGCAAAATGTGTTTAAAATAGAAAAAATACAGTTGCTTTAGCGGGAAGATATTCGGGCGGGAGAATTCCAGTACGACAATTGCGCCGCCGGATCGCAACACCCGATTCATCTCAGAAAGTCCTTTGTCCAGATCTTCAAAATTACGTGCACCGAAAGCAACAATCGCAGCATCAAACCGGCCTGTTTCGAAATTCAATTGTTCTGCTTCGCCATTTTCAAGGCGGATATGCGCTGTAAGGTTACGGTCAACAATTTTTTTTCTGCCGACCTTCAGCATTGTTTCGGAAATATCGACACCAATCACTTCTTCCGGTCCGAGTCGCAGCGCTGCCACTGCGAAATCGGCAGTGCCGGTCGCGACATCCAGGATGCATTTCGGTTGAAGCGGTATCAACGTTTGGATAGCCGCACGGCGCCAATACAGATCAACACCGCCGCTCAGGAGATGATTGAGCAGGTCGTAACGGTAAGCAATCTTGTCAAAGAGATTTCGTACATATTCTTTTTGCATAACGGAATAATATACGAAAACTTTGGTTATTACGGAACGACTAATTCCTCACACGGACCAAACAAACGAATTGCTCTTGTCAATTATTCCATCGATGAAAGAAAATTCTTTTGACGAAGTATTTTTTGTCTTCCCGATTTTTTCTTTACTTCTATACGAGCGGATTTCGACGCCCGTGTCGGCCGAGTAGCGATCCGCACTGTTTCCTCTTTTGCGGCGGCAGCAACATTTTCGATCAGCCGTTCAATCGCCCGCTGCTTATTCTGCCATTGACTGCGCGAGTCCTGTGCAACGATGCGGAGAATACCGCCGGAGTCGAGACGATTCGACAGATGATGCCGGATGAGCGAGCGGATCCGTTCAGAACACCGAATTCCACTGATGTCACAATACAATTCGACACGGGTCGACACTTTATTGACATTCTGCCCCCCTTTTCCACCGCTCCGGGAAAACGTGAACGAAACGGTGGAAGCCGGAATAGTAATCTTACTGCTGATGATGATATCTTCCATAAATAAAAATACCGCCGAATCACGGCGGTATCTGACATTGAAAATATAGTTGTTGCAGAATTATGCCATCGGGTTGTCGCCGACAAACTCGACGATATCTTCTCCACCGTCGACGCCGATAGTGTTTCCCGAGATAAAGAATGCATCTTCATGTGACAGCAGGGATATAGCTTTTGCCACAGCTTCCGGCGTTGTCAATTTCAATGCAGGATTTTTTGAGAGAGCTAGATCAATCATCTTCTTTGCACCTGGAATTTTTGCCAATGCGGCAGTTTCGGTTACACCTGCCATGATTGCATTGCAGGTAATTCCATAAGGTCCCAATTCCAGTGTCAGTTGCCGGATATATGCTTCTGATGCGGCTTTAGCCGCAGAAACAGCACCATAATCCGGAAATTGTGAATGCCCCCCGGAACTGGTCATCGTATAAATTCTACTCCCTTTTTTCAACAAACCTTTATTAAAAACACTTTGTGTCCAATAGACCAATGCATTCGCCATCACATCCATTGTCATCTCGATCTGCGCCTGCGTCAATTGGTTCTTCGGGTCCTTTGCGACGAACGGTTTCAACGAACCGAAGGCAAGGGAATGCATCAGCACTTTCACCTGTGCATCCGGTGACGTCATCTGTGCTGCCAGTGTATCTGTCACTTCCTTCCGTTTTTCCGCATCTGATGCGTTCACGTTAAAAAAGAGTGTTTTCACACCAAGTGATTCACAGTCGGCTTTCACTTTTTCTGCATTCGGAATGGTCGCAGCACGGTCGAAATGCACGCCGCAAATGTTCATTCCATGCCGTGCAAGTTCTACAGCCGTTGCGCCGCCGAATCCGCTCGATGCTCCCAGGATCAATGCCCAATCAGTGTTTTTGAATCGATAATCTATTGCCACGGTATACTTTCCTTAGTTGTTATTGAGATTCCGGTGTAAAAATACAAAGTTTTATCGGTTGAAACAAATCATTCTACTGTGACGCTTTTAGCCAGATTTCTCGGTTGATCGACATTGCATCCCCGTTTTACCGCGATAAAATAGGCTAATAATTGTAATGGGATAACGTTGACGATCGGCGAAAGCATTTCAAGCGTCTGAGGTACCTGGATAATATAGTCAGCCAGCGCCTTAATCTGTGGATCGACTTCATTCGCAATGGCAATAATCCGGCCTTTACGCGCTTTCACCTCCTGCATATTAGAGATGATCTTGTCATAGCTGCTGTCTTTTGGTGCAATGATAACAACCGGCATATTCTCATCGATCAAGGCGATAGGGCCGTGTTTCATCTCTGCGGCAGGATATCCTTCAGCATGAATATATGAGATTTCCTTTAACTTCAACGCACCTTCCAATGCTACCGGAAAGTTCAAACCGCGGCCAAGGTATAAGAAATTGTTCGCATGTTTGAACTCTTCCGCGATCGACTCAATATGACTCGTTTCCGTAAGTATTGTCTGGATTTTGTTCGGAAGATCAAGCAGCTCTTTGCAAATCGTTATTGCTGTTTCATCGGAGATTGTACGGCGCTGCCGTGCTATCAACAGCGTTATAAGCGAAAGGACGACCAACTGCGATGTAAAAGCTTTCGTGGAAGCAACGCCAATTTCCGGACCTGCATGGATATAGACACCTCCCTGACTTTCACGTGCGATTGTGCTCCCGACAACATTACAAATTCCCAGTACCGATGCACCTTTCTGTTTCGCTTCCTGCAACGCTGCGCGCGTATCCGCTGTTTCTCCGCTTTGACTGATGAGAAACAGAACATCGCTCGGCCGGATGATCGGATTCCTGTACCGAAATTCTGAAGCATATTCCACCTCTACCGGAACCTTTGCATATTGTTCGATCATATATTCGCCCACAAGGCCGGCATGCCACGAGGTACCGCAAGCTGTGATGATGATTCGCTGCGTGTTCTCCAGTTGGAGCATCACATCGTTCAATCCGCTCAGTTTGGCATTCCCTTCATCCAGTAATACCCTGCCGCGCATGGAGTTTTTGACCGTTTCAGGCTGCTCCATGATCTCCTTCAACATGAAATGTTCATACCCCCCTTTTTCAATCTCCTCGATGTCGAATGTCACTTCATGGATTTGTTTGATCTTCTCGATATTATCGATTGTCTTGGTTTCGAATTTCTCTTTTGTTAAAACAGCGATTTCCCCGTCCTCTAAATAAACTACCTGTCGAGTATATGGAATGATTGCTGCAGCATCCGAAGCAACGAAATGTTCATTCTCTCCCACGCCGATGATCAGAGGGCTCCCTTTTCGTGCCGCAATAATTTTGTCCGGTTCTTCGGACGAGAGTACTGCAATACCATAAGTGCCTTCCACCTGCCGTAACGCAAGCCGCACAGCAGTTTCGATATCCCCGGAAGCTTTTTTCATTTCTTGAATCAGCTGAACCAACACCTCTGTATCCGTTGCGGAAGAAAAAGTGTATCCCAGCTTGAGAAGCATGGTTTTAATGGTCTGATAATTTTCAATAATGCCGTTATGGATCAACGCGATCGTGCCGTTGCCGCTCACGTGCGGATGCGAATTGAGATCACTCGGCTCTCCATGCGTTGCCCAGCGCGTATGTCCGATGCCGATAGTTCCTTCATACCGGCTCAACGGAGCACACTTTTCCAACTCAGATACCTTCCCTGCTTTCTTCTGAATATGTAGTGTACCGTCTCGGAAGACAGCGATACCGGCAGAGTCATAACCCCGATACTCCAAGCGTTTCAAACCGTCTATGAGTATCGGTAAAGCGTTCTTTTCTCCAACATATCCAATAATACCACACATACAATTTTTTCCTTATTTAGTAATTCCTATCACGGCAAGCATTCGCCCGGATGATATTCCATCCCTGCGATGGGAATGATACGCCGTATTGTGGATCGTACAGTCCACGTTTGTCTCAATATTAGTATTTGCTACGCCATTTTCAAGAAGTTGAAGCATATTCGCTTTTTTCACATCTAACAGAAATTTCCCATCGGCCTTTTGTGTGCAACAGTCCGGATGAAACTGAACGGCAACCTCTTCTCCAACTTCATAACAGCATTTGCCTGCGGAAGGACCAATGAATGCCGCCACATCCTGCATCTTTGATCCAAACTTATTGTGCAATTGAAGCAGCGTTTTTTCCACGATTCTGCCGGAGGTACCGCGCCATCCGGCATGAACTGCTGCAACAATCTTATTGTGCGGATCATACAGCATTACCGGAGTACAATCGGCAATACTAATTGAAATAAAAATATTTTCCTCGGCGGTGATGAGTGCATCGCACTGTTTGGTGTGACCAGGCTGGTCTACGACAACACTATGTGTGGTATGCTGTTGACCGGCGAATGCAACCTGTAATTCCGTGACACCAAGCGCAGAGAAGAATCGCGTTCGGTTTTCTCTGACATTGTGTGGTTCATCCCTCACTGTATAGCTCAAATTCAATCCAAGCGTTCCCGGACTAACACCCCCCTCTCTCGTGCTCATACCGAACAGAAGTTCCGGATACCGGGAAAATATTTCAGAACGTACGATGAGCATCAATACATCAACAGCGAACCGTGGTTATAAATTCCGACCGCTTTCCCTTTCAGCATTCGTCCGTCAAACGGCGAGTTCTTCGATTTCGATTTGAATTTGGCAATCTCCACTTTCCATTCGACCGACGGATCGAAGAATGTCAGGTTTGCCGGTTCTCCTTCGCTCACACGGATCTCTTTACCGATAATCTTTCGGGGATTAATGGATAATTTTTCAATAAGCTGTCCGAGCGTCAGAAATTTCTTTTCCACAAGTTCCGTTATGCACAGTCCGATGGCAGTTTCAAGACCGACGATGCCGAATGGTGCCTGGATGTAATCAACTTCTTTTTCATCCAATGAATGCGGCGCATGATCCGTTGCTATCACATCAATCGTTCCGTCCTGCAATCCCGCTTTAATGGCATCAATATCATTTTGAGTTCTGAGCGGTGGATTCATTTTTGTATTGGTGTCATATGATCGGACAATCTCATCCGTCACGGTAAAATGGTGCGGAGTCACTTCACAGGTGACCTGGATCCCCTTTTTCTTTCCCTGTCGAACCAGATCGACGGCAACGGCCGTGCTCATGTGACAAACGTGATACCGTGAATTCGTGTATTCGGAAAGGAGCAGATCGCGAGCGATCATGATCTCTTCGGCCACGCCGGGAATGCCCGGCAATCCGAGTTCCGTTGAAACCCTTCCTTCATTCATTACACCGCCGTGCGCTAGTTCCGGTATTTCACAATGCTGCATCACCGGAACGTTGTACATTTTCGCATATTCCAGTGCCCGTCGCATGACCTTCGCATCGAACACCGGCGCTCCGTCATCGCTTAATCCAACCGCACCAGCGTGAACCAGTTCTGCAATCGGTGCAAGCGTCTTCCCCTCCCGCGCTTTGCTGACTGAAGCGATCGGAAACACATCGACAATTCCATTATGAACCTTTTTCCCCTGCGTTGTGATAAATGTGACGATCGATTCGTCGTCGATTGCCGGATTCGTATTCGGCATACAGCAGACTGCCGTGAATCCCCCATACGCTGCGGAGAATGTTCCCGTTTCAATTGTCTCCTTATGTTCGTATCCCGGTTCACGAAGGTGAACGTGGATATCGATGAATCCCGGTGCAACCACTTTGTTCTTAAGATCTATCACCGTATGGTCGCCGGTGACGGAGATCTTCGGTTTGATCGATTCAATTATGCCGTCTGTTATGAGAATATCGACGACTTCATCCCGCTGATTGGATGGATCGATGAGCCTGCCTGATTGCAACAATATATTTTTCGTCATGATTTTCTTTCGATTTATTCAGATGCACCGAGCAAGTAAAGAACCGCCATGCGAATGGCGACGCCATTCAATACCTGTTCGAGAATAACGGAATGCGGGCCGTCCGCAACATCTGCGGAAAGCTCCACATCGCGGTTGATTGGTCCCGGATGCAAAATGGTGATCGGTTTATTCGCTCTGTCCAAACGCTCTTTTGTTAAACCAAAGTAACGGTGAAATTCCCTGAGAGATGGGAAATACCCTCCTGCTTCCCGCTCCAACTGAATCCGCAGAACATTCAATGCATCCACTTTCGGCAAAATATCGTCGATATGATGATAGACGTCAACGCCAAGCTGTTCAATCCCGCGGGGAATGAGCGTCGCTGGCCCACACACTGAAACTTTCGCGCCCATGGTCTGCAATCCGAAGATATTAGATCGGGCAACGCGGCTGTGCAGGATGTCCCCGACGATACAGACATGAAGTCCTTCCAATTTACCAAACTTTTCGCGCAGCGTATACATGTCCAGCAATCCTTGCGTAGGATGTTCATGCTGTCCATCTCCGGCATTAATAATGTTCGCTTTAATCACTTTGGAAAGGAAATCTGCCGTGCCGGCAGCATTATGTCGGATCACCACCATATCGATTTTCATTGCTTCAATATTGCGGGCTGTATCTTTCAGTGTTTCGCCTTTTGTCACACTTGATGCCGACGCAGCGAAACTGAGTACATCGGCGGACAACCGGCGTTCGGCAAGTTCAAAAGATGTCCTGGTCCTCGTGGAATTCTCAAAGAATAGATTGACGATGGTCTTCCCTTGCAGCGTTGGTACTTTTTTAATGGGTCGGTTCAGGATCTCTTTGAAAGAGATCGCTGTATCCAGTATCTTGACGATATCATCCTGCGGCATACCCTGTAATCCCAGCAGATGGCGGCTTGAAAGTGCCATTATGCATCGCCTCCTTCCTTTTCGATGAGGTAGACAGCATCTTCACTGTCGATCTCGCTCATCATCACTTGAATGTTTTGATCATAGGACGTCGGAATATTCTTCCCGACGAAATCCGCTTTAATTGGCAACTGGCGGTGACCGCGGTCCACAAGCACTGCAAGTTGTATGCTTGCCGGCCGGCCGATATCCATCAGCGCATTCAATGCAGATCGAACTGTTCTGCCAGTAAAGAGAACGTCATCCACCAGAATGATATTTTTGTTCGTAATATCGTACAGTATATCGGTAGTCTTCAGTTCCGGCTGGTTGATTTTTCCCCTCAAATCGTCTCGGTATAATGTAATGTCCAGTGAACCGATAGGAATGGGGACATTTTCCATTTGAGTGATCTTCTGAGCTATCCGATGCGCGAGGAAATCACCACGCGTGCGGATACCGACGATGCCGATGGTTTCGGCACCTTTGTTCCGTTCAAGAATCTCGTGGGCTAATCGATTGGTGGTGCGGACAAATCCCTTGCCGTCAATGACATGCTGTTTTACCATACAAAAAAACCTCCGGTTCTCATCGGGAATGTGAGAAGGAGGTGTGCGGAAGTAACGTACTCCATATGCGCTCCTTTCCTACCTCGCGGGATAGAATTAAAGGAAATAGTGGATTCAAACTCTCAACAAAATACCAAAACTTGCGATCGGATGCAACTTACGGTAGTGTCTTAATATAACAGATAACGTCATGCCGAACTCTATTCGGCATCTATTAATTAGGAAAGAAGCTGACATTCGTCAGCATAACGATGTTTTTAAGTTGCAGATTAAGACATCATATAACTTACAGTATTTTGAAAATGTTTTCTTGTGCAACAGATTCTGGCGCTTCAATACTGCCCATCCAACTGACAAAAACAGTGCTAATTCGCTTCAATCTGCCGTTTCCAATTTTCATCGCGCAATTCATTCCGGTGCGTTGAATGAATCAAGATATAATCCGAGAATCCAGATCGGTCTCCGAAAACGAATTGCACTCCGCCCTGAATGGAATTGTAATACCAAACTTCATACGGTTTAGTATCTATCTCATTAGCATGGCGTTCTACTTCGTCCGGCGGTCCGTATATGATATAGATTCGACCGCGATCCGTTTTCCACCCTTCCCGAAAGCCTGTTGCATATTGTGAATTTGCCAGCCCAACGCGGTTAAAATATTCACCTTTCTTTTCGTTGTGCGGAGTGGTAAGGTCTTCATCTCTTCGTATCCAGAATTCGTAGAGAGCTTTTCTTTTCGCTTCGACGCCTTTGAACTGTTTATACTGATCCAGTTCGTTCTTGGTGGCGATATACCGGCATTGTTCAAATTCCTTGTCCACTTCCTGTTCGGTCATCGTTGCATATTCGGTCGCATCGATGTTCATTGTAGCAGGATTCATCAGTGTATCCATCGGCAGCGAAGGATTGAATACATTGAACCGTTCCGACGAAGAAATCACCGAATTGTCAGAAGAATCCATGATGGAGTAGGTGAATGTATATGTCCCCGTCCGAAGTGAATGGACTTTGATCATTCCTACTTCCACATTTGAATCATTCACGCGGCGCTTCGGTTTCTCATGGCTGACCACTTCTTTACCGACCGCGTTCGTGACGACCGCTTTCGTCAGATAGGTTTCCGACTGTTTCGTTTTCAGATTGTATGCCTCCAGATAATAGAACAGGACCGGTTGGTGTATGCCGTACAGCCGTGTCGGATTCGGTTTCACCTCATAGGAATTCTTATAGAACCTGTTCGTTGAATCCTTTTCCATGGGAACAATGGATGATGCCAGTTCGACATCGCTGAGTGCGACATTTTCCCGACCGAACAATTTTACATTCAGCAGAAATGTAAGGCTGTCCTTTGTCTCTTGATCGTTGGCATCCGATGCAGAAAGATAGACCCTGTAGAGGTCCGGCTTCAGCAGAAACCCGAAGATATCGGAATACAACCGTGATTGCTGCAACATTGTAGAATCGTTCACTGAAAACGGAAGCCTCCATCCCTGTCGTGCCACAATGGTGTCATTACTGGATTGTTTAATGACGACAGACACCACCGCTTCCCCCTGCTTTGACTCCCCTTTCACAATATATCGGAGCGATGAGACATCAAAGGAATAATAAAGTTCCAGATAGATTTGTTCTTCGTTGCCGGCGAATTGTGCCACATCGTACCGTAAACCGATCGGAAGACGGTTCTGTCCCCACATTGAGGATATCATGAACACCAGTGACAGGATTATGAGAAAAGATTTCATAAAGTACCGCTTCATTGATCTGAAAATTGTTTACTGAATTCGTTGCGCCAATATACACATTCTCTTTGTTAGAATCATGCATCCACATCTTGAACAAACAACACCATGATACCGGAAAGAATCATGGAGCACCCGCCAAGCAGCAAGGCATAGATCGCTTCACCGCCGAAGACGGTTTTCACGAAAAAGCCGAGGATCGCCGCAGCCGTTATTTGTGGAATGACAATGAAGAAATTAAAAATACCCATGTAGACTCCCATTTTTTCCGGGGGGAGCGAACCGGCGAGAATAGCATACGGCATCGCCAGAATGGAAGCCCATGCCAAACCGATCCCCAATTCGGAAACCAACAGCAGCATTGGATCTTTAATAATGTAAAAGGATGCGAATGCCAGTCCTCCGATAACCAGACTGATCATATGGACCGTTTTCCGATTCGTCTTTTTCGCGAGCCAGACCAATACAAATGCCATCACTGCGGCAAAACCATTGTATGTCGACATCAGTACGCCGACCCAGTCTGCCCCTTCATTATATAATGGTGATGATGGATCAGTAGCACCGTAAATATGGTGTGTTACGGCAGGAGTCGTATAGATCCACATTGCGAACAGTGCGAACCAAGAAAAGAATTGAACAACCGCAAGCTGCCGCATCGTCTTCGGCATGTTGTAGAGGTCGTTCATAATAGAGACCAATCCGCTTTCTGTGCTCCCTTTTTGTGTAAATGTACCAGCGGCTAATTGGATCAGTCCGAACAAAGCTGCGCCAACGAATAGCACATAGAGACCATAATCGCTCACACGGAAGATATAATACAGCACTGCCGCGCCGGCAGAACCAAATACCATCCAAAGGAAACCGTTGCGATAAAATTTACCGCCGGAAACTGCTATCGTGCTTCTGCCGGCAGCGGTTTGACGGAGTATATCTTCGCTGCTTTCGGAGAACTGCTTTAACTCTTCAGGAGAATATTCCTTTGTTCGAATAACAGTCCACAACACTGCGAGGAAAAATACCGCGCCACCGATATAAAAGGAATATTTTACTGAATCAGGAATTTCTCCCGGTGCGGCAACATTTGTGATACCAAGCCAATTCGTCATCATATACGGCAACGCGGAAGCTACAACGGCGCCGATTCCGATGAAGAAACTTTGCATTGAAAATCCGATTGTACGCTGAGCGGAAGGGAGCATATCGCCGACAAAAGCGCGGAACGGTTCCATTGAAATATTAATCGAGGCATCCATCATCCATAACGTGCCTGCAGCGACCCAAAGGACCGGGGAGTTCGGCATGAAGAGGATCGCCAATGATGCGAGAATCGCTCCACTGAGAAAAAACGGTCGTCTTCTCCCCAGCCTGTTCCAGGTCTTGTCGCTCATATGTCCGATGATTGGCTGAACTATTAATCCTGTTACCGGTGCTGCGATCCATAAGATCGGAATTGCATCGATGCTGGCGCCGAGTGTTTCGAATATTCTGCTGACATTTGCATTTTGCAGTGCGAAGCCGAACTGGATACCGAGAAATCCAAAACTCATATTCCAGATCTGCCAGAAACTTAAGCGGGGTTTTTCCATGATGTGTTTTTCAAAAAAAGAGTGGAAGGAATTAGTTTTTTATCAGCCCTTTACGCTTCCCAAAGTTAAACCTGAAACAAGATATTTGCTAAGAATTAAAAACAGGACAACGACCGGAACGGTGACCAGCATGGACGCCGCACCGTAGAGCCCCCATTCGGTACTCATATTTGATTCGAACGATTTCAAACCAATCGGAAGGGTCCACAGTGCTGTATCCTGTAGAATTTGCGCGGCAACGATATATTCGGTCCAGGATGACATGAACGAAAAGAGCGCTGTGATCACCAATGCAGGAGCGGCGAGCGGCAATACGATGATGTAGAATGTTTGGAACTGACTGCAGCCATCGATCTTCCCTGCTTCTTCCAGGCTGGCCGGGATTGTGTCATAATATCCTTTCATCTGCCAGACACAGAATGGAAGTGCAGTAGCTGAATACATGATCATGATACCGAGATAACTGTTGATGAGTCCGAGATTAACAAGCATGATGTACATGGGAAGCAACAACATCGTAGCCGGGAACATTTGTGTGACCAGCATACTTTGCAGTGCCGCTTTTTTCCCGACAAATTTATACCGCGAGAATCCGTATCCAGCGGTCGCTGCGAGAATAACACCCGTGAGCGTGACGGAGGCGGTGATGATCAGGCTGTTCCACATCCAGAGCAGAAAATCGGTCTTTGCAAACAAATTGGTGTAATTGGAGAGGGTCACATCCGACGGAATGATTTCGAGCGATGTGGATAATAACCGATCGGCCGGGCGCAACGAAACAGTCAACACTTGAGAAACAGGATATATCGAGATGATACAAAACAGCACAAGAACTGCGTAGGATAACGATATCCGGATTATTTTCTTTGTGTTGGATTTGGTCATAATATTTTTTCGTTTCTCATTCAGCCGTCGCATGAAGCAGTGAACTGGTTATGGAATCTTCGGACTATTCGATTGTGCCGTCCAGACTACTTCAGAATTCGCAATGTTTGTGAAAAAATAGTTACCTCACACTAATACACTGTTTCCGTCACTTTTGTTTTTCGCATGAAAATAATGCTGAATATTAATAATATGAAAAAGATGATCATGGACAATGCCGCTCCATAACCATACCGATAGAAATTGAACGCGGCTTTATACACAAACGATACGAGAATGTGCGTACTATCGGACGGTTCGCCGGCATTACTGACCAACCAGATGATATTCAGATTGTTGAATGTCCAGATCGTCCCCAGCGTTATTGCCGGCACCATCACTGGTTTGATCAGAGGGATGGTAATTGTTTTCAGTTTATGAAACCACGATGCTCCGTCAATTTCCGCCGCCTCGTAGAGATCATGCGGAATGCTTTGCAACGCTCCGAGAGCAATCACCATCATGAATGGAAAACCGAGCCACACGTTGGTAATAATTGCAGCGATAAATGCTTCCGTGGGGCCTTTCAGCCATTCTACCGCCGGCAAGCCTACCTTTCCAAGAATTTGATTGATGCTTCCATATTCATAATTAAACATCCCCCGCCAGGTTAATGCGACGATTAATTGCGGTACCGCCCATGGTAAAACCAGAATAGTCCGAAAGATACCTTTTCCGCGAATCTCCTTCTGGTTCAACACCAGGGCGAGAAAAACACCGATGATGACATGGAAGAAAAGATTGACGATCGTCCAAATAACAGTTTTAATGAAAATAACATAAAAATCGGGCTGAGACGGTTCGGTAAAGACTTTGATGTAGTTCGAGAATCCGACGATCTCCCAATCCCGGATATGCCGAAGATTCATATTGGAAAGAGACAGGATAACATTGTAAACGAAGGGATAAACAACTACACCTAGAAGTACGATGAGCGCCGGAGTTACGAGGAAAAAGATAAAGAGTTTTTGGCGGAGTGATTGGCTCATATCATTCGTTCATTTCTTTGATTCGCTGCATTGCCTGCATCTGCATATCGGTCGCGGCTTGTTCCGGAGATTTTGAGCCGGCAAGCACTGCCTGGTAACTTGGACGCATCGCATCCCAGATGGCGCGCAATTCCGGCACGACCGGCATCGGATTTCCATGATCGATCTGAATCTGTGAGTTTCTCAAGATCTCGTTGGATTGGACAAAATCACTTTTGATAACATTCTTATGGGTCGGCATCGTGAAAAGTGTTTTTGTCGCCTCCATCTGGTTCTCTTCGGACATCAAATACTTTATCAGCTCCACAACCCACTTCTTCTTTTCTTCCGTAATATTAACGTTGATAGAGAACCCTTTCGGAGAGACCATCGTCCCGGACCATAGTCCCGTCGACGTGATCAACGGCAACGGTGTAATTCCTATATCCAATCCCGCTTTTTGATAACCCGCCCAGGACCAGTCCCCGTTAATGATCATTGCTGCATGTCCGTCCTTGAACAACGCATCAGCGATATTGTAATCCGCTTCGTTCGGGATCATTTTATATTTATCGCGGAGGTCCTGCACAAATTTCAATCCGTTAACTGTTCCGGATGTATTCAGGGTTGGTTGATCGTTTTCATCCATAATCCATCCGCCGAAGCCTGTCATAAATGGGATGAAAAAAAACGGTTCTGTGTAATTCCACGCTAGTCCGTATTGATCCACTTTTCCGTCGCCGTTCGTGTCCTTCGTCAGATTCATTCCCATCTCAATCAATTCTTTATCCGTAGTCGGAGGCTTTGCGATGAGTTTCTTGTTGTACACAAGCGTCAGATGATTCCCTAGTTTGTCGGAGATTTTGTACAAACGGCCTTTATAATAGGTCAGTGCTTTTGGATCATATTGATCGAGGAAAGTTTTGTCGAAGAGTGAGTCAAGCGGAAGAATGATGTCCATCACCTGGAACGGCCCTACCTGATCCGACGGGCCATAAACAATCTCTGGACCCTGTTGTGCAATGGCGGCGATGATAAATCCTGAACGCAGTTCCTCGGTTTCCTTAAACAACTGCCTGACGACAATTTCGGGATGCAATGTCATGAAACGATCCAGCTGTTTTTGCAGAACGTCGCGTACATCGGGACGGTCCTGATGCCAAATCGTGATCCGGATTTTCCCATCATCTTTTTTTCCACAGCCAGAAATGGCGAGGAAACAAGCAGCAATAACAGTCAGGCACAGTTTTAGAGAAATCTTCATATCAATGTGCTGACGGGGTTGGCGCGGAAGCTGTTGCCGTACCTCTGGATTCCTTCACCAACAGCCAAAATACTGCAGACAAAGCCAGAGAAACGCCGCTGATAATAAAGATGATATTCTTATCTTCCGCATCAAGTATAAATTTGCCGATGAAAAGACTGACCAACAGTTGAGGGAGTACAACAGAAAGATTGAAAATTCCCATAAAGAATCCCATTCTGCTCTTATCCACTTTTTCGGACATGATGGCGAACGGCAGACTGACAATGGATGCCCAACCGATACCGCAGACTGCCATCATACCATAGAGCAACATCGCATCCCGGGCGAAAGCAACAATACCGAAGTATCCCGCGGACATGACCGCCACGGCTATGAAATGGACCCGGACCCTTCCGATTTTTTCTGCGACCGGCTCAAGAACGAATGCAGGGAGAATGAATCCAACAGTGTTCAGTACGGCAAACGATACTGCAATAATCTGTCCCGCGAGCGCCGCGGCGTCGGCCGAATCAACTCCCGTCATCATTTTTTGTTGAATGAAAGCGATGATATAGACGAACATCGTCTGAACGCCGATCCACGAGAACCCGTGAGCGATATAGATTTTCCACAACTGTCCCCACTCTGTTACGGTCTTTCCCCCTTTTTCATTTTCGGTCGATGCGGCAATTTCTTTCGCCTCAGTTACAAAAAACATCGGCACAACTGAAAATACAAAGACAAGAAACACACCGACATTAATCAACACATAATTCCCCCACGTCGCACCGATGACATATGCAAGAACGCCAAAAAATCCGGAGATCGTCTGCATCCATGTGTATCCTTTTGTGCGGGGATTCCCTTCGGGAGTGACATCTGCGATAATGGAACGGGTAGGATTGAAACTGATATTGATGGAAAGATCCAGTGTAAGCGCAACGATAACGGCAACGACCAGAAGATTTCCGATGCCGAAGAAAGCACTAATACCGTCGATATTGGGAAGCGCCAGCAGCATTAATGCGGCAAGCGTTCCTCCAATAAGAATGAACGGCCGCCTTCTGCCTCCCCAAAACCAGACTTTATCGCTGATCAATCCGATAATCACCTGGCCGAAGATTCCTGCCAGCGGTCCTGCCGCCCAAACGATACCGACTTCGTGAATATCCAGATTATATTTCGTCGTCAAAAGCCAACTGAGCGCAGAGATCTGGATGGAGAGTGCGAATCCCATCGCAGTGGAAGGAAGGCTGATGATCGCATAAAAGGAATTGGAGATACGTTTCTGGATATTCAGCATAGATTTTTTCGTTAGTTGTGCAATTCACCAAAGACATCGTTCACGATGACCTTGCTTTCTTTTCCATCCAGCACCAGTTTCCGGTTCACGCCAGGCAGTTCATCACCCTCCCATACTCCATGCGGTCCGCTGTTCGTATACTTGTATTCCAGTTCTGTACCTGCCGGGAGCTGCAGCATGATCGTATAGATAGAATCGTTAGCAACTTCATCGCCTTCAGTTTTATCGTCCACCATTCTCACTTCATTCGGCTTCCATTTTCCGAGCAGTTCATGGTTCCCGACGATATATATGCCGCGACGAACGAAAATTCTCTTGGCATCACAATGAAATACAACGGTGACTGAATCTTTCTTGCTTTGTGCCATTGTACCGCCGGATGGTTTCACCGTTAATTGTGCATGATCGGAAATGATTGGATTGAAAGTTCGTTTCGGAAATTTCCCTCCGGCCTTTTCGCCGAAAATGTATAGATTCCGCAAATGAGTGATAAATGCGATATCGAACGGTTTATCACCAGCGGGTGCGTTCTGGTCTGTTCCGTACCACCAGAACCAATCCGACCCTTCCGCAGCATACATCGCTTCCCATGTTTTGTAGGCATACCATTTTTTTGTGTGGATCTTCGGTTCCGGATCGGTCGGTTTCGGCTGTTTCAATCCGGATTGTTCAAGATCCTGCCGCGCGATCAGCAGATAGTTCCAGGCGAGATTTTCTTCTTGCTCGCCGATCCATGTATCGTAATTGGCATTAATCCATGAGCCGGGAAAAAGCCAATCCAACTTGCGCATTGATTCGACCGGATGAGCGGCGATCTCCCGTTTTGGATTGCCATGGATGTATTCGGACATCGTCACTGTGACGATCTGCCTTGTTTTGTGCAGTTTGGATAATTTGCGGTACAAAGCATGGAGAAAATCTTTCGCATCGTTATCACGGCGGTACCATTCCCAGGCATTTTCACCGTCCAGAATCACCGTTAACAACCGATCCGGTTCCCCCGCATTCGGGGCATACTGGAGGATCAATTTGATGAAATCATCTGCGGCATCTTCGCCGACAAAGTTCTGATATGTGAATCCGATCTTATCCGACAGTTCGGTTTCGCGGAAGACAACCGCAACATCGGAAGAATCCACTTCATACGGATAGTATTTCGGATTATTGCCCGGTTTAGAACGAGCGAGAATCTTTTCATCCGTCGCGATCCATTGAATGCCGTTCTTATGGAAGATCGGCACTACTTCGTGGGCAACGGAGCCTTCACCGGGCCACATGCCGAGCGGCGGTTGTCCGAATGTTTTCGTATAGAATTCAACTGCCATTGCAACCTGCGCATCGGCATCCTGAGGATAGGCAAAACGATTCGGCATCGGATCGCTTGGCTGACATGTCTTCGCCAGGTCGGAATCATAAATAAGCGGAAGAATAGGATGGAAGAATGGCGTTGTCGCAACTTCAATTTGTCCGTCGTGCGACCTGTGATTATACATCAGTTTTTTGTGGATCGGGATGATATTGGCACAGACTTTATATGTTTCTGCGATGATCCTGTTACAATCATCCTCTGTAATCGTCTTTGTCAGGTGATACGTGCCGTCCGAATGTTTTGCAACGAGATCGGTCAGGTCGATCACTGTTCCATCTGCAAGCCATATCTTTTTTTCCAGGAAATCGGGATCAAAATGTGCAAGATAAAACCAGAATTTTATTTCCCGCAGTTCCTGTTCAGTAAACGATTCCTTCCTTCCATTTTTCTCTTTCAATTTCACATAGTCCGGGAAGCGGGAGATTTGCACTTCGCTGATACCGAACGCGTTCCAGGTGTTATGCAGCAAGAAGTTCATGTCCTCTTCATTGAAAGCTCTCGTTGGCTTCAATGCAAGATCGATCCAGGGATCCGTCTTCCCTTCCCATTCAGTGAAAAATTTTTTTGCGTTCACGCGGTTTTTTTTCAGATCGACAAACGGTTTCAATCGGTCCACATAATACTTTTGCAGTTGAAAGAGCATGGACGATGTAAGATTGACATTGTAATGGATATCCGGATAGTTTTCCAGGATCGATGCCATGTCATAATAATCTTTCGTCGCGTGCGTGCGGACCCATGGACCCTGCAGCTGATCGCTGGCAGGATCGAGATACAACGGCTGATGCTGGTGCCAGATCAAATTGACATAAAGCGTTCCGCCGCTTGACGGATATGTGTCTTTCATAATCCCCTTCGGTGTTGGTTGGTAACCATGATACACAATTTCGTTATTTTCGGTGAGAGTAAAAACAGAATTATTATCACTGTTATTGTAATTGACCGTCACTCCGGGATTGGACTCATCCAGCACCCACTGGCTGTCCGCAAAAAATTTGTATTGATAAATTCCCGGCTTCATTTTTACAACTGTGGAAAATATGCCGTTCGAGTCTTGTTTCATCGGACTCGCATCACGGGTCCAGCTGTTAAAGTCACCGCAGACCGAAACGGCGGACACTTTTTTCGAAAAAGTGAATCGTATACCGTCGCCGGTCACCGCGGGCTGCGAATACACAACGATAGGAAAGAGAAGGAATCCGAGAATGAAAAGTATCGTTTTGTTCTGTACCTGGCCCATAGTAATGGATCCTTTGCTGACGGTTATTTGATGAACATCATCTTCTTTGTTTCGGTAAACTTTCCTGCACGCAATGAATAGAAATAAATGCCGGAAGAAAGTCTCGACCCATCGAGTGTTACGGTATATGTCCCTCCCTGCTGCACATTACTCACCAGTGTTTCCACTTCGCGTCCGATCATGTCATACACTTTTAAAGAAACGAATCCGCTCTGAGGAATCTGGTACCGAATTGTTGTGCTGGGATTGAACGGATTGGGGAAATTCTGCGACAACGAATATTCCGACGGTATGATTGCTCCGTCGATTTCATCTACTGAAGTGAGGTTCGGAACGGTGATGCTGCGAATCGAATCCGAAATGACCAGCACAGCCGATCCATATCCGGGTAGATTCATTGAGAAGTTCGTCGTCCCGCCGGTGAAGGTGATCTGATAAATAGAATCGTTATACACATCGCTGACATAATATATCTTTCCGTCCTGCGGATTCGGAATGAGAATGTTCGATGAACCGGCAGCAGTAAGCGTTAATGAAACGGATGCATTCGCCGAACCGAAGTTGCTCAATGAGACAATGTTCTCATTCTGATATTTCCGGAGAAGTCCGTACACCAGAGCATTCCCGGTGGAAATCCGCTCGAACGTTTGAGTTGCAAATGCTGGATAGGATCCGCGTATCCACGCAAGACGTTGATAATGTTGCTGCAGGATCGGTTTACCCTGGAATTCCCAGCCAATAGTGCTTCTATTCCGATCTTCCTTGGCTCCGGAGATACCATATCCCCATCCAACTTCCTGGCCGTTCCAGATCATCGGGAAACCAGGTGACGCAAACAATGCTGTCGCCATCGGTTTTGTTTTATTGAACGTCGTGACCGCATCCAGCGCATTACTGTTAGAATAGAAATAGGTAATCCGGTCTTCGTCCTGCGATTCCATGAATCGCATGTAAAGAGAATTTGGACCGGGGAAATATCCGCCGTTGTTCATTTCGTTATGAAAGTTATCAACTGCAGTTCCGCTGAAACCAAAACCCCTCACCTGGCTGAAATAGAGTTTAAAATCGTATGCTGCATCGACACCGCCGTCATGATCGGCATAAATTACTTCCGTGCCCGAACCGGTGCCGTCATCTTCCGCCAGCAGAAAAATATCCGGTTTAATATGTTTCAACGCTTCGCGCATCGGTGTACCCATGGAAGGCTCGCCGTACCGACGGTGCGGCCCCCAGTAGACATCGAAACGATAACCGTCCAGACCAAATTCCTTGATCCAATGTTTGTAGACATTGATCATCTCCGTCCGTGCATCGATGTCATTCCAGTTATAGTTCAACAATTGGTCGCTGAAAGCGCTGTAGTAGTTGAACCCATCGGGATCGAATGATTGTCCCAGTCCATTCGTATTATGGGCAATAGTGGAATGTTCATACCAGGTCCAGTACCGCGAATCCTGTTTGAAGAGATGTGCATCCTGGGACCAGGGATGGAATCGGGATGTGTGATTCGGCGTGACATCGAGAATGACTTTAATCCCAAGGGCATGCGCCTGGGAAATGAAATCCTTAAAGTCTTGATTCGTTCCATATTCCGGTGCAACGTTGTAAAAATCCGTGATATTATAACCGGGACCGTAATGCTGATCAATAGGATAAGCATTCTTCATCACCGGCATCATCCAGATGACGCTAAAGCCCATATTCTTCACATATTGCAGACGTTGCGCTGCGGCGGCAATCGTCCCCTGTGCAGTAAATGCCTTTGGGAAAAGAAAATAGACGCGCGCCTGTTTTACCCATTGTGGATTGCTTGCGACGGTAGGATTGATGAACGTGCCGTCATTTTTAATGATAAAATAGAATCGTGCTGTGTCTGCAGCACCGGTGGAATCGGAGGCGATCAATGAAAAATAATATTCCCCCGGCTGAACCGGTTTTGTGATATCGGCCGTAACGCCCGTTGTGCCGTTAAGTCCAAGCGGTGTTTCGGCATCATCAATCCATTTGTACGAAATCGTAAAACCCTTCGGATGAGTACTGCCGGCCGCACTCAATGTCAGTTGTGCTCCGCCATCGGCCGAGACCATCGCACGCGCATACGGCGCATGATCGACTACATATGTATAGGATACTACTTCAGAGGATACGATAGCCCCGCCAGTATCGGCGATTGCTTTGAACGTGTTCACACCGTCGCTCAGCGTATCCGATCCGGTGAACGCACCGGAAGTTACCACAACATCGACCGTATCGGTTGAATTATGGATGAGTTTCGCGGAGGTAACAGAATTGTTTTGAATAATCCCGCGGATTGTGCGCATAGGATTCCTGGTCGCATATCCCCCCTGTGATGTGATCTGAATATATCCCGCCTGACTGGTAAATGTGACGGAATCGCTGTTGCTAAGTCCGGAAGAAGAATTTACCGTCAACAAGACTTTGTGATTTCCATTGGAAAGCACATCCGGAAGCGGGAACGAAAGCTGATTATTGGCAACATCGAAATATTTTCCGATACCGGTATACGAAATACCATCCACTGTTACAACGATGGATGAAGTATCGATCGAATTTCCCACCTTCGGAAGAAGATATGCGTTAATAATAGGTGTTCCGGTCTTAACAATCGGTTGACGTTGATTTGGTAAAAGATGAAAAATTGTCGGATCCTTCGTTATGATATATGTATTACCATTATCGAGAGGATTTTCATGATGATTGAGCGGATCGTTGGGCCATGCAGAAACTCCCGCATAATAGAATTTATATTGCCACGCGCCTGGAACGCCATTTCCCGGAGGTGTCGGATTTCCTCCGATTCTCACACGGACAGTTCTCGTCCAGAGGTTGTCTGCTGAATAGGTCATTGGCCAGGCAGCGTTATTCCAGCCATTGAACTCCCCGACGAGAAATATGGTCGGAGTAGCGGGAGCGTGATACCGAAATGTTACATCTACGCTGTCCTGAGCATTCAGGGTAACAACCGCAAAAAAAAGAATCAAAATTAGGTTTTTCATAGCTGCCCTTTAATTGTTTATCCGTCTGTGACCATTTTCCGTGGAACCGCTTTCATGCGCAGGTAAATGTAAGCAAAAATAATGTCTTTTTGCAAGAAATTATTAGGTAACTATTCCTGATTAATTAAGAAAATCCGTGCAGAATGGCCTGGAATGGTGAATTTTAGCAGTTCCCCTCTTGTTGCAAATGTCTCCCCAGTTAACTCATCTTTAAGAAATGAAATCCCATTATGTACCGGGATTGTAACCTCAACTTTTTGTCTCTTTTTATTAAGACCGACATAGGCAGAATGACCGTTCCATCTCCTGGCAAAAATATAGAGATCCTTTTTATCGTCAACGGTGATTGTCTCAAAACTCCCGCGGCGCAATGCGGGTGAGTTGTGACGGATAGTGATAAGAGATTTATACAATTGATATACACCTTGCTCCCAATGTTTTTCATCCCAAATCATACACCGCCTGCAATCAGGATCTTTTCCACCTTTCATTCCAATTTCATCACCATAATAGATCATCGGCGCACCGAGATACGTCATTTGGAACATCGCTGCCAATTTTAGCCTCCACACCTCACCTTTACAAAGTGTCAGAAACCTTTCTGTATCATGACTGCCCAACAGATTCTGCATAGCAAGATTATTTTCATAGGAATACATTGCTCTCGTTGTTTGAAGATGATGATCAAATTTTGAAGCAGTCAGCGTATCGTAAGCAAAATAATCAAGGCATGCTGTTCGAAATCGATAGTTCATTGTTGCATCAAATTCATCTCCTTGCAGCCAGGAAGAGGCATCGTCCCACAATTCACCGACGATATAACATTCAGGATTCATTGTACGGACCAGTTGACGGAACTCCTTCCAGAACTCGTGCGGCAATTCATTCGGCACATCTAATCTCCAACCGTCGATTTTCCCTGTCCACAGTGCGATCATGTCGAACAGATACTTTTTCACTTCGGGATTCGACACCATCAATTTCGGCAGTGCGCCGTATCCCCACCAACATTCATAATTCGGTTTTTGAGGAGTATGAACCGGATAGGAAAAGATGTTGAACCATGATGCAAACTTCGATGACGCACCGTTTGCAACAACATCGCTAAATGCATCGTGCGCAGTTCCCACATGGTTGAATACACCGTCCAATACAGTGCGTATACCGTTGGACTTCAGTGTTCGAGTCATATTATCAAACAGTTCATTGGTACCAAAGGTAGGATCAATTCGGGAATAATCCTTGGTATTGTATTTATGAGTCGATCGTGCTTCAAAGATCGGGTTAAGATAGAGTGTATTGATTCCCAAATCCGAAAGGTACGGTATCCTCTTAATGATGCCAGACAGGTCACCGCCAAAATAACTGTTCCCTTTTGGAATCCCGCCCCATGGCAGTACATCGTGAGGGTCATTGGAAGGATCACCATTTTCGAATCGTTCGGGAAAGACCTGATAAAAGATAGCATCCTTAACCCAGTCCGGCGGAGAGGAAAAACTCATTCGTGATCCTTGCACTGTTGGAGGAAAATCGCAGCAAAATGATACCAAAATTCCATTGCGTTGTCAACGCCTGTTTTGTTTTCTATACATTCCATTGTCAATAGTTCATCACGTCCCGAATTTTTTCCTTCCTTTCGCTGCTTTTCTGAAATGGATAAATAATGACTTTATCGTATATTAATGCACTCTTACACTTCATAAAAATATTTTTATGGCCGGCAAAAAGATTGTTTCGATCGATTCAAAAAAACGGGGATTCTTTATTATCGTCACTGTTTTGCTTCCGTTTGCACTGCTGGCCCTCCTCGAGATTTTTCTCCGGATATTCAACTATGGACCGGACCTTTCATTATTCCACAAAGAAACACTCAATGATATTGAATACTTCACATTAAATTCTGATGTCGGGAGACGATATTTTCACCAGGTGGAATTCACTCCGGATGTTTCGCCGGACATCTTTTCCGTTGTGAAACCGGAAGGGTCTTACCGAATATTTTGTCTTGGCGCTTCCACTACTGCCGGCTATCCCTATTGGTATAATGGATCGTTCAGCGTATTTCTTCGGGACAGGATGCAGGCGATGTTTCCCGGAAAGAACCTGGAAGTGATCAATCTGGGATTGACCGCCACGAACAGTTTTTCCGTCGTGGATATCGCGCAGGAACTGCCGCAGTATCAACCGGACCTTTTCATTGTTTATGACGGTCATAATGAATTTTATGGCGCATTCGGTGCCGGTTCGCGGGAATCCTTAGGCTCATCACGACTGACGGCGAAACTGTATTTGCGGATGATCCATCTGCGGACGTTCGTTCTAATCCGGAATATATTTACCTCCATAACCAATCTATTTGCTTCATCGGAATTGCCGCAAGCACGCGGGACAACTATGGAGCGACTTGCTCGAGGCCAATATATTCCCTACAATAGCGACGTTTATTCATCAGCACTTGAGACCTTCAAAGAGAATCTGAACGAATTGAATGCGATCAGTTCGAAGCACCATATTCCGATGATCCTTTCCTCTCAGGTCTCCAATCTGCGCGATCTTCCACCGTTCATTTCCGGTGAACTGCCGGGTGATGTGAAGAAAAAACAGAATTATCGCAAGGAATTTGAACGCGGCACATTTCTGTTGAATGGCGGGAAGATCGATTCAGCACTTATACATTTTCAGAGACTGCTTTCCTATGATTCGTTGCGTGCGGAAGTCCATTTCTCCATCGCTCGCTGCCTGGAACAGTCCGGCAGAAAGGCGGAAGCAAATTCCGAATATCTCAAAGCACGGGATTATGATCAGCTCCGGTTCCGGACAAGTTCGGAATTTAACAATGCGCTCCGAAACATGTGCGACGGAAAAACTGTTTTCTTTCTGGATATGGAACGAATCTTCAAGGAACTTTCTCCTGATTCGCTGATCGGCAATCAGCTCATTTTTGAACATCTTCATCCGAATGCACGCGGATATTTTCTGATGGCGAAGGCAATGGTACAGTCGATGCGGGAACACGCACTGTTCGCGTCTGCCGCGGAATGGAATTCGATTCCTGCGCCCGATGAAGATTCACTATGGCGCCAACGAAAGGTTTCGTCGTTCGATGATCGGCTCGCATTGCGGAAAGTGGAAATCCTCACCGCCGCATGGCCGTTTTCAAATCAAACTGTTCCCGTTGTCTCCTCCATAGGTCAAGACGATACACTTGGAATTATTGTTGAAAGCATCACCCGCAACCGGAGTAACTGGGTCACGGCACATCAGAAATCGGCAGACTTTTTCCATCGCCGGAAGGATTTTGTTTCTGCCGCAAAGGAGTATGAAACAGTGATCGCAATGTTCCCCCATGATGTGCAGCACTATCTGAAAGCAGGCAGAATCTATCTGGATATGGGAGATTTGGATAAAGTGAAGAAGATTATGACAACGTCGTTACAATTGAAAAAGACAATGCTCGCCTATCGTGTGCTGGGAGATATTGCTCTGCGGGAAAAACGTCCGGAAGATGCGATTCAATTCTATCGGGACCTGACGTCGTTCGATCAAAATCTGAAAGAGCGTCTGGAAAACGGTTATTTTCTGGCACTTGCATATTCACAGTCTGGAAAAACCGAGCAGGCGCGAACACAATTATTGTCGCTGCTCCAGTTACAGCCGGATTTCACTCCGGCCGCTGTATTGCTTTCCAATCTACAAAAGAAGTGACTGTTTTCAGGGAAACACTGTTTCTGCTGGAGGATCGACGTTCAACCACTCCACTTGAGGATCTGCAAAAGGAACAGCAAACATCCTTCCTCCAAATCCAAGTATCTTAAAGGTCATCATCGGTATCGGTGTCACCTTCACCTGTTTCAATCTGTCTTCAAAAATCGTCACCCCTTTATTTTTCCCGAGCTGTGCAAGGAAGAGATTCAACGTCCGTTTCGACTTCAAGCTCAGTACTTTTGCACCGGCATTGCTGCGCTGTTCGGTCATCATCGAATCGGCGGATGTTGCAGATGAATCTTTCGATTCCAGCCGGAACAAAATATACTTCCCGTCCAACAGGATCGGTCCATAGGTTTCCCCTTGTTCCATTTTCCATGCAAGTTCGCCAATCGGCGAATTTTCGGAGATCGGGAAGAATTCTGTTAATCCTCCCTTCCCTTTCGTTAGCGTATCAATTGACCAGTCTTTTACAGCTTCAGTAAACAACCCTCCATTTCGGATTTGATCCATTGCAGAATTCATTTCATCCGGCGAACCTGTCATGAGCATCCGCACCTGCACCCTTGGAATTCCTTCCTTTTTCCCCGTTTGCATCAGAAACGAAACGATCTCTGCTTCGGAAACACCGGTCCTTCTGCGAATCTGTTCTTTCATTTGCGCTGCCAGGGATGCATCGCGCCACATAGCAAGTGCTTCCTGAACGGACTGTGCCTGATCCAATCCGCGATGCAATGCTTCCTGCTCGAGTAATTCCTGATGCACTAGTATCATGATCTGTGTATTCAGCAGTGCCGGAATGCCCATGCTGTCCTGCTGTTCGATTGGTGCATATTTGTACATTAATTTTCCGATCATCTCACCCAATGCCCAATACGAATTCCCGACGACCGTCAATGAATCATTCAGCGATGCTCCGCAACGTTGTTTTACCTGGTCCATCACCTCTTGAGAAAAGATGCCGTCATAACGTTGTGTCGGATCGCAATAAATCTCTTTTAAAGTCCTGGCAAACAATAGGAAGGTTTTCGGAATTGAATATCCCCGCTTATCCTTCATCACTTCGCCGATGTATTCATCCAGCCGCTCCCGTTCTTTTCTCAGTCTGATCTGATCAACGACATGTTCACGGAGGGACTTTTGCTGCATGGAGGTGTAATATGTGTTCTTTTGCGAACTCGCGATCCGAACGATGTAGAAACCCGGACCGGCTTTGATCACTCCGGAGATCTCACCGGGTTTTAGTTTGTACACCGCTTCTTCAAGTATCGGATCTGCGTCTCCCCAGATAACAGAAGCGGTATCTCGAAGGAAACTAATTGACGAATCAATCTTAAGTGATTCAAAGTCTCTTTGGGTATTCAGCAGGCGGCGAACGAATTTCGCATCGCGTTCTTCTTGGAAATAGAGATATTCAGCAAGAATGATGTTCTGAACGCGCGCCATGCCCCGGATCAGTTCCAGGTCGGTAATCTTTATTTTCTGACTGATTTCAACCCTGTACAGTTCATCGCGGGAGAGTTTTTTACGTATCACCATGAGCGCCTGTTCAAAGAGTGAATCCCGGTCAAGTTTCCGTTCGATTGCCTCCTGAGCCAGCAGTTTTTCTGCAATTAATGTATAAAGGAATTCCTCTTTAAACGCTTCAAGCTCTGCACGACGGTGGCGCCCGAAGCCGGGAAGCATTTCAAATCTACTGACGAATTCACGTTCGCTAATAGCAACAGAACCAGCCTTTGCGATAATGGAGGTACCCGAACTTCCTTGTTGCGCTCTGCCGGCAATAAACGGAAGGAAACAACACAAGAGAATCCGAAAAAAGTACTGACGATACTTCATAGTGATGATATTGAATGAATAGACGATATATTATTTGAAGAGTAAATTACGACAATTACATCAAAGGAGAAAACAAATAGTGCGTTTTCTTGCACCTTATAGCACTTATCTCTACATTTATCACGACATTTTTAAATAAAACGATTGTCCAGACGATAATGACCAGTTCCAAAAAAATAGCATACAGCATCCTCACCGCGCTCACTTTTCTTTTGCTGCTAGCTGCGCTGGAATTTCTCCTGCGTATCATTCTCCCTGCATCGGAAGAATTCAAACTGCCGCTGATCTCCGACGGGATCCCCTCCTATCAAATCAACCGCAGCTATTTGAGGAAATATTTCCCCGCGAGCGCACCGATCCTTCCCGAACTGAAACCGACTGTATTCCGAAAAGACAAGACCGACCATACATTCCGGATCGTCTGTCTTGGTGAATCCTCCATGCTCGGAACACCGTTCCAGCTGAATACAAACATCCCCGGCATCATCCGGAAAATGCTTCGAATGATGCATACGGACAAAGAAATTGAAGTAATCAATCTCGGTGCGGCGGCAATCAATACGAATGTCATCCTGAATTTGACGGACGAGATCATTGATCTTCAACCGGATTTGATTCTTCTCTATACCGGCCACAATGAATTTTATGGACCGGACGGCGTGGGCGCTTCCTGGCTGCAAAAAACTCTTCCTTCCACTATTCCGGTGAAGTATGCGCTGGGCGAACTGCAGCTGGTCAAACTAATTGACAAATATGTTTTACAATCTTTTACATCGTCCGCGCCGAAGGAATATAATTTAATGAAACAGGTTTCACAGAGCAGCAGTGTGCGTCTTGCTTCGAAAGAAGCCGAAAGGATCTTTACGCTGTTCGAAAGCAACATCGGGAATCTGCTCTCCGCTTTTCAAGACCGCCATATTCCTGTGATCGTCAGCGATGTTGCATCGAATTTGTTGTTCCCTCCGTTTGCGTATGATACATCGGCACAACTTCGGCTGTATCAAAAAGAGTTTACTACTGTCGCAACTGCCGGCAAAAAGAAAAATATCGAAGCACTTCATTCTGCATTTCGACTGCTGCAGATCGATTCCTCAAATGCATTCCTCAACTACGTTGCCGGCACAATGTTGTTGAACGACAATCGATTGGTCGAGGCCAAGCGGTTTCTGATTCGCGCAAAGGATGAAGATCTGTTGAAATTTAGAGCTCCGCAACGCATTAATTCCATCTTAAAGAAAGTAGCCACAGCACGAAATGTACCATTCATATCTTCAGATTCGCTATTCTTTGCTGTTTCACCTTCCGGTATTCCTGACCGACAATTGTTCTATGAGCACCTGCATCCTAATGCACTCGGTTATTATAAGATTGCGGCACTTTTTGTCAAAACAATCGAAGAACGCAGGTTGGTATCTCCTGCGGCAGCATCCATCCCATATGCTTTTGACAGCTCAGCCGTGCCGTGGCTCGATTTTGCCTATGCCGATCTTTCCATGAAACGATTGACGAGCCAGTGGCCGTTTCAGAACTACGAATTTGAAACTACCGTAATCAATGGAGCGGATGAAACGTTAGTGAAACTCGCTTCGGATGTTTATTATTCAAAAATCGGCCTTGCAGAGGGGTGTTACAAAACTGCTGCACGATTCCAGCAATTAGGCCGCACTAGCGATGCGTTAACGACGTATGCGTATCTTTCCGAAGAATATCCATACAATTACTATCCCTACTATCTCTCCGGAGTTGCGTGTAAAGATGCCGGTATGAGCAACAGGGCAGAACAGTTTTATTCTTTGTCGCTTCGGTATGATCCCAATTATATTTTTGCGCATATCGATCTCGGACTGTTGAAGATCAATGCCGGCAAGTTCGATGAAGCGATTACTCACTTCCGTACCGCCGACTCTGTTGCTTTAAAAAAAGGCACATCACCTCTTGTGAAAGCCACCATTTACTACGGTCTTTCAGCGGCTTGTGCCAACAAGGGGGATTTTCCGCAGGCTCTTCGATATGTCGAAGAATCACTGCGTAATGCCCCAGACTATACAGCAGCGCGGGATCTGCACAGAAAATTGTCTGCAGTCCACTGATCATTCCACCACACACTTGCCGGCACTACAATCAGCTCAAGAATATCGATCCCTTTTCGTCATTGCAAAATAAAAAGTCCCGTCATCTTTGCAGACAACGGGACTTATATTTTATACTGCTATGATACCATCTTCTTCAGACAGCATCGGGCATTGCTTACTTCAACAACATCATCTTCTTCACGCTGGTGAAGCTTCCTGCGGACAATTTGTAGAAATACACGCCGCTTGCCAATGCAGAAGCATTGAACGGAACGACATGGTTTCCAGTTTCCATTGTCTCGTTGACTAATGTTGCCACTTCCTGGCCGACAACGTTGAACACCGTCAATCTCACGTTCGAGCGAACCGGAACGGCGAAACTGATATTGGTGGTCGGGTTGAAGGGGTTCGGATAGTTCTGATCCAGTGCAAATTCTCTCGGTGCACCATCCTGGTTGCGGCCAACGCCTGTCGGATCTTGACCGGTATAAGTCCATTCGGAATAATACAATGGATTGATGCTTCCGAATTCTGTGTAGACCTTGAAGGTTGAATTCAGATCAACAACGTTTGCAACGTGGTTGTTTCCGAATGCTTTACCGTTACCGCCTTCATTGTCACCGCCGCGGATACCGAATTTATAAACGCGTCCAGCATTAGAACCTGACGGATAGGTGATCTCAACAGTGTAGATCGAATCATTGGCTTTTGCATCGCCATGGGTTCCGTTATCCCACATTTTGCGTTTGTTTGTATCGGCAACCATATCGCGGTTCCATGTTGCCCAATCACCGATTGGGTACACGTTCGGAACGTTTGTTGCGGGACCGTTAATACCAACACCCCAAACCTTAATGCTGTCAATATTTGTCACTGTAGCATCGCCCTGTTCATCCAAAATCGTTCCGCCTGCTTTTACTTTCGCATATGCGGGACGAAGATCGACAAGCCATTTCACTGTAACATCCTTTGTCAACTTTGCCTGACTCGGGAAGATCGGCTGACGACGTGCATCAGACGGGCTTGTGCCCTTGTCATTCACAGTGAATGCTTTGGAGGGAACAAGCACCTGACGGCGTTCACGCTCTGCGCCAGTGATTCCTTCATACGCGAAGTTGAAATAGTTTTCGCGAACTTCATTACCATTCTTAATAATGTAGTATTGGTAATCGAGCTGTTTGGATACGCTTGTGATGATCGTATCTTTCACTTGATAGTTCGTTCCAACCAGAATATTCAACTGTTTCATTCGGCCATCTTCTGCACCGGACTTGAAATATCCTGAACGGATAATAACCGTATCGCCTTGCGAGAATCCGCCAGCATTGATTGCCTTTGCCAGATCCACATTGAAGGTGATTATGCATGTATCTTCATTCACGCGTACAACTGGTTTGTCATTGTTGAAATACACATAAGCCAAAGTTGTATCTGTTTCATCAACAGGGATTGTAAATTTGCGGTTCGGTGATCCTTGAAGTTCATCACGACCCCACAGATTTCCAAGTCGGAATTTGTAGCTCACTTCAGAACCCGGAGTAATATTTGCATGGCTCTTTGCAAAACGCATACGTCCGGAATAGAAGTACGTTTCACCTTCACGTGTCAGATAATGTGACGTGCCCCAGTTCAGATCAGGGGTTGCTCCCCCTTTATCATCACCCATGACAACGACAGAGTCAACATCTGCATCTGTCCATCCAAAGGTTTTGTCCTCGATAACTGCTTGCATGTTCACACGAACCCACACTGTGAGAGTATCTGCTCCAACTTCTCCCCACGGTCTGAAATATTGTGCTTTTCCGCCATCAGCACCGGAGTATTTGTAGAACTGCACCGGAAGCGTTGTATCTGCTGCTCCGACGATAAGAACACGGTTGTCGCCGTTTTCCCATCCGCCGTTTGCGCGGAATTTATAATACACGGTGTCACCGGTGTTCAGGTTCAACTCTGTTGACCAGTAATCGCCGCCGATATTTGCCAGCGGTTCACCTGCACCCCAGCTGGTGATCTTGTTGCCGGTAACGGTCACTGTCCAGCCGCTTGTCACGGTGTCCGAGATCGTTGCTGTATTGGCAAAAAATTTGACTTTGACCTGTGCTGACGATACGTTTGAAACCATTCCGATCGTTATTAACAGGGCAAAAACAAACAGAAAGGATCTTTTCATTTTTACCTCCGAAGTATTTGAATAAGTTGATTTGGTACTACTGTTGCTGCGTAAGAAACTTTTTTTGGTGTTCAAACCTCCTTTCAGTGGTTTTAACTGCGTAAAAAATATGAATCGTTTCTTAGAAATTAATCGATACTGCAATTGTGTTCAGGTCTCCGAAGAGTCCAAACTGAGTCAGCGCATAATTCACTTCCAGCGCTGCTATCCCTTGTAATCCGTATTTGACTCCGGCACCAAAGGTCAAACCGTCTTGTTGCAGGGTTTTCGCTAATGGGGGTTCGCTGGAAAAAAGGGCTTTATATCCGGCTCGGGCAAACAGCATTTGTTGCCAGCTGATCTCTGCACCAACATTCACTGCCTCGTTATTATCACTCGGACGTAATGCATCCACGGCTACAGTTGCTTTTATCGTTTCGTCCTTGATCACATCCATAGCAACGCCGACACGGAACAGCAGAGGCATCGGCCAGGATTCCGTTTTCTTTTTCCCGACGAGAGTTTTGTTCGCACCGGCATATTGCGGATTCTCATCGATCGGCACAAGAAGGTCGCGTCCGTCCAGTGTCAGGTCGCCACCGAAGTTGGACATGGACATTCCCAACCGCATTCCGTTGAAATCAGTAATAAAAAGCAGTCCGGCATCAAAAGTGATATTGCTGGCAGATTCATTCCAGATTCTCTGCGAAACATATTTCACCGTACCGCCGATGGAGAATTTGTCTGTCAGCCGGCGGGCATAGGAAATGCCGGCGGCAAAATCGTTCGCAGACCATTTTTCACCGGTTCCTTCCGGCGATTCTACCGTGTTCACATCCTCTTCCCCATAATCCAATTGCGTCATCGTAATGCCGATAGCGTTCTCAGAATCGAAATTGAACATAAGTCCGAACCAGCGGAACTTGGTGCCGACCAGCCATTCGGAATTCGTAAAATTAAATTCCGATTTATCCGCTTGAACGAATGCACCGGGATTCCAGTAAATGGTCGACACGTCTTCGTTGGATGCAACGAATGCGCTTCCCATGGCGAGCGCTTTTGCCCCGACGGGATTTCCCAGGAATTGTGCGGCTGTCGTGCCGACTTTCGATTGTGCAACGGCCGCCGCTTGCAACAGCAAGACAGTTCCAAGCACAAAGACAATTTTCATATACATTTTTTTCATAGGATCCATATTCATTATTTAATGATTGCAATTTTTCCGGTTTGATTGCCAGCCGGGGATTCAACAACATAGAAGTAGACCCCGTATGCGATATCAAGATTTTCTTTCGTCTTTAAGTTCCAGGAGACAGAGCCATCCTCGATATTGCCGTCATGATAGAGTGTTACCAAATGGTCTCCGCGCGACGTGAAAACCTTCACTGTGGCCGACGCAGGTAAATGGATGAAATCGATCTTTCGCTCGCCGCGTCCGCTGGTAATACCGGGATTCAATGGAAGTTCAAACGAAGATGAGGTAACATATGGATTGGGAACAACACGGACCTTCAATGGATTGGCTTTCGCCACCTGCAAATCGGAGGTCGGAATAGGAAGTGTCAGTTCAAACAAATCGTTGCTGTTAAACGGTTTGTTGGTTTTGATGGATAACTTGCTGCTGCTCGTGAGAACAAAGTTCGAATCAGGCAAATACACAGTCCAGGTTGGTACATCGCGGCCGTTTGGCCCTTTTTCCAGAAAAATGATTTGCTGACCGCTTGCCAGGTCACCTGTTTTCACGGTATTTGAATCATACAGATAGAATTTGATATAGGTACTATCCGAAACATTATATATCCGGAATTTTGTCGACAATGTATCCAGAAATCCTGCCCAATCGGGATGCGCTTGAGCTGTATCAACATAATGATCCGAGATTTGGATCTCATAGTCGCTCGGCTTCCGGTACAGAAGGATGTTGTTGTTGAATAACGGTTCAGCGTGGAAATTGATCGCATACTGTTTCGGTGTATTGATCCATTTCGTTTCGATGGTATTTAAGCTTGTCGCCCAGTCATTGTTAAATTCAAGCTGCAAACCGTCGAAGATATCGGTATCAAAGTTCTCCTTGGCGCTCGGAATTGTGAGTCCAGAAAGCTGAGACCTTTGCATATTGGGGCTGCGCCAGACGGGATAGTATTTATAAGAAATAGAATAGTTCGCCTTCGGTAGATTTCCCGGTGCAGACGCATGAATCGTTCCACGGTTAACGTCTACTTCATATTTGTTCGCAGCTACGATACCACCAGAAGCATTTTTAACGACAATTGTTGAGGCATCAATGTTCTTCCGTAATAGATTAACAATAACGGTATCATTGGCTTCGAATGTTTCGGTGAATGTTGCTTCATCCTTAACGTTATAGAATGTAGTCACTCGTGTCCACTCAGTTGAATCGGCAATATCTTTTATAGTATTACCATTGTTGTCCAGAGTATCGTTTTGAGTGTCAAAGAAAGTAATATGGTATGTATGCCCGGTCAACTTTGTAGGATCGATGATCTTATATCGCACCGTTCCTGAGGAGAATCCGGATGTCCGAGTCAATAACGAAGTATCGACCGGCGATACATAACCAGTGGTCTTTGCATTCGGAGTAACGACCACAACGTTGATATCGTGGTCGATTTTCCCTTCCGGTGAAATAGTAACGAATTTAGTATTTTCCTTTGGGAACAATCCTAGCGCTTCATTTCCTCTGTCGTAGGCAACAATCGCATAGAAATACCGCCGGCCATTCTGCACATCATCATCCACGAACGAATGTTGCAGACCTGTTTCATGGCCCAGGTCAAAAGATAATCCGGATGCCTGCTGATGCAGCGAAGATGAACTCTCATAAAAACCCTGAACACCGTCTTTCAGATCGAATTGTACCAGCGGTTTATACATCTGCGGAACGCCTGAAGCATCCGTGATGGTAAAAATATCACTAAAGTTCGGGTCGGTAGATTTGTATATCTTATAACCTTCAAAATCTTTGATGAGCAATACCGGATCGACCGATTCTTCTGCTCGGCGGTCCCAGTAAAGAGTCACTTTTTGGTCATCTGCAACTGCTGACAACTGCGGTTTTTCCGGAGCAAGCGGGAACTGATAGTTCGCATCGTAAATCTGTTGTACAATTTTTTTATTCTTTAGAAGATCAGCGATATCATCGTCCGGCCATTTGCCGCCGTAACCACCGCCATACACCAGCGCCAGGGAGAAACGTTCCGTTGCTTTTGCCAGCAGCGGGAAGTAGCCGGAGCCGTATATGAAATCCCCGTCTTCGCCTGCGATTGGTTCGTTATTCACGATTGTTGTTGGAACATCAAAGAATCCGGGCGCCAGATTTTTCCAGATCGATTCGTCATCACCCAGAATCACTTTATTGGCAGGTGTAAAATAGTAGAAGCTTGTTAAACCGAGCTGGTCAGATTCACGTACGTCCGTCTTATCGATATGCGGTTCACCGGGAAGATCGGAGTCTGTACCATCAAATTTATATCCTGATGTCGCAATTCCATCCCCTTCGCCAAAGTCACCCGTTAATGCGGTCCCATCACGACCGACATCGTCATAAACGAAATTCCAGTCGCTGTTATTGTCTACACCGTCATCGCGTCGTTCATCAATCATACCAAGCGGGCTCTTCACTTTTCCATTGACATAATCAACAAACCGAACCTGGTGAGGAACATCTAACAAAATCTTGGTGCCGGAACGTTTTACTGCACGGAAGTGCAGGTACTGATTCTCATCAACCAATCCGTTATAATTATTGTCGACGCCGTCATATGCGTTCAAATTGACATACGCGGAATCTGCGGTAACTTTCACGGCGTTGCCTTCGATCACCTTTGTGCCAAGCTTTGGGTAAACATAGGTGGTATTGCCCCGAGTGGGAATGATGACCGAATCGACATTCGGTACGATATATTCCGATCGGCTGTAATCATTATTAATAACAATCACCTTTTTACCGGGAATGATCAAGATAGAATCAGTGAACATTGATTCGAGGAACAGGGGCGATGTCAGGCCAATGGCAGAAGAATCTGCGTCTCCGTCATTATCGATACCATCATAAGGATTGCCGGGACTTTCCAAGAATGCATATCCAACCATACCGACACGGCCGACCCAAAGCGGATTTCTGCTTGGTCCACCCTTCTTGTAATCACCGGTATAGGTCAAATTATTATATACATCATAGAATGACCAGTCGTCATTATATTCCTGGGGACCACCGTCTGCTCCGGTAACGCCGACATACGTTCCGACGATCGTTCCGAACACTACCTGACTATAGTTTGTGGTTCCGGTATTGGTAATATCATAGAGCCAAAAAATATTGTCCTTGGCCAGGAAGTCATTCCATTGCATCGCACGAACGCTCACTTTCAATCCAAGACCGTTTCGGCTTGTATTGGTGGAATCTGGTTTGAAATCGACACTGAATGTATTGTTCGCTTTGTAATTAAATCGTTCATCATTATTATCATCCATCACAAAATATGTTTCCAGATCTGCGCCGATCTTTTTCCCAAAATAGCCGTTCCATGCAGCATATCCTTTTAAGGAAGGATTCGGATTTTGCTTCCAGCCCGGATCGGTTGGATCAGTCATTTTATCCGGCCAGAAAAGCGGCCATGATTTCGGATCACCGCTGATGGCGATTTTAGATTGATTGGCATTGAAATATCCTGATATCGGTTCCAGTGTCCACGGCTTATTGGATATCGGATCTTCATCGCGTTTTTGTGTGGGTCGATCTGTTGGGTTAGTTACTGAAGAATGGAAAGTTTTCCCCAACCAGTGCACTTCTGCGCTCACCAAAGGACTCACATCGCCGATGTACCCGTTGTTGTCATGTTTCCATGCTCCTCGGGGTCCCTTATCTCCTGGTTGTCCGATAACTCCCCAGTTTCCAAACACGGTGCGCACCTGATTTCCATTCATAACGCCTGTGCGACGGTACTCACGTCCGCTTTGTGCGATCGAAAGTGTTGAAAAGAGCAGGAACAGCGTAACGAAAGCAATTGTATAAGTTGTGATCTTCATGTGTTAAAACTCCAAATTGATACCAAATTCGATCCGTCGCGGTTCGGAATAATTTCCCGCTCTTGTAAACCATTCTTGCAGCGTATTCACACGTTCGCTTGGATTTGTCTTCCGTGCGGTTGCTTCATCCAGCGTGAAACCGGCACGACCTGTATCGTCAAAGACGCCCGTTTCGTTCCTGAAGTCAAATACATTAAAGACACGGGCAAAGACGATCATCCGCACAAAATCCAACGAAAACTCGTAGGACGTGTTCAAATCAACATTAAAGGAGACCGGTTTTAATTGACTGTTGGTCAGCAATGTAGAAATATCCTGGGATTTTCTCGGGGTGTATGGCCGTCCTGAACCGTATTGACCGATGCCGCTGATCAACCAGCTGCCGGTGTTATATGCAACAGTCACGTTCAATGTATGGCGCTGATCCCATTCCAACGGCACTAACTGAACTTCAGGCAGCGCTCCGCTTGTCACTGCATTGCGTGCTTCATTCACATCGGATGCCGTGCCGCGGGCGATCTGGAATGTATAATCCGCTTTTGCCGTGAGACCGCCGGAGAATCTCTTTTCCGCGGTCAACACGATTCCTTTCACAAACCCGAAATCACTATTGGTAAACATGCTGTACTTTGCTGCATCACCGAATACGTAGATCTCGGCACTGCGCGTTCCGGTCAACCCTCTTACGTCCCGGATATATGCTGTAACGTCGAGTGCTACATCATCGGAGACCTGTTGTTGCACACCAAGTTCGGCACTGATCGTCTCTTCCGGTTTCAAATCGGCATTCCCGATCAAACCCTGATTCCCGGTTCCCTGACCGATTTTGAAATCAGGATTTTCATATAATCGTTCGAATCGCGGCACCTGGAAGAAGTGTCCATAGGAGAAATGCACAATGCCTCTGTCTGTAATCGGAAATGACACGCCGAGTCGTGGACTAAATTGTGCTTTTGCCGTGGCGTCCTTATACCAATAAGCTGCCCGTTCTGCCGGGGTTTTGTCGGTCTCTCCTGCATCCTGAATTCCATCGCCGTCCAGATCATGGAATCTGTTCGCAGGTATAATCGGGGTGTAAATACTCGGATCTCTCGGGTCGCGAAGCACTTTACCGTCCGGTTCAAAATAATCGAATCGCACACCGATGTTCACGATGATGTTTTTGAATTCCATCTTATCCTGAATGTATGCGGACATTTCGTACGGATTATGCTTATATCGGTTGTGGGAACTTGAAGAGATATCGAGGACTTGCGTTTGAATGTAAGGATTGTCTTTTGATACATCGATGGTGCTTTGTGTGTTGATCGGCTGCAACTGGATATTATCCTGGCGGATGTCGTACGTCCGGACTTCCGCTCCGACTTTAAACAGGTTCATTTGATTCACCTGACTCGAGACATCGAGTTTCAACAAATACGTTCTTGTGGAACGCGTATTGTGTCTCAGATCCGTGCCGCCGGTGAAGAAACTATACGAATCCTGTGTCTGGAACAACAGTGGGTGGACATACCGGGAATCGTTCATGTTCTCATATAAATACTCTTTCGAATCTTTCACGAAGGCAGATCCGCCAAGTGTATAATAGGTGTTGGAATTGAGCGTGTGTGACAACTGAAAGATGAATGTATTGCTGAAGTCATGACCATTGGCAATACCGTCCGGATTATAACGATACATCCGCTTGTCGCCGGTCTTGTTTGTGCTATAATCAAAAATGAAATTTCCAGTCAATTTCATCAACGGCAGAATCTTCCACGCAATTTTCGCTTGAGCATATCTCCGTTCACTATTACCTAACGGGACAACAGCACTATCACCTTTACCAGAAGCATCCCTATAAATACGAAACGTATTCGTACTGTCAGTAAACGCTATATTGCTAGGATTAAATCTTCGAAATCCCATTTCCCATCCATTAAAATAGATGTAACGAGCATTAGCAAAAAAAGTCAGAGCTTCACCGATGATCGGTCCGCTGATATTTCCTTCAATATTTCTGATATGAATCGGATTAAACGACAGGCCGGGATATAATTCTTCGTTCGTGCTAAGATAATCACCCATATACGTTCCGATACCGCCGGTGAATTTCAAACCGCCTTCACGCGTAGCGATGTTTACTATTCCGGACATCGCCTGGCCATATTCCGCATTGAACGCACCGGAGATTAACTGCAATTCCTGAACGGCGCTTTTATTGATTTCAACAACCTGGTTACCATTATAGACGTCCGTGACCGGGACGCCATCGATCCATGTTGCTACTTCACCGCTTCTGCCGCCGCGTAAGCTTCCGCCGACATAACCGGCTTGGAGTGAAAGTACCTGACCGATTTCGGTAACCGGCAATGCTTTGATATCATCTCCGCCAACAACTGCAGTTTTCGATGTCAGATCCTTTTGCACTAATTGCCGTTCCGCAGTGATGACCACTTCTTCTCCGACAACGGTCTCTTCGGCAAGTTTGAAATCGTTCGTCGATGTGAGATCGATGTTCACCTTCACATTGCTCATGGATACAGCGCTGTACCCGATCGACGATGCACGGATCGTATAGATGCCGGGAGGAAGGTTGCCGATAGAATAGTTACCGTCAAAGTCGGAGACGGCACCGTAGGGTGTTCCGACGAGAATGATGTTCACACCCGGCAATGGTTCGCCTGTGCGTGAATCAACGATGGTGCCGGCAATCTTGCCGGTAGTGCCGGCATACAGTCCGAGAAAGACGGCGATAAGCAAGAACGAAAGGGTAAAGACTTTTTTCATTACTGGACTCCGGTTCTTCAATGGTGCGAAGAAGAGATTAGTTGCTTGCGCTGAATATATAGTTTTTGTTTGCCCCGCAACTTGCACGTACGATTAGTTCGGGTGTGAAATTAATCAGAGAGATCGGCGCTGCGGGATTTTCGATCCTCTGAAGGATCTTTTTCACGGCGAGTTCTCCCATTTCGTACATCGGTTGACGCATGGTGGTCAGATCAAAATGATCTGCAAGTTCTATATCATCAAAGCTGATTATCGATACATCATTCGGTACATGGAATTGATGTTCCTTTAATGCACCAATCACGCCGATCGCCTGCACGTCGCTGGAGACAAAGAATGCCGTCGGCATTTTCACATTCCGGGAGTAAAACTCCTGCATGCAGTCAAATCCTGATTCCCTAGTGAAGCCGTGACTTTTGATATTTCTGCTGTTCACGATGTTCTTCTCGTTCACTTCAAGGCCATGCTTTTGCAATGTTTCTTTAAAACTCTGCAGACGTTCCCGGGCCGGACTGCTTTGTAAGTTCGCGTTGATCATTCCGATATTCGTGTGACCAAGCGAAAGAAGATGCTCGATTGCGATCCGGGTTCCTTCGAAATTGTTGGTCCGGATGGAATCGAAACTGGGATGATACGTATCCACCAGCACTAAGGGAATCTTCTTTTCTAAAAATTCATCAGCATACCGTTGCGGTAATTCGAGTGAGAACAGCAGCGTGCCGTCTGTTCTCCCTTTGCGCAGGGATTTCTGCAGATACTCTTCGACATGTTCCTGTGTATTGGTGCCATGAATGATGAGATCATACCCCAGCGATGTGAGAGTTTCCTGCACACCTTGCAACACTTGAATGAAAAAGTAATCAGTAAAAAATGGAATGATAGCGCTTAACGTGCTCGAACGCTTTCGAGCCAGCGCTTGTGCAAAAGCGTGTGGTTGGTAGTTGAGTCTCTTGGCAACTTTTATGACTCTGTCACGAGTCTCGGAAGTCACCTTAGGGCTGTTGTTCAATACCCTTGATACTGTACCAATTCCTACATTCGCTTCCCTTGCAATGTCGTAAATCGTAACTGCCAATCGCGACCTTTAGTTTGAGTAAACAGCTTGATCTGTGGAAGGGCTTTCACAACTTAGGGTAATTCTAATTTATTGTCAAGCAAAATTCTTGATGCTTTTTTTAATGTGCTTCTAGGTGTGCCTATCTTACAAAACAAGCTAAATACGGGGTGTTTTTTTTGACGCGGAGGATGAATAAATATTTTTTTTCTTAGAACTTGCTAGAGTGGAACAGGATGGATTCATCTTCCATTCCATCCCTCCACAGAGTAAAATAAGATATATTGATCCGATATTTCAGTTTTTTGATGCCTGAAAATTAGAAGAGTGTATAAATGAATGGTGCCAACGCGCTCCCTTTTGTCAAAACAATCAACAAACCAAACAGCACCAAAACGGTGACGATCGGGAATAACCACCATTTTTTGTTTTCTTTTAGGAAAGAAATATATTCCGCCAGTATTCTTAACTTCGCCATCGGATATCCTTTTTATGACATTCGTTCGTAATTGACAGATTCCTTTTTGTTGCGAAAAATCCAATAGCTCTCATCTTTCGACTTATATCTCGGCGAAAATTGCTTCCCGGATATTTTTGCTATGACTGAAATTAGCAAAAGAACAGAGTAAAAAACAATGAATAATATTACCCTCGATACAATTGCACCGAGAACAATCGCTCCTCCCATCCAATATCGGTGAATCGCCCGAAGATGTTCTGCAAAAAGAAATCCACCGACAATCAGCAACACTCCCAATCCTATCAAGACGAATGAAACCGCTTCCCTCCACCATAATAACAACATTCCGCAAATTCCAAGAAAGAGGAAGACACCACCGACAGTCAAACCGAATTTTTTCAGATCCAAAACAGTCGACCGGATTCCAGATATATCGTGCTGTATCTCTTTAATCCAATTCATACGTATTCCTCCAATCTTCCTGCTCTTTATAGAGAGGTTGCTCACTTTTCAATAATACAAAATCGCCAAGAACAAGAACATCCATCTCGGTCCTCATAAAGCACCGGTATGCATCTTCTGGAGATTCCACAATTGGTTCTCCTCGGACGTTGAACGACGTATTGACTACCACCGGACATCCTGTTTTATTATTGAATGCCGTCAGCAATTCATGGAATCTTGGATTCGTCTCACGATGGACGGTTTGTATCCTCGCAGAATAGTCCACATGAGTCACTGCCGGAATTTCCGAACGGACAACATTCAGTTTATCGATTCCCCATCGCTGTTGCTGTTCATCCGTCATCGAACGCTGTTTTCCCTCGGCAACATCGGCAACCAAAAGCATGTATGGACTTTCACAAGTGATAGTAAACCATTCGGAGACATGTTCTGCGAGGATCGCCGGTGCGAACGGACGAAAACTTTCCCGGTATTTGATCTTCAGATTCATCTTTTTCTGCATCTCTGAAGAGCGCGCATCACCAAGGATGGAACGGTTCCCTAGTGCGCGAGGACCGAATTCCATTCTCCCCTGAAACCATCCAACCACATTCCCATCCGCTATTAATCCTGCAACGCGCTCGCTTAATGTTCCGGTATCCTGGAATTTTAAGTATGGCAAGCGTTTTTCTTTCAAATATAACTCAATCACTTCGGCCGGATACGATGGCCCCAAATACGTACCCCGTTGTGCATCAGTCTCTCCGTTCCTCCGTTCCTTATTAAAATAGTGATATGTTCCGATGAGAGCTGCGCCAAGCGCTCCTCCGGCATCGCCGGCGGCTGGCTGTATCCAGATCTTGTCAAAGATGCCGGAACGAAGAATCTTTCCATTGGCAACGCAATTCAGTGCGACTCCTCCTGCAAGGCACAAATTCTTTTCCCCTGTCACCTTTTTCGCAAACCGGACGATCCGAAGCATGATCTCTTCCGTTACAACCTGGATCGATGCTGCAATATCCATCTCTCGTTGTGACATGGGGGATTCAGGTTTGCGAGACGGACCGCCGAAGAGCGCTGCGAACTTTGCGTTCGTCATTTTTAAACCGGTGGCATAATCAAAGTAAGCCATATTCATTGTAAAAGAACCGTCATCGCGAAGGTCGATCAAATGGTCATAGATCGTCTGCACGTATTTCGGAACTCCGTACGGTGCCAATCCCATAAGTTTATACTCGCCGGAATTGACTTTGAAACCGGTGAAATATGTAAATGCAGAATAGAGCAGTCCCAGAGAATGCGGGAAATGCTGCTCAGCAAGAATGGTGACATGGTTCTTCTCTCCCAATGCAATAGATGACGTTGCATATTCGCCGACGCCGTCCACCGTTACTATTGCTGCACGATTGTAGGGTGAAGGGAAAAATGCGGATGCCGCATGGGATTCATGGTGTTCTGTGAACAACACCTTCCCTTCATACGATAATTCATCTGCAATAACATCGGAAAGCCACAATTTCTCTTTCAACCAGACCGGCATGGAGCGGACAAATGAACGGAATCCTTTCGGCGCTCCATCAAGATATGTTTCCAGCAGACGGTTGAATTTCAGGAATGGCTTATCATAGAACACGACGGCATCGAGTGCATTCACGGAACATCCTGCTTCCTGGAGACAATAACGAATGGCGTGATGAGGAAACCGCTCATCGTGTTTCTTTCGCGAAAAGCGTTCCTCCTGTGCAGCTGCGATGATCTCCCCGTCCCGAACAATGCAGGCGGCAGAATCATGATAGAATGCCGATATGCCTAGAATGGTTGTCGCACTCCGTGATGGTATTAATTGACTCATTCGACGATCCCGTTGAAATGAGGTTCACTCTTTCTATAATTGTCAATTCTCATTACAAATTTTGATTAACAGTGAACATTCCGTGATCTATACTTTATTTTTAGGCCGCAGTGAGAACCGCAGAAATATTCCGCAAGCCGCACAAATAACTGCTCCTGTGAAAACCGCAGTTCGGGCGCCGATGAAATTAGCAAGCCATCCCATTCCCAAATGTCCGAACGGTGCCAATCCCTGAAAAATGAGCAGATAGAGCCCCATCACTCTTCCCCGCATTGCATCCGGCGCATGACGCTGCACAGTTGCATTCGCCGTAGCGATGAACATAATAAGTCCCATCCCAACGAATACCAAACTGTATAATGATACGGCAACATTGGTGGAAAAAGCAAATATGGAAACTCCGATGACGAACATGGTGATTCCGGTATTTATAAAACTCATGGGACGGACCCTGCTTTCGGCGCTTGCGACAATTATGGCGCTGATGAGCGCTCCGATACCGAACGACATCATCAGATTACCGAGGCCGACGGCGCCAATATTCAGTATTGTATCCGCAAAGATCGGTAGAAGCACCGTATAGGACCAACCAAAAACCGTGATGACAGCAACCAGTGCCAAAATCTTCACCAGTGTCTTATCTGACCGGACAAAGTCGACGCTTTCTTTCAGCGATGCAAAAGTATTTACCGGGCCCGTCGAAACAAAAATCTTTGGTTCCACCTTCATCCGTAACAACACGATGATCACAGCAAAAAAGGAGACTGCATTGAAGAAAAAACACCATGCGACGCCGACAGCCCCGATGATCACACCGCCGATTGCCGGACCAATGATCCTCGCACCGTTGAATGATGCAGAATTCAATGCGATGGCATTCGCAAGATTTTCTTTCCCTGCCAATTCCACCACAAATGATTGACGTGCAGGAACATCGAATGCATTAATTGTTCCCAACGTGAATGCAAGAACGCACACCATTTCCACCGTTGCCAGGTTAAGAAACACAAGCACCGCCAAAATAACCGATTGAAATAACGACAGAATCTGTGTGATGATGATGATGCGGTGCTTAGAAAAGCGGTCAGCAATTGAGCCGCCGTACATCGCAAACAGCAGCATCGGTATCGTATTCAGAAACCCGACAATGCCGAGCCAGACCGATGAAAAGGTTAATTGATAGACCAGCCATGCCTGCGCCATCGTCTGCATCCACGTACCGATAAGGGAGATGACCTGACCGCTGAAGAAGAGCCGGTACATCGGCTGCCGCAGAGAACGGAAAGTCGGGATCGCGAGCATGCGCAACAGAAGATTATCCATTGCGGTAAAATTGGAAACGCAGATAGATCAACGCATAGACCAAGCCTCCGAATGTATCGGCAGCAAGGTCCAGCGGATCCGTCGATCGTCCCGGAGTGAACATTTGATGATATTCATCCGAAACACCATAGACTGCGACGAACACCACAGCAATAAGTAGTGCATGCTTTTTTAAAAGAAGATTTTTCTGAAAAGAAAGTGCAACATGCATCAGCCAGCACAAAATGAGAAATACCGACGCATGGACAACCTTATCCGTATAGTTCGGTAACATTGCAATATTCGCCGAGGGTATGGATGATGCAATAAAGATAAAAACGCTCCAGGCAATAACGGGGAGTTGATATTGAACGAATGCTATGAGTTTTTCCTGCATGTTCATTTGACGATAACTTCGCGAAAAGCATCCGGCAAATACCGGAGGAGGTCCCCGGCTATGAGACTGTGCATTCCAACCGCAGATGCGCCAATATCTCCCGATTTTCCATGAAGGAAAACGGCATTCATCGCGGCATTCAAGGGACTATTTCCCTGTCCGATAAATGATGCAATCATTCCGGCAAGAACATCTCCGCTGCCGGCAGTGGACATTCCAGGATTTCCCGTAGGATTAACATAGATCTTTCCTCCCGGTTCTGCAATGATCGTCGGCGCCCCTTTTAAGACGACAACGACATTATACCGTTCTGCAAATGCGGATGCCAGTGAAAATTTCTGACGATCGATCAGTTGGGACGGGATACCGATGAGACGTGAAAACTCTCCATGATGCGGTGTAATCACCAAATGGCGAGACTTTCTTTTTTCCAGGATATCTGTCTGTCCCGCAAGAGCATTCAAACCATCCGCATCCGCTACAACAGGCTTCGACGATGTCCGGATCACTTCTCTCATCAGTTCTTGTGTTTCAATGTTCTGCGACATTCCGCATCCCACGAGCACCACTGTTGACCAGTCGATTCTTTTTTTGATTTCATTCATTGCAGAGAGGGCAATACTTCCCTTGCTTGTGTCCGGAAGTGCGAGCGGCATTACCTCCACAGTTCTTTTTGCAATCACCGGATATTCCGACTCCGGAACACCCATAATCACCTGACCTGCACCGCTCCGCATAGCGGACTGACTGCACAACCATGCCGCACCCATCATTCCTTTTGACCCGGAGAGGATGAAAATTTTCCCGACAGAATGCTTATGGCTGTTACTGGAGCGGACCGGTAGATTCTTCCGGATATCGTGCGAATCCACAAGAAAAATGCCCGGCTTCATCACAGCTTTTCGGGGTATTCCGATATCCACCACAACAACATCACCGGTAATTTCTTTTGCACGGCCGTAATAAAATCCAATCTTCGGCTGCGAGAAAGTTACGGTTACATCTGCGTGAAATACACTATTATTCGTTTCAACTGTCAATTCGTTTAATCCCGTCGGTATATCGACAGCAATTTTCAATGACTTCTGTTTATTGCACCATTGAACAGCGGAAAGATACGCACCATGAAGTGTTCCGGAAAATGAAGTCCCCAACATCGCATCTATAATAATGTCAAAACGTCGATTCTTTTGTTTCTTGAATTTTTCAATGCGGATAATGTCTATGGAGGAATGAACGAATGACTGCAGTCGTTGATAATTTTCCATAGCATCGCCCCGTAATTTCTTTTCACTCTCAATCAGGACGACCGTGACGTGAATGTTCCGTTCAGCAAGAATTCTTGCAACGACAAATCCGTCTCCGCCGTTATTCCCTTTCCCGCACAAGATAACTACTGTAGGATTGGAACGGTCCTTCAAACGGAGCAGCATACGCCGCTGCAGAATTTCATTGGCAACCGCCTTCCCGGCGTTCTCCATTAATTGGAGAGAAGGAATATGCAATCTGTTGATCGCATAATCATCGGCCTCTTTCATTTGCTGCGGTGTGAGGATAATTTTCATAAAACAAAAAAACCGTCCGGCCTCGATCTGAAGCGGACGGTTCTCGCAAAGAACAATGAAATTAAAAAATTGATTTCAGGAAATCGAAAATAAGCCAAGGCAGCACACCAAAGAGCACGATCGCGATTCCGCATGCGATCACTGTGGTGTAAGTTAATTTCGAAAGCGTAAGCTCTTCATGATTCACCGCCGGTCGGAAATACATAAACACAACAATCCGTAAATAGTAATAGGTTGAAAAGAGGCTTGTGATAACGCCGAAAATCGCCAGCCAGGTAAGATTTGCCTGCACAGCGCTTGCGAACAGATAATATTTTCCGACAAATCCTGCAAATGGCGGAATACCGGTCAATGAAAACATGAACATTGCCATTAATGCGGCAAGTAATGGTTTTCGCTTCGCAAGTCCCGCATAATCCTCATAATTTAAATTCGTACCATTCTCTTTTTCCAGCATCGTGATGATGCCGAAAGCGCCGAGATTGGTAAAGGCATACGAAACGAGATAAAAGGCAATTCCCTGCTGACCGATAGACGTAGCAGAAGCAAGGCCGACAAGCATATAGCCGGCATGAGCAATACTGGAATATGCCAGCATTCGTTTTAAATTCATCTGGGATAATCCGAACCAGTTGCCAAGCAGCATTGAACCTGCTGCCAGTACAGCAAGCACCATCATCAACCGGTCGTCTTTCATGGAGAGTGGGACGGAGAATGCGATGACAAATGCAGAAAATGCTGCCGCTTTACCGCCGGTGGACATGAATGCAGTCACAGAAGTCGGCGCCCCTTCATACACATCAGGCACCCACATGTGGAACGGCACCGCTGCCACTTTAAATCCGAAGCCGATCAGGATTAATCCCCATCCGATAATATGAAGCGGTTCACCAAACGCTTGCGGATACAATGTCACAATGCGGAGAAGATTTGTCGTTCCGGTTGTTCCATAGATGAGTGCGATACCATATAATAAGAATCCGGTCGCAAATGCGCCCAATAGAAAATATTTCAGTGCCGATTCATTGGAAGCATTCTTTGTACGGAAAAAGCCGGCAAGCACATAGAATGCAACGGACATTACTTCTACACCGAGGAAAACCGTGATCAGATCCGCGGCTGCGCCAAGCATCAACATGCCGATCGTTGCCAGTAGAATGAGGACATAATATTCGCCCAGATGAAATTGTTCTCGCTCCAAATACGGCTTGGCTATGAAGATTGAGAACAATGCAATGACTAAGAAAAGTACACCGAAGAAACTTGCATAACCGCCGACCAGCAGCATATCAGAGAATGCCGTGGCATTCATGGGAAAAGTATAAACGGCACATCCGATCGCAATAAGTAAACCGACTACGCTGATGAAAAACACTGTTCGTGCCGAATTCTTCAGCAATGCATTTGCCGTCAACGCAATGAGAGAAAACAACGAGAGCGCGAGTATCGGCAGGGAGCCTATAAGATCTGAGGTTGAAAAGAAATCCATATATAATTCTTTATTAATATCGTAATAGAGGAACGGCTTATTTTGACAAACCTTCTGCCGGAATTGTATTGCCGCTCTTCACATTTTGCATCTGTACCACCACCTGTTTTGTTGAAGCCGCGGACGCCTTCAGGAATGTCGAGGGATACACACCGATCCAGACAATGAACAACAAAATCGGAATCATCAATGCTATTTCTCGTTTGTTTAAATCGAGCAGCGATTTGTTCTCGTCGTGTGTGATCTTGCCAAAGAAGACCCGCTGCACCATCCACAGCATATAGACAGCCGAGAAGATCACTCCGGTCGCGGCGACCGCAGCATAGACATACGAACCAAGGAACAACGAGTTGAACGAACCGAGCAGAATCAAAAATTCACCGACAAATCCGTTCAATCCCGGTAATCCGATGGACGAAAGAGTTACAATCATGAAGATCGTTGAAAAGACCGGCATCACTTTTGCCAGTCCGCCGAATTGCACGATTTCGCGCGTGTGCCGTCGGTCGTAAATCATTCCCACTAAAAGAAATAACGCCCCGGTGGAAAGTCCGTGATTGATCATCTGAATCATAGCCCCCTGGATCCCTTCCTCCGTCATCGAAAAGATGCCAAGAACAACGAATCCAAGATGGCTCACGGAAGAGTACGCGACGAGTTTTTTCACATCCGTCTGCACCATTGCAACGAGCGCTCCATAGACGATACCGATCACCGAAAGTGTCGCCAACAACGGAGTAAACTGGAACGACGCCTGCGGAAAAAGCGGAAGACAGAAACGGATCAAGCCATATGTTCCCATCTTCAGCAGCACACCAGCAAGTATTACGGATCCGGCAGTCGGCGCTTGCACGTGCGCATCCGGCAACCAGGTATGCAGCGGGAACAACGGTACTTTAATTGCGAAAGAGAGTGCGAACGCCAGGAACATCCAGACTTGAATTCCCATTGGAATACCGGGAGCGATCGCATATAATTTTTGAAGGTTCGTTGTAAAATATCCCCCGGGCAACGTCGATGCATAATACCCGAGCCAGAGAATAGCGATCAGCATCAGCAGCGATCCTGCCATGGTGTAGATGAAGAACTTCACTGCTGCATAAATCTTATCCTTCCCGCCCCAAATACCGATAATGAAATACATCGGAATCAACATCGCTTCCCAGAAAACATAAAATAGGAAGAGATCGACTGCGAGGAATACGCCGAGCATACCGACCTCGAGCATCAGCATGAAAGAGACATATTCTTTCAACCGATCCGTGATTGAATCCCACGATGCAATGAGCGCAATCGGCGTTAGAAATGTTGTGAGCACTACCAATAGGATCGAGAGTCCGTCCACTCCTACGAAGTAGGAAATATCCAGTCCGGTAATCCACGGATATTGTTCGGCAAACTGCATTTGTGTGTTCGACGCGTCGAAACCGAAATAGACGAACAGCGAAAGGACGAACGTAACAAGCGACGTACCGATGCCGATATATTTGATCAGGTTCTGCTTCTCTTTGTTAATGAAGAGGAGCAACAGAATCCCTGCCAGCGGTGAGAAGAGCGTATACGATAAAATATTATTCATAGCAATTGTCATTACAAGATTGCACGAGTGCGGACACCGTGCCGGTTGTTAAATCACCACACTGAGAGATATCCGAGAATCAGCAGGATGCCTGCGACGAAAATAATGGCATAGCTTTGAACCACGCCTGTTTGAATTCGCCGGAAAATACCCGACGTCGCCTCGACCAATTTCGCGGAGTAGTTGATCGTATTGTCGATCACTTTCACATCGAAGATCTTCCAAAGGAATTTCTCGGAGGAGTGTTTGATCGGATTGACGATGACCGCATCGTATGCTTCATCTACAAAATATTTATTCCACAACAGGGTATACAAGCCGGAAAACCGTTTTGCTGTTGCTTCCGCCACCTGTATCTTTTCCGTGTAGATCTTCCAACCGGCGAAAATGCCTAACAGTCCAATCGCTACCGATGTCGCCATCAATCCCAATTCCAATGCTGCGGAATCGTGCGATGGCAGCATCATCTTAGAATTTGCTGCTGCGAAGACCGGCTCCAGGAATTCTTCGAAATAATTATGTCCGCCCAGCACATGCGGAATTCCGACATACCCACCGATGATCGAAAGTACTGCCAGCACCAACAGCGGAACCAGCATCGTCCTCGGTGCCTCGTGCGGATGATGATGATGGTGATCAAATCGTTCTTTCCCAAGGAATGTCAGCGAAACAAGACGGAACATGTAGAACGCTGTGACGCCTGCCGCCAGCGTTGCTATCGCCCACATCCACGGTGCACCATCCGCAAATGCTTTCCACAAAATTTCGTCTTTCGAGAAGAATCCGGAGAGCAGCGGAAATCCTGCAATCGCAAATGAACCGATGGCGAAAGTCCGGAACGTCCACGGCATATATTTTTGAAGCCCGCCCATCTTCTGAATGTCCTGTTCTTCGTGCATCGCATGGATCACCGCACCCGATCCCAAAAAGAGAAGTGCTTTGAAAAACGCATGTGTCATAACATGGAATAAGCCGGCAGAGAATGCTCCAACACCGACGGCAAGAAACATATAGCCTAACTGACTGACGGTGGAATAGGCCAAAACTTTTTTAATGTCGTTCTGTACGAGACCGATCGTTCCAGCGAAGAACGCCGTCAACAATCCGACAACAGCAACGATCTCCATCGTTCCGGGAGCAAGCGCATATAAAATAGAACTACGAGCAACCATGTAAATACCTGCAGTCACCATCGTTGCTGCATGGATAAGTGCAGACACCGGTGTTGGACCCGCCATAGCATCCGGCAGCCAGACATAGAGAGGAATCTGTGCCGATTTTCCCGTAGCACCAACGAACATCAACAGGGTGATCCAGAACAGCAGTGAATTGCCGACGGAAAATCCGGCAGCCTGCGAGAAGACCCCTTCGTAATTCAGCGTGCCAAACGTGTTGAAGATAAGGAACATCGCCAGGAGAAATCCAAAATCGCCGATACGGTTGACGATGAATGCTTTTTTTGCAGCATCGCCTGTGGTCCCTTTTTCGAAATTCCTGTCATACCAAAATCCGATCAACAGATAGGAACAAAGTCCTACCCCTTCCCAGCCAAGGAACATCAACAAATAATTGTCGGCAAGAACAAGGGTGAGCATGGCAAAAATAAATAAGTTCAGATACGAGAAAAATCTCCAGAATCCCGCATCGCCATGCATATAGCCAATCGAATAGAGGTGGATCAGACTTCCGACGCCGGTGACGATCAGGGTCATCAGGATAGAGAGTTGATCGATCTGGAAAGCGACATTGGCAGAAAATGTTCCTGCTGCAATCCATTCAAACACGGTGACAATGTGCTTTCGCTCTTCTACGGCTGATCCGAGCATTTCTATGTAGATCAGCAGCGCAATCACGAATGAAGCGGCGACTGCGGCAGTACCGATGCTGCCGACGATTGTTTCACTCTTTATTTTTCGTCCGAAGAGTCCGTTGGTGAGAAAACCAAGCAGCGGGAATAGGACAATAAGGGGGGCAAAGGAATACATAGGTTACAAATTGGCAAATGATCAAATTATCAAATTACAAGAGCACACATTCATCGTTACCACTTTAAGATATTTATCTCGTCGATATTCACGGTCTGTTTGTTTCGGAAGAGCGAGATGATAATGGCAAGACCGACAGCAGCTTCTGCTGCTGCAACGACCATCACGAAAAAAACCAGCATTTGTCCCGTTGCATCGCCGAGAAATTGTGCAAAGGCAATCAGGGAAAGATTCACGGCATTCAACATCATTTCAATGCACATGAATACGACGATAGCGTTACGGCGCACTACAACGCCCAGCACACCGCAGGAGAATAAAAATGCCGAAAGCAGGAGATAATGACTTAATGGGATCATAATTGAATTTCTCAGTTATTGCGAGGAGCGTAACAACAAAACAATCTCATGATTGATTTTTTGGATTTCTTCACTCCGACTTCGCCGTCGTTCGCAATATCGTTGTTATTGAACTAATTTCTTTTTTGCCAGCAATACTGCGCCGATGATGGCAGCAAGAAGCAGAAACGATGTAATTTCAAAGGGAAAAAGGAATTTCGTAAACAACACGGTGCCGATATATTCCACCGTTCCCATCTCCGCCGAAGCAGGAGAAAGCTGGGTATAGGCTGTTGGAGTGCCGACGCCGAACACATAGAGCAATTCCAATAATAAACCGACGGAGAATGCAATCCCCAGATACATTCTCAAACCCAAATGTTCTATCAGGCGTTTATCATCCCCCAAATTCAGCAGCATGATCACAAATAGGAACAGGACCATAATGGCACCGGCGTACACCAGAATATGCACGAGAGCGATAAATTGAGCGTTAAGGGTTAGATATAATCCGCCGAGGCAGAAGAAGTTGAGGATAAGATAGAGAGCGCTGTTGACCGGATTTCGCTGTAGAAGCATCATTACTGCGGAAAAGACCGTGATGCCAGCAAGAAAATAAAACACACCTTGTTCAAATGTCATCGGGAAAACAGAATTGATTAAAGTGAATGCTGAAAATTGACGTGTAAATATAAGGTTACTTCACAAGATAAGCAAAAGGTTTTCAGCGAATAAACAGAAATTCCTAAATCCTTATTTTCTGCCGCAGCTTGAGAAACAGCATTGGCCAACAGAACATTAATAAGAATTTAGGAATTATTTAAAGAATCTGATCACAGCTTCGGCATCGGTCCGAGCACGTCGGTCGGAACCAGATTAATAATCTTCCCGATTTTCGTTTCTTTTAGACCCTTCTCTACTTTCGCTTTATCACCAACAATAATAATCGCAAGATCATCCGTATCGATATATTTCTTTGCCACCCGGCGTACGTCGTCTTTCGTTACAGCCATAACCTTGCCGATATAGTCATTGAAATAATTCTCCGGTAATCCATAATCGATCATTTCGCCGATTTGATATGCAATGGAACCGACACTGCTGAAATTATCCGGGAATCCGAGGGCGATGTAGTTTTTCGCTTTGATCAACTCCTCTTCGGAAACTGGTTTGGAAATACCGTTCAATTCATTCATGAATTCTTGAAGTGCTTTGTCGGTCTTATCCGTTTGCACATCCGATGCAGCAGTGAACGGACCCGGAACGGGACGCATGGAAAATCCGGAACTTGCACCATAGGCATATCCGTTCTTTTCACGAAGATTCGAATTAAGCCGGGAAGTAAAGGAACCGCCAAGGATGGTGTTCATTACCAGGATTGGAAAATAGTCCTGAGACATCCGGTCCACACCAATGCGGCAGACGCGAATCACTGATTGTGCGGCTTCCGGTTTGTCGATCAGATAGATTTTTCTGCCGTCAACTTGTTTTGATTTAGGAACAGTGGCAGGTTTCGATTCCCCTTTCTGCCATCCGCCAAGTGCGGATTCCAATTTTATAATAATCTCTTTCGCATTCACATCGCCAACCACAACAAGAAAAGAATTGTTCGGACGATAATACGTGGAGTGAAAATTTTTCATGTCTTCCACTGTGAAAGAAGAGATCGTTTTCTCGTCCCCCGCTGAAGTTCTGCCATATTGATGATCCTTGCCAAAGACGAGGCTGGACGTTGCGGCGGCGGCGATCACCCGGGGTTGATCGAAGCCCTGAAACAACGAGGTGATATACTGTTTCTTCAATCGTTCCAATTCCGCCGCCGGGAAATCGGGGTGCAACAGAATATCTGAAAACAGTTTCAATGCGGCGTCGAATTTTGATACTGTGGAACGGAGCGTCACGCCGCTGTTGTGCAGTCCGCCGCTTGCTCCGATATCCGCTCCGAGGAAATCGATTTCATCAGAAAGCTCGAGAGAAGATTTTCCCGCCGCACCTTCATCCATCATATTCGCCGTCATGCCGGCCAGTCCGAGTTTATCCGATGTCTCATTGACACTACCTGCTTTCACAACCAGATTCAATTGGATGATTGGCACTTCCTTTTTTTCATACACCACAACCTGCAGTCCATTGCTTAACGTAAACTTTTGAAGTGCGTTCACTTTTAAGGATGGGGTCGGTCCAAGCGCAGGCGGTTTCGTCCGATCCGGCAATTGCGCATTCACAGAAACTGAACCAACGAGGAAAAGAAGAATGAAGAAGTTTGAGCGAAACAATTTGGTAATGGATAATGGATAATGGATACTGTTCATTGACAATTGACCATTGTCCATTGTCAATTGTTCTTTATTGATTGTTTTCATTTTCCCTCCGTGCTGACGACCGGTGAATTCTTTGCGGCAAGTTCAGTTTTCCCTTTGGGGACAAAGCTGAGCACTACCCGTGCATCATCTTTCAGGTATCGAGTTGCGACGGTCGAAATATCCTGCGGATCGATCGCGTAATAACGTGCGAGATCCTCATTAAAATAATCCGGGTTGCCGGTGAGATAATAATAGTTGTTCAGCATATCTGCTTTTCCGTTGATGGACTCCAGCCGTTCGATAAAACTGGCTTCGTATTGATTCCGGGAACGTTCCAGCTCGCGCGCCGCCGGCGTTTGTGCTTTAATCTGATTCAACTCTTCCTGGATCACCTGTTCGATCTCTGCCAGAGTATGTCCCGCCCTTGCCGTGCTGATGATGATGAATTGCGATCCGAGCTTCGCGGAGGATTGGAATGCGGAAACATCCTGTGCAATCTGCATATCGTACACTAATTTTTTATACAGACGTGAGTTCTTTCCGCCTGCAAGAACGGAAGCAAGTAAATCCAATTCCGCATCGCCGGGGGTGAGAGACGCCGGTGAATGCCACGCCATGTAGATTCTCGGCAGCTGCACACGATCCTCGATGGTCATACGTTTTTCTTCATGTAATACCGCCACAGACCGATCCTGCTGCGGCACCGGTTTTCCCATTGGGACTTCGTTGAACCATTTTTCCACCATCATCTTCGTCTTCGGAACATCGATGTCGCCGGCAATGGAGAGGCTTGCATTGTTCGGTGCGTAATACGTCCTGAAAAACTCCTTCACATCTTCCAACGATGCGGCGGAAAGATCCGCCATACTGCCGATGGTGGGCCAGCTATAAGGATGCGATTGCGGGTAGAGCGACTCGAAGATCATCAGGAACGCGTAACCGTACGGACGATTTTCATACGATTGCCGGCGTTCATTCTTCACAACGTCGCGCTGTCCGTCCAGTTTCCCTTGCGACATATCGTCCAGGAGAAAACCCATCCTGTCCGAATCCAGAAAGAGCGACAGCTCGAGAGCATTGCTCGGGATATCCTCGAAATAAATGGTACGATCCACGTTCGTGGAACCATTATTCGATCCTCCTGCCGCTTCCAGCCATTCGTCAAATTTTCCTTCGGGCACATTCTTCGACCCTTCGAACATGATGTGTTCGAACAAATGTGCAAATCCTGTACGGCCCTTCTTCTCATATCCCGATCCGACATGGAACCATTCGTTGACGGAAACAGTCGGTGTGGTCTTATCGACATGCAGGATTACATTCAATCCGTTCTTCAACGTAAACTGTTCGTACGGAACATTGATCCTCACGGTTTGCGAAGCGACCGACCCGGCGATGATGAGCAAAACAAAGAATTGTTTTCGCATTGCAGCCCCTTGGTAGTGATGTGTTATAGAAATGTGGGTAAAAGTAGAATTTTTATTCTGGAAAGTAAAGACGATCGGCATACTTTCTTGACGAATGTTCAGTTTCCTCGCCGCTGTTATTATGTCTTGTGAAAGTAGCAAGAAATCAGGCATTGTGTTAATAGAATATGTTACGTCATGCTGACATTCGTCAGCATGACGATTTTATGTTTCAAATTACGACACTACCAAAAATCACCGCTGCTGTCAACGAATCTTCGTTGCCTCTCTCCTCTTTTAGCGTTACTTTCATTCACTCACATTTCATCCAGTATAATCCGAGGTATGTATGAAACGCTTGACAATATTCTTTCTCCTGCTTCTTACGTCACTCAGCAGTTCTCTTGCACAGGAAAAACGTGCGCTGCAGCTCAACGACCTTTTTGCAATTCAACGGGTGAGCGACCCGCAATTATCGCCGGACGGCAAGACCGTTGCCTTTGTTGTGGGTGTTGTGGACAAAGATGCAAACAGAACGAACACGGACATCTGGCTTATCCCGGCAGTTGGAGGAGATGCAAAACAACTGACGAATGCACCGAAAGCGGACCGTCATCCACGCTGGTCACCGGATGGAAAATCAATCGCCTTCGAGTCCAACCGGAACAATTCAATGCAAATCTATATTATCAATGTTTCTACCGGCGAAACAAAACAAGTAACGAACATCTCTACCGAAGCGAGTGGTGCCATTTGGTCGCCGGAGGGGCAAAAACTCGGCTTCATCTCCGCAGTCTTTCCCGAATTCTCGGACAAACCGTTCGCCGAAGCCGATGCATTGAACAAACAAAAACAGGAAGCGCGCGACAACAGTAAGATGAAGGGTCGTGTCCTGACAAAATTGTTGTACCGGCATTGGGATAGTTGGGTAGATGATAAACGTCAGCATATTTTTGTCATTAATGCAGACGGTACAAACCCGAGGAATGTCACTCCCGGCGACAGGGATGCCGTTCCCACCTCTTCCACATTTTCTACCGGTGATGATTTCAGTTTTTCACCGGATGGAAAAGAGATTGCTTTTACGGCAACACCTGTTCCGGTACAGGAAGAATCATGGAGCACCAATCATGATATCCTAACCATAAATCTATTCACCGGCGAACGAAAACAGATCACCACCAATGCTGCAGCTGATGTCTTCCCGCAATACTCTCCGAATGGAAAATATATTGCGTATCGCGCGCAGTCTCGTGCCGGTTTCGAAGCAGACCGCTGGCAGCTGATGCTGTATGACCGTGCAGCAGGAACTACGAAAAGCTTGACGCCCAATTTCGACACAAATGTTGATGCCTTCACATGGGCCAATGACAATAAAACCATCTACACGTCTGCTGAAGAAAAAGCGAATACTCCGCTCTGGTCTATCGGAATCGACGGCGCAGTGAAGAAAGTGTTCGACAACGCCGGCAATGGCGATGTCAGTATCTCCGCTGATGGGAAATTACTTATTTTCTCCCATCAGACAATGTCCCGTCCTGTCGAGATCTGGTCTGCAAGCAGCACCGGTACCAAGGCAAAACAGTTGACGCATGTAAATGATGCGCTCTTTGCACAGATCGAAATGTCCGCGCCGGAATATGTTTGGTTTGATGGAGCCGGCGGAACAAAAGTGCAGATGTGGATCGTGAAACCTCCCTTTTTCGACGCAAATAAAAAATATCCGCTCGTCTATTGGGTGCACGGCGGACCGCAGGGTGCATTCGGCAACAGCTGGTCGTATCGCTGGAACCAGCAATTGTGGGCAGCGCAGGGATATGTGGTTGCACTTCCCAATCCTCGGGGTTCGACTGGATTCGGACAACAGTTCACGGACGAGATCTCCCGCGACTGGGGCGGCAAGGTCTTTACCGATGTGATGAACGGAGTCGCATACATGGAAAAACTCCCGTATGTGAACACCGAAAAAATGGCAGCAGCCGGAGCTAGCTACGGCGGGTATATGATGAACTGGCTGAATGGACACACGGACAAATTTAAAACGCTGGTGTGCCACGACGGAGTGTATAATTTTCATTCCATGTACGGTGTGACGGAAGAAACATGGTTCGATGAATGGGAACATGGCATTCCGTGGGAAACCGAGAACTATGACAAGTTCTCGCCGCATGTCTATGCAAAGAATTTCAAAACTCCGACACTCATCATCCATAATGAACTCGATTTCCGCGTTCCGGTCGGCGAAGGCTTCGCACTGTTCACAGCGCTTCAACGGAAAGGCATTCCATCCAAACTCCTCTATTTTCCGGATGAGGGACACTGGGTATTGAAACCGCAGAATTCCGAAATGTGGCACAACACAATCTTTGATTGGCTGAAAGACTATCTGAAATAATCTATGACATTCTCTTCCCGCATTATTGAAATTCAAAAAAAAACAGATTCATTTCTTTGCGTCGGACTTGATTCCGATGCTGCCAAACTCCCGGCCGCACTCCGTTCCCATAAGAACGGAGTGCTGGAGTTCAACAAGCGGATTATCGCTGCCACAAAGGACCTTGCCTGTGCGTACAAGATCAACTTCGCATTTTATGAGGCAATGGGAAAAGAAGGATGGTCGATTATCGAAAAGACCCGGGCTTTAATCCCTTCTACCATTCTAACAATTGCCGATGCAAAACGGGGTGATATTGGAAATACTTCCAAACAGTATGCCGATGCGATATTGAACGGCATGGGATTCGACAGTATCACCGTCGCTCCATATATGGGAAAAGATTCTGTTCAGCCGTTCCTGGAGCAAAAAGGAAAGGGAGTTTTTCTGCTTGCACTCACTTCCAATCAAGGCGCATTTGATTTTCAGTATCAACAGATCGGAAAACGGCGGTTGTTTGAAGAAGTGGTAAAAACATCGCAGTCTTGGACGACAAATGCGAATCTCGGTTTCGTCGTCGGTGCGACAAAATCATCGGACATTCACACAGTGCGGAAACTTGCTCCCACGATCCCCTTCCTTGTCCCCGGGATCGGAGCACAGGGAGGTTCCGTTGAGGATGTGATCAAGTTCGGATGCACTTCGGAAGGTTTCGGAGTGCTGATCAATGCCAGCAGAAGCATACTCTATGCTTCAACCGGCAAGGATTTTGATGCTGCCGCCCGCAGCGAAGCGCTGAAACTGAACAATGAAATAAATTTTTTCAGAAACACCTACTACTAGCCGCTGACCAGACCATCGCTTCACCCAAACGGTAACTGCAGCGGCGAATTCACATTCGATGCACGAAGACCTGCTGCGACATATCTGGACCAAACAAATGTTCGACACTTCCCGTTTGACCACAACGGACGGACGGGCAGTGCTGATTGTAGATCCTGGAACACTCTCCCGCATTAGCGGACCCGACTTCCGCAACGCCAGGATAGAGCTGGACGGCAGGAAATATTCGGGTGATATTGAGTTTCACAGATCCACCAACGATTGGAAACTGCATCACCATCAGCATGACCAGAACTATAATTCTGTAATCCTTCACATTGTATTTTCAGGAACAGCGGAAAAGACCACGTCACAGAGCGGCAGGGATATTCCCACGGTGGTTCTGGAGCCTTTTCTCTTCACCTCCCTTGACAGTATCGCTGATCAATTGAAACGGGAAGAATACGCTTCAAAAACAAATAAACTTCCGTGTGCGCACTGCAACGATACGATCGCTGCAGACCTGTTGCAGACCTGGATCCGTACGATGTATCGTGAACGGCTGCATGATAAAATCTCCCGTCTTTCGGACCGTTTGCGAGAGATTATACAAAATGATCCTCGCATCGTGGGTGAGCCTGGTGAATGGTACGGCGATATGCTGGAAGACATTCCTCTTCCGGGAGGAACGTTTGATGGATCGTTATACAAACAGAGACATGCATGGGAACAATTGCTCTACGAAGAAGTAATGGACTGTCTCGGATATTCAAACAACCGCAGGCCGATGAAAATGCTTGCGGAGCATGTTTCCATTCTTCGGTTATTGCAGGTGCAGCAGGATTGGGGAGCAAAATTGACTCTTCAACAAATCGAAGCAATACTGTTTACTGCTTCGGGATTGCTCCCGGCAATCAGCGATGTACGCGATCAAGACTCGAAACTGTATATTCATTCCATTCACTCAGCCTGGAATGAATTACCCCATCGGATTTCCTTCCATTCCATCGACGCGACAGAGTGGAATTTTTCTCCTACACGTCCGGCAAATTTCCCGACCATCAGGATCGCCGCCGCAGCGTCATTCCTGAACGATCTTCTCCATCGTTCGCACTTTAGGTCGATTGTAACGATCATCAGCGGAAAATACTCGGCTCACGATTCAAAAACAGAACAACTGATACACCTCTTTGAAAGCGCCGATCATTCCTTCTGGAATAATCATTTTGCATTTGC